>CABIXY010000020.1 GCA_902362805.1 Eubacteriaceae bacterium | reverse complement strand
TCTCAGGGTTCAAGTCCCTACGATTACATAAAAAAATCCCTTACACCAAAAGGTGTAGGGATTTTTTGGTGCGCGATAAGGGACTTGAACCCCTACGGTCGCCCGCTAGAACCTAAATCTAGTGCGTCTGCCAATTCCGCCAATCGCGCATAAACATAAAAAAAAATGGTGACTCCACCGAGAATCGAACTCGGGTTACCGCCGTGAAAGGGCGGTGTCTTGACCGCTTGACCATGGAGCCACAGAAACCGGCAACGACCTGCTTTCCCAGGCGGCTGCCCGCCAAGTATCATCAGCGCTGGGGAGCTTAACTGCTGTGTTCGAGATGGGAA
>CABIXY010000019.1 GCA_902362805.1 Eubacteriaceae bacterium | reverse complement strand
TTAAAAAACTTCAGTAAATTGCTTTTTTCTGGTTTCTCGGTTGAAATCATAGATCATACCCTCCGCATTGTCTCTTAAGACCTTGCTTAGTTTGTATTTTCTCGATTTCGTTATTTCTGTGTTTGTTTGTTACACGTTATTCAGTTTTCAAGGTACTTCTACGAACCCCTGAAGGCTCGTGGTGGAGAATAAGGGGCTTCGCGTCTTCACTTCGTGAATCCGCCGTCCTTCGGCTCCTTTTTACAGTCGCCCCGGACCGCTCCCTAGGAAACCGTACGCCGTACGCTTCCCCTTCACGGTCGCGCCCTTTCGGGTTCGAGCCGCAAAAGCTTCCCGTGGTGGAGAATAAGGGGCTCGAACCCTTGACCCCCTGCGTGCAAGGCAGGTGCTCTCCCAGCTGAGCTAATTCCCCATATATCAAAACCCCCGATTCTGTCGAAAGGAAGGTTTTGATGAAACCTTTCGGTTATAAAAC
>CABIXY010000018.1 GCA_902362805.1 Eubacteriaceae bacterium | reverse complement strand
GATTAGTAATCCAAGAAGAACCATGTAGAGCGCAGATTACTTGTTCAAAAACAGGAAAGATAACCAAATCGTATACTCCAAGTCTGTAAAAAAAAACAGGGGATTGAGATTATGAATATAAAGTCGCTATACATCTTTCTTGCAATATTTGCAATTTGTTTTATTGGATCTATAGTGTATCTAGTAAAGCCAATATCTTGGGGAAGCATCCTGGGATGTATATTGTTTTCGTTGAGTATCGCAGGAATCATTACAGTGATAATCAAGATAATAGAAAAATTGTTATAAAAAAGATTGTCACAGACTAAAGAGAAACTAGCTGCCGCATTTTCTGCGGCAGCTAGTTTCTCTTTAGTCTGTGAGCAAATCATTTCCTTAATGAGTAATGTTGGCGCAAGCATAGAAAAAAAGGTCTGTTTTTCACTTATCAGGGGATTCTCCCCTAATACCCCATATGACGTTTTCATTTTTTTATCCAAATTCAACCAAATAATTTTCCGAAGAATCCACGCTTCTCATGCGTTTTTTTCTCTTCTTCTGATTTTTTCTTATAGCTCTCATAGCCTTCAATTTCAGCAACGCTGTTGAAGATGCGCCTGCAGGTGGCATCGTTTTTGTATCCGTCAATATGACACCAGCAGTTACTACCGTTAATCACTTTTTCGACAAGAGCTTGTCCGCAATCGGGACAAATAAAACCTGTTTCTTTGTAACCTTTTTCTGTTGAATCCGTCAATGACTCCCATGGGCGTTCTGGAGTGAAGTGAAATTCAAATCCAATGACAGGCTTTCCCCTGCCTGTCCCATATTTCTTTTCAATGGTAAAATGCTTGAAAACCTTGGATAATTCTGTGTCGATAGGTTTTAAAACCCTTTTGTCCAGATTGGTCAGAGTATATGATTTTGGAATATCCATAAGTTCTTTAAACCGCTCCAAAGAAACAGACCAAAAGCCCGTATCCCTGTATCTCTTAAGTTGTCGATAACACGCTTTTGCATAGGAGCTTCTAAGCTGTACAAACTCATCCAGTTCAAACCTTGTGAAATTAGAAGTTAAATCGTTCAAAATATACTTAAATTCTTCATTCACTTTTACTTCAAGAGTTTGCATTTCTTCGCTTGTTATAAATCTTGTAAATAATGCGAACTGAACTGTAGTTCCTGCTTTATCAGCATCATGAAGCATTATATTAAGCTCTAACAGCTTTTTATTTGTTCGACGTATATCCTCTGCTAATCGATGATTGTCCTTTGAATCATAATTGGCTAATTTCTTTAATTCAGAAAAACCAAACGTTAATGAAGCTGTATCTTGATATTTGCACTTACTGCAAATGGTCATAAGTAAATCCAATTCTGATGATGTAAATTTACGCAAGGGCAGTTCTGAAAGATCGTTGTGGTACTTTACTATCTCATTCATACTTATATCCCTTCTTTTTCGTCGTAAGTAACTTCCATGCTCTGCGCCATGGCATCGGTTATAGTAGCAGAATTATCACTCATATAAGATATTTCTACACTACCAGAAACAAATTCCTTCTCAACCCACGCTGCAATTTTAAATCGTGCTATTGTTTTCGTTTTTTTAACCATCTTTTTATCCTCCCCAAAAAGTTACCTGAATCAAAATTTTCTTGAAATTTCAACGCCCCAAAAGGTACCTTTAATAAATAATACCACACATATAAAGTACATTCAACACATTTGTACTTTATGATGCCCCAAAAGGTACTTTATAACGCCCCAAAAGGTACTTTATAACGCCCCAAAAGGTACTTTATAACGCCCCAAAAGGTACTCGAAAGATGCTAGAATCGATTGCTATTACTGGGCTACATGGCACGTACAAGAGTCCTTACAAGAGTCTTTACAAAGAGATTAACAAGGGAACCCGTCTTTTATCCACAATTTCTTGAAAAATTTCATCCCAAAGCTCTCTTTTAAAATTTCACTTATTTTTTCACAAAAAAATAAAAAAGACACTCCTGTTTATGAGCATCTCTTTTATTTTTCGGCATCTTCGATTACTGCAACATCGATGGCAGCTTTCAGCAGTATGGTTATGATTTCGTTTCTCGATAATTCAGTCTTACTGGCTAAGCTGTTCAACTCTTCATACAGGTCATCAGGAATTCTGATAGAGAATATTTTGTGTCCATCGTCGCCTTTGAGTTTCCGCTTTGGTATTTTTACTTTATTCAACATATTCACCTCACAGAAAGTATAATTTATTTCTTTGTGAACAAATATGATATAATTTCTTAGCATGTATACATGTTATAAAATTATGTTAAAGGAGAACCAAAGATGGAGAAGCCAATAATCGAATTTAGTGATGAATGGGAAGTTCGAACAAAGAAAATATTCAAAGTGGTCTCTGAATCTTGCAATAAAGACCAGATTGAGAATATCAACTGCCTAATCGAATCCGCTTATAAGGAGGGATTAAAAGACGGGTTGAAGCTGATAAACTGGCTTGAATGACGAACCAGAAAGGCATCTGAGAGGGCGTATTTTGCCGTATGAGCAATTTTTAGGAAAAATATGGACATTCCTACGAATAAATCCATAAAATCGCTTAAAATGGAAATTTAAATCTTACACAATCAACTAAATTTAGAAGTATGATGTGCATTTTTTTTAGAAAAGCTCGGACAGATTAGGTCAAAAAATGGCGTTTTTTGAAGAAAAAAATACCGGTAATGAAAAAGTTGCACACTCTGATCGGGATTACCGGCAGGCATAAGATGTTACTTTTAAAATCCGTTACCAGTAACAGTATATAGAGAAAATATAGGGCATTTTACCGGTAACGGTGGTGTACATATCATGTACAGATTTTCTATAAACCGCTTGCAGATAATTTAGCTAAAAAACCTTTGGCTCTGCCAAAGTTGCACGAATGTGCAAGCGGTTTTTCCTTATGCTCTTCAGGTATAATCATACATGAAAAAATAGCGAAAAAAACAAAATAAGACATACTATAAAAAAAGAAAGTATAAGACACGCTATACATAAAATTTTTATTAAAGTATGATATTTTTTATTTGTATTATTTTTCTTAAGCACAATAATGGCTATAATCCCTCCAATTGGGATTATAAAAAAATTAATTATTGAAATTAACAATAAAATAGAGGATTCATTTTTCCTTCGTTGCTTAATGTTTACTTTAGGCGATGTATCCCCAAGAAGATCGTCAACAGTAACATTATAAAGCTGACTAAGTAGTAATAAATTATCTAAATCAGGATAACTTTTATCATTTTCCCACTTTGAAACGGATTGTCTCGAAATATTAAGTGATTCTGAAACATCTTGTTGCGTTAATCCATTGAGTTCTCTATATTTTTTTAGATTTTGATTTATTCCCATTTAATTCTCTCTCCCATTTGTATCCTAAGCAATATGATAATTAAAAAAGTAAAAAAAAGCAACCAATAGTAGCATTTCTAAATGTAATCCATTAAGTTCTTTAAAAGATTCAAAAATTACTATAAATTAAATACATCAGTTAATTATGTGAAATTGAAAGGAGTATTTCATGACTACTAAAGTTAAAACAAAAGCTATTGTTACACTACTCGTTGCTATCATGCTGATGACTATTCCGGGAAGTGTGTATGCAAGTTCTTTAGAATCTGCAGTCGTTCCAAATGAAACTTTAAAAATTAGCAAAGAAACGTTAGATGTAACTCAGAAAGATATCAAGGAATATGATGAATATGCTGAAGGGATTGTTGAAAAATTGAAATCAGCAGACAAGAGTGAATATCCAGGGATAATAAAAGAGTACAGTGAAAATAACTCTTGCAAAGTAAAAGAAGCCGCAGATTCTTTGGCTCAGAGCATCGAAGACAGTAATAAAACAGTTGTTGCAAATGTCGATAATAGATTAGAAAAGACTTATGAAATAAGCGATACTGAATCTATTACAGTTACGCCTTTCTATGTTGCAGAAGAAGAGTTGTACCAAGATAAGGCAAGTGCTGTAACAACAGCAACTAAAAAAAGTACAGGTACAATTTATGCTCGCCGTACACTAACATCTTGGGTTGGTCTTAAAATTGTTTCAGTTCATGTTCAGTGTGACTTCTTCTATAACGGAAGCAAGGCGTGGTATAAGAGTAACTTTGATTCACATTACGAAAGAGGAAATTTAAGCCCTTGGTCTTGTTCCCAATGGAGTGCGGTTAAAGAGGCAAGTGGCACATCTTATACTGCAAGGGCTAGAGGAGTTTTCTGTTATGGTCTTCAATATGAAGGAAATGGATTAGTAATCCAAGAAGAACCATGTAGAGCGCAGATTACTTGTTCAAAAACAGGAAAGATAACCAAATCGTATACTCCAAGTCTGTAAAAAAAAA
>CABIXY010000017.1 GCA_902362805.1 Eubacteriaceae bacterium | reverse complement strand
TAAAAAAATTCATATACATAGAAGATGTTTAGTTAACGAAAAGAGGCTGCGAAAAAATATTTCATTTTTTCACAGCCCCTTTTTCTACCACTTGTTATATACTTTCTCAGCAAAACCCATCAAATTTTTCACCTGTATTTCAGTGCCGTCGTCGAGAACGGCTTTGCCGGAGAATCTGCCGAAGAGCTGATGCTGATTGGAGCGAATGAGAAGGACGTTGGAATCTGCATGACGATCGATAATTGGTTCAAAGTCCATTTCAAAGCGGCTATCACTGCTGGTGAACCTCCACGGCTTGAGATAGTCCTCCTTACCGTCCTGCCCAGTTGGAATGTGAAAGGTCACTTGGTCCAATTTGTGCGCTTTGTGATTATAAAAGAGCATGTTTTCTGTGGCGGCGGAGGTATCGCCGAAGCCGTAGCCGATGTTAAATCCAAATGGCACGCCGTCTGCAAGCCCGGAAGCGCTGCCCCAGTACCAGGTGTTTTTGTAGGTCCAGACGCCGCGGCCCCAGTCCAGCACGGCAAAGGAGGACGCAGGATCAAAGATATACTCCTGTCCATCAAAGTGAACGCTGCCCATTGCTGTCATGCAGTTGATCTTCTGATTGAGATAGAAGTGATCAGGCGCTCCGGCAAAAGGAGTGACGATGACCATGGAGTCTCCTGGCGGCTCCGTCAATTCCAGGCACCCTTCTATGGGTTTTCCTTTGCAGAAATTATCCATGCGGAAGGACAGGACTCTGGCTGAACCTTCTTTTTGAAAGGAAAGGGCGTGGTGTCTGCCGCCGTGAGCCACGTTTCCCGATGCAGAAGTGGACGGAAACCCTACTTTGCCGCTGGTAAAAAAGGACATGGGACTAGTCGTCTGCTGCCAGGGAATTCTGAAATCCAAGAGGCTGATACTGTCCAGACCCATGTAAGAATTATCAGCGATCGTTAGCGCGATGCCATAGTCGTCATTGCAGATATAGTAATAATCCCATTCTTTGATGCGCCAGGAAGGGGCTTTGATTGCCGACCTGTCGTAAACAGGAAGCAGGGATTTTGCGTAACCAGGTTCATTTAAATGGCCCTGCTGATTTAGCAGAGGAGCGGCTTTTGTGATTTCATGCTGCATAATCAGACCTCCTTTTATTCTTTCTTGTCGTCTTTTCTTCGTATGAATTCAACGAAGGCAAACAAAATTGATATTACAGTTAAACCGGCTACGATCAGTTCAGCCATGTTATTGGCGTAGTCGACTTGTTCCGGTTTCACGACTGACAAAACCAGAAAATAGACGCACCAAAGCAGCCCCATGAGAAGCAACATAAATGTAAAGTATTTTAACACACCAGCAGCTTTGTTTATAAGCTTGTGCGTAGCGGCTACTTTTTTTTCTGAGTATTCTTTGCGGAAAAAAGCGGCTTTTTTGCATTTTCTTTTAAATTCATGGAATGTTTCCTCTCAATGATTCTAAGTCAATTATACACGAATTAACGCAGATGTCATGAAATTATTTTTCAAAGGCTTTGGAATTCTGTGATGAATGTAGTACAATATAGGCTATGGAAAAGAAAATAACAAACAAAATAGAAAATAAAAGATTATGCATTGGCTGCCATCTTTCCTCGGTGAAAGGGTTTGCAGCCATGGGAAAGAATGCATGCGATATCGACGCCAATACCTTCGCTTTTTTTACACGTAATCCAAGAGGAGGAAAGGCTAAGGAAATCGACGGGGAAGATGTAAAAAAACTGAGAATGATATTGGAGGAGAATCATTTTGGAAAATTGGTCGCGCACGCGCCATATACGTTGAACCCCTGTTCCGCCACCGAAAAAACGAGGAATTTTGCCCATATGGCCATGGAAGACGATATGAGAAGGATGGAATATCTTCCGGGCAACTATTACAATTTTCATCCCGGCAGTCATGTGGGGCAAGGTATAGAAAAGGGAGTTGAATTGATCAGTGATCTGCTGAACGAAATCATCACGCCAGAGCAGTCAACTGTGATATTGCTGGAGACGATGTCGGGAAAGGGCAGTGAAGTGGGCAGCCGATTTGAAGAGCTGGCTGAAATTATTTCCCGGGTAAACCACGACGAAAAAATGGGTGTGTGCCTGGATACCTGTCACGTCAGTGATGCCGGCTACGATATTATAGGTAATTTGGACGGGGTTCTTGAGGAGTTTGATCGAGTGGTTGGACTTGACCGATTGAAGGCGCTGCATATCAACGACAGCATGAACGAAAGGGGCGCCCATAAGGATCGCCACGCCTGTATCGGCAGCGGACATCTGGGGCTCAAAACGATATTGCATGTGGTTAATCATCCGAAACTGGCAGGGCTTCCTTGCATTTTGGAGACGCCGCAGGAGGATCTATCTGGTTATGGAAGAGAAATCAAAATGCTGCGAGAGGAGAGTGAGAGATATGAGGATTAGAGACATTCTGGTCATCAATCCAGGTTCTACATCGACGAAAATCGCCATTTATACCAATCAGAATGAGGACGTGCTCTTTGAAAAAAATATCATTCACGACGAAGAAATCATCCTCTCTTTCCCCAATGTAGCATCGCAGAGAGAATACAGAAGAGAGATGATCCTACAGATGCTAGAAGAAGACGGCTATGATTTGACGAATCTTTCGGCAGTAGTCGGCAGAGGCGGCATGGTCTATGAACTTGCAGGTGGCGGGTACAGAGTAAACGAAAGACTCTGTGACAGACTGGCCAGTTCCGATATTCCGCAGCATGCATCCAGCCTGGGAGGACTTTTAGCTTACGCGATTGCAACACCTTTGGGATTGCCAGCATATATTTACGATTCCACCATGGGCTGTGATTTGTTAGATGTTGTGAAACTTACCGGGATTGCCGGGGTCGAAAAGTATGGTGCAACCCATCTTTTGAATTCGAGAGCGCAGGCCATCAAATATGCAGCTTCTATCGGCAGAGACTATAAGGATCTGCAGTTCATCGTCTGCCATATGGGTGGTGGTATTACTGCTAATGCCTGGAGAGATGGGAAAGTAATAGATACCGCGGCTTACGATGACGGCCCTATGGCACCAGAGCGCTCCGGGGGTATCCCGCTTCTTCTCTTCAAAAAACTCTGTTTTGATGGCAGACACACTGAGAAGGACATGGAAGACCTAATCAGCGGAAAAGGGGGCATCTATTCTTATTTGGGAACGAAAGACTGCTTAGAAGTTGAAAACCGCATTGAGGGCGGGGATGATTATGCCAAACTAGTCTATGAGGCCATGGCTTTACAAGTGGCAAAGTCTGTAGCGGGACTATCTTGTGTTTTAAAAGGTCAGGTGGATGTGATTATCTTGACTGGCGGCATTGCCCGCTCAAAGATGTTGACCGACATGATTACAGAGTATTGCGGACATATCGGCAAAATTGAAGTCATGGCAGGAGAGGGTGAGATGGAAGCTCTGGCAGGCGGCACGTTGCGCATGCTGATGGGGGAGGAAATCGCAAAAGAGTACTAATCTATATTTTAACTATGCTTCACAAATAAAATGTGATAAAATAGATTTGTCAGAAAAATGCAAATTGGGAACAGAATATTAACGAGGTGAGTATTATGAACAGAGCTGTACAACTTATTTCAGAAAATATAGGCATTCAGCATGCCTTAGCAGAATATAAGAATTCACAATACATACCCGCGCCAGACTATCTAGTGGTATCTTTTCCGGTTCTGTCAGACGAAAAGGTTTCGGCAGACGCCTATCAGGAAACTCTCGAGGAAGCTTTTGAGAAAGTGGAAAAGATTGATACCTATGATAACCGATATTTTTATCGGGTTTCCGTACCGAAGGACGAAATTCTGGAGGCCTTTGAGAAATGCGCGGATAATGATATGCTCAACAAGTGGATCAACTATTTTGCCGTCAGGGGACTGAAAGGGGATGCCAACGAAAGAGATCGTATCAAATTATCTGCTAAACAAGAAGCGGCAGATATGACCGGCGATGAAGAGTGGGCGGAGTTTGTCGGCTACATGAAAGCGGGGATTATGGCCAATGCGGGCAGATTCGGGCTTTCCGTACCGGGGTTCACCATTGAAGAGCTTCGCAATGACAAATATGCAGGTGCCCTGGCCAGAGCGTTCGAGTCGGTGACGATCATCATCTTTGATTACGAATGGAAGGATGTAGAAGTATTCTACAAGTCATTGGAGTTTAAATAATAAAAAAAAAAATAAAAGGCCGTTCAGCGTGACGGCCTTTTATAGTGCATTTATAATTTTGAAATATCCAGCTCTGCATAAGTCGCCAGAATCGGCTTTAACAATTTCCTGATCGCCTCACAGCCGCCTTCTACATCGGATTCAATATTGAGGGGCATGATCGGATCATGCAGCGACTTGCGAAGCAGCATCCATCCCTTTAGAGAAGGGGTATCAAAATTGATGCGAACGCCTTCATAGTTCGGTGTGACGAGAGAAGCGCCCTGCAGCTGATCGGATGCGACGAGTGCCTGCAAATCATCGATAATCTGATTGCCGTAAGCTGAAAAGTCCTCCGCTAAAATCGGAAATCTGACTTCTATAGATTCCGCAGGCATTTTCATAGTGGCAATCAACGCGGAAATACCCTGACCCGCCTGATGGAGTTTTGCCGCTTTGATGACGATTTTAGTGGCGAGATAAGCGCCGTCGTCGAGGAAGTAGTTTTCTTTGTATGCGGCGTGGCCTGAGGTTTCAATGGCTAACTGGCTGTCAATCCCAGCTTGATTTAGTTGGATGGATTTGTTAATCACGTTTTTATACCCTCGCTTGAAGCGCAGGTGCTTAAGCCCCAGGTCCTTTTCGAGAAATGCGGTCAGCTGATTACTGGTGATGCTGTCTGTAACGACGGTGGTTCTCGGATGAGCCTCGGCGATCAGTGCCGCCGCCATGGCAACGATGCCGTTCCGGTTAATTTCGCGGCCTTTTTCGTCCACCGCAGAGGATCTGTCTACATCGGTATCAAAGATGAGGCCAAGATCTGACTTCACCTCTTTGACACGAGAACAGATTGCCTCCATCGCTTTCTGATCTTCCGGGTTCGGGGCATGATTTGGAAAGTTCCCATCGGGTTCCAGGTACTGGTTGGAAGAAATATCAGCACCTAGAGGTGCTAACACCTTAGTGGCGAAGAACCCGCCGGAACCGTTGCCCGCATCGACGGTAATTCTCATACCTGCCAGTGGTTTTTCGCCCAAGCCTGCACCTTCAGCAATCAGCTCACGCAGATGGGCCGAATATGTATCGAGAAGTGGGATTTTTTCCACTTCTCCGGGCTCACGGCCCTGTATGGAATTTAATATCGAGTCTGATTCTGCAAAGGTGATGATGTCCGTAATGTCGCCCTTGTCCAGTCCGCCTTCACAGTCGAAGAACTTGAATCCATTTCTGTTAAAAGGGAGATGGCTGGCCGTCACCATGATAGCGCCGTCACATTGATATTCTGCAAAGATTGTTGACATGAACATGGCCGGTGTTGAAGCGATTCCTGCATCTAAGATTCTGCAGCCGTAAGAAACTAGCGCCTGGCAGAATGCATCAGCCAAGCCGGGACCTGACAAACGCGGATCGCGTCCGATGGATATAGTCAAAGAAGCGGGATCTTTTCCCGTCTTTGAAGTCAGCCAGTAAAGAAAGGCTTTTGCGAGGCGCATCGTTGTTTCCTTGTTCAGGTTGACAGTTTCGCCAGGGACGCCGTCAATTGCAACTCCCCTGATATCGCTGCCATTTTGTAACTTGCTATAATCATATTTTGACATAATTTCTTCTCCTGCTAAAAAAGTATATTCTTATTATATTTTATCAGGGAGAAGAAGGCAAGGCATATTGCAAACCAGTATGCCGTATAAAGAGGGCAAATCTGCCCGAGTACATTGCCAGGACGAGAAGAATAGTCCCAAACATCCCAATGCAGCCAGAGATTGACGATGACACCCATCGAGAACTCGTATGCGGTGATAATCAAAGCGCCAAGCAAAGCGGCGAGTATAACATTCATATTAAATAGAAAAGGAATCAGAAGATAGAACGTGAGTACGACAGCACCGCCTGTCAGCACCATGGTCCAATGGGTCCAGCCTCGATATATAAATTCTGTAAGGCCGTAAAAAGCTCCACCCAAAACAAATACTATTAATTCCATGATTTTAATATTGGAATCGGCGGCCTTTTTTATACGCAAAAGAATGAAAAAGAAATGGAAATGTGATACAATACTTTATAGTCGGATGAATAGAGGAAAATGTATCACTATGACAAAAAAAGAAAAGAAAAAAAGCACGTTGCTTTATCGAATGATTCTCTTTATTTTGATACTGATTATTGCGTTTAGTCTTTACAAGATTGGAACGATTTTATATGAATATCACGTAGGAACGAAAGAATATGACAGTGTACAGGAACTTGCGGGAACGCAGGCAGAATCATTTACTGGTGAAGTGGATTTTGACGCATTGGTCAAGAAAAACAAGGACGTCAAGGCGTGGATTTACTCAAAAGATACAGTCATCAATTATCCTGTGGTACAGGGAAAAGACAATCAATACTATCTGTACCGGATGATCAACGGCCAGTACAATGGCAAAGGTTCCATCTTTATCGACTACCGATGCGAAAAACCCTTTACAGAGTTCAACACGATTATTTATGGCCATAGAATGAAAGATGGCAGCATGTTCAATTCTCTTACGAAATACCGGGACAAAGACTATTTTGACAAACATAAGAAAATGATGCTGATCACACCGGAGAAAAAATACGAAGTGGAAATCTTTGGTGTTGTAACAATTGCCGCGGACAGCGATAAGTACCGATATCGTTTTTCCGGAGAAAAGGATAAACAGACATACCTCGACTGGATTATTGCAAATGGTGAAATTGACACGGGTGTGGCTGCATCGCCCAGAGACAAAATCGTGATGTTGAGCACCTGCACATATGAATTTGATGATGCAAGACTGGTAGTATATGGAAAGCTTGCAGAAATGGAGGATGACGAGTAATGGCGAGTGGAGTAATTGTAATCGTAGACTTAGGACATGAGAATTGCCAGATGATCAAGGAGGATGTGGAGAGTTTTGGCGTGCCGGCAGTCGTCTGCAGCCACGACGCAGACCAGGCATATCTAGACAGCCTGGGAGAAATCAAAGGATTTATTCTCAACGGCGGTCCGCACAAAACCATCAACGGATTTCGGATAGAAGCCAGCGAGGCTATCTACGAAAATGAAATTCCGACCTATAGTGTCGATCATGCAAGTTGGAAAGGTGTTGATCTGTTTACCTGGCCGAAGGATGAAGGGGAGCGGAAAGAGAGAATTGGAAAGTTCTTGTCTGATACCTGCAAACTGGAAATCTGATCAAAGACCCACGCCAGAGGCATGCTATAAAAAACTTTGAAACATAGGAAATACGTCCTTTGGACGATATTTCCTATGTTATAAAAAAGACTACGTTTTATCAACTTGAAACGCAGTCTTTTTACGCGAGTTATCTGTGGAAGTAACATCGCAGCGCTTTTGCGATATAATCAGATGCACCAGCACCGTATTTTTGATCTACGATACCTTTGTTTGTTTCGTTTTCGTAACTTTCGATTATCATATCCCAGTAGCCATCTCCCATCTCTCTATTCATAAGAGATTGCTGGGAAAATTCAATAATTTCCGCAAGAATACTCTGCACTGCAGGGGAAGAGGCGTCCCTCGACATGTCATCGGTCAATTGCGCGTATAACTCGTTATTTTTCTTCATCAACTCGTCGATATTCTCCCTCATAGTATCAGCCTGTTCCATCAGTTCAGAAAAATGTGCCAGGTTGTCCTTCATTGCTTCCGTATATTTTTCCACGCTGCCAAATTGTTTGACAGCCAGTTGAGCTAGACGAGGCTCATCCTCCCTGACTCTTTCAATGAACTTTTCAAAGTTTTCGATGCTGCCCCAGTATTTTATTACCTGGTCCGCATCAGTTTTTTTGAACTGCTCCAATGCGTCGATATATTCGCTTAAATCAAATTCTGTGAAACTCATACATGGTTCTCCTTTCGCAAGTCTATCCAGGAGCAATATCAGCTTGTTAAGCCGGTCACGTTTTAAAGAGAGCAGCTGCTTCTGCTTCTTATAAACTTCAATTTGGTCGAAATCTGGCTGTTCAATCATCGTCTTGATTTCTTTTAACTTGAAATCCAGCTCTTTAAAAAATAAAATCTGCTGCAGCTTTTTCAGGTCTTCATCATCGTACAAACGATAACCCGAGGAGGTAAGCTGGCTTGGATTGAGCAAGTTGATTTCATCATAGTATTGCAGAGTGCGCACGCTTACTCCGGTCAGCTTTGCAACTTGGCTTATTGTTCTCATAATCATCAGCTCCTAATTAACTTTGTCTCCATCATACAGTATCACGTAACGTGGGAGTCAACTGTTTTTAAACAAAAATAAGAGGCGCCTCACCAGGGTCTGTCCGACTGGATTCTGTGCAAGAAGCCTCTCAATTTACATATTGATTATTTTATTGTGCCGTCAGCATTGAAGACTGGTAATTTTTCTAAGAAGCTGATATCCGTTCTGTCAGATGCCTCTCCTTCTGCCAGTACAGCCATCCTGCCGACGATATTTCCGCCTACTTGTTTTACGAGGGTTTCCAACGAAAGGAGAGATTCTCCTGTGCTGATTACGTCATCGACAATGAGGACTCGCTTCCCGCACATCATATCTGCTTCTTTTTGCCCCAGACATAAAGTTTGAATATGATCGGTTGTAATGGAATTGACCTCTGTGGTGATGACATTATCCATATACAATTTGGCACCTTTTCGAGCGACCACATAATCATCTGTGCCAGCTTGTCTTGCCATCTCATAAGCAAGGGGAATGCCTTTTGATTCTGCCGTGATGATGACATCAAAATCCGGCGCAGCTTTCAGGAGTTCCTTGGCACATGCCCTTGTAATTTCTACATCGCTGAACATGATGAAGGCACCGATATAAAGATCATCAGTAATCTTGCACAAAGGTAATTGGCGTTTTAGTCCTGCTATTGTCATTTCGTAATACATGAATCTTGTTCCTTTCTCAAACAAATTGTAAAACCACATTAATTATTATACTCTCTCAGGGCTTCAGTTTCAACTGGCAATCAAGACCTGCCATGGGTAAAGAAAAAGGGGCTGTGAAAAAACAATCCCTTAAACAGAACCCCGGTTTATGATGCAGCCATCATAAACCGGGGGTTCTTTCATATC
>CABIXY010000016.1 GCA_902362805.1 Eubacteriaceae bacterium | reverse complement strand
AAAGAGGGAGGAATTCTTAAAATGAAGAAATTTTTAACAGTGCTTCTTGCATTGTCAGTTGTCTTCACTTACACAGTTGGTACTGCGTTTGCCGTGACTGATCCAGTTACATATTCAGCTGCGGAAGTCGAGAGCAAGCTGAATACTGTTATTTCCACATATGAGACATCATTGAACGGAAATATCGGCAGAGTAGTGGATCTATACGACTTAGATGATACTGATGCAGAAGGCTACGACGTTAAAGTAAAGCAAGATGCCATAAAAGCGGCTGCTGCAGAATTCATCAAAGAAGTAGTTGATGATATGAAAGAAGTAGTAGCTGCGGAGGTTGCTGAAGCAGATAAAGGTGGCTATGACGCAGAAGACC
This sequence comes from Eubacteriaceae bacterium, assembly GCA_902362805.1. GTDB lineage: Bacteria > Bacillota > Clostridia > Peptostreptococcales > Anaerovoracaceae > Senimuribacter. Next base: position 14,726 of record CABIXY010000016.1, on the reverse strand, counting down.
TTGAAGCAGCAAAAGCAAAAATTGAAGCTTGTGTGAAAGCATATGGCGAAACAGGACTTCCATATAAGGAAGTAACCGGTTTGACTGTTGCTCAGAGTGTTACAGACTATTTTACACTCGCTGACGAAAAATACACTGCAGCAACAGGCAATGCGGTTGCGGATACGACATACTATGAGAAGACATCCGTGAAATCACCAGTTGTAGAAGATATTGGCGACTATTACTATCTTGATGGTGATGCTTATGTCAAAGAATCCAATCCTGCACTTCAGGAGAGGGATGGTGGTTATGTTACTTTTGCTGAAAAGTCAGGCATAGTATACGGTGACGACGTAAGCACCTATTTCACAGACACCGACCTGCAGACAGCGGCTTCAGGAAAAGCCCAGCCAGAAACAAAGTATTATACTGCAAATGATGCTTATGTCGCAGGGGTTGATTTAACTAACATCACTGCATTCAAAGCAACATTGGATGCCAGCATCTACATTGCAAAGGCTGAAGCACCAAAAGCTGAGGCATATTATATCGCAAAGATTGCAAAAGATTACCCAATCTCCAACTATCCGGCAGAGGGCTCCTTTACTTATGATGAGGTGAAGAATCTGACTGCCCAGGAAGCAGTTGAAGCAATCAAGGCTGATGCGGAAAAGGCGATTAAAGAAGCAAAAGAAACCCTTGCAAAAATCAAAACACCTGCAAAGGCAGACTATACAACTGCAATCGCAGCATACAAAACTGCCTTTGATAGTATTGGTACTAAAATTGCAACTCTCGGAATTCAGAATAATGAAGACCTGGAAGACGGCAAAACTGCAGTAGAAATCGCACTGAACGCTGCAATTTCTGCAATGAGAGCATATGCGCTTGGTGATTATACTGACGCTGTCTGGGATGGTATCGAAACACCAAAGGGTACAGGCACCGTAGCTTTAACACAGATTGCTACAGAATATGCTGGTTCAGATATCTATGTCGAAAAAACTGCTACAAAGAGTGCAACTCTTTTCGGTGTGGAAGTCAAAGACATTGCAAAAGCAACAAGAGCCGAAGTTCTGGCAGTAAAATCAGCTTATTTAAAGGCTGTGAATGATACTGTTGACAGCGTAAAGAAAGCGGTAGAAGCCAAGAATTTAACTACAGCTAAGGCTGTAACAGCAGAAGTTGAAGGGTACTTTAAATCTGCAAGTGCTGTTAGCCAGACAACCTTCACTAAAACCGTAAAAGGTGCTTACACAGTTGCTTCTGTTTACGATGCTGTCGTTGCAAGAGGCGACGCATTGAAGAAAGCTGTGTCTGCAGGTGAGAAACTTTATGATGATGCAAAAGTTGATGAAGTTGTAAAAGCTGCTGAAACTTTAGTTTATAAAGACATGGGAAAGAGCGGCGTAGACGAATACTTCAAACTTGCAATCAACAAAGTATATAGCGAAGATTACGATACTTACGAAGCAGCACTTACTGAACTGTTACTACCTGGAGACTTTGAATATGATAAGCTGGTATCTGCCATTAAGGATGCAAAAGATAAATTCCAAGACAGAGTCATCACAATCGGATCAAATGCAACTCCTGAAACAGATAAAAAGTACTGCAAAAATTATTATGCAGTAGATGCAACAAATGCTGAGAAAAAGTCATATGGTGCTCTTTATGAAGAAATTAAAGAAGATGCACTTAATGCATTAGATGAAGCGCAGTCTTATGATGACATCACATCTGCTATGAATACCGCTGATGCAGAGTTGGCAAAGCTGATGCTTGCCGCTGACAAAACCTCAGTTGATGCTGCCAGAATAACCTACACAAACGCTTTGACAGACTATGCAGAGGAAATGCAGGATATCAAGGGACTTGTAGATTATTCACTTCCAACTTATACTGATGCTTTAGATGCTGGTAAAAAACTGGTTGCTGATGCAGTTACCGTTGATGGAGTGACAGCTGCTTACGCAGAAGCAAAAGCGTTATTCAATACCTTAAAGACTGACAAAGAACTGACAGAAATGAAGACCGCAATAGAGACAGAACTCAATGCACTTCCATTAGCCTCCTCAGTAACTGCTGCTGATGCCGAAAAGATTGAGGCTGCAAGAGCATCCTATGATGCATATATTGACACTTTTGGTACTGCAGATCTTTCCCTGGTAACAGTCGCAAGACTGACAAATGCCGAACTAGCGTTGTATGCTCTGGAAAGAGATGCTCTTAATGCAGAAATAAAGGCAATGCAGGATAAACTTGCTAAAATTGACAAGGCTGCAGCCGATGTGGCAGTAGAAGAACTGCTCGCATTAAAAGATGAAATGAGTGCCCTTGCAGAAAAAGCTGAGGCATTTAATGACAAAATGGAAGAGAAAGAAATCAAGTTAAGTGTCGATGCTAACAAAATTGTCGAGAAGCTGACTTTAGCTGAAGGTTCCGTTTGGGAGGCCGAAGTATACCTGACTGAGATAGCAATCAATAAAGTCCTCAAAGACGGCACCATGAATGCAGACGATGTAAATGCGGCATTCAATGCATACAAAGCTCTGACTGACAGACAGCAGTACAAAGTTGACAAAGATACGAAGTACGCAATCAAGCTCATCGAAGCGAAGGTAATTGCTTCTGTTGAATCATTGAAGATCAAGGCTTCGTCCAAGCTTTACAAGGGCAAGAAGATTCGTGTAAACTGGAGAGTCGCTGACGGTGATGCTTCCATGATCACCGGATATCAGATTTACAAATCAACTAAGATGAATTCCGGCTACAAATTCATGGGTAAGACATCGAAGTCTTACATGGATAACAAGAAAAACCTGAAGAAGGGCAAGAGATACTTCTACAAGGTAAGAGCTTACATTGACGTAGATGGTGAAAGATACTTCTCCGACTGGTCAAACAAAGCCAACAGATACTATAAATAATATGTGATTCACAAAAGGGAAGGTCTCGGGGCCTTCCCTTTTCATAGTTTGCCCGGCATAGGCATATTCTCAAGGGTGCAAGTCCCAAGTGCGGAAGGTAGTTGGAATATTAAGCACATAGCGAGAGGCAAGGGGGTCCATTGTGAGGTGGAATCTGAAGGAAGCCCGACGCAAACCTCCGGTCTGACGAACAGAAATCACATCAGGCAGGGTCTGTGGATAAGACTGCTATACAAGTTGAAGTCCAATACTACCCAAACAGACAATGTAAATGTGGCAGATGGATGGAGGAAAAGAATATGCACCTTAACCGGGGAGGTCTCACAGGCAGTCTCATTTACTGCAGTAACAACGAACTGTGAGAAGTCAGCAGAGGTCGTAGTAGTGGAGAAGCTTCTGTAATGGAAGTAGAGCGAAGGACCAGACAATTTTAACTGTTACAGAAGATCGGATTGTAGACCCTGTAAGTAAACACTAGGCAATAGCCCCTCGATTTATCGGGCAGACAGGTGGCAGAGTCGAGCGAAAGGAAAGGAAGCAGCAAAATATGAACAAAGCAAAGTTACTGGAACAGATACTGAGTGAAGAGAATTTAAAACTGGCCATGAAGAAAGTCAAAGATAATCGAGGAGAACCGGGAGCTGATGGAATCCGTACAGGAGACCCAGAGGATTACTGGTACGAACATGGGAAAGAAATCAAGGAAAAGATTCGCCAGCGAAAATACAAGCCGCAACCAGTACTCCGAGTGGAAATACCAAAGCCAAATGGCGGGGTAAGAAACTTAGGGATACCGACTGTGGCAGACCGTATGATACAACAGGCAATTACACAGGTGATTACACCGCACTTTGAAAAAACCTTCCATGAGCATAGCTATGGATTCAGACCAGAGAGATGTGCACAGCAGGCAATTGTGAAAGCATTAGAAATGATGAACAGGCACAATGATTGGATTGTGGACATTGACCTAGAAAAGTTCTTTGACACAGTTCCACATGACAAGCTAATGACACTGGTTGCAAAACAGATAGAGGGCGGAGACGTGGTATCGCTTATCCGCAAATACCTTGTAAGCGGAATTATGATTGATGACGAATACAAAGAATCCATCATCGGCACACCACAAGGAGGAAACCTATCACCGCTTCTAAGCAACATCATGCTAAATGAGCTGGACTGGGAACTAGAAGCCAGAGGATTAAACATGGTACGATACGCAGACGACTGCATCATATTGGCTGGAAGTGAGAAGGGTGCTAATCGTGTAATGCAGAGTGTGGTAAAGTTCATTGAAACCAAGCTGGGGCTGAAAGTAAATGCTACGAAAAGCAAGGTGGATAGGCCAAACAAGATTAAATATCTTGGATATGGATTCTACTACGACAGCCGCCAAAGAATGTACAAAGCAAAACCACATCAGAAGTCGGTAGAACGCATAAAGCAGAAGATAAAGGAACTCACCTCAAGAAGCTGGGGCGTCAGCATGGAGTACAGAATCATGCGACTTAACCAGACAATACGAGGCTGGGTGAATTACTTTAAATTTGGAAATATGAAGACAACATGTGAGGAAATCGATAGACACATGAGATCCCGACTGAGAATATGCTACTGGAAGCAATGGAAGAAAGTCAGCACAAAGTACAAGGAACTACAGAAACTTGGTATCCCAAAAGGTAAAGCATGGGCGTGGGCAAACTCACGCAAAAGTTATGCGAGAGTAGCTGGCTCGTATGTCATGCACAGAGCAATGAGTAACGCCAGATTTAAAGAAAAAGGGCTGATATTTCTATCAACCCATTATGCTAAAGTTCATATTTAGTTTAAAATTGAACCGCCGTATACCGAACGGTACGCACGGTGGTGTGGGAGGTCGGGAAATTAACTAAAGTTTCCCTCCTACCCGATTACCTGGTATCTTTTAACAACTTCTCCTTATGTCATTCCCCCATATTCCATTGACTGGCATCTATATCAGTTTTAATAATCGTATTTCTCAGCGGTTATGCAGTTATTAATCTGCGCAGATAGCTCTTAGGCATCTGCTGAACAAATCTTCCATCGGCCCGTAATTACAAAGGAATGATTCACGACTGGCATCAAGCATCTCCTCTTCGGTAATTTTGTAGAATTCAATGATGTAGCCTTCTGAAAGCGCCAGCTGCCTTATGAATTCCCTTTGGGTCCGTCCATTTCCCTCCCTGAACGGATGCAGGGCATTGATCTCCGAAAAATAATATGCAAGGGTTTTTACGGCCTTTTGTGTAGTCCCAACTCCTAAATGCCGCTCCCGGCTCAGGGCACTGAAGATCCTGCTGCATTCCGTATCCAGATATTCCGCCTTGCAGAAGAGATTTCCTTTTGCAATATCCACGTCCCGCAGCCTGCCTGCCCATGCATAGAGATCCTGGAAGATATAGTGGTGTATGTCGCAAAGGTGTTGCAGATCAAAACCCCCTTCTACCGGATTTTGCATGAGTTCCAGGATTCGGAGCCCCGTCAGCTTCCTTTCTGCCGTCGCTAGGATGTCAGCATCCTGAATGCCAAGTTTATTGATCAGGACATCAGTGCCTTCATAGCAATATATTCTGTCATTCATTTCCAATCCCTAGTTCTTTCAATATCTGTGCCCTCGCTTCATCGCCCGTCATCTTCCCATTGGCATAGTCTACCAAACGTGTTCGATCGGATTCGTCCAGAAGCAGCCCCTCAAGACGCATCGTTGCATCAACTTCCCTGGTCATCTCTTCTTTTGTCAATGCAGTCTGATGTCTCATGCTTATTTCAAAAGGGATGCTTTCCGTAATGATAATCTGCTTCAAGAGCATATTGATCACGCTGGACAGATTGGTCCCTAAATTGTCCAAGATCTCTGCCGCACGCATCTTATCCTCTTCCGAAGCACGGACCTGTATCAACGATGAATTTGCCATAAAATCAACTCCTTCCATACTCCTATTATACCACATTGTCATTACAACGTATACATGACAAACAAAAAAATCTTGCTTTCCACCTCATCAACCATGTAGCCCTATCAATTCCAACACCTCTATGCCTTTCCCCTAAGATCATTGTGAACTATCATTTCATTTGTAAGTTTTGTGCAAAAAAGCGCATAACTATAATCTTACAAAACGAACAAAAAAGAGGGAGGAATTCTTAAAATGAAGAAATTTTTAACAGTGCTTCTTGCATTGTCAGTTGTCTTCACTTACACAGTTGGTACTGCGTTTGCGGCTGCTGGAACTGTTGCGCCTGATCCAAAAGATCAGCCTACATACGAGACAGTTGTAGGTGAAATTAACGCAGCAGCTAAAGATGTAAAAGATGCTGAATTAGCAGTTAAGAACGGTGTCCTGAAAGACATCTTTGGTACTAAAACAAATGTAACAATTGACGGTGTTGAAGTAACAAAGGCATCCGTAGAAAAAATCTACAATGAAGAAGTATACGATAAGAAAATTGCTGCAGTAGAAAAGGAGCAGAGGGAGCTGATTGAAAAGGTTCAGGCTGCTATGAATATTTCAGCTGTACCAGCAGCAGATGAGGCTACTGTCGCAGCTGCATTTGCTGGTTATAACAAAAACGTCAGCAAAGTCAAATTCAGCGGCTATTTTACTACGGCTAGCGAAAACGCCTATGCATATGATAAGGATTTAGATACAGTTTCTGTTTATCCTGCATATGATAAAGTTGTGACTACATCTGCAAATGCAGATACAGTATACACTGATCTGTTTAACGATGCAGCAAGTACTCCAGAGTTAGCAGCACCTACGGGCACCAAAATTGATTCTGTAGGAAAAGCTGTTTTTGAAGCAGCTAGAGATGCTGCAAAAGATGCAATCAATAAGGTGGATCTGAGCCTTTATTCAAAAGAATACAAAGGTCAGCCTAAGAGCAACTATGATCTCGCAGTAGAGGCTGTGCAGAATGCACTAAAGGGTATTGATGCAGCTGAATCCACTGCGACCACAACAAACACATGGGCTGCTTATAAAACTGGTGTAGGCGACATTGCCGCTATCTATACTGCACCAGTAAATCAGAAGCCTGCAAGTGGAAGCTTTATGACCGCTATCAATGCAATTCCTAAACTTGCAGATGAACCGACAGAAGCATCCAAGCTTACTTTTGCAAAGAGCAAAGTTCTGTCTGAATTGACTGGAAAAATCAATTCGTATTACGATAATTTGATTTCAACAGCAGAGAGCAATATCCTGACAGAGCAGTTGAAAGGATCTTCTGCAAATGCAGAAAAGATTGCGCTTTATCAGAAGAACAAAGAAAATGCAGTAAAAGCAAAAGCAACCGTTCTTGAAGTAGCAACTTATCTGGTCAATGATAAGGATGACTACAGAGAATTAATCAAGAGCTATGGTACTCCGTTTAATGCAGCTAATGCAGTCGTAGCCGGTTGGGATTTCAGTGCTGGAGTTCTGACATATGTTACCGGTTTCAATGTTACTGCTCAAACCAGTACATTTGATGCTGCAAAGCTTCAGCAAATCGCAGACAAAGTGGCTGAATTGAAAGAAGAAGCTAAACTGATGAAGGAAAGCATTGCGATTGATGGTACTACTGCAGTTGAAATTGATGCCGCTTTAGAAGCAGCACTCGATAAAGTATACAAAGGCGACCTTACAGCATCATTAGATGATAATACTGCAAATAAGGCCGTAGAAGCTAGAATCAAAGAACTCATCGGCACTGGCAGTGTAAAAGTGAACGATAGAGGATATAACGGCGTTGCTGCCTGGGTAACTGCAAATGCTAGTGGATTTGCCGGCTATGAAGCTGATATGAACGACAGAATAAGAAATGTCATCAGCGAAACCATAGCTACTGTCAAAGCAACTACTTCTATTAAAGATGCAGAAGCAGCTTTCTTAGCAGGATATGAAAAATTGACAGCTATTCCTACCACAGCGACAAAAACAGCTGCTAGAGGAACAGCAGAATTTAAGACACTACTTGCTCAGTATACAGCAGAACTTAAAGCTTATGTAGATTATAAGGTAGCAAGCTTAGTTGCGGCAAAAACAGACAAAGATTATACTTGGGCTTCTGGAACTATGAAAACTAAATTAGTAGCAACTCTTGATGACGCTTATACAGTAGATGAGTTGAAAGCTGCTTACACTGCTGCAAAAGCAGAAGTAGACAACCTGAAAACTACTGCACAGATGAAAGAAGCAATGGGTGCATTAAATGCAAGAATTACAGCTATTCCACCAATTGCTACTGCCGCTGATAAAGAAGTTGTTATGGCTTTGAAAGCAGACATCAAGACGCATAATGAGTACTGTGAATTGATTGGTAACTCAGATCATAAAGTAAGCGTAATATCTGTAGATAAAGCAGCTTCCTTAATTCAGAGTGTTGAAAACAGGGCAATCACAGATGCATATGATGCTATCATGAAAGATGGTAAAGTGACTACTGATGAAAAAGATGCAGTGGCAGCGTTAAGAGTTCTATATGATGCATACGTAAAAGATTATACAGCAAAAGATGCTGCTAAATTAACGGTTCCAAGTATCGGAGACAAGATGGACACAGTTGAAGATGATTTGGCTACTGCTGAATATAAAGCAGTTGAAGATATGATTGCTAAGCTTCCAGCAGATGGAACAAATACTGCAGGAATTAAGGCTGCAAGAACTGCTTATGATGCTTTGTCATTATTCCAAAAGAATAAAGTTGGCAGAAAATATTACGATAAGTTAGTTGATGTTGAAAAACTACGTGACGCTAAACTTACCGTAGGTGTAAAGACAACAACAATCAAGGCATCATCCAAGGCATACAAGGGATACATCAAAGTTTCCTGGAAGAAGTCCTATGGTTACAAGGTTGACTATTACAAGATGTACAGATCTACTTCGAAGAATGGCACATATAAGTACATCGGTAAGACAAGCAAGACTTACATGAACAACAAGAAGAGCGTCAAGAAAGGCACAAAATATTACTACAAAGTAATAGGTTACAGAACTATTGGCAATCAGACCGTTCAAACTAAGACATCAAACCTTGCAATCAGAACTGCTAAATAATTCGTTTGAAAAGAATGTTGAACGATATATGAAAAGAAGGCCGGAATTCCGGCCTTCTTTTATTGTTCAAATCTGCTTATAAACAGTTTCTTCCGATTCAAAATCTTGTCTATCTGTCTATCTATAAAATGCTCAAATTTCCCAAGCCTTTCCTTAGGCCAGTCAAATCTGCCATGCCTGCTGAATTGAAATCCGGAGAGATTTCGGAGATCGTTTATAATTTCGTCAGTCAACATATCATTGGCGTTCAGATTAAATTCACCCATCAGGCGGGGATAGATATCTATTAGGCCGTCCATATCCTGCGCCATGAATCGTTCATCACTGAGGTTGAACAGCATTGAGCGATTATGGTCAAAGACTGGTGCCATACCCAGTGGCGCCAGGGTTTCATTATCCACCAGGAGGCCGAAATTGCCCAAATGCCGGTCGATATTGAGGGTTAGCGCATCAAACACCATCATACGTCTGAAATTCTCCCCATCACCATATTTTTCAATAATGGCCAGGGCCTCCCTGACTGATACGGAATGTGGATTTTCCACATGGTACATCATTGGCGAGAACCCCCTGTCCTCACTGGTAAAAATCCTGCATTTTGTTGCAAGATGCCCATGGTGCCGAACCAGGCCATATCTGACTGATTCATTGCAGATGGCTTCTGCCAGTTGAGACGCATAGTATTCAGCAAAAACCTCCCTGCCGTAAGTCTCACTCCCCCGCTTTAGTAGAAACAGGCCCTGATCTTCTTTGATCCAACACTTTGCATAGTTGCCATCTACGCTAAGTTCTGGTGTGGTCGTACTCAGAGTCCCTGATCCGCCTTCAAATGCAATGCGAGCGATATTTTCATCAAAGTCATTCCGATAGAGGGATACTTCTTCCCAGGTCTTTGGTGCCTCCTCATCCCTTACCCAGAACGTATCTGTAAGGGATGCCGCATTGCTGACCCTGATGTACCCTTCCACGTCTTCCGCTCCCAGCTGCTTCAGGATGCTTTGGACATGCTTCCTGTGTTTTGGCGCTTTCCTCCCATCAATGAATCGGATGATATCACCTGTATATTCAGGCGGGAGCAGGTCGTCTCTCAATACCTCGACACCATCTGCACGAATCGATCCGTATTCATTTCTGTAAGTCCTGAATCTGACAGTCTCCCTGTCTTTGTTCATCAACGTATAAAACATCAGTCTTCCCCCAGCATTCTTTTATAATATAATTATATCACAAAATACAAATTTTCAGGCATAATATACGCTACCAATGCCAAAAAATTCATACCCAGTCCCTGGCCCATATTGATAGCCATCAAATTATTAGCACTTCCACATCCCTGCCCAAGATCATTCTGCATTTCAATCCACGCATCCATGAGGATGCGACGGGAATGATGGCAAGAAAATTACAAATAAAACGTGATTTCAATCCACGCATCCATGAGGATGCGACCATCACGTCCGTGACAAGTTCGTACAGCTCTGCCGTATTTCAATCCACGCATCCATGAGGATGCGACATGCAAAATATGGTAGTCATGGGAGAAGCATACACTAAATACAGAAACCATATATATGACCAAGTCTTTAAAGTGATGATTCATTCCTATATTTTCGGCATATTTCACCGTATTGAGGTGCGAAAGACCCGGGGATTCCATGTTCACTTGCCTTTCGCACCTGGGCGTTTTCATTGACTACACGCTTGTTATATACCTCCATTTTACCATAAATCTTCTGGAAATAGCACCTAATTTGAACATTCTCTAAAGCCATGGCCCCATTCCCTCCATGTTTCTTAACAATTAAAAACCCCTAAAGTCCCATCCGAAACATCGAAGCCCCAACACCTCTATGCCTTTCCCCTAAGATCATTGTGAACTATCATTTCATTTGTAAGTTTTGTGCAAAAAAGCGCATAACTATAATCTTACAAAACGAACAAAAAAGAGGGAGGAATTCTTAAAATGAAGAAATTTTTAACAGTGCTTCTTGCATTGTCAGTTGTCTTCACTTACACAGTTGGTACTGCGTTTGCAGGAGCTACAGCTCCGCCAGATGGTGATGACACGTATACGCAAGTAGCAGCTGAAGCAAAGATCAACGATGCTGCCGAGGCTGCTAATGATGCAGTTGATCTGGCACTAAAAAATGCAATAGCAGCATATGACAAAGATAAGTTCACCAGTGATGCTGAACTTATCTCAAAAGAAGCTGTTACGAACGTATTGACAGAAAAAGCAAAAGCGACCAAGGCTTTAATCGAAAAAGCCAGAGTTGATGCAATTAACAATCTGGGTGCTGAGATTACAAAGCTGGAAACAGGAGGTACCAAATTTCTGGGTGCCTCAGCAGCAAAAACCCAGGGTGAATTAGATTCAGGCTATATTTCATTCAAAGACGATATTGAAGCAATCGCAGCAATTGTCTTTACGGATGATAATGCAGCCACAGGCAACTTGTATAGTACTTATGTCTCTGGAGGCTCCAGAACTACAACTCTTGATAATGAATTTGCAAGAGAACAGTTTAAACTGACCAAAGAGAAGACACTGAAGGATCTGGCAGCTTATAACCTCAGTGTATATTCAAAGGATATCGCTGAAGGAGCCGCACAGAGCAATTATGACCTGGCAAGCAGTGTCCTTAATGCGAACATCACGGCCGTAAATAACATAACAATTGCTTCTGCTGCTGCACTTGCAGCAGTAAAGACAGAATACGATAAAATCGTAGCTATTTATGTGAAAGGTGTCAATGCCGCCTCTGACACTGGTACTTTAATCACTGCAGATCAGAAAGCGACTCCTCCGGGCCTGAGTGGCATTGAAACAACAAAAGGCCAGATGACAGAAGCTGTAAAGTTTGAACTTGCAAAGAGCAAAGTCCTTGCAGCAATCAAAACAGGTGTTGCAGATGCGTTAGCAGCAAATGCAGCATATGTTCAAGCTCAGAAAGACATCGTAAAGGAGCAGCTCGCAGATAAACCGGATCAGACAAAGATTGATGCTGCCAAGAAAATAATGGCAACAACGGAAAAGGGATATGCAGCCCTTGAGCAGGTGCTTACATACAAAGCAAATGCTGTTAAAAAGTCTGCTACGTTCGGTTCGTTCGATGCAAATGGTGCTTTCACAGCAACGTCCCCTTGGGATAACTTTGCAAATATGTGGGCACAGGTGTCCAGTACGGATGAGGGTGCCGCGGTAACTCTTGCAGGAGCCATGGCACAGAAGATAGAGGAACTGACAGCAGAAGCAAAACTTGCAGAAGATTCTATCGCAATTACAGGAATCACTGTCGTAGAAATCCAGAAAGCATTAGAAGATGCAATTGAATCTGTCTATGGAGCGGGAAGTACTGCTGCGGTTGATGCTGTAACGCTTAATATCACTTCTGCAGAAAAATATCTGAAGGACGTGAAGGCTGACCTGATTGGAGTTACAGCAGACACCGTAAAGGTTAACAAAGTTTCTTATCCAAACGTAACGAAATGAACTGATGCCTCAACACTTGCCCTTTATGATTCAGTGAAATATGCTGAAATCAGAACCATCGCTGCAGATGCTAAAGCTGCAATCAAAGCTGCATCAACGGTTACAGAAGCAGAAAATGCATTCCTTGATGCCTATAAGAAGTTCGATGCAGTCATGACGACTGCTGAAAGAGCTGCTTTATATGCAGCAAACGGTTCATTATATGCAACGTATAACACTTATCTGACAGATGTCAATGCATATGTTGATTACAAACTTGCTAAAATGGCTAAAGAAGATAGTGACGTTTATGTAGCTGTAACAATAAAGAATCTTCTGAAGGTTGAGCTGAAAAAAGCATACAGTGCGGCTGAGTTAGACGAGAAATATGCCGAAGCAAAAGCAACGGTAGATGCTCTGAAGACAAAGGCAGAAGTAAAGGCATGGAAAAAGGATCTTGAGGATAAAGCAACTGCAATGGGTAACAAGGTCACTGTTGCAGATAAAGAAAAGGTTGCTGAACTGAAAGCTGCAATCAAAGAGTATAATGATTATCTTACTGAGATGGGATGTACTGCTGATACTGCAATCACTTCAGCAAAAACTCTGATAGATAGCAACTATGACTACATTAAAACTGCAGAAGCCAAGGCTGTGAAAGATGCTTATGATGTTCTTAATGCAAAGACAATCACTGGGACTGATGCCGATGCAGTGAAAGCGTTAAGAGAAGCATATGATGCATTCGTTGCTTATTATTCAGACCCAGAAGCAAGCACAATTGTTGAGCCAGTAGGAGTTAACGCAGGTGCAGTAAAGGCAATCGAAGCAAAACTCGCAGCAGCACAGGCTAAGGAATTCAGCAAGGTCGTAATGACACTCCCTGCAGATGTAACGACAAAGGCAGAAGCTAAGGCTGTACAGGATGCATTCAAAGCTTACAATGCACTGAGTGATGAAGCGAAAGAAATTCTGGATAAGGATGGTACAGTTTATGTGAAACTGTATGTTCTGAATCAGTATGCTGAAAAATTCCAGAACGACTACCTCAAGGATGGCGTAAGGGATACCACAATCAAAGCTTCTTCGAAGGCTTATAAAGGCAGAACAAGAGTTTCTTGGAAGAAGTCCTATGGATTTAAGGTTGACGGATACCAGGTATACAGATCCACTAAGAGAAACAGTGGATACAGCAAGATGGGAACCACTAAGAAGACTTACATGGACAACAAGAAGAACCTAAAGAAGGGTACTAGATACTACTACAAGGTTCGTGGCTACAGAGTCATTGACGGAAAGACCGTTTATACTCAGTGGTCATTGAAAGCAATCAGAACTGCTAAATAAGCTTTAAATGGATACTTTCAAAAATACCAAGAAGGCCGGAATTCCGGCCTTCTTTTCATCATTCTTAAATTGATGTACTTTGACGGTTATCTAGAATTCATAATGCGACCACATACTGATAATCTTAACAGTCTTTTTTTCTTCAAGAACTTCATACACCAGTCTATGCTTGTGATTGATCCTCCTTGAAAAAGCCCCTGCCATATCACCAAGCAGTTTTTCAAATTGTGGAGGACTCTGATAAGGATCCTGTTTAATCAGACTGATCAGCATCTTAACTTTTGTATCCAATTTTGAAGCCTTCAGCTTCGGAATATCGCTCAAAGCCTTTTTTGTATATACTACATCATACATGTCTACCACTCTACCTCATTCTCACTGGCACATTCCGAAATAGGGGTCTTAAGACCTTCCACGATCGTTTCCTTCATGCCTGGTAATGACGATAAATACAGTGTCTCCATAATGCTGTTATACTCTTCTTCACTAAGAATTACCGCGTTGCCGTCTTTTGTAGTAACATTAATGGGTTCATTAAATCTGATTGTTTTTTCAAGAATATTGTAGATATCCTTCCGAAAGTTTGTTATGTTCGTATTAATCAATATCTCCACCTCCAATATGTACATTATACCGTACGTAAAATAACTTGTCAATATTACATATTTAATATCATCATTTAAATTCCAGCATTACCTTCCCCTCTAAGATCCATTGTAAATTTCAATCCACGCATCCATGAGGATGCGACCTGTACAATATCAAACGCAGCAGCATTGTCTATAATATTTCAATCCACGCATCCATGGGGATGCGATAGGAGGATGAACAGCAATGATAATAATGAAATTTCAATCCACGCATCCATGGGGATGCGACGCAAAATATGGTAGTCACGGGAGAAGCACACACTAAATACAGAAACCCTAT
>CABIXY010000015.1 GCA_902362805.1 Eubacteriaceae bacterium | reverse complement strand
GAGAGAAACAAACCGCATATCAATATCGGAACAATCGGTCACGTAGACCACGGAAAGACCACTCTGACAGCAGCGATCACAACGACACTGTACCAGAGATATGAACTGGGAGAGAAGGTGGCCTTCGACCAGATCGACAAGGCACCGGAAGAAAAAGAAAGAGGAATCACCATCTCAACAGCACACGTTGAGTATGAAACCCCGAACAGACACTATGCCCACGTAGACTGCCCGGGCCATGCCGACTATGTAAAGAACATGATCACAGGAGCAGCACAGATGGACGGAGCGATCCTGGTAGTGGCAGCAACAGACGGACCGATGCCGCAGACAAGGGAGCACATCCTGCTGTCAAGACAGGTAGGCGTGCCATATATCGTGGTATTCCTGAACAAGTGCGACATGGTGGATGACGAGGAACTGCTGGACCTGGTAGAGATGGAAGTAAGAGAGCTGCTTTCCGAGTATGAATTCCCTGGAGACGACACACCGATCATCAGAGGATCCGCGCTGAAGGCACTGGAAGATCCTGCAGGAGAATGGGGAGACAAGATCGTGGAGCTGTTCGAGGAGATCGACGCATACATCCCTGAACCTGAGAGAGCAAACGACAAGCCATTCCTGATGCCTGTAGAGGACGTATTCTCCATCACAGGAAGAGGAACCGTAGCGACAGGAAGAGTCGAGAGAGGCGTGCTGAAGGTAGGCGAGGAAGTAGAGATCATCGGACTTTCGGAAGAGAAGAGAAGCGTAGTCGTAACAGGACTGGAAATGTTCAGAAAGCTGTTGGACGAAGCAGAGACAGGAGACAACATCGGAGCACTGCTGAGAGGCGTGCAGAGGGATGAGATCGAAAGAGGACAGGTACTGGCAAAACCAGGAACCATCCATCCGCATACAAAGTTCAAGGGACAGGTATACGTACTGAAGAAGGAAGAAGGCGGAAGACATACGCCGTTCTTCAACGGATACAGACCGCAGTTCTACTTCAGAACGACAGACGTAACAGGAGACCTGCAGTTACCGGAAGGCACAGAGATGTGCATGCCTGGAGACAACGTAGTGATGGAGATCGCGCTGATCACACCGATCGCTATCGAGGAAGGGCTGAGATTCGCCATCAGAGAAGGCGGAAGGACAGTCGGATCCGGCGTAGTAACTGAGATCATCGAATAATAGAACATGGAAGCTGCCCGGGAGGGCAGAGTGGAGCAGGGACGCATGATGCGTCCCTGTTTTGATGTGCAGGAAACGACGGACTGTTAGGTAGAAGCGCTACCGCCTGGTCACGGGCTGATTTTTCTGCGTATTACAAATGGCGCCGACTTACTGTCAGACTGTTTGGCAGTAGACTAGGGCTGAAGCGTAAAGAGCTGGATACGTCCGGAAACTCCTGTTTTTCTGTAAATATTTTGGAGGTGCTTTTTCAGAGTATGGGGGCTGATGCACAGCTCTTCGGAAATGTCTTCATTGGACTTGCCATATAGGATCAAGTATAGAATTTCTGCTTCACGGGCGGTAAGTGCATAAGCGGCAATAAAGTCGTTCATATTTTTTACCTCAGCGAACGGATCTTGCGCTTTTCTATCAGCGTAAAATCTAGCGTTGAGGTGATCACTGAGCATTTGCAGGAGAAAGACATCATCGTCTGCAAAGTCGCCTTCGACTTTGCTCCTATACAAACTTAAAATACCCAGGTGTTCTCCGTTATTGACAATTGTCAGATCCACTGCGTAATGGAGACCGTAAGGTGCGAAGCATTTTTGATAGATTGCAGTTTTTTGACGGTCCTCATCGGACATCAAAGACGTGGCTTTCATTACAGCAGTTTGTTTCTTCAACATAAGCCATCTGCTATAATCAAATTCTTCGAATTTCAAATAATTCTGTTCCATGGGAAGAAACCTTTCTGGAAAACAGATGGGATCACAGAGAAACTTTCCGGCGCTCGAATGATCCACCATAAGAATGCTTCCGCAAGAAATCGGAATTAATGTTCCCAGCGAGTTCAAGATTGACGTACGCATTTCGTCAAAATCTTCGATGTTGTAGATTTGAAAAATAATACTGTTGAGACAGAGTATTCTATTATTATCCATTCACTCACCCTCTTTCACTTGGTGCTTTTGGAATATCTTAAGTTCAGTATAACAAGTTATGAAGTAAAAGGCTACAAAAAGAAGTAGTAAAGGAGCAGATATGGCTCAAATACCATTCTAAAAGAGAATTTTGGGGTAATTGTTGCACCCGCGGACCTTTGCTACAATATAGACAAGAAATAAAGCTGAAGGGTAAAAGGAGGCACTGAAATGATGAATAATAAGCATATAACGAATTTTGAGAACTTGACAGAACTTTTAATTGTGAGCAAGAGACAAAACATTTTGCCACAAGATTGCTATCCGGCAATCCAGCAATGGTATAAAAAGCAGACTGGCTTTGATGAAAAAGAAAAATTAGAAAAACTTGCTCTTCGAGTAGAGCGCAACGCAGACTTATCGGAATGCCTGGAATCCAAGGAAGAGGGCTTGTCTGAATACTTCTGCAGAGCAATCAAGGACCACGACCTCAATGAACGTCTGTTGAGACTGAGACAGATATAGACTAAAAATTCACTGTAACCCGCGGGTATCCGCGGGTTTTATCGTGGGCAGAACTAGGTGCAGTCAGGGGATACTGAAGTAAATTACAAATATTGTGAACCTGACTGCTTTATGAGACACTATATAAGTGAAGGCCTTTACAACCTGCGAGGAGGAAGCGATGGATAATATTGAAAAAATATTTGAAGAATACAGCGACTGCATATATCGCTTTTGCTGCAATATATCTGATAATCTCTATGAAGCAGAAGACTTATTTCAGGATACGTTTTTAAAAGCGATGGAAATAGAGAAAAAGGTATTGGCTGCAGACGACACAAGGTGTTATTTAATCGGGATTGCCCTTCATCTTGAGAAAAATAATCGACGAAAAAAAGCCAGGCATAGGAGAATCGCACCAGAAACCAGAAGTTTTGACCAAGAGGCAAATATCTTAGAAGCAATCGCTTTGGATGAGAAGAGTATAGAGGATCGCTTGATTGAAAAGGAGCAGATTGTACGAATAAGACAGAATTTGCAGGAGCTGCCCCAGTCTTACAAGATGATAGCTTCCCTCTATTACGGCGAATCAATGCCGATTAAAGAAATTGCGAAAATCGTGAAACTTCCTCAGGGTACGGTAAAAAGCCGGCTTTATAAAATCAGGGGAATACTCCGGAAAGGATTGGAGGATTGATCATGGACGATAAAACATATGAAAATTTATTGAGGACAGCATTCCGCGAAAAGGCAGAAACACCGGAATCTTGGGGGAAAAAAACAAGGGATTTAATGGGTGAACACGAAGGGGCGAGACCGCGG
The DNA here is from genome assembly GCA_902362805.1 of Eubacteriaceae bacterium. Classification (GTDB taxonomy): domain Bacteria; phylum Bacillota; class Clostridia; order Peptostreptococcales; family Anaerovoracaceae; genus Senimuribacter. The sequence goes on along the minus strand of CABIXY010000015.1, from coordinate 23,982 downwards.
CGGATATGGGCGGGCAGGCGAGTGATTGTTCTTATCCTCATATTGGCACTGGCTGTCCCAGCAGGCGTATACGCCGCTTTTAGGCTGCTGGACCCTGCTGATACCGCTTTGCTCATGGAACGAGAGGAACTGGCAAAAGTCTTTGATAAGGAGGTGGCTGACATTGTTTCGAAAACTGATGGAGACTACACAGTGAGCCTGCTCGGCATGGTGTCAGGGAGGCAATTGGATACATTTCATCTTGACGATGAGGATGCTGCGGAGCGAAATTACGCAGCCTTGGCAGTGCAGAGGACTGACGGCACGCCAATAGAAGATTATGGAAATCCGAATATCTCTGTTTCGCCGGTGATTGAGGGGTTTGACCCGGCGCTCTGGAATACGGCTGTCTTTGACAACGCATGGGAAAAACAAATCGTGGACGGAGTTTTGTATTGCATTGCGGATTGGAAGGATCTGCAGATGTTCGGATACCGGAAAATGTACATCGCAGTGATGGAGGACACTTTCGTACCGTCAAGAGAACTCTTTGACTTCGACGAAAAGACGGGAGCAATCACCGAAAATGAAACATACGATAAAGTGAATCTGCTCTTTGAAATTGAGGCGGATGAAAGCAAAGCAGATCGACAAGCTGCGGAAAAGTGGATTGCTGAAAAAGAAGCAGAGAGTATGCAGGGAGAGGATGCTGCGGCCGGGGATTCGCATGTCCAGGAAATTAAGAAAAATGGAATCACTTTCAAAATAAAGGATGGTATGCTGAGGAGCAGAGGTGAAGAGGACGCTGTATATGCACTGAATTTTTACGTCAAAGGCGAAGGAATCAAATCGGTACAGCTTGTGACCAACAAAGGGGGCGTCTTGCAGCCAGAACTAATCACTAAAGCAGAGTATGAACGCAAAAACGCGGAGTGGGAAAAGCAAAAAGAGGTGACTGACAGGCGTGGCAGTCTGCACTGCAGCCAGGGGCTGTATCCCTTTTCTGATTATGAGAAAGTGAAAAAATCCATCAAAGTAGATTACAATCGGCTTAGCGAAGAGCTATATGGCGAAGAAGCGCTGGAACTAGTAGCGAACAGAGGGACCCAAGGCTCAACAGAGCTGAAAATCATTGTAACAAAGAAAGACGGATCGATGGTGACACAGAAGGTCAGATGCAGTGGAACACGGGAAATCGATGGCTTCGAGTATATCATTTATAATCTTCAATAATGGGGGCTTACAAAAATGTAAGCCTCTAAAATCTTAATTTTTCTTCAGAACTATCGACAAAATTCGCTATAGATAGTAAAATGTCATAGTTACAGTCAAGTGACTCGATAAAATGAATTAAGAGGACAATATGAGAAGTGATAAACATCATAAGAAAAATAAAGAGAGCAGCGGCTTGCATAAGTTTACAAGAGTATGGTCGATACTATATTTATTGGTGACAATTGCTTTTGCCGGAGTTCTGGTTTATATGGATTTGCTGCCATTCAAATATCTTTGTATTGCCATAGGGGTTATTGTAGTTCTCGCACTGATGGTTTTTCCGGCTATGTTTTTCAAGAATTTCAAAAAGTCGAGGAAGATCATTTCGTTGGTGTTATCCATTTTGCTGATGCTGGCGTATGGAGCAGGCATCGTCTATATGAGTGGCACCATCGACTTCTTTTCAAAGATTACGAAAATCGGCGTACAGATGGAGGAATATTATGTCGTGGCCAGAAAAGACAGCGACTATGAAGATGAGAGCAGCATCAAAGGAAAGACCGTACAGACCTATCTCAGTAATGAACTCAATTATTCAGAGGCAAAGAACAAGCTGAAAGAGGTTGTAGAAGTCAAATATGAGATGATGGAAAGCTTATCTGAACTTGCAGATGGCTTAGTAGACGAAAAGTACGATTTGATTTTTGTCAGCGAAGCCCATTACACGACTATCTGCAGTGAGCGCAAAAACTTCAGAGATGATACGAAAATTATATATACCGTAGAGGTGGAGCAGGAGACAAAGGATATCGTCAAGGATGTAAATGTGACAGAAGAACCCTTTAACGTGTATGTCAGTGGCTTAGACACGGAAGGCAGCATCAGAACTGTTTCAAGATCTGATGTAAACATGATCGTGACCGTGAACCCGAAGACACACAAGGTGCTTTTGACTTCCATACCGAGAGATTATGAAATCAAGCTGCCGAGCAAGCAAAATGCCATGGACAAGCTGACACATACAGGTCTCTATGGCATTGAAGAGACCATTGCTTCCGTAGAGCAGCTGATGGGTATCGACATCAACTATTACGTAAAAGTAAACTATACGACCGTGACCAAACTGGTGGATGCCATCGGCGGCGTCGACATCCATTCGGACTTCACCTTTGTAACCCACGGAATGGGCGTGTATTACGAGTTCTATAAGGGGCAAAATCATCTGGACGGCTCCAAAGCCCTGGCCTTTGCCAGAGAACGAAAGTCTTTCAGCGACGGAGATTTTCAGCGAAACAAGAACCAGCAGATCGTATTGGAAGGCGTTTTGAAGAAAGCGCTATCCAGCACCACGATTTTGACGAAATACACGAATATTCTCAATGCTGTGGAAGACAACGTGGAAATCAACATGTCCCAGAAGGATATGCAGAAACTGATCAAGATGCAGATGGACGGGATGCCGTCCTGGGATATCCAGAAGCAGAGCATCACGGGCACGCCGGACAGCAAAATCTGTTTCTCGACTGGCGATTATTATTCGTCGGTGGTAGACGTCGATCAAAAAAGTGTGATTTCTGCAGTGGACAAAATCGTAGCCATTATGGAAGGTGAAAAAAAATAACAACTAAAATCAAAAAAATATTGACATTGACAAGACCCTTTGATACACTTAATAGGCAACTTTATGATTATTATGACAGAGCTGGGTCACTCCGGCTCTGAATTTTGAGTTTAAAAACGGAGGACAATCAAATGAGAGTAAAAGTTACATTAGCATGCACTGAGTGCAAGCAGAGAAATTACAATACGATGAAAAACAAGAAAAACGATCCTGATCGTATCGAACTGAAAAAGTATTGCAAATTCTGCAAGAAAGAGACTCTTCACAAAGAGACAAAATAAGGAGAAAGTTTTATGGCAAACAAAGACCAAGTAAAGAAAGCTACAGCGAAAGCTAAAAAGGGCGGCGGTGCCAAAGAATACTTCAAAGGCATCAAGCTCGAGATGAGCAAAGTTGTATGGCCTACAAAAAAAGAATTGGGATCTTTTACAGCTGTTGTAATTGCAACATGCGCTGTATTCGCACTGGGATTCTGGCTGATTGATACAGGCTTCTTAGCAGTTCTAAGAGAAGTGCTGGATATCAAACTAAACTAAATTAAAGAAGAAGGTACGGAAAATGTCTGATATTGAAAACAACAATACACTATCTCCCTTAGAAGGAGAGGGTATTCGAGGTGATGGCCAGGCCAAGTGGTATGTGGTTCATACTTATTCGGGTCACGAAAACAAAGTAAAAGTGAATATCGAAAAGATGGTTGAGAACCGTGGCATGCAGGATTTAATTTTGGACATCATCGTGCCGACAGAAGACAGAGTCGAAATTAAAGACGGTCAGCGTAAGATAAAAACCAGGAAGATGTTTCCCGGTTATGTAATTATAAAGATGATTGTTACCAATGAATCCTGGTATCTTGTAAGAAATACACAAGGGGTTACCGGGTTCGTAGGTCATGGCTCCGAACCTATTCCACTCACTGACGAAGAAGTGGCTAGAATGGGAATAGAAAAAGTTTACATCGATCTGGATGTTGAAATTGGAGATACAGTACGAGTAATCAGCGGTCCTTTTGAGAGCTTCATGGGTGAGGTTCTCGAAATCAACAAAGAGAAACAGGTACTGACAGTCAAGGTTTCGATGTTCGGTAGAGATACACCTGTAGAATTAGAATTCGGGCAGGTAGATAAACTATAGTCAATCTATAGAGAAAGGAGAAGAACAATGGCTAAAAAAGTTGAAGGTTATATCAAACTTCAGATAGCAGCCGGTAATGCTACTCCAGCACCTCCAGTTGGACCTGCACTAGGTCAGAAGGGTGTTAACATCATGGACTTCTGTAAGCAGTTCAATGCTAAGACTCAGGACCAGCCTGGTATGATTATTCCAGTAGTAATCACTGTTTACGCAGACAGATCATTTACATTTGTATGCAAGACACCGCCAGCAGCAGTTTTACTGAAGAAGGCAGCAGGATTAGATGCAGCTTCTGGAGAACCAAACAAGAAGAAAGTCGCTACTCTGACTTATGCGCAGGTAGAAGAAATCGCTAAGACAAAGATGCCGGACTTAAACGCAGCTACACTTGAAGCAGCTACAGACATGATCAAGGGAACTGCGAGAAGCATGGGAATCGTTGTCGAAGACTAATGAGATGGGAGACTGAATAGAATCAGGTCAGTCGCTAATACCACAAGGAGGGAATTATGCCTAAAAGAGGAAAGAATTACAAAGCAGCAGCTGAAAAATTTGATAAGTCACAGCTGCACGAAGTAACAGAAGCTATGAAATTAGTTTGTGAAACTTCAAGAGCAAAGTTTGACGAGACTGTAGAAGCACACGTTAGACTTGGCGTAGACGGAAGACACGCAGACCAGCAGGTTAGAGGTGCAATCGTACTTCCAAACGGAACTGGCAAGAGCGTCAAGGTTTTAGTATTTGCTAAAGGCCCTAAAGCTGAAGAAGCTGAAAAAGCTGGTGCTGACTACGTAGGAGCTGAAGATATGGCTCAGAGAATCCAGTCCGAAAACTGGTTCGACTTTGACGTCGTAGTTGCTACACCAGATATGATGGGTGTTGTCGGAAGACTTGGTAAAATATTGGGACCTAAAGGATTGATGCCAAACCCTAAATCAGGAACTGTAACAATGGATCTTGAAAAAGCGTTGGCTGAAATCAAAGCAGGTAAAGTGGAGTATCGTCTCGACAAGCAGAACATCATCCACACACCGATCGGAAAGAGCTCATTCGGTCCAGAAAAGCTGGAAGAAAACTTCAAAGCTTTGATGGAGGCAATCGTAAAGGCGAAACCGGCTACTGCAAAAGGTCAGTATCTGAAGAGCGTTACACTTGCATCAACGATGGGTCCTGGAGTAAAGGTTAATCCAGCACTGATTGGCTAGTACAATTTTATAACTTAGAGATTTAACCGTAGACAGCGGGTGCCGCGCAAAAGCGCACGCTTAATTCCCCGCCGAGGTACAATATATAGATATTGACCCTGTCTGCCGTGACGGGGTTATTTTATTGAGTACCAGATTCGTAGATTGCCCTGACGCAATTTACAGAAAGGAGAACAGATTATGTCAGTAGAAGCAAAACAGCAAAAACAAGTAATCATTGACGAGATAAAAGGAAAGCTAGAAAATGCGCAGTCAGCAGTTGTTATCGACTACATGGGAATTACAGTTGCAGAGGCTGATGCAATGAGAAAAAAGCTTCGTGAAGCAAATGTTGATTACACTGTTTATAAGAACACTTTAATCAAGAGAGCTATCGAAGGAACTGATTATGCTCCTCTTGCAGAGGTACTTGATGGACCGAGCGCAGTTGCTATCAGCAGCGAAGACGCAACAGCTCCAGCAAGAACTCTCAACGAGATTATCAAAGACTACAAAAAAATGGAATTCAAAGCAGGTGTCGTTGAAGGCACTTACTATGACAAAGCTGGAATCGAGCAGATTGCAGAAATTCCATCAAGAGATGTACTCATCGCCAAGTTCTTAGGCAGCATCCAGTCACCAGTCAGCAAGTTCGTCAGAACTCTGGCGGCGATTGCAGATGATCAGCAGGATGGCGGCGAGGCACCGGCTGAAGCATAAGATGCCGTAAACACGAAATTAAAAAAATCCAAGATATAATTTAGAAAAAGGAGAAAAGAAAATGAATAAAGATCAGATCATTGAAGCTATAAAAGCTATGACCGTTTTAGAGTTAAATGAATTAGTAAAAGCATGCGAAGAAGAATTCGGAGTATCCGCAGCAGCTCCAGTAGCAGTTGCAGGTGCAGCAGCAGGTGGTGCAGCAGCAGAAGAGCAGACTGAGTTCACTGTAGTTCTTGCTGAAGTTGGTGCAGAAAAGATCAAGGTTATCAAAGCAGTTAGAGAAATCACTGGCTTAGGACTGAAAGAAGCAAAGGCTGTTGTTGACGGAGCTCCTTCCCCAATCAAAGAAGGAATCGAAAAAGGCGAAGCTGACGCTATCAAGGCTCAGCTGGAAGAAGTTGGAGCTAAGGTTGAACTGAAATAGTTCCCCTGTCGTCTTCAGATTGATTAATCGAGCAAAACACCCTGTGTATCAAATGCACAGGGTGTTTTTATGGAAAAAATAAAAAATGCGACTTTTTATGACTAGGAGGCTGTATGTTCAAGCGAAAAATATACGAATAACTGTTTGAGAATGGGTCTATTCAAAAGATGTGTTTGTCAGTACAACTTTATTTCTCGTAAAATTCATGGAATTCACAGTTCAAAGCAGTGAGTTTTTCCATGACCCACGGACGTTTTAACTGCCCCGTCTTTTCGACAGCATCCAGAGACTTTTTCTCGTTCTCCATCAGCTGCTTGACCTTGACAAGCAGATCTTCGGCTTCGGCAGGATTGATAAACAGAACACCGTCGCCGTCTGCGATGACAATGTCTCCAGGATTGACAATGCGGCCTCCGCAGACGATAGGTGTATTTACTGTGCCGGGACCGTTTTTCCATGGTCCATCCGGCGTCACGCCTTTTGCATATACAGGAAGCCCGGTGGCCGCGATTTCTTCTTTATCCCTGATCGCCCCATCCACGATGATTCCGCCGACTTTCTTTTTCAGCAGGTAGTGTACCATGATTTCTCCGAAGATGGAACGACTGGTATTGCCGCCGGCATCGATGACGATGATGTCGCCCTCCTTTGCTAAATCCATCGCATAATGGAACATCAGATTATCACCTTCTGTTACTTTTACCGTAAGTGCCGGTCCTGCCATGCCGCTTTTTCCAATCGGCTTAATTGCTGCATCTGCTGCAGCTTGTCTTCCCATGCAGTCATCCAGATTGGCAACCGGGATGCCCCGGAACCTATCTATCAGCAGCTTATCCGGGCGCTCAAAGTCATTGTATACGATACAATTAATATTACTCATCTTTTTACCTCCGCTGAATCGTTAATTTTACCAATTGCATGTCGCATTCTTTTGAGAGCTTCGCGAAGGTCTGCCTCAGCAGTCGCGAAAGACATGCGAATACAGCAGCTGCCGCCTTTGCCATAGCAGTCTCCCGGAACTACGGCCACGCGGGCTTCGTCAAGCAGATAGTCAGCAATCTCGAAACTGTCTTTTTCAGCAAGATCCACTTTTGCCCAGGCATAAAAAGCGCCCTGCGGAACAAGACAGGTTATGCCCGGAATCTCGTTAAGCCCTTTTACGAAAAAGCGACGGCGGTCATCGTAGCTTTCAACCATTTTTTTTATATCCTCCTGGCAGTCTAATGCGACAAGGGCAGCTTCCATCGAAAACTGGCTGAGGCAGCTGATTGTGTGTTGACTGAGGATGGACATTTTGCTGATGATTTCTTTTGGCGCGCAGGCGTATCCTAAACGCCAGCCAGTCATGGCAGTTGACTTTGAAAAGCCGTTGAGTGTGATCACTCTGTCTGCAATTCTCGGCAGAGACGCAAGGCTGACACTTTGATTTCCGTCATAGGTGATGCGTTCGTAGATTTCATCGGAAATTAAGAGCAGGTCATGTGTCAGCGCAAAATCGGCCAATGTATCGGCTTCCTCTTGAGACAAGATACAGCCTGTCGGATTATTGGGGTAATTGACGATGACCGCTCGTGTTCGACTGGAAACCCGTTTTTCCAGGGCCTCTCTTGTGATCTTGTAATGAGATTCGAAAGAGAGTTCCACATCTACGGGAGTCCCGCCAGCTGCCATGACGATAGGTCCGTAGGAGACCCATGCGGGATTGAGAACCAAGACTTCTTCTCCTTTACCTGGAGTAATCAAGGTGCGGACGGCCTCATATACAGCATATTTTCCTCCTGGCGTCAGGATGATGTTCTCACTGGAGGCATCGATATCGTTTTCTTCAGCTAGTTTCCTCGCGATGCGCTGACGAAGGGCCGGAAGACCCAGCGCCGTATTGTAGTGGGTATGTCCCTCCGCAATACCGGTGATTCCCGCGATGCGGGCGGCATCGGGAGTATCAAAATCCGGTTCTCCTGTGGCAAGGGTAATGATATCGACGCCTTCTGCCCTGCGCTTCTTTGCTTTTTCACTGACTGCCAGAGATGCTGAAGGGGGAATATTTAATAGTGTTTCGTTGAATTTGTACTTCATTGCGTTTCTCCTCTTTCCTTAATTCTGCTTACAGTTTAAATGAGGAGACGGCGGACTGTCCAATGAAACCTTTGTTTATTAAATATGAAAACCTTTTCTATTTGAAATAGAAAAGGTTTTGCTATTTAATATCAAAAATCTGACTTTTACAAGTGCAGGCATGTTCGCATATAATGAGCCTTATAAAAACAAACGGATCAAACGCTTAATGACAAAGGAGACAAAAATGGACTTAAAGAACAAATACACCGGAGGTTTTTACCTCGGTAAAATCGGACCATGGGTTCCAATCATTTTGATGGTTATCGGCCTTATCATCGGAACGAAGATCGGCGGCGGGGGAATCCTGCGATTCTCACTGATTACTTTTTTGGCCGTTATCGCGGGATTTTTTTTAACAAAAGATAAAAAGAATTTTGGAAAAGTCGCGATATCAGGACTGACCAACAGCATGCTGGCAATCATCATCATCGCATTTTTGTCAGCAGGCGTTTTGGGACAGCTGCTGAGGCAGAGCGGATTGATTGAAGCGCTGGTCCATATTGCCGGCTCAGTAAATTTTGACGCTGGCTTTCTTCCACTGATCAGTTTCGTTATCTGTGCCATTATATCCACTTCCTGTGGAACCTCCTCTGGTTCTATCACGGCCATGGCGCCAGTGATGCTGCCGCTTGCAGTCGGCATGGGATGCAGTCCGGGGCTGGTATGTGGTGCGATTATCAGCGGAGCCATTTTTGGCGACAATCTGGCGCCTATTTCAGATACCACCATCGGCTCCGCCTTGACACAGGAGGCGCAGGTGGGAGACGTGGTCAGAACGAGGCTGCCATATTCTCTCATAGCAGGCGGAATTTCAGCTGTACTCTTTGCTGTGCTTGGCAATATGACGACGGCAAGTCACAGCATGGAAGGGGTTTCCCTAGATGCAGATTTGAAAGCGCTTCTTCTCTTGATCCTGCCGGTAGTTATGATTATCATGATTAAAAAGGGCTTTGACTTAGTGGCAACACTGCTTGTCTGTGATGCGATGGGCATCGTGCTGAACCTGGTTCTGGGAACCATTGATTTGAAAGCGATGCTTGCGAATGAAGGACCAATCGTTGCTGGCTTGTCCGGCATGATCAATCTAGTCATGTACTGTGTGCTGCTATTCATTCTCCTGGAAATCCTCAATTGCAGCGGCGCTTTTGATGCACTGGTCCAGGGCCTTACCAAAAACTGCAAATCCGCCCGCTCTGCAGAACTGGTCTGTATGCTGGGCACAGCTGTGGGAACTGCTGCAGCAGGAGGAAGTTCACCGGCCGTGCTGTTCTTTGGACCGATGGTGCGCAAAGTGACCAAAGACTTTGGTATCGAACGGACGCGGGGCGCCAACATTTTGGATGGAACGGCCTGCGGCATTTCTTCTATTTTGCCTTACGGCACGCCAGTCATGCTGTGCCTGGGTTTTACAGCAGAAATAGGTTCTATTCCTTCTGATTTTGGATACTTCGATATTGTACCGTACAGCTTTCACGGAATTTTGCTCCTGGTCTTGTTCGTACTGAGTATCCTCACCGGCATTGGAAGAAGATATGCCAAGGACGGCGAAGAATAAACGGCCTATATATAAAAATCCTCCCACACTGCGGGGAGGATTTTTCCTGCTAGTCGAAATATTTCTTTATAAGGATTTTAAGGCTTTCATCGGCCTCTTTGTGAAGAAATAAGTATAGGGGGAGGGTAAAGCTGGTATCTTTCAGTTTATAAAAATGAAAATCCGCATCTTCGCTTAGACGTCTGGTATGGTTCTCGGGAAGGATGCACCAGCCGCCTACGGGCAGTGTTTTGAATAGTAGTGAGGGCGAGTCCACATACATGTGAAAAGGCATCTTCGTTCCGAACCAGGATTTGTAAAAGGCTGCGCAGTCGGGATTGTCCAGAGCAATTCCTTTGACCAATACTGCTTTGGACGGATCAAGTGCGGAAGGCTCGACAGCGCTAGACCTGCGGTCGGTTTTTGATCGTTCAACCAGCACCATGGGGGTGGACTGAATCTCACGCACCAAAAGCTTTGGACTGTTTCTGTAGATGAAGCCAAATCCAATATCGGCGTCTCTGCTTTCGACGACGGATGGAATGGCAGCGGAGTTATAGGTGCTGACCGATAATCGCGCGTTGCTGCTCTCTGCGGTAATCTGTGTATAGAGACTGGAATACTGCTCATGTACACTTGCAGGGGCAGCAATCCTGATCGTAGTAATCTCAGTCAGGGTACTGAACGCAAGGGCTTTGCGGTACACGTCTTCCCATTCTCTGGCGATAGAAAGAAATTCTTCGCCCCTTGTGGTGAGGCAGATATTGGCAATTCCTTTATTACGAGTAACCAGTGTGGCGCCAATCTCATCTTCTAACGTCTTAAGCCGATAACTCAATGCGGACTGAGACACGAACAGTGTATCTGCGGCTTTGGTGATATTCTTCAATTCTGCTATGGCGATAAAGGCCTCAATTTGCTTATACTCCATTTCAATTCTCCCACATGTATCAATATAAATTCATAGTACCACATAAGCGGCATTACCGCAAAAGAATTTGTGTTGGTGCATTTTTCTGTTTTTTTGTCAAAAGAAGTATAGGAAATGAGCAATTTCACAATACTCGAATAAACGGAATGGAAAAAATTTGCTAGTATTTTTTCAAAAAAGCTTGACTGTTTGACAAGCATATGGTATCATAATAGACTGCCACGCAAATGTAAACTGTTAAGATATAAGGAGTGATAAATATGCCAAAACCTATCAAAGTAGGTAGAAAAGAACGTATGACCTTCTCAAAGATCAATGAAGTCGGCGTGATGCCAAACTTGATTGAGATTCAGACCAGCTCATATGATTGGTTCATTAAAGAGGGTCTCCGAGAAGTTTTTGAAGACATCTCCCCTATTAGAGATTATGCGGATAATCTTATATTAGAATTCATAGATTACTCCCTTAATGATCCTCCAAAGTATGAGCAGGAGGAGTGTAAGGAAAGAGATGTCACATACGCAGCTCCACTTAAAGTCAGAGTAAGACTCGTTAACAAAGAAACAGGCGAAGTAAAGGAACAGGAAGTATTCATGGGAGATTTCCCTCTGATGACAGAGAAGGGAACTTTCATTTATAATGGAGCGGAGAGAGTTATCGTAACTCAGCTGGTTCGTTCACCTGGACCTTATTATAGCGTTGAAACTGATAAATCAAACAATAAATTATATTCGACACAGATTATCCCTAACAGAGGTGCATGGCTGGAATACGAAACCGATTCCAACGAGATCATTTCTGTAAGGGTTGACAGAACCAGAAAACAGCCTTTGACCACGCTTTTGAGGGCCTTGGGAATCGGTTCTGACCAAGAAATTCTTGACATCTTTGGAGAGGACAGCAGATTGCTGAAAACCTTAGAAAAAGATGCGACAAACGACTACGAAAGCGGTCTGAAAGAAATTTACAAAAAGCTGAGACCAGGCGAACCACCGACAGTGGAAAGTGCCAAATCTCTGCTTAATTCGCTGTTTTTTGATGCAAAGAGATATGACCTTGCAAAGGTAGGCAGATATAAGTATAACAAGAAATTAGGTCTCTCCAACAGATTGGCAGAAGCAGTTGCAGCAGAAGACGTTATCGATCCGAATACTGGTGAGATTTTGGCGGAGGCAGGCCAGAAGATCAGCCGCGGATTAGCGAGACAAATTGAAGATGCAGGCGTGGAATTTGTAATGGCATATGGAAGAGACGACGAGACACAGGTTACAAAGGTAATCGGAAACAAATTCGTTGCTCTGGATCAATATGTAGAGTTTGACACTAGCGGTCTGAAGGTTGCAGACAAGGTATTTTACCCTGTCCTGATGGAAATTTTGGAACAGTGTCAGAGTGAAGACGAAATCAAAGATATGCTGGTAGCGAGAAAGAACGACTTGTCACCAAAGCATATTCTTATGGAAGATATCATTGCGTCGGTCAGCTATATTCTGAACTTAAATTATGGTATCGGTAATACAGACGACATCGACCACTTAGGAAATCGAAGACTGAGAACCGTAGGCGAACTTTTACAGAACCAGTTTAGAATTGGTCTGGCAAGAATGGAAAGGGTCGTCAAAGAGAGAATGACCATTCAGGACATCGAAGTGACGACACCACAGGCACTGATGAACATCAGACCTGTAACCGCTGCCATCAAAGAGTTCTTCGGAAGTTCCCAGCTGTCTCAGTTCATGGACCAGAACAATCCTCTTGCCGAATTGACGCACAAGAGAAGATTATCTGCTCTGGGGCCAGGCGGTCTTTCCAGAGAAAGGGCCGGATTCGAAGTTCGAGACGTACACCAGTCCCATTATGGCCGTATGTGTCCGATCGAGACGCCAGAAGGTCCGAACATCGGCTTGATCGGTTCCCTGACTACCTATGGTATTGTAGACGAGTATGGATTCATTGAAACTCCGTACAGAGTCGTGCAGAAAGAAACAGGCCTTGTAACAAAGGAAATCAGATATATTACTGCTGACGAAGAAGAACTGCTTATCATCGCCCAGGCCAATGAGCCTCTCGATGAGGAAGGGCACTTCATCAATGCAAAGGTTGCAGCTAGAGGGGTAGGCGGAGAAATCGCCATGTTCCCAAGAGAAGTGGTAGACATGATGGACGTATCGCCAAAACAGGTAGTATCTGTGGCGACCGCCATGATTCCATTCTTGGAAAACGACGACGCTAACCGTGCCCTGATGGGATCCAACATGCAGCGTCAGGCAGTGCCTCTGCTGGTAACGGAAGCACCATACGTGGGAACAGGTATGGAATTTAAGGCTGCGAGGGATTCCGGCGTCGTGATTCTGGCAAGACATGCCGGAACCATTGAATTCGTTGACGCAGAAAGAATTGCAATCAGAAGAGATGACAACAACGGATTAGACGAATATAAATTACTGAAATTCAAGAGATCCAACCAGGGAACCTGCATCAACCAGAGACCAATTGTAGGTCATGGCGAGCATGTAGAAGAAGGCGAAGTCATCGCTGACGGACCTTCTACAGAACTGGGTGAAATCGCTCTCGGCAAGAACCTGCTGATCGGATTCATGACCTGGGAAGGCTACAATTACGAGGACGCGATTATTCTCAACGAAAAGCTTTTGATGAACGACGTTCTGACTTCCCTTCACATTGTAGAATATGAAGCAGAAGCCAGAGATACCAAGCTTGGACCGGAGGAAATCACCAGGGACATTCCGAATGTAGGCGACGATGCACTGAAAGATTTGGATGAAGAAGGTATCATCAGAGTCGGAGCAGAAGTAGAGTCTACAGACATTTTGGTCGGCAAAGTAACCCCTAAGGGTGAAAACGACCTCAGCGCTGAAGAAAGGCTGCTGCGTGCAATCTTTGGTGAGAAAGCCAGAGAAGTGAGAGACACTTCCCTGAGAGTGCCTCATGGCGAGACGGGTATCGTTGTTGACGTGAGAATTTTCTCCAGGGAAAACGGCGATGAACTTCCTCCAGGGGTCAACAAACTGGTAAGATGTTATATTGCGACAAAGAGAAAAATCAATGTCGGCGACAAGATGGCCGGAAGACACGGTAATAAAGGTGTTATCTCCAGGATTCTGCCAGAAGAGGATATGCCATTCATGGAGAATGGAGAATCTCTTCAGGTCATGCTGAATCCGCTGGGCGTACCTTCCCGAATGAACGTAGGGCAGGTATTGGAAGTGCACCTGGGTCTGGCAGCAAAGAAGAAAGGCTGGTATATTGCAACGCCAGTATTCGACGGTGCTACAGAAAAAGACATCCGTGAACTTTTAGTAGATGTAGGATATTCAGAAACAGGAAAATTAAATTTAAGAGACGGCAGGACCGGAGAATGGTTCGACAGCCCGGTAACCGTAGGTTACATGTATATGCTGAAACTTCACCATTTGGTTGACGATAAGATTCACGCTAGAAGTACAGGACCTTATTCCCTGGTAACACAGCAGCCTCTTGGCGGTAAAGCGCAGTTCGGCGGACAGCGTTTTGGAGAGATGGAAGTTTGGGCTCTGGAGGCCTATGGTGCAGCTTATACTCTGCAGGAAATTCTCACTGTAAAATCCGACGATATCGTGGGAAGGGTACAGACCTACGAGGCAATCGTAAAGGGTGAAAATATTCCGGAACCTGGAATTCCAGAATCCTTCAAGGTACTGATTAAGGAAATGCAGTCCCTTGCTTTGGACGTCAGAGTTCTGATTGAGGACAATGAGGAAATCCAGATTAAAGAAGTATCAGAATATGATGATGTTTCCGGCATTGACGGAATCATGACCGTAGATACTGAACTTGAGGAAAGCGAAGAAAAATTATTTGCAGAGGGCTTTACCGAAGAAACCCCCGACGATGACATGATAAGCGATCACTTTGCAGATGATGAACAGTTATAAGAAAGGGGAGAAAATCTTTGACTGAGAATGTAAATAAAAATGCGAACAATTTCGAACTTAACAACTTCGAATCTTTACAGATCAAATTGGCCTCAACAGACAAGATTATGGAATGGTCCCACGGCGAAGTAACAAAGCCGGAGACAATCAACTATAGGACTTTGAAGCCAGAAAAAGATGGTCTGTTCTGCGAAAAGATTTTTGGACCTATGAAGGACTGGGAATGTCATTGCGGAAAATATAAAAGAATCAGATATAAAGGTATTGTCTGTGACCGCTGCGGTGTAGAGGTTACGAAAGCGAAAGTAAGAAGAGAGAGAATGGGACACATCAAACTGGCTGCCCCGGTTTCTCACATCTGGTACTTCAAAGGGATTCCTTCGAGAATGGGGCTTATTCTCGATATCACTCCGAGAAACCTGGAGAAAGTCCTTTACTTTGCGGCATATATCGTAACTGATCCAGGCGAAACCGATCTTGGATATAAAGAAATCCTCACAGAGCAGCAGTACAGAGAAGCGAAAGACAAGTATGGAAGCGACTTCAAGGCTGCTATGGGTGCTGAAGCTGTCAGAGAACTTTTGTCACAGATTGATTTGGAAGCACTTTCAAAGGATCTGCGCGAGAAATTGAAAACAGCTACTGGTCAGAAGAAAATCAGGATTGTTAGAAGGCTGGAAGTAGTAGAAGCCCTGAGACTTTCCGCTAACAAGCCGGAGTGGATGATCTTGGAGGTGATTCCAGTTATTCCGCCGGATCTGCGTCCGATGGTTCAACTGGACGGCGGCAGATTTGCCACCTCTGACCTCAACGACTTATATAGAAGAGTAATCAACAGAAATAACAGACTGAACAGACTTTTGGAATTAGGCGCGCCTGATATCATCGTCAGAAATGAGAAGAGAATGCTGCAGGAAGCGGTAGACTCTTTGATCGACAACGGAAGAAGAGGCAGACCTGTTACAGGTCCTGGTTCCAGACCTCTGAAGTCATTGTCTGACATGCTGAAGGGTAAACAGGGAAGATTCAGACAGAACTTGCTGGGTAAGCGTGTTGACTATTCAGGCCGTTCTGTAATCGTAGTAGGTCCGGAGTTAAAGTTCTTCCAGTGCGGACTTCCTAAGAAGATGGCTCTGGAACTGTTTAAGCCTTTCATCATGAAAGAACTGGTGGAACAGGGTTATGCCCACAACATCAAGAACGCCAAGAGAATGGTAGAGAAGGTAAGACCGGAAGTATGGGACGTATTAGAGGGCGTTATCAAAGAACATCCTGTTATGCTGAACCGTGCGCCGACGCTGCATAGACTAGGTATCCAGGCTTTCGAACCTGTATTGGTAGAGGGCAAGGCAATCAAGCTGCATCCGCTGGTATGTACAGCCTTCAACGCTGACTTTGACGGAGACCAGATGGCCGTTCACGTACCTCTTTCTGTAGAGGCACAGGCGGAAGCCAGGTTCCTGATGCTGTCAGTAAACAACATTTTGGCGCCAAAAGACGGATCGCCGATTACTACACCTACACAGGATATGATTCTGGGTGCATACTATCTGACTTACCCTGGAACATGCAAAAAGGTAGAGGTTGTAGACGGTAGAGAAAAAGTATTCTACGAGAGAGACGAATTTAACGACAAAAAGTCAGCCGAAGCTTTCAGAGCCGCAGGTTTTGAAAGAGTTCCTGAAAAGGGAGACGGCAAAGTCTTTACAGATATTGATGAAATGCTCATGGCATATCAGGATGAAATTGTAGATATTCACGCCAAAGTCAAGGTGAGAATGTATCTGGATGAAAACGATAAGAGGGGAAGACTGGTAGAATCGACAGTAGGAAGATTCATTTATAACCAGCAGATTCCACAGGATCTCGGTTTCGTCGATCGTAATATGGACCCATATTCATTGGAAGTCGACTTCCTCTGTGACAAAAAGAAGCTGGGTGCAATCATCGACAAGTGTTACAAGACTCACGGCAATACGGGTACTGTCATCATGCTTGACTACATCAAAGACATGGGCTACCACTATTCAACAAAGGCCGCTGTAACCATCGGTATTGACGACATGAAGATTCCTGACAACAAGTGGGATATCGTCGCAGAATCACAGAAAGAAGTAGACAAATACGAAAAAGCTTACAGAATGGGCCTCATGTCCAATTCTGAAAGATATGATAAGGTTATTGAAATTTGGAACAAGACGACCGACGATGTAGCGGATGCTCTGATGGAATCCTTGGAACCAAAGAACAATCTGAACATCATGACGACATCCGGAGCCAGAGGTAGTAAGAACCAGATCAGACAGGTTGGAGGAATGCGTGGTCTGATGGCCAACGCAACTGGTAAGACTGTAGAGATACCAATCAAGGCAAACTTCCGTGAAGGACTTTCCATCTTGGAGTACTTTATCTCTTCCAACGGTGCTCGAAAGGGTCTGGCCGATACAGCGCTCCGTACAGCGGACTCTGGTTATCTGACCAGAAGACTGGTTGACGTTTCTCATAATGTCATCGTCAGAGAATTCGACTGCGGAACGGATGAAGGTGTGGAAGTAAGAGCCTTTACCGACGGCAAAGAAGTCATTGAACCGCTCAATCAGCGTATTGCGGGCAGAACGGCTCTTGTGGATATCGTCAATCCGCAGACTGGAGAAGTCATCGTAGAGCAGGGTGAGGAAATCACCGACGAACAGTCCGTGGAAGTGGTCAACTGCGGTATTGAGTCCATTGCAATCAGGTCCGTCATGACCTGCCACAGCAAAACAGGTATCTGTGCAAAATGTTATGGCAGAAACCTGGCCACCGGAGAGGAAGTCAACATCGGCGAGTCCGTCGGTATCACTGCTGCACAGTCCATCGGTGAACCGGGTACACAGCTGACCATGAGAACTTTCCATACTGGTGGTGTAGCTGGTTCCGATATCACTCACGGTCTTCCGAGAGTAGAGGAATTGTTCGAAGCTAGAAAGCCAAAGGGTCTTGCTGAAATCTGTGAGGAGAACGGCAGAGTCATTGACATTCAGCCTAGATCAGATAACAAAACCGAAGTTACTGTGAGAAGTGACGAAGGAGAAGATAAAGTATATGTAGTTCCTTACGGTGCAAGACTTGCCGTTAAGAAAGACGACTACATCTACGCCGGCGGAAACATCACAAGCGGTCCGCTGAATCCGCACGATATTCTGAGACTCAACGGTGTAGAAGGTGTATATCAGTACCTGTTGAAAGAGGTACAGCGTGTATATAAGAATCAGGGTGTAGACATCAATGACAAACACGTTGAAGTGATTGTCAGCCAGATGCTTTCGAAGTTCAAAATTGAAGATGCAGGCGACACTACATTGCTGCCGGGCGGATTATACAGCAAATTTGAAATTCAGGATGCAAACGAAGAAGCACTTGCTGACGGCGGTGAACCTGCCAAGGGCAAACAGATGCTTCTCGGTATCACGAAGGCATCCCTGGCTACGAACTCGTTCTTATCAGCAGCATCCTTCCAGGAGACGACCAGAGTTCTGACTGATGCGGCAATCAAAGGCAAGAATGACAAGCTCATGGGCCTGAAAGAAAACGTTATCATCGGTAAGCTGATTCCTGCTGGAACGGGTATGAAGAGATATAAAAACATAAATCTCGATTACGGTGTAAATGAAGAATTTATGAGAGAATACGAAAGATACCAGGAAGAGGATGACGAACTAGATGAATACGTAGAGGAGCCCGTTGCAGAAGCACGTGAAGAAGATTACGAAGCGGAAACCGCAGGCATCTATGAGGTGAATGAACCTGAAATTGTAGAGCTGGATTAATCGAGCGCGGAGCAATCGCGTAACAACGAGGGGCGGATTTTTTAATCCGCCCCTTTTTGAATGTAAATGTGCGCAAGCAGGGGGCGTGTCGCAGGGCAAGCCAAGAGCCTTCATGCTGCCACGCCACGTTCAAGCGCTTTCGCTGCGTCCAAGAGCCTTCATGCTGCCACGCTGCGTCCAAGCGCGCCTTCATTTTTGATTTTTTAATCTTTAATGGCACTTTTTTTGATTATTGTAAACCAGTGCGCCTTCATTTAAGAATTATCGTTGTTTACTTGCGCATCCGGTCAATTTATTACAAATAAAGTCACTGATGATCCCCAAAAATAGAAAATAAAGTATTAGGGCGACATCAAATATCCTTAAAAAAGGAAGAATATACTGATTTGATGCTGTTTTGCAAAGGGAGCAGCGCATGTAAATTTAAAAAAATTAAAAATGAAGGCGCGGTTACATATGGCAGGAGACTTTTGCGCCAGTAAAAGACCTTTAAGACGAAATGAAGGCGCACTGGTGCACTGATTCCGCCTATCACTTCGCGTAGCGTCGTTAGAC
Organism: Eubacteriaceae bacterium; assembly: GCA_902362805.1. Taxonomy (GTDB): domain Bacteria; phylum Bacillota; class Clostridia; order Peptostreptococcales; family Anaerovoracaceae; genus Senimuribacter. Next base: position 4,820 of record CABIXY010000015.1, on the reverse strand, counting down.
GGGATGACTTCAATTCATTTCATGTAAGGCTGCTGAATACCTTCAATGATTTTGTCTTTATCAACCCGGATACCGTGAAGCAAAGGCAGAATTTGATTATTGATGATTTGATTGATAATCCCACTGCTGAAATCCTGCTTGTTGTCGTCCATGGTAAGGATTAAATTGCTGCCGATAACGAGGCCGTTTTGCTGGAAAAGATTCAGCTTCTTTGCATTATCTGAGCAATAGTCCTCGTTTGACAAAAGACCTAAGTGTTCCCATATCTTCCAACTGTTATCAGGGAGCAGAATCCGAAAGTCGGGAAATAGTGTGACGCCGTTTGCACATTCGAAGGCTTCTTCATAATGGAAGGGGATTCCGTAAGCGAACAGGGTATTACCGAGAAGCTGCTCCGACTTGGAACGAACCAATTCACCGTAATCCGTTTCGTGAACGTGGAATTTAGGATTGTAGGGGCATTTTTTGTAAGGCGCAGTAAGTCGCTTTTCCAACAGTTGTTTTTTGCGCAGCAGAAAAACTTCTTTATATTTCGGTGAGCAGCTTTTCATTACAGCAAAGGGATCTACAGGCTTGTACTTGTTGAGCAGATTCTCCAACAACTTTTTGTTTTTTAGACATCGATTGAAAATTTCCTGAAAGATCATCTTGTTTGTCAATTGGAGAATCAAATCGTGGTTTCCGGTAATATTGACTTGCTTCTGCTTTCTGGCGGCACCATTCCCATCTTCAAAGGTCCAGTAGTAGGTTTTGCTGCGGCGCCGTGGCCTCACGGTCAAAACTCCTTTTGGAGCAGTATTCAAGAAGTTTTGACAAGTAGTGATGAGCTTTTGCTCTCTGATAATTTCAAATTCAAGCACAGCGATGAGGTTATCCATAACGAATCTCCTTTTAATTCTAAATATGTAAATATTTTACAATAAAACAATAAATAAATCAAGCTGAGTTTGAAATAATTTTATCTCAAAGCTTGATAATCCTTGCATTACCATTGAAAATGTGATAAACTATTTGTTAGTTTCGAGTTAATTTGACCCTAATAAATGATTTAGGGTTAATTTGACTGTGAGCATAAATTAATTCTAAAAGGAAAGGAGAAACAAATGCCTACTATTAACCAATTAGTACGTCAAGGCAGAACTAGTGCTGTAAAGAAGTCAACTGCTCCTGCTCTTGGTAAGGGTATGAACTCTTTAAGAAGAGTTGCAACTGACACAAACTCACCACAGAAGAGAGGCGTATGCACTTCAGTTAAGACAGTTACACCTAAGAAGCCGAATTCAGCTCTTAGAAAGGTTGCCAGAGTACGTCTGACTAACGGTATCGAAGTAACAGCCTACATCCCAGGAATCGGTCATAACTTACAGGAACATAGTGTTGTGCTGATCAGAGGCGGAAGAGTAAAAGACCTTCCAGGTGTAAGATACCACATTGTTAGAGGTACCCTTGACACTGCAGGTGTTAATGACAGAGGTCAGGCTCGTTCAAAATACGGTGCTAAGAGACCTAAGAAAAAATAACACTGCGTTATTATTGACTAGAAACAATCGGGAATGAAAAGAGCCCTTAATATATATTTATGTTGTACGATAGAATGCAGCCAAATTAGAATTTGGACATTTTAAGCATAAATTCTGCCAAAACGCACATTTTATTTGCGGGACAGAATGTTATACGACTAAATGCAGTCAAATCACAGATTTGAGCATTTATAGCATAAATTCCGTCTAACCACTTACTTCGTTCGTGGGACAGAATGTTAAGCGCTCGCGGCAGCCTGCTAATAAAAGGTTGTCGAGTACCCCTGAACAAGACTGGGCAGTCTATTTAATTGCCGGGCTGTGCAGAGTAATTTTGCATGCAGAATGCAGAGTGAAGAGAAATGTGCAATTACAAAATTAGTTAAAGCAATTGTGCAGCTGATTTTAACGGATTACAGTAATTCGTAAAATGGAGGTTATATGCGAGAAATGATATACACTCGCGCCGCTAATTTTGCGAGGTACAAGGAAGCGGAAGTTGCAGGCGAAGCGCCGCGTACTTAAAGTACGAAAGCGAGCCAAAACAAACGCTGACACAGTAATTCGCGAAATTAGCAAGCGAGGAGGGAAGAGAAGTGCCAAGAAAAGGTAACGTACCAAAACGTGAAGTGCTTCCAGATCCAGTATACGGCAGTGTTGTTGTAGCAAAGCTTATCAACAGCATCATGCTCGATGGAAAGAAAGGTACAGCACAGTCTATCGTTTATAAAGCATTTGATCAGATCAAAGAGACGACTGGTGAAGAACCATTGGAAGTATTTGAAAAGGCTATGAACAATATCATGCCTGTTTTAGAAGTAAAAGCTAGAAGAATCGGTGGTGCAAACTATCAGGTTCCTATCGAAGTAAGACCAGAAAGAAGACAGACTTTAGGCCTGAGATGGTTAACAAAATACACCAGACTCAGAGGCGAAAAGACGATGTCAGAAAGACTGGCAAAAGAATTAATTGATGCGTCTAACAACAGCGGAGCATCAGTAAAGAAGAAAGAAGATACTCATAAGATGGCAGAGGCTAATAAGGCATTTGCTCACTTCAGATGGTAGTCAACTTTATTCAACTTTAGAAAAGCAGAAATGGAGGAAAGTGAATGGCTGGTAGAGAGTTTCCGTTAGAGAAAACTAGAAATATCGGTATTATGGCGCATATTGACGCCGGTAAAACCACTACCACAGAACGTATCCTTTTCTATACAGGAAGAACCCATAAGTTAGGAGAAACCCACGAAGGTGCTGCTACTATGGACTGGATGGAACAGGAACAGGAACGTGGTATTACAATTACCTCTGCTGCTACTACAGCACAATGGAAAGGCCATAGAATAAATATTATCGACACTCCGGGACACGTTGACTTTACTGTTGAAGTAGAGAGATCCCTTAGAGTTCTGGATGGAGCAGTAACTGTGCTTTGTGCAAAGGGCGGTGTAGAACCACAGTCCGAGACAGTTTGGAGACAGGCTGAAAAGTACGGAGTTCCTAGAATGATTTTCGTCAATAAGATGGACATCATGGGAGCTGACTTCTTCAGAGTTGTCGGTATGGTGAAGGACAGACTAAAAGCAAACGCTGTACCTGTTCAGCTGCCAATCGGTGCGGAAGATAATTTTGTTGGAATTATCGACCTGGTAGAGATGAAAGCAGAGATTTATAAGGACGAGCTTGGTAAGGAATATGAAGTTACAGATATTCCTGAAGACATGATGGATATGGCGCAGGAATGGAGAGAGAAGTTAGTTGAATCCGTTGCAGAATGTGACGAAGAACTGATGATGAAATTCCTGGAAGGTGAAGAGCCAACAATAGAAGAAATGAAGACGGTCATCAGACAGCAGACGATTGCCTGCGAGATGGTGCCTATGCTTTGCGGATCCGCATATAGAAATAAGGGTGTTCAGATGATGCTCGATGCAGTCATTGACTACATGCCAGCACCAATCGACATTCCGCCTATCAAAGGTGTTGACCCAGATACAGGGGAAGAAGATGTTAGAAAGTCCAGCGACAGCGAACCTTTCTCAGCATTGGCTTTCAAGATTATGGCAGACCCATTTGTAGGTAAGCTGGCATTCTTCAGAGTATATTCTGGTACGCTAGAATCCGGCTCTTATGTTTACAATTCAACGAAGGGCAAGAAAGAAAGAATCGGAAGAATCCTGCAGATGCATGCTAATAAGAGAGAAGAAATCGATAAGGTTTATTCTGGTGATATTGCTGCAGCAGTAGGTTTGAAGGATACAACAACTGGCGACACTCTTTGCGACGATAAAAACGAAATCATTCTGGAATCTATGGAATTCCCAGATCCAGTTATCGAAATCGCTATCGAACCAAAGACAAAAGCCGGTCAGCAGAAGATGGGTATCGCTCTTGCGAAACTAGCAGAAGAAGACCCAACTTTCAAGACTTATACTAATGAAGATACTGGACAGACCATTATCGCAGGTATGGGAGAACTTCATCTGGAAATCATCGTAGATAGACTCTTGCGTGAATTCAAGGTAGAAGCTAATGTTGGTAAGCCACAGGTATCTTACAAAGAAACAATCAGTTCTACTGCCGATGTGGATCACAAGTATGCGAAGCAGTCTGGTGGTCACGGTCAGTATGGTCATGTTAAGATCAAAGTATATCCAAGAGAACCGGGTGCTGGCTTTGAATTCGTCAACTCCATCGTCGGTGGAGCAATTCCTAGGGAATATATCCCTAAGATTGAAGACGGTATCAAAGAGGCGATGGAAAACGGTCCTATCGCAGGATATCAGGTTGTAGACCTGGGTGTTGAACTGTACGACGGTTCTTACCACGAAGTTGACTCCTCTGAAATGGCCTTCAAAGTAGCAGCATCCATGGCATTCAGAGAAGCAGCGAAGAAAGCGAAGCCAGTTCTTCTTGAGCCAATCTTCAAAGTTGAAGTAAATGTTCCAGAAGAATACATGGGCGATGTAATCGGAGATATCTCCTCAAGAAGAGGCAGAATCGAAGGATCAGATATGAACAACGGTGCAGTAGCTGTTAGAGGTATGGTACCTCTATCCGAAATGTTCGGTTATGCAACTGACCTAAGATCAAAGACCCAGGGTCGTGGCGTTTATGTAATGCAGTTCGACCACTTTGAAAAATTACCAGACAGCTTAGTTGAGAAGATTGGTAATAAATAATTACAGGAGGAATAAAAATGGCAAAGCAAAAATTTGAGAGAAACAAACCGCATATCAATATCGGAACAATCGGTCACGTAGACCACGGAAAGACCACTCTGACAGCAGCGATCACAACG
>CABIXY010000014.1 GCA_902362805.1 Eubacteriaceae bacterium | reverse complement strand
TTAAAAAACTTCAGTAAATTGCTTTTTTCTGGTTTCTCGGTTGAAATCATAGATCATACCCTCCGCATTGTCTCTTAAGACCTTGCTTAGTCTGTATTTTCTCGATTTCGTTATTTCTGTGTTTGTTTGTTACACGTTATTCAGTTTTCAAGGTACGTTTTGCAAACCAAAAAGGTTTGTGGTGGGCTTGGGAGGACTCGAACCTCCGACCTCACGCTTATCAGGCGTGCGCTCTAACCACCTGAGCTACAAGCCCATATAAAACTCATAGTGCAGAAACCTTCGTCTCCTTAGAAAGGAGGTGATCCAGCCGCACCTTCCGATACGGCTACCTTGTTACGACTTCACCCCAGTCATTGGTTTTGCCTTAGACAGCATATCTCCCTGCCGGCTTCGGGCACCCCCAACTTCCATGGTGTGACGGGCGGTGTGTACAAGACCCGGGAACGCATTCACCGTGGCATTCTGATCCACGATTACTAGCAACTCCGGCTTCGTGCAGGCGGGTTGCAGCCTGCAGTCCGAACTGGGACCGGTTTTTGGGATTTGCTCCCCCTCGCGGGATCGCTTCCTGCTGTACCGGCCATTGTAGCACGTGTGTAGCCCAGAACATAAGGGGCATGATGATTTGACGTCATCCCCACCTTCCTCCGAGTTGTCCCCGGCAGTCCCATTAGAGTGCCCAACTGAATGATGGCAACTAATGGCAAGGGTTGCGCTCGTTGCGGGACTTAACCCAACATCTCACGACACGAGCTGACGACAACCATGCACCACCTGTCTCCCCTGTCCGAAGAAGGATCCGGTTAAGGATCTGTCAGGGGGATGTCAAGTCCTGGTAAGGTTCTTCGCGTTGCTTCGAATTAAACCACATGCTCCGCTGCTTGTGCGGGTCCCCGTCAATTCCTTTGAGTTTCACACTTGCGTGCGTACTCCCCAGGCGGAGCACTTAATGCGTTAACTGCGGCACCGAAGCCTTGCGGCCCCGACACCTAGTGCTCATCGTTTACGGCGTGGACTACCAGGGTATCTAATCCTGTTTGCTCCCCACGCTTTCGTGCCTCAGTGTCAGTAACAGTCCAGAAAGCCGCCTTCGCCACTGGTGTTCCTCCTAATATCTACGCATTTCACCGCTACACTAGGAATTCCGCTTTCCTCTCCTGCACTCAAGTAGCCCAGTTCGCAGGGCGAACAATGGTTGAGCCATTGCCTTAGACCCTGCGCTTAGGTAACCACCTACGCACTCTTTACGCCCAATAATTCCGGATAACGCTCGCCCCCTACGTATTACCGCGGCTGCTGGCACGTAGTTAGCCGGGGCTTCCTCCATGGGTACCGTCATTTGTTTCTTCCCCAAGGACAGAGGTTTACGACCCGAAGGCCTTCATCCCTCACGCGGCGTTGCTGCATCAGGCTTCCGCCCATTGTGCAATATTCCCCACTGCTGCCTCCCGTAGGAGTTTGGACCGTGTCTCAGTTCCAATGTGGCCGATCACCCTCTCAGGTCGGCTACTGATCGTCGCCTTGGTGGGCCGTTACCCCGCCAACAAGCTAATCAGACGCAGGCCCATCCCTTACCGATGAATCTTTGGCCTCCCCCTCATGTGGGAGGGAGGCGTTATGAGGTCTTAATCATCGTTTCCAATGGCTATCCCTCTGTAAGGGGCAGGTTGCCTACGCGTTACTCACCCGTCCGCCGCTTTCCGCCATATCCCTTTACCGAAGTATCGGTCAATGGCTTCTCGCTCGACTTGCATGTGTTAGGCACGCCGCCAGCGTTCATCCTGAGCCAGGATCAAACTCTTAATCAAATGGTATATGAAGGCCGAGGCCCTGATATCTTCTTAAGAGATCCGTTAGGATCAAACGCTTTTGCGTTCGCAATTTATTTCTTTCGAAATTATTGTTGTTTTTAAGAAATTGTCGGAAACATTCATGTACATATTGTCTACCAATTTGCATCTGATTGTTTCTTGTTAGTTTTGAGAATCGAGATTCTCTTTGACTTAATTTCTACACTATGAAGTTTTCTAGGTTCTCCGCAGTCTTGCAAGACTGCTGCGGTTCGCATTCCAGCGAACATTTGATATTTTACCATCTTTGACGAATTTTGTCAACTGCTTTTTTAAGAAGTTTTTCGTCATTCCGAAGCGTTAACCTCGTGCGATAGCTTTATTATCTTACCATCTTTATGAAACTCTGTCAAGCACTTTTTTAGATTTTTAATCTGTAGGTGCTTGCCGCTTCATTGCGACAGCTTGATTATTTTACCATCTTTCGAGGTGACTTGTCAAGCACTTTTTTCAGTTTCCTTTTTCACCGCTTTCCGGTGTGAAAACCCGTGCAGACCGTTTCTCTCAGACAGCTTGACTAGTTTACCATCTAATACGCCCTTTGTCAATAGCATTTATTCATCTTTTTTCGATTTTTTCTGCTTATGCAGACCAAAGGCAAAATACATGACAACGCCAATTACGTTTAACGTTGAAAATAAGCCGTATACGCCTACGCTCCCGAAATGATCCATGGCTACACCGCCGAAGAAATTACACAAAATCGTACCGCCGTTGGAGCTGACAGCGTAGAACGCAGATACAGCGATACCGATTACTCTGGGATTGACCACTGAAGAAATGTATTTCATATATTCAACTAGTAAGACGCCATTCACCATTCCCTGCAAGAAGAACAGAGCAATGAGCCACTGAGAAGAGGGTCCGCTGGCGTACCAGCCGAATCTCACCGCAGAAAGAATCATTGCCGCTGCAATCAACCTCTGCTGCGAAAATTTAGCTGCTAATTTTGGGGCAAGCGCCATAAAGGGGGCTTCGCTTCCTACCATCAGTAAAAAAGCCGTGCCTACACCTGCTACAGTTCCGCCTCCATCTCTAAATAAAAAGCTAAAATAAGTATTATTCGCAACATTCGTTCCAAACATAAAGATTCCACAGATAATCAAGGCAATCGCTTTTTTCTCCTTAAACAGTTCCGAGAATTTAATCTTGTCTTCAGTATCTGAAGTTTTTTCTATTTCATGGGGATGCGCATTTTGCAGCCTGATTGTCATGACAATCAGACCGCCGATTACAAAAGTAACGGCATAGACGATGAATATCTTATCCAACCCCAACAGGCCGCCGATCTTCCCACCTGCAAATACAGAAAGAGCATAACCGACAGCGCCGCAAAGTCTGACCGAGGCGAAGTTCTCGTCGCTTTCGAGGACCATAGCATCGGCAAGTCCCATTACAGGCCCTTGAAAAAAGTACATGACGCCATAGGTAATTGTAAAAATCGCGAATACTGTAATAAAGGAATTAAGCAAGGCCATGGCGGCGGCAGCAATGCACAAGAAAAACAACACCTTTCTGCCATCCCTGCAATTGGTATACTTATCACCCCAAAAAGTCGAAGCAAAAATAGCTACGCCGGTGCTCACTGCCGTAACCGTTCCTATCTGCGTACCAGAAAATCCTATACTGCTCAAATATTGTCCAATTAAAGGACAGAGCACGCCAATCGGCGCATAGATAAATATGTATGCGGCCTTAAATTTTCTGGTGTTATTCTGTTTTTCACTTTTCTTTTCCGTCTTTTGCATGAATATAAGTATATCAAAAGCTTCCTGCGTGCACAATAGGATTATCAATTATTTGGAGGTGCATTTTGTTAATCGTATGTATTAGAACTCTCATTTTATATGTCGTCGTGCTTTTTGCACTGCGAATTATGGGTAAGTCGGAGTTGTCAAAGATGTCGACATTCCAGATGGTGGTTTTGTTCATGATTGCTGAACTAGCGTCAATTCCCATCGATTCGCCGTCATCATCATTAATCAACGGTGCAGTGGCAATTTTTACGCTTCTCTTTTTGCAGGTACTTTTATCGTATGTTTCGATCAAAAATGAAAAGTTCAAGAACTTTATCAACGGTCGTCCCAGTATCATCATCGATAAAGGGATGATCAATGTAAAGGAAATGGAGCGTCTGCGTATTACCGTCAATGACCTCTTCGAGCAGCTGCGGATCGGCAACTGTCCATCCATCACCGATGTGGAATATGCAGTAATGGAATCAAACGGCCAACTATCTATTATCGCAAAAAGCGATCAAGAAAAACTTCCCCTGGTCATTATCAGTGATGGAACGATTTATGAAGATAATCTGGCGAAAGCCGGTATTGATCACGAAACATTGGATCGCATGATTAAAAGAAAAGGGATCACTGACTCAGATGACGTTTTTGTCGCCTTTTATGACGGCAGCCGGACGTTCCACGTCTATCCTAACCCGCAGCCAAAGCAAAAATTTTCAAGGGAGGCGAATTAAATGAGATCACTTCTTATTTCTATTCTGTCCCTGGCTGTTTTGGTCGGATGTTGGGGGATATTCTATTACAGTGCTGGACAAGATCTGGATCAAATCATAAGCGATTGCGAAGAAATTGTCATGCCTGCAATCGAGGATGAAGATTGGGATAAAGCCTATAGTGCATTTCAAACGCAATATGATCGTTGGCACGATTACAGAAAAGGCGCACTCTTCTTTCTAGATACACAGGCAGTCAATGAGGCAGACAGCACCTTTGCAAAGACTCTGATGTACATCAAAGCCGAAGACGTGTCAAATGGAAGCGGAGAGCTTCTCGCTCTAAAAGAGCAGTTGAAATTTCTCCATGAAAATGAGAAAATATCTTTCGAAAACATTCTTTAAACAGGAATGCAGCAAAAGACGGGCGATTTGAAAAACACATCGTCCGTCTTTATTGATTTCCTCCGCCATCGTTGAGAACTTACGCAGTATTCAGCCCTCAATGATTTCGTACATATCTGCAGCATCCTCTTTCTTGCAGGATTCTGTCAGACGGCATACTCTTGCAGTAATCGAACTGTTGCCAAACTCGATATGAATTTCATCGCCCACCTTTATCTCAGCACCAGCTTTCACCACTTTTCCATTTACGGATACTCGTTCCTGGTCACACGCATCTTTGGCGACAGACCTCCGCTTGATCAGCCGGGAATTTTTCAAAAACTTATCTATTCTCATCTTTCCTCTTTTCTACCTAAAGAAAAAGGACAACCTAGGTTGTCCTTTTGTTTTACATGATTATTTGTTAACTGCGTCTTTCAGTGCCTTACCTGCTTTGAATACAGGTGCTTTAGAAGCAGCGATCTTGATGATTTCATCAGGTTTTCTAGGATTTCTTCCCTGTCTTGCTTTTCTTTCTCTTGTTTCAAAAGTACCAAATCCAATCAACTGTACTTTCTCTCCCTTTACGAGTGCTTCTTCTACGCTAGCCAGGAGCGCATTGATAGCAACTTCTGCGTCCTTTTTAGTAAAGTTTGTTTTCTCTGCAACTGCAGCAACTAGTTCAGCCTTATTCATTATAAATCCTCCTTAAATCGTATACATAAGCATTGAACTTACTTTTTCTTAGCTTCTATCCAAAGGTTGTCCATTTCTTCAAGACTCATGCTTTCAAGATCAAGACCTCTATCGATAGACACTTTTTCCATAGTAGCGAATCGCTCGATAAATTTAACTGTAGACTTATTTAGCGATTCCTCTGGGTCAATGTTTAAAAATCTTGCAACATTCACCATTGAGAAAAGCAGGTCACCAAATTCTTCTGACATTGCTTCTCTGCCTCCCTGCTCCCAGGCTTCTCTCAGTTCATCGAGTTCTTCTTCTAGTTTATCAAAAGCTCCGCTGGCATCTTCCCAATCAAAACCAATCTTGGATGCCTTACTCTGTACCTTAGAACTTCTGATAAGAGCAGGTAATGCTTTCGGCACGCGAACGAGTCTATCACTGTAACTCAGCTCTCCGTGCTCTCTGCTCTTCATATTCTCCCATTTTTCAAGGGCTTTGTCAATAGTTTTTGCTCTTTCTTCTAAAAAAATGTGAGGATGTCTGCGCAGCATTTTTTCGCATTCTTCATTTATAACGTCTGTGATCGTAAAGTCTCCTTCGTTTTCAGACAGGTTACTGTGAAAAACGACTTGAAGCAGCACATCTCCCAGTTCCTCTCTGAGATTGGCCGAATCTTCGTTTTGAATCGCATCAACGACCTCATAGGCCTCTTCAATCATACATTTTGTAAGAGTCTCATGGGTCTGTACTCTATCCCAGGGACACTCCCTGCGGAGAATCTTCACAATCTCGATCAGTCGTTTTAACGCTTCGCTTTCATTATCTTTTGTAATATATAGTTCTTCATACTCTTTTTTCATAATTTATTTCACAAACTTTCTCAGAATTTTAACGAGTTTTGTTCCTCCCGGCATGGTTTCTACCTCAGCAAGGGTGATGGCCTTCAGGGCAAAGATCAGAATCACGTAGACAATACCGCCTACCATGATTGCCGCCAAAGTCGCTATGCTGTTTCCGAGGAATCCAACGCACAACTTGTGGAACGCATAGGCACAAACGCCCATGATGACTGCCGCAATACATGGCCTTACATAAGTTAAATCGTAATCTATCTTTGTTCCAGTGTATTTTTTCACAGAAATATTGTTCAATACCAGGGCTACGAAGTAGGCCAGCATTGTGCCAATTGCCGCTCCTTTGATATTGACGGAATGAACGCCGACCAGAATGTAGGTGACAATGACTTTTCCCACACAGCCTAAAGCAAGATGAACCACAGGTACCATCTGTTTGCCGATGGACTGCAGAACGCCTACAGAAGTCTGCGTGATAGCTAAGAAAATGACGCTGATCGCCATAATCATCAGAGTCGGTACTGCCGCGATGGCGCTGGCTTTCTGATCAGAATACAAAAAGAGCATAATCGGCTCTGCCAACGCAAAGATGCCCAGCGCGCACGGAAACGCCATAATCATGGTCGTCCGGTAACCCAGCTTGATGTTTTCCTGCACACCTTTTTTATCGCGCAGTTTAAAAGCCGTAGCGATTGCTGGCACCAGGCTCACTGCCACAGCCTGAGTGAAAACCTGCGGAAAAGCAATTAATGAGTTGCAGAACCCGCTGAGCAGGCCGTACAGACTCTTCGCCTCTGCATAAGACCAGCCGGTGGCCTGTAATCTGGTCATGATGATGCCTGTATCGATCAGCGTCATAATCGGCATGATTTCACATCCGATGATGATCGGCACAGAAATGCTGATGATTTTTCGCAGGATGACACTGGTTTGCTCTACCTGCTGATTATTCAAATCAATTTTTCTATGAATTGTTCTGCGGTTCAGCATATAGATGACGACGATGATACCCAGTCCAGCAATGGAACCTGCCGACGCACCAAAGGAAGCACCGGCAGCTGCCTCTTTCAGGCCAGTATGAAGCAATTTATACGCCAGATACAGACCGACAATGACGCGAACCAATTGTTCTGTGATTTCAGATATGGCCGTCGGATTCATGTTCTGTCTGCCTTGAAAATAGCCTCTATAAGCAGAAAACAGCGGTACAAACAGCAGGGCCGGGGAAATGGCTTTTACTGCTAAGGCCGCATCTGGATTGCCCAGTTTTGCCGTGATGTATTCTCCGCCAAAGTAGCACGCGGCAAAGGAGAGGATGCCGATAAAGAACAGGAGTGCCGTAGCTACTTTAAAGACCTTATGGGCGTTTTTGTACTCTCCTACAGCGATTCGTTCCGATACCATCCTAGAAATTGCCACCGGGATACCTGCCGTAGACAGCACCAGAAGAGCTCCATAAATTGCATAAGCAAAGCCGTAATATGACATACCAGCATCACCAATCCAATTGGTCAGTGGAATTCTAAATACCGCTCCAAGTAACTTGATTACGACGCCGGCAATTCCCAGGATAGCCGCGCCTTTGATAAACTTGTTTCCCTTATTTGACATAGTCTCTTTCACTTTCTATAATTGTTTTAAAATTTCAGCCGTAGCTTTTTCCGTTTCAAAAATAGTCTTTTCAATATCAATCGTCGTATATTCTCCATCTTTATAGAGAATCTTTCCGTCCACCATGGTGAGTGCGATATCACTGCCTGCGGCGGCATAAACGATATTGTTGGCCAGATTGTGAATCGGATGCATGTTGGGTACATCTGTCCTGAGGGCGATCAAATCCGCCTTAAACCCTTCCTGCAGCACGCCGCAGTCTGCTCTGCCCTGCCCCAGAGCGCCATTTCTCGTCGCAGCTGCCAGAGCCTCCTTTGGTGTAATCACAGTCGGATCATCTGCTCTGACCTTTGCAATTGTGGCAAAGGCCTTCACTTCTTCTAGAAAGTTCAAACTGTTGTTGCTGGAAACGCTGTCGGTTCCGATGGCGACGTTGATTCCCATCTTCATCATCTTTGGCCCATTACTGATGCCGCTGGCAAGCTTCAGATTGCTGATCGGATTGATGGCTACTGTAACATTCTTGTCTTTCAGTATATCAAAGTCTTCTCCCTCACACCATACACAGTGGGCAGCCAGTGCCTTGGTATCAAAAAGCCCGCACTGATTAAAATACTGCACCGGTGTAGAGCCGCCGTGCCTTGCCTTGCATTCCTCGTGTTCCAGCTTTGTTTCTGAAGCATGTACATGCATAATCAGGTTATGTTCCTTCGTGATTGCCGCCAGCCCGCGAACCGTTTCTTCGTTAGTCGTATACTCTGCGTGGATACTGGTGTCCATAATCACTCTTCCATCAGCATATCCATTGTAAAGCCTGATAGAGTCCTCCGCTTCTTTGATGGAAGGTAATTGATGAAACGGCATGCCCATAGGATTGGCCACCGATCTTGAGATATTGCTCTTGGCTCCGCTGTCCGCCACGGCCTGCACCATGTCGGGTATAAAGTAATACATATCAGAGGAAGAGACAATACCAAAGCGGAGCGATTCCGCCATACAGAGCATGGTGCCCCAATATACTGCATTGCTGTTCAGCTTATCTTCAAAGGGAAAAATCCTCGTGTTCAGCCAATCCTGCAATACCAGGTTTTCACCATAGCCGCGCATCAAAGCCATTGGCGAATGAGCATGGGCATTATAAAAGCCAGGCATCAAAATTCTGTTCTTGCCATCATATTCCTGGCCAAAATCTTTAGCAGGCTTATCTTTTCCAATATATTCGACAGTATCTCCGTTGACACCGACGTACATGTTTTCTTCAGTTTCAAAATCTTTGTTTAGAATTGTTATCTCTTTAAAAAGCATATTCATTCCTCCATCTGGTTATGCTGATTTTCCTGTACAAGGGATGCGTAAAATCAATCATAATATTTTATCATAAGTATTGCCTATTTCCTAGCATTTTCATCATTTCTTCATAATAAATAATTTGCAAATACACGGTATATTTTTATAGCTATGGTAAAAAATAGTGATATAACATTTGATAAGAAGGAGACAAAAATACATGAAAGCAACGGGAATAGTTAGAAGAATTGACGACCTAGGCAGAGTTGTTGTTCCTAAAGAGATTAGAAGGGTTTTACGAATTAGAGAAGGAGATCCATTAGAAATATATACAAACAGTTCAGGAGAAATCATCTTGAAAAAATATTCACCTATCGGTGATATGAGCCAGGTGGCCGCAGAGTTTGCAGAAACAGCTTCTTCCGTACTGGGAGGAACCGTCGCTGTATCTGATACAGACCAGTTCATCGCGGCATCAGGCAAACAAAAAAAACAGTTCGACCATGATAAAATTGATACAGAACTGGATCATATCATTCAGAGCAAAGACAAATTCCTCAGCGATAAGAAGGTAGTTGTTCCAATTGTCGTTCAGGGAGATGCAATCGGCTCGGTCACCGTCATTTCACCGGGTGAAAAAGCACTGAGCGAAGTAGAACTAAAAGCTGCAGAAATCGGTGCTGATTTCTTAGCGAAGCAATTATACGACTAAACTGTCATTTCCAAATACTTAAGACGCGCAGATAATGAGCTCACCGCCATCTGCGCGCCTTATTTCGTTTACAGCATATTTTAGGCATCCAGCAACTCGGCACAGCTGCTTTTGAGAAAATAAACGTTATAAGGGCTGTCCTTATGATATCCCAGCTTTTCAGCAAGCCTTACAGATCTGAGATCGTGGGCATCCCAGCTTGGATAAAGTCCTCGGTTCAAACATTCTAAAATCAAGCGGCTGCCACAGGCCAAGGCAAGGCCTTGATTTCTGTATTCCTTATTCGTGTCAATTTCGATTTCAATGCCGTTATCATAAACCGCATAGGAAGATGCACCTGCTACGACACAACCGCGGTATACTACAGCAAATCCAACTCCCCGCCGTACATAGTCATGGCCGTCGCAGAACCTCGAACAGAGATCTTTAGCCCAAGGTGCTGCCATAAT
Source organism: Eubacteriaceae bacterium (assembly GCA_902362805.1). Lineage (GTDB taxonomy): Bacteria > Bacillota > Clostridia > Peptostreptococcales > Anaerovoracaceae > Senimuribacter. The sequence goes on along the minus strand of CABIXY010000014.1, from coordinate 23,713 downwards.
CTGTTCATAAAGTTCTAAGTCTATCGGCTTCAGTTCATAATCGGCCGGCAGACTGGCCACATACTGTTCTAAGGTTTCCCGGTCAAATACGTTTGGTTCCTTTTTGATGGCGTATCTCTGTGCTTTGATTGCCTCTGCGCCGAGAACTTTTTCTATTTCATGTTCCCAGTCTTCCGTCCTTGGAACCAATGTGAGCGTTTTTGCTCCCGAAATCAGGTTTTCATCGGGCAACCCGGCAAAAAAACTGAAATCACCTACGCTGATTCGCGCCGATGCAGGCGGCAGACTGCCGTCTGTCTCCACAGTGCCCATGTGTTCCTGCAGGCAAGACCAAATCATCGTCTCCTGCCATCCGTCAAAGAGATAGGCTGCCCCCTTTGTCCGCTCATACCAGGCGCACGCCTTCGCTTCCAAATTTTTGACAAAAGCATCCTTTCCATTGCAGTATCTTTCTATATCTTCTGAATACTGCGCCGCGACCTGGCGCTTCAGCGTCCCATATGCCTCGCGGGCATCACCGTGAAGCCGCAGATAATCCCGCACTGCCAGATGACGCAGAACGTCCTTTTTGTTACACGTCTCAAAGATATGAATCTGGTGCGTTCGTTCGTCGCCCCCTTTTCGCAGATATCTCCGGCCCGGCATGCCGAACTCTCCCATGTATTCATAACCTATGGATTCAAACTGACTCTTTAGCCAGTCTACTTTACTGATATCTCGGACGACCGGCATGATATCGATAATGGGTTTTGCCGCAAGTCCTGGCACTGAAGTGCTGCCAATGTGATTAATAGATACTGCTTCTTCTCCTAAAATCTGTAAAATCAAGTTTTTCTCCCGTTCATATATCTCCGGCCACTTAGGGTCATATGAAACGACTTTGACATGTTGTGCCATCATTCCTTTCCTCCCTAAAATATTTTAAAATCCTCTGAATTGAAGTTGCTGTAATACCGGCCTGTTTCAGCAGTGAATCGCAGGACGCAGTAATCTGGATCCGTCACGCCTTCCGGATAGTACATAGTATCTCCCTCTCTCCAAATCCTCTCTTTTGCTTCAGCCGTTTCAAGAACTTCTACAGTCCCCACCAGACTCACGCCCCTGAAAAAGCGTTTATCGACAAAATAAATACTGGCTTTCGGGTTTTCTTTAAAAAACCTCACCTTGTTTGAGGACGTATTGGTTGTAAGCCAAAATACTTTAATTCCTTCTCGTTCCCTAGGTACAAGCATGGCTTTGCTGATTGGGAATCCTTGATCGTCTACATAACTGATTATCGCCATATTGGCCTTGTCGATCAACTTCCCAATGGTCTGAACCGGGTCTCTCATCATTTTTTTCTTCCTTCTTTCTTTTCATCTTTCGCTCTCAGTCTTTCACAGGCGGTCGGCATTTTCTTTCCTGGTGCATGGTGGTGATCATGGCAGGCCTCACAGTCTCCATGACGCTCGCAGTGTACCCTTCTGCAAGGGCAGTCTTTCTTTTCTTTCATTAGCAAACTCCTCTATTTGATCGCTTCGATTACATCTAAATTTTTAATGTTGATCATTCTTGTCTTCTTTATCTTGTACCCTGCTTTTTTTAACTCACGGCAGAGAACCATCATAAAAAATCTATGGCAGACCAGACTGCAGTCTGTCCCTGCCTCTTCCAGCTCTGCAATCGCCGCTTTTACCCTCTGCTGAGACAGCCTTCTTATCTCCGGCTGTCTGCTGCAGTTAAACAGCCATTGCACCCTTGCGAGAACATTCCAGACCCACACCGAATGCTTTTTCTCTGTATCTTTATAGGAGCGCAATGGAACTTCGTCAAAATTTTTACTTCGGCGTACTTTCCCCTCGCCGAAGACCTGCCTTGCGGTGTGGAAGGTACGCTCCAGGCTGCTGATAAAAACCGGCTCTCCTTCAGCTAGTATCAATCTTTTCTCGCTGTCTTTGATCGGACGCTCGTCGTATTCCCTGCAGCTTCTGTCATATCCCTCTGAATCCAATTTTCTCCCCCAGACATAATCCACTTCTCCATGCCTGATAATTCTAATCCTCATAAATCCCTTCCCATTTTCATTCTTTTTCTCTATCATACCATCTTTTTCACTTGACATAAACATCTATATTTTGTAAAATGCAATTAGTCCGAGTTCGGACTAATTTAGAATTGGAGAAATAGATATGACCACGAATGAAGCATCAAAACAAGTCAAGCGTTATTATCACGTCTGGCGTGAGACAAATATAATCTATTCTGATTGGGCAAAGAAACACGGCATCTCTTATAATGCGCTGCTCATCCTTTACTCTCTTTGGAACGCAAAGTATTACTGTACGCAAAAAATGATCTGTGACCAATGGATGCTGCCGAAGCAGACGGTCAATACGATTCTTAAAGATTTTGAGAAAAAAGAGCTGGTAGCCTTTGGACCGACTCCCTACGATCAAAGAAAACGGGGAATCCGTCTCACCGATGTCGGTATCGAATACGCACAAAACGTGATACCAAAACTCATGGACCTTGAGACCCAGGCCATGGAGAAATTGGGGGGCGACAGAGCGGATGCCCTGATTGAAAACACGGCGCTGTTTATAGACTACTTTAAGGAGGGCATGGATCATGAATAGAAAAGCAGAATTCTTCTCTTATGTGATTCCGTCAGTATTCGCCTTTGCTTTATCCGGTGTCTACGCCATCGTCGATGGATTTTTTATCGGAAACAGCATCGGTGATGTGGGCCTTGCTGCCATAAACATCGCCTACCCCGTTACTGCTCTGCTGCAGGCGCTGGGTACAGGCATCGGCATGGGCGGGGCTGTGCAGTATTCTATTCATAGGGGGAAATCACAGAATGGAAATCCACAGGATTACTTCAACACCACCATCCTGCTTCTGTTTTCCATCTGTCTTCTGACGATGGTGCTGCTTACCCTTACAATTCAACCCATCTTAAGTGCTTTTGGTGCCAGAGGAGAACTGCTCAGCATGGGGCAGGAATATCTGAGGATCATCGTCTTGGGCGCAGTCTTTCAGATTTTCAGCACCGGATTTGTGCCGCTGATCAGAAACATGGGCAGCTCCATCGTCGCCATGTACGCGATGATCGGCGGATTTCTGACCAACATCTTATTTGATTACCTGCTGGTATGGGTATTTCCTTACGGTCTTGCAGGTGCGGCAGCCGCCACCATCATCGGTCAAGGCGTGACCATGGCTGTCTGTGTCTGTTACTTTATCAAAGTACGGACAGGATTTTCGCTGCCCGACCTGTCTGTTGTCAGAACAGCTGCGATCAATATTTTAAGAATTGCAATTTCACCTTTTGGACTTACATTCTCGCCCAATATCATTTTGATATTGATGAATAAGTTTGCAATGATTTATGGCGGAGAAGATGCTGTAGCCTGCTACGCAGCCATCGCCTATATCACCATGATCATCGTGTTGCTGCTGCAAGGCGTCGGCGACGGCTGCCAGCCTTTGATCAGTCGTTACTATGGACAAAAGGAATTTGCAGAGGTGCGTGAGACCAAGCGATTGGCTTATGTCACGGCAGGGCTCATTGCTATCATCTGTATGATTCTGCTCTTCGCTGTCCGCTATGATGCGGCAGCTCTCTTCGGCGCATCAAACACCGTTCAAAGAGAAGTGGCAGGAATACTACCTTATTTCATCGCCGGATTTCTATTCCTAGCTTTCGTCAGAGTCACTACCTCTGGGTTTTACGCTACGGAGAAAAATAACTTTGCCTATATTCTAGTCTATGCAGAACCGGTCATGCTGTTTCTGTTTCTCCTGATCGTCCCAAGATTCTGGGGCATCACCGGCATCTGGGCTTGCGCGCCGCTGTCTCAGATCATCACAGCAGTCATAGCCTTGGCTGCAAAGAAAATGGAATCAAGGATTTCTGCATGCAAGCTGTGACGCAATGATTTTTTCACTAAAATCACCTGCAAATTCCATTTTGAGTATAAAAAGCAGGTCCATTTCAACACAAAAGAGCGGTTAAGCCTGTTTTTTCGAGGCATAACCGCTCTTTTTTACTAGATAATGACATTTTTTATACTCAGTACTGCCACATTCATAAAATAAAGTTAAAACAGCAAAGAGTGCCAGTCTATCAGCCAGCCTTGTTTACGCCGCTCTTCTGGTCCTCCAAAATCTGCAGCAGATTGACAGTATCCCGCAGCTTATCAGCAGGCCTTACTGTCAACCTGATAAACGGTTCCTTGCCTCCATGTACGAAGGCCTTTGGGCCAAAGGCATCGTTAACGTTCATCAAAGCATAACCATTTAACGGGTTCTTCTCTGCAAAGGTCACGATCACTTTACCCTGCTGTTCGTGAATTCTCGTGACAGAAAGCTCTTCCGCCAGACTCCGGATTCTGGAGATTCTGATCAAATTCAGCGTTTCCCTCGGCACATCGCCAAAGCGGTCCATCAGCTCGTCGATCATTTCATCTTCATCGGCTTCACTTCTCACTCCAGCAATTTTCTTATACATCTGCAGCTTCAGGGTTTCATTTTCGATATACCAGTTTGGTATATTCGCAGTCACCATCAGTTCAACTGATATCTCTTCTTTGTTTTCATTGATAATTTCACCCTGCAGGGAACGAATTGCATCGTCCACCAGCTTGCAATAGAGTTCATATCCGATATTCATCATATGACCGCTCTGTTCACTGCCCAGCAGGTTTCCTGCGCCTCTGATTTCTAGGTCACGCATGGCAACCTTAAAACCGGCGCCGAATTCTGTGAACTCTTTGATAGCTTTCAGACGTTTTTCAGCTACTTCGGTGAGAACTTTGTCCTTTTGATACATCAGGTAGGCGTAGGCCATCCGATTAGATCGTCCCACGCGTCCGCGGAGCTGATAAAGCTGTGAAAGTCCATATTTGTCAGCATCGATGATAATCATCGTGTTTGCATTGGAAATATCGATGCCGGACTCGATGATGGTCGTGGCAACCAATACATTATTCTCGCCATTGATGAAACTGAGCATCACGTCTTCCAGGACATGTTCGTTCATCTGACCGTGCCCCACTACCACCCGCGCTTCTGGCACAAGATCCCGGATGGTATCTGCAATCTTGTTGATGCCTCTCACTCTGTTATACACCACAAAGACTTGACCACCTCGGTCCAACTCTCTGGTAATGATTTCTCTCATCATAGAATCATCCTGCTCCAGAACATATGTCTGTACGGGATAACGCTCTTCCGGCGGCTCCTCAATCAGACTCATATCTTTAATTCCCGTAAGGGACATGTTCAGCGTCCTTGGAATCGGCGTCGCTGATAAAGTCAACACGTCAACGTTCTTCTTCATCTGCTTGATTTTTTCTTTGTGGGCTACACCAAAGCGCTGCTCCTCGTCGATGACCAAAAGTCCCAGATCTTTGAACTTTACATCTTTAGAAAGCAGTCTGTGCGTGCCGATAATCAGATCAATCTGACCTTTATTCAATTCGTCGATAATCTGCTCCTGCTGTTTATCAGAACGAAATCGTGACAGCATCTCCACTTTTAGCGGGAATTGTTCAAATCGTTCCTTCAAGGTGTAATAGTGCTGATTGGCCAAAATCGTAGTAGGAACCAAAACCGCCGCCTGCTTTCCGTCGGCTATACATTTGAACAAGGCTCTTGCCGCTACTTCGGTCTTACCGAATCCTACGTCACCGCAGAGCAATCGGTCCATAGCTGCCGGTCGTTCCATATCCTCTTTGATTTCTTCGATAGAACGAAGCTGATCGTCGGTTTCTGTATAAGGAAAGGCATCCTCAAACTCTTTCTGCCAAACAGTATCTTCGCTGAAAGCGTGGCCTTTCTGCATCTTTCGCTGGGCATAGAGATCTAACAGTTCCTTGGCCATCTCCGCAATAGCCGCTTTCGCTTTTGCCTTTGTAACCTTCCAGTCGCCGCCGGAAAGCTTATTGACCTTCGGAGACATGCCGTCAGAACCGATATACTTTTGGATGATGTCCATCTGTTCCACTGGAACATAGAGCATATCGTTGCCAGCGTATTTAATCTTCAGATAATCCTTTTTGTCTCCCTGGACCGTCAGCTGTTCGATGCCCAGAAACTTACCAATTCCGTGATTTTCGTGGACAACGTAGTCCCCTTTGCTCATATCAGCAAAGGACTGTATCTGCTCTGACTTGGTTTTTTTCTTTTTTCGCTTATGTCTCGCTGACTTTTGACCTGTGAAGATATCATTTTCACTGATATAGCAGATTTTCTCATTTGGAAAATCCATTCCGGCTGACAAGGTTCCTTCTTCAAAGATGATTTTTTCTAAAAGACCGATGCGGTCTGCAAATTCTTTTAAATTATCGATTCGTTCTTTGCTGGACACAACAATATGAATCTGATATCCCTTTTTAGCAAAATTGGCCAGTTCACTTTCCAGCACGTCCATACGGCCACTGAAGGTAATCATCTGTCTGCTGTGAAGATTCCTCACCTCGCTCAGTGCATCTACACCTTTAATGGCTTTGGGGAATGGTGTCAGAATGTACACCGATTCCCTGTTATAGATCTGAAAAAAGTCCTCCTTACCGGAGACCAGCTCCATATCCTTTGGAATGACCTGACCCCGCTCCAAAAATACTTTAAAGTCGTCTTTGGTTTCTGCGCTCCTGGTGTCAAGATATTCGCAGATACGATCAGGATCATCGACGATAATGGTGCCTCTCTCCATATAGTCCCAGAGATATTCGGTACTCTCGTAGAAGTAGTGGAGATAATTCTCTAAAAGCTGTAGGTTTGAAACGTTTCTAATGTATTCGCAGAGCTCATCGCGGCGCTTCGTAAGGTTCTCAGCAGCCTCCGCAAAGTCGCCGCCTTTTTTCACAAGCCGTTTCACCTGCGCCGTGTATTCTTTATACAAATTATCCGCTGCGTCGTTGAAAATACTCTTGTCGGCCAGCATCTGCTCCGCCGGATACACCTCTATAAACTTGAGATTTTCTACAGATCGCTGGGTATCGATATCAAAAGTTCTGATAGAGTCCACTTCTGTATCAAAGAGTTCCACTCGATATGGATTATCGCTGTCTGGCGTAAAGATATCCACAATCCCCCCTCTGATGGAGAACTGTCCTCTGGTATCAACCAGTTCCATTCTCTCATAGCCCAATTTTACGAGGGTCCGTTTCACTTCTTCTGGATCGATATCATCGCCTAAATTGATTTTCAAGGAGGCGCTTTCGAAGTTTTTATGGGGCGTAATCTTTTTAACAGCAGCAGAAACAGGCGCTATGACAACACAATCCGCATTGGTTCTCAGCGCCTTCAATATTTTCAATCTTTCAATTAACTGATCGTGATTCTTCGCTTCATAGCGCAAGAACACCTGATCCTCTGCCGGAAGCACGTAAATTTCCTTTTGCGAAAAAAAAGAAAGATCCGAAGCTAATTTATTTGCCCTTGCGAAAGTCGCTGTTACAATTAAGCTTTGTCCTTCTTCTTTTACAATATCAGAAATTATCGGTGCCGAACAGCTTTCGGAAACTCCCGAAATATTAATAATTCCCTTTTTATTCATCGTCTTTTTTAGACCTTTTCTTAGTATTGTACTGATTCATGGCTTTGTCGATGCCATCTTCAATGATGCATTCTGCGGCAAGCACTGCATGCTGCACCGCTTCTTCCAGTACCGGAACTTCTTCTTTGGAAAACCCACCGATCACGAAATTCACCAAGTCACCTTTCTTTTGGCTGCCGATGCCCAGGCGGATTCTCGGAAACCGATCTGACTGCAGCTGGTACACTACGGATTTCATCCCGTTATGGGTTCCTGCACTGCCAAACTTTCGTATGCGGAGTGTCCCCGCTTCGATATCGATATCGTCATAAATGACGATCAGATTCTCTGGTTCCAGCTTGTAGAAATTCATCACCTCTCGAATGGACTCTCCACTGAGATTCATATAAGTCTGCGGTTTTACAAGCAAGACTTTTTGGCCGGCGATTCTTCCTTCGCCGACCAAAGCCTTAAATTTTAATTTATCGACCTTTATGTTGTGCTTTTCTGCCAGCTGGTCAATAGCTATGAACCCCATATTGTGTCTCGTATTCTCGTATTTCTTGCCGGGATTGCCCAGTCCTGCTATCACATACATAAATCTATTCCTTCTAAGTCTATTTATTCATTTTAATACTAATCAAACAATTTACTGATCGATCCGTTAGTGAATACTCTCGTCATCGCTTCAGCAAAAATCGGCGCAACAGACAAGAATTTCATCTTGTTGATCTTTTTCTCTTCTGGAATCGGCGTAGTATTGAGAAGAACCAGTTCTTCAATAGCAGACTTCTCAATTCTCTCTACGGCAGGGCCAGACAGTACCGGGTGCGTCGCACAAGCATAGACTGCTGTGGCGCCCAGATCCTTAATGGCGTTGGCCGCATTGGTAATCGTACCTGCAGTGTCAATCATATCGTCGATAATGATGCAATTCTTGCCTTCAATATTACCGATGATGTTCATAATTTCACTCTTATTTGGTTCCGGTCTTCTCTTGTCTACAATGGCGATTGGGCAATTGAGATATTCTGCCATATTTCTCGCTCTCGTTACACTGCCGTGATCAGGAGACACAATGACTACATCTTCCAGCGCTTTTTCCTTAAAATATCTGGCTAAAATCGGCATACCAACCAGATGATCTACAGGAATGTTAAAATATCCTTGAATCTGATTTGCGTGCAGATCCATAGTCACAACTCTGTCTGCTCCAGCGGCAACGATCAAGTCAGCGACCAGCTTTGCTGTAATTGGATCTCTCGCTTTTGCTTTTCTGTCCTGTCTCGCATAACCATAGTACGGAATTACTGCGTTGATTCTTCCTGCAGAAGCTCTCTTCATCGCATCGATCATGATCAACAATTCCATCAAGTTGTCATTGACCGGATTACAAGTAGGCTGAACGATATACACGTCAATACCTCTTACAGATTCCCAAAGGTTCACGGAAATTTCTCCATCGCTGAATTTTGTTACGGTAGCTTTTCCCAGGGGTTTTCCCATTATGGATGCAATTTCCTCAGCAAGTTCCGTGTGTGAGTTGCCTGTAAATACCTTGTAATCTGAAAATGCGCCATTTTTCATGTCTAGTACACCTCTTCTTTCTTCGCTTGTTCATTGTTTGAATTATTTCTTGTTGTAAAGTCCTCTTTTTGCTGCCCAACCCTCGATGTTCTTTTGTTTTGCCCGTGCCACGCACAGTGCGTCTTCCGGTACGTCTTTCGTCACCGTACTTCCTGCCGCAATATATGCACCGTCTTCAACTTTAACTGGAGATACCAGATTCGTGTTGCATCCGATAAATGCTCCATCCCCTACCGTTGAACGATGTTTCTGGCTGCCGTCATAATTGACAAAGACGACGCCACAGCCTATATTGACATCCCTTCCCACATCTGAATCCCCGATATAGGTCAAATGAGATGCTTTTGAACCGTCTCCAAAGGACGAGTTCTTCACTTCCACAAAGTCTCCCACTTTGCAATCCCTCCCGATAACACTCTTCGGTCTTAAGTAAGCAAACGGTCCCACTTTGGTCTTGGCTCCCACTTTGCTTTCCAGCACCACAGAAGCTTGAATTTCCACTTCGTCTTCTATCTTTGCATCTTTGATTCTGCTGTTTTGCAAAATTCGGCAATTCTCTCCGATTGTGGTATCGCCTTCTATTGTTACGCAAGGACCAATCAGTGTTCCTTTGCCAATCATCACGGCTTCATCGATATAGGCGGTGTTGATATCCACAAAATCGACTCCGTTTTCCAAATGTTTAATCGCAATTTCTAATCGCTTCTGTTCTTTTTCTTTATATTGATTGAAATCCATATGCTACTCTCCATTATTCTGCAATAATCAGTTCGCCAACTTTATAAATGTCGCCTGCGCCCATGGTGATGACCAAATCGTCCTTTTCCGCATTTTTTTTCACATAATTGGCGATTTCTTCAAAAGTATCCATATAGTAGACTTTCTTGTCCGGATGCACCCGTTTGATTTCTTCCGCCAATTCTTTAGAAGAAATTTTATAGATATTTTTTTCTCTTGCCGCATATATTTCAGCTAAGATCAAAATGTCCGCTTCAGCAAAAGCCTCTGCAAAGTCATCAAAAAGCGCCAGCGTTCTCGTATAGGTATGAGGCTGGAAGAGGCACCAAAGTCTGTTGTGCGGTATATTGTGCGCCGCTGAAAGCGTCGCTTTGATTTCTGTCGGATGATGGGCATAGTCGTCAACCAGTTTCACGCCGTCGCTGGTGGTACCCACAATATCAAATCTCCGCTGCGTACCTTTAAACTTGTCCAGTGTGTCAATGATGGTCTGTGGTGAAACACCCAACTGATGGCAGCAGGCAAAAGCACCTACTGCATTGAGAATGTTATGTTCTCCCGGTACAGAAAGCTTGACTTTCCCAAGATGTTCGCCTTGATAGTTCACGTCAAAAACAGGCATTCCATTTCCATCAAATGCCACATTGGTGATATAATATGTGCAGTTTTCGTTATATCCATAGGTAATTGCGCCAGGAATATCCCTGATCACCTGATTGACAAAGGGATTTGCGTCATAGGCAATGATTTTTCCGTCTTCTGGCACAATCTTAGCAAACTTATCAAAGGAACTGACGATATGCTCGATATCTTTGAAATAGTCTAAATGGTCAGAGTCAATATTAAGTATTACCTCGATTTTCGGTCTAAGCTGCAAGAAGCTGTCTCTGTACTCACAAGCTTCTGTGACAAAAAACTTGCTGCAGCCCACTTTTACGTTTCCTCCGATTTCAGCCAAGTTGCCTCCTACCAAAATAGTTGGCTCCAGCTTCGCCTGTTCTAGAATCAAAGAAACCATAGACGTGGTTGTAGTTTTTCCGTGTGTCCCGCTGATTGCAATGCTGTTTTCAAAGTCGTCCATCAGTACGCCCAGGACTTCCGCCCGGCCTGCCAAGGGGATATTTTTTTCCCTGGCCCTGATAATTTCAGGATTTTCTTCTGCAATGGCTGCAGAATATACAATCAAGTCTGCGGTTTCTACATTTTCCGCTCTATGGCCTATATATATTTTCGCTCCGTGTTTCTCTAAATTATCTGTAATATCCGACTGCTTCATATCTGATCCAGAAACGTGGTATCCTCTTGAGATCAAGATTTCTGCAATGGCAGAAAGACCGATTCCCCCGATACCGATACAGTGAATATTTTTATATTCAGACAAATTAATCATCAACTAATCCTCCAGATCCAATTTTATTTGTATTTTTATTGTTGCACAAACTTTCCATTATAATACATAATAGTATAAATCCACCGCAATGGTTCCTGATTTGCGGTGAAATTGTTGAATGCGATACACAAACATATATTATTCTGCCATAAACCCCACCTTATGGCAATAGTAATTTATTGCGGCTTTCCATGTATTCTTCTGAATATGGAATTGCAGCACATGATTCAATGTTTCCTTCCTTGCGGCAACGTATTGCTACGCAATACTCCTACGCTCGCACAACTCGCTCCGCTGTCCGTTTTGCCATACCGACTAAAGTCGGGGCAAAAAGGCAACGCCGTTAGGAATCCCGGAAACATTATATTGCGGCTCACCTTTGAATCATAAAATCTATTAGCCGTAATTCAATAAACGTTTCCTTGCAGCGAAGCTGTAAGAACATCGCGTTTATTATACCATGACGTTTCCACTGAAAATAGAATCGAACGTCATGATTCAATGTTTCCTTCCTTGTGGCAACGCCGTTAGGAATCCCGGAAACATTATAACATATTTCCACTTAAAATGTTTACCATTTGACAAAAAAATAAAAAAGAAATAATATGTACATAGGAAACGGGAGGAGGCAGAATATGAAAAGAACAGAACGTGTTGGAGCAATCATCAAGACTCTGACAGATACGCCTAACAAGCTTTACCCATTGCAATACTTCTGCGATGCTTTTGACGTAGCGAAATCCAGCATCAGCGAGGATATCAATATGGCCGACGCTGCCGTACGTTTTACGGGAACAGGTTATATCGAGACGATTTCCGGCGCTAAGGGCGGAGTCAGGTTCAGTCCCGACATAACTGCCGAACAGCTTTTGGTTTTACAAGAAGAGTTCTGCCGCCGCATCAAAGACAGCAGTCGAATTTTGGGCGGAGGCTTTCTCTATACATCCGATATCATGTTCGATACCCATCTGATGAATCGCTTGGCAACAGTCTTTGCTAAGAAGTTCAAAGATAAAGAAGCCGATTATGTGGCCACCGTAGAGACAAAGGGTATCGCCTTAGCCTCTATGACTGCACGTCAATTAAACCTTCCTTTGATTATCATCAGACGAGAGGCCAAAGTTTCAGAAGGATCTACGGTCAGTATCAATTATTTTTCTGGTTCTTACGACAGAGTGCAAAAGATGTCCATATCCAAAAGGGCTGTGGTTCCAGGTTCAAAGGCCATTATCATCGACGACTTCATGCGCGGAGGCGGCAGCACCAAAGGCATTTCAGACATTCTTTCTGAGTTCGAGGTTTCCGTCGTCGGAACCGGTATTGCGATTGCCAGCACTTTGCCTGAAAAGAAAAAAATCGACGATTATACGGCAATTGTATTTCTAGGTGATGTAGATGAAGAGAGAAAAATCATCGAAGTCATTCCGAATAATCAGATTTTTTAGTTATTAGTATTGCCATCTTTTGTAAAATGATGTATAATATCTCTATCTATAGTAGGAGAAGGCAAGAAAGGTGGTCAAGTATGAACATAACTGATGTAAGAATCCGTAAAATCAATGATGAAGGTAAAATGAAAGCCGTCGTATCGATTACTTTTGATGACGAATTTGTCGTACACGATATCAAAATAATTGAAGGCCAAAACGGTCTCTTCATTGCCATGCCTAGCAGAAAAATGGGAGAAGGTGACTTCAGAGATATTGCTCACCCACTTCTGTCTGAAACCCGAAATAAGATCAAGGAAGCGATCTTTACAGAATACGAAAAGGTTCTGGCAGAAAAGGATACAGAAGAGCCAGAAGAATAGAATAAGAAGATTTCTGATCTCCAGTCATTTGCGTGGCTGGAGATATTTTTAATGTGTAAGAAATTACGTCGTAGGCAGTTTTCAAAAAAACTCACAGGCAGGCAAGCTTCGATAAATCTGCTCGTCTGCCTGTGAGGTGTTATTCTTCTGTCACACTCCTAAGTCCGACAACATTTTCTACAGGCAGTGTCAAAACTGCTGTATTAGCTTCTGTCTTCATACCGGCATATTCGTTGATGGCCTCGACCAGCGCATCTTTGTCTTTTCTCTTTGTGACGATATAGACAAGTTCCATCTCACTTGCGATGGAAATACCGAAGAATTTGGCAGAGAAATCATCGCCGACGCCCTTGGCGTGCACCACTGTACCGCCTTTTACGTCAACTTTTCTAGCAGCGTCCATGACCATCTCGGCATATCCGCCCCTCGTAATCGCTATGACAAGTGCATATTGCACATCATTGATACCATTGTTCATATCATTCACCTCGCCCTCACATTTTTCCTGGCCTTCAAGCAGATAATTCATACCGGACGCATCGCCGATACAATCTATGGGAATAGAAACAGCGATACCGTTTCCTACCATATTAATTCCCATGTCACTGACAAACCCTGTCATCAATCTATCTTTTGTTTCATGATTCACAATAGCCTGCAGCATAATTTTTTCTGTCTGCTCAACGCCCAGCAGATCAAGCATTTTCTCCTGTGCCGTACCATTACATAGTTCAGCAAATGAGCAGCATACATGATGATCGTGAAAATAGTTAAAATATAGTTCGCCTAGTTCACGACGTATAATGGTAATTAAAAAATACAAACGATTCAATCCTCTATCTCCCTCATTTTGTGATTATTGTCCGTGATGAGTGCGGACTCCTCAGAGTTACCCTCACCGCGTTCGGTTTTTATTTTAAAATAAAGACCAAGAATTTGTATAGTGATCAGCGGTGTCATGGCAACCATTGCAACGACGCCAAAAGCGTCTGTGGTCACATCTCCGCCCAATGCGCTGCAAGCTCCCATCGCCAGAGGCAGCAAAAAAGTCGCAGTCATCGGTCCACTGGCTACGCCCCCTGAGTCAAAGGCGATTGCCGTAAAGATCGGCGGTGTAAAAAATGTCAGCACTGCGGCAATGAGATACCCCGGTATCAGTAAATACATAATCGGGATTCCCAAAACAATCCGCATCATCGCCAGCGCAACTGAAATCGCCACGCCGATGGATAAACTGGTACTTAGCGCCTTTGATGGGATCGCGCCTGCAGTGATATCAAATACTTGCTTATTGAGCACGTGAACTGCCGGTTCTGCGGCTACGATAAAATAACCGATCAGTGCACCGATGGGTATCAAAACCGTCGGGTGCGCCAAGGAACCGAGCTGCTGCCCCAGATAATTTCCCGCCGGCATAAATCCTACATTCACACCAGTTAGAAATAAGACTAATCCGATATAGGTATATCCCACACCTACGATGATGTGTATCAACTGGTGCTTTGAAAGTTTCAGTTTCCAGGCTTGCAGAGCGAGGAAAAAGATAACCATCGGCAGCAGTGCGATTCCAACTTCCTCAAAATACCTCGGCAGTGCGTTGATAAATAGTTTCCAAAGTTCTACAGAATCAGATACATCCGGCATGGATATCGCTGATTGAACAGCCGACTTCGGATTATATAAAATACCCAGAATCATCACTGCCACGATTGGTCCTATGGAGCAAAGTGCTACCAGACCAAAACTGTCATTGGTGGCATCTCTGTCACTTCTGATGGAAGCGACACCCACACCCAGCGCCATGATAAAGGGTACTGTCATCGGTCCCGTCGTTACGCCGCCAGAGTCAAAAGCGACTGCCAGAAAATCCAGCGGAACAAACTGCGCCAATATAAATACGATCAGATAAAAAGCGATTAGCAGGTATGCCAGCTTTACTTTCAATAGAATACGCAACAGCGATATGACAAGAAAAATGCCTACGCCTACGGCAACAGCCAGTATCAGCACCATGTTAGGCACATTTGGTACTTGTTCGGCCAGAACTTGAAGATCTGGCTCCGATATGGTAATGATTGTTCCAACTAGGAAACAAACTAAAACGATGAGAAATATGCTTTTAGATTTTGTGATGGCAGAACCAACGTGCTGCCCTATGGGAGTCATTCCCAAGTCAGTACCCAGCGTAAAAAGTCCCATTCCCAAAATGAGAAATACAGCGCCTATGACAAAAGCCATCAAGATGCTATTGGGAACTGGTATCAGACTAAAACATAGAAAAAAAACGATAACGGTGATTGGAAGAACAGAAGTGAGGGATTCTCGGACTTTCTCAACAAGAATCGTTCTGTTCTGTTTGAATAGAATAAACTTTTTTCTTTCCAGACGATCTACCTCCTTTATGAATCTGCCCCAAATTTTGAAGCTCTAGTCCGGTTTGCATCGCAAACTGATGCGCCGGTCGTATATATTAAGTATACTATCTGGAAAAAATCAATTCAACCAAAAAACCTTCTAATATTTAGTCTGATCATCGTGTTTTCAAAAATACGACTAAAGTCTTATTCCTTTAACTCTGCTTCTACTACTCTTATGATGTTGGTATTTCCGGGTACGTCTACTGGTAAGCCTGCACTGATGACGACTTTGTCACCGCTTTTGATCAAGCCCGCTCTGATCGCTTTCCTCGCACAGTGGCTGAACAGGTCCTCAATGTCATATCTATAACCTGCAATAATCGGGCACACGCCCCAAATCAGAGATAGCTGGTGATAGGTTTTTTCATATGGCGTTGCACCGATTACCATGATATCGGGATGAAATTTTGACATTCGTCTGGCCGTATACCCGGTCTTAGTAATCGCCATAATGGCACCTGCCTGGATGTCTTTCGCCAAAGTGCAGGCGGCATGCCCCACAGCGTTAGTCACATCCATCACGTCCATCTCGTGCCAGACCATTTCTTTTCTCGGCATGTCTTCTTCTGCCTGTCTCGCAATCTTCGCCATTGTGGCCACGGCTTCTACCGGATATTGTCCTGCTGCCGTCTCGCCGGACAGCATCACTGCCGAAGTTCCGTCAAAAACTGCGTTGGCAACGTCAGTGATTTCCGCTCTGGTCGGCATCTGGCTCGTTATCATCGATTCCAGCATCTGCGTAGCTGTTATGACGATTTTACCTGACTGCACACATCTTTTGATAAATCTCTTCTGAATGCCCGGTAGCTTTTCGTAAGCTACTTCCACGCCCATATCTCCTCTGGCGACCATGATGCCGTCGGCAATCTGCAGTATTTCTTCAAAATTCTCGATTCCCTGCGTGCTCTCAATCTTTGCAATGACTTTGATTTCCTCCCCGCCATTTTCATCCAGCAGCCGCCTGATTGTCATCACGTCATTTGCTGACCGCACAAAAGATGCCGCAATATAATCAACGTCATTTTCAATGCCGAACAGAATGTCTTTGCGGTCCTGTTCGCTCATATATTCCATGTTGAGGTTTACATTGGGCAGGTTGATTCCTTTGTGGTTACTGATCTTGCCGCCATGAATCACCAATCCCTTGACATCGGTTTCCGTAGTCTCTTCTACTTTGATGACAATTTTGCCATCGTTGATCAGCACTAAATTTCCCGCTTTCACTTCTTGAGGAAAATCCTTGTACGTCACAGAGACGATTTCTTTTGTACCTATGACGTCTCTCGTTGTGATGGTAAATACTTGTCCATCATCCAACAGTTCTTGGCCTTTTTCAAAGTTTTTGATACGAATTTCCGGTCCTCTGGTGTCGAGCAAAACCGCCGCCGGAATTCCCAGTTCGTCTCTCACCTTCCTGAAATTCTCGATTGTTTGTTTGTGTTCTTCGTGAGTGCCGTGGGAAAAATTCAGCCGCGCTACATTCATCCCCGCCAGAAGCATATTCTTGAGAGTCTCTCTCTCCTTTGACGCAGGTCCAACCGTACAGACAATCTTTGTTTTTCTCATTCTCTTCACCTCGTATGTTTTGCATTAGTAACAGTATACCATGATTCTTCCACATTCTGCAAAAACAATGTGCAAAAAATGAACAAAGTTCCAGGTTGATACTTATTACTAATGATGCTATCATGAAAAATAGCCAATCGACAACTATAAACACCAATTGGAGGAGGAACGATCATGGAGTTGGATCCAAGAGTTAATGAAAGAATGAGAAGCGATAGAGCTTACGGTTTGATCAGGAGCGCAGAACAGGCGGCGGAGCTGATCGAGGATGGTATGGTTGTGGGAGTCAGTGGTTTCACTCCATCCGGATACCCCAAAGCGGTGCCTCTGGCTTTGGCTGAGAGAGCAAAAAGGGGTGCAGAATTGAAAATAGATCTCTATTCCGGTGCTTCTGTCGGCCCTGAAATTGACACAGCACTCACAGAAGCCGGCATCATTAGAAAAAGACTGCCCTACCTTACCAATAAGACGATCAGAAAGGCTATTAACAAAGGGGATGTAGAATATACTGACATGCACCTTTCTCACTCTACCCAATACATCAACTACGGGTCTATCCCAAAGGTGGATATCGCAATCGTGGAAGCTTTAGCCATCACTGAAGAGGGTGGCTTGATCCCTACCACTGCAATTGGAAATGCGCCTTCCTTTATTAAGCAAGCTGACAAGGTCATTGTCGAACTGAATCTGCATCAGTCCATGGCTTTAGAGGGCATGCACGACTGTCTCGTCATGGATAACCCGCCACACAGAAAGCCTATCAACATTGTAAAACCCGATGATTTGATCGGAAAACCTTACATGGAATGTGGTTTTGACAAAATCGTCGCCATCGTCATTACCGACTTGCAGGACGGCGTTCGACCACTGGCAGCGATCGATGACAATGCAAAAAAAATTGCGCAGAACATCATTAAATTTTTGGAAAAAGAAGTGGAAGCCGGCAGATTGACAGATACGCTCCTGCCCATTCAATCAGGCGTCGGAAGCGTTGCCAACGCCGTGCTCTACGGACTGCTGGACTCTGAATTTCACGATCTGACCTGCTATACTGAGGTTGTCCAGGACTCCATGCTGCAGATGCTCAAATGCGGAAAGGCAAGATGCGCTTCTACAACTGCAATTTCACCATCCCCGGAAATGAAAGAGCAGTTTGACCAGGAGGCGGAGATATACAAAGGTAAGCTGATCTTCCGGCCGCAGGAAATCAGCAATAATCCAGAGGTCATTCGCAGGCTGGGCATCATCGCCATGAACACCGCCCTGGAAGTGGATATCTACGGCAACGTCAACTCAACTCACGTCAACGGCTCCGGCATGATGAACGGCATCGGCGGCAGCGGTGATTTTGCCAGAAACGGCTCCATCACCATTTTTACAACAGCTTCTCTGGCTAAGAATGGGGATATTTCTTCTATCGTTCCCATGGTCTCTCATGTAGATCACACCGAACATGACGTGATGGTCATCGTCACCGAGCAAGGATATGCCGATCTTCGCGGATGCAGTCCAAAAGAACGGGCGTTAAAAATCATCAGCAACTGCGCTCATCCAGACTATCGTGAAAAGCTGATGGATTATTACAAGCGCGCCTGTGAAACCAGTGCCATGCAGACGCCGCATATTCTAGAAGAGGCCTTGTCTTGGCATGTAAAGTTTATGAACGAAGGTACCATGAAATAAAAAAAGAGTGCATGATGAAATCTGCCGGCTATATCAGCCTTGAGATTCCTCTGCACTCTTTTTCATCTCTCAAAAATAACATCCGTGCCTATAGATTCCAAAAATTTTAGAAAGTCCCTTTTCTTTAAGGATAAGGTAGCGGTGTTTCGATTAGGATGAAAGTTGACCAATTCGTCTTCTGCTGCATCTGTAATCAGTTTCTCAAGCACCACGGTGATTCTGTGATCCTTATCACTGAGCAGACCAAAAGGCGAAACAGAGCCCGGCGTCAGTCTCAACAACTCCCACATCTCTTTTTCCTGTGCAAATCTAATTTTCCCCCATCCTGTCAAGTCTTTGAAGTGTTTTTCATCCATGTGGCGGTGATCTTCCAAAATGACCATAAAAAAGTGCTCCGTCTTTTTATCTTTGATCAAAAGATTTTTCAAGTTAAGTCCAGGCAGAATCAGACCTTCGTCTTCTGCTTCTTTGATGGAAAAAATCGCTTTGTGCTCATGAATGTCATAATCGGTAATTCCAATTCTCTGAAAAACATCGTAAAGTTCTGCTTCATAAGATTCCATTATATCACCTTCTTTCAAATTTTAGTTCATATTATCTCAAAAGTCCTTCATCGTCAACAATCTTATCAATGAAATATCTCAGAAACTTTTCATTCTCTCTCGCATACAATGGACTATAAAAATACTTTATTATTGAGGTTCATTTATGAAATATGCAGCTTGGAGAAAGGGAGTCATCATGATCATTGCAGCTGCTGCCGTAACTGCATTGTTAGCTGCAGTCATTTCAGCTGGCAAGATGGACAATACTCCTGTGTTTGATTCTCATACTGATGCCAGGGCCTATTATTGTCAGCAGATTTTAGACCATAAGCGGCAGATACAGTTCACCTACGTCACAGACAACGGCAATACTTCTCAAGTCTGCAAGTTTTTTCACGACGATGCATTTGCAGATGAGGGCAGCGATTTTTCTTCGATGGGTGATTATTTGCGATACAGCCTGTTTGATGGTTATAAAGCCAGCTGCAGCTACTTGAAGAAAAACAAAAAACACTATTATACATTCAGCTACCGGATTGCCTATAAGACCTCTGCAGTGCAGGAAAAAAAATTTGAAATACTGCTGCAGGAAACATTGGATTCATTGCATTTAGAAAAAAAGACTGCGTATGACAAAGTCAAGACAATCTATGATTACATATGTCATACTGTACAATACGATGATATCCATGGACCAAATTACTCTGAAAAATACACTGCTTATGCGGCTCTGGTAAATCAGCGTGCTGTCTGCCAGGGGTATTCTACATTGTTCTACAGGATGTGCAAGGCAGCGAAAATTCCAGTGCGTATCGTGGCAGGCACCGGCAGAGATGAAAATCACGCCTGGAATATCGTCAAACTGGGTCATGTCTACTATAATGTCGATGCCACTTGGGATGCGGGAAGAAAAGAATATGCTTATTTCTTAAAGTCTGACGATGCCTTTACCGATCACCAGAGAAGCAAGGAATATGCTTCTCCCTCTTTCAATACTGAAAATCCTATGGCAGCTTTCAACTATTGAAAAAGTGGAAAAACAATTTCCTATGAATCAAAAAAGACTATCCCTCCCAGGTCTAGTCTTTTGTTCTCTGTAAGCTATACTCTTTTCTGAAATTCGCTGCCGCATTGATGGCATGTGATTCTGATAGAGCCCTTCCCTTTAGGCGCTCTCATCTTCTGTCCGCATCCGGGGCATTTGAAGAAAGTGTAAATCTTGCGTTCATAACGCCACTGTTTCAGGCTTTTACCTTTAGTGATTTTATATTTAAAAGCCAGATACTTGTTATTTTCCATTTCCCTTTTATAGATATTCCTCGAAAATGCCCTAAAATAGGCATAGATAAAAGCGAATACCCCTATATAGTATGCGACTCTGTATACAGCCGGAAATTTGACGAAGAACATCGATAAAATCATCAATAGCATGGCTGTCATGATGAGGAATCTGCCAAGATTGTCGAGACCCCGTCTGCCTTGCATAAAACGATATAGTTTGTACTTGAAGCCGTTCATTCTCTCACCTCCTGATGCTCTTTACTACTATAGTACACCGTATATGTATGTTTTATATTTTGATTATGTGAAGAAGTTGTGATGCTTTATCTCTATATTTTGTGGTATACTAAAAAAGAATTGAATTGTAAGGAGATTTTATTATGGATAAGAAATCTAGGGATTATGAGGTATGTCTCTGCTACCACACAACCCGTGGAGAAATAGAGGATATCATCAGAGAGACTGGCGTATGCGATCTCAAGGCCCTCTGTGAAATTGCAAAGGTAGGAGACAAGTGCGGTGGCTGCCGTGAAGACCTTCAGATGATTCTGGATGATATCGCAGCAGAATCAGATCATTAACCAAAAGTAAAAGACCGGGTCAACCGGTCTTTTACTTTTTACTGCTTAAATCGCTCCTGTAAACGGCGCCAGTTCCAGTCTGACAAAGTAGCCCTGATTATGCTGACATACCGGACAAATTTGCGGCGCGCTGGTACCTTTGTGAATATGTCCGCAGTTGAGGCACATCCAGTCACACTCCACGTCAGAGATGAAGAGTTTGTTCTGTTCGAGCAGATCTGCGAACATGCCGAATCGGTCTCCGTGAACCTTTTCAATCTTTGCGATCTGATTAAATGAGTTGGCTACAGCCAGAAAGCCTTCTTCTGCAGCCTTCTGTCCAAAAGCACTGTACACGTCGTCGTGCTCCTCATATTCGTTGTGCTGTGCATAGCGCAAAAGCTGAATCATAGAATCTGTGATATCAACTGGATAACCACCGTCAATGTGGATCGTATCCCCTGCCAGTTCTTTCAGATGATTGTAGAAAATCTCACCGTGTTCTTTCTCCTGGTTTGCTGTAAATGTAAAAACAGCTTCAATAACATGAAGATTTGCATTTTTTGCCTGAGACGCGCCGAAAGTGTATCTGTTTCTCGCCTGGCTTTCACCCGCAAAGGCTCTCATCAAGTTGTCTTTTGTCTCACTATTATTAAAATTCGTTGACATTTTTATCCCCCTTATCTTTTGATTAAAGATAGTATTTTACATTTTAGGTTATACTATGCAAAAAACATCAAAGAAAAAACGACTTTCAAGCATTTTCGAAAGTCGTTTTATACTTTTCTTTACATTTCAAACGGATTGATTCTTCCTGTCGCGATAAATATGATCGCAGCGACAATCAAAGCCGCCAGTACCACGCATGCAACGATGTCGCCGGTACTTTCAAAGATCTTTTGACCGTTTTTCTTTCTATTATAGTAATACATTATGCTGCCAGGTGCGTACAAGATCGTTGCGATTAAAATATATTGCAAACCACTTGCATATAGCAGCCAGATTCCATAAATCGAACCTACAATACCGATGAGCCATGCCATTGCTTTATTGCTGTTGCCCGGTTCTAACCCCTGTCCTCTGATTACAAGTTTTAGGTAATAGAATGCAGAGAACACGTACGGCACCATAATCGCGCTGGTTGACATCGCATAAACAGCCTGATAGGTTCCAGCGTTAAAATAAATGATAACGATGAATACCTGAATGAAAATGGCCGAAATGATGACAGACCATGTAGGCGCTTTGAATTTGTTCAGTTTGCGGAACACCGACGGGAATGCCCCCTGTTCTGCCGGACCATATGCGCTGTCTACACAGAGAATGGTGTAGGAGAACAACGCTCCGCCAAGAGAAACAATCACAGCGATGTTTACAAGTGCAGCACCCCAAGGACCCACGACATATTCTAATAAACCTGCCATAGGCGGATTTGTAAGCGCAGCCAATTCTTCTGCCGGCATGACACCCATGCTCAAAACGGAAATCAAAAGGTAGAGTACGAACAGTGAGAGGAAGGAAATCACGGTTGCAATACCTGCAACTTTTGTGTTCTTCCCTCTTCCGGAAAGCACTACAGCACCTTCAATTCCAATAAATGTCCACACTGTGGTGTATACTGTGGATTTGATCTGATCTAACAGACTCATTCCACTTGCTTCCCCAGTGAAGTTATCCATGAAGATGTCCCATTTGAACGCACCAGCCAAAATGATGGCAACGACCATTACAACAATTGGGACACACTTTGCAATCACCACCACTGCATTAATGGCTACTGCCTGGTTTACGCCTCGCAGTACAAGCAGAGACAACAACCAGATGATGACCGATGCAACGATCATGGAAACCAAGTTGCTCCCGGTTCCAAAGACCTCAAAGAAGTTTCCAAGTGCCGCAAAAAGCAGCGTAATGAAAGAAAGCTGTGCCAGCATTGCGCTCATCCAGTAACCCCATGCGGAGTTGAACCCGACAAACTCTCCAAAACCTTCTTTTGCATAACTGTAGATACCACTCGTCAAATCTGTTTTTACAACGCTCAGTTTGAAGAAACACATCGTCAGTCCCAACATACCGACACCGCAGATCACCCATCCGAGCAGAACTGCCAGTGTATGGGCTCCGCCGGCAGCGAAGTCTCCAGATAAACTGAAGACACCGCTGGCCAGAGTCAGCCCTATAGAAAATAGCGCCAGTTTGGCGACGCCTAATCCCTGTTCATTGGATTTATTGCCCATATTAAGTTACCCCTCTCTTATAAAGAGACTAGAATCTTAATGATAAGCAGCTAAGTCCGCCATCAAGTTTTCTGTACTCTGATGTGTCAACTAAGATTGTCTTGTAGCCCAGGTCCTGTACCGCTTTCAGCACTGCCGGATAGCCTTCCGGTACGATGACGGTGTCGTTGACCCAGATGCAGTTTGCCGCATATGCTTCCTCCTCAGGAATCTGCACGCAGTTGTACTTCTGGAATTCAGGCTTCGTCACGAACTCGCCGGATACCAGCATGTTGTTGTCCTCCAGGTAGTTCACCCCCGTCTTCAGGTGGAGCACCTCTTCCAGGGTCACCTCGGAGCAGGTCATGTCGTACTTCGCCAGGATCTCGGTCAGCTGT
>CABIXY010000013.1:6740-55212 GCA_902362805.1 Eubacteriaceae bacterium | reverse complement strand
GGGGCTGTGAAAAAATGAAATATTTTTTCGCAGCCTCTTTTCGTTAACTAAACATCTTCTATGTATATGAATTTTTTTATGTAAATGGGCGCACTGCCCCTTACCCCATAGAGTAAACGATTTTTAGACTATGCGGCTTTCTGAAGTCTCATTTGTTTGTTGTAATATTTGTAAAGGTTATGCCCTATAGAGACCAGGAATACTTCCAGTTTTACTGCATCCATCCCTCTTCTTACGACCCGCTTGTACCATCTGTCATTCTTCATGATTCCAAAAGTGCCTTCCGCCTGTATGGACCGGTTCATCCTCAGCAGTGCCCCGTGTATGCTTTCCAGGTTTCCAATCACTTCCTCATGCATCGCTGTCAGTTCTTCATTGATCCTTATGCTGCGGTTTTTATCCGTTTTCTTACATTGCCGTGCATACGGACAGCCGGCACAGTCCTCGCAGACATATACTTCTTCCTGCCTGCCGTACCTGTTTCCCCGTACGTTCTTTCTGTAAGCAAAATGAAATGCTTTTCCATTCGGACATCGTAAGCGTCCGTCTCCGTCAATTTTGAAATTGACCGCCCTGAAAGGATCTTCATGGTATTTCCTGTCTTTCGTCTCTTTCCTGTACATTGGAAATTTCATATACTTTTCCATTCCATTCTGTCCACAAAAGATGTAGTTGTTGTAGGAACCATAACCGGCGTCACCAACCGGATATTTTGGATAATGCCCATAGATGCTTTTGAATTTTTCCATGAGTGGCACGAAGCAGTCCATGTCACTGCGGTATTGATTTACATCTGCTACGGCTATATACTCATCAGCAACCCCGATCTGCACATTGTAGGCCGGGAGGAGCTGGTCATTTCCCATATAGTCTCTTTTGATCCTCATGAATGTCGCAGAGTGGTCCGTCTTGGAATAGCTGTTCCGGTTATCCCCGCATATACCCGCTTTTTCGATATATTCTTCAAGCTTGTCTGCATATCCTTTTAGTTTTTCATATTGACGCTGGCAGACTGTTTTGCGGTGGCCCCTGCCATATACAAAGGCATCCTCATCAAGATGGAGTAAGCCGTGATACCGGTTAAGGATCTCTCTTAATCCCTGCGGCACATATTCGGCATTGGTTGGAATCACCATGCCTGATGGTGCAAGGACAACGTTCATTTCTTCCAGTAATGTTGTGATTTTACCATACAGGCGGTACCTGGATTTTTCCGTTGCTTTTTTCCAGACCCAGCTGTACCTGTTAGCATTTGCCTCAAACTTGGAGCCGTCTATGTACAGATGGTTTAAATCCACCTTTTCCTTATCGAAAATCACTTTGTTAATGTCATGGAACAGATCTTCGACAGAATCTGCAATGACTTCATTGATGAAATACCCAAAGGTCCTGTAGGACGGCGTGTCATAATCCATCAGGTACATAAACCTGATATTCACCCTGCAGCTGTCTTCCAGCTCCCTTAGTGACATGTATCCGTTTGTCATGAATCCGAACAGTACGGTCTTTAACATATTGACGGGATTGTATCTGATTCTGCCGGTGTCGTGTTGTGGCAGGGCTTTTAGATACTTTTTTAAATCGATTCCCTCCATGAATTCGTCAAATGTCAGGACCGGATCACAAAGATCAAGAAAATCCGAAATATATATTGGCATTCTGCCTTGATTTGGTCTACAATATGATGTAGTGGTCAGATTGTTTTTCATACTTACATTTTACCACTAAAAGCCTGCAGATCCTTGGAAATGCAGGCTTTTTAATGGTTTTTGTTCGTTTTTTGTATACGATATGAAAGAACCCCCGGTTTATGATGGCTGCATCATAAACCGGGGTTCTGTTTAAGGGATTGTTTTTTCACAGCCCCCTTTTCTTTTTGTGCTATAATCTATTAGCGAAAAAAATGTAATTCATTGTCGATAAGAGGAGAGGAGCGCAGAATGAACTTCCTAGAAGAACGGATAACAAAAGACGGAATTGTAAAAGAAGGAAATGTACTCAAGGTTGACAGTTTTCTCAACCACCAGATGGACATCAAGTTATTTGACCAGATGGGTGAAGCATTTAAAGAGAAATTCAGGGAAAAAGACATCAACAAAATTTTGACTATAGAGGCTTCCGGTATCGGAATTGCCTGTATTGTGGCGAAGCATTTTGATGTGCCGGTGGTCTTCGCGAAGAAAGCGAAGAGCATCAATCTGGATGGTGAGATGTATACGGCAGAAGTTGAGTCTTTCACCCACAAGACAAAAAATCAGATTATCGTATCAAAGAAATTTCTCACTGCGGAAGATCGGATTTTGATTATCGACGACTTTCTGGCAAATGGCTGTGCGCTGCAGGGGTTGATTCAGTTGGTGCAAGCAGCAGGAGCGGAGGTCTGCGGCATCGGCATCGCCATCGAAAAGGGTTTTCAGCCCGGCGGTCAGATTATTCGCAACTTGGGCTATCAGCTAGAATCTTTAGCCATCGTAGAAAGTATGAACAGCGAAACTGGAGAAGTCGTGTTTCGCTCGCAGGAGTCGTTAGGGGAAGGTACCTATGAATAGTAACGTGGAAAACATATATCAATTGGAAGGAAGAGTACCTGTTTCTAAAGCGATTCCTTTTGGGCTGCAGCACATCCTGGCCATGTTTGTAGCAAACATCGCACCCATTATCATCGTAGCAGGGGCCTGCGGCTTATCCTCAGGTGGTATGGCCATGTTGATCCAGAGCGCCATGATTATCGCCGGCATCGGTACGATCATCCAGCTTTATCCGGTCTGGAGACTGGGGTCTGGACTGCCCATCGTCATGGGAATCAGCTTCACTTTTGTCTCCATCTTCTGCTATATCGGACCGACTTACGGTTATGAAGCGATTATCGGCGCGGTGCTGATAGGCGGTCTGGCGGAAGGTGTTCTCGGTCTGCTGGCAAAATATTGGACGAAGCTGATTACGCCAGTAGTAGCAGCCAGCGTGGTAACTGCCATCGGATTTTCTTTACTGTCTGTAGGCGCAGCCTCTTTTGGCGGTGGCAGCGGCAGTGCAGACTTCGGCTCAGCCAAAAACCTGATTCTGGGCGGCATTACGTTGGCGTGCTGTATCGGCTTTAACATCTTCGCTAAGTCCTTTTGGAAGCAATTGTCTGTGTTGTTTGGTCTTGTGGCAGGGTATGTAGTCGCTGTCGCCATGGGAATGGTCGACTTTTCCACGCTGTCGGATGCGTCTGTCATTGCGCTGCCAAAGTTGATGCCCTTCAAACCGGTCTTTCATCCAGGCGCTATCGTCTCGGTGTTCCTGATTTTCCTGGTATCGGCCACAGAGACTATCGGTGATACTTCAGCACTGGCATCGTCTGGTCTTGGAAGAGATGTAAAGGCAAAGGAAACCGCGGGGTCTATCGCCTGTGACGGTTTCATCAGCTCTTTGTCGGCGGTCTTCGGCTGCCTGCCCATTACATCCTTCAGCCAGAACGTGGGGCTTGTGGCTATGACCAAGGTTGTCAACCGCTTCACCCTGCTCATGGGCGCCATCATCATGATCTTGGCAGGATTGTTTCCGATCTTTGGAACGCTGCTGGCCACTTTGCCCGACGCAGTGCTGGGAGGCTGCACGATCATGATGTTTGGAACCATCGTGGTTAGCGGAATTCAGATGATTTCACGGTGCGGTTACAGCCAGAGAAACATCAGCATTGTGGCGCTGTCTCTCAGCGTGGGGATTGGATTTACCCAGGTGCCGGAGATCTTCTCTATCTTTCCACAGATTATACAAAATGTGTTTGCTGAGAACTGTGTAGCGGTGGTATTCTTGGTGGCAATTGTCTGCAATCTGATTCTGCCGAAAGATATGGAATCAAAAAACGAAAAAGCTGACTGATGAGGTCAGCTTTTTTTAGAATTTGTCAAGAGGTCGATAAAGCATTGCATGACAGGACTGAGCCACTTATTCTTGTGATGGGCGCAGACTGCAGTAATCTCCATATGGTCATAATCTGTCTCAATGGCGCAGAGACTGCCTTCTTTTAAGTCTTCTTCCACCGTAAAGGTGGGCAGATAGGAAATTCCCATATCATTTTTTACCAAGTTAATAATCGTAGGAATGCTCCACAGTTCAATGGTGTGGCCTAAATGAATGTCCTTTTCCTTCAGATAATCAGTGAAGATTTCTCTGAAAATGCAGTTTGGCTCATCGATGATATAGGGGAGATCCAACCTCTGGCCGGAAGTCTTAAAATCGGGATACTGCTTTTTTGTTGCCGGCGAAGCGATCAGGGTCATGGTATGGGAGTCCATCTTGTGGAGGGTCAGGCTGTCCGTATTTCCGCCGACATTTTCGTAAAAGATGCCCATATCAAGTCTTCCGTCGATCAAAGCGTCGCGGATTTCGTAGCAGTTCATAGAGCGGAGAAACAATTTTGCCCCAGGAGCGATCTGGTGGAACTGCTTTAGCAAAGGCGGGAGACGGTAACAGAGCTGCGTCTCAGCTACTCCGACAGAAAGGCTTTGCTTCATATCAGCCAGGGAAGTCCCCAGACTCTGCATTTTTGTAAAGGAGAGAAGTGTTTCTTCTACATAAGGAATCAGTTTTTCGCCAGCTTTGGTCAGCTGCATCCGTCTGCCGATTTTTTCAAAGAGTTTGATGGAGAGTTCCTGTTCTAACTGCTATACTTGAAAGGTGATGGTGGACTGGGTGTACCCCAGCTTATCAGCAGCCTTGGCATAACTTCCTTCTTCTGTAATTGTTTTAAAGGTTTCTAAATATTTCAGGTCCATCACAAACCTCCTATTATTTGGTTCGAAAATATTGAATTATAATATCAAATACTTCGACTATTTTGAAATTATCTTTTATGTTATTATAATCCTAAAGGAAGGTGATTTCAAGTGATTATGAATATTTTACTGAGTTTTGCGCCCTATGCGTTTGTTACGGCCTATACGCCGGGCCCGAATAACATTCTTGCCCTCAACACCACTAGCAATTACGGCTGGGCCAATGGCAGAAAACTGATTTTAGGTATCGGTATGGGATTTATCTGCGTCATGGTGCTTTGTGCAGTGGGCTGCTTTTGGATTGCAAAATATATCGGCGGTATCGTTTCAGTGATGAAGTACGTAGGCGCTGCCTATATTTTGTGGCTAGCCTTCCACGTGGCGAAGAGCAAACCGGACACAGGAGAACAGAAAGAGGCGGGAGGCTTTATCAAGGGAATGGTGCTGCAGTTTGTCAACGTGAAGATTATACTTGCTGCCATTACGACTTACACAGGTTACGTGATTCCTGTAAATGATTCCTTGGAGGCGCTGTTGGCGTCGGCTTTATTTCTGACCTTGGCTGGAATTTCGGGAACTCTGGTCTGGGCGGCAGCAGGCAGTCTGCTGCAGAAGTTCCTGAGTAAATACTACAGACCGTTTAACATCTGCATGGCATTAGTGCTGGTAGAAAGTGCCGTGAAGCTGTTTTTCATCGAATGATGCAATTGTGACTCTTTTCCATGTATGG
Organism: Eubacteriaceae bacterium; assembly: GCA_902362805.1. Lineage (GTDB taxonomy): Bacteria > Bacillota > Clostridia > Peptostreptococcales > Anaerovoracaceae > Senimuribacter. The sequence goes on along the minus strand of CABIXY010000013.1, from coordinate 49,722 downwards.
TATAATGTTTTCACAATCTAAACGGCGTTGCCGAGCGGAAGAAAACATTGAATCACGTGCTGCGATTCTAATATCAAAGGAATGCACATGGTATAATGTTTTCACAATCTAAACGGCGTTGCCGAGCGGAAGAAAACATTGAATCACGTGCTGCGATTCTAATATCAAAGGAATGCACATGGTATAATGTTTTCACAATCCTACGGCGTCGCCGAGCGGAAGAAAACATTGAATCACGTGCTGCGATTCTAATATCAAAGGAATGCACATGGTATAATGTTTTCACAATATTGAACGGCGTTGCCGAATGGAAAAAGACATTACAAAAGGGGAAAAGAGATGAAAAAGAAGAGAACAATCATTGCCTGTGCGCTGATGATTTTGCTGGCGTTTTCTACGGTCAGCGTCAGCGGGGCTACAGCACAAACGACAAAGGCGGCGAAGAACAGCAGAATCAAGGTTACCTTGACGGCTATGAACAGCACGACCATCAAGGTGAAATGGCCGAAGCAGAAAAAGTATACCAACTGCGAGATCTATCGCAAGACCGCCACCGGAAAGTCTTATAAAAAAATTGCCAGTGTCAAGGGGACGACCTATACAGACAAAAAGGTGAAGAAAAACACGCTCTACAAATACAAGGTCAGGCCGTTCCGTTACGTGAAAGGCAAAAAAACCTATGCCAGGTATTCCGATGAAAACACAGCGGCAGCAGGTGTCACTATCTCTAACTACACTATGGAACTTACGCTGCCAAGTGATAAGGTTATCAGCGTAGGCATCGATGCAGGTACTAAAGATTGCAGTACCAACAAAAAGACCATGATCGTCTACAGGAGTGATTCTGAAAACGGGACTTACAAAAAAATAAAAGAGGTTCCTTTTAAGGAAAGCTGGCAGATGTGGTGCTCCACCTATGGAACTCACTTTGTAGACAAGGCTGTCAGTGGCAACACTGTATATTATTATAAAGTCAAAATCCGCAAGACGATCAACAAGAAGAACTATTACAGCCAGGCAAGCGCCCCTCAGGCAATTCGTACCATGCCTAAGTGGACCATGAATACTTTGACCTATACAAATCTGACAGATGACAAGACACGGCAGGACGTTTCTGCAGTCTTCAAGAAAGCGGGCATCAAAGAAAGCTATATAGATGAAGTGATGGACCTGGCCAAAGACTATAACGACATCGTAGGCGAACAGGATTACTTTCACGAGGGTTTTGTGACCGTGGATGGCAGAAACATCGATTATGAAATGTCAGACACTTACAGTCTTTGGATGGAAGACCATGACTACGCAGACGTGAACTGCAGGATTACCGCCATGACTCTGTTCCGTGATTTTCTAACGACGGAGACAAAGATGGAAGGCAGTGCGGCGTTATCCAGCGACACCGATGCCATAGAAAATTATCCCCTTTGTAAGCTTGCAGGTGAAAATTTAAGTAAATTCTATACCCTATATAATCCGGTATCTGTAAAAGACACCACCAATCCGCAGGATATATTAGAAGCGGTTCGGCAGGAGTGGAAAAACAGAGGCATTCAATTTAAGGAGGGGGCGGCTTCTCTGATCAGCGTCGTTTTTCACGATGAAATGGAAAAGACTGCGTTTGTCGGCCACGCTGGTGTGATGATTGAGGATGGCAGCGACGTGTATTTTGTGGAGAAAATCGGGCCTACCTTCCCTGTTCAGGTGGCAAAATTCCACTCCCGCGGAGAGGTAAAGGAGTATCTGCTCGATCGCTTTTGGAAACATTACACGCCGGGCGTTTCAGCACCGCCTGTGATTATGGTAAATGACAGGGAACTATCAAGCTAAGTCTATTTGTAAAATTAAGAATTTAGAAACTGTCCGTGAGTACGAGAATGCTTGCGGGCAGTTTTGCGGTTTAAGGTGAAAAAGGAATTATCTGGACACTAGATTGGATGGCATATTTCAGGGTATATTAGTAGTAATGACAGTATCGTTTAGCTGTCGATTATGGAAATCAAAAAGTGCAGAACAAATGTTCCTGTTTTCTCTGTACTTTTTAATTTTTTTGTGCTAGAATGAAAACCGAATAACAACATAGAAGACAAAGCTACATTGTGGTATTTGAATATCAATGGAGGTGAAATATAGATGAGAGAAGAAAGACGGTTTGAGTTAGTCTCTGATTATAATCCAATGGGGGACCAGCCGCAAGCAATTGAAAAGTTGGTACAAGGCGTGGTGGAAGGGAGAAAGCATCAGACGTTGATGGGTGTTACCGGATCCGGCAAGACTTTTACCATGGCCAATATCATACAAAAGGTACAGAAGCCAACTCTTGTCATTTCTCATAACAAGACCCTGGCTGCTCAACTCCATGGAGAATTCAAAGAGTTTTTCCCAAACAATGCAGTAGAATACTTTGTCTCTTATTACGATTATTATCAGCCGGAAGCCTATGTGCCTTCCACTGATACCTATATAGAAAAAGACTCCCAGATCAACGACGAGATTGAGAAGCTGAGGCACTCAGCAACCGCGGCCTTGGCAGAGCGCAGCGATGTCATCATCGTAGCCTCGGTATCCTGTATCTATGGTCTGGGAAGTCCTTTTGATTACGAAAATCAATTGATATCGCTGAGACCAGGTATGGAGAAACCACGCAATGAGATCCTGCGAAAGCTGGTAGATATCCAGTACACACGCAACGATTTGGCTTTTGAACGCGGTACCTTCAGAGTCAGGGGAGACATCATAGATGTTTTCCCTGCGGGATCTGATAAGGCGGTGCGGATTGAACTCTTTGGCGATGAGATTGAGACGATCAAAGAGATGAACCCTCTGACAGGTGAGATACTCGGACTGCGCAATCACGTGGCCATCTATCCAGCCTCCCATTATGTTACGTCCAAAGAAAACATGGAAAGGGCTTTGGTGACCATCGAAGAAGAACTGGCCGAGCGACTGCAGTGGTTTAAGGATAGAGGGAAACTGCTGGAAGCGCAGAGAATCGAGCAGAGAACACGATATGATATGGAGATGCTGAGAGAAATTGGCACCTGCAAAGGAATCGAAAACTATTCGAGACATATTAACGGGCTGGAGCCAGGGGTCCGTCCATATACGTTGATCGACTATCTGCCAGAGGATTTTCTTTTGCTGATTGACGAATCCCACGTCATGCTGCCTCAATTGAGGGCCATGTATGCAGGAGACCGTTCCCGCAAGTCCTCTCTGGTCGAATTCGGTTTCAGGCTTCCGTCGGCATTGGACAATAGACCGCTGAAGTTTGAGGAGTTTCAAAAATTGGTCAATCAAGCTGTCTACGTCAGCGCGACACCGGCGGCATATGAGAAAGAAGCGGCCGGCGGTATTACTGCGGAGCAGATCATCAGACCGACAGGCCTCCTGGATCCTCCAATCGAGGTGCGCAAGACAGAGGGTCAGATTGACGATTTGATCGGTGAACTCAAGCAGACAGCGGAAAAAGGCGAACGTGCTTTTGTGACCACTTTGACGAAAAAGATGGCAGAGAGCCTGACCACTTATCTGACCAATGCAGGAATCAGAGTGCGATATCTGCACTCTGAAGTCGATACCCTTGAGAGATTGGAGATTATCAGAGATCTGCGTCTGGGTGAATTTGATGTTCTGGTGGGAATCAACCTGCTGCGAGAGGGCCTGGACATACCGGAAGTTTCTCTCGTCGCCATTTTGGACGCTGACAAAGAGGGTTTCCTCAGAACAGAGACGTCCTTGATTCAGACTATCGGCCGAGCGGCCCGTAACGTAGACGGCAAAGTCGTCATGTATGCGGATCGCATCAGCAAAGCCATGAAAGCGGCCATCGATGAGACAGAGAGAAGGCGCGCCATTCAGAATCAATATAATGAGGAACATGGCATTACGCCGCAGTCCATTCAGAAATCGGTAAGAGCCGTCATAGAAGCGACAAAACCGACGGAAGAAGAAGGCAGATTTAAAGGCAAGAAACCTTTAGAGATGACTACCAAAGAGCTGAAGGACTTTGTAAAGGAATTAGAAGCAGAGATGAAGCAGGCTGCAGCGGCATTGCAATTTGAGCGAGCTGCCCAGCTGCGTGATCAGATTATGGAATACAAAGTAAGATTATAGCATTATACGACTTGTTCCTAGCCGCTCGCTATCGCTTGCGGGGAACAAAAGCATAAGGAGTTCCCAACAATTCTTTTCAAGAATTGGGGCAACTCCATTAAGGAGGATTTGAATGGCGAACGAGATTTACGTGAAGGGTGCCAACGAAAACAATTTAAAACATGTCGACGTGAAGATACCACGAGACCAGCTCGTGGTGCTGACAGGCTTGTCGGGATCGGGAAAGTCTTCGTTGGCTTTTGATACGATTTACGCTGAGGGGCAGAGAAGATATGTGGAGAGCCTGTCCTCCTATGCGCGACAATTTCTGGGACAGATGGACAAGCCGGACGTAGAACTGATCGAAGGGCTTTCACCAGCCATTTCTATCGATCAGAAGACCACCAGTAAAAATCCCAGATCTACCGTCGGCACTGTAACCGAAATACACGATTACTTGAGACTTCTGTACGCGAGAATTGGACATCCTCATTGCCCGATTTGCGGGAAGCCCATTACTAGTCAGACTGTCGATCAGATGGTGGATTCCATCATGGAATTCCCAGAAGGCACTAAGATTATGATTTTAGCGCCAGTGGTGAGGCAGAGAAAAGGGGAACATGAGAAGATTCTGGAGAGAATCCGCAAAGAGGGATTTACCAGGGTGAGAATCGACGGGGAAATTCGTCTCATTAACGAAGAAGAAATCAAACTGGACAAAAAGTTCAAGCATACCATCGAAATCGTAATAGATAGAATTATCATTAAACCGGGACAAGAGAGCAGAATCTCTGAGGCGGCGGAGCTGGCTATGCATCAGGGAGACGGACTGGTCGTAGTGCAGTTTATAGATAACGACTTTAATATGGAGAAGACCTTTTCCACCAAGCTGGCCTGTCCGGAGCACGGCGTCAGCATTGAGGAACTGGAACCGAGAATGTTTTCTTTTAACAGCCCTTTTGGTGCCTGTCCAACTTGTAACGGCTTGGGTTTTACGCAGAAAATCGATCCTGAACTCATCATCAAGACGGATAAGAGTGTTATCGACGGCGCATTAGGGACGATTTTTGCTTCTATGGAGTTTTCGGGATTTTACAGACAGATGATCGATGCATTGGCCAAAGAGCACGGCGTTGATTTGAGTCTCCCTTACGAAGAACTGCCGAAAAAATTTCAGCAGGAGCTGCTTTACGGCACAGGAAACCGCCACCTGAAGTACACCTATACCAGCAGAAGCACCGGAGCGGTATCTCATAGAGATCATCCTTTTGAGGGCATGATCAATAACGTAGAGCGCAGATACCGGGAGACCAGTTCTGACTTCATGAAAGAGAAGATGCAGAAGTACATGGTAGTCAGAGACTGTCCGGCATGTGACGGTAAGCGTCTGAAACCAGAGGTACTGGCTGTGACCATAGGGGGAAAGAATATCGCAGAAGTATCTGACATGTCCATCAGAGATGCTTATAACTTCATCGACCAGGTGCAGCTGAGCGAAAAAGAAGAACTGATCGGCCACCAGATTATCAAAGAAATTAAAGCCAGATTACAGTTTCTAATTAATGTAGGTCTGGAGTATCTGACCCTGTCCCGTGCGTCGGGCACATTGTCAGGCGGAGAATCCCAGAGAATCAGACTGGCGACCCAGATCGGCTCCAGCCTGATGGGTGTTCTCTATATCCTGGATGAGCCCAGCATCGGACTGCATCAGAAGGACAATGAAAAACTTCTGGAGACACTGCGTCATCTGACAGATTTGGGTAATACACTGTTGGTCGTCGAGCACGACGAAGACACCATGTATGCCGCAGACCATATCATTGATATCGGCCCTGGCGCGGGTATTTACGGCGGCGAATTGGTTGCACAGGGTAACGTAGAGGAAATCAAAGCCTGTCCAGAATCTTTAACAGGGCAGTACCTCTCTGGTGTAAAGAAAATTGAAGTGCCAAAACACAGACGTGAGGGCAATGGCAATTTCATCACCATCAAAGGGGCGGCGGAGAACAACTTGAAGAATATCGATGTGGAGATTCCTCTAGGCAAATTTGTCTGCGTTACTGGAGTGTCTGGATCGGGAAAGAGCAGCTTGATCAACGAGATTCTCTATAAAGGCGCGGCGAAGGTCATCAACAGGACGAAGGGTGAAGCCGGGAAATACAATGAAATCATCGGCTTAGAGAACGTGGACAAGATTATAGATATCGACCAGTCTCCAATCGGCAGAACGCCAAGATCCAATCCGGCGACGTATACGGGCATGTTCACCCATATCAGAGATCTGTTTGCATCCCTGCCGGAGTCAAAGATCAGAGGCTTTGAAAAAGGAAGGTTCAGCTTTAATGTGAAAGGCGGCAGATGTGAGGCCTGCAGCGGAGACGGCATCATCAAAATCGAAATGCACTTCCTGCCAGATGTTTATGTACCTTGTGAAGTCTGCAAGGGAAAGCGGTATAATAGAGAGACACTGGAAGTAAAATATAAGGGCAAGAACATCTTTGATGTTTTGGATATGAGCGTGGCGGAGGCTTTGGGTTTCTTTGAAAATCTGCCATCCATTAAACGACAGCTGGATACCCTCAACGAAGTGGGTCTGGACTATATCAAGCTGGGTCAGCCGTCTACGCAGCTGTCAGGCGGCGAGGCACAGAGAATCAAACTGGCTACTGAGCTCTCAAAGAGAGGGACGGGGAAAACGTTGTATATACTGGATGAGCCGACTACAGGACTGCATTTTGCTGATGTAGATAAACTGCTGATGGTCCTGGACAAGTTAGCTGATGCGGGGAATACAGTGGTCGTGATTGAACACAATCTGGATGTGATCAAACGAGCAGATCATGTCATTGACTTGGGACCGGAAGGCGGCAACAGAGGCGGAACCATCGTGGCTACAGGAACACCAGAGGACATTGCAAAGTGCAAAGACTCCTACACAGGGCAGTTCTTGAAGAAAATGTTAAAATAGTGTATAATGATTAATTGTACATCATTAACAACACAACAAAAGGAGATAATCCAATGATTAACAATGAAAACCTGACTATGCTGACGGATTTTTATGAAATCACGATGGCTAACGGTTATTTTCAGTCAGGTAATGTTGAAGACATCGCCTATTTTGACATGTTCTTCAGAAAAGTTCCCGATGGTGGAGGCTATGCCATTATGGCAGGTGTAGAGCAAGCAGTAGAATACTTGAAGAGCCTTCATTTTACAGCGGAGGACATTGACTTCCTCAAGAGTAAAGATATTTTTTGTGATAGCTTTCTCGATTATTTGAGAAATTTTAAATTTACTTGTGACGTTTGGGCTGTACCTGAAGGTACTCCCATTTTTCCACATGAACCGATTTTAACTGTAAGAGGTCCGGTGATTCAGGCACAGTTTGTCGAGACCATGCTTTTGCTGATCATCAATCATCAAAGCTTGATTGCGACAAAGGCGAACCGCATCGTCAGAGCTGCAAAAGGCAGACCTGTCATGGAGTTCGGAACGAGAAGGGCACACGGTACGGCGGCTGCGGTCTTTGGCGCAAGAGCAGCCTACATCGGAGGGTGTGCGGGAACGGCTTGTGCGATTGCAGATCGTGATTACGGCATCACAGCCCTTGGAACGATGGCTCACAGCTGGGTACAGATGTTTCCCAGCGAATATGAGGCATTTAAAAAGTATGCAGAGATTTATCCTGACAATTGCGTGCTGCTGGTAGACACTTATAATGTATTGCGTTCGGGCGTACCCGCAGCGATCAAGGTTTTCAAGGAACTGAAGCCGAAGAAAATGGGCATTCGAATCGACAGCGGAGACGTAGCATATCTGACAAAGAAAGCGAGAAGGATGCTGGACGAAGCGGGGCTTTCGGAATGCTCTATTACAGTATCCAACTCTCTCGACGAATACATTATCAGAGATATTATTTTAGAAGGCGCACAGATAGATTCTTTTGGTGTCGGTGAGAGACTGATTACGGCTAAGTCCGAGCCGGTCTTTGGCGGTGTATACAAATTGTCTGCATTGGAACAGGACGGCGTCATCATACCGAAGATTAAAATCTCCGAAAATGTTGAAAAGATTACGAACCCGGGATTTAAGACGCTTTACAGGCTCTTCGACAAAGACAATCACAAAGCGCTGGCAGATGTGATGACTTTAGATGGTGAGGAGATTCCGGAGGTGGACGGTTACGAAATTTTCGATCCCAACGCTATTTGGAAGAAGAAGCGCTTGTGCAATTTCTACGCGAAGAACTTGCGGATACAGCTCTTTGATAAAGGAACCTGTGTCTATGAATGTCCTGACATCGAAGAGGTCAAGGACTATTGCAGAGAGCAGATGGAAACTCTCTGGGACGAGACATTGCGATTCGAGAATCCTCAGACATATTATGTAGATTTATCACAAAACCTCTGGGATGTGAAGAATAAACTGATCGAGGAACATACGGTTCGATGATTTGGCAGATTATTGAAGTATAGAAAAAAATCAGCCCGCCACCTAAGTAGGCAGGCTGATTTTTTGTTGCAATTGGGGTATTCTAAGCTTATAGATGTAGACATGATTTGCTCGGAATCATCCTTAAGTACAATTGAACCTTTGGATAGGACGGGTTATAATATTTAATATATTGTGGTAAGGAAAATTTAAAAGAAGTGAAAGTTCATGATTAAAGGCCTCCTCAATATAATTAAGTAAAATAAAATAAATCCAATCAAAGGCCGGACAATCACCCGGCCTTTGATTTTGAAATTTTTCTCGCCAAATGTTGGCAGGAGGAGTAAAATATAAATTAAGTGGAGTAAAATAGGGAGTCGAGGTGATGGTTATGACACATTTTTATGTTTTCTGCTACATAGCTGCCCTGCTTACCGGTGTTGCAGCATTGACTGTACAATTGCTCTCAGATCGGTGCGACGTTCAAAAACACTCTGGAATGATGAAGCACTTTGTGATTATCGTGTTAATTGTGGATTTCTATGATTTTATCTTATATTATAATGACCATATGATGCACATGCAGGACGACGGTCTGCTTCTTAGCTTTGGAGGCTGCCTTTTGGTGATATTGACCTCTATCTGGATTGGTATTGTATCATCCAGTCTTGAGCGCAGAAGGTATCAGGTGGTGAATCTTTTTTTTCAGATTTATAGTTTTGTCTATATTGGGGCATGGATTTTTCTAGTCGTCCTATTTCCGGCCTGTCGTTGGGGCAAGTTGATTCTAAATATTCCCGTCCTTGTAGGGTTGTTATTCATAAGCAGCGACTTAATCTGGGAAAGCAGGACCTTTGAAACGAAAAAAGGTACAATCTACAAGATTGTGACGACTATGCTGCTGGCCCTCGATGCAGGTACTTATTTTGTACATCAGACAGGCATCTATCCGGGAAGGTTGATGGATCTGACAATTCTCTATCTGCTTTTAATCAATGTCGCCAATATTATGGTTCTTTATCTACGAGATTTTACAATTGCTTGTAAATGCGGTCAGCCGGATGAAGAAATTGCATGGAGCCACCTTGCAGAGAATTATCGGTTGACGAAGCGTGAGGTAGAGGTGCTGAGAAAGGTCTATGAGGGGGAGACAAATGGGGAGATTGCAGAGGAATTTTTTATCTCCGAACGCACCGTCAAAGCGCATATTCATAATATCTTCAAAAAAATGCAAATAAAAAACAGAATGGAAGCTTTTTGCCTGATTAGAAATTCTATGAAAAAATAAAAAAATCAGACTGTTAAAGGGATTGGTACAAAAGGCTGTTAATAAAAAAGTCTTAGTCTCAAAAGCCGTAGATTCAGACATTTCAGTCTTTTGTTCAATTGTTTTGTCCTATGACCAAAGTTATACTGAGCCTGTAATTCGGAACTGATATTCCGTGTTACAGGATTTTATTTTTTACACTATTTACATTTAAGTAGGAGGACTTATTATGGGTAGAAAGATCCCTATGTGGCAGTGTATCCTCGTAATGGCCGTGATGATCGCCCTGATCTTCTGGAACGTTATGATTGATACAGAAGCCGGAGAAGCACATGTTGCACTTGTTTTCGCAGGCGCTTTTGCAGCTATCATCGCCATGCTGAACGGTTGGAAGTGGAGCTATATGGAGGCGGGCGTTCTGGCCGCCATCAACAGAACCATGCAGGCCATTCTTATCTTAGCGGTTGTGGGTTTGATGCTGGGTTCCTGGATGGCAGGCGGCGTCGTACCATCTATGATGTATTTCGGTATTAAAGTTATTTCACCAAGTATTTTCCTGGCTACCGCCTGTCTGCTTTGTTCCATCGTCTCCCTGGCAACAGGGTCATCCTGGTCCACAGCTGGTTCCATGGGTGTAGCGCTAATCGGTGTAGGAACAGCTTTAGGTTTCCCACCGGTCATGACAGCAGGCGCTGTTGTATCTGGCGCCTATTTTGGAGACAAGATGTCACCTCTGTCTGATACGACAAACTTAGCACCAGCTGTAGCAGGCTCCAATCTGTTTGATCACATCAAACACATGGTGTTCACTACTGGTCCGGCATGGATTATCGCCCTGATCGTCTATCTGGTTATGGGATTCATGCACACTGGTAGTTCAGAGGGCCCTGATATGGGAACCATTGACGAAATTCTTGGCTTTATCAGTGACAGTTATAATGTGAGTCTGATTTGCTTGATTCCACCAGTCTTCGTAATTGCAGCGGTTGCATTGAAACTGCCGGCGCTGCCGGCCTTAATCGGCGGTGTGGTTCTCGGCCTGCCGTTTTTCCCAATGCAGGGCAGAAGCATTATCGGTAACGGAGCAGAAGGAATCCCTGGAGCGGGTTCTTATCTGAACTATGGTGTTACAACGGAAGTTCCGGAAGGCTCATCTTCTGTACTCAGTGAACTGGCTGGACTGCTTTCCAATGAAGGCATGCAGGGTATGATGTGGACGATTTCCCTGATCTTGTGTGCGATGGTATTTGGCGGTATTGTAGACTCCACTGGTATCATGGGCAGTATCGCAGTCGCTATGGTAAAACTGGCGAGGGGTACGAGAGGCGGACTGGTGTTGATGACAGAGTTGATGTGTATAATCGTAAATGCACTCTGCTGTGATCAGTATCTGGCAATTATCCTGCCGGGCAGAATGTTCAAGGAGGCTTTCGAAGACAGAAGACTGGCTCCGAAAAACCTGTCCAGATGTTTGGAAGACAGCGGAACGATTACATCGAACTTCTTCCCGTGGAATACCTGCGGTGCAACAATGAGATCCTTCCTGCAGGTAGGAAGCGGCTACATACCATATGCTGTATTGAACTGGATCAATCCGTTAATCTCCATCTTCTATGGTTTTACCGGTATTACGATGACGGAAATGACAGAAGAAGAATATCAGAAGATATTAGAGGAGAGAGAAAGAGAAAAGGAAGAGGCTTTGAAAGCATTAGAAGCTTAAAAAGTTCTCCTTAATATATTGAGTAAAATAAAAGTCAAAGGTCCAGGCAATTTTGCCTGGGCCTTTGATATAAATAAAAATTAGAAATAACAAAAAATTCTGTCTAATATTTGATTGACGGATACGTTTCAAATTAAGGGGCATAGACACAGGGGTCTAGTTGCGAAAACAATCGAAAACAGTATTTAAGCCCCAGGGTCAATTGCTTAATTTTCCAAGAGTATTATAATGAAATCCGTAACATAAAAGTAAGGTTTTGTGTTACGGATTTTATTATATTATTACTATATATGATAGGAGGACTTATTATGGGTAGAAAGATTCCTTTATGGCAATGCTGTATTGTCATACTCGCAATGATCGGCCTGCTGGTGTACTCCATTTTGGGAGACAGAGGCGGTGAACCGCATCTCGGACTTATCGTAGCAGCCTGTGTCGCCGCCATCGTCGGCATCGCAAACGGCTGGAAATGGGCCTATATGGAACAGGGCATCCTGGCAGCGATCAACAGATCCATGCAGGCCTGCCTGATCCTGGCTATCGTCGGATGTATGATCTGCTCCTGGCTGGCAGCAGGCACCATCCCTTCCATGATGTATTTCGGCATCAAGGTCATCAGCCCGAAGGTATTCCTGGCTACAGCTTGTATCCTGTGCTCCATCGTATCCCTGGCCACAGGTTCTTCCTGGTCCACGGCAGGATCCATGGGCGTCGCCCTGATCGGCGTCGGAACTGCTTTGGGATTCCCTAACGTCATGACAGCGGGAGCTGTCGTATCCGGCGCATACTTCGGAGACAAGATGTCACCGTTATCCGATACCACCAACCTGGCACCTGCCATGGCAGGTTCCAACCTGTTTGACCACATCAAGCACATGATCTACACCACGGGTGTGTCTCTGATCATTGCTCTGGTTGCATACACTGTCATGGGCTTCATGCACTCCTCATCCAACGAGGTGGACCTGACGACGCTCAATGACATCACGGCATTCATCGAAAGCGCATCCAAGATCAGCGTTCTGGCATTACTGCCACCGGTATTCGTCATCGTGGCAGTTATCTTGAAATTCCCGGCATTGCCGGCACTGCTGGGCGGCGTCTTCATCGGCGTGCCGTTCATGTTCTGGAACAAGGAGTATATTGAACCTGTTTTGAACGACGGCAATGGCGACACCCTGATCAACAACATCTTCAACATCATGAACAACGGCATCACCATGGGCAAGATCCCTGAGGATGCATCCCAGGTAATCCAGGAGCTGGGCAGCCTGCTCAGCAATGAAGGTATGCAGCACATGTTCTGGACCATCTCCATCATCCTCTGTGCGATGTGCTTCGGCGGCATCGTGGACTGCACCGGCATCATGGGCACCTTCGCAAGCCTGCTGCTGAAGGTTGCAAAGGGCAGGGGCGGCCTGGTGCTGGCGACAGAATTCAGCTGCATCTTCGTAAACGCCATCTGCTGCGACCAGTATCTGGCGATTGTGCTGCCTGGCAGAATGTTCAAGGAGGCATTCGAGGATATGAGGCTGGCTCCAAAGAACCTGTCCAGATGTCTGGAGGACTCAGGTACGCTGACCTCCAACTTCTTCCCATGGAACACCTGCGGCGCGACCATGAGGCAGTTCCTCGGTGTAAGCAGCGCCTACATACCATATGCAATTCTGAACTGGATTAACCCAGTCGTTTCCATCATCTTCGGTTATACGGGGATCACCATGACCAAGATGAGTGACGAGGACTATGAGAAGATTCTGGAAGAGAGAGAAAAAGAAAAAGTGGAAGCTCTTGCAGCGTTGGAGGCTTAATCAAATTTTGTGCTCATTCATCCGTTTTCCAAAATAAAGTCGAAAGGCCAGGTAAATTTACCTGGTCTTTCGATTTGATTCGTAGTAAAATGAATAAGGAACAAATTATTGAAAGGACGAATGGGTGGATGAAGCATATAATTGTGTTTTGTTATATTTTCACAATTCTCATTGGTGTGTCGGCGCTGACGATTCAATGGCTGGCGAGCAAAGGTGATAAGGGGAAAGAATACAGTGTTATGAAACCTTTTATTTTGATGCTTGTTATGATGAACTTGTACGATTTTGTTATCTACTACAGCGACAATATCATAAATCATTCCAGCGGCAATATCCTTCTCAGCATCGGCGATTGTCTGATTGCAGTTCTGGTGCTGCTGTGGCTGCGCGTAGAGACGCATATCTGTCAAAGTGATGATTGTAACTGGGTCGCTAATATAGCGAAAAGATACATCATATTTTATTTCTGCGTCTGGATGGTTTCTGTCATCTTTTTTGTCGAACTCAAGTGGATCAGGCTGGTTATCGACATACCACTCTTGTGCTTACTGATTATCGGCAGCATCGCCTGCATCATCAGTGGCCTGAAAAATGGGGACTCACGCAAGTTGATTGCATATAAGAGTGTGATTACTCTATTTATGATGGTAAACTATGTGACCTACTTTGTCAGTGAGTCAGGCGTAGTGAAAGAATCTAATGAAGAGATTATGGATTTGACCATATTCTACTGGCTGGTCATCAATGTTGCCAATATGGTTCTTCTATATAAGCGGGATTTTTCCAAATCATATTTAGAAGATGCACCAGTTGTCATGGATCTCAGCGAAGCTTTAGATCTGGTGAAGCAGAAATACGATTTAACAAAACGAGAAATAGAAATATTGAAGGAAATATACGAAGGAAAGACGAACACGCAGATTGCCGAGGAACTATTTATTTCGGAAAGCACCGTGAAAGCGCATATTTATAATACTTTCCGAAAAATGAACGTCAAGAATCGAGTTGAAGCAGTCTGTATCGTCAGAGAAGAAAAAGAGAGAGAACAGTAAAAAACGAGATTTTCTAGGATATAAAAATAAAAATCCGATTTCATGAGGGATTTCCCCAGGCAAATCGGATTTTTTGATGTAAATTTTTCGGATATCGGACGCTGGGGTTATTTTGTCCCTGAAGCGTTAAGCATATCTCTGATTTTATGTTGTACCATTCTGGTGATGGCGTCTCTGCCAGGTCCCAGATATTTTCTTGGATCGAATTCTTCTGGATGTTCAGCCAGAACTCTTCTGATTTCTGCAGTCATGGCAAGTCTCAGATCAGTATCTACGTTTACTTTGCAGATTCCATATTTTACGGCCTCATGGATCATGTCTTCCGGTACGCCTTGAGCACCTGGGATTTCCCCGCCGAATTCGTTGCATCTGTCAACAAATTCTTTGAGTACCGAGGATGCACCGTGAAGTACAAGCGGTGTGTCAGGAATCAACCCATGGATTTTTTTCAGTCTCTCAAAATCGAGATAAGGCTCGCCTTTGAACTTATACGCACCATGGCTTGTGCCGATGGCAATGGCCAAAGAATCGACGCCCGTTCTCTCTACGAATTCTGCCGCTTCATCAGGATCTGTAAAGGTGGCAGATCTGGCATCAACCTTGACATTGTCCTCCACCCCGGCCAATTTTCCAAGTTCAGCCTCAACAGAGACCCCGTGGGCATGAGCATATTCCACTACTTGTTTTGTCAGGGCGATATTTTCCTCAAACGGATGTTTGGAGCCGTCAATCATGACAGAGGTGAATCCATCATCCACGCATTTCTTGCAGATATCAAAATCTTCACCGTGATCCAGGTGCAGTGCGACGTCTACCCCGGTATCCTCGATTGCTGCCTCGACCAGCTTAAGTAAATATATCGGTTTTGCGTATTTCCTCGCACCAGCAGAAACCTGCAGAATTAAAGGTGCATTTTCTATCTGAGCTGCTTCAACGATACCCTGGATGATTTCCATGTTATTGACGTTGAATGCACCGATTGCATAATCACTCTTGATTGCTTTCGCGAACATTTCTTTCGTTGTAACTAGAGCCATATCATACCTCCTATAGTTAAAAATTATCTACATTCATTATACACTAAAGAGGTAAATTATCAACGATTTCCATCATTTTTTTCATATCAGGAAGATTTGAAAGTCCGCCTCCCTGGGTAAATCCGTTTATTTTATCTATGGTGTTCAGAACAGTCCGGGCGTTATCAAGGAAAGACTCTAATTCCAAGGTGTTAATCACCGGCGGCTGAATATTGCTCTTGTTTTTCAGAACGAATAAAACAAGAATAATCGGGATTGGATTCATAACGATATGTCACCTCCATAATTTCTATATATATATTATGAAATACTGGACAATTTCGTGCATATATTATTATAGTTCCAAAATCTTACGGCTTCGTCGCAAGGCAGGAACTATTGAATCATGAATTTCGATTCTATTTTCAGAGGAATATTCATGATATAGTGAAAAGGAGTGATGTAATGAGTTTAGATGATAAGACAATCATGGATCTGGCCAGCCAGCTAGGTATTTCTGCAGATAAGAAATCGACTATGGCTAAGGCCAAATCTTTCGAAAAGAAAAGTGATGCTGAATTGGTATCCGAGATTATGAAACTGAAAGAAAAGCTCAACCAGAGCAATATACCTTACGAGAAACAGATGGCAGCAGTGAAGAGCTTGATGCCGATGATGAATGCAGAACAAAGAGCGCGACTGGAAAAAATAATCGCGCTCCTGAGATAAAAACCTTTTCTATAACATAGGAAATATCGTCCAAAGGACGTATTTCCACGTTCTTTATTTGGTAACTTGTTTTGCAATGTCTGTCTGGGTACATCCTGCCTCAAAGGTAAATGTTGTAGCTTTGATATCCTCCGGGGCGTACCCTGCAGCTTTGCAGACCTTGGTGAATTCGTCATAGGATGCGAACAGCCCAGCATCGACCAGGCTCTGTACCGCTGCAGTTGCGGAACCGCCAGCCACCTTTACGGTCATCTCTTTAGATAAGAGGCCGTCTGACCAAAGTCCTGCGTTTTTGCCTTTACTGTCGTCCTCACTTGGAACTGCAGTCTCATCGGTCGTATCTGTCGTGCCTGTCTCCTGGGCCAGCGTCTGAGGATATTCCATGATGACGTCCATACGCCAGACTATGAGCAGCGCCGCTAAAATCAAAATCACCAAAGCGATGATAATATCGTTTTTATCGTAAATAAAATCTTTTAGACCTTTCATTTTTTCTCCCCTTTTCCTTTTGTTTGCTATATATAATAATTTAACATACTTTTGCCTGCCTCGCAAATAAATTTTGCTTTGCGTCCTCTGATGATGTATAATAGAAGCTATGATTAGAGTAGAAATTGGGAAGAATGAACAGAATCAGCGATTGGACAAGTTCCTTAGGAAGTATTTGGAAAATGCGCCTCTCAGCTATATATATAAAGCGATTCGCAAAGATGTGAAGGTTAATGGAAAGCGGTGCAAGGAAGACACAGTGCTAACCTTAGGCGATGAGGTAACTTTATATATGCAGGACGAGGATCTCCGCAAATTTCAACGCAAACAGAGAACTTCCAGAGCAAAACGCCAGTTCAAGGTGGCCTACGAGGATGATAATATCATCGCCGTGGAGAAACCTTTTGGTCTGCTGACCCACGGTGACAGTACAGAGAAAAAAAATCATCTTGCGAACCAGGTTACAGACTATTTAATCGAAAAAGGAGATTACAATCCGCGCCTTGAGAAGACGTTTACCCCGGCGCCGGTCAATCGCCTGGATCGGAATACCACGGGGCTCGTTCTCTTTGGTAAAACCAATGGGGCCTTGCAGAACCTGAATCAGATGATTCGTGATAAAGATAAAATCAGCAAGTATTATATGACCATCGTCAGCGGTCAGTTAAAAAAGGAACTGCACTTAAGAGACAAAATGGTAAAAGATAGAAGCCTGAACAAAGTAACCGTGCTGCCTATGGACCAAGAAGGGCGGGATATGGAGACTGTCGTGCGCCCACTTGCCCACAGTGCAAAATATACTTTGGTCGAGGTGGAGATTATAACCGGCAGAACCCATCAGATCAGAGCACATCTGGCCCAGGCTGGCCATCCCGTGATTGGAGATGTAAAGTACGGTGACAGAAAAGTGAATCATGTCGTCAGAGAGCGGTTCAACCTGAACACGCAGCTTCTTCACGCATATAAGCTGAGTTTCAGCAACTGCAGCGGTGAACTGGCCTATCTCAATGAACTTGTTATTACAGCGGAACTTCCGGAAGACTTTATGAGAATAAAAAAGCAAATTTTTGAACAGTATTAATAGGGGGACAAAAGGATCATGAAAGAGTGGATTAAGGATATCATTATTGCAGTTGTCATCGCATTGGTAGTAGTGCAGTTTATCAAGCCGACCATTGTCAAGCAGAGTTCCATGGAGCCGAACTTCTATGAAAATGACTATCTGTTTGTCAGCAAGCAGTCGTATACCTTCAGCGAGCCGAAGCGCGGAGATGTAGTAGTTGTGCATTCTTCACTGCTTCGAGAGAATGGCGACGAGAAGCTTTTGATTAAAAGGATCATTGGACTACCTGGCGATAAGATTGATATTTCCGACGGCAAAGTTTACATAAATGGGGAAGAGCTGGTTGAGGACTATACGAAAGAAGGCTATACCACGGGGGATGTAGACGGTCTCGTCGTACCTGAAGATGAGGTCTTTTGCATGGGTGACAATCGCAGAGTGAGCATCGACAGCCGCGCACCTGAGGTGGGCTGCATTGATATGGACGAGGTCGTAGGGAAGGTATTCTTAAGACTGTATCCATTCAACAAGATTGGATTCATTAAGAATCCATATGCTGAATAAAATATTGGGGTGTTAATAGAGATGAAAGAGAATACAAAAGAGTGGCTGAAAGCGATTGTAACTGGAATTGTGGTAGCAATCATCGTCATTCAGTTCATCATGCCGACCATGGTCGAAGGGATATCTATGGAACCAAACTTTGAAAGCGGAGACTATCTTTTGGTCAGCAAGCAAGCCTACGCCAACGGAAAGGTTCCAAAGAGAGGGGACGTCGTCGTATTTGTATCCCATCAAAAAGATGAGGACGGAAAGTACAAGAAGTTAATCAAACGGGTTATCGCGATACCCGGTGATATGGTCTGCGTCGAAGGCGGCAGAGTTTACATAAACGGGAAAGAAATAAGTGACGAATATACGAAAGACGGCATTACCAATGGAGAAGTAGCTCCAGTGACAGTGCCGGAGGGAAGTGTATTCTGCCTGGGAGATAATCGATTACACAGTACAGACAGCCGCTTTTTAGAAATCGGTTTTGTAAGAGAAGAAACAATAGAAGGAAAGGCTTTTTTCAGAGTATACCCGTTTAGTAAATTTGGAAAAATCGGGAGATTACAGTAGATGAAAAAATTCATTGCTTTTCTGATCGCCGCGTGTTTAGGCGTGGGTGCAGGAGTAGCCGTATCCGTTTCCTTTCAGGTTACCAGCGTGACAGACAATTCCATGCTGCCATCGTATTCTGAGGGAGAAACTGTTTTAGTGAATAGAATTGCCTTTCGGGACAGTGAGCCGAAGGGGGGAGACGTGATATTGCTTCCCAATGAAGTTTATGCCGTCACGGGTGAAGGGAAAGTGATGATGAAGAGGGTGATTGCCGTGCCTGGAGACACGGTTTTGATCACTGCCGGAAGAGTCTATGTGAATAATAAGCCTTTGACAGAAGAATATATTTTTACAGAAGGAACCAGCGGAGAGATGGACCAGGTCAAAGTGGACGAGGGACATGTCTTTGTTTTAGGTGATAATCGCGCCGCCAGCACCGACAGCAGAGATGAGTCGGTCGGACTGGTCAGCACAGATGATATATTAGGTAAGGTGATTTATAAATGGTAAAAAGAGAAAAGAAGATGGTCGCCAACAACAAAAAGGCACGCCATGATTATTTTATAGAGGAGATTTACGAAGCGGGAATCGTGCTCACAGGCACGGAGATTAAATCAGTCCGCGCAGGAAAGGTCAGTATCAAAGAGAGCTACGCGAAAATTGAAAATGGCGAGATGATTGTCTACGGAATGAACATCAGCCCTTATGAGCAGGGAAACCGCTTTAATGTGGATCCTTTGCGGCCGCGGAAGCTTTTGCTACATAAGCAGGAAATTAGAAAGCTGATCGGCTATACGACGATCAAAGGGTTGACCTTGATCCCGCTGAACATGTATATCAATGAGGATGGACGCGCCAAAATGCAGCTTGCTGTAGCACGCGGCAAAAAGAATTATGATAAACGTGACGATATGGCGAAGAAAGACGCAGCCAGGAAGATAGACCAGGCCATGAAACAGAGATGGTAATTTTCATCTCGGAGGTATAAATGATGAAGGAAGATTTGAAAAAAGTACTCAGACAGACCACGATTACCATGACCATTTCAATCTGCGCCCTGGTCATGGGTGTTATATTGATCTTTGTCAGCTGGCAGCAAGAGAAAAAGGTGTCCATCGTGGGTATCATTATTGTCATTGCAATGGGGATCAACATCATCCCTGCGGTTAAAAGGCGCCGAGAGGTCAAAGAGGAAATTGCCCGGAATCCAAGGCTATAGCACAAAATGGATTGATGGCATCTGGATCGCGCCTTAAGTTTGAATTGCGCCTTGCGCTTGGATCACAAGACAAGTCCAAATTTGTGTGTAAATTAATATCGGTATATGCAGGCGGCAAAAGCCGCCTGCGAAGTCAACAACATTTCAGCTTATCGGGATGTAAGCTTCTTCATTTCATAATATTCCGTCATATCGAAGAGTTTCTGCGATGTTGACCAGTCATTATGGTCGTCAAGCAGGACGGCGCCTATCAGCCTGAGGGCAGACCCACAATTCGGGAAGATCCCGATGACCTTCTCCCTCCTGCGTATCTCCCGGTTCTCCCTCTCGATGATGTTGCTCGTCCTCAGTGAAACCCTGTACTTGGCGGGGAGGCCCATCACCGCCATTGCGTCCTCGAAGCCCTCGCTCAGCAGTTCCACCGCCCTGCCTGCCACATCCGCATAATCTGCAATGATCGAGTCCCTCTTCCCGCGTGCCATCTTTATGCTGGGTGCGGTGAACATCTCGCGCAGCTCGCTTGACAGGCCCTGCTGGTATTTCTTTGGCGTGGCATCCATCAGGTTGCGCAGGAAATGGACCTGGCACCTCTGCCACGTGCTCCCCTCGAAGCTCTCCCCGGCAGCCTTCCGCAGGCCCTTGTGCGCATCGGAGATCACCATGTCCACCCCCGACAGGCCCCTGTCCTTCAGGCCTGTGAAGAAGCCCCTCCATGTCCCCTCCGTCTCTGCCCCGCATACGTCAAATCCGAGGACCTCCTTCCGGCCACCCGGATTGATCCCTACCGCGATGAGCACCGCCTTGGAAACAATGCGCTGTTCCTCCCGCACCCTTATGTAGATCGCATCCGCCATGACAAACGGATACCCGGTGTCAAGGGGCCTGTCACGGAACTTCTTCACAGGCCCGTCGAGTTCCCGGCACATTTCCGAGACGGCTGATTTGGAGAAGGATTCGCCGCACAGCTGCTGTGTTATCTTCTGCACGTTACGCGTCGAGACCCCCTGGACCACCATTTCCATCATGGAAAGGATCAGGCCCTGTTCATTCCGCTTGTACTGGTCAAAAAGGACCGTTCTGAAGGGGGTCTCCCTGTGCCGGGGCACTTCCAGCTGGATCTTCCCGATCCTTGTCGTGAGGCTGCGTGTACGTGTCCCGTTCCTGTAATCACTGCGTCCGTCGCTGCGTTCATAGTGGCCAGCGCCCAGCTGCTGCCTTGATTCGGCCAGCAGGGTCTGGTTCAGGATCTCTTCCATGATTTTTGCAAAGGCGTCTTCCTTCGAATCTTTAAAAAGCCCTACCAAAAAATCGTATTCTAGTGTAAAATTAATCTGAGCCATATCTATTACCTCCGGTTTTGTTTTTGTCGTTATTAACATTTTAACCGATTTAATAGATATGTGCTCTATTTTTTTAATTTACACCATTATACAGACTCTATCCGCTAGAAAAAAAGTGCGAAACATTTCTCGGACTCCCCGCCCATTGCGGACTCTTAGAGGGGCAAAACAGGCCGTTGCAGTCCGCAGCCGAGCGCGCCAGAAAAAAAGTGCGGAACATTTCTCGGACTCCCCACCCATTGCGGACTCTTAGAGGGGCAAAACAGGCCGTTGCAGTCCGCAATCGAGCGCGCTAGAAAAAAAGTGCGGGACATTTTTTGCGAATCTAGTCGATTGCGGACTGTTAGAGGGGCAAAACAGGCCGTTGCAGTCCGCAGCCAAGCGCGCCAGAAAAAAAGTGCGGAACATTTCTCGGACTCCCCACCCATTGCGGACTGCCAGAGCAACAAAGACGGGCTTTACAGTTTCGTCCAATCTCAGCAAAAATTTTTTGCCACGAGAAGAAAAGATATCAAATAACATTCACAATTTGAGAATAGATCTATGTTATAATATTTTAAGGATTGGTTCAGTTTAGCAATAAGAAAGGGAACATTGCGACATAACCCACCAATATCTCTTTGAGACGAAGGTTGTGTTATAATGATTCCACGATCACACGGCGTTGCCGCAAGGTAGGCATCATTGAAACATGACTTGAGATTCTATTTACAGAGGAGTCGTCATGTTATAATGATTCCACGATCACACGGCGTTGCCGCAAGGTAGGCATCATTGAAACATGACTTCTGATTCTATTTGCAGAGGAGTCGTCATGTTATAATGATTCCACGATCATATTAAACTAAATACGATTAGGGAGAAAAGGGGTTCTCCCTGATAGCGATTTGATAGTAAAATAAGGGGTGAAAAAATGAATAATATCATGGTCTGCGTAACCAAACAGAAGACTTGCCAACGGTTAATCGATTATGGCAAGAAGCTGAGAGAGTCTGATGATGACCAGCTCTTTGTCATACATATTGCAAAGAGTGATGATTCATTTCTTGATAATTCAGAGGAAGGCGAAGCACTGGAATTCCTCTATGAGAAAGCAAGAGATGCAGGCGCTAGTCTGACGGTAGAAAAATCAGACGATGTGATGAAGACTTTGATTGACATCGTAGATAAGAACGGGATTACAGAGGTGATTACAGGACAGTCCGGAGAAAAAGAAGACAAGGATTCCTTCCTTAACCGTCTTGGAGAGTATCTTGCAGGCAAGGCTAGATTGATTGTCGTACCAGCACATTCTTGACGAAAAGCCCGAAGGCAAGTATAATAGTACAAGTAGTCGACCGCGACTATACGACAAAACGCAGCCAAATCGAAGGTTTGGGCGTTCAAAGCATAAGGACTTTCATCTGTTCACAAACTGTGGCAAGTCCATTATACGACATGTTCCTAGCCAGCTAAACGTGCAACAAGTTGCGCTCCTACGCAACTTTCGTTGCTTCGCTGTCCCATTTTCTATTGCAGCTGAAGCTGCGGAAAATCGGCAGGCTGGGGAACGTCAGCATAAGGTCTCCCCAACAATTTGCTTTGCAAATTGGGGCGAGGACCATTATACTACTTAATCCAACCAATCGAGCGGCGCAGAGCTTGCTCTCTTGGAGATTAAAAGCATAAGGTCTGCCAGACCAAATCAAAGATTTGGGGCAGGACCATTAGGAGGTAAACTAAGTGAGAATATTAACAATAATCGTCGGTGCGCTACTGACAATACTCGGTGTGTTTTCAGTAGCAAATGCCGGATTATCATTTTTATCACTGGCCTTTCCCATCGGTGTCGTTCTAATTATCGTTGGAATGGTAGAATGTTTTGCATATAAGAGAACTGTCGAAGACGAAGAAAACAGGCACTGGGTTCTGATCGAAGGGCTGACCACTTTTATACTGGGGGTTGTTGTTCTGACCGGGCAGCTGGCAGCGGATATCGCCGTCCCTGTGGTCTTCGGAATGTGGAGCATGATCTCTGGTATCAGAGGCTTTGTCATCGTTACCCAAGTTGTAGAAAAGGAAGAGAAAGATATAGATTTTTACTGGACTGTAGCGGTCAGTGCATTGAACTTGATCGTGGGGGTATATACCTTCTTCAACTTGATGCTTTTCCATTTGTCCGTGCTCATGATCCTGGGCGTATGCTTCGTCGTACAGGGTGCAAACGTCATCAAAATCGGTGTGGATATTTCCTACTCAAAGCCGGAATTGATAAAGACCAAAGAAGAGAAGATTGCTGATGCAGAGGCGGCAGCGGAAGAAGCGCACAAAGAAGTGAGGAAGGCAATCAAGAAAGCAAGACAGGCTCGCAAAGGCATCAAAAAAGCGGAAGAGTCAAAGGAATTTCACGAGATCATCAGGGAGCCGATTGGAGAAACTGATAGTGAAAAGCCCGAAGAGAAAGAAAAATAATCATTATTGAAACAGGGGTGTCGCAAAATAGCTTGGATTCAGCTATGGAACGACACCTTTCCTTTGTTAGGAGTGGAGAAGACATGATAGATATATGCATCGTCGGCGGCGGTGCGGCGGGAATGACTGCCGCAATCTGTGCCAAGGAAAGAAATCCTGCATTAGATATTTTAATTATAGAAAAAAAAGAACAGATGGGCAAAAAGATTCTGGCTTCGGGCAACGGCAAGTGCAATCTGTCTAACATCAGATGCCAGAATTTTCAAGAGACACTGGCTTTTTTCGCTCACCTGGGTCTTTTGACAAGGACAGACGAAGAAGGCAGAATCTATCCCTACACCGAGGAGGCAAGGGCGGTCTTGATGGCATTGAAAAAGAGGCTGGAGGTGCTCGGCATCAGGACGATGGTGGACAGCCCGGTCCTTTCCGTGGACAAAGAGGAGTGTTTCCAAATTCACACGTCAAGGGACTGCCTGCAGGCCAGAAAGCTTTTGATTTCCTGTGGAGGGAAAGCGGGTCCGCAGTTTGGAACTACTGGCGATGGCAGCAAGCTGGCCAAGCAGCTGGGGCATCACGTCACCAGACTAGTGCCAGTGCTGACCGCCATTGATGTAAAAGAGGACACCAGCAAAATGGCAGGCATCAGAGCCAAGGCTCGTGTAATGCTGTGTCATCGCAGTGAAACCCTGGCAGAAGAAACAGGAGAGCTGCAGTTTACAAAGACAGGTGTTTCCGGCATCTGCGTATTTAACCTCTCTCGCTTTCTTTTGATTCCTGAAGGGAAAACAATGAAAGACGGGTTTGAGGAGTATCAGATTTTGATTGATTTTTTCCCAGACAGAGAAGACCTGCTGGAGGTTTTGACGGAAAGAAGAAAAATGAGAGGATTCGAAAGAGAGCACCTATTGGACTTTCTGGTGAGAGAACCCATTGCAGAGTACATCTATCAATTGTCAAAAGGCGATGTGAAAGAAATGGCAAGACTTTTACGCTGTTTTCCCTTGTCACCCAAGGGGGCCAGAGGCTGGGATTATGCCCAAGTGACGAAAGGCGGCGTCAGTTTGGACGAGATTGATTTGACGGCTATGAAGTCAAGGCTGATTGAAAACTTATATTTTGCAGGAGAAGTCATCGATTATGACGGACCTTGCGGCGGCTATAACTTACAGAATGCTTTTGAAACAGGCATGTTGGCTGGAGAGGAGATGGCAAATGAATAGCAGATATCGAATGCATCAAATAAAATTGAACATGAATGAAACCAAGAGTGACATTCCGAAGAAGATTTTGAAGAAGTTAAACAACAGAGATTTGATTTTGACAGATTTGGAAATCGTAAAGGAATCTCTGGACGCCAGAGATAAAGGAGATATCAAATTTGTATACACCGTGGATTTTCAGGCGGTGACCAGGCAGCGGCCAAAACAGTATGTCAATCTGCCTATGAATCCGAAACTGGGCTTAGAAGAAGCGCCGGACATGAACTATCTCGACGTGGAATCAGGCGGCGAGGAGCTGTCTGATCAGCCTGTCATCGTCGGCTTCGGACCATGCGGTATGTTTGCAGGTCTGATTCTCGCCAAAAGAGGCTACCGCCCAATCATCATAGAGCGAGGCCGCCCAATTGAACAGAGGGTTGAGGACGTGGAAAAGTTTTGGAGTGAAGGAATCTTGAACACGGAATCTAATGTACAATTTGGTGAAGGAGGCGCTGGCACTTTTTCTGACGGTAAGCTGACTACAGGCATCAAGGATCCGCGCATCAGGAAAGTCCTCGAAGAATTTGTCCGCGCTGGCGCCGATGAGGACATTCTCTATAAACAGAAGCCCCACATCGGCACGGACGTTTTGCGGAAAGTGGTCAGAAACATCAGAGAAGAGATCCTCCGCTGCGGGGGTGAAATTCGATTCGATACTCGCTTTGTAGAGGTGAATACGAAGAAGAAATGCGTCAAATCCATAGTGGTGGAGTGTGCAGGAGAACGATATGAGATTCCTACACAGAACGTGATTTTGGCGGTAGGTCACAGTGCTCGTGATACATTCCGTTATCTCTGTGAACGAGGTATCAAAATGCAGCAGAAGCCTTTTTCCATCGGTGTGAGAATCGAACATCCGCAGAAGCTGATTGACAAATCTCAGTATGGAAATACGGAAGGACTGCCACCGGCTGATTATAAGCTGAACTATCACTGTGGAAACGGCAGGGGGGTCTACACTTTCTGCATGTGCCCTGGCGGGGAAGTCATCACAGCTTCGTCTCAGGAAGGTGGTGTCGTAACCAACGGCATGAGCAACAGAGCGAGAAACAGCGGCAAAGCCAACAGCGGTCTTTTGGTTGATGTCAGATGCGAGGATTTCGGCTCTCCCCATCCACTTGCCGGTATCGAATTTCAGGAGAAATATGAAAAGCTGGCTTTTGAAAATGGCGGCGGGACGTATGAAGCACCGAAAACGACTTGGGGGGAGTTCCGCAGTGAAGCTCTGTCTGCTGCCCCTGTCATCCGCTCTCTGCCGGAATTTGCCGTAGCTGCAATTCGGGAGGCTATGCCTCATCTGGGCAGAAAGCTGTCCGGTTTTGACCGGGACGATGCGGTTATGACTGCTGTGGAAACGAGAAGCTCTTCCCCTGTCAGATTTGCCAGAAACGAGGAGATGGAAGGTACCTTTGGCGGATTTTATCCTGCCGGCGAAGGCACCGGCTACGCTGGCGGCATCATGAGCGCGGCCTGTGACGGCATCAAAGTAGCGGAAAAGATCATAGGGAAATATAAGCCTTTTTAAGCCATATAGCATGAAAGCACGGAGAAAAGCTGAGTTTTTAGCGTTCCCCGTGCTTTTTTTGAAAACATGGATTCTCTTAGGAATACGCGTCAAGGATATGCAATCTCTCTGACGGCAGGCTGCTGTCTATCCCACCAGGATGGCAGGAGTATGGGCGCGTTAAGCAAAACGCGCGGTGTGCTAGAAATCTGATTAAAGAATGGACGTTATTCTGCGAAACTGCGTAACCGAGGCTACTTCTGGCAATCCCCGTTTTTAGGCAGCATTATGACAGCGAGCGAGAGTTCTCACGTTAGATTTGTACTTTTTGGGCAGTTTTACTTGATTCCGCACAAAGCCTTGTACAAAATAAGAAAATTATATTGCACATTCACCGTCCTGGGTTATTTTTTGATAGGATTCTACTCTTGCTCCACCTTCTGAAAAACTCAAAAAATAATTAAATTCCTATTTCTTCTATATTTCCTCTCAACACACTGTATTTTTTCGGGTCATTAACGTCTTTTTAATGGTGAATCTTGTGCAAGAGACACCAAAATACCTCAAAAAGTACAAAATGACCGTGGCGGCTAGTCGGCGAATGATAATTATTTATACCCTAGTCAATTTCTGTTTCATTATGATTTTACATAGGTTTGCCGTGGGTCGTATTGTCTTACATGTTGATATTTGTCGAAAAAAACGGTATAATGGTTCCGATAATCTAACGGCATTGCCGCAAGGAAGAAACCATTGAATCATGATTTTCGATTCTATTTCTAAAGGAAGAATCATGGTATAATGGTTCCGATAATCTAACGGCATTGCAGCAAGGAAGAAACCATTGAATCATGATTTTCGATTCTATTTCTAAAGGAAGAATCATGGTATAATGGTTCCGATAATCTAACGGCGTTGCCGCAAGGAAGAAACCATTGAATCATGTGCTGCGATTCTATATTCAGCGGAATGCACATGGTATAATGGACGCATCGATCCTACGGCATTGCCGCAAGAAAGCGTCCATTGAATCATGACTCTCGATTCTATTTTTAGTGGTATCGTCATGGTATAATGGTTCCGATAATCCAACAACGTTAGGATAAAGAATTGCAGATTAAAAGGGGACAAGAATAGTGAGAAGTAAGCGCTACAAGAAGACATATGAATTCAAAGACGAAAAATACAGCCCAGAGCTGATTCGCAAATATGAAGATCCTGAATATGCCAAAGCCGCTGAAAAATATGAAAGGCAGGCACGAAGAAGGCAGACTGGCAGCAGTAGAAAACAGCATACCGTCAGGGACTCCGCGGTACCGCAGAGCAAGGGGAAAGGTGGCAGCCGCAAGACAAAGAAGAAATACAGGTGGAACAAGAAAAAAATGTTCCGCAATATACTGACTTTAATCCTATTGTTAGCCGTGGCTGGCTCGGGTCTTTTCTTCTATTTGACGAGGAACTTTGACAAGGTGGATACGTCAAATGCTGATTTTGCCATAGACGACCAGGTAGCTGACGATTTGAGCGGCTATCGTAATATCGCCATATTGGGTTCTGATGCCAGGGCGGATGAAGGTTATGACGGCAGCAGGACTGACGCTATCATCATCATGAGTATTAAGAAATCGACGGGAGACATCAGGCTGATTTCAGTGATGAGAGATTCCTACCTCAAGATGGAGTATTTAGATGGCAGCATGGTTTTGGACAAGATTACCCATGCCCACCACTATGCAGGCGGTATGAACACCATCGCATCGCTGAATCGGAGCTTGGATTTGAACATCAAAGAGTTCGTCATCTTCAATTGGAAGGCTGTTGCAGATGCAGTGGACTGTCTGGGAGGAATCAAAATTAACGTGAAACCCAGCGAAATCAACGATATGAACAAGTGGGGCAATGAGACTGCCGTAAATGTAGGCGGCACATATAATAAGATTACGGAAGCGGGAAAACAGACCCTGGATGGCGTTCAGGCTACGACTTACTGCCGGATCAGGAAGACCAGCGGCGGTGACGAAGGGCGTAGTCGCAGGTATAAGCAAATTATGGCGGCGGTGATGAAAAAGGCTATGCTCCAACCTTGGAAGTTGAACGAATTATCTGAGACCGTATTTCCAAATATCAGGACTAACATGAGCCAGTTCAAGATGTATACGGCTGCTATCAACGCGCCGCGTTACAGTTTTGGCAAGAGCATCAGCTGGCCGAAAGTGTATTACGCCGGCTATTTGGGCAGCATCTCTTATGTCGTGCCGCAGACCCTGGAGACCAACGTGCAGCGACTGCATAGGCTGGCTTTCGGGCAGGACAACTACAGCGTGTCAGCAACCTGCAGTCAGATCAATCAAGAAATCATCAACGACACGGGAATTTATTGACACATCACGGTCGACAATATAAAGGGCTCTGGTTAACGAGTTTTGCGTTAATCAGAGCCCTTATTAACTATTTTGTCGTAATTTTCTTAACCACACTATAGGTATTGTCTTAAAAGTTTTTCATCTTATAAATCTTGACGGCAACAGAGATGGTCTCGTAAAAATCCATGTCGCTTCTGCCATAAGGAATCAGCGCTTTGATTTTGTTGATTCGATATCTGATCGTATTTTCGTGAACGAACATAGCCTGACAGGTTTTCTTGTAGTCCATTTCCTTCTCTACGAAACAGAGCATAGTCGAAAGCAGGTTGCTGTTGTTTTCCTCATCGGCCTTACAAATAGGGTGCATGATATCAGCGTAAAATTCTTCCAAAGCGGCACTTCCCTGGAGTTCCAGAAGGATTCGCGAAATCCCCAGCTGATTGTAATGAGAAAGGCCATGGCCGTCTGCCGCGCCGGCGCTGACAGCCATGTGACACTGAGAGATGGAAGTCCCCAGGTCGGCAAGTTTACAGGTGTTGCTGATCCCGATTTGTGCGCGAGGGATGTATCGATGGACCAGATCAACAGCATCAGAGAGTATCTGCTGCTGTAATGGCTTTCTGGCATCACTGAAAGTCAGTACGAGGAGAATGCCGTCCCGGTATTCGGCAGCAAAATTCAGAGTATTCCGGTTGAAACCATTGAGCAGGTTGATCGTCTCCTCGCTTGGGATGAGCAGATTGGTCAAAGGATCTTTTTCTATACAGAACAGTGCCACTGCATTTTTCTGGAAACTGGGGTTCAGGTCTTCTATGAGTTCCATTTTTTCTTCGGGTGAAGTTCTTCCGCTGGTTATCGCGTTGAGTTTGTCTTCGATGGATTTTTTTAAATCTGCGGCCAGACGGTATTCGATGATGCTGGAAATAATCAAAGAGTAAGGAATCTGACAATCCATAAAAATGACTGGCAGGCCAGCCTCATCGCATAGCTTGCTTGCGGCAGGCGGCAAGGTCTGAATTGTCTCATCAAAGATAATCAAAGCCGCCGCCCCGAAACTGATAATGATCTTTATCAGATTGAGAACGTATTCGTCATCTCCTTTCCCATAAGAACAAAAGGTTAGGTAGATATCTCCTTCAAAGACCTGGATCTTTGCATCTAACTCCGTCGGGATGTTATCGTAAACGCTGACATAGCGTATCTCGTTGGAAAGCCCCTTCTTTCCAGCCGCAAGACGGCCGCTTTTCATAATATCCAGTTTTAATATATCTGAAACCGTAATTTTCTTCAAACTTCTCACTCCCTTTGTTAAATTTACTAAATGTTATCATAGAAATGAAAAAAATGCACGTTCTAATTGTGAAAATCCCAAAAAATAAGCAAAAACTCTTGTCGCCCTCCCTAAAGACAAGTTATCAGAAAATTGTTATCATTGGTGCATAAAGGGTCTGTCCATCAATTCCCTCTGTGAATTGGGACCAGACCATTATACGACAAAATCCAACCAATCGAACTATGTTAATCAGCAGGTTCTCTTGGGGATTTAAAGCATAAGGTCTGTCCTGCAATTCCCTTTGTGAATTGGGACCAGACCATTATACGACAAAATCCAACCAATCGAACTATGTTAATCAGCAGGTTCTCTTGGGGATTTAAAGCATAAGGTCTGTCCATCAATTCCCTTTGTGAATTGGGACCAGACCATTAGGGAGGAATAGATATGGCTGAACAACAAAAGAGTAATTCAGAAGTTTTTGCACTGCGTCCTACGCCGATGAAGGATAGAAAATCCATGTTGGACATGGTATGGGTACAGGCTGGCTGCGTCATCTGCATACCGGCATTTATGCTGGGCGGACTGGTGGCGGCACAGATGCCGACCTGGACCGGTGTAGCCGCTTGCGGCGTCGGTTATCTGCTGACGTTGATTTTGATGATCGTACTGGGAATGCAGGGAGCCGACCTGGGGATTCCTACCTGTGCAATCTCCCAGTCAACCTTCGGGAAGAACGGCACCAGGCTGCTGGTCAGTTCCCTTTTCGCAATTTCCCTGATGGGATTTTTCGGGCTGCAGGTCAATGTCTGCGGCGAAGCTTTCGCTAACTTGATGGGAGATGCCTTCGGCATCCACATTTCCCTGACCCTGTCTTCTCTGATCTGGGGCGTGGTGATGTCCATCATCGCAGTGATCGGCATGGAAGGTCTGAAAATCTTTGACAAACTGTCCGTGCCACTGCTGTTCATCATCATGGTGATCGGTCTCGTACTGGCGTTTCAAAAATACGGAACGGCAGGAATTACGGCTAACGAAGTAAAAACGGCAACCATGTCTTTTGCGGAAGCTGTGGCCCTGTCATTCTCCTTCTTTTCTGCAATGGCTTTCACAGCGGCAGACGTGACCAGATGGCAGAGGAATAGAAAGGACACCATCAAGTCCTCGGTATGGGGTCTGATGCCGGCAGGTCTGGCTACCTGCATCATCGGCGTTTTACTGGCGAGAATAGCTGGCGAATACGATATCAGTCTGGTATTAGCAAAAGTGGGCATCCCGATTTTGGGGCTGATCGTCATTATCACTGCGTCTGTTTCGACGAATTCGCTGAACGCCTACTGCGGCGGCCTCGATACGATCATGACCTTTAACATGCCGGATAACCGCAGAAGAGAGGCTACGGCAGGTGTCTGTATCGTAGGTGTTATCTTGGCTCTGACTGGCATTCTCGGATACATCGAAACCTTTCTCAACTGGATCTGCTTCCTGGGCGCACCTGTGGCAGGGGTCATGATTGCAGACTACTGGATCGTAGGCAAAGGAAAACCAGAAAGCTGGCACAAGATTGATGGCTGGAACTGGACAGGCTGCATTGTCGCTGTAGTCTCTATGGTCGTCGCGCTGATCTTATACAACGTGTTGCACATCGGGGTCTTTAATCTGAACGGTGTGGCTGTAGCCATAGTCATCTATGTGATTGTAGAAAAGTTTGTCCCGTCAAAATCCAGAAATCAGGACGGCGGCACGAGAACATTTGTTGAAGGAGAAAGTGAGGGCGTATCTGATGTCGGTTAAAATTAAACAGGTCGTGCCGGTTACAGGCGATTTCCTGCTGGATCAGGCGACCCGGGATTACATAGGTAAATATCTCAATGCAGATACGGTGGTAGACGTGGATGTGATTCCAGAAGGACAGTATTCTATCGAAAGCGAATACGACGAGGCGATCAACGCGCCGCAGGTAGTCAGACTTTGCAAAAAGGCTGCAGAAGAAGGCTATGACGGCATCTATGTGGATTGCTTCGGCGACCCTGGTGTGCGTGCGGCAAGAGAGTGCGTGTCGATTCCCGTCTTTGGCGGATTTGAACCGGCCATGCTCATGGCCCTCGGTCTGGGTGACAAAGTGGGCATTGTGACCGTACTGCAGAACGTCATTCCATTGATTGAAGGAAATATCGCAAAAGCACACCTGGGTGGACGCACGACCAAAGTGAGAGCGGTCAATATGCCAGTGGCCGACCTGGAGAATACAGAAAAACTCATTGAAAATCTGGTATCGGAATGCATCAAATCCATCGAAGACGGCGCAGCTGTCATCGTTCTGGGATGTACGGGCATGATCGACGTATCCGAAAATGTGCAGGCGAGACTTCTGGCAGAAGGCTTTGACGTGCCGGTGGTAGAAGCAGCCGGGGCAGCTTTGAACACAGTAGAAATGTATGCAAAGATGAAGTTAAGACACAGCGGTCTGACCTATATGGCACCGCCTGAAAAATAATATATCAGTAGAAAAAAACGGAGGGTAACATGAAAAAACTAACACAACAGGAAATTATCGATATCTTATATGGATGTACCATCGTCGGTACTGGCGGCGGCGGGGACCTGGATCTGGGCCTGCGTACCATGCAGGAAGATTTTGACCAGGGCAGAGAACTTTATATGGCTGATCTCAGCGAAGTGCCGGACGACGCTTATGTGGCCGTGCCGTATATGTGCGGTTCCCCGGCGTCACTGGAAGGCGGCGGAGACGAATTCGCCCATCTGCCCCAGCTGGGATATCCGGAGTCCCTTCTGGCATTCAGAACCCTGGAAGACTATTTTGGTCAGAAATTCTTTGGTGCGGTATCCACAGAACTGGGCGGCGCAAATACTGCTTATGCACTTCATGCCGCCTGTCAGCTGGGCGTGCCTATCGTCGATGCAGACCCGGCAGGGCGTTCTGTTCCAGAACTGCAGCACAGCACTTTTTATGTAAAAGACATACCGATGGCGCCGATCGCCCTTGCGACTCAGTTTGGCGATGCCATGATCGTGAAAGACATCGTCAACGATATGCGCGCAGAGGATATCGTCAGAGCGGTTGCAATCGCCAGCGGCAACAAAGTGGGCGTCGCTGACCACGCCATTACGGGAAAGCAGCTGAGGGGAGCCATTATTCCAGGCGCGCTGTCCTATACTTTGAAACTGGGAGAAGCGCTGCGCAAGGCAAAGGAGAACGGTGAAGATGTGGCTGAAAAAGTCGTCGAGGCAGGAGAAGGAAAAATCCTCTTCAAAGGCATTGTAAAAGACTGGAAAGTAGAGGAGACTGGCGGTTTCATCTACGGAGATACGACCATGGACGGCATCGGTCAGTACGAAGGACATGAATATAAGGTATGGTACAAGAACGAACATCTGGTTTCCTATTTAGACGGCAAAGTTGACGTGTCAGCACCTGACCTCATCTGTATTGTCGACAAGGATGGCATGCCGGTTACCAATCCACATTACGAAAACGGCATGGAACTGACAGTATTTGTCCTGCCTGCACCGGAAATCTGGAAGACGGAGAGAGGGCTTGCAGTGTTCGGTCCGAGGAGCTTTGGCTTTGACTTCGACTATGTGCCGTTCAATGAGAGGTAAAGATGATGAAAATTAAAATCATCAACCCGGTGCCGGATCTTGATGCTGCTGTCGTAGACGGTATGAGGACCTACCTGTCTGCCAGTCTCGATCCGGGAACTGAGATTGAATTTGAGCCTGTAGCAAAGGGCTTCCGCTCCATTGAAACGGAAGCCCAGGGTGTGATCAACGGAGGGGAGATTCTGCGCCTGGTGGTAAAGGCGCAGAGTGAAGACTGCGACGGCATCTTCATCAACTGTTTTGACGATCCGGCTTTGCTCGGGGCCAGAGAGCTGTCGCAAAAACCGGTGCTGGGGCCTTACGGCGCTTCGGTCCTCTTCGCTTCTATGCTCAGTGAAAGAATCGGTATCATCACCACTGACGATTACGGTCTGTCCTGTGAGGCGAGAAAAGCGCGCCATTATCAGTTTGAGGAACGCATCGCCGCTGTGGAGAAGGTGGATATGACCGTACTGGATCTGCGAGAGGGTGATTTGATAGAACGTCTGACGGCCTGCTGTCAGCGCTTAGAGGAACAGCGGATTTACGCAGTCATTTTGGGATGCACCGGCATGAACTTTGCGGCAGACCAACTGAGGACGGCCTTAAAAAAGGCCAGGTGCCAGGTGCAGGTGGTAGAGCCCTTGCAGACGGGCATCAAAGCGCTGGAGCTGCTGGTCAAGATAGGCTATACTAATTCTATCCACAGCACTGCGGTCAGAATGGAGGATTATGTAAAATGATAGATTCATTAAAAAAGCTGATTGCGATTCCCAGCATCACCGATGCGCCGGCTGAGGAGAATATGCCCTTCGGCAGAAACGTCCACGATGCCCTGATTTATATGCTGGATTTTTGCAAAGGGCGGGGTTTCCGTACCAAGAACTGCGGCGATTATCTGGGCTGGGCGGAAATCGGCCAAGGTGAGGAGCTGATGGGCATCCTCTGTCATCTGGATGTAGTTCCGGCTGGCGAAGGCTGGGAGCACGATCCCTTTGCAGGCGAAATCGTGGACGGCAAAATCTACGGCCGTGGCGTCATGGACGACAAAGGTCCTGCCATGGCGGCTGTCTTCGCCATGAAGGACGTTCTGGATTCGGGCAAAAAACTGAACAAGCGCGTCCGCATCATCTTCGGCTGTCAGGAAGAGACAGGCGACTGGGTGGACATGGACTATTATAAAGAACACGAGGAAATTCCGACCTTCGGTTTTACACCTGATGCAGATTTTCCTGCGATCTATGGTGAAAAAGGCATTCTGATGGTTCGGCTGTCCATGGAAGCGTCAAAATCAGGCTTTGTCAAAGTCAGCGGCGGGGATGCGCCTAACATGGTGGCGGACTGGGCGAAAGGGTCTTTGACAGACGGCACTGTTCTGCAGGAAGCAGGAAAAGCTGCTCACGGCAGCACGCCGGAAGAAGGGGAAAACGCAATTACAAAGCTGATGCGAAAGGCGGCAGTCCACGATTGCCCTTTTGCCAGATTCTATATGGAGAAAATCGGCTGGTGGTTGGACGGTTCCAAGATCGATATCGGCCTCAATGATGAAGCCAGCGGCTCTTTGTCCTTTAATGTGGGACGAATCGGGATGAATGACGAGATGCTGTCATTGGAAGCGGACATCCGCTATCCGGTTACTTACAGCGGAGAAGAGGTGTTGGACCGCATGGAAAAAGCGGCGGCACCTTATGGCGTCAAAGTGGAGAAGATCACTTCCATGGATCCGGTCTATATGGACAAGGACGGAGAGGTCATCAAAAAGCTGATGTCAGCTTACGCAGAAGTGACAGGAGATGCGAGGGAACCGCAGGTTATGGGCGGCGGCACCTACGCCAGAGCCATGGCGGGCATCGTGGCTTTTGGACCCGTTTTTCCCGGCCGCGAGTGCACAGAACATCAAAAGGACGAGTGGATTTACGTAGAAGACCTGGAAAAAGCCAGGGAGATATACAGACTGGCGATAGAAAAGCTGGCCTGTGAATAAAGATGAAACAGAAACTTATGGGAATCTGGACGAGCAGATATCCATAAGTTTTTTTGATTGCGCAAATGGCGCATGGTCGATTTAAAATCGACATTTTCAACAATTGGTGTTAAAATAGAGTTATCTTTAGCGATAAGAAATGCAGAGGAAGAACTGATGAAAAAGAGAATTGCCCTATTGATGATTGCTTGTTTCCTTTTCTCGCTGGCGGCAGGATGCGGACAGAAAGAAAACGTTCCGACAGATAAAGCAGAGGCTTTTACAGAACCAGTCTACGACTGGAAGAAGGGCAGCGGTGAAAAGCTGGTCATCTGGGGAGTCTATCCCGATTTAGAACGCAGCTACATAAAGCGGGCTTTTGAACGTTATAAGGAATTGACCGGAAATGAACTGGAAATCGTGCAGATACCAAAAGAAGACTTCGAGGCCCGCATGCAGGCATCGGTCAAAGGCGAAATCGAAAAGCCTGATATTTTGCTGAGTTATGGCGGCGCCAATATAGAAGCTTACAATCCGGACAAAAACTTTTACGACTTTACTGAAGCGCAGTGGGTGGACGATTTGACAGATACTTCCATTAATCAGACCATCTTTAACGGCAAGGTGATCGGGCTGCCCCATTGGGAGGCTTCTATTTCTGGAACCCTCTACAATAAGGAAATCTTTGAAAAATATGGGCTGGAAATTCCAAAAACTCAGGAACAGTTCATGGAAGTCTGCAAAACTTTAAAAAAGAACGGCATTACACCGCTCTATCTGCCGGCAAAA
Source organism: Eubacteriaceae bacterium (assembly GCA_902362805.1). GTDB lineage: Bacteria > Bacillota > Clostridia > Peptostreptococcales > Anaerovoracaceae > Senimuribacter. Next base: position 13,178 of record CABIXY010000013.1, on the reverse strand, counting down.
GAAGTTTCCATGCTGCTGTACCAATTCCCTTTGGACTCTCTTGTTGAGAACGGTGAGACTTTGGAAAAACTCAATGAGGGAAAGAAAGGCTATGCAGACATTCCTGAGATGCAGCAGGTGGTGGAGTGGTATGGCGAGATGGCCGAAAAAGGCTATCTGGGGCAAGACTATGAAAAGAATGACTGGGACGGCATGAACGACGCGATGGACAGCGGTAATTACGCTATGATGCTCTGCTGGGATACCTGGTTGTATACAGATTTTAAGGGCAATGCGACAAAATTCGGGCTGATGCCGGCCTTTGTAGGCATTCCTGAAGAGGGGACCTTTGAAGGCCCCAACTTGGGTCTGTTTATTGTCAACAAAAACAGCGCCAGACTGGAGGCGGCTCTCAATTTCATCACCTTCCTGGCCGATCCATATAACTACAATATTGCCTTTGAGAATATCTATACGGCGCCCGTCTTTAAAAACCAGGTAGCCAGTATTTCTACGCCTCAATATCTGGAGGCAGAGCATCTGATAGAACAAAAATACAGAGATTCTATTGCCTGGCTCCGCATCCGGGGATTTTCCCAGATGGATGCTTCCTGCATTTTAGACTATATGAAGAAAGGCAGCGGACTGTCTCCCAAAGATTGTCTGCGCGAGATGGATCATCTCAGAACTGAGAGATTGGCAGGAGGTGAGGAGGCGTAATGAAGCTGAAGACTCTGATGAAAGATAAGAAACATTTCTCTTTTATAATTGCTGCCCTGTTGATGGTTGTGATCCTCTTTGGTGTTTTTGCCATCTCTTACATTCAGCGATTTGACAAGACGCTGCAGACAGAGAATCAGGTCGTGATGTCAGAAGTGGCTGACAACATTACAGCATATACCAAAATGGTGGTAAAGGATACGCAGAATTCTCTGCAGACCATAGGGGACACCTATCTTGTCATCCCAGAGGAGAAGCGAGCTGCTTATTTAAAAGATATCGTAAAGAACCAGGGATTTGTCTTTGCTGGCTACGCAAATATTGGCGGGCGATTGCAGGCCACCGAATCATCTAGAAATGGGGATGTTTCTGATCAGACGTACTTCAAAAAAGCTGTCAAGGGACAGTCTTCGATCAGCGGCATCGTCCGTTACATTTTTACTAACCGAGCAGCATCTGGCATTCTTCTGGCTGTACCGGCAAAAGACCAAAGTGGCAAAATCTCAGGCGTTATGATGGCCATGCTGGACATCTCGAAATTACAGGAAGCGCTGGGAACGGAAAGCTTTGGCGGAGAAGGTTATTCTTACATCATCGATAGAGATGGAAACTTGATCATGCGCAATAAAAGCATGGATTACAATAACTTTTACCGCGTTTTAGACAATGTGGAGATCAAGACAGGCGGAAGCGCCCAAGCAATCAAGGAAAGCATAATGGCGGGAGAATCGGGTACGATTCTCTACGATCAGCTGGGTACGGAGCGGTTTGGTTATTATTGTCCTCTGGGACTGAACGACTGGACGATTGTAAACATCGTGCCCAAGGATGTGATTACGGCAAAGACAGATATGCTGACCAAAGAACTGATGCGCACGGGCGTTGCCGCCATCATCGTATTTTTGATTTTGCTGGCAGCGGCAGGAGGGATATGGATTGTCTCCCAAAACCAGCGCCATGCAGCGGAGGCGAAGTCGATTTTCCTCGCCAATATCAGTCATGAAATCCGCACGCCGATGAATGCCATCGTAGGCATGGGCGAACTTTTGATGCGAAGTGAGTTAAACATCAGGCAGAAGGAATACGTGCGAAGCATTCTCAACTCCGGCAAAGGACTGCTGACGATCATCAATGATGTCTTGGATTTGTCAAAACTGGAAGCGGGTAAATTTACCATCCTCAATGAGCAATACCAGACGGAAACTTTGCTCTATGACGTTGCGTTTCTGGCAGCGGTCAGAATTGAAGACAAACCGATACGCTTCTTCCTGGATGTGGACAAAACAGTGCCGGCACAGATGATTGGGGATATGACGAGAATCAAGCAGATTTTGATCAACATCGTAGGCAATGCCGTGAAGTTTACGGAGGAGGGCTATGTTAAATTGTCCCTGCACTGTGATAGAGACAAGGATCAGATTCTTCTGACCATGGCAGTGGAGGATACGGGAATCGGCATCAAAAAGCAGGACATGGATAAGCTGTTTGAAAGCTTCAACCAAATTGATTCTCCTTACAACCACGGCAAAGAAGGGACCGGACTGGGTCTTTCCATTGCCAACTCCCTGTGCAAAATGATGGAAGGAGATATCACAGTAGTCAGTGAATACGGTGTGGGGGCTGTCTTTACGGCCAGGATTGTGCAGGCGGCTGCAGGAGAAAAGATTTTGATGGATCTCTCTCAAAAGAGCCTTCCGCGCATTCTGATCTACGAAATGGTACGATCGCTGAGAGAGAATTATGAGTTCTATCTGCAGGAGTTAGGTTTGCAATATCAAATCTGTGCTGATTACAGCGAATTTCAGAGCGCACTTTCTGAAGGCTGTTATGAGATGGTCATGGCCGATAGGCTGACTGTTCATCAGGAGCTGGAGGGAAAGCTGGCAGATGATCAAAAGCTGGTGACCCTGCTGAAGATTCAGGAGCACGGCTTGATGTCCGATGAGCCGGAAGACGCGGCAATCTTTGTACCGCTCTTCGGTATCCAGCTGGTATCCCTGCTCAAACGGATGGATGCCGGCTTATGCATTGCAGAGGAAGAGAAGTTCGAAACGCCTTTACTGCCCCATGTGAGGGTTCTGATCGTAGATGATAATAACCTGAATCTGCAGATTGCAGAAGCTTTGCTGCAGGCTTTTGAAATGGATATCGACTGTGCTGATTCGGGCAGGGAAGCCATCGAAGCGGCTAGCCGCAGGGATTACGATCTGATCTTCATGGACTATATGATGCCGGAAATGGACGGTATCAAGACCATGAAAAAAATTCGGATGCTTGCAGGCGGCAGATACGAGAAGTTGCCTATCGTCGTCTTGACGGCGGATGCCACCGACAGTGCCAGAGAATTGCTGCTGGCTGAAGGCTTTGACGACTATATGACCAAACCGATCAGTATGGAGGAATCCGGCCGGATTTTGATGAAATGGCTGTCAGCTGTCAACGAGCGGCGCGGCCGGACAGAGGTTTAACAAGTCAGATGTCTATTGCATATCATAATATGTAAAACTTTAAAAGGTGATGATTATGAAAATATGGAATAGATGTTGCTGCTGCTGGCCTCTTCGCTGTGTTTGCAAACCGAAGCCAGATCCTGTAAAAGGATCCTTTACAGCAGTAAAGTACGATCAGGAGACTGGCCTGCCCTTGGCGGGCGCGGCTTATACCCTTTATCAGAACGGCAGTCCAGTGGCGACGGCGACTTCCGACAGAACTGGTAAACTATCCTTTGCGGGCCTTGTGCCGGGAGAATATACTTTGGTTGAGACGGCGGTGCCTGACGGTTATCTGCCAGAGAGAACCAGTCATCAGGTAATGGTAGGTGAGGACGGCAGTGTGACCATCGATGGGAGTCCAGCCGAGAATTTCCCGCTGTATGACCTGCCCAATGGTGATGCGGAAGTATCGTTTCTAAAGGTCGATGCCAATACGGGCCTGCCTCTTGAAGGCGCTGTGTTTGAATTATCCAATGGTGTCAGGGCTGCTTCAGGCAGTGATGGGGTGGTGGATTTTGGAATCTTTGGTCCTGGAACCTATACCTTCCGTGAAATTACTGCACCGCAAGGTTACATTGCTGCAGAGACGGAATTTACTGTCCATGTGACCACCGGCGGAAAGGTTTTCATCAATGGAACTCCACTGGAGACGTTTACTGCCAAGAACGTAAGGATTCCTGCCCCCAGCCGGCCTCCCGTAATCAATACGGTGCTGGAAGCTGATTTTTTAATTACAGGAACCGGCATTCCGGGTGCCTCGATTGCTGTAAGGCTGGCTGACGGTGTGGTTGTTAACGCTGAAGTGACGGACGCTGGCACTTGGTTTGTCATAGTGCCGTCGGGAACCTATCTCAGGGCAGGTCAGGTCGTTTATGCCGTCCAGACAGAACCAGGGCATACTCCAAGTGAAGAAGCAGCCATGCAAGTACAGGCGCGGCCATAACGCAATAACCGTATAATAAGGAAGCCAGAACCCTTCCGCATAGCCAGGTCTATTCAACCAGGCTGGCGGAGGGGCTTTTTTGGCATGACGTGTATAGAGAAAGCCGCCCGCACAAAGGATGATTCCTTTGTGCGGGCGGCTTTGCTTATAGGAAAAAAATATCTTAATTGCTTCTTCTTCTGGCCAGGACCAAAGTTGTACCACCAGCGGCAGCTGCCAGGACTATCCACAGCAGCAGATCGCTTTCATCGCCGGTCTTTGGGGTATTGTCCGTAGTCCCACTGCCTGTGGAAACCGTCCCGCTTCCTGGCTTGCCAGACGTTCCAGGCCTGCCGTTCGGTTTGTCCGCCGGAGTGCCCGGTTTATTCGGCTTGCCCGGTTTTTCCGGATTATCCGGCTCCAGAGGGTCATCACCGCCTGCCTTCTTTTCAAAGACGGCGTGGATGGTGTGGTCCGCGTAGACCCGCTCGAAGGTGTATTCTGCCAGAGGGCCGACGGAATTTCCGTCTACCAGGACGTCCTTCAGGATATAGCCCTCCGCGGCTTTGACGGCATAGCTGGCGGAAAGACCTGCAGAAACCACAGTGCTGCCATCCGGTGTGATGGTGCCACCTGGATCAGCAGAGGAAATGATGGTGTACTGACGTACAGATGGATAGGACGGGTCAGGATCGCCGCCAGTGCCGCCTTCCGGCTCGATGGTGAAGGTGGCGGAGACGGTCTTGAGACCTCCGTCATCTGCCCAACTACCGCCTGCATATTCCTGTGGCTGGTAAGTGACGGCCAGGGTGTAGGTGCCGTAGTCGGCAGGATTCAATTTCATATCGGCGCTTCCAACGGTGTAAGCGTTTTCTTCGTTTTCTGTAAAATTGCCGCCGGAAACCCTGCCGCCGCCGGATTTTGTAATTTCCCAGGACTGGGCCTGCATATAGCGGGCGTCTTGATTTACGACGTTGCCTGCGCCATAAACCGTGAAGCCATCCGGCGCACTGCCTTTGAAGACCTGGCCGTCCTCAATGCCTGCGATAAGGCATTCGAACTTTTCCACATGGTAGTTAAACCCGGGAATCACGCCGCCAGGGTGATAAGCCTTAACGGTTGAAGGTATTCCGGATGCCCATCTGGAGTGGGCTGTCAAATTGCCGCCAGCTTGTACAACCAGAGTCTCCAGCTGGGGGCACGGCAGAATCCCTGTCATTAAAATAGAAACCTTTGGTCCTAAGACGGCGTGTTTCACGATGTCAAAGGAACTGTCGTCGATCAGCGTCCCCAGGATGCTGGTATTGGACTTCCAAGCGGGACAGCCGTTATTTGTCCTGATGGACAGGGTCTGGGTGGCAGCGTTCCAGGCGTAATCGTTAGTGGTAACATCGCCCGATGGACCACTGTACTCGAAGACTCCTTGTGTTCCGACTATTTCGCTTGTAACAGCGGGGCTTGCTACTTGGCCATTTGCAAGAGCCTGCACGCGGAAGGTATATGTCCCGTGGCCGCCTGCGAGGATTTGACTGGTAAAATCGCAGATGGTGTCAGAAACGGTCTGCGTATCGCCGACTTTCTGATTACCCTTATACAAGGTGACGTTATAGCTCTCCGCATCTGCCACGGAGCCCCACGTTGCCGTAACGTTGCGCTTATCGGAGTTCTGCGTCCACGTTAAGTTTGCAGGTGCTGCAAGAACGTCTTTAAAAGAACTGTTGCCAGCCAGGGAATAAACCTGTCCGTTGATGTTCAGGGAAACCTCTGTTCCTTCATTATTGGTAATGGTACCGCCGCTCATGGTGACCGCGTCCTGTGAGCTCGAACCAGAGATGGTGAACTTCCCGCCGCTGAGTTCTAACGTTCTGATGGTGCCGTTGTTATTAAAGTCGCCGTCAGACATCAGTACAGGGGATTCGACCGTCCCGCCAGCCGCATTAGTAAAGGTTCCACCGTCGACGTTGACAGTGCCGGAAACGGTTCCCTCGTTGACAAAGGCTCCTGTGCCCGATAAGGTCAGTCCGGTTACTGTTCCGTCGTTGGTAAACGTTCCACCCTCAACTATTGCTGCTGAAACGGTTCCTCCATTTGTGAAAGCTCCGTCCGTTAAGGTGACAGAAGACAGAGGGTTTCCCTGTCCCTGGTAGTTAAAAGTACCGCCTGACACGGTAACTGCACCGGATATTCCGGCGCTGGTGGTAAAGGTGCCGCTTGTCACAGTGATGTTGGAATAGACATAACGGTCAGTATCAATATTGCCGGTGATATTGATCGTCTCTGGCCAGTTACCAGTCGTGTAATCCATCGCATTCCAATCATCCTGCG
>CABIXY010000013.1:0-6421 GCA_902362805.1 Eubacteriaceae bacterium | reverse complement strand
CTGTATACATCAGATAAGACTCCAGTTTGTCGTCTGTTCTGAAGTTGGTGATGGCCTGAACCTTTGAAAGCCGGTACTGAATCGTATTTCTGTGGACGAAAAGCAGCGTTGCAGTCTTTTTTACTTCGCAGTCAGCGTCCAGGTAATAGACTGCCAATGTATGCAGCAATTCGCCAGAGACGTCAATTTCTAACAGTGGTTTTAGAATGTTGCGGCAGATGCGATAATCCTCGTTTTTTCCTGCTGCCATATCAGAGCAATGTTTGGCAAACATCAGATCTCCGTAGGAAATTCTTTTCTTATGGGGGAAAATCTCCACCACATGGGGGATATATTCTGAATAGAGAAGATAAGTGCGCCGCACGTCTTTGGCATTGTCGTCGTTAGGGAAAAAAGCGACAGTGTAATCCTCTGTAACCTGATCCATGGCATCCATCATCTCTTCAATATACGCGTTATCAGAATCGATAGATGAGGCGTAGACGATAAAACAGATGATGTAGATGCCGTAGGTGTCGATGATGATTTCTTTGCGAAAAGCGTCCGCACAGTCTTTGACGGCACGAATCAGGCTTCGCATGGTTTGGAGCTGTTCCCTCGTATCCCCGTGCTCAAAAGCAGGCCGGATGATGATTGCCGTGTTGATGGCATCGATATCGATACCCAGCTTTTCCGAAATACTGTACATCTTCGCCTCTTCCCCTTCGATGATAGCGGGAACCAGGGCGTTTTCCAGTATATTGTTGGAGTCCAGATCCCACAGTTTAGAGAAAATCTGCAGAAGTTCGATGACGCGATAGATGTCGTCAAGGGTCAGACGGCCAAAATCATCGGCTGCGTAGAGGGAGAAGTTGCGATACTCAAAAGCGGAAAATGGCACGCAGAAAACCTTGAGCGGCATGTCGTTCAGAGTCGTTTCTACACAATATTCATCTGTCGCGGCAGCATTTTCATAGAGCGCAGAGATGGTGTCCGCAGTGATGTCGTTGGACATGGGCCATTTGCTGAGGCAGACGTTGTTCAGCGAGGCGTCGGAAAGTAGAAAAGTGCACTTGAGATTATCACTGATGAGGCGCATCAACGTAGCGATATTTTGGCGGTTTTCCGGCAGGCGTGACACCAGGGAGGCGATGGTATCGATGAAATCGTTGTTATTGGTCCGATTGCGAAAAATAGCTTCATAGACTTCGCCGATCACCTCGTTGTAGAAAAAGTCTGTTCGATTTTCAGGCATGACGATGATGGGAAAATTCAGTCGATTGCCCATCTCAATAATAGAAGGATCGATATCCTTAATCCAGATTCCCAAATAATAGAGGACGATGCAGGCGTCGCCGGAGTTATACATGTATTCGATGTGATCTCTCTGTGCTTTGGGATCGTCTTTGATGGTATAGAAAGAAGTCAGCACCATATCGCTGTTTTTAATCGGCTTTCCAAAGTCAAAAATCATGTTGTCCACCACCTCCAGCACTGTGACGCTGCTGACGATGTTGGACAAACCTTTTCTTCCTGCGATCACACGACCGCTTCGCAGTGATGGTAATTTCAGACATTCTTCTACGGTTATACTCATTTTTGTCACCTCATAACAATTATTATCTAGATTATAGCGTAAAAAAGGTCGAATTACAATGACGATTTATGCACATGCACAATTAATTATCAGAATCATCAGCAACGACGCTAATGACAAGGGCGTTGAAACTTGATATACTTTTAATAAATTCAGAACCCTTATACGAAAGGAGGCTATTTTATGGCCGAAGGAAAAAAGAACTTTGAGGTAGAGAGCATTACCTTAGAAAAAGTGCCAGACAGTGAGAAGAAGAGCTGGCCGTCCATTGCATTTATCTGGGCAGGAAACGTCATCTGCGTTCCGGCGCTGATGGTTGGCGCCATGGTATCATCTGGACTTAATTTTAAAGAATCAATCGCAGCCATGTTTATCGGTTACGGTATCGTCGTCGCGCTGATGATGCTCATCGCTGCCCAGTCAGCACAGACTGGCAGACCGACAGCAGTTGCTGTATCAAGAGCATTGGGGGAAAGAGGATCACAGGTGACCATTTCCCTGATTATCGCAGTATCCATGGTAGGCTGGTATGCTTATCAGACTATCGTATGTGCCACCTCTTTCTGCTCCTTGATGCAATCCAGCTTTGGCATTGCATTTCCAGAGTGGATCGCGTGTATTTTCTGGGGCGGATTGATGCTGATCACCGCATTCTATGGAATCGGACTGACCAAGATTCTCAACATCGTCAGCGTACCGCTGTTATTCATCTTCTTAATCTACGGCGTTTCTATCGCCCTTGGAAACGGCGGCGCAGAAGTTCTGGCTGCTTATAATCCCGGCGGCGAAGGAGGTATGGTCATGGGCATCACCATTTCCGTAGGCGGATTCATCTCCGGTGCAGCAACTTGTGGAGATTACAACAGATACAGCAAAAACGGCAAAAGCGCAGCGCTTTCCTGTCTCTTTGGCGTCATCCCGGCAGGGGTGGGCGCGCTGGCCTGCGGCGCCATTTTGGCGATCTGCTCCGGCAACTCCGATATCACGATCATGTTTGCCAACGTGGGACTGCCTGCCATCGGCATGATCGTCCTGATTCTGGCAACCTGGACAACCAATGTCGGAAACGCTTATTCCGCCGGCATCGCAGTAGTCAACATGTTTAAGCTGCGGGATGACAGAAGAGCCATCGTGACCGCTATCTGCGGACTCATCGGCATCGCCCTGTCCCTTGGCGGCATCGTCTACTACTTCGTAGACTTCCTCTCACTGCTGAGCTATTTCATCACGCCGATCTGCGCCGTACTCATTGCAGACTATTGGGTCATGGGCAAAGGCAGAGCGGATACTTGGAAACCGTTCCCAGGCGTCAACTGGCTGGGAATCATAGCATGGCTGGTCGGATCAGCAGTGACTTATTTTGATACATTCTTTATCCCTGAAATCGTCGGAATCGTTGCAACTATCGTCGTCTATGCGGTACTGTGCAGCGTGATAAAAAATCCGAAACTGAATCCTTTTGCAAAGGACAAGGGGACAGAACTGAAGGAGGCTTGTTAATGAAAGGTACTTATGAAGCGGCGAAGACGTCTATTGCATCCTGCATGGGCGCAAAACCGGGCGAAAAGCTTTTGATCCTGACGGACGAGGAACAGCTTGATTTGGCAAGAGAATTTGTCAAAGCGGGAAACGACCTGGGGGTGGAAACAGTCATGGCTTCGGGACCTGTGAGACATTCCGGTGAAATGCCGGCGCTCTCTCAGGCCGCTCTTGCGGGAGCTGATGCCTGCATGATGATCACCAGCGGGTCTTTCACTCATACCAAGGGCAGGGCAGAGGCAACGGAAAGAGGCTGTCGAATCGCCTCCATGCCTACGATTACAGAAGAAATCGTCAATATGACGCTGAATGCCGACTACGACGAAGTGGAGCGCATAGGCAATATTCTGGCGTCAAAGCTGGACAAGTGCGAAAAAATTCACATCACTACGGAGGCAGGGACGGATTTGACCCTTTACTGCGGCGGTAGAGCCGGTATCGCAGACACGGGCAAGCTGGTCGGCAAAGGCGCCTTCGGCAATCTGCCGGCAGGTGAAGCCATGGTCGCTCCGATTGAAACCAAAGGCGACGGCAAACTGGTGGTAGACGGCGTCATCGCAGATTTTAAGGTCATGGAGGAACCTCTGACCATCACTTTCAAGGACGGACGCATCGTCAAGACAGAAGGCGCGGATGCAGAGGACTTTGACAAGTTCGTGGCACAGTTCGACGATACGGCAAAGAACGTCTGCGAGTTCGGCATCGGCACCAACCCATCCTGCAGAATCATGGGCAACGGTCTGGTAGATGAGAAGGTGTTTGGCACCATTCATATCGCTTGCGGCAACAATCTGTTCATGGGTGGTCAGCAGGACTGCAACATGCATTATGACATGATTATCAAAAGCCCGACGGTCTGGCTGGACGAAGAATGCGTCATTAAAAACGGCAGGCACATTTATTAATTTAATATAGGACAGTTTCTCTTTGCGAAACTGTGCATGCACCATGAAGGAGAATGAAAATGATTCGTGATTTACATAAAGAGGATTTGAGATATATCGTATATGGCTCCAGCTTCTATGGCGGAGGCGGAGGCGGCTCTATGGAGGAGGGAGAGGCGCTGCTGGCGGCAATGCTGGCAGAAGACCCGAATCTGACGCTGAAAATGTATGACGTAGAAGACATGGAGGACGATCCGGCGGTGGTTTCTACCATGGTGGCCGCGCTCGGTTCGCCGGTAGCAACAAAAGGAAGAACCTTCCAGGACGAATCTGTCAACGCGGTAAGGGGCATGGCGGAGGAAGCCAGCTTTAGCGGCAGAACATTGAAATACGTCTATTCCGGCGAACAGGGGGGCGGCAACACACTGCTTCCACTCTATGCGGCATGGAAGAACGACCTGCCGATTCTCAATACGGATGGCAACGGCAGAGCGGTTCCGGAATTGAACACAGGTCTGCTGCCTGTCCACGGCATTCCGACCAGCCCGGTGGTTCTCGCCAGCGAAAAAGGCGACACTATCGTAGGGAGAGCGAAGGACCCTATGGACAGCAAGGCCTGCGAGAACATCGCCAGATATATGTGCCAGGCTTACGATCAGGGAATCGGTTTTGCGGCTTGGATGATGAACAAAGAAGACCACCTCAAGGCTTCTGCAGTAGGCCAGATGACCAAGACCATCGAAGTGGGCAGGGCTTTGGCAAGTTCTACAGCGGATACGGTGGCTGCAGCCCTTGAGAAATGCTTTGCCGATGCAGGCGTGCCTTTCAAGATGGTGATTCCTGCGGGCATCATTACCGACATCGAAATCGACTCCGCCGGCGGTTTTGACACTGGCGTGACGACCATCAAAGACGAGGCCACAGGAGAAGAATACAAGGTGACGTTCCAGAACGAGAACCTCTTTGTTGAAGAGCCTAGCGGAAAGGTCATCGTGACCATTCCCAGCATCATCTCTCTGCTGGATCTGGGCCTTGACGGCGAAGTGCGCGCTCTGTCCAACAGTGAAACAAAAGTAGGACAGAAGGTGGCTTTGACCATTACAAGAGCCGACGACAGATGGTACGATCTGCCGGAGTGTTATACCTGCTGGGACGGCGTTATGGTCAGCGCTGGCTACTGCAGAGCCAATGAAGAAGTTTCTCTTTAGTGTGAGGTGGAAAAATGAGCAGAACGTTATATAAGCAGGATATTTTGGAGATTTTGTACGGCGCGACATTCCTGGGCGCTGGCGGCGGCGGTTCTCTGTCCTTCGGACTGGATATGCTTGCAAAGCTGGAAAAACAGGGTGAGACCATCGAATTGGAGCTGCTGGAAGTGGATGAACTGGAGGCGTGCGACTATGCAGCTATGGTGGCAGGTCTTGGCAGTCCCGTAGCCATGCTGGAAGGGGAGTTCGGCCCCGATGCGGTCAATGCATTCAAGGCTTTCCAGAGGGGTTTTGCAGCGGAAGGAAAGACGGTAAACTATCTGTACCCAGGTGAAATGGGCGGATTCAACACCTTCGTTCCTATGATGGTGGCCATTCTCTCCGACAAAGATCCGGCAAAACGCATCAAGTTCGTGGATACGGACGGCAACGGCAGGGCGGTTCCGGAGCTGAATACGACGCTGACGGACTTGCGGGGATATCCGCCGAGCCCCATCGGCCTGGGCAACGGCACGGGGGATCAGATTATCGCTTATGCCACTGACGACAAGGCGGCGGAGGTCATCGCAAGACAATTGTGCATGGCATACGGCCAGCAGATCGGCTTCTCCACCTGGGGGCTTTCCAGAGATGAGATGAAGCAGCATTCTTCTGTCGGCTGCGTGACTTACGCGCAGAAAATCGGAAAAGTCTTTTTACAGCTGATGGCGGATCGGAGCCTGAACCCGGTGGAAGAACTGTCAAAGGTGATGGAGATCAGAGAAATCTGCCGCGGCAGAATCGAGAAAATCGACCTGAAGGCAGAGGGCGGTTTCGACTTCGGTACGACGGTCATCCTTGCTGAAAACGGCGATAGATACTACATCGACTTCAAGAATGAAAACATGCTGGTCAGAGACGAAGCTGGCAAGGTCTATCTGACGGCGCCGGACATCATCTGTTTCATGGATACAGATACCTATCTGCCGCTGACCAATGCCGACACAAAGGAAGGCATGAATATCTTCCTGGGCATCTCTCCAGTAGACGAGAAATGGTGGCTTGAGGACTTCAAGGCATATGAATGCTGGAAACCGATTTTAGAGGCAATCGGTTATACAGGAGAATTTGTGAGATATTAATGAAAAGAGGGGGGCTGTGAAAAAACAATCCCTTAAACAGAACCCCGGTTTATGATGCAGCCATCATAAACCGGGGGTTCTTTCATATCGTAT
>CABIXY010000012.1 GCA_902362805.1 Eubacteriaceae bacterium | reverse complement strand
AAAGACAATCCAGTAGGGTTGTCTTTTTTTAGCTGCCGCAGGCAGCGTCAGAAACGGGACAGCGCAGCGAACAGGGTGAGCGGAGGAACGACCGCAGGGAGTGTTGCCGGTTTTCTTAAAAGACAGATTGCATTCGCAGTCTGTTTTTTAGTATAGAACGGGACATAAGTTATTGTACTTACAGTTGACAAACGCAGAAAAAACTTATATCATATATATAGATATTTTAATCTATGGTGAAACTAGAGCATTTATATTTTAAAAAAATAACAAACAAATTACATTCAACTTGCTCGGCTTTGTTATGGATTGAGATATGTTTTTGATAACGCGCGTATATCAGACGAGAGAAGACTCTGCTTCAGAGTCTTCTTTTTGTGCTGAAATTGATAAATATCTGTAATTTGCATTGACATCTATATTGAGTAGTGATATATTGATGTTAGATATATCGATTAATGATATAAACGCAATCGTTACAATAGATGACAGTTAGGAGGGAGCTATGAAGTACAAACTGGAGTTCTGGAGATACGGCTTATTTGATTATGAAGAAGCTGAAAAGCACCTCAACCGTATGAGCGAAGAAGGCTGGGATATAGAAGGCGTGGCGACAGAGTGGTTTCCTCTTGCTGTCTACCAAAAAAGACTGGGAGGTAGAAAAACATGCTATTCGATTGTTCCCATAAAAGAAAATGATACTGATTTTGTTCGCATCTGTGAAGATGCTGGCTGGCGCAAGGTGAGAGCAATCAGAAGCGGCTTGTGTATCTTTGAGGCTAAAGATAAGAATGCAAAGCAGCCTTTTACAGATGAGATGACCAAATATCAGAATGTTTTAGAAGTAGCAGAATCGACTAATCCGCTCAGTGGCTTAGCCATATTAGCGATTGTCTTGCTCATAAATTTTTTTCAGGATTTTAAGAGTGGATGGGGGAGCACTGAATACTATGTTTTAGCGGGAATTTGTACGATGGCTATGCTGAGCATTGTTCTGGCGTTTAAAGAATATCGCTATCATAAAAAGGCTGCAGAGTATGCAGAAGAAGGGATTATTCTGCAGAAATCACCCATCTATAAATACTTTGCACTTGTTTCTTGCGGAGGCGCGGTTATCATTGGAGTCGGCTTGATCGTCTACTTGCTGTATTGTTACATAAACATCTATCCTAGTGTTCTGGGAATCATACTTACAGCCGCGACACCATTTATATTTTTTCTTGGCGGTTTTATACGAGCTGCGAAACATTTTGATGTAACAGGGATTTTGCTAATGTATATCAGCATTATCTCGCCAGGATTTGTTTTGCTTTTGGTAGAAGGGATATAGTGAAATGAAATACCGATTTAAACTTTGGAAGTACAACAGCTATAGTGCTGATGAAGCAGAGGTCATGCTGAACCGGATGGCGGAGGCTGGCTGGAAAGTGAGAAATATAAGCAACATCGTCAGTTTTGTACCATGCACAGGTATTCGTCCACAGTATACTATTGAAGTTTTGCCGCCAGGTTTTGGTGGGCCGGATGATTTAGAGGTCAAGCCGATGAAAGAATTCTATGAGCAGATTGGCTGGAAATTTTTGAAACGCATCAGTGAAGATGGAATGTATCTTTTTGTCAATGAAAGCGGGAGTTCTATTCCTCATGCCTATTACAGCAAAGAGGAGAGAGAATCACTACAGAAAAATCGAATTAAATGGAGTTTTATTATCGGCGGCATGATAGGGTTTATCATCATGTATTTTTTGTTGTTCCACGATAAGAAACTAGATCGCCTCGGGTGGTGCGGCGGTATTGCATTAATCTTGCTAATGGGATTTGTTATGGGCATGTACATCATACCCGCTATCGCGGCCCTTTCCTATAAGAAGCTGGGGCGTGAAAATCTTTTGACAAAGATAGACGCTTGGTGGAATATTGTATGGAATGGAATTCTTGCCTTGCTCATCTTTTTGGAAATCCCGCTGAATATCTACTTAATATACAGCGGAAAGTTTTTAAACAATTTAGAGGAAGAGATTTTGAGTCAATTCTCCATGATTTCTTCACTTCTAGCACCTGCATTATTTATTTTGGGCATATACTTGGAGGCAATAGCAGAGAAGAGAGTCATACAAATTGGTGGGATCTTCATGTATTTAATCGCTTATTTTGGCAGCCTGATGGGGTTGGCCTATGCAGATGTCCAGCTAGGACTAGTTTGACGAAGATAAATAAATAGTACCATAAATTAATTTGAAAAGGAGGTAAGATTATGGCACGTGAACAATTAAAATCACTGACAGAGCCGATGTATTATATATTACTTTCATTGCTCAATGAAAATCACGGTTACGGAATCATGCAAATGGTAGATGAGCTGACTGACGGCAGAGTGGCCATTGGAGCGGGCACGCTCTATTCCCTGCTTGGCCGCTTTGAAAGGGAGGATATCATTACCCAGGTTGCTGAGGAAAATCGACGAAAGATTTATAAGATAACGGAGAAGGGCGGCGGGATTCTGCAAGAAGAATATACCAGGCTCAATCATTTGGTAGAGGACGGAAAAAAATTCTTTGAATTTGATGGGGAACGAAAGGATCCGCCGGATGATAGTGGCGGAAAGAAAGAAGAGACCATTCCTGAGGCTGTGGCTAAGGAGAAAGTCAAAACTCAAGTGATGCAGGAAGATCCAAAGCCAAAACGAAGTTTTGGCAGTTTAGGGAAAAAAGGTATGTTGCCGGTATAGGAAGATGATCGGAGGAGGAACCAATGGATTTGGAACAATATTTAAAAGACTTAGAAGAGATTGTGAACATCGACAGCGGCAGCGGGGACTTAGAAGGATGCCGGACAATGGCAGAATATTTTGCCGGCAAATTTGAGAGCGCCGGCTTTGCTGTAAGAATTAGCAGAGAGCAGGGAAAACATCCACATGTGGAGGCTAGGAATTTTATCAGAAAAAGCGAGACGATAGATGTTTTGTTTATGGGGCACTTAGATACCGTCTTTCCCAAAGGGACTGTGCGGGAGAGAGCTTTTTCTTTAGACGATGGAAAAGCACGAGGTCCGGGAGCGGCAGATATGAAGAGTGGTGCGCTGTTGGCATTTTATCTGGCAGTGGAGATTAAAAAGCGTGCACTTCCAATGAACCTCTGCATTGCTTTTAATAGCGATGAGGAAATTGGTTCTGCAGACTCAGTAGCCTGGATGAAGGAGTTGGGGGGAAAAGCAAAATATTGCTTTAACTTTGAACCTGGGAGGGAGACTGGAGCCTTTGTCAAGGAAAGGAAAGGAGTTTATGACTATCGTGTCATTTTCCAGGGAATACCCGCCCATGCAGGGGTCGCGCCAGAGAAAGGAGCCAGCGCAGTGATCGAGATGGCCAGATGGATCTGGGCGTTGACAAATCTCAATGCACCAGAGCAAGGGACTACCCTAAACCCAGGTATCGTCAAGGGAGGCAGTGCGTCCAACGTAGTGGCGGAACATGCGGAAATGCTCGTCGACCTCAGATATACGAAAGAGAGCGAGCTGCAGCGAATTGAAAGGGCATTTGATGAGATGGCAGCATATCCGAGAGTGACAGGCGTCAAGACTTCTTGGGAGAGGAAAGAGGGATTTCCACCGATGACCCCAAACAAAAGTACCGAGGAAATGATAAGGATGATGAAAGATGCCGCCTTAAAACTTGGACAGGATCTGCCGGAGTTTGTCAGCACAGGAGGAGGCTCAGACGCCAATAACCTGGGAGGGCTGCCCGTGTCTGTGATGGACGGGTGTGGCCCTGTAGGCGGCAATTACCATAGTGACGAAGAGTACATGGTCCTTTCGTCGATAGAGCAGCGCTTTTCCTTGATTCTGGAGACGATTACAGGGATTGTAAATCGTTGAGGTATGCAGTTATATAGTTATAAAAATCGTTCTTTATAGGAGAGGACGATTTTTCTTTTTTTTGAGCAACGTAAATCTGACGCGTACAATTGGGGTGCGTAATGTGGAGCAGTTTCACTTTGCTGCTGCGCTGCTGCCCCCAGGAATAAGCAGGCCAGAAAGCGACGCCCATACCGGCGCCGATCAGGTCTCTTACTGTGGAAGGGCTGTCGCTTTCAAAGACGATTTTGGGCTCAAAGCCGCAGCTCATACACCAACTTGTAGTCAAGATGGAAAATGGCTTGGTTCTGTCGTGACAGATGAAAGAGGCGTCATGAACCTCTTCCAGATGAATGGAATCCTTCTCTGCAAAGGGAGAATCAATCGGTACGGCCAGATAGATTTCTTCCTTGAGCACGGTGTGATTTGTCTTTGCATTTTGATCAGGTATGACCGTGGAGACACGAATATCCCAGTCTTTGTTGTCGATTTTTTGGGAAAGTTGGAAGTTTACTTCGGGGCATCGTTCCTTGTATAATATAACTATGTCAGTGATCATTTCAGAGGCTGAAAGGATGCTCAACTTGATTGTTCTTGCAGCCATCTCAGCGGCATGGGTTAATTCTCCTGGTATTTCATCTAGAGTTTTCATTACTGGCTCTAATTTTTCGGCCAGGAGGATTCCTTCGTCACTGAGCCTGATATTCCGTCCCGATCTGATAAAGAGACTGACACCTAATTCTTTCTCCAGTCTTTTGATGGACTGGCTCAAGGCAGGCTGTGCGATATGAAGAAAGTCAGCAGCTTTCGTCATATGCTGATATTGTGCAGTTACGAGAAAGTATCTTAATTGCAGAAGTTCCATTTCTAAGCACCCCATTCATAATTTCTACGTTATCAAAATCATAAAATATATATATTATACATTAGCATAAAATGATGATATTATAAAGTAAAAAATAAAATTAATTACAGAGTATACAGGAGGCAAGTGTAATGTCACAGATTTTTGAAACGTTAATGCTGATTTGTTTTGGTTGTTCTTGGCCGATTTCTGTCGTGAAGTCCTATCGTGCGAGAACTGCAAAGGGAAAAAGTGTGGTCTTTACTTACGCGATTATCATCGGATATATCTGCGGTATTATGAGTAAGATTACAGGAGGAAATATCAACTACGTATTAGCATTATATGTCATCAACCTGATCATGGTATCTGTCGATATGGTTCTTTACTTCAGAAATAGAAAGTTAGATCGGAAAGAGGAACTTGCGAATGATGGAAAAACAGCTAAAGAAATACTTGCAGCTTAACAGCATTGCTCAAAAGGGAGAGACCGTGTTCCTGGGGTCTACCTTTCTTGCAGGAATGAATTTTGGCGAATTTGCGCAAAGATTTAACTGTATCTACAAGATTTATAACCGCAGTTTTGAACATTTGACTGTAGAGAAGGCTTTAGAGGCTTACCGTGCTTGTGTCAAAGACCTTGCACCGCGCAATCTGTTCCTGAGTTTAGGTGAAGAAGATAACAATGAATTCTACGACGCATATCTAGCACTGGTAGAAGAGATAAAAGCAGAGCAAGCGAAATGCAAAATATATCTTTTATCGTTGTTTAGCGATTCGATAGAGGTTAAAGAAGCCAATAAGCGAATCAAAGAGATTGCAGTAAAGACGGGCACCGAATATATTGATGTGATGTTTGAACTGGTAGATCAAAAGGGCGTTTTGATGAATGCGATTTTTGACGAAGATGGCGACGCAACCATCGATGCACAAATCGCTTTATGGCGCAGAATCGTCTACCCTATGCGCAGCGGCTACGAAGCTTATGGGGATGGAATTGGGTTGGTAAGTTCAATCAATATGATAACATAGAAGATTATGGATGACAGAGTATGCAGATACATGCTCTGTTTTTTAATTCATAGGAAATATCAGAGCACCGTTCCATGCGGGTGACATGTGAAAATAGGAATCTATGATTCCGTCATGTACACGTTTGCTATGATATTTAGACCAACTTTTCTAAAATGTCCTGAAAAGCACAAAACATCGCAGCGGCAACTGGCTTGCATTTAGTATTTAGTCGTGGTACAATATCTTTGTTATTTACAACAGAAAACATATTTCATGTTCCAATTTCCATATTGGCTAAGAGGGAAGCAGGTGCAAGTCCTGCGCGGTTGCCGCCGCTGTATGGGAGGAGCGTTATCTATTATACCACTGGGATTCTGCTGATGCCGGGAAGGAAGATAACGTTACGATGCCTGAGCCAGAAGACCTGCTTGAAATAATTGATGCCGCCGACGGTTATCGGCGAATCGATTTAATAAAGTTTTACAGGAATACGGACTGTAGCATTTTTGTGCTGCAGTCTTTTTTGTTGGCGTATTATAATTTAAAGAGGAAAAGAATGAAAGAAGAGAAATTAGATGAAAAAGACCTTCAGCGGTTAAAGGAATTATTGATTCATAATGTGGCGAGCAATGCGGACAAGAACTTTCAAAAAGATAATCACAACGCTACTATCTGGAAGAACTATGCCGCATCTAATGCGAGGGGCCACAGCGTCTACGAGAGTTTTACTGACGAGGAACTGTTAGACTACATACGCGCTGAAACAAAGCGGCTCAATCATGCGCCAGCCCAAAAGGAACTATTTTGGGTAATGAGGGATTATATCAAAAGGCGGTTCAAGCGGTGGCCTTATGCTATGAAGGCGGCGGGGCTGACGGCATCTACAGGAAAGGGCGGTAAAACCCTTGCGCAGATTGAAGAGGATAACAAACATTTAGAATGGCTACTGGCGCAGGTCAGGGAAAAGGCTTTGGAGCTGGGTAAAATACCGCATCCAAAAGATATACCTGACGTTTGTGCAGAGATTAAAAAGTACTATAACGATTGGGGAAAAGTCATAGAAGCCGCGGAAATAGACCCCCATACCTTAAATGAAGAGGTCGTTTACAAGATAGAAGGTTTGGAACCGCAGTACGTGCAAATGCTTGATAATGTAAAGTCATTTGCATATGAGTTGGGGCGCAGTCCCATTCATGGAGAAATTGACACAGAGGTGAAGCGTGCTTTGATCAGAAGGTGCGGCTCATGGAGAAATGCATTATATCAGGTGGGGCTGGAGCCGGTAATCAGAATCAGACCTTTTCATGGCATATATATCGACTATAGAAAAGAAAATAACCGCGACGGTCATACCAACAGTCTCTACAATTGCTATTACAGGGTGCTGAACCTTTCTGAAGAGGACAAGCGGGATCTGGAACAAGTGAGGACCATTTACCAGCAGACCAGGGTCATTCCGACAAAAAAAGACGTGTCAAAGGAGCTGCGTCTGCGGCTGCAGGAAGCGTGTGGTTCCTGGGCTAATGTCCTCTATCAAATCGGAATTGATCCGAAAGAGTACCATAGAACGATCAAAGGCGGGAAGACAAATGAAAAATAAAGGTTTGGGAGAAAGCTCTACATTCTGTTCGTACCACCCTTTGGTGAATACGCTGTATTTTACCCTGACTATCGGGATTACTATGTATTCTATATCACCTTATTTTTTAGCGGTGACCTTTCTCTTTTCCTGGATATACTCCATTTTGCTGAAGGGCAGGAGCGGAATGAAACTCAACGCTGTCATGAGCATTTTTATGTTGATTATCATGGTGGCTCTCAATATGTTTTTTAATAACAACGGAGAGACCGTGCTTCTCTACATCAATACGAATCGAATTACACTTGAATCCATCTGCTTTGGCATTGCCGGCGGGGTCATGTTAATTTCGATTATCGTCTGGTTTACCTGTTTTAATGTGATTATGACTGCAGACAAATTGATTTATCTCTTTGGCAAAGCTGCACCAGTGCTCGGTTTAACCCTCTCTATGATATTCAGGTTTGTCCCGCTTCTGAAGAGCAGATTTGCAGAAATCTCCTTAGGGCAGAAATGCATGGGCAGAGGCGGCGGAAAAGGCGGCTTCATCATGAAGGCAAGACAACTGGTGAAGAAAGTTTCTATTTTAATCGCCTGGTCCCTGGAGGCATCCATTGAAAGCGCCGACTCCATGGAAGCCAGAGGGTATGGCTTAAAAGGAAGAAGCAGTTTTCATCTGTTTAAATTTTCTAAGAGAGACATTGGCGCCCTGGTTTTGATGCTGGCGGCTGGACTTCCTGTTGTGGCTGCAGCGTTTAAAGGAATGACAAACATGTATTTTTATCCAAAGATCGTCAGACCGGAACTGGACCTTTGGACTGCCCTGGTTTTAATGTGCTACACTGTACTTGCAGCCACGCCAATTGTAATAGATATAGCAGGAGAGATTAGATGGAGACAATTAGACTTGAAAATGTAACCTTCGCCTATCCATTGGCTGACAGAAATGCCTTAAAGGATGTGAACTTTTCAATAGATTCCAGCCAATTTATTGTTTTATGCGGCAAATCTGGCTGCGGAAAAAGTACCTTGCTGAAACAGCTGAAAAAGAATTTAATTCCTTACGGACAATTAGAAGGGAACGTTTTGTACTGCGGCGAATCGGTAGCTGACTTGGAGGATCGACGCAGTGTCAGTGAAATCGGTTTTGTACAGCAAAATCCGGACAACCAGATTGTGACAGATAAAGTGTGGCATGAACTGGCTTTTGGCTTAGAAAGTCTGGGGCTTTCCAATGCGGCAATCAAAAGAAGAGTAGCAGAAATGGCCAGTTATTTTGACATTCAGGGCTGGTTTCGAAAAAATGTCAACGAATTATCCGGCGGACAGAAACAACTTTTAAATTTAGCGTCCATTATGGCGATGCAGCCGAAGCTTCTGATTTTAGACGAGCCGACTTCGCAGCTGGATCCTATTGCCGCTTCTGAGTTTCTGAGAACCGTCTACAAAATTAACAGGGATTTAGGGACGACAGTTATCATTTCCGAACACCGATTAGAAGAGATATTCCCCATGGCTGACAAGGTGATGGTCATGGACCAAGGTCAAGTCATCGCTTTTGAAAGTCCTTCTGAAATTGGTGAGTTTCTCGCGGGAACAGGAGATCAAAACAGGCATCCGATGTTTTACGGACTGCCGTCAGTGATGCGTATATTCTCCGATGTCCGCCCCACTGTAAAGAGCCCTCTGACAATCAGAGAAGGACGTCTTAGGTTGGAAAAGATGCTGACAGGGAAACCCGCAGCACAGGTTGCTGCAGACAGTGTATATGAATTGCCTAATAACGATACAATTGAAAACCCAGTCATCGCCTTAAAGGATGTATGGTTTCAATACAGCAAGGAGAGTGGTGAGGTGCTGCGAGGACTGAATTTAAATGTGGAGCGGAACCAGTGGTACTGTTTGTTAGGGGGGAACGGTGTCGGCAAGAGCACCACGTTAAAAGTCATTTCAGGAATTCTAAAGCCCCAAAGAGGGTCGATCAAAGTGGACCGCACAAAACTTTCTATGCTGCCACAGAATCCGCAGGCTTTATTTACGGAAATTACAGTAGAAGAGGAACTGCTGGAAGCCCTCTATTATATAAAGGGGCCTGATTCAGCAAAGATAGATCAAGTGAAAAGCATGTTGGCTCTGATGGAAATTGAGCATTTAAGGAAGGCAAATCCATATGACTTAAGCGGAGGAGAACAACAACGGCTGGCACTGGGGAAGATTTTGCTGCTAAAGCCGGAAATTTTGCTGCTGGACGAACCGACCAAGGGGTTGGATCCTTTTTTCAAGCGCACTTTGGCGGGAATTTTACGAAAGTTGGTGGAGAATGACGTTACTATTTTTATGGTTTCCCACGACATCGAATTTTGTGCAGAGTATGCCGATCAATGTGCAATGTTTTTTGACGGCGACATTGTTTCTGTAGGAAGGCCAAAAGCGTTTTTTTCTGGCAACAGTTTTTATACGACGACTGCCAATAAGCTTGTAAGAGAATGGCAAAGAGATGCCATTACCTGTGAGGAGGTGTCAGCATGGCTAAAGGCTATCATTTAACCCAGTACGAAGCTGCCCACCGCAAAAGGACCCTGCTGTCTGCGCTGCTGATTTTTTTGGCAATGCCAGTTACCATTATTATCGGCCTTCAGTTTGATCAGAACAAATATATGATAATCAGTGTACTGATCTTAATCTATACCATGCTTCCTTTCTTTATGGTTTTTGAAAATCGCAAACCGAAAGCGCGGGAAATTGTACTGATTGCCATGATGTCGGCACTTACGGTGTGCGTGCACATTTTCTTTCATATTATGCTCCCTATGCAGATTGGAACCGCCATGATTATTATTTCTGGCATCTCTTTAGGGCCAGAGGCGGGGTTTTTGATAGGGGCGATTTCCCGTTTTGTATGTAATTTTTACATGGGGCAAGGGCCGTGGACGCCTTGGCAGATGTTCTGCTGGGGCATTCTGGGGTTTCTGGCCGGTATGGCCTTTAACAAGGTGGATTTGGATCAATTAAAGTCGAGAAACTTCAAATTGATCATGGGACCGGTCATCTGTATCTTGTTCGGTCTGATTATCGCCTACGTCAGCTATCAGCTTTGGCCGGGAAGAGACGAATCTCTGATTGGATGGAGACTTTATGCGTTTGGTTTACTTGGCTTACTGGCTGGCATGTTGTTACAGCGAAAGCGGCTGCCGGTAGATGGAATAACTCTGGCCTTGTTTACCTTCTTTACCACTTTTATCATCTATGGCGGCATCATGAATATCTGCGCCTTGGTGACATCGGCGGGGGTACCGGGAGGAAACAGCCTCAGTTTAGAAAGCATGCGGGTCTTATATATTTCAGGCGCGCCCTATGACGCTTTCCACGCGGGGTCGGCGGCCTTCTGTATTTTCCTCTTTGGAAACAGTATTATCAGGAAGCTGGAGAGAATTAAAATTAAGTATGGAATATATAAGTGAAAATACTTACTTGCGGTGTTGACAGAGATTTTGCGCACTGCTATACTGAGACTGGTAGAACTAAATATATGCGTTTTATGTTCTCTGCGTATCCGTTGATACAAAAGAGCTAAGAGGGAAGCAGGTCAGAATCCTGCGCGGTCCCGCCACTGTAATTGGAGAGTTGCATTCAAAGGCACAGGCCATCCACTGGGAAACCGGGAAGGAGATTTGCGATGACGACCCATAAGTCAGGAGACCTGCATAGAATGAATCCAGCTGGCGGAGTACCAGAATAGGAGCCTAGATCAACAGTAAAATCGGACTGTGGAATTTTTCCACAGTCTTTTTTAATACAAAACTTTTTAACGCTAACGGTATCGAAAGGAGAATGATTATGATGGATAGAAAAGACATCTATGAACTATTGGAGTTATATGGGAATGGTGGCATTCCAGGGAATGAGGCTAGAAAAGAACTTTATAATGACTTAAACTTGAGCAGAGTAGATCGAATTTTAAAAGACTATAACAGCCTTTACCGCATTTCCGAAAAAACAGAAAAAGGCAAGTCATACCCGCCGTTATTTTTATAGAGTCGTCTTGATTATCGCTGCCATTCATTGACAATCTCGACGGGCAAGCGTATACTAGATGATAGAATTTCATATTTACGTTTTATGTTCTTCCCGTGAGGGGAAGCTAAGAGGGAAGCAGGTATAAGTCCTGCGCGGTCCCGCCACTGTAATTGGAGAGTTTTGATCAAAGGCTTACGCCGTCCACTGGACAAACAGCAAATCTGTTGACTGGGAAGGCTGATTAAAATGATGACCCATAAGCCAGGAGACCTGCATAGAATGGCATTTCTGCTGGCGGAGTACCAGTGAAAGAAAAACGATGAACAGTTAATACGGGCTGCAGCATTTTTGCTGCAGTTTTTTATTATGTAGGAAATATCAAAGAACGTACCTTGCAAAGAGTTGCCCCTTGCGGGCGACATGTGGAAATAGGAATCTTTGATTCCGTCATTACCACGTTTTTTATTTTCAGATTTAATCATTTATGTTATGGAGGAAAACACATGGAAAACAAAATATCACAGTATGCTAACGGATTTTCTTTTCTTTTAAGCAAAGATAGCGGTGAGGCAGTCCTTACCTTCACGCAGAATCAACCTTGTTATGACACAAGCACAGGTAAGTTCGACAATCAAACAGGGCGGGAAGTTGCAACCCTTGTCTTACCGTATAAGTTGATACGAGGCCTTTGCGACAGTCTTGAAAGCGCTTTAGAAAAAGAAGAAGGGAAATAAGTTGAAACAAAAAATGTAACCATTTTGGTGACCTATATAAGCCGGACTCCAAAGATTCTGAGCACATTTACGGACGTCAGGCTGTAAACAACACGCACTAAGCAAGGTGATAAAGGTGGGTTTCGCTTTGCAGCGCCAACAAGAAGGAGGAAAGAACGATTGAATTGGAAATTAAGAAATAAGTTGAAACAAATAGCCATCATACTCCTGGTAATGGTAACGGTTGTTACCTATATGCCGGGAACGGGTATGATTGCATATGGTGAAGACGGCGATGCTGTTGAAATAAGCAGTGAGCAGGATCTTAAGGATTTTGCGGCACGCGTGAATTCTGGCGATGTCGCAGTGAATGCGGCTCTGAAAGCCAATATTGAAGTATCTTCAGATTGGGTGCCTATTGGTAACGATGTGACATATAATGGTACCTTTGATGGGGAACAGCATAAGATTACATTTACCGCCACAAGCACAGGACTAGTAGGAAATCTTGGCGGCACTATTAAAAATGTAATTACGGAAGGAGTAATCAGTGGAACTACCACTGTAGGAGCGATTGCAGGAACAACCTCAGGATCCATTGAAAACTGTCTTAATACTGCAGCTGTTACCGTGAATGGTAATTACGCTGGTGGCATTGCAGCTAATATGACAGGCGGAACTATTACCTCCTGTGGCAATACTGGAGACATTGAGAATGAAAACTCTTCAGGTCGGTGGACGGGAGGAATTGCTGGGAGTGCTACCGCAGGCGCTATAACAAATTGTTATAATCGAGGTGTTGTAACATCCACAAGGAAAAGCTCGGCGTATTGTGCAGGAATTGCAGGAAATGCTGGCACATTGACAATTGGAAATTGCTACAGTTCAGGCACTATAGGCGGTAGCGCTACAAGCAATTTTGGCGCGATTGCCGGTTGGGCAACAAAAAACACGATAATAAATAATTGTTATTACCTCGACACTAGCTGTACAAATGGGATTTCTGGATATGAGCTTCCTGAAGAAATAACAGGGCAGGTCATAAGTAAATCGACAGAGGAAATGAAAGCTTCTGATTTTGTAAGTTCGTTGGGCGGCGGATTCATGACAAAGGCAGGAGGCTACCCTGTTCTCTCGTGGGAAATTCCTACTGCGACAGCGACTTTTAGTGTTACACCAGAAGATGCTGTATTGACTGTCACATCAGGCGACAATGTTGTACATACATCAAACAAAGGTGGACAGCGCCCAGTTGCCCTACCGCAGGGCGAATATAGTTATGCCGTGACAAAAGATGGCTATACTGAAATGACGGGTAGTTTGACCGTAACAGCTGACCAGGCCGACAATGGGGAGACATTAGGCCCTATATCTGTAGCCCTTACCAAGGACAACTCTTTATGGGAAAATTTAACCTTTGAGGTTACGGGATCTGCATCCTATAAAATAGTCGTAAAGGACGGGGACAAAGTGATAACCTCCAACGAAGCAAATGTGTATGAATTGCTGAAAAATAAGGAGTATACTTACACCATTTCGGCCGATGACTGTGAGGATATAGCTGGTCAGGTTACGCTTACAGATGGGGACGCAACAGAAAAAATAACATTAAATCCAGTAGAATCAATCAGCGTAGAGGATGGAACCGCTAAAACAGAATATTATGTTGGCGATAAACTGGACAAGAAATTGTCATTGAAGGTCAATTACGCAGATAAAAGTTCCAAAGTAATTGAATCGGGATTTGAGATAGCGGGGTTTGACTCTTCCACAGCGATAGAATCACAATCCTTGACGGTTACTTATAAAGGTAAAACAACGACTTATCTTGTAGCAATCAAAGAAAAGCCATTTCCAAGCACGGCATTTAATGGACTGGCAGGAAAAGCAAAGGTCGAATACAGTTCTAAAGGTTGGAAAGGTGAAGCTGGACAAGAATTTATAGACGATGAGACTGAAGAGGCACTAAAATCTAACAGTTACAATCAAAACAACTCTGAAGTGAAAATAACGATTACCATTAATGAAGACATTAAGTCATCAATCCTTAAATTTGACTATAAAGTTAGTTCAGAAGTCTCGTATGATGGGCTGGAAATCAATGACGGATCAAAGATAAGTGGGGAGAAAGGTTGGACGGCCTATAAACAAAAGGTTAAAGGCGGCGACACAATTACTATAGTTTATATAAAAGATTCCAGCACCCAAAAAGGTTCGGACTGTGTATGGCTGAAAAACTTCCAGCTGGAAGAATTGCACACCGCATCTTTTGTAGTAACGCCAAAGGATGCAGATTTTGAGCTGATGGAAGATGGAGAAACAACAGTGATTGAACCAGACTCCAAGTCAGAGGGAAGCTATGTTTATTCTCTGGAAAACGGAACTTACAGTTACACCGCATCAAAATTCGGATATGAGACAGAGACAAAGTCCGTAACCGTGGAGAATGGGGATATTAACGAAACTATAGAATTAAAAAGACAAGCATCCCAAAATATTAAATTTGAGATCACCGTTCCAGAAGGAGTGACAGGCGCTCCCCAAATTGAAGTCAAACAAGAGCGTGTCACGATTCAGCCAGAAACAGATGGAACGACTTTTAAACTGCCAGACGGCAAATATTCGTATACCATCACTTTGTATGGCTGCGAAACTGTGACGGGAGATATTACGGTTGATGGCAGCGGACAAACAATAGAAAAGACCTTGACGAGAGTTACCGTCTTTGAAGATTTCTTTTCCCAATTTAAAGACTTGATTGAAGCGGTAAATGGTATCGACTATGGATTTAAGCCGGACAAAGACGATTCTGAAAATGTCCTTGCCTCTGCGAACCAAAGCAAAGGCAATTCAAATGCAACCATGACGATGGCTTTTAAGGAAACTGGCAAGCTGACCTTTAAATACAAGGTAGATTGTGAGAAGAACTATGACAAACTGCTGATAAAAAAGAACAACGATACCCTGGTCACGGATAGCGGCACGGGAAAAGAATGGACGTCCCTGACGATTACAGGAAAAGCAGGCGATAAAGTAACCGTAACCTATACGAAAGATAGCAGCGGAAATACGGGGGAAGATACCGCTCGGATAAAAGAGATTTCTGCTGTACCGCTTTACAAGCTGACTTTTGATGGGATGCCGGAAGATGCGGTAATTACGGTGAAACAGGAGGAGGAAGTGATAGAACCTGCAGACGGTGATTACTTGCTGGAAAACGGCGAATATACCTATTCTGCAGTAGCTTTTGGTTATGTGCCAGTTTCAAATAAGGCATTTACTGTAGATGGAGAGGATCTCAAAATCAATGGTGCCATGGAGAAAGCCGAGTCCTACGTCGTGAACTTTGACATCAATAAACCAGCTGATATCACGGCGAATGCGGAAATAGAAATAAAAAGCGGCGACCAAATTGTAGACTTTACCAGCGGAGCCAGCCTTCCACAGGGCACCTATACATACACTGTGACCTGTGAAGGATGTGAACCTGAAAGGGGATTATTTACAGTAAGCAGTAAGGAAGAAACGATTACTGTCGATATGATCAAGAAACTGACCCTTGCAGACTTCTTTGCAGATGTTGCGGACCGTGTATCGGCAAAGGACGACAATACATACCCGTTTATTGCAACAAAAGATCATGACACAAGCTATTTACAGTCTGGCAATAGTAAAACGAATACCACGAGTGTTATGACACTGACTTTTGACAAGCCAACGGAACTGACTTTTGACTATATGATTTCTGAGCTTGGCAGCACTTTGACTGACAGTGATTATGGATTGATCATAAAGAAAAACAATCAGCAAGTGGATCGCTTTGAGGAAGTCAGCCAGGATTGGAAAAGCTATAAGATTTCTGCAGATGCAGGGGATATCATAACACTTAACTACAAATGCTATGTCAACAATTCTGATATGAATCCAAGAGATGAGAATTGGATTCGGTTAAAGGGTTTTAAGGCGAAGGCATTAACTGCGGTAACTTTTGAAGGAGCGCCAGAGAATGCGGCAATCACCGTCATAAAAGATGGTGATATCATAAAACCTATCGGAGATAAATATCTTCTGGAAAAGGGTAATTACACTTATTCTGTTGAGGCCTTTGGTTATAAAGATATTACAGATAGACCGCTGCATGTCGGCGATGAGCAAAGCAAGGCAGAAACCGTATCCATGGAGGCAGTGGAACAGGCTGCGGCAAAATTTGAAGTATTGCCTTCTGAGATCAGCTCGTATACCATAGAAGTTACAAATGCCTCAGGGGATACGATGGAAGCCTTTAGACAAGAGGATGGAACATATAAACTACCTAAAGATGAGACCTATAGCTATACGGTTTCATCAGAGAGCTATGTGACAAAGACGGAAAGCTTTACCTTGGATAAGAATATGACTATTTCGGTCACTTTGGAATTTGCTGGGGTGGCATGGGATGGTAAAACTAAATCAGAGCCGGAGAAAAAAAGCGATGTATATCAAATATCCAGTGCGGAGGAACTGGCATGGTTTGCGGACCAGGTCAGTAACCAAGAACACGGTGATTATGATGCGGTATTGACAAAAAATATTAACTTGAACAATAAGGATTGGACGGGCATTGGCAAGAACAGTTATCCAACGCCAGCAGCTTACATGGGAACCTTTGACGGCAATGGGAAAACAGTATCCGGCTTGAAGAGCAATGTGGGTTTATTCGGATATGCAGGCGAAAGCAGCAGCGTCAAAAATTTGTCTGTCAGCGGTGAAGTGAACGGAATCATTGCAGGCGGAATTGTTTCAATTTTAGACAAGGGAACAGTAGAGAATTGTTCTTTTGCAGGTTCGGTAACGGGCACTGGAACTAGTGGCACAGGAGGCATCGCTGGAAGAATGCAA
Source organism: Eubacteriaceae bacterium (assembly GCA_902362805.1). Taxonomy (GTDB): domain Bacteria; phylum Bacillota; class Clostridia; order Peptostreptococcales; family Anaerovoracaceae; genus Senimuribacter. The sequence goes on along the minus strand of CABIXY010000012.1, from coordinate 45,281 downwards.
GGCGCTGAAAGTACAGTCCGCAGTTGTGTGAATACAGCTACAATAGAGAACACCTGCAGTTATTATAACAGCGAGCTGAAAACAGGCGGGATTGCCGGATATTCCTATGGCACAATTGAAAATTGTTACAATACGGGCGCCGTGACAGCAAAACCTGATCACACAACAAATAGTTGTGTGGGCGGTATCGCAGGGATGTTATATTCTAGTGGTGTCATCAAGAATGTGTATAATGCAGGTTTGATAACAGGCCCTGCAGATGGTATCGGAGCGATTGCCGGCAAAATGGAAGGAACCGTTGCGAATACGTACTATCTCCAAGGTAGTGCGGCAAACGCCTTTGCCAGCGGTACAGCCACTGCAACAGAGAAAACAGTGTCGCAGATGCAATCTCCGCAGTTTGTTTTGGAACTCAATGGCACTGGTGAGGCATTCCTTCAAGATGACGGCATTAACGGCGGTTATCCGGTGTTAAATTGGCAGGGCGGAAAGACACCGGAATTAAATGATGATTTGAAGGCCGTAATTGCAGCAAAGGCACAGCTTGCGCTAAAAGATGCAGATGGCAAGGTCATGAAGCCAGATGCAGAAGGAAAATATCACTTTAGAGCAGCCCAAACTTTAACCTTGGACAGCAATGTAAACGGGTGCACCGTAAATTGGGATAGTTCCGGTACGATTGTATTACCTGACAGCGGCAAACAAGAAATCACGATACATGCAACAATTCGAAAAGGCACTGAAAGCACTGTTGCAGATTTTGATCTCGTGCTTTGGTCACGAGGGGAGCAGGACTTAGAGAACCTAAACGGAATCAAAGATAAACTGGAACAGTCAAGCGTATTTATTCAACCATTACAGAGCTACAATCAGACCAAGATTTATCAGGCGATGGAACAATACCTGAGCCGCGCCGGTTATGATGTAGATTTGAAAGACTATTCCTATGATGATGGTGAAGATAAAATCAGCGTTGACTTTGTCAATGCGGGAACCAAGTCCATGCCAAATAACGCCGAGGTAAATCTGCAGCCAGACGGAACAATTCAGTATTTTACAGGAGTAGAAGGTCAAAACGGTACAAAATATGCGCAGTACAATGATGTCGCCTTCAAGCTGAAGCTAGGCACCCAGTCCGTAGACGTTAAGGTTCGCGTACATATCGGCTGGGATGAAAAGGTTGTCGAGCAGAAGCTGGACGATGCGGTCAATACGATTACCTGGGATACTATTAAAGGCGGCAATGAAAATACAGCAGAGACCAAGAAAGAAAATCCTGCTGACTGGTGGGATACGGTTACAGTGGACGGACAGGTTTCCGAGGATTTGACACTGCCAACTGCAATCGCAGGACAGCCGGTAACTGTAAAATGGGCATCCATGGATGCAGATGCCGTTCTGGTATCGCAGAATGCAGATGGAAGCTATTCGGCGAAGCTGAACAGGCCGAGGAAAGGGAGTGAGCCGGAAACCTTTACTTTGACAGCTTTGACCACCTTTAATCTCTTTGACGAGTATACGGAGAATGAATTCAAAAACAAGGGGGAGGACACCTTGTGGATGACAGGCACTAGAAACTTTGTCATCACTATCGCGCCGTTGACGGAAGATCCTAGTGAACAGATGCAGACAGCTTTGGAAGAAAAGTATGAAGGCCTTCTGCGAGATTTTGTCGATAAGAAAAAACCAATTGATGTCAACTCTGTAACAAACGATATCCAGATGCCGACATCACAGGCCTTGACCGATGCAGGTGTTATGGACCGCTGGGACTATCAAGTCAAGATGGAGAGCGGGAACACGGACGTGCTGGAATTTAACGGCTACCATGCAGAAGTCTATCGTCCGCTGCCGGGACAGAAAGAAGTAAATGTGCCGTATACGATTACAATTCATAAATATAAAAATGAAAAAGATGTATATGCAAAGAAGACTTTTTATCTGACCGTAAAACCTTTGACAGAAAAGGAACTGAAAGACGGTGCCGCATTTATGAAGGCAGCATTGGAGGAAAGTGCTTATTGGCAAGGCATCAAAGGCGAGAACGCTTCTAAAGATGAAATCACGGGAGATTTGAATCCATTTGTAGAAATTCTGCAAAAGGAAGACGGCTCCTTAGAATATGTCCGAGGGGCTATCAATTTGACTTTTGGCGGCATTGAAGTAGACGACCTCCCAGGCTATGACCCGTTTCTCAATGAGACCTGGAGAGAATTCCGCACTAGCAAGCCGCGGGTAATTGAATATGAAACGCTGAACGTAATACAGCCGGAGTACAACACGAAGGTAAAGATAGACAGTGTACTGACCCACAACGAGTTCGGCAAGTATTGGGAAAAGTACAAAGATACAGCAAAAGCGTCTCAGTACCAGCAGTTCCAGCAATTCTACAAACAGCCGGTTTCTACAACGGTTGCTGTTAAAGGCAGCACTGGAACAGACAATCCCAATCCGCCATTAGAGATCAAAGCCTCCGTCTCCATAGATGGTAAAGGCGTGAAGGGCTTTAAAAATATGCCTTCCTATACCGTAGGTGGTCTTGATGCTGATACGACGACCGTCTGGGATGTTGTAAAGATTGCCATGTCTGATAATCATTATGCCTATACTGGAGTAGGCAGCTATGTGGCTTCTATTACGGATCCTTCTGGAGCGACACTCTCCGATACGGATTCTGTTAACAGCGGCTGGCTCTATAAGGTCAACGGCAAATTACCTGATGTATATATGGGAAGCTGTTATCTGAAGGACGGCGATAAAATTGAGCTGTATTATACGGGAGACTATACCCAGGATCCAGATGCCGGAAATTGGGGAGATAAAGAGACAGAGATTTCACAGGATGTGACATCAACAGTGAAAGACGGCGAAGCTTCTGCTACTGTCAATAGCACTGAGATGGACAAGCTGATTGAAGAGGCAGTGAAGAACGAAGCCGGTGTCATAAAATTAAGCGTGAACGGAGCGGGCAAAGCAGATAAGATTTCTCTGGAACTGCCGAAAGCATCTCTTTCAGATATCGCAGAAAAGACAGATGCATCTTTAAATATTATCACACCGGCAGGAGAGATGAACCTGGACAGAAAGACCATGGCGGAGATTGCAAAGGCAGCAACAGGATCGACCGTTATCATTGTCTTTGAAAAGAAGATGACGACGGATGAACAGAAAGTCCTTCTGGGTGAGTCGGCAGCCGTCACAGAAGTAACCCTTCTTTCGGACGGCAAAGAAATCAGAAGCTTTGGCGGAAATAAGCTGAAGCTGCTTCTGCCAGTACCTGATCAGCTGAATGACAAGGCCGTTGCAGCGGTCGTCATCGGCAATGACGGTAAACTGGAAAAGCTGTCCGGAAAAGTAGTGACCAGGGACGGCAAGGCTTATTATCAGGCAGAGGTCTCTCATCTCTCTACATTTGCTGTTGCAGAGGAAACGACCATCGACGCAGCCATAAAGGAGCAAGGTGAGGAGAAGAACGCCAGACTGAAGGCCGGGGTCAGAAAGACTGCTTTGAAGGCAAAATCCAAAGCCGGAAAGGGATCTATCACAGTGACCTGGATCAAGTCCAAGGGCTACAAGGTGGACGGCTACGAAGTGTTCAGGTCCACTAAGAAAAACAGCGGATATGGCACTAAGGCCTTCTTCAAGACCAAAAAAACTGCTTACAAGAATACCAAAGGCCTGAAAAAAGGAACCAGGTATTACTATAAGGTGAGGGGCTACAGGACCATTGCAGGAGACAAAGTCTACACCAAATGGTCAAGTAAAGCAATCAGAACAGCAAAATAGCAGATAAGAATATGGAACCCGGGTGAGCCCCGGGTTCTTGTATTTTTAGTTAGGGGCGGAACTTAGAAGATTTGGAACGAGTACCAGGAAATCTAAATATCGTTAGATTGACAGGATGTATTTTTTGAAATATAATAAAATAAATTGAATACTTCGAGTTCTATGTTCTTCCCGTAAAGGGAAGCTAAGAGGGAAGCAGGTATAAGTCCTGCGCGGTCCCGCCACTGTAAACGGAGAGTTCTTGTTAAGGCTGTGCCATCCACTGATATCATTATCGGGAAGGATAACAACGAACGTTGACCCGTAAGCCAGGAGACCTGCATAGAGCGAACCTTCTACGGGCGCGGAACCCGGTGGGAGTTTTTTTAATGTCAGTAAATACGGGGCTGTGGAACACCACAGCTTTTTTTAATCTTTGGGCTGCTTAAGGAGGGAGAGAATGAAAACAAACCAACTGATGAGACACATTACATCAGCAATACTCATCGGCATGATGCTGTTTACTTGTATGAACCTTGTAGGTATCAATAGGGAGGACGTATATGGGGCTGCCGAAAAAACAGCAACAATTTACGTTACCATAAGCGTAAAAGGAGACATTGCAGTGGCTGACGGTAAGGTTATGGCAGAGGTTCCAGTGAAGGTAAAGACGGCTGATGGGATGACGACCATCGATGCTGTCATGGAAGCTTTTCATAAGGAGTACAAACCGGGCGGATATATCTGTGACCAGTTTGTTTCCAAACTTTGGGGGATCGAAACCAGCAACACTTTGTTTTTTATCAATAACCTATCCATCACAAGCGGTGTGAAATCTGAACCTGTGAAAAATGGCGACAGAATGATTGCCTCAGTCAATGCAGATGATAAGCATTACTCCGACTACTTCTCCTATTTTGGCAAGACAGCAATCACGGCGGTCACAGGAGACTCCGTTACACTGTCGCTGCAAGGGTTTTTGGGGATGACACAGAATGCAGATCCGCAGGCCATTCCAAATGCAGAAGTGGGAATTATGACAAAAGATGGATTTCAGGAATTGGACGGGATCGTGACCGATCAAGACGGTAAAGTGGTTATTCAACTAGATAAAGATACCTTTCAGGCAGGAAAAACCTATTATCTTTCTGCAAGAGGAACCATATCGACAACTGCAACGGATTGGAATACAGAAGGCAACCCCGCCGTCAATGTGGATGCTCCGCTGATTGCACCGATTTGCAAAATATCTGTGGACAGCAAAGTGGCTGCCGGTGTGAAAGCAACAAGGATAACCGATTTAAAGACAAAGGTGTCTAAAGGAAAGGTAGTGCTGACCTGGAAGAAGACAGCGGGTTACAAGGCAGAGGGATATCAGATTTATAGATCTGCCAAAAAAGACGGCGTATATAGAAGCATTGGTAAAACCACTGCAAGAAAATATACAAACAAAAGCAGCTTAAAAAAGGGAACACGTTACTACTACAAAGTGAGAGGCTATAGAACGGTAGACAAAAAAACTGTTTATACGAAATGGTCTCAAACAGTTAGTGCGAAAGCAAGATAGAAAGAAGAGGTAGGAAAGAATGAAGAGAAAAATTTTATCGCTTCTCGTTGTCCTCTGTTTGGTCATGTCGTCTATGACATGCTTATCATGGGGCACAGAAGGCGCAGGAACGTCTTATAAGACGGCTATGAGTAAGACAGAGAGCTATATGATAAAAAAGCTGTCACAGCCTGGATATGGTGATGAATGGTATATCATCGGACTGGCCAGAGGCGGCGCTGCTGTTACAGATTCTACATATGAAACTTATTATAATAATTTAGTCAAAGAAGTAAAGAAGTGTAAGGGCGTACTGGACAAGAGAAAATATACAGAGTATTCCAGAGTGTGCTTAGCGGTAACCGCTATCGGCAAAGATCCGAGGAATGTGGGCGGCTACAATCTGCTGGAGAAACTGTCAGACTTTGAGAATGTAAAATGGCAGGGCATCAACGGACCGATTTGGGCTTTGATTGCGTTAGACAGTGATATGTATGAGATTCCAACTGTAAAAAGTGTGGAGGTACAGACGACAAGAGATTTATTGATAAAAGAAATTTTGGATCAGGAAATTGAAGGCGGCGGATTTTCTCTCGATGGAAAAACGCCTGACAGTGATATAACCGGTATGGCCATCCAGGCCTTAGCGGGCTATATGAACAGAAGCGAAGTAAAAACTGCCGTAGACAGAGCTCTGACAGTACTCTCTGATATGCAGAAAGCTGACGGCGGCTTTGATTCATGGGGAACGAAAAATGCAGAAAGCAATTGTCAGGTAATCGTAGGGCTGACAGCTCTGGGGATTGATCCAACCAAAGATAATCGCTTTATCAGAAATGGAAAGTCAGTGCTCGACGCTTTGCTGACTTATTACGACGAAAACAGCGGTGGATTTCGCCATGTAAATACTAGTACAGCAGGATATAAGCCAGTGGTCAATTCCATGGCTACGGAACAGGGATATTACACGTTAGTGGCCTATGACCGATTGCTCGGCGGAAAGAGTTCGTTATATGATATGACGGATGGGAAGACCATCTCCAAACCAAAGAAAGCAACCATTACCTCGCTGAAATCGACGAAAACAAAGACTATGACAATTAAATGGAAAAAGATCACCGGGGTGAAGGGTTACCAGATCAGATACGCGGTGAGCAGCAAGTTCACCGGCAGTAAGACCACGACTGCTTCCAAGTCGTCGACGGTAAAAACGATAAAATCTTTGAAAAAAGGTAAAACATATTACGTAAAAGTAAGGGCTTATAAAACAGACGTCAAGGGCAACAAGATTTATGGAAGCTACAGCACTGTGCAGAGGGTTAAAGTGAAATAAGTATGGATAAGGATTTTGAAAAGAAAGTGAAGCGCAAGCGGCTGCGTGTCATTGCCGTAATTCTGATTGTAGTCGCACTGGCTGTGTACCTGATTCTTGATATGAACGTTGAGAAGGCAGATTACTCGGATTCTTTGAAGGATCAAATCAAAACAGCCCAGGAACTGCTCTCTGATCAACGGAACAACGCAGGGAATGAAAAGGGTCAGTACGCCCAGTACACACTGCTTGCTTTTGAAAGGCAGATTAAGTCGGCAAAACAGATTTCTAAATCTGAAGACAGCGAGTATAACGACAAAAAAGAGGCTTATGAGGCTTTGAAAGACCAGACAAAAGAATTTAAAAATGCAGAAAACGGAGATGTCGTAGAACAGTCTGTAGTTAAGAAACTAGCTGCATCAAAAGAAGCAAAAGAGTATACGATAGAGATCAAGGATAAGAAGGAGATGACCTATACCCTTGATGGCGTCAATGTAATAAAGCCTGTAACAATTAATTTGACGGCAAAGGAAGAGGGGCCGTATTACGAGCAGATTAATCATATTCTTAGCAAATTGTCATTGCAGGGACAGATTATCTCGTTCTACCAGCAAGGCACCTTTGGAGGCACACTTAAGGTCTCTATTCCTATCTATAGCGAGAAGAAAACAACAGGATGGGCATATAAAGTCGACTTAAAGAAGGGCAAATTGGAGTATGTATCCAGGGCGAAGATTGACCTTAAGGCACAGCAGGCGGCATTTTCTGTCGAGGAGGGCGGAGATTACGTCGTTTTGACTAAAAAAATTCACAAAGACGCTGAGAAGACGGTGGATATTAAAAAAGCGGAAAAAGCCGTTGAGGATAAAAATGACGGCGGCACTTCGAAGGATTCCAATCAGAATAGCAACACGGGAAACGGCGGCGGTTCTTCACCGGCAACGACCCCTGAAGAGGAAAAAATCTCTGTTTCCATAGAAATTAGATGTGACACGTTGGCCAATGATTTATCAAAGTTAGAGGACCCGGCGCTAGAGGCTTACGTTCCATCAGACGGAACCATTTTGCCAACTACAAAGGTTACTGTCAAAAAAGACAGCACCGCATATGATGTGCTGAATAGGGTATGCAGAAATAAAAACATTCAAGTAGAGTCGTCGTATACGCCGACTTACGGTTCTTATTACGTAGAGGGCATAAATTATCTCTACGAGTTTGACGGCGGCAAGTTAAGCGGCTGGATGTACAAGGTCAATGGAAGTTTTCCCAATTATGGAAGTTCTGAATACACGCTGAAGGACGGAGATAAGATTGTCTGGGTTTATACTTGCGATCTGGGCAAAGACGTGGGCGATAACAGCATGTCGTGATAAGAAAAATTGTGTTGATTTTATGTCAGTATGATGATAGAATGAAGACACGAAAAACAATTACATATCGGCGTTTTATGTTCTCCTCTTAAGGAGGAGCTAAGAGGGAAGCAGGTGTAAGTCCTGCACGGTCCCGCCACTGTAAATGAGGAGTTCTTCTCTAAGGCACAGCCACCCACTGGGAAACCGGGAAGGGAGAGAAGGATGATGATTCACGAGTCAGGAGACCTGCATAATTCGATTTCTAGTCGGCGGAGAAACGACGAGGATGGAAAGAAAACTGTCAGTTAATACGGACTGTGGCTATTTAGCCATGGTCCGTTTTTGTTTGTCTGTAAGAAAGCTGGCTAATATGGACCAGACAGACGTCAAAAGAATGCCGAGCATATATTTGTTTGTACAGCAATCCACGTAAGGGGGACTGCTTACATATAGAAAGAGTGGCCACTCTTTAGCAGAACTGCAGCAATTCCGCTGCGATTCTTAGGTAACATAAGAAGAGCATTATGCTCTAAAAGATAAAGGAGGTCAAAAATGACTAAAAAACGTTCAAGAAGAATCATTGCTGTTATGATGGCAATGGTAATGACAATGGCAATGATGTTTGCTATGACGACAACATCGTTTGCAAGTACAGTGGATCCGTCCGTAAAAGTATCCGTTACCTATGGTAACTTTGACACATCTGGCAACTATACAGGCAATGGCTTCATTAATGCACAGCTGCCTACACAGATTGCAAACTATAATGTAGATATCGCAACAGTCGATTACTATATTAGCGATATGAATTTGAAATCTGTTTATTTGCCGGCAGGTGTCACTGATCCTCAAGCAGGCGATGCAACAGTAATTGATGCAATTATTGCAGCAGTTTGGGATAATTACTCCAATGAAGATGAAAGCGGAAATCCTACCGTCGTAGGCGGATGGGACAGCTGGACAACACCAAATGGCGGCTATATTTCCAACATCGTTAATTACCCACTAATGTCCAATGCAACAACCTATTTTAAGGGTGAAAATGGAAACAAATGGGGTCGCTCAACAGGCACTGGATGGAACGTAGCATATAAGTATGCTGACGGAACCATGACAGCTGCCAGCGGATATACCAGCAACATTAAATTGGTAGATGGCATGGAAATCATATTTGATGTCAGCCCATATGATATGACTTGGGATACAGGATCCGCTTGGACTGAGTAAGTTATAACTATGATAGAACAAGCTGCTGTCCAGTACGGCGGCTTGTTCGTTTCTTTGCTTATAGGGAGAAATGATGAGAAAGAAAGTAATAAGTATAATTGCTGTATTTGCACTAATACTTTCCATGCTTCCAGTTCAGGTCATGGCAAGCGATGTTCCAGAACCTCAAGTGGGGGCGAGCGATATTAGTGGTATTGAGATTCAACTAATTGATTCACGCACTTCTAAACCGAATGATATTCAGCTAGAGGAATCTTTTAGACCAGAAAACGAGGAGTATGATATTGTGCTGCCTTGGCATATGGCTCTAAATTCAAAACTCCAAGTTAAATACCAGGGAGATGATCTGTCAAATGATGTAAAAGTAACTGCTAAATATCCTGGTGTAGGAGGGGGCGCAGCCATCGAACTATCTTCGGATAACTTTGCAAAGCTTGAGACTTATTTGACCGAGGATGTTAAAACTTTGGAAATCCAGGTTGGGAATAACTCGGGTGTTCTGAAAACATATAAAATTAATATTAAATATCAACAATTTTTAACAGGTCTGGAATTAGAGGATGATAATGGAAATACACGAGATATAGCACCTTCTTTTTCTTATGATACTTTATCGTATACTGCTGAGATTCCAAAGTCCGTTACAGAAATTACAGTAAAAACGCAGAGTGCTGGAAATGCAGCTATTACTGTGAACGGAGTTTCTGGAAAGGAAGTTAAAATAACACCGGACTGGAGTAATGGGGATACAATGGAGATTCCGATTGTAGTAAGTACTGACGGCTTTGAAAGTACAACATATACTTTAACACTGCAGAAAACAGAAATTGACTACGTACCATATTTTACAACAAATCTCAAGACAATTCCGCCTATTGTCTATGTGCAGGGGGCAGAGAGTAAGCCTTTAACTGTAGCAGTACATACAGAAGGAAACGGAACGTTATCCTATCAGTGGCACAAGGTTGCTTCTAGGACCGCAAGTCCAAGTAATACGACTAAAATTGCTGGTGAAACTGCAGCCTCCTACAAACCTCCAACTACTTATGGAACAAGTGGAATGGGCAATTTTTATAAATGCAGAGTCACATATATAGTTAATGGAAAAACCTATACGTTAGACAGCAATGCGGCGAATATCAAGATTACGGCAACAAGTGCGGCGACACCAGAAATTACAAAACAGCCAGAAACGGAGAAGACCTATGACCAAGGAACGACGGCTGACGCATTATCTGTTACTGCGAAAAGAGCGGATGGTGGAACACTGTCTTACCAATGGTATAAAGCGACCGATGCAACCGAAACAGGAGATTTGATAGAGGGTGCAGCTAAAAACTCCTATACTCCATCCACTTCAGACAGTGGTGAATTCTATTATTACTGCAAAGTAACGAACACAATAAATAAGTTCACCGCATCGACGGACTCAAACCGCGCTAAAATAACAATAACCGGATCAGAATTGGATAAAATCTTTACGAACGGGGGGAAAGGCACTGAAGATGAACCGTATATATTAAAGACTAGCGAGGATTTATCAGCAATACAGAAGCTGGTAAATGAAAAGGGAATTAGTCTGGAGAATATTTACTTCATTTTCTCTGATGATGTGAATACAATTACTCTTCCAACAGAGTGGACACCAATAGGTGTTACAAAAGACGGAACAAATGACATTAAAAAGGGCGAAAATTTAAACGCATTTTCAGGCAATATTGATGGTAACGGTAAGCAATTGACGGTTCCGTCAGGGAGTAAACCTTTACTTGGTTATGTCAACGGTGCTGTCGTCAAAAATCTGAATATTTATGGTGAAAAAATTGATGGATACGGCTTAGTCAATAACTATTCAGGTGTGGATTTAAGCGGAAGTGCAATTATGATAGATAATGTAACTCTGAAGACAGGGACTCAGACGAAGAAGGCGGGTTTCATTGGCGCTGAGATATCTACAAATGGATTTGCCGGCTGCTCTGCAGATTTTGTTGTAACAATTCGTGGTTGTACCATTGAAGAAGGCGTTACCATTGGCTATGATGCAGATCAGACTATGATTGGTTCCTTTGCTGGTCGAATGCAGGGAACTATTGAAAATTGTACAAGCAAGGCTACGGTCAAGGGCAAAAACTATGTCGGGGGCATGCTTGGAGCAAGAGATAATGCACTTGGCATATGCGAAGTGAAGAATTGCACCTTTGATGGCAGTGTCACAGGCGATGAAAATATCGGTGGTATTGTCGGTGGCGGCTATGTGAACAACTCAGCCCCTAACGGAGCGCATATTACAATAAAGAGCTGCTCTGTGAAAGGAACTGCTGAAGGAAACAAAAATGTCGGCGGTATTCTTGGCGGAGATGTCTTTGTGGCACATACATGGAATCCGTCCTCTATTGTTGGAAATACATTTACAGGAACGATCAGCGGCAATGAAAATGTCGGTGGTATTATTGGATACTATAATGGCTTAAATAAGCTTGATAACATAGCGGGCAACTTTTATACTACTAGCTGTGGTGCTGACAAGGGTATTGGTGCAATAAAATTTGTAGATACCAATTATAAAAATCCGACAGCTGTAAATGGAACGGTTTACTTCAGTACAGAGAAAGGTACTGATAAATGCCCGTCAGTAAGTGGATGCATTTGGAAGGCATCCTCGAACCGTACAGATGACCCATTAGGTAAGAATAAGGATTCTCTAGCAAAGGCAACTAACGAAATGCCTGAGAAAATTTGCTATGAGCTGGCTGTTTCCGGCGACTATAAAACTACATACTATATCGGGGATGAATTGGATCTTTCCGGGGCAAAATTCACCGCTCAATGGACAAATGGAGACGTTACCAATCCAGTGGCGAAAGACATTACAGTAACCGGTTATGACAAAAATACTAGGGCGAAACAGACTGTTACACTGGCCTATGGTGATGCAAAGACCGAAATTACAGTAACAGTGCTTCAAAAGGTAGATCCTGAGAATCCGAATATAACAGTAAACTTTACACTAATGGGTGACAGCGTGCATGATAGTACAACGACACATACCCTATCAGCAGGAAATCTGACGACATGGATCAGTCAGAAATCCTATGAGGTTTCTGTTAATGCTACCGTATGGGACTTAATGCAGATAGTAGAGGCGCAGAACTCCGGCCTGAGCTTTTCTAATCCGAGCGGTAACTATGTTAACTCGGTTACATATAATGGAATCACTCTCGCAGAATTTACTAACGGTCAGAATTCTGGTTGGCTATATACTCTTAACGGAAAGCATCCAGAATTAGGTGTTAGCGAGCAATTCCTTAGTAAGGGTGACACTATTGTCTTCCACTACACCGATGATTATACGAAAGAAGAAGGTTCAGACAAGTGGCAGGAGGAAGAAAAACAGCCTGTATCCCAGGACGTATCCGCAACTGTCAAAGACGGGGAAGCATCGTCATCTGTGACAACTTCCGATGTAGATAAGCTCATTGAAGCAGCAATAAAGAACGAGGCAGCCACTATTGAACTCAATGTCAAAGGTGCAGAGAAAGCTGATAAAATTAGTTTGGAGCTGCCGAAAGCATCCCTGTCAGGAATTGCCTCCAAGACGGACGCAGCTCTGAATATCATAACGCCGGCAGGTATTGTAAGCCTAGATAGAAAGACCATGGCGGAGATTGCCAAGTCAGCGGAAGGGGCAACCGTAAAACTTGTCCTGGAGAAGAAGGCGGCAACAGATGAACAGAAGCAGCTTCTTGGAGCTGATGCGGCAATTACAGAAGTGCGCCTGTTGTCAGGAGACAAGGAGATTACCACTTTTGATGGAAATAAACTAAAGCTCTCCCTCCCTGTGCCAGACAAGTTGAAAGACAAAACTCTGGTGGCAGCGTATATAAACGATAAGGGACTGCTGACTAAAATAGAGGGTAAGATTGTCACCAAAGACGGGAAGTCATTCTATCAGGTTGCAACGCCGCATCTGTCACAGTTTGTCGTTGCAGAAGAAACTGCTATTGACGCGGCAATTAAAGCGCAGGGCGAAGAAACAGACGCAGAGAAGACAGAACGCATTAAAAAGGGTGTGCAGGCGACGACTCTGAAGGTAAGCGCTTCTGGCGGAAAAACTTACGTCAATTTAAAGTGGTCCAAGTCCAAAGGATTCAAGGTGGACGGATATCAGGTATACAGAGCGGCAAAGAGTACCAAGAACTTCAAGGCGTATGGCACAACGAAGAAAACTACTTATAAGAATGCAAAGAACCTGACCAAAGGAACCAGATATTACTACAAAGTGAGAGGCTATCGGACCATCGATGGAAAGAAAGTCTATACGAAGTGGTCGAAGGTGATTTATCGCACAATGAAAGGAAGTTCTATCGATGTAGGCGTGAAAAACACCAGCATCAAGCTTTCTGCAGCGGTCGGCAAAGGATATGTGAAGCTGAACTGGAAGAAGTCTGTCGGTTATAAAGTGGACGGATACCAGGTATACAGAGCGGTAAAGAGCAGCAAGAACTTCAAGAAATATACAGCGACGAAGAAAACGACCTATAAGAATACCAAGAATCTGAAAAAGGGAACCAGATATTACTATAAAGTGAGAGGCTACAGGACCATAGGTAAGGAGAAAGTCTATACCAAGTGGTCAACAACGGCTATAAGAGTAGCGAAATAACTAAACAAATCAGTCGGTGCTTCGAAAGAAGCACTGACTGATTTTCATTTATCCATGATTTGAATATTGCGGCTATGTACTGCGATAAACTCTATGCCATGAAGGAGGGACAAATCGTAGGTTCCGGTACGCCGAACGCACTTTTGACAAAGGAATTTATCGGTGAAGTCTACGAAGTGGATGCACAGATTTATCACGGAAATAACGATCAAATCCACATCTTTTACCATTCTGGAAAGCAGGAGCTTTAATTTTATCAAGTCCGATGCAGCAAAGAAACGGCTTGACCCGCTTTTTTGCTGCTGATATACTTGAGAGGAAGTATCCAGAAAAGTCGAGGAACAGAAAATGAAATTTGTAATGTCATATAGCTGCGGCAAGGACAGCACCCTTGCCCTGCATAAGTTCATAGAGGCGGGGAACGAACCCGTCGGCCTTTTGGTCATGGTCAACGAGGCACTGGACCGCTCGTGGTTTCACGGGGCGGACTACAAGCTTTTGGACAAGTTTTCAAAGGCGCTGGACACCCCTTTGATCCTGTGCCCCTCAAAAGGGGAGGAGTATCATATTGCATTCGAAAGAGGACTGGCAGAGGCCATGAAACTGGGGGCAGAAATGGCGGTATTCGGCGATATTGATATCGAGGGAAACCGGGCGTGGAGTGAAGAACGGTGTAAAAATGCCGGCATCAAAGCTGAATTTCCACTGTGGCAGCGGGGACGCGAGGAAGTCGTCAGGGAGATTATCGGCAGCGGTTTCCGGTGCATCATAAAATCCATAAACAATAAACTCCTGCCAAGGGAGATTTTAGGCTGCCTTTTGGGGGACGACACCGCAGAAATCATGGCGTCCTGCGGTATCGATCTCTGTGGTGAAAACGGTGAGTACCACACCATCGCAGTAGGCGGGCCTGTTTTTAAAAGTGCGCTTAAATACCAGTTGGGAGAAATCTTGGACTTTGGGGAACGGTCTGTTATCGAAATCAGATAGATCTGCTGCTATATTATCTCCTAGCCCTTTCTGCTACAGATGTGGGCATCGGCATGCACAGCATGACAAATCTTTTGCCTGAGGGTGTTGACAAGGATTTTTGACCCTGCTATACTAATCTTCGAGAGAAATTGAATATCTGAGTTCTGTGTTCTTTCCTCACGAGGAAAGCTAAGAGGGAAGCAGGTTGAAATCCTGCGCGGTCCCGCCACTGTAATGGAGGAGCTTAATCTAAAGGTGCCACTGGCCTTATGGCTGGGAAGGCGGATCAAGCGACGATTCCTGAGCCAGGAGACCTGCATAGAATATTTTCCAAGGGCGGTGAACCCATTCGGAAAGAGAAGATCAGTGAAATACGGACTGTGGCACTTGCCACAGTCTTTTTTGATTGCGAAAGGAGATTACATATCATGAACCTAAGTTGGTTAAAAAATCCTAATAATGTGGTGTACGCCGACGTTGACAAATTTGTTGACAACTTCGGTAAAGAAACAGGCATTGAGAATCTGAGACAGAAAATTGAGGAATTTGATGCCTACCCGACCAAGGAGGGCGTCGTTTTAAAGGGAAAGAAGAGAACCTCGATCAAACTCTTCATTCCGGATCTCGTTTTTGACGAGCACATCGAGATGGGTGAAAATGTCTGGATTTACATGGGAGAGAGTTACGAGTGTTACTGTCTTTATAACATTAACGATGGAAAATTCTGTGAAGAGGCATCAGAATACAAGTTTTTCAGTCATAAGGCCTGCGAATACTTTCCCTGTCACAGGACGGTAGATGAGGAAAATTATAACTGTATGTTCTGCTACTGTCCCCTTTATGCCATGGGCAAAGACTGCGGCGGTAACTTTATCTATCTGGATAACGGCGTCAAAGACTGCAGCGGCTGCATGGTTCCCCACAAGAGAGAAAATTACGATCTCATGATGGAAAAACTGATGGAATTCCATAAAAGTCTGCGCGAAAAGGTTTGACTTTGGGGACATTTTTTTGGGCAACTTCACCATCTTTTGTGGCACCAAAGAACCGAATTTGCTTCTATTAATATGCAGAAAGAACTATTGTGCGGAAGGAGAATTCTCTATTGAACTTTTGAGAAATTTAAAGTATGATGAATATATCAAGTGAAGTGAGGATCATAAATGGAAATAAATCAGTTACGAGTATTATGTAGCAGTTCTGCTATTAAGTGGTCTGCACATTGCATGTCAAGAATGCAGGAAAGAGACATTAGTCGAAACGATGTTAAAAATTGCATTATGGATGGAGAAATTATTGAGGATTATTATGAAGATTTTCCCAACCCAAGTCGTTTGATATTTGGATATACTATAGACAAAAGAATACTACATGTTGTAGCAGGAACTGATATGAAGTATCTATATGTGATAACCGCATATTATCCAAGTACAGATAGGTTTGAGATGGACCTAAAAACAAGAAAGGAGCGCTGAATATGTGTATGTATTGTAAAAATGATACGATGAAGGAATCCACCACGACACATGTCGTAAATTATAAAGGGTGCATTATTGTAGTAAAGAATGTTCCTTGCGAAGAATGTGAACAGTGCGGCGAAAAATTTTATACGGATGAAACTGCTGGGCACTTGGAGGAAATCGTAAATTCAGCCAAGAAATTAATGCAGGAGATCTCAGTAATTGACTATGCAAAAGCCACCTATGCAGCATGAAGGTTTTAAGATAAAGTCAGCGATGATTCTTTGCGACCATAAAACTAACGTTAAGGTATCATAAACCCGAGTGCTGCATAAGGGGGAGAGAACTAGAAAAACTGATGGAATTTCATAAAAGTCTGCGCGAAAAGGTTTGACTTTGGGGACAATCTGCAATATAATGAAGTAGTAAATCAATACAATTTTATGTTCCTTTTATCTGTATGGATAAAAGGCTAAGAGGGAAACAGGTTAGATGCCTGTGCGGTCCCGCCACTGTAATGGAGGAGTTTCATCTCATATGCCACTGGATTTTCTGGGAAGGCAGATGAAGCGACGATTCCAGAGCCAGGAGACCTGCATAAAATTATTTCTATTCCGGCGGTGAACTGGGTTAGAAAGTTGCAAGAACAGCAAATACGGGCTGTGGGTTATCCACAGTCTTTTTATATTTATAGGTGGACGGATAACCGAGCTTTTCATTCTTTTTTCATAATTGAGGCAGGATTCGTCACCCTGCCTCAAAACATTTTTTGTCTGCAGAGGCGTGAAAGGAAGTTTATGAGAGAGCAGATATATATCGCCACTTTTTCAGAAAACGCTATCGATGTCATTCGTAACAATGGCTTCAATATTGAACTGAATGATTTATGCATTTCAGAGAATCTAGATCCGGAAAAAGTAAGAGAAACGATGTCTGAGATGAAGCAAGAGATTGCAGACGCAGGAGCAGAGCGGGCTATTATCCATGGTCCATTCACCGAAATTATTCCGGCATCCATTGACCACAGAGCTGTGGAGCTGGGTCTGACCAGGCTGAACGAAGCCCACGCCGTGGCTGAGAAATTGGGAATCAAGAAAATGGTCGTTCACTCTGGACACATGCCCTTGCTGTACTTCAAGGAATGGCACAAAGAAAAATCTCTCTATTTCTGGCAAGAATTTATGAAAGATAAACCAGAGAATTTTGTCATCTATATTGAAAATGTGTTTGAAGATGAACCGCTGATGATGAAAGAAATCATCGAAGAATTAGACGATTCCCGGATTCAGCTCTGCCTGGACGTGGGACATGCCAATGCGGTCACTTGTGAGGACTTTGATATCCACGACTGGATTCGTATTCTGGGACCGATGATCGGTCACTTTCACCTGCACAACAACGACGGCAGAGAGGACTTGCATGGACCGCTGGATAGGGGCACGATGGATATGATCGCCGTCCTGGATTCCATCAAGACCTATTGCAGACCCGATGTGACGATGACCATAGAGAGCCGTACCTGCGCATCCAGTGCAGCGTGGATTATCCAAAATTTTAAATAAAGATGTAAAACGAGAGCGTCGTCCTGCTGAAGATAAATCATCAGGACGGCGCTTTTATATAGAAAATTTTAAAAATTAAAGATAATTTGATATTATAAAAAAATTTAGCGCAGACGTTTCAGAAAAATTAGAAATGTTTGCGAAATCTGTTTTAGCGCCGACACTTTTGCTTTGGCATAACCTTTGCATTTTAATGAATATAATAAACTTATTAAAGATTTGTGAATTAGGAAAGGATTATGAATTATGAACGAAAAGAAAGTTTTAAAAGACAGTCTGGTAGTCGGATTCGCCATGTTTGCCGTATTCTTTGGCGCGGGCAATCTGGTATTCCCACCACAAATCGGATTGGTGTCTGGAGCCAGTGTTATTCCTGCAGCGATTGGTCTTGCGCTCTCTGGCATTTTGTTCCCGATGTTGGCAGTTGCAGCAGTAGGAAACACCGGGACAAAGATTGAAGATATCACTTCGCACGTACATTCCAAACTCCATGTGCTCTGTATGGTAGTAGGCATTATGGCTGTAACCTTTGGAACCATTCCAAGGTGTGGCGGTGTGGCTTATGAAATCGGGCTTATGGGAATTCTCCCGGAATTGCCACCCATTTCAAAATGGATATTTCTCTTGATTTTCTTTGGCATCGCGTTCCTGATTGCCAGCAGTAAATCCAGTGTCATGGATAATATCGGCAAATTTATCACACCGGTTCTTTTGATCTGCCTGTTGATTATCGTGGTTTTGACAGTCGTCAATCCGCTGGGAACGCCTTCCGGCGGAGTCACAGAGAATCCATTTACTAACGCATTTTTGACAGCAATCAACACTGGAGATGTCGGAACTGGCATCGTTTGCGCAGGCATTTTCATTACGACGCTGAATGCGAAAGGTTATAAACCAGGCAGAGAGCAGAAAAAAATTCTCTTTCGCGTCATTGTCGTTGCCTTTGTTCTCCTGTTTGTCATCTACGCGGGGCTTTGTTATCTCGGCTCTACTGGAACAAAGTTCTTTGCACCTGATACAGAAAACACCGTTTTATTGGTAGGACTAGTCAGAAAGCTGGCCGGATATGGAGGCATAGTGGTGCTTTCTCTAGCAATTATTTTCGCATGTTTTACAACGGCAGCAGGTATGATCGCCACTGCAGCGGACTGGATCAATATGTTGTCAAAGGATAAGATCCCGTACAGAATCGCCGCGTTAGCGCTTTCCATTGCCATCATGCTGGTAGCGTCCACAGGCGTCAGCTTTATCATCAGACTTTCGGGCCCGCTGTTTAACTTTTTATTTCCGATGTACATGACATTGACGGTTCTCGGTGTCTGCAAGAAATTGATTCCAAATGACGGAGTATGGAAGGGCTCCATTCTGATGGCATTGATTTTCGGTCTCTACCGTGCATATTCTGTAGCGGTTACCAACGGACTGATTTCTTTCCGTTTGACAGCAATTGATCATCTGGTTGCTGCCATTCCGCTGGCGGAATCCGGATTTCCGTGGCTTGTTCCTGCAATTGTGGGAGGTATTGCAGGCGGCATCATCTTCAAGGTGTTGGGAAAAGAAAGCATCATAGATGAAATGGATAAAATGCTTGCAGAAGATGAGCAAAATGCTGCAGCATAAATAAATATCTGACCATTGCTGGCGGAGGGAGAGCGATAAAAATCGGTGTCCCTCCGCCAGCAGTCTTTGATGGTACGGCTGATACGCGCTAGTTATTCTCTGAACCGGCTGCTCCGAGCCAGCTGGCAATGGACAGGGTGGACAAAATATGATATACTGACCAAAATGGAGGTATCATAACTATGCGTGAAAATGAATTTGATTATGACAGGGGATATGAAGGAAATATGGGAGACAGTGTGGGCGCTTATACCACCAAGACCTTTCAGTGGATGTTTCTGGGCCTTCTGACCACCATTGCCGTGGCATTCGTTGGCTATTATACTGGAGCCATCTTCTTTATCTTTGCGATTCCTTATGTGTCCATCGTGCTGCTGGTTGCTGAACTTGCAGTCGTTTTGATTCTTTCAGCCCGCATACAGAAGCTCCAGGTGGGGACGGCACGGGTACTCTTCTTTGCTTATGCCGTACTTAACGGCGTGGTGTTCTCAGCCTATTTCCTGATATACGAGATGTGGAGCCTGATTCTGATCTTTGCAATGACAGCGGCATATTTTGGCATCATGGCACTGTACGGACATGTCACCAAAAAGGATCTATCCCGTATGCGTCCTATTTTGATAAGCGGTCTGCTTTTCCTGATTGTCTGCGGACTTCTATCCTTATTCCTGGATTTGGGGGATTTTGACAGAATCGTGTGCCTGGTCGGTATTGCCGTATTCCTGGGCTTCACAGCTTATGACACCCAGAAGATCCGTACCTATTACAACTGCTATCAGGGTGATCAGGCGATGTTGGCACGGGCGTCCATATTCTCCGCCCTGCAGCTATATCTGGACTTCATCAACCTGTTCTTGTATCTGCTGCGCCTCTTAGGAAGGGCAAAAAAGTAATAGATAGATAAACTGAAAGGGGCTGCCTGCGTTAACGGAAAATAACCGTTAGGGCGACGGCTCTTTTTGTTTATCATGAAATCGCTGCATTTATTTCCTTTCTTTGGAAAATATGTTCGAAAATAAGCTTGACTTTATAAAATAGTGATCGAAATAATTAAAAATTAAGCTTTTATGGCTGATTTGCCGGTTTCCTCCCAAAAGGCAGAATGTCATAGCACCCCATCACATTTTGTGATAAAATAGTAGGCGGAAAACGACGAAGGAGAAATGAATATAGATGAGTTTAGAGAGACTGAATGAGAAACAGAAAAAAGCCGCAATGCAGGTGGAGGGGCCGCTTCTGATCCTGGCAGGGGCGGGATCAGGCAAGACCAGCACCATGACGGAACGTATTGCGTATATGATAGAACAGGGAATTCCTTCCTATAATATTTTGGCGGTGACTTTTACCAATAAGGCTGCCGGAGAAATGAGAAGCAGAGTAGAGGAATTGGTTGGCAGATGTGATGATATGTGGATTATGACGTTCCACGCCATGTGTCTGCGGATGCTTCGCTACAATTGCGAGGCTATCGGCTACGACCATAATTTTGTCATCTACGACGGTACGGATCAGAAGACCATTGTCAAGAACATCCTCAAAGGGCAGGGGATTAACGACAAAGAGTTCAGCGCGCCTTATCTTCTCAGCATTATCAGTGATTACAAAGAGAAAGCGGTATCTGCTGACGAATATCGTGATGCGGTAGAAGATAATTATAAGACAAAGGTCATCTACAGCGTTTTCAAAGCTTACGAAGACGAATTGAAGAAGAACAACGCCATGGACTTTGACGACCTGCTTCTGAACACGGTCAAACTCTTCGAGTGTGACGAGGCGATTCTGCTCCGATACCAGAGGAAATTTCAATATATCATGGTGGACGAATATCAGGACACCAACCACATCCAATATAAACTGATTAAGATGCTGGCAGAAGGTCACCACAATCTGTGTGTTGTGGGTGACGACGATCAGTGCATCTATCAGTGGAGGGGTGCAGATATCAGGAACATTTTGGATTTTGAAAAAGACTTCCCGGAAGCCAAGGTCATCAAGCTGGAACAGAACTACCGATCTGTCGGCAATATTTTGGCAGCAGCACACTCCGTCATCGAAAATAACCGCGGCAGAAAAGGCAAGAAACTGTGGACCGATAGAGAAGACGGGGACAAAATCAAGTATTACAGGGCCGACACGGAAAAAGACGAAGCCAGGTACGTGGCACAGGAAATTGATTTGCTGAAAGGACGCGACAAGAAGTACAGCGACTTTGCTATTCTCTACAGAACCAATGCCCAGTCCAGACACTTTGAAGAGGCTTTGACCCGCAGAGATATTCCTTATAGGGTCCTCTCCGGCTTGCGCTATTATGACAGAAAAGAAATCAAGGATATGATGGCTTATATGAGACTGGTGGTCAATCCTTATGATGATTTATCCCTGCGCCGGGTGATTAACGAGCCGAAGCGGGGTATGGGGGACAAGTCCGTTGAAAAGATTCAGACCTTTGCCAATGTGCGAGGCGAAAGTCTGCTGCAGGCTCTTTCCGATGAAGAGGTTCTGGCCACTTTGCCAGGCAAAGCCTACAGCGGTGTCAAAAATATGGTTGAGTGTATCAATTTGTGCCGCGATGAAAGAGAGAACTTACGAGTTTCAGATATTTACGATAACTTACTGGTGAAGACTGGTTATATGAAATCCCTTGAAGATGCCAACACAGTGGAGGCAGAAGGCCGCATCGAAAACTTGATGGAGTTCAAATCGGTCATTTACGATTACGAAGAACAGGCTGAAAATCCTAATGTTGAGGAATTCATGGAAAAAATCACCCTGATGGCAGAAGTCGATAATCACGATGCCAGCCAGGATGCGGTGGTTCTGATGACCATGCACAGCGCCAAAGGGCTGGAGTTCCCTGTGGTGTTCCTGCCCGGTCTGGAGGACGGACTTTTTCCGGGACATAAGGCCTTTGACAGCAGTGACAAGATGGAAGAAGAGCGCAGACTCTGTTATGTGGGCATGACGCGTGCCAAGGAAACGCTGATTCTCTGCAGCGCTGCAGTGCGTACATTGTACGGTCGCACGGAGTATACCAGGGAATCTCAGTTCCTGCGGGAAGTGGATAAGCGTCTGCTGGATGGCGATGCAGTCTATGTAAGAAAGAACAGGGACTCGGGCTTGGGCGTCTCCACTGGTTCTTTCGACGGATTTGCAGCAAAAGAGAGTCCAAAACCATACGACTCTCTGAGATATGCTAAAGCAGCGACAAAAGCCAATGTATCCGCCGGCGGTGAAGAATTTGCTATCGGTGACAAAGTGCGCCACGCAAAATTCGGGGAAGGCTTGATCGTCGATCAGGACGGCAAGACTTTGACTGTTATTTTTGATGCAGCGGGTCAGAAGAAGATGGCCAAAGGCATCGCACCGCTAAAAAAGATTTAGGGGTATAAGGTGCCGGTGTGTGGCGACAATAATATTGAAAATACAAATTTGGAAGGTAATGCATATGGAAGACAAGCGGTCTTTGATGAAAGAAAAAATAGAACTTTTGAACAGAGCGGCCAAGGCCTACTATCATGATGCGGAGGAAATTATTTCTAACTTTGAATATGATAAAATTTATGATGAACTGGTAGAACTGGAACGGGAGACGGGCATCATCATGGCGGGCAGCCCCACGCAGAATGTTGGCTATGAAGTCCTGTCAGACTTGCCAAAGGAGCAGCATCCCAGCCGTATGCTCTCCCTCGATAAGACCAAAGACCGAGAGGCGCTCCGTGGTTGGCTGGGGAACCAAAAAGGACTTCTTTCCTGGAAACTGGACGGACTGACCATCGTGCTGACTTACGAGGGCGGAACTCTTGTAAAAGCGCTGACCAGGGGCAACGGAGAAGTTGGGGAAGTCATCACCAATAACGCCAAGGTTTTTGTCAATGTACCGGTGGAGATTCCTTTTGACGGACGGTTGGTTCTAAGGGGAGAAGCTGTTATCAAGTACAGCGAGTTTGAACGAATCAACGCTTCCATACCGGATGCGGAAGCAAAATATAAGAATCCGCGGAATCTCTGCAGCGGTTCTGTCAGACAACTGAATAACGAAATCACCGCGCAGAGAAATGTCAATTTTTTCGCGTTTAGCCTTGTAGAAGCCGGAAATGTCGATTTTGAAAACAGCAGAGAAAAACAGATGACCTGGCTGCAGAGCCAGGGGTTCGATGTCGTAGAATACAAAGCCGTTACTGCAGAGAACATTGTCGAAGCGGTAGAATACTTTGAAAAAGCCATCGAGGATAACGACGTGCCTTCTGATGGGCTGGTACTGACCTTTGACGACATTTTGTACAGTCAGAGTTTGGGCAGCACGGCAAAATTCCCGCGGGATTCCATCGCCTTCAAATGGCGGGATCAACTGGCGGAGACGATACTTACGGAGATGGAGTGGAGCGCATCGCGGACGGGCTTGATTAATCCTGTCGCCATTTTTGATCCGGTGGAGTTGGAGGGGACTACGGTCAGCCGGGCGTCGGTACACAATATCAGCGTCATGCGGGATTTGAAGCTGGGATTGGGAGATCGAATTACAGTCTATAAGGCGAATATGATCATTCCGCAGATTGCAGAAAACCTGACTGGCAGCAACAGCATTCATGTGCCAGATAGCTGCCCTGTCTGTCAGCACAAGGCGGAGATTAGAAATGACAACGGCGTAGAGACACTCTTCTGCACCAATCCGGAATGCCTGGCAAAACAGATTAAGAGTTTTACTCTGTTCGTATCGAGAGATGCTATGAACATCGACGGTCTTTCTGAAGCGACTATCGAGAAATTGATTGCCAAAGGATTGATTAAGGAACTGGCCGACGTTTTTCATGTAGAGCGTTTCCGGGAAGAAATCACGCAGATGGAGGGTTTTGGAGAAAAGTCCTTTGAAAATCTGAGGGCTTCTGTTGAGAAAGCCAAGGATACTACACCAGAACGGCTGCTATACGCGCTGGGTATTCCGGGCATCGGCGTGGCTAACGCCCGGCTGATCGCCAAAGCCTGTCACAGGAAGTGGGAGAAAATTGTAAACCTGACTGAGGAGGAACTGGTTGACATTGACGGCATCGGTGAAATCATGGCAGGCGCCTTTGCCGCTTATTTTGGCAATCCACTGAAAAAGAAAATCGTGGACGATATCATCAAAGTGGTCAGACTGGATGAAACCGAGGAAGAGACGGAAGACTTTCTTTCTGGCATTACCTTTGTCATTACAGGCTCTCTCGACCATTATGAGAACAGAGACGCACTCAAAGAGGAGATTGAAAAGGCGGGCGGCAGGGTATCCGGCTCCGTCAGCGCAAAGACCGGATATCTGATCAATAACGACCTGCAATCAGGCACGGGAAAGAACAAAAAAGCGAAAGAATTAAATATTCCAATTATAGATGAAGAAACCATAAAGAGATGGCTCGAAACAGGAGAAATAGAAAATGCTTAAGGTAGGAAAACTTGACAGCAACATGCTGCAGAAGATTGTCATCGACAAAATCAAATATAAGAGGCCGGAAGTCAAGACGCGAGCTGGCATTGGTGAAGACTGTGCAGTCATCGATTATGGCAAATACGAGTGTGTGGTTTCCACAGATCCGATTACGGCGGCGATGAATGATATCGGCAGATTGGCAATCCACATATCCTGCAACGATATTGCCAGCAACGGCATAGAACCTCTTGGCATTACTTTGACGGTGATGCTTCCAGAAGGGACGACGGAAGAGGACATCTCTCTGATTATGGCACAGGCAGGCGCTGCAGCTGAAAAAGTGGGCGTAGAAATTATCGGCGGCCATACCGAAATAACGGCGGCAGTGAATCAGCCAGTCATCGTCTCCACGGCCATCGGCAGAGGCCTGGCAGGGGACTCTCAGAGCGCTCACAACATGAAGCCGGGTGACTACATCCTGATGACCAAGACGGCGGGCCTGGAAGGAACCGGGATTATCGCCTCTGATTTTGAAAAAGAGCTTGCAGGGGTGCTGACCAGTGAGGAACTGGTGAGTGCCAAATCATTGCTGGAACAGGTCAGCGTTGTCAAAGAAGGCCTCATCGCCGGCGAAATCGGCACCTCCGGCATGCACGATGTGACGGAGGGCGGCATCCTGGGAGCGGTCTGGGAGATGTGCCACATTGCAGGCCTGGGATGCCAGGTGTGGAAAGAGAAAGTGGCAGTAGATCCGGTAACGATCAAAGTTGCAGAGCATTTCGGTATCGACTGGCTGAGATTGATTTCCAGTGGCTGCATGCTCATCGTGGCGCCGGAGATAAAGAAGGAGCAAATCATGTCGGCCCTGCAGATTGGCGGCATTGAAGTCAGCTGCATCGGCAAGGTCTGCGAGAAAGAGAAGGGTCTGTATTTGGTGGACGAAGAGCGGCAGATCGAGATTGCCCCGCCAGAAGCGGATGAGTTGTATAAGGCGGTGAAATAGGATGTATGAACTAGTGCAGGTTGGCGAAAAGACCTACTACATAGAGTGTCCTGCGAAGATGGGACTTTACAAGATCAACGAGTCGGAGGTCTGCCTCATCGACAGCGGCAACGACAAGGACGCGGGGAAGAAGGCGCTGAAAGCCATTGAAGGGCAGGGCTGGAAGCTGTCAATGATTATCAACACCCACTTCCATGCCGATCACATCGGCGGAAACCAGCTGCTGCAGCAGAGGACGGGGTGCAAGATCTACGGTTCAGGCAGCGACCTTGCCTTTATCAAAAGACCGCTGCTGGAGCCGGCCTTTCTCTTCGGCGCTTATCCGCCAAAGGAACTGCAGAATAAATTTTTGATGGCAAAGGAATGCCAGGCGTCGGAACTTACAGAGGAAGTGCTGCCGGCAGGGCTGTCTGTGATTCCGCTGCCGGGCCACTCCGACGGGCAGTTTGGCCTGCGCACTGACGATGACGTCATCTTTCTGGCGGATTGTCTGATGGGAGAGGGTACTCTGGATAAGTACAAAATCTCTCACATCTTTGACGTGGGAAACTATCTTGCGACCTTGGAGATGGTAAAGGGCTTGTCAGCCGCGCTGTTCATCCCTTCTCATACAGCTCCATGCGAGGATATCGTCCCCTTGGCAGAGGCCAATATCAAGAACACACTGGACATCATGGACGACGTGGAGACTTTATGCGACGGGGAAGGTCTGACCTTTGACGATCTGATGGCGGCTCTATTTGAGAAATACCAGCTGACTTTTAACTTGAGCCAATACTGTCTCAATGGCTGCACTATCAAGACTATGTTGGCAAAGCTCCATGACGAGGGGCGGATTGCCATTGCGTGCGAGGAGATGCGCATCAAGTGGCGCCGGGAATTATAAATCAAACGAATGAAAAACAGATCGTAGACAAAGTCGGTTCAGCTACTGCGGTAATTTTACTATAGAGGGCTTTTTTGCAAAAATGAGTATACAAAATACTAGTAAATTTCACGAATTGTCATTAAAATGGGTTAAAAACAACATAAAATTGCTCCAAGCCTGACCCAATTTGCATTTTATTCCAATAAATTATACTCAATTTAGAAAAACTATGTTATAAAGTAAAAATTGCATCTGCAGACTGACTGAATCAGCTTTCATGCCTTTGCCGCAATTATGTATGAAACATTTCTTGACATAGCCTCGCAAAAACAATATAATAATGTGTACGACAAATTAAATATTGCCCTTTAATAGCTTCGCCTGGTATGGTTTGGGTCCTGCGCAATGAGATGCCGTGAACCTTGTCAGGTCCGGAAGGAAGCAGCAATAAGCGGAAGTTCTTATGTGCCGCAGATCAGCCTTCTCCAACACCTGCGGAGCTATTAAAGGGCAATTTTGTATTACGTAGGAAAATAGGCGTGCTGCGTCTTATCGGAATTATATGTATACTTTGGGACGTTTGCAATTAGTCCGAACTCGGACCAATTGCGAATGCTGCCAGAACATAGACACATCACAAAGGTTCAGCTTTGCAAGGGAGGAATGCCAGTGTACACTGCGTTATATAGAGCCCAGAGACCGGAGATTTTTTCCGAAGTCATCGGGCAAGATCATATCGTAAGAATCTTAAAGAATCAAATCGCTACGGATTCGGTCAGTCACGCTTACCTGTTCTGTGGAACCAGAGGAACCGGTAAGACGACGACGGCGAGAATTCTGGCAAAGGCTGTCAACTGCCTGGATGATGAGGACAGGCCTTGCGGACACTGTGCAAACTGCGTGGCCATCAAAGAGGGAACCTTCATGGATGTGGTGGAAATCGACGCGGCATCCAACAACGGCGTTGACAATATCAGGGAACTGAGGGAAAGCGTCAAATACCCCCCTGCTGTGGGCAGAAAGAAAGTATATATCATAGACGAAGTCCATATGCTGTCTACAGGCGCCTTTAATGCGCTGCTGAAGACCTTGGAAGAGCCGCCGGAGAACGTCATGTTCATTCTGGCGACCACCGATCCCCAGAAGCTGCCACAGACAATCTTGTCAAGATGCATGCGCCTGGACTTCAAACGAGTGCCAGAGAAAGTGCTCATTGACCATATGAGCCGCATCTGTAGCGAAAAAAGCGTGCAGGTTACGGACAGCGCACTGCGTCTGCTTGCCGCCAATGCTGACGGTTCAGTCAGAGATGGACTGAGCATTTTGGATCAGTGCCTGGCTGGCGGAGAGAAGGATCTTGACCGTGATACGGTTTTGGATTTTCTCGGCACGGTATCAGAGGAATTTTTTTTGGATTTGACAGACCGAGTGGCTCTGAGCGATGTGGCGGGAGCCTTAGTGCTTCTTGATGAAGCACTGCAGGAAGGCAAGGATGTCAAGCAGCTGATGAAGGACTGGATGAGCCATTACAGAAGCCTGCTCATCACCAAGTATATTAAAAATGCGGAGGACATGCTGAACATGTCTACCGAAAACATAGAGAAACTGCGGAACCAGAGCAATCAGGTTTCCTTGGATGAAATCAATCATGGCATTATTACCCTTTCCAGAACGATTAATGATGCTAGATATTCCACGCAGCCGAGAATTTTGCTGGAACTGGCCATCGTGACCATTGCCTCAGGGCTTTCGGCGGAAACGCAGCAGGCGGCGCCAAGAATGGCGCAGGCACAGCCGAGACAGCAGATGGCCGCCAGACCAAAGAAGCCTGTATCAGCAAAACCGGCGGAGCCGGCAGGGCAGTCTGCATCCACTGGTGTGTCGCCTGCGCAGGCAGAAAACGATGATTTTGATGGAAGCGGATATGATCTTGCGGAAATCTGGGGCAGGATATTTGAAGAGGGCGAAGGGTTTAAAGGCAGTTTCAACTTGATTAGGACGGGCGCGACATTGGCAGATATGAACGGTCAGGAATTTAAAGTCATCGCTCACAACGAATTTACGAAGCAATACGTAGAGGCAAATCAACTGCATATTTGTGATTTGATGGAGAAGATTATCGGCAGAAGATTGAAGCTGGTTTGTCAGACAGAGAACCAGAAAGAAGACGTTACACCTGACCAGGAGGCGTTGGAACTGGCAGAAGAGGTCAGCGCTAAGCTGGGGCTCGATGTAAAGATTGAATAAATATGGAATAAATAGGAGGAATTCATTATGGGAAAAGGCATGAGAGCAGGTAAGAAGCCAAAGACAGGCGGCGGTGGAAATATGCAGAAGCAGCTGCAGCAGATGCAGGCCATGCAGCGTCAGATGGAGATGATGCAGGCTGAAATCGAAGAGAAAGAAATCACTACTACTTCTGGCGGCGGTGCAGTCAGTGTGACTGTAAATGGAAAGAAAGAAATCACAAATCTGACCATTGACAAAGAAGTTGTAGATCCCGATGATGTGGAAATGCTGCAGGACTTGATCGTGGCTGCTGTCAATGAAGGCATGAGACAGATGGAAGAACTTTCAAGCGAAGAAATGGGTAAGATTACAGGAGGACTGAATATTCCAGGATTAGTATAATGAGACAGTATCCGAGACCTTTAGGAAAATTAATTAATGAACTGTCTAAGCTTCCGGGGATCGGAGGAAAAACGGCCCAGAGGCTGGCTTTTCATATTCTATCTATGGAGGATAAAGAAGCAGAAAGTCTGGCGCACTCCATCTTGGAGGCGAAACAGACCATGCGGTACTGTTCCGTTTGTGGAAATTTGACCGATCAGGATCCGTGCAGCATCTGTATTGACAAAACCCGCAGACAGGATGTGATTTGTGTGGTGGAGAGTCCCAGAGATGTGATGGCTATGGAACGAATTAAGGAGTTCGACGGTCTTTATCACGTCCTTCATGGAGCCATTTCGCCCATGGACGGTGTGGGGCCGGAGGATATCAACCTGAAACAACTCATCGTCAGGCTGCAGAACAGCGATGTAAAAGAAATCATATTGGCCACTAATCCCAACATTGAGGGAGAAGCTACCGCAATGTATATCGCCAGGCTGATCAAACCTTCGGGCATCAAAGTCAGCCGTATCGCCAATGGCATCCCTGTGGGCGGCGATTTGGAATATGCCGATGAAGTCACATTGCTCAAGGCCATGGAAGGAAGAAGAGAGCTGTAGATTACAGCTCCCTGTTGTTTTGCCGTTCTATCCGACGGATAACCCTTTTTCTTTTGCAATTTGCATCAAATATGAATATTTGGCCTTTACTGCCAATAGATTGTATGAAGCGTAGTCTATGGCGGTGAAGTCGGTCATCTCATTGAAAAGACTAACAGCCTGCTCCAACTCAGAGCGGGCATTTTTTATTGAGGTAACGATTATTTCTTCATCAGGTTTCAAATTATCACATCCTTCAAAGTTATTTAATTCTATTTTATTCCACATTGGCATATTTTATACAAGGTACCAATTATTTGCTTAGGAGGAGATGTGATATGGGAACTGAAATGGGGGTATTTTTGACCTTTGGCGGCGCAATGATTTTGATATTTTTATTGGGAAAAGCCTTATTGGTGCCCCTGAAGGTTATTTTGCGCCTTCTGCTTAACAGCGTATTAGGCGCAGTATTGATTATTGTAATAAATTTCATCGGCGTGAATATCGGGGTTTTGATACCGATTAATGTGGTGAATTCTTTAACAGTGGGGATTTTAGGGGTCCCTGGTGTTATCATGCTTTTGCTTTTGTGTAATTGATGTATAAGCTGTGCATAAATATATGTATATTGTATTATTGTGTATACAATGTTGACATTAGCGCAATATTGTATTAAAGTGTTTCCATTGTTTGCTTTTTAGTACAAAATAGGAAAGAATTGGAGGAAACACTGTGACTAAAAAAAGAATGAAAACAATGGACGGAAATACGGCTGCGGCAGAGGTATCCTACGCCTTTACAGATGTAGCGGCGATTTACCCGATTACACCGTCTTCGACAATGGCGGAAGTCGTGGATGAAATGGCAGCCTACGGAAAGAAAAATATTTTTGGACAGACCGTCAGGGTGGCAGAGATGCAATCTGAGGCCGGTGCAGCTGGTACGGTGCACGGGTCCCTGGCTTCTGGCGCGCTGACGACTACATATACGGCTTCCCAGGGATTACTGCTGATGATTCCTAACATGTACAAGATTGCGGGGGAAATGCTTCCTGCTGTTTTTCATGTTGCGGCCAGAACCGTATCAAGCCATGCTCTCTGTATTTTCGGAGACCACTCCGATGTCATGGCAGCCAGACAGACCGGCTTTGCCCTTCTGGCCTCAAGTTCTGTGCAGGAAGCCATGGATTTAGGGGCAGTGGCACATCTGGCAGCAATCAAAAGCAGCCTGCCGTTCCTGCATTTCTTTGATGGCTTCAGGACATCCCACGAGGTACAGAAAATTGAGACTCTCGATTATGATGATATGAGAGAGCTGATTGACCAGGAAGCAGTAGCAAGATTCAGGAAACGGGCGCTCAATTCAGAACACCCCGTCGTCAGGGGGACGGCGCAGAACCCGGATATTTTCTTTCAGGCCAGAGAAGCGTCCAACCAATTCTACGATGCCCTTCCTGAGATCGTTGTAGAATATATGGACAAGATCGGCCAGTTGACAGGCAGGTTTTACAAGCCGTTTGACTACATTGGTGCAGCAGATGCGGAGCAGATCATTGTGGCCATGGGCTCGGTCTGCGACACCATCGAGGAATCAGTGAATCAGATGGTTCTTGAAGGACGCAAGGTCGGTCTGATCAAAGTCAGACTGTACAGACCTTTCGTAAAGAAGTATTTTATGGCGGTCTTGCCAAAGACAGTAAAACAGATTGCTGTTCTCGATAGAACGAAAGAACCGGGAGCTGTAGGTGAACCTCTTTATCTGGATATTAAGACCATGTTGTACGGTGAACCCGCAGCGCCAGAGATTTACGGCGGCAGATACGGACTTGGCTCGAAGGAAGTGACACCGGGTATGGTGGAGGCCATCTACGACAACCTCTGCCGGAAAAATTCGCAGGATCACTTCACAGTAGGCATTGAGGACGATGTAACAGGGCTGTCTCTGCCTTATGCGGCAGACCTTTCCCGCGAACCTGCCGGTACCATCAAATGCAAGTTCTGGGGGCTGGGCTCTGACGGAACTGTAGGTGCGAACAAGACGGCAATCAAGATTATTGGCGATAAGACTGATATGTACGCCCAGGGGTATTTTGCCTATGACTCCAAGAAGTCGGGAGGTGTGACCATTTCCCATCTGCGCTTTGGGAAGAGCCCCATTCAGTCGGCTTATTCCATCAATCAAGCGGACTTCGTAGCATGTCATAACCAGGCGTATTTGGGCCAGTATGACATGTTAAAGGATTTAAAAAAAGGCGGGATTTTTCTCCTCAACAGCCTTTGGGAATCGGAAGAAATGGAGAAGAGGCTGCCAGCTAAGGTGAAGCGGCATCTGGCCGAAAAAGAAGCTGAATTTTATACCATAGATGCAGGCAAGATTGCACGGGCAATCGGCTTGGGCAGCAGAATCAATATGATTATGCAAGCCGCTTTCTTTAAGCTGACGGAGGTTATTCCAGTAGAAGATGCTGTCAAATATCTAAAAGAAGGCATCCAAAAGACTTACGGCAAAAAAGGACGGCAGGTTATTGAAATGAACTGCCGCGCTGTGGAGCAGGGAATCGAGGCCATTGAGAAGATCGAGATTCCATCAGCATGGCGCTGGGCAGAGGAAAAGGATGAGAAATCTGAGAATCTGCCGGAGTTTATAGAGGAAATCTTGCTGCCGATGAGCCGCCAAGAGGGGGATGGGCTGCCTGTGAGCAAGTTCGTGGACAGAGCTGACGGGACCTTTCCTTTGGGAACCAGCAGATACGAAAAGCGAGGCGTTGCCACTCATCTGCCGCGATGGGATGAAAGCAAGTGCATTCAGTGCAATCAGTGCTCTTTTGTATGTCCACATGGAGCCATTCGTCCAGTGCTGCTCAACGACAAGGAGAAAGAGACTGCACCTGGGGACTTTGCGACCATAGAAGCCAAAGGTGTCGGTAGGGAGGGTCTGCACTACAGAATGCAGATTTCTGCCCTCGACTGTATGGGCTGCGGAAACTGTGCTGATATCTGTCCGGCAAAGGAGAAGGCCTTGAGAATGGAGGCTTTCGATAAAGAAGTCAAAGAAGCCGCTAATTGGGAATATGCTATGACGGTAAGTAAGAAAGCGCTGCCGTTGGAGAAAAAATCGGTGAAAGGCAGTCAGTTCTCTATGCCGTACTTGGAATTCTCCGGCGCTTGTGCAGGCTGCGGTGAGACGCCGTACTTGAAAGTCATCACCCAACTCTTCGGAGATCGGATGATGATTGCTAACGCTACGGGCTGCTCTTCTATCTGGGGCGCATCTGCACCGTCCATGCCGTACTGCAAGGATGAAAATGGCAGAGGACCAGCCTGGGCGAACTCTCTCTTTGAGGATAATGCGGAATTTGGCTACGGCATGGTTTTGGCATCAAAGCAGATGAGGGATAAGATAGAACGGAATATGAAGACTCTGCTGGAACTGGAAATCGACGGGACCTTGCGGGAAGCCTTTGAGAATTGGCTGGCATACAGAGATGACGGTGAGAAATCGAGAAGCGTGAGCGACCAGGTGGTGGAAGCCATCGAGAATCTCCAAAGCCAGGATAGTATTGTGACACAGCTTTGTGGGAGAATTATGGAGCACAAGGACCATTTGGTCAAAAAATCCATCTGGGCCGTGGGCGGAGACGGCTGGGCTTATGATATCGGCTACGGAGGACTGGATCACGTACTGGCCTCTGGTGAGAATATCAACGTCCTGGTCTTCGATACTGAGGTCTACTCCAATACGGGCGGCCAGGCATCGAAGGCGACACCGGCTGCCGCTATTGCTAAATTTGCGGCTTCAGGCAAGAAGATCAAGAAAAAAGACCTGGGCATGATGGCCATGTCTTATGGGTACGTCTATGTAGCGCAGGTAGGCATGGGTGCAGATAAGAATCAGTTCATGAAGGCCATTACTGAGGCGGAAAGCTACGACGGCCCATCTTTAATCATCGCCTATGCGCCTTGTATCAATCACGGTATTAAGAAAGGCATGGGAAAATCTCAGGAAAATATCAAAGATGCGGTGGATTCTGGTTATTGGCACTTGTATCGCTTCAATCCTGAACTGAAGAAGCAGGGGAAGAACCCGTTTATATTGGATTCTAAGACTCCTACGAAGCCGTTCAGAGACTTTATCCTGGGTCAGAATAGATATGCTGCATTGGCCAAGGAATTCCCGCAAATCGCCGATAAGCTGTTTAATATGACGGAGGAGGATGCCAGGGAAAAATACGAGAGTTATAAAAAGTTAGCTGAAAAGTGATCCTTTCAATAAATTAAATAGACATTTGAATTCAGCGGCCTTCTTTCGAACAGGAAGTGGGCCGCAAACGGAGAGGGCAAGCCGTGACTGGCAAATCAGTCGGCTTGCCCTCTTGCAATCTAAAACCGGCCCTCTCGGGCCGGTTGCATTTGTTTTATTGCTTTTATGAGAACCATCCCATCTTAAAGAATGTGTCAATCTGTCCGGCGAGGACTAATACCATGGCCGGCGGTACGATCCACTTGATGCAGAAGTGGAAGTATTTCTTCATTTTGAAGGTTCTGCCCAGTTGGATCTCGTCGTCAGTATATCCTGGGCGAATCCAGCCGAAGATGATAGACATGAGCAATGCGCCCAGCGGCATCAAGATACCTTCTGAGACCAGATCGAAGGAGTCCAGCCAGGTGAGCTGTCCGAAGAACTGCGGGAATCCGTTGGAACCCAGTCCGTCGAGAGAAATCAGTGCGGCTTCGACAGCGACGATAGCACCCATTCCCCATGTAACCAGGTTTCTGTTCGGCTTCTTACCCTTTTCAATCTGCTTGTCCATCACTACGGAACCAACAGCTTCAAGCAGGGCGATGGATGATGTAATCGCTGCGATGAATACTAGGAAGTAGAGCAAGAATCCGAAAATTGGTCCGGCAGTTCCCATGGCCTGGAATACAGTCTGCAGAGTTACGAACAGGAGGCCCGGACCGCCTGCAGGGTCAAGACCGGAAGCAAATACGGCCGGCATGATAGCAAGTCCTGCCATGATGGCGATGATGGTATCTGCTGCAGGAATTAACAAGGCATTCTGCTCCAGATTTTCACTTTTCTTCATATAGGAACCGTAAGTGACGGTGATACCCATACCCAGCGACAGAGAGAAGAACATCTGCCCGCCTGCAGAGGCGAGAACGTTGATCCAGCCTGTACCCTTGAAAACTTCGAAGTTTGGCTTGAACATAAATGCGAGACCTTCGCCTGCACCATCCAAGGTTACACTTCTGACGATGACGATAACTAATAATATGAATAAAGCCGGCATGGCGATTGTGGAAAATCTTTCGATGCCTTCTGAGACACCGCCCTTTACGATGAGGATCGTAAGCAGAACAAAGATCAAAGTAAAGATAACTGTCTGCATCTGATCACCATAAAAATTTGCGAAGAAGTCGTTGCTATCTGCGTTTCCTACGCCCCAGCCTGCGTTGAACAAATCACCCAGATTTGCAATGGCATATTTGATACAATAGCCGCCAAGCATAGTGTAGAATCCTAAGATCAATAACGGTGAAATCCAGCCGAACCAGCCGACAAAACCAAATTTCTTATCGATAGATTCATAAGCGCCGACGACACCTTTGCCGGACTTACGTCCCAGCGATAATTCTGCCAGGCAGATGATGACGCCGACAAGGATAACCAAAATGACGTAAATCAGTAAAAAGGCGAAGCCGCCATTCATTCCCATCTTGTATGGGAATCCCCATAAATTACCAAGGCCTACAGCCGAGCCGACTGCGGCCATCAGAAAGCCGAAGCTGCTGCCCCATTGGCCTTTCTTATTGTGTTCCATTGAACTACCTCCTAAAAATCAAATATCAAATCAATTATAATTTCGTAAGTATCATTATACATACAATGAAAAAAATTGTCAATGGATACATAAATTTGCGATTGAATTTTGTTATCAAAAACAAAATAAGCATAATTATTGTTCGGAGACTGTGGAGAAAAAACAAAACCGGGATTCTGAGAATCCCGGTTTGAAAGCTCTTCTTATGTAGTTTAGAATTTGTCAGTAAATCCGAAGAAGGAATTGAGTTGTACGAGCAAAATGAAGAACATGAATACAGGACCGATATATCTGAAACAGATATTGACAAATCCCTTGCTCTTGAATGCGCCGCTCTGTTCGATTTCATCGTTCAGATAATTACGTCTGGTCCAGCCGAACATGATAGCCATCAGCAATCCGCCAATCGGCATCAGAATACCTTCTGCGAAGAGGTCGAATACGTCTAGCCAAACCTTGCCGGAGTCAGGTCCCAGTGTTGCGAGGAGCGGATTCCACATGCCAGTGGAGCCGAGTCCATCTGCAGATACGATGGTAGATCCGACTAATGCTACGAAGCCCATGATTAAGGTCAGCATGGTTCTGTTGGCTTTCTTGCCTTTCTTCTGCTGGGCGTCCATCATAGCGGAGATGCCGCCTTCCATCATACCGATGGAGGATGACAGAGCTGCAAAGAACACCAATGCGTAGAAGATGAATCCGAAGATCGGACCGGTGCTGCCCATGTTGTCAAATACTGCCTGCAAAGATACGAAGAGCAGTCCAGGACCGCCGCTTGGCTCGATGCCGTAAGCGAAGACTGCTGGCATAACTGCCATACCGGCTAATACTGCTACTACAGTATCTGCGACAGGGATGATGACTGCGTTCTGCTCCATGTTGGAGTCTTTGCCCAGATATGAACCGTAAGCAATCAGACATCCAGATGCCAGGGACAGTGAGAAGAACATCTGGCTTCCTGCCGCACCTAGAACTTTCAGCCAGCCGGCTCCTTTGAACACTTCGAAGTTCGGTTTGAACATGAATTCGAGACCAGCGCCTGCACCATCGAGAGTACAGCTTCTGATAACGACGATGACCAGCATGATGAACAGTGCCGGCATCGCGATCTTGGAGAACTTCTCGATACCGCCGGATACACCGCCGATGACGATGAGTACAGTCAGAACCAGGAAGAATACGCCGAATAAGATTGCCGGCATGCCGCTGCTGATAAATCCACCGAAGAATGCGTTTGCATCGACACGGCCGGTGCCCCAGCCTGCGCCGAAGATATCGCCCAGATTTGCGATCATGTATTTGATTACATAGCCGCCCATTGTACAGTAGAAGCAAATCAAGAAGAATGGTACAAGTGTTTCGAACCAGCCATTGATTGTGAAGCGTTTGTCACAATCTCTGTATGCTTCGATTGCAGCTTTTCCGGTCTTACGACCTAAGGTGATCTCACCCAAAATGAGTGGATAACCGACGAAGACTGCCAAAATGAGATAAATAAGTAAGAATGCGAAGCCGCCGCTTGCGCCCATCTTGTACGGGAAACCCCATAAGTTACCTAGGCCAACAGCTGATCCGATGGATGCCATCAGGAATCCAAAGGTACTGTTAAATTTGCCTTTGTTCTGTTCCATTGAACTACCTCCTAATAAGATTAAATAAATGCATCAAAATAATAATTTATTTCAATAGTATTATAATCCTTTCCGTAGAGAGGTGTCAACATGTATACATTTAAAATACTAAATTATCAGATAATTACAAAAAGTGCACGATTATTTGTTGTCTATTCACAATTTCTGGCAAGTTTGTTATTTATATATCAAAAAACAAACAATACCTCGAAATTTTGAGGTATTGTTTGCCGTACATGCATTTATTTAATCTTTATTAGGTAAAAGCGATATTATTTTAGAACCAACCTAGTGCGAAGAAGCTGTTCATCTGACCAACGAGGATGAATAGCAGGAATATCGGTGCAATCCATTTCAGACAGAAGTTTACAAATGGTTTTGACTTATATCCGCTGCTCAGTTTGACTTCATCATCTATGTAGTTCGGATGAATCCAGCCCAAGATAATAGTCATAATCAAACATCCGCCCGGCATCATGAAGCCTTCTGCAAACAGATCGAAAGCATCCAGCCAAGTGCCGAGGCCGAAAGGCTTTGGCAGTGGGCCGGCACCCAGTGCATCAACCGCAACGATAATGGATCCGACGGTAGTGACTGCGATAATGGACCAACTGATTTTTGTGCGGCTCGGTTTTTTACCTTTATCTGCAGCTCTGTCCATAAAGGCTGATACTGCACCTTCCAACATACCGATGGAGGATGTCAGCGCTGCAAAGAGGACCAGCAGATAGAAAATAGTGCCGAAGATCGGTCCGGCTGAACCCATGGAATTAAATACGGTCTGCAGTGTGACGAAGAGCATTCCTGGTCCAGCGGCAGGTTCCATACCTGCGGCAAAAGTTGCTGGGATGGTAGCCAGTGCTGCTAAAAGTGCAACAGAGGTGTCCATGATTGGAACTAGAATAGCATTTTTCTCCAGGTTCTCTTTTTTGTCCAGATAAGAACCGTATACGATCATACAGGCAGAAGCGAGAGATAAGGAAAAGAAAATCTGACCTCCGGCAGAGGCCAGAACCGTAATCCAACCGGTTCCTTTAAACACCTCGAAGTTCGGTTTGAAGATGAATGCTAACCCTTCTGCCGCGCCATCGAGGGTGCAGCTTCTGATTACAGTGATAATTAATAGAATGGCCAAGCCTGGCATCGCCACGGTACAGAACTTTTCAATACCGCCAGAAACACCGCCCATTACGATGAGAACCGTAACGATAATATAGATGGCCGTAAAGATCAATGCTGGTGCGCCGCTGCCGACAAAGGCACCGAAGTATGTTTCGCTGTCAGCCCCATTGACGCCCCAGCTTGCACCGAAAATGTCTCCGATGTTTGCAAGCAAGTATTTGAGGACGTAACCGCCCAGTACACAGTAGAATGTCAGTAAGAAAAACGGAACAATTGTGGCAATCCAACCGTTAAAAGTGAAGCGTCTATCCAGCTTTTCATAAGAACCGATAGCGGCTTTCTGCCCTTTTCTGCCAATGGAGAATTCTCCTAACATACAAGGATAACCGATAAATATTGCCATTAATAGATATAAGATTAAGAAAGCAAACCCTCCGCCGTTTCCCATCTTATATGGAAAACCCCAAAGATTGCCAAGTCCGACGGCTGAACCTACAGCAGCCATCAGAAAGCCAAAATTACTTTTAAATTGGCCTTTGTGATTATTTTGCTTTTCCATTGAACTACCTCCCAAATTAATAGGTTTAATAAATTGAAATATTGCATGGGTTGTAATTGCTATTATAATATTCTGAAAACAGTTGGCAACACGGATTTGACCATTTAAGACAAAAGTACTAGGGGCAGAAAGGGAAAACGATACTTTATGTTATGGCAGATTGTTTTGACAATAACACCTGAGACATTCTCGGATTTTTACAGAGAGGAGCATTTGCTGGCAGGGTCATGAGTGGAAGGGGAATATTCAAGTGCGGTAGTCCGCACTTGATGCAATTTTATAAAAATGTGCGGTTCATTTATCTTGAAAACCTCGATTGCGGACAGTATGCATCTAATTTAGTCCTTAAATGGTCCGCAAATAGAGCAGTTCAGAAAAAATGTCCGAAACTTTTATTTTGAATAGGTCAATTGCGGACTAATTAGGGAGAAAATCTGTTCTATTAGTCCGCAAATAGATACTCTCAAAAAAATGTCTGAGACATTTTTTTTGGTGCTTGTGTCTGCGGACTGATAGAATGAACACTGTTATTATCTATACGACATATAAATGAAACAAAAGTGGCTATATTGGGAAATAATTTAAACACACGAAAAAAGAACAAAGATGCATGGTACACCAGAGGCGGGATATGTTATAATGTTTTCATAATCATAACGACTTCGTCGAGCGGAAGAAAACATTGAATTGCGAACTGCGATTTTTTTTTCAAAAGATTGTTCGCAATATAATAGTTCCAAGATGAAATCGGCGCTGCCTTTCTGTCCCAAGCTTGCTTGGCTAGACAGGACGGACAGCGAAGTGAGTTGTGTGAGCGTAGGAATATTGTGAAGCAATATGTTACTGCAACGTGGCGGCAGGTGATATTTTATAGAGGAGATGCAAAAATGGCAATAGAAAAAGTGAGAGCATATTTCAAGCAGTTGGGAATAGAGGACAGGATTCAGGAGTTCGAAGTATCCAGTGCGACAGTGGACCTGGCGGCACAGGCTGTAGGTGTAGAAGGAGCGAGAATCTGCAAGACGTTATCTTTCAAGAATCTAGATGGGGATGGATGTATTCTCATTCAAACAGCGGGCGATACTAAAATTGACAACAAAAAATTTAAGAGCTGCTTTGGATTTAAAGCGAAGATGCTGACAGCAGATGAGGTTGTTGCCTATACGGGTCATGCGATTGGCGGGGTCTGTGCTTTTGCAATCGAGAATCCAGAAGTGAAGATCTACTGCGATGAGTCCATGAAGCGTTTCGAAACAGTTTTCCCTGCGTGTGGAAGCGATAACAGCGCAGTAGAGTTCACTTGTGACGAACTCTTTAAATATTCTAATGCGATTGCGTGGATTGACGTCAGCAAACTTCCAGAAGCAGAGTAAGGAGCAAGATGGTACGATGAGCGGTACACAAAAGAAAGACAGACTTAAAAAAGAATTGAAACGATTTCTGTTCTGCACTGTAGGAGCATTAATCATAGCCTTTAACTTGAAGAGTTTCGTAAGGACTGGCGGATTATTTCCGGGAGGATTTAGCGGCGTCACCCTGTTGATACAGCAAATTTGTGATACCTATTTTCACGTTACACTACCCTATACGGCAGTTTATATTCCACTGAACCTGATTCCTGTATATATCGGTATTAAGTATTTGGGAAAACGGTTTACCTTTTATTCGTTTTATGTGATTTTGCTCAGCAGTGTCATGACGGACTTGATGCCAGAGGTCGTTATCACCTATGACGTGCTGCTGATCTGCATTTTTGGCGGCATCATCAACGGAACAGCGGTCTGCATCTGCCTGTTTGTCGGCGCCAGCGCCGGAGGAACAGACTTCATATCTATATACTTTTCCGAAAAGCGAGGCATCGATACCTGGAATTTCATCTTTATGGCAAATATCTGCATCCTCGTCACCGCCGGAATTTTGTTCGGTTTTGACAGGGCACTGTATTCGATTATTTTCCAATTTTGCACCACCCAGCTCATTCAGACCTTGTTTAAGCGCTATCAAAAACATACGCTGCTGATCATCACTGACCAACCCAGCGCGATTTATGGAAGAATTCGAGAAATCACCCATCACGATGCAACGCTTTTTAAAGGAAACGGCTGCTTTGCAGGTGCGGAGAGAAACATGGTCTATTCTGTCGTGTCCAGTGAAGAGGTGGATATGATTATGAAAGAAATTAAAGAGGTCGACCCAAAGGCCTTTGTCAATGTCATCAAAACGGAGCAGGTCAACGGCAGATTTTACAGACGGCCTAACGACTGATGATTTGCAGATATCGAAGGATTGATATAAAACCCGGAACTATATGGTATGGTTTCGGGTTTCATCGTTCAGGTGCAAGAACACGTTGACCGTGAATCGACCGTCCTCATTACATATGTCTGCTGCACCGTAGTATTTCTCTGCAATTTTTCGTATTGCAGGGATGCCGAGACCGTGACCGGCAGAATCTTTTTTTGTCGTCGGAAATTTCTGGTCGTTACGTTCTGCCAGAACTGATGAATTGATACAGTTAATATGAAGATTTCCTTTTTTATATAGAAGTTTTATTTTGATAAATCTATTGGCGCTTTCTGGCGTTGCCAGGCAGCCTTCTACAGCGTTGCTGAGAATATTTGACAGCAATGTGCAGAGATCAGCATCGGATGCTGAAAGTTCCTTTGGAATATGTACTTCGTGGGAGACTATGATTCCATGATTTTTTGCCATCTCCAGATAGTAACTCAAAATGGTATTGATTAAAAAGTGTTCGGCGTAATATAGTGGCTTTAAGTTGGTTTTTTGCTCGTTCAAGGCATTTAAATAAGCGCCCAGCCGTTCATAATCACCAGCGAGAAAATAAGCGTTGAGGGCTGAGATGTGGTGATTCAGGTCATGCTTTAACATGCGGACCTGACCCATGGCATCCTCCATCTGTCGTGCACTTTCAACAGCAAAACGGTTTTGCAGCTCCAGAATATGAAACGCCTTCTCTTGCCGTATTAGTTCGATGTTGCGCAGAACCATCAGACCGCCAAAGATGAGAACCATAAAAAATCCTGCATACTCGTTTTGCCATGCTCCATAAATCGGTTCAAATTTATTGGAATCGCCAATCGTGGCGAAGAGACTGGCACCGAATATGCCGCAGGCGGATAAGATAAAGACCGTTGACCAGCTTTTCTTTGCAGATAAACCAATTCCGGCCACAATTGCCAGCAATACCCACATGGTGAGCTTGTAACCGTCAATGAAATATCCGTACAGATTGACCAAAGACGGGCAGCCAGGTATAATGAACATAACGCTGACAAAGCAAAAGGCGCAGGCCAGGAGTGTCAGTGGCCGAACAAAATGACGATATGGCTTCAGATGCTCCAGATCAGCGGTCAAAATTCCAATGGAGACGCACTCCGCCAGGAGGAGAAGCCGCGCAGTGTCTTCTATGGCATACCAAAATGTAGAGGAAAGTCCCAGCTGCCAGATGAACTGATGAGAACATTGAATGGCGAAGGCAAGGCACAGAAATCCGAAGTGACGAAATAGTCTCTTTTTTGAGCGAACAATCCATAAAGCCAGGGAATAAATGGCCAGAGTCAGAGCCGAGATACATAAAACACTGTAGATCAGAGTCCGGACAAAGAACAAATGCGTCATCGCCTGGGAAGTGCCGATTGCCGGCGGATAGATCAGTCCGCTGTAATAATGCGCCTCGTTGGTGATCGTGAATTCCAAGTGGATGTCTGCATTACCGACAGGGATATTCACAGATGTTCCGTCCCCCGTTACGGAAGCGACGGAGCCATTGATCTTTAGGGTATAGTCTGTATAAACCTCCGGAATTTCCATGGTGAGAACCTGGGGAGTTCCAGTGTAACGCAGAGTCACCGCATATGTTGCTGTGCTAAAAGGAGAGGTTCCTCCCGGCAGATAAGCGTAGTTAGAATATTCGCCGATGAAGGCTGTCGTTTCTGTTCCTCCAATGCGAACCTTCCACCCATCGATTAGATAAATCGGATGGTCTAAGTCGGTTTCAGAAAAAGCAAAGACACCGTCCTGCCCATAGGGTGGTCCGGCGGTATATTTATTATCATATTGATAGGCAATCCCCATGAAAACGAAGGTCAGCGAAAAAACGATGACGGCAATCAGCAATAAGAGGAGAATTTTCCCATGAGATTTCATAAAAAACCTGTAGTCCTTTCAATCATATGCTGTGTTCTGATTCTCGTGTACAGCATCCCTGTTTTTGCAGAGGATGCAGAGAAAGATGCACAAACACATTATACTCTGAACGACGCAGGATTTGAAGTATATATTTATCCTGGCGTGTCCTGGGATGAGGTCCGAGACAACGACAATTATACAGAATATGCAATGTATACCAATGGGGAAGGCGATTCGCTTGGATTTTTGATTGAATGGAGTGAAGCAGAATTCGAGGCTGGGATGGAGTCGGGGGCAGAAGCTTTTACTGTCGGCGGTACCTGCAGCCCGGACGTTGATTATTGGAGCCAGTATGATAGAGAGCGGTGGCAAGCAGGAATAATAAACGTCGATCGGACAGACGTAGAGCTGCAGGTTCGTGTCAGGCCACAGACGTACGTTGCAGTGTATCAGAATACAGAGGAACCCATAACCAGGAAAGTGAGAAGCTGCACGCCCTTTGGCGAGGCAGGTTTCTATGATAGTTCAAACCTGAAAACAGATAGCCCGTTCGATTCGGAGACCTGCAGATTCAACATTGAATGGAGTGAAGCAGAATATTTGGCAGGTATTGAAAGCGGTGCGCAGGTCTTCATCATGCATGGCAAATATACTGGGTGCGAAGATGCAGAGATGCAGCAGCTGCTGGACGCTGGTATGATTCGGGCTGACGGCGAGGAGGAGCTGATGATAGAGGTGGAATCGGAGCCGGCGAGCCCAAGGGTATATTATGACCCTTATGTTTGGACAGAGGAACTGCACACGTCGGTATCCCGGGATACGCCGCTGGATGAACTGAACCTGCCTTCATCCAATGACCTGGAATTGAAAGGGGCAGAATATGACTATGCCGACACCAGGTCTTTCTCTATTCAATGGAGCGAAGAGGACTATAAAGCCGGTCTTGCATCCGGAGAGAAAACTTTCCGTATATCTGGGGAGTATACCTCTGACGGTTTGGACGAGGCTGAAAAGCAATGGTGGGACAAGGGGCTGATTATCATCGATGGCGGAAACAAAGTCCCTGTAGAAGCCGTAATTACTGTGGTGGAAGAGCGCGAAAAGCTTCCGTACTCTATCAGCCTGAAAAAGGATTGGGATGAATCTGTTTATCCGCTTTTTACGTTTCCCAACCCGGGAAACGTAGAAGAGGTGATCTGTATGTCATCCTTAGATGGGGAAAACTGGTATGAGTACGACGTCACAACATACTTGCAGAACAACTTCGCCGATTATCAGATACCTGCAGTTGTCTATGATGATTATGACGAGTTGATTTCAATCCCTGGCGATGCGCCTTCTTATTATAAAATTGTAATAAAAGGAGGACCTTATGCTGGAGAATCCGCGGTGA
The DNA here is from genome assembly GCA_902362805.1 of Eubacteriaceae bacterium. Taxonomy (GTDB): domain Bacteria; phylum Bacillota; class Clostridia; order Peptostreptococcales; family Anaerovoracaceae; genus Senimuribacter. Next base: position 640 of record CABIXY010000012.1, on the reverse strand, counting down.
TAAGAAGAAATCCGCCTCATGATCTGACCGATGCAGATGATGACATTTCCGGAGACCGGGGAGGCGGAGGTCAAGGGGAACACGACAGACCGGATCAAGACGACGAAGCTGTGCCGCCGGTGAGACCGCCCGCAGTAACTCCGCCAGTAGAACCGCCGCCGATTTTACCTCCTGAAATTCCGGTGAGACCGCCCGCAGTTTTGCCCACGCTGCCCACAATCGTTGCGCCGATAAAAACGCCTGGTTTGACGCTGGCGATAGATTCTGCTGAGCAGGAGGCAGGCGATGGAACACAGGTAGAGGAAACGGAAGCTGCCCTTCTTGCTGACGCAGCGGCGGCTAGTCATGAAGTGGCCACGGATTCATCCTCAGAGGTCAAGGTCGAGAATAGGGCGGATGGCAGAAGTATTTTGAAAAACACAGAGCCTTCTCACAGCGGGAAAAAACGGATTCCAGCATATGTCGGGGCACTTGCAGGCACTGTGGCTCTGATGACGACAGGTTCACTGCTGGCGCTGAGGCGCAGAAGATGAAAACTGTAAAGAATGAGAATGAGGGGGCTGTGAAAAAATGAAATATTTTTTCGCAGCCTCTTTTCGTTAACTAAACATCTTCTATGTATATGAATTTTTTTATGTAA
>CABIXY010000011.1 GCA_902362805.1 Eubacteriaceae bacterium | reverse complement strand
ACAGCTGACCGAGATCCTGGCGAAGTACGACATGACCTGCTCCGAGGTGACCCTGGAAGAGGTGCTCCACCTGAAGACGGGGGTCAACTACCTGGAGGACAACAACATGCTGGTATCCGGCGAGTTCGTGACGAAGCCTGAATTCCAGAAGTACAACTGCGTGCAGATCCCAGAGGAGGAAGCATATGCGGCAAACTGCATCTGGGTCAACGACACCGTTATCGTACCGGAAGGCTATCCGGCAGTGCTGAAAGCGGTACAGGACCTGGGCTACAAGACAATCTTAGTTGACACATCAGAGTACAGAAAACTTGATGGCGGACTTAGCTGCCTATCACTGAGATTTTAGAAAAATACGATTAGACTCCACGGGACCGATGGAGAGGTCGCTTCAATAAAATGAAGAAAGAGAGGACCACAAAATGCCAACCCTTAATGACAAAAAGAAAAAGTTTAAGTTTCCAAGTAGTACACTGATGCTGTTCAGTATCATTATCATCATCGCAATCATGACGTATATTGTACCGGCAGGACAATACGCCTATGTAGATCAGGGCGGTACCCAGGTCGTAGACGGCAGCAGTTTTAAGTATGTTGATCAGAACCCTGTCAACCCGTTTCGCATTTTCGTAGCCATTCAGGAAGGATTCCTCAACGGTGCGCAGATTATCTTCCTGATTCTGTTCGGTTACTTCTGGGTATATTCTGTCATGCAGACAGGCGCGTTTACCGCGATGATCAACAGACTGCTCAGCAGTAGAGCAAGAGACAGCAAGCTGTTCATCCCGATTGTAATGCTGGTATTTTCACTGGCAGGATCTACATATGGCGAGTTTGAAACCGTGTACGGATTGATCCCGATTTTCGTTGCCCTGTCAATCGCTTTGGGTTATGATGCTCTGGTGGGCATGTGTATGTCTGGCGTGGCGGTTGCAGTCGGTTTTGCATCTGCGACGACAAATCCATTTACCATCGGCATCGCACAGACCTTCGGCGATTTGCCGATGTTCTCAGGACTGAAATACAGGTGGGTGATCTTTTTCGTATTCTACCTGGTTTCTACAGCGCTGGTTATGAGATACGCGATGAAAGTCAAAAAAGATCCGACCAAGAGTTTGGTCTATGGTGAGGACTATTCCGCATTCAAAGTAGAAACTGATGCGAATATGCCATTTACTGCCAAACATAAGCTTTTGATGCTGGGCATGATCGTGACGGTCATAACCATCGTATACGGTTCGTTGAAACTGAACTGGTACATCAACGAGATGAGCGGCGTGTTCATCATTTCTGGTATCTTATCTTCGATCATCGGCGGAAAGAGACCGGAGGGCATTGCAGCGGATCTCATTACATCTATATCGGAAATGACCGTCGCCATGGTAGTCGTAGGTCTTTCCAGAACAATTTTGGTCATCATGCAGAATGGAGTCATCATTGATACCGTGATTCACGGAATGAATTCCTTGATGCAGGGTCTGCCTACATGGGCAACTGGCGAGATGATGCTGGTGGTTCAGAACATCTTGAACTTCTTCATCCCTTCAGGCAGCGGACAGGCGGCGGCGATTATGCCGATCATGATACCGCTGGCGGATTTGACAGAGCTGAACAGGCAGATTGCGGTCTTGGCATATCAGTTCGGAGATGGATTCTCCAATCTGCTGTGGCCGACAGGCGCCTGTGCCATCATGTGTGGTATTGCAAAGATTCCGATGGGAAAATGGTACAAATTCTTCTTGCCGATCTTTGGAATTATGTTCCTGCTGCAGTCATTCTTTGTAATCCTGGCGGTATTCATCGGGTACCATTAATAGAGAGGTGTAAGGCAAATATGTTAGACGAGAAGCAATTAAAAGATCTGTTGCTGCCGAAAATTGACAGCTATAGAGAAGAAGTAAATGCACTAAATGACTACATGGCGGAAAACCCGGAGATCGGAAGTGCGGAGTTCCAAAGCTCTGCCGCCATCGTAACGCTGCTGAGAAAGCACGGTATAGAGACAGAATATCCTTTTGCTGGATTTGATACAGCCTTCAAGGGTGTGATCAACCCGGAAAAGAAGGAAAGAATGGCGCTTCTCGCAGAGTATGACGCGCTGAGAGGTCTGGGGCATGCCTGCGGACATTGTGCCAGTGGCAGTTCCAGCGTCCTCGCAGCTCTCGCATTGAATGAGGTGAGAGATCAGCTAGACTTTGGTGTCGATATCATCGGCACACCCGATGAGGAAATCAACGGTACCAAGTGCTTGATGGCAGATAAAGGTGTCTTTGATGGATATGATTTTGCCGCCATGGTCCATATGGGACCCTTCAGTACAGCGACGTCAGAATTCATCGCCCTCGACGGGTTGGGTTTTAAATGGCACGGACAGCCGGCCCATGCAGCTGCAGCGCCTGAAAAGGGCAGAAACGCCCTCAACGCTGCCAGACTATTCCTGGATGCTACCGATATGATGCGACAGCATGTCATCGAAGAAGCGCGCATGCACGGCTTTATCAAAAACGGCGGAGAGGCATCCAACATCGTGCCGGAGTTTGCAGAGGTTGAATTTTTGACCAGGGCTCCCCGCAGGGAAGATCTCAACGATATCACAGCCTGGGTAAAGGACTGCGCCAGAGCGGCAGCCTTGGCGACGAGGACAGAAGTAGAAATGTTCCCCGTGGGTGAACCCTTCCACGAGCTATATATCAGTGAGTTAGGTGCAAATTTAATGCGTGAGAGCTTTGATGAATTAGGCATTCCGTGTGCAGATCAGTCGGGCATGAAAGGTTCTTCTGATATTGGAAATGTGGACTACAGATGTCCGGCATTTCACCCTATGATGGGAATCGGCATAGAAGAAAACTGTCATACCCAGGAATTTGCCGATGCGATGATGACGCAAGGCGCTCATGATGCCATCAGGAATTCTGCATCTTTGCTCCTTTGCATGGCCGCAAAATTGTATGGCAATCCGCAATTGCTTCAGCAGATCAAGGCGGACCACAAGGCTTATCGAGGCTATTAAAATAGAAAAGAACATGATCACATGTGATAATCAGGGAGTGTAGAAATGCATTCCTTGATTGCGTATCAAAAAGAATTTATGGAGGTATATGAGTTATGAATTACGGATGTCAGAGTATGGTAAAGAAAATCGATACGATTATGATCAAACGCCCAGAGGCGGCTTTTGTCAGCCAAGAGAATCTGGACGCGACTTGGGAGGCTTTCAAATATTACGGCTGCCCTGATTATGAAAAGGTGTTGGAAGAATATGCGCAGTTCGAGAAAATCATCAAGGACAATGTGGAGAATGTATATTATCTGCCATATGACGAGAGAACAGGACTGGATTCTATCTATACCCACGACTCTTTGAAAGTGACTAGCAAAGGCGCCATCTATTTTCCAATGGGTAAAGAGCTGAGAAACAAGGAACGTCTGGCAACAGAAGAGTTTCTCAGTGCCAATGGTGTGCCAACCCTTGGCTATATCACTGCCCCTGGAAAGATGGAAGGCGGGGATGTCCTCTGGATTGATGAAAAGACCGTGGCGATTGGACGCGGTTACAGAACCAATGATGAAGGCATCAGGCAGTTCAAAGAACTGACGAAGGATTTTATCGACGAATACATCGTCGTGCCGATGCCCCATGGAGACGGCGAAGAAGCCTGCCTACATCTGATGAGCATCATCAGCTTTGTGGATACTGATAAGGCGGTAGTCTATTCCAAGTACATGCCAGTATTTTTCAGAGAATATTTGATTGAAAAAGGCATTCAGCTGATTGAGTGCAACGATGAAGAGTACGATTATCTGGGTACGAACTTATTGGCGTTGGAACCTGGAAAGTGTATTTTAATCAAGGGCTGCCCCGATATCCAGAAAAAAATCGAAGATGCAGGCGTGACAGTATATACATATGAAGGAAAAGAACTCTCATATAGGGGAACTGGCGGACCGACTTGCCTGACTTGCCCTGTATGCAGAAAATAAGAATACGAGGTAATGCTATGAAAAACACCGACATAGATTTTGCCGCTTTAGGCAGCAGAATTAAAGAGATACTATATGATTATGTCAAAATTCAAAGCTTTACAAATACACCAAAAGAAAGAGAAGTAGAAAGATTTTTCGAAAATCATTTTAACCAAGTTACCTATTTCAGAGACCATCATGAATTCTGGGGCTTATATCCCCTCGAGGATGATTCTCTCAACAGAAATGTATGCTGGGCTATGGTAAAGGGAAAGGGAAATAAGACGGTTACTCTCGTTCATCATTACGATATCGTGGATATCGAAGATTTTAAAACTCTTAAATCGTTCGCCTTTTCCCCTGACCAGCTCAGGAATGAGCTGGCAAAGCATCAGGATATGCTGCCTGACGATGCGAAGAAGGACTTGGAGGAAGACACATTTTTGTTCTGCCGAGGCGGCTGCGATATGAAGGCGGGCGGCGCGATTCAGTATGCTCTGCTGGAAAGCTACAGCGAACTTGCGGATTTTGATGGAAATGTCATCGTCATCGGTGTACCCGATGAGGAAAATCTCTCTGCGGGAATGAGGGGCGCTGCAAGGTTGCTTGCAGAATTGAAAAAGAAATATGATTTAGAATACATCATGATGATAAATTCAGAACCACATCAGAGGAAAGACTTTAGCAAAGGCGTTTTTTCTGAGGGCACGGTTGGGAAGATGATGCCTTTTGTATATGTAAGGGGTTTTCTTTCCCATGCAGGCAAAGTCTTCGAAGGCCTGAATCCGGTATCCGTTCTGTCGGAAATTGTGACGCGTACAGAGATCAACATGGATTTTGCTGACGCAGTGAATGGGGAAGCGGCACCGCCGCCGACTTGGCTTTATCTCAAGGACAGCAAAGATCGATATGATGTGTCTATGCCGCTGACAGCACAGGGTTGTTTCAGCGTACTCACCTTGAAGCAGACTCCTTCTGAACTTCTGTCAAGGGTAAAGAAGGTCTGCCAGGAGGGATTCAGCGCAGTCATTGACAGGATGAACCGCAATTATGCTGAATTCTGCCAGAAAACCGGCCAGTCTGTAGAACTGCTGCCATGGTCTGCCAAGACAGTCAACTTTAAGGAGCTTTACGAAGAGGCGAAGGAAAACGGCGGCAGTGCCTTTATCAAAGATTATGAGGCGGCTTTACAGGGAATTCTCGAAGACATGGAAGACGGTAAAATCAATATGATAGAAGGAAATTTCTGCCTCATTGAAAAAATCTACGACTATATCGAGGATATCTCGCCGAGGGTAGTCTACGGTTTGCTGCCTCCATACTATCCTAACGTGTCAAACATCTATTTTGATGGCATTGCACCGGCGGCGCGCGGCATGAGTGAAAAGCTGTCAGCCTATGCGCAGGAGGTATACGGCCAGGAATACACCAAAGAGTATTTCTATACTGGCATCTGCGATCTGAGTTATATCAATATCGACGATCCGCAAAAGCAGAGGGCTTCTGTGGCCGATTCCATGCCGCTGCTGGGGCAATATTACGATATTCCGTTTGAGGAAATCAAAGAAATCTCCATGGCTGGCATCAACATCGGGCCGTGGGGCAAGGACTTCCACAAGCTGACAGAGAGGGTCTGCAAAGAGGATCTTTATGAGAGAACGCCCCACATTTTGGATGCGGCGATTAAAATGCTGCTGACAGAATAAGAAAAGTAAAGATAGCGATAGATTGTCTCAACCATCTGAAAATGAGCATATTTGAAAAAAGAGATTGTGTTTTTATACGATCTCTTTTTTTGTTCCTGTATTTAGTCTTATTAAATGTATTCAATTTAAATGCAGTAATTCCAGCTATTAGCGTTAAATGTATCCATTAAATGCGTACAACGCTGATTCTCGCAGCAATCAATATTCATCTCTATCGTTGGAAATCAGCCATTTTTGATCATCGCTTTTATCTTGGCACGAGGATTGCTATTATTATACCCAAGTTCACAAATGAGGAGGTCAAAATGAAAAGAGAAATCAGCGTAATAGGTATCCAGGTGGGGATGACCGAGGACAAACACGACAACTTGAGACGAGCTTTGGCTCTAATTGACGAGGGCTTTGAAAGATACAAGAAAATTGATGTAATCTGCCTGCCAGAGCTATATTATTCCAATCCCACGAAAGAGAACCGCAGCAGCATAGGAGAGGTGCTGGATTCGGAATTCTTTTATGAGTTTTCTAAGTGTGCTAAAACACATCGTGTAAATATCATTACGGGAAGCTACCCGCTGATCAAAGGGGACAGGCTGCTGAACACTTGTCTTTGCATTGATCGAGAGGGAAACTTAATTGGCGACTACAGTAAGACCCATCTCTTTGATGCGTTTTCATCAAAGGAATCCGATACGGTGGACGCTGGCGATGAAATCGGTATCTTTGACTTTGATTTTGGCAAAGTGGGTATTGCGATTTGCTATGAACTGCGGTTTCCGGATTACCTGCGCACGCTGGCGCTGAAGGGAATCGATGTGCTGTTTGTACCTTCCGCCTTCTACACGCCGCGCCATGATCAGTGGGATATCCTGGTGCAGTCGGCAGCCCTCGACAATCTGCTCTATGTAGTAGCTCTGAACCAGCATAATGATCACTTCTTCGGCAGAAGCTGCATGGCAGACCCTTGTGGTTTGATTGTTTCTCGGGTATCTGACCAGGAAGGGATCATGTATGGCATATTGGACATGGATTATCAGGAAAAGGTCAGAGAGCAGGTACCTACTTATCAGAACAGACGGCCGGAACTATATGATATAAAATAGGAGGAATAAAATGAGACTGAGAAATCTGAGTTGGAAGCAGTTTAAAGAACTGGACAGGGAAAAACCGGTTATCATACCGACAGGTGCTATCGAAGTCTACGGCCCCCATCTGCCTATGGGCGGTGATGCGATCGTAGCTGAGAAAGTGGCCGACATGATTGGCGATAAACTGGACCTTTTGATTACGCCGACCATTGAAATGGGCGATTCTCTGTCTTTACTGACCCCGGAATTCCCTGGCACCATGGTCATCAAACCAGAACACTTTAAGGGTTATCTGGAAGATGTCTGCTTGAGCCTGATTCGATGGGGTTTCAAAAAAATTTTCTTTCTGAATACTCATGTCAGCAATGTCTTTATGATTACCCAGTTGGGATGGGAACTGGAAGATCAGTACCAAATTCGCTGCGCATCTATGGATTGGTGGAGATTCATTCAGCCCTACTGCGAAGGTGTATGCGAATATAGCGGTATGATGGCACACGGTCATGCAAGCGAGGCGGGCACCTCAGTTTTAAAGTATCTCACTCCAGAGCTGGTTCATGACGAAGAGGCTGTTTGCACTTCGGAACTTTTCGAAGATAAATTTCCGGAGTTTAAGCAGTATATCAAGTTTGACAAGTATACTGACACGGGTACGCTGGGAGACGCAACAAAAGGAACAGCTGAGAAGGGGAAAGTGATTGTAGAACGCAGCGTCAATCGGATCGTTGCATTTATCGAAGAGTATTATAAGTAAGATGGAGGCAGAGAGATGAACATAATAAACACAAAAGTGAGACGGCTGGATGAAGCTTTGATTGAAAGATTCCAAAAAATCAGCCCCAGTGAACTGGGACATGCTCTGGAATTCGGTTTCATGAACAATGAAATTAAACTACTTGATAGGGAAAGCGGCATTTATGTCGTGGGTACGGCAATTACTGTGCGTATTCCGGCAACAGACTCTACTATGGTGTATAAAGCTATGACCTACTCAAAGCCGGGGGATATATTGGTTATCGACATGCAGGGAGAGAAACGTCATGCCTGCTGGGGTGAAATGACAACTCTGACAGCAAAACGTTTCGGATTGGCGGCCGTCATTGTAGATGGTCCCAATACGGACTCAGAAGAAATCAGAGCCAATGGATTTCCGGTGTTTTCTAAAGGCCAGTCTAACCTGACCACCAAGATTTCGGGATTTAAGGGCGATGTCAACGTACCAATCTGCTGCGGCGGGGCTGTGGTCTGCCCTGGTGATTTAATTCTAGCCAACAAAGATGGCATCGTCGTCATTCCCTTTGATTTTGCCGACAAACTGATAGAATTAGCGGAAACCTATGAACGATATAATGAAATTGACAAAGAAGGATTTGCCAAAAATCTGCCTTTGACAGAAATCATGTCTTTTGAGAAGAAGATTGCAAAGATGGAAGATGTATATTACCTTGAATAAAGGGAGGAAATGAATATGGAAAATACGAGAGAAAAGAAAGTTTCCGTGGCAATGGCGGCAGCCGCAATGATCGCCTTGGCTCTGGTGTTGATAGGTGGGTTCATCGTCTTGCAGATTTCTACCCACGTGGTCTTTCTGTTGGCAATCCTGGCAATGGGCATCATTGCATTACTCAGCGGATTTACGAAAGAAGATCTGCAGGACTTCTTCGTTGAAGGCTGTAAGAATGCAGTGCTGGTAGCTTTAATTCTGATGACGGTAGGAACAGTAATTGGGTCCTGGATTGTATCGGGCATCGTACCGACTATCATCTACTATGGTCTGGAAGTTCTGTCACCCAAGGTTTTTCTAGTAGTAGGCTTTTTTATCTGCTGCATCATTTCCTTCTTCGTAGGCAGTTCGTATTCGGCCATTGCTACCCTTGGGGTTGCTTTTATGGGTATTGGCCTTGGACTACACATTAATCCGGGACTGACAGCTGGTATGGTAGTATCTGGAGCGATTTTTGGCGATAAGATGTCGCCCTTTTCAGATACAACGAATCTGGCACCAGCAGTGGCGGGGACAGATATTTTTAAACATATCAACTCCATGCTCTATACAACTGTGCCAGCTACTGTTATCGCAGCCATCATCTATACGGTCATCGGTATTAAAATTGGCGGCGAGGCCATGGATACATCGGCGATAGACGCAATCAATGATACGCTGCGCGCCCATTTTAATATCAATCCTCTGCTCTTAATCGTGCCACTCCTGACGATTGTTTTAGCAATTAAAAAGATGCCGCCGTTGATTGCCCTGCTCCTGGGAGCAGTTGCTGGAACTGTCGCAGCCTTTATTTTCCAGATGGGCCATTATGACTACCAGGTGATTTTCAACGCCTTAGGCAACGGATTCTCGCTGGAGAGCGGCAACGCAGATGTGGATCGGCTGCTGAACCGCGGAGGCATCATGGGGATGATGAGCACTTCTTCCTTAGCACTGCTGGCTTTGGGTCTTGGTGAAATTCTGCAGAGAATGGGCGTGTTATCTGTCATTCTCTGCAAGATGGAAGTCTTTATCAGAAGTCCAAGATCTTTAGTGCTGACAACCTTGGCTACTTGTCTGGTTACGACCATATTGACCGCAAGCCAGTACATTGCAATTCTGCTGCCGGGACAAGTGATGAAGGAAGCCTATACGAAGCAAGGTATTGATAAACGTGTTCTTTCGCGAACCTTGGAGGACGGCGGTACGATTTTTACCTTTTTGATTCCGTGGTCAACCACTGGCATCTTTGTTTCCGGAGTTCTAGGGGTGGAGGTTTTGCAATATGCGCCCTATGCATTTCTGGCAATTCTCTGTCCTTTGATCGCTATCTTCTATGCTTGTACAGGGATTGCGATTTTTAAGGAAAAGAAATTTGCTAGAGAAGAAGTGATATAAAAAGATGTGAACAGCAGTCGGGTCTTTCCCAGACTGCTGTTTTTGTTGTATAATGGTTCCACGGTTGTATTTTCAGAGGAATGGTCATGGCAAAATGATTCCATAGAGAGGCAGGGAAAGGAAACAACAATGAAGAGGATTATGGTAGTGGCTCTATATAAGGGGATCAGCGAGTACTATGGCGAATATCTAAAAAAAGTGTTTGGAGAGTTAGCGGAAATAGAAAATTATTACATCGAAAATAATTCTCTGGAGTTGAATTTTGATGGCGATCTGATTGTGACTTCTTCTAATATTCTTTATGAGCATGTGAAGCGGCTGAACCGGCATCAGGTGGAGACAATCGTCATGAGAAGGACCTTTGCCAAGGAAGGATTTGAAAAGCTGAAACAAATCGACGACGACCGCGAAATATTCTTTGTCAGCAATTTTCACGAGATTGCTGTAGAATGCGTATCGAAGCTATATGAACTGGGAATTAAGAACTTGAAGCTGATTCCTTACAACACTTACTCGCCTTACGATGAAGGAACTTCTGGAGTTAAAACCGCAGTGATCGCTGGAAAAACGGAACGAATTCCGGCTTTTATTGAAGAAATTATTGATATTGGGGACAGAATCATCGACCTTTCAACGATTGCAGATATTGGAGCGATATTGGGACTGTCCAACAAAAAACTTTATCAGATATTGGATGCCTATAAGAAAGAAATCGTCTATGCTGATTACGGCATCAGTCAGATGCTCAGTGATACTAACGATGTTAAAAAACAGCTGCGGACCATCCTGCATTTTACCAACGACAGTATTATCGCGACTGACCTCTCAGGTTATATTACAGAATATAACGAGGCAAGTGAACGAAACTTCGGATTGCAAAAGCAGGCGGTTCTCGGCAAGAACATTTGCGAGATTTTCCCGGAAATCCGTATCCAGGATATCATAGATCAGAAAAAAACTGTGACGAATGAACTGGTTACCATTCGCCATATCACATATGTCATCAACAAGTATGGTATCTACAGCGATGAGGGGATGCTTGCCGGTATCGTCATTTTTGGTCAGAAGTATTTAGAATTGGAAAACGAACGAAATCAGTTGAAATCAAAGCTGATTCCGCGAGGTCATGTAGCGAAATACACGATGGATAGCGTTCTCGGCAGCAGTAAAGTCATTCAGGATTTGAAAAAGGTAGCTGTAAAGATGGCTAAAAGTGTCAGTACGGTTTTGATAACGGGTGAGAGTGGTACGGGTAAAGAAGTATTTGCGCAGGCAATTCACAATGCTTCTAGCCGGAAAGACTTTCCCTTTATCGCTGTCAACTGCTCCGCGCTGGCTGCCTCTCTGTTGGAATCTGAACTTTTCGGATATGAAGAGGGCGCATTTACCGGAGCGAAGAAGGGAGGCAAGCTGGGGCTCTTCGAGATGGCAGACAAAGGGACCATTTTTTTAGATGAAATCGGTGAGATGCCATATGAACTACAGGCGAAGTTGCTCCGAGTGCTCATGGAACGAGAAGTCATGCGCATTGGCGGTATGAATGTAATCAAAGTAGATGTGCGAATCATCGCTGCGACAAATAAGAATTTGCTGCAGCTGGTTGATGAAGGCCAGTTCCGCGAAGACCTGTATTATCGAATTAATGTTCTGCCGCTCCCGCTGCCTCCTCTGCGAGAACGAAAAGAGGATATTCCGCTGCTAGTCAAGGCTTTTCTGCAGGACTTTGGGGGAGAAAAGCATTTAACGCCCAAAATTCTCAAAGTGCTCAAGGCCTACTCCTGGCCGGGCAATATTCGAGAACTGCATAATTGCATCGAGTATATGTACCAGCTTTCTGATGATGAGATTGTGTTGGAGGACGTGCCCAAAAATATTCGCGGCTTTGGAGGAATCGACCCAGCTATGGATTTTGCCCTGGATGGAAAAGAGCAAGTGGTATTGCGGGCTGTGGATCATTTCAACAGTGAAGACCAACCTGCAGGAAGAAAAAATATCCATGCATATCTGCTGGAAGAAGGATGGAAAATTGCGGAGCAGGATATTCGCTTTATCTTAAAGAATCTGGAAGCAAGGGGGTTGGTGGAAGTCAACAAGGGAAGACGAGGGACCAGAATCACAGCGGTAGGGCAGCAAAATCTGTATAGAAATAAAAGAAACCCTGCTTCTCATCAATGAGGGCAGGGCTTTTCTTTGGATCGTTACAGTGTACTGTAAGCCACAGCAATCTTTGCTGCTTCTCTGGCATTGTGGTAAGCCAGCTGCAGGTTGGAGACCAGGGAGACGCCGTCGGTGTATTCCTTGATGTGGGTGAGGAGGAATGGCGTTGTCGCCTTGCCGTGGATGCCTTCTTCCTCAGCGGCTTTCAGAGCCTTATTGATAACCGCTTCCATTTCATCGTAGTCTAGTTCATATTCTTTTGGAATCGGGTTCGCTATCACAGAACCGCCCTTCAGACCAAGACCCCATTTTGCCTTCATGACTTTTGCCACAGTTTCTTCGTCAGGGGCATTGTAGTCTACGCCGAAACCGCTTTTCCTGCAGTAGAAGGCAGGGAAGTCATCTGTCTTAAGACCGATGACAGGCACGCCCATGGTCTCTAAGTATTCCAGCGTGAGACCGATGTCCAGCAGACTTTTAGCACCGGCACAGATGACGGCGACAGACGTATTTGCCAGCTCCTGTAGATCGGCAGAGATATCCATAGTGGTTTCCGCTCCGCGATGAACGCCGCCGATGCCTCCTGTAGCGAAGAAACGGATGCCTGCCATTTCTGCCAGCATCATGGTGGTTGCTACGGTGGTGGCGCCCGTCTGACCTGTTGCCAGACAAATCGCTACATCTCTGCGGCTGACTTTTGCAACATTTTCAGCCTTGCACATGATCTCAAGCTCCTCCGGCGTGAGACCAACACGGAGTTTTCCGCCGATAATGGCTGTAGTCGCCGGGACAGCACCTTCTGCCCGAATGATCTCCTCTACTTTATGTGAAAACTCCAGATTTTCCGGGTAGGGCATGCCGTGGGATAGAATTGTGGACTCCAGTGCTACCACCGGTTTTTTTGCTTCCAGAGCAGCTTTTACTTCTTCTGTGATACTTAAGTATTCGTTCATTTTGTTTACCTCTCTTTATATATTGTTTGCAATTGTCGCTTTTAGCAGCGATTCAGACATGTGTGGGTTAATTGTCTGCTCACTGAGAATGGCTAGCGTCGATACAGTCATAGCAGTTGTCAAGGTATCGTCAATATCGAGATCGTGGATGTAGGCATAGAGAAGCCCTCCCAGGAACGCATCACCCGCACCTGTCGCGTTGGCAATCTGATCTAAAGGCCGTGGCTGCCGAAGTTTTGTGATACCCGAATGGTCCTGATAATAGACGCCGTTTTTGCCCAGACTGATGAAGACGCGTCTGACTCCGCAGTCGATGATACGGCATGCAGCCTGCTGCAGATCGTCAAAGGTTCGAATCTTCAAACCTGATAAAACCTCCGCTTCTAACAGATTGGGCTTCAGCGTATGGATGCCGTCAAGACGACCAGCCAGTTTTTCTGCATAGGTGGTAGACACCGGATCAGCAAAGACGGCTGTTTTACCGCAGTAGGTCTGAAGGAGATAGTCGATGGTCTCTTGTGGAAGACCAGTATCAAAGGTAATCGCTGCCGCATTTGCCAGCAATTCTCCTTTTTGCTCCAGGTGAGCCGGTGAAAGGCTTTGCAGTACATTCATGTCTGATACTGCGATATTCATCTCACCATCTCGATTGTGGACCGACAGATAAGTGGAACTGACTTGTCCGGAAAAAGCAAAGAAATGCTCTGTCGACAGGCCGGCATTCTCGCAGGCTGTGCGAATCAGCGTGCCAAAATAATCATCTCCTGTAGCGGTTATAAATTTGACTGGAAGACCCAGGCGGCATGCATTTTCGCTGGCGTTGTGGGTTGCTCCGCCAATGGAAATTTTAATCTGCCCTGGATTGGAATCCTCGGATACCAGAGGTCTTTTGCTCCGTCCCATGACATCGACATTGACAGCGCCTACGCCAACGACGTAAGGTTTTGCTTTCATATGAAATCCTCCTGCACAGGCGGCCGATGCGGACGCCTTTCTTGCCCCTAGTATAGCAAAGAGGATTGCGAAAAAATAGGACATATGGCATAATAAGGATAGAAATAATCAGAAAAGACGAGGAATAGAATGAAAATCAGTGATCAGACAACTAGGCTGCAATATATTGCCAAATATCCCATTCAGGACTTGTTTTCTGTACCGATAGAAGATTTTTTGGAAGTGCATCTTTTTCAGAAAGGTGAATACATCTGTGAAGAACTGATGGTGCCAGAACGGCTCTACTTCGTGGCAGAAGGAAGGGTTAAGCTGTACGTGATTCATCAGGACGGCAATGTGTCTCTTGCCCAATACTATGAAGCAGGTGATATTCTTGGCGAACTGGAATTTCTCGGTATCCGCACCCAGTCGCAGTCCATTCAGGCCGTAGAAGCGTCTGTTTGTCTGGCATTGTCCTTCCATGAGCATAGGGAACTGATTCTCTCCGACGCAGTATTCCTGCGAAATCTGAGCAAGCTGATTGCAGAAAAAATGCTTCGCAGTGTGAGCAAGCTTGTGGCTACACAGTCGTATCCGTTGGAAAACAGAATGGCCGCCTATCTCATTGAAAAGGAAGAGGAAGTGGGCAGAGGAAATTGGATCAGAGTATCTTTGACAGATCTTGCCCAATATCTGGGAGCCAGTTATCGCCATTTGTCGCGTGTCATCAAACGCTTTGACGAGGAAGGCTGGATTGAAAGAGAACGCGGCAGGATGCGGGTCCGCAGCTACAAAGCCTTAGAAGCGAAAGCATCGCAGATGCAAATAGAGTAGGAATGGGGGAAATACCGAATGAGCACGATCAAAGTAATGGCAGTCCAGGTAGGATGGACGCCGAATAAAGAGGAAAACTTGAGACGGGCACTTGATCTCATTGAAAGAGGATTTCAGCAGTACGGTCAGGCAGACATCGTCTGTCTGCCTGAATTTTTCTATGAAAGCCCTACTTACAAAAACAGAGAGACTGTCGGTGAGCCTCTCGAAGGTGCTTTCTATCAAACACTTTCCCGCTGCGCTGCTGCACATCAAGTCAATATGATAACGGGAACTTTTCCCCAGAAAAAAGATGGCAAACTCTACAATACCTGCCTCGCTATAGACCGTGGCGGCAATTTGCTTGGAGAGTACAGCAAGGTACACCTCTTCGATGCCCTTGATCGTAAGGAGTCAGACTATCTGACAGCGGGAAGAAGGCACGGTATTTTCGAGTTCGACTGTGGCAAAGTGGGTGTGGCGATCTGCTATGAGGTGCGCTTCTGCGAGTATTTGAGAACCTTGGCCTTGCAAGACATCGACCTGCTGGCGATTCCAGCCATGTTTTACCGCCCTCGGCAGGATCAATGGGATCTGCTGGTCAGGGGTGCAGCGCTGAACCATGTGCTTTATGTTGTGACTGCCAATCAATACAACAAACACTGTTTCGGCAGAAGCCAGATTATCGACCCTTGCGGTCTGCCTTTGGCGCAGGCTGCTGATAGAGAAGACGTCATTTTCACCTGCATTGATACGGCATATCAAAAGCAAATGAGGGACGACCTGGCGGTTTATGAGAACCGGGTGCCAGAGATGTACGACATAAAGTAAGTATAAGTGAAAGTGCAGACCACACTTTTGTGAAAGCGGGCCTGCACTTTTTTAATGGAACCAGTCTATACTAAGCCGAGGAAATTCTGCAAAATAAGGCTGACACCCGTGATGCCAATCCAGCAGCATGCACCCATGGCAATTGGCTTGCCGCCGTTTTTAACCAGCTTGACGATGTTGGTGTTCAGTCCGATTGCTGCCATAGCCATGATGATGAAAAACTTGCTCAGCTCTTTGATGGGCGCAAAGAAGGAGGCCGGAAGTCCGAAGTGGATGGCGGTCGTGGTGATGATGGATGCGCCGATAAAAAACAGGATGAAGAATGGAAAAACCTGTTTTAGCGCAACCTTCTTTTCGCTTTCCTCATTTCTTGTGCGCAGGAACGCTAGCAGGAGGGTGATGGGAATGATGGCTAAGGTCCTGGTCAGCTTCACGGTCACAGCCTTATCCAAAGTGGCTGATCCCAGGTTCCACATGCTGTCCCAGGTGGCCGCTGTAGCAGTGACAGAGGAAGTGTCATTCACAGCTGTCCCTGCAAAGATACCGAAGGCTTCGCCGGAGCCAGTGTCAAAGCCTACCAGCTGCCCGAAAGCGGGGAAGAGCAGGGCTGCCAGGACATTAAAAAAGAAGATGACAGAAATTGCTTGAGCGACTTCTTCTTCGTCTGCCTCAATGACCGGAGCCGTTGCTGCGATAGCAGATCCGCCGCAAATGGAAGAGCCGACGCCGATTAAAGCCGAGGTCTTCGTGGGAATCTTCATCGCTTTGTGAAGAATGTAGGCGATGAGCAGTGAAACCGATATCGTACATATGATAATCGGCAGGGATTGCTTCCCTGTTTGGAGGACGATATTGAGATCCATGCCGAAGCCTAATAAGATAACTGCCCATTGCAGAACTTTTTTTGATACGATTTTGATGCCTGGCTCGTAGGAAGCCTTATCCCTAAAAAATAGGGTGACAATCATGCCGGCCAGTATCGCGATGACAGCGCCGCCGATAATGGGAAATACACCGCCTAGAAACCAAGAGGGTATGGCGATGGCCAGGCAAAGCAAAATACCCGGTCCGTTCTTTCTCAGTAAATTCATATTGTGTTTTGTTCCTTTCTAAATTTGATCGTAAGTGCATTATAAAACAACAATATGATAATGTAAAATTATAAAAAATGATAAAATGATAATATAAATTTATAATAAAAGAGGAGACTGCAAAAGCCTCCTCTCTGCATTTTTCGTTCTTTATAATTTCTTCGCAATCAGTTCGTGGAAATTCTTTTTATCTCCCGCTACAATCAAGTGCTGATCCTCAGAAAAGTAATACTCCTCTTTGTCGAGAGGAAGAATTTGATCGTGGCACTTGTATGCGATAACGTTGACCTGATATTTTTTCCTTACATTGATCTCGGTCAGAGAGCGGCCGATCCAGGACTTTGGTGCTGCGATTTCAAAGATGCCGTAATGCTTACTCAGCTCGATATAGTCAAAGGCGTTCTGCGCGCTGTACTTCATAGCTGTTCGGATGGCCATATCACGCTCCGGATAAATGACGTCATCTGCACCGTTCTGTAACAGAAATTTGGCGTGAAGGTCCTGGTTGACCTTTGTGACAATCTTGTGGGCACCCAGTTCCTTTAAAGTCATGGTGATGACTAAAGACGACTCCAAGTCATTACTGATACATACAAAGCAGAGATCAAAGTTGGCGACACCTAAATCTTTCAACACCACCTCGTCTGTACAGTCTCCGATTTGGGCGGAAGTCACATAAGGCGCTATCTTGTTTACTACCGCTTCGTTTTTGTCGATAACCATCAGTTCGTTGCCCAGATCTGCCAGGCTTGTTGCAAGATGGCGGCCGAAACGTCCAAGGCCGATAATTAGTATAGAACGCATTTTATTTTCTCCTTTATATCATTAACCGATTGTGATCTTTTCTTCTGGATAACTAATCTTCGGTATAATCTTTCTTCTGGCGATCGCCATAGCGACTGCGATACTGCCCAGTCTGCCGCAATACATTAAAATGATGAGGCACAGCTTTGAGAATGTGCCTAGCGCGGGCGTAATTCCCATAGTCAGTCCGACCGTTCCCATGGCGGACAGAGATTCAAAGAGACAGCTTTCAGCTGTAAACGACGGATTTGCGACTAATAGGCAAAAAGTACACAACAGGACTGCCATAACGTAGGAAGCGATGCTCGAAAACGCCTTTCTTTGGGCCTCTGCGGGCAGCCTGCGTCTGAAAATACTCAGATCCTGATAGTGCTTTGCATAAGAGTACATGGAAAGAAGCAAAGTCGCGAAGGTAGTCAGCTTGATACCGCCGCCAGTCGAACCGGGGCCAGCGCCGACAAACATCAGAAACATCGTTAAAAACCTGCCTGCAGTTGACATATCTGCATAATCCACGGAAGCGAAGCCAGCAGTTCTCGGCGAAACAGATGCAAAGAAAGAATTGAGAACCTTTTCTGCAGTGGGCATTTCCCCGAAAGAATTGGACCCCTCTACAAAGTAGAAAGCCAGTGCTCCGAACAAGATCATGAAAAATGTAAAGAACAACATGATTTTGGAGTGAAGCGCATATTTCCTGAAGTGAAATTTGTGATCCACGATGTCTCCCCAGACGATAAACCCGATACCTCCGGTGACAATCAGCGTCATGACCGTAATGAGCAGGACGGGGTCGTCAGAAAACTGTGTCAGGGAACTTCCGGGGTCAAATCTTCCCAGTAGATCAAAGCCCGCGTTACAGAAGGAAGATACGGAATGAAAGACGCCGTACCAAAGTCCCTGCCAAAATCCAACCTGGGGAATAAATTTAAAGGAAATAATTAATGCTCCCAGTCCTTCAAAGAATAAAGTACCGAAGAGCATTCTCCTTATAGTTTTTACTACGCCTCCAATATGGAGTGTGCCTATGGATTCCATCAGAAGAGAACGCTGGAATATGGTGATCTTGCTTCCAATTAAGAAGGAGAAGGTCATGGCCATACCCATGAATCCAAGGCCGCCGATTTGTATGAGCAGTATGATGATGAATTGTCCTAAAAAGTTAAATTGCGTATACGTGTCATAAACTGCCAGTCCGGTTACACATGTGGCCGACGTCGATGTAAACAAGCCGTTGATAAAGGGAATACTTTCGCCGCTCTTATTACAGAGAGGGGAGGAGAGCATAATACTTCCCATTAAGATAAGCAGGCCGAAACCGATTGCCAGAATTTGAACCGGAAATAATCTTATGTGTCTTGACATAAGTACCTCCGAATTTCTCTATAAATTGTTGTATTCACCCTATTATAGAATATTTTTTTGTAATGTCAATATATTGCATCAAAACTCCTAAATTTGCATAATAATAAGAAAATTTGTCTTGCTTTTTTACCTCGATCAGACCGGCGTCGACAAGTTTTTTGACGTGCTGTGAAATCGTTGCCTGGGCGTAATCAAAGTTTGCCACAAGATCTTTGTTGCATACTGTCTCCATTGACTTATTACACTGCATAATATATCTGAAAAGTTTCAAGCGGACAGGATGGGCCAGCGCATCAGAAACTCTTGCAATCAATTCTATGTCTTTTTCTTCGAATAATTCTTGATCTTTTCTTATTCTCATAGTATTCCTCCATTTACAACAAATAGTCAAATACCAATATACAATAAATTTGTCAGTTTTTCAATAAAAATGTAGATGCAAAATAATTTGCATATGCTTCCAAAATAGTGTAAAATAGTATTTGACATACGACTAACGCCTAGCTGCGCACTACGTCTGCAGGGCGTTAAAGCATAAGGTCTGCCTAACCAAATCAAAGATTAGGGGCAGAACCATTATACGCATAGCGTTTGGGAGGTACAAGCTATTGAACGCAGAAGGATATAAGAAAATTATCGAAGAATTAATCAAATTAATCGACGCAGGTGTATATGTAGTAGACCAGGATGGAATCGGTCTGTTTTATAATCGAGCTATGGCAGATATGGAGCAGATCAATATGGAAGACGTCATGGGGAAAGAGTTTCATAAGGCGTTTCCAGGGGTCAGGCTGAACGAGAGTACCCTGTACCAGGCACTGAAGAAGAACGTAGCCACGAAGAACAAGCAGCAGACCTATAAGAACCTGTACGGCAAGGAAATTACCACGATTAACAGCACGGTGCCAGTCATTGAGAATGGCAGAACCATTGCAGCAGTAGAGGTGGCCAAGGACATCACCAACATCCGTTCTATGAGCGATACGATTTTGAAGTTGCAGGAGAAAAAGATAGAACCTCATGAGGTAAAGCCGAAGATCAGGCAATATACTTTCGATAATATAATAGGAAATAACCCGCAGTTTGTTTCCGTTCTTGAACGGGCAAAACGAGCCGCAGACAACAATGCATCGGTTTTCATTTACGGAGAAACAGGAACGGGAAAGGAACTCTTTGCACAGAGCATTCACTACGCCAGCCGCAGGAAGAACAAACCGTTTCTGGCGCAGAACTGCGCAGCTCTGCCAGAATCTCTGCTGGAGGGAATTTTGTTCGGGACCTCGAAGGGTGGGTTCACTGGAGCGGTTGACCGAGCAGGATTGTTTGAACAGGCCAACGGAGGCACGCTGCTGTTAGACGAGATCAGCGCGATGCCGTATGAGCTGCAGAGCAAGCTGCTCCGCGTGCTGCAGGAGGATTATATCCGGCGCGTGGGCGGAACAACTGATATCCCCATTGATGTGCGAATCATTGCTACAGTCAACGAATTCCCAGAGAAGTTGATTGAAGAAGGGAAGCTGAGAAAGGATCTTTACTATCGTTTAAATGTTGTGAGCATTGCAATTCCGCCACTGCGCAACAGGTTGGATGATATCCCTCATTTGACGGAAAAGCTTCTGGCAAAACACAATGAACGCTTTGAGAAAGAAGTATGGATGGTGTCAGAAGGTGCCATGGACAGGCTCTGCGAATATGATTATCCTGGCAACGTCAGGGAACTGGAGAATGTCATCATGCAGTCTGTCGCTATGGCAGATACGGAGCATGTGCTGACGGAGAAGCTCCTGCAGATGCCGATGCAGGTGAAAGCCATCGGAGCAGATGTTGAAAAATGGGATAGAAAGGGGCCTCTCGATCAATATCTGGCCAATTTAGAGGAAGAAATCATCCGCGAGGTTATGATTACAGAGGGAGGAAACATCTCGAAAACTGCTGAAGTTTTAAAGATCAAGCGGCAGACCCTGCAGCATAAGCTGAAAAAGTACGGAATAAAAGGGTAAAATGCAAACATATTTGCATTGAAAGTGCCCGAAAATTTGCACTTAATTTTTGATGGTTACAGTGTTCCTAAAATCTATGTGATTACTTTTTGGTAATCTAGTGATATTTACCAAAAAATGGACTTAAATTTGTTTGTTTTTATTAAAAACTGGCAATTAAAGTATGTTGTATACACAAAAAGCGTTGGCACAGAAGTTGCTTTATATATAAGCATCGCGTGCAAGCCACGCAAAATTTAAAACTAATGGTTAATGTTTATTAATTTTTATGTAAAAAGGAGAGAAAACTTATGGAAAATGTAAAAGTAATTATTTGGGGACTTGGCGCAATGGGCGGCGGAGTTGCAGACATGCTTCTGACTAAGAAAGGTGTTGACATTGTCGGCGTTGCTGGAAGAGGCAAGAAAATCGGTACTTCCATGTTTGACTACATAAAGACTGAAAAAGGCGACAGAGAAGACGTTCTGATTCAGGCTGCTGAAGACGTAATTAAACCAGGTGCTGCTGATATCGTTATCCTCTGCACAGACTCTTTCACAAAGAATGCTTTCCCTAGACTGAAGTTCATCATGGAACAGGGAATCAACGTTATCACTTCCGCTGAAGAGATGGCATACCCTGCTGCACAGAACCCAGATCTGGCAGAAGAATTAGATAAGATTGCAAAAGCTAACGGCGTATCTTGTCTCGGAACTGGTATCAACCCAGGACACATCATGGACCTGTTAGTATTAGTTATGACAGGATGCATGACAGACGTAAAACACATCCTTTCCAAGAGAGTTAACTCACTGTCACCGTTCGGACCAGCTGTAATGGAAGAACAGGGAATCGGCATCAGTCCTGAAGAATTCATGAAGAGAAAAGCAGACGGAACTATGGCTGGACACGTAGGATTCGCTGAATCCGTAGGAATGATGGCTGAAGGGCTTGGCCTTTGCGTTGAAGACTTCGCACAGGACATGAATCCGATTACTACTGATGTTGACAGAAAATCTCCTTATGGATTTGCTGCAGCAGGATCATGCGCAGGCGTATCCATGACAGCAGATGCTAAGCTTTGCAACGGCATGGAAATCCGCATGGAGCATCCACAGCAGATCGAACCTGAACAGGTTGGCGTTCAGACTGGTGACTATGTAATCATCGAAGGTACTCCAGCAGTTAACATGGTTAACAGCCCAGAAGTTGAAGGCGGCTTAGGAACAATCGCAATGTGTGCAAACATGATTCCGCAGGTTATCAATGCAGAACCAGGACTTCACACTATGATCACTCTTCCTATTCCAAGAGCTTTAATGGGTGACGTAAGAGACAGAATCTGCCCAGACAAGAAGATCGTAAAATAATTAACAAATAGAAAGATATCAGGGCACGCTTAGTTTCGGCTGGGGGTGCCCTGACAATCTGCGTCAAGTAACAAAAAATTTGGAGGTAGAAATGGCAAAAAAAGGCGATTGGGTGCGCATTCATTCTGTAGTTTTAAAGGCTGCAGAAAGAACTGCTAAAATCCCTGAAGATACACAGAAATGTGACTTAGAAATGTGGACCAAAGGCACTCTGCAGGAAGATGCAGAAATCGGAGATGAAGTAACTGTAGTAACAGCAGCGAACCGTACAGAAAAAGGAACTCTGATTGAAGTTGGCCCTTACTATACTCATAGCTACGGCAAATTTGTCCCTGAGATCATCGAGATCGACAAGCAGCTGAGAGAGATTATGTTTGGAGGTGACAAATAATGGCATTAGCAAAAGATTACGATTCCGTAATGGCGAGATCAAATGATATTATGAAAAAGGCACTGGGACTGGACTACAACGAGTTTGAGTCTGGCACCATTGCATTCGACTATGAAGCACTGATGAAATCTACTGGCTACACTTTGGAAGAAGTCGCAAAGATTCAGTCAAGAACAGCAGTTGGCAATACGCCACTGATCGAGCTGAGGAACTTATCCGCACTTTCCAGAAAGTATGCAAAGCCGGGATATGGTGCAAGAATTTTTGCAAAGGATGAAGCTGCAAATGCTTCCGGAAGCTTTAAAGCAAGAAGAGCTGCCTGCGCAGTTGCTCATGCGAAGAAGTTAGGATACAAAGGCGTTATGGCTGCAACTTCCGGTAACTATGGTGCAGCAGTTGCATCCCAGGCAGCAATGCAGGGATTGGAATGCATCATCGTACAGGAATGCTACGACTCTCACGGAGTTGGACAGCCGGAAATCGTTGAAAAAGCAAGAAAGTGTGAAGCTTACGGCGCAGAAGTCCTGCAGCTGACTGTAGGACCTGAATTATTCTATTCCTTCCTTTCTGTTTTGGAAGACACAGGATACTTCAACGCTTCCCTTTACTCACCATTTGGTATCGCAGGTGTAGAAACACTGGGATATGAAATCGCAATGCAGTGCCGCGAAATCGTTGGCAAAGACCCGGATATGGTCGTCTGCACAAATGCCGGCGGCGGTATGATGACTGGTACAGCTCGTGGATTGCTGAAGGCTGGCTGTGTTGATACACAGATGGTTTCCGCTTCCATCGACTTGACTGGATTACATATGGCTTCTGACGAACAGTTCAACAAGAAGTCATGCACAACAGGACACACTGGATTCGGCGTACCTTATGCAACAGATCCTGACCACTCAGACGTTCCTCGTTCCGCAGCTAGACCGCTTCGTTACATGGATCGTTATGTTACAGTAAAACAGGGTGAAGTTATGTACATGACAGAAGCGCTGGCAAACCTGGAAGGCATCGAAAGAGGACCTGCAGGAAATACTGCTCTTGCAGCGGCATTCTCACTGGCTCAGGAACTACCAGAAGATGCAGTTCTCGTAATCAGTGAAACTGAATACACAGGCGCTGGCAAACACATCCAGCCACAGCTTTCCTTCGCAAGAGAAAACGGAATTGAATTCAAATTCGGCGATCCACAGAAGGAAGACAAACCAGGAGAAAACATCGTATTCCCTAAGGATCCAAGCTTTATCAAGTGCGAAGATGCTGATATCGATCGTTTCAGAAGATCTCTGATCAACAAGGCTTGTAAGAGAGCCGGCATCACAAATCCAAGTGATTCCGACATCCAATTCTTAGCTGAAGAAACAAAAACAAATGCAGATTTCGTAAAGAAAACTTTAGGACTTTAGTATAAAGGAGAAAAAGAATGAAAAGAGCAGACGATTTCCAAGAAAGAAGAAAGCATATTGCTAATCTTTCTGACGAAGAACTTTACAACAGATTCTGGGAACTGACAGAACAGGTTGTTGAACCTCTTCTTGACCTCGGAAGAAAGAACACTACTCCTTCCGTAGAAAGAGCAGTATTGCTGAGAATGGGCGTATCCTCATTAGATACACAGAAGATCGTAGAAGGATGCATGGACAGAGGACTTATGGGTCACGGAACTGGCCATGTTGTATACAAATTATCAAAAGAGAAGAACATCTCCATCAGAGAAGCAAGTGAATTACTGGCAAAAGGCGAATGCTGGGATGAAGTAACTGCAATGTTCAAAGGAGGTAAATAAAGATGGCAGACATGATTTTAAAACCAAATGAAAAATTGGATGTTAGAAACATCTTGAAAGACCTCGACAAATATGAACCGAGAAGAAAAGGATGGGTTTGGAGAAAACCAGCTCCAAATCTAAAGATGGGACCTTTTGAGTTCCATGACGTTTCCGAACCTCTGAAGAACAGCGTTGGCCTTCCGCCTGCAAAGTTCTTTGAGAACATTGACCCACAGCCGCTTCCAGTTATCACCACTGAAATCGCTTCCGGCAGATTTGAAGACGATATCAGAAGAATGAGAATGGCTGCTTGGCATGGCGCTGACCATATCATGGTTATCAGACATATGGGTCAGTCCCATATCGACGGACTGATGGAAGGTACTCCACAGGGTATCGGCGGTATTCCTGTAACAAGAAAACAGGTCAGAGCACAGAGAAAGGCTCTGGACATCATCGAAGATGAAGTTGGTCGTCCAATCAACTATCATTCCTATGTTTCCGGCGTTGCTGGACCTGACGTTGCTGTTATGTTTGCTGAAGAAGGCATCAACGGCGCTCACCAGGACCCTCAGTACAACGTACTTTACAGAGACATCAACTGCGTTAGATCTTTCGTAGACGCCTGCGAATCAAAGAAGATCTTAGCATGGGCTGACATTTTGCAGATTGACGGTGCACATAACGCTAACGCAACTGCAAGAGAAGCATGGAAGGTAATGCCTGAACTGATCGTTCAGCACGCTATCAACTCCCTGTTCTCAGAAAAAGTTGGTATCAAACCAGAAAACATCGCATTATCTACAGTACCTCCTTCAGCTACTCCGGCACCTTGCATGTACCTGGATCTGCCTTATGCAGTAGCACTCCGAGACATCTGTGGAAGATATAAGATGAGAGCACAGCAGAACACAAAATATATCTGCTCATCAGTAAGAGAAGCAACAGTTACTCACGTAATGAACATGTTCATCTCCAAGCTGACAAGCGCTGACATCCAGTCCACAATTACTCCGGACGAAGGAAGAAACGTTCCTTGGCACATCTACAACATGGAAGCCTGCGACAACGCAAAACAGGCACTCATCGGCATGGACGGTCTGATGGAAATGGTTGAACTGAAGAAAGACGGACCACTGAGAGAGAATGCTAGAGACATCAAAGAGAGAGCATGCCTGTTCATGGAAGAAATCATCGAAGTAGGCGGATACTTCCAGGCTGTCAAAGAAGGATTCTTTGTTGACTCCGCTAAATATCCAGAAAGAAACGGTGACGGCATCGCTAGAAACCCAGAAGGCGGCGTAGGTTATGGATACATCTTCGAGAGAGAAGACGATTACATGGCTCCTGTAACAGCTCACTTTGGATATAATAACGTAGAGCAGTACGGCGGAGATCCTGCGGATCCAGCAGCACTGATCGGCGGATGTACTTTCGAAGACAGAAGCAAGATCGTATTCATCGATGAACTGGATGAAGAAGACAATGTAAATACAAGACTTGAAAAAGTGAAGAAATATCTGGACGGCGAAGCAATCAAGCCAGAAATGGAATGGTGTGCTGACGGAACAATCATGATCACCATGATGATTCCAGCCAACGCTAGAACTGCTGAAGCTGCAGCTGTTGAAATCGGTAAGAAGTTAGGTCTGGAAGAACCTGTAGTAACAAGCAAAGAAGTGATGCAGGAAGCAGAAGGAACTAGAATCGAAATGAAGGGCAAACTGACCTTCGACGTAGATCCTTCTAACCTGGAGATTCCACCTGAACCACATCACCTGGACGACAAGACTCTGTATGATGAATTCCAGAATCATGACATGGTAGTCGTTTGCGGAACTGTCGGCGAAGACGAACACTCCGTAGGACTTCGTGAGATCATCAACATCAAGCACGGCGGAATCGAAAAATGGGGAATCAAGGTAAACTACCTCGGGACTTCCGTTCCAGTAGAAAAGCTGGTTGATGCTGCTGTAGAATTGAACGCTGACGCAATCCTCGCTTCAACGATCATCTCTCACGACAACATTCACTACAAGAACATGAAGAGAATCAACGATCTGGCAGTAGAAAAAGGTATCAGAGATAAGGTTATCATCTGTGCAGGCGGAACCCAGGTAATTCCTGAGGACGCTGTGAAGACTGGTATCGACGCTGGATTCGGAAGAGACTCCCACGGTATCGACGTAGCTACATTCCTCTGCGAAGAGGCTAAGAGACGCCGCGGCGAAGAGTAAGCTTTGCGAACGTTGCCTTTTTGCCCCGGCTTTAGCCGGAGCGGCAAAACGGACAGCGGAAGGAGCGAAGCGACTGTAGGAGTGAGCTTTGCGAACGTTGCCTTTTTGCCCCGGCTTTAGCCGGAGCGGCAAAACGGACAGCGGAAGGAGCGAAGCGACTGTAGGAGTGAGCTTTGCGAACGTTGCCTTTTGCGCTTATGGCTTTGCGCCCATAGCGCCCTGTGAACTTTTGACCTGGAGTCGTCGTTTTTACAGGACAAAAGAGAGCACTTCATAGAAAAAGGTAAATGAAGCCTAATTGGGGCGGGCAGTTAGCCCGCCCTCTTTTAAATTAGCAGAGTGGTGCGGTCACTTGATGAATCAATTTTCAGAGGGGCTTTTTGGCTTTTGTGCAAATTGATTGTTTGAAAGGAGAGCAGTGAATGTTAATAGATGTAACCTTAAAGATCACGCCCAAAATGGTAACAGATGCGCAAGGGAACGAGAAAAAGGTCTTAGTGGGTCATCTGGGAACCCACTTTGATGTGATGGACAAAGACTTCCCCTTGGATTATACTAAACGCATAGGAATCTGTTATGATGTGAGTGATATACCTGCGGATATAGAAATCAGCGATCAGTCTGTCGATTTGTCCTTGGTAAAAAAAGAGATGTTCGTCTGCTTTTATTCCGGGTATATGAGAAAAGAAGGGTATGGGTCCAAAGCCTACTTTGTGAAGCATCCGCAGTTGTCAATGAATTTGATCGATCAGCTGCTGGCAAAGGGGGTTTCATTGATCGGTGTCGACTTCGCAGGCGTGAGAAGGGGAAATGAACACACGCCGACGGATCAGAGATGTGCAGAAAAAGGCACGTTCATCATAGAGAACATGGATCATTTAGCGGATTTGCCAAAGGAGAAAGCGTTTGTCATTCACACCTACCCTATGAATTATGAGGGAATGACAGGTTTGCCATGCAGAATTGTTGCAGAGGTGTAACATGTTTACTTACAGGAAGTGTGAAAAAAAGGACGTAGACCTTTGGATTAAGCTGAACAGGGAGTTCATCGCCTATGAGAGTCAGGATGATGATTTGTGGAATGGGATTAACAAGGTGAGCAATCAGCGGTTTGCCCAGACCTTTGAGGAAGCACTGTCTTCCCCGGAACTGATCAGCCTGCTGATCTTTGAAGAAGATGGAGAGCCTGTTGGCTTTGCCAATCTTATGACGATCTTCAGCGTTTGGTCTCACGGCAAAGCGCTTTATCTGGATGACTTGTTTATCAGAGAAGCGCATCGAGGAAAAGGCTATGGCAGAAAAGCCTTGGAATATGTAGAAGAATTTGCTAAAGAATTAGGCTGTAAGAGAATACAGTTTCATTCCGAAGCAACCAATCCCAATGCCAGGGAGTTTTATACGGCAGTGGGATATGCGCCGGCAGAGATGTATTTTTATGTGAAATATTTTTAGAAGAGGTTAACTATGAACAAAGAACAATGGGAACAGGAAGTTCTCAGATTTGAGGCAGAATACGAAGACGACAGCCCCTTCGACAGAAAACTGGAAAGAGAGTTTTACGGCTGTGATTTTGAGGAACAGAGAATATCCCATCGCTTTCCGGCCCAGCCCTGGCAGAAGAACGAGAGAGGCGATGTCCACGGAGGAATCATCGGCAGTATGTTTGATTCTGCCATAGGATTGACGGCCGTATTTGCGGCAGGATGGCGTGAAGCCACCACCGTGGATCTGAATGTATCTTTTCTGCGTCCCCTTGACAGCGATTCCCACGCCATCATACACACTTATATTGTAAAGAATGGCCGAAGTATCATCAGATTGCGGGGAGAGATGATTTGCGAAGAAAGTGGAAAGCTGGTTGCAACGGCAACCGGCAATTGGTTTCCACTGTAGTTATAGAATAGGAAATATCCAATAAATAGAGGTGATAAGATGAAAGTAGACGTATTAGTAGCCGAAATCGGCTCGACAACCACAGTTGTAAACGCTTTTAAAGATTTGAATACTGACAACCCTATCTTTTGGGCTCAGGGACAGGCGCCGACATCGGTTCTTGATGGCGATGTGAGAATCGGCCTGCAGGGCGCCGTTGACGATCTCTGCAAGAAGATGAACATTGACAGTCTGGAATATGACGAGATGCTGGCAACCTCTTCGGCGGCAGGGGGCTTAAAGATGACCGTGCACGGTCTCGTGTATGACATGACAGCCAAAGCCGCTAAGGAAGCTGCCCTGGGAGCGGGAGGCATTATTCACTATATTACAGCTGGAAAATTGAGAAGGACAGATTTAGCCAAAATCAAGGAAATCAAACCAAACCTGATTTTGATTGCCGGTGGCGTTGATTACGGAGAGAGAGATACGGCATTGGACAATGCTGAGAAGATCAGATCCCTGGGTTTGAAAACACCGATTATCTACGCTGGAAATATTGAAAACCAGGAAGAGATGAAGTTGATTTTTGATGAGGAGAGCGGCCAGAAGCTATATAATGTAGAGAATGTTTATCCAAAGATTGACGACCTCAACGTAGAACCATGTAGAAAGGTGATTCAAGATGCCTTTGAAGAACATATCATCCACGCGCCGGGTATGGAACATGTGAGAGATATGGTCAACGGACCGATTATTCCGACACCGGGCGCAGTCATGGAGTGCACCAAACTGCTCTATGACTGTTTAGGTGATTTGATTGTTTTAGACGTAGGCGGTGCGACCACAGACTTGCATTCTGTGGCAACGGAATCGGATAAAATCGCCAGAATCATGATTGCACCAGAACCAAAAGCAAAGCGGACGGTAGAAGGTGATCTGGGCGTTTATGTCAACAGGATGAAAGTCATCGAGTCCATCGGAGATGAGCAGATGAAAAAAGACTGTGAGAAGATGGGCATCGATTTAGAGAAAACCTTAGAAAGCTACGTAGCGATTCCGAAAACAGAAGATGAGTTCAAGCTGGTAGAACGGCTGACGAAAGAAGCTGTTCTTAAGGCAGTAGAACGCCACGCGGGCATTATCAGATATATCTATGGTCCGTCTGGCAGAAGTACAGTGGCAGAAGGAAAAGATCTGACGCAAGTGAAATACATCGTTGGTACGGGCGGCGCTTTGACGAGACTGCCCCACAGAGTAGAGTTGATGGAAGGGATTGCAAAGCACAACGAGACTGGCATGATGCTGTTCCCAACGGAACATGCTAAGATTTTGGTAGACAATGATTACATCATGGCTTCCTTAGGTGTTTTGTCAAAGAGGTACAGAGAAGCGGCCATCAGACTTCTCGAAAAGAGCCTTGACTTTAAATTTCCTGAAAAGAAAGAGCAGGAGTTTACGGTGAACGCGAAGTTTATGGCGGATGTGGATCGTGAATTGGCAGAAGCAAAAGCGAAAGAGGAAGAATACAGGAAACACATTGAGGAATGCGAAGCCATGGGCTACGACATGACTGCCTTTAAAGAGGAAGAGGCTATCGGCGGTGCCAGTGCGGAAGAACTAGAAGCCGTAAGAGAGGCAGCTCTGGCGGAGGCAGATGAAAAGTCTGCAATGCGTAAAGGCAGCGGCATCAAGGGAAAATGGGCTGCCCAGACGGAGAATGGCGGACAGTATATGGGCGACTGTACCCACGACTGCAAGCACTGCACCAGAAGAAATTGTCCCAACAGGGTAGAATAGAAAGAGATAAAAGGAGAGAAATTATGTATCCAAAACTGGTTATCAACTTGAAGAAACTTGAAGACAACTTAAATGCCTGTGCGACGATTACAAAGGATCACGGCAAGTGTTCTCTGATGATCGTCACCAAAGGCCTTTGTGCAGACAAAGAAATGGTAAAGATGGTGGCGGAAAATGCCAATGTGGATTTTATTGCCGATTCCAGAGTGAAAAATATTGCTGGCTTTGCCGATACTGCAAAGGCAAATGGAAAGAAAACGGTGCTGCTCCGTATTCCTATGCACTGCGAAGTAACTGATGTGGTGAAATATGTGGATCTTTCTTTTAACTCGGAATTGTCCACCATCAGACTGCTCAATGAAGAAGCCGCGAAAGTCGGTAAAGTTCACGACGTCCTGCTGATGATCGACCTGGGCGACCTGCGTGAGGGCATCTTCTTCCAAAATCAAGAGTTAATTTATGAGGCAGTGGAAGAGATTCTCAAGATGGAGAACATCAATCTCTACGGTGTCGGTGTCAACCTGACCTGCTATGGCGCCATCATTCCAAAGAAAGACAATCTTTCTCAGCTGGTTGGGATCGCCAGGGATCTGGAAGCAAAGTATGGAATCAAACTGGAAATGGTATCCGGTGGTAACTCCAGTTCCATCTATCTAGTCGACAAAGGCGAATTGCCAGCAGGCATTAACAATTTGAGACTAGGAGAGTCCTTCCTACTGGGCAACGATACGGCCTATGAGACAAAGCTGCCGGGGACGGTCAGCGACGGATTGATTCTGCAGGCACAGATTATCGAACTGAAAGAAAAACCATCTCTTCCGATTGGTGAAGTCGGCGTCGACGCCTTCGGTGAAAAGCCGTACTATGAGGACAGAGGGATCATGAAGAGGGCCATCATCGGCATCGGTAAGCAGGACACAGATCTGGGCAGCATGACGCCATGCGATCCGCAGGTGGAAATCATGGGAGGCAGTTCCGACCATATCATCCTCGACGTCACCCACTGCGAGAGAGAATATAAGGTAGGCGATATCGTCGAATTTGAACTGGGTTACGGCGGTATGCTGAAGACAGCTACCAGTCCATATGTGGAGAAAGCTTATATTAAATAGGATGTAATTGAAGAATGAGATTTCGTAAGCAATGTCATTAAGTTAAGCAAAGTGGGACATTAGCAGAGCGACAAGATGAATGAATAACAGGGTGTACGAAGGGTATGCTCTGTTTTTTTTACCATATTACTATAATTTCCAAGGTCTTTTCGCAGCAGGGGCATTCCAGGAGGGAACAGTCTTCAAGAAAGAAAAGACCAGATTTGGGCATTGATGACCCAAAAATTGGCACACTGATGAGAAAAAGAAATAGCGCTATGAGTGAAACCTTCCAATTCCAACATGTCGCGAATTGTCTAAATGTGGCATATAATTTGCAATATATATGTAGCAGAACGTACAAAGGAGGTTTATTTTATGGATCTTGAAACAATGGGCTGGATATCCCTATTGCCGGCTATCATCGCAATCGTATTATCTTTTGCTACCAAGAATACCATCGTAGCGTTGATTGCGGCGTGTCTGGTAGGTACTTTGGCGGCGGGTCAGGGCATTATGGGACTGCCGACCTTGATTAAAGAGGCCACAGGTACTACTGGCTTTTCTTGGGTTATGCTGCTCAATCTTTATATCGCAATTATCGTAGCATTTTTCCACAAGACAGGTGCCATTCAGGCTTTTTCAGACTGGGTGCACAGCAAAAATTTAAAAAGAAAAGGCGTGCAGCTTCTCGCCTGGTTTTTAGGAATTTTTGTTTACTTTTCAGACTCTTTCTCCCCGCTGTTCGTGGGAACCGTTATGAGAGATATCTCTGACAGAGCAAAGATTTCTAAGGAAAAGTTATCTTACATAGCAGATTCTACGGCTGCGCCAGTCAGCGTGCTGGTGCCCATTACGGGCTGGGCTGCATACTTGATGGGATTAGCCGTAGGTGTCGGCTGTATCGTGTCACAGTCAGATGCACAGAGATTATTCATCAAGGCTATCCCGCTTAATTTCTATCCGCTGTTTGCAGTAATCATGGTGGGATTGGTCGCTAGCGGTATTGTCAAAGACTTTGGTCCGATGAAGAAAGCAGAACTGAGAGCCATCAACGAAGGCAAAGTTCTCCGAGATGGAGCGACACCTCTGATTGGAAAGGAACTGCTGGAGATGAAGCCTTATCCAGGCATCGCTCCAAAAGTATTTTTGAACTTCGTGCTGCCAGTCATTCTGATTATCGTAGGTGCTATGGCGACATTTTTCATATTAAAGTCTGCGAAGACTATGGAAGTATTCCTGGGCGTAGTGATCTTTATGGCAATCAGCATGCTAATTCAGGGAATTCCATTTAGGGAAGTCATGGATACAGTTACTCAGGGTATCAAAAGCGGTGTGCCTGCCGTAACGCTGCTGGCGCTTGCTTATTCTGTAAACAAGCTGTCTACTGATATGGGGACTGCTAATTATATCATCGAAAACTGTGAAAGCTTCTTGTCACCTGCTGTGCTGCCAGCGATCATCTTTGTCGTTGCTGCCGTCATGGCTTTCGCAACCGGGTCCTCATGGGGTACCTTTGCTATCTGCATGCCGATTGCACTACCACTCGCTTTTGCATATACCAATGATACGATGACCACACTGGTCGTTGCCTGCTTTGCCGCAGTCGCTGGCGGCGGCGTGTTCGGAGACCACTGCTCACCACTGTCAGACACTACGATTTTGGCATCCACGGGTGCAGGAGCTGACCATATAGACCACGTAAAGACCCAGCTGCCGTACTCGCTGATCTGCGGTGCACTGGCAGTCATCGGATATTTAATTCTGGGCTTTACTTCCTTATAATCGTACATCTTAATAATTAATCCATTTATCGATCACAGGCGAACCGTCTCATAAGGAGGCGGTTTTCGCCTTTTTGATTTGACTCCTTTTCAAAGACGAAGTACAATAAAGATACCATAATTGGATGCAAGGGAGAAGTGCCATGGATTTTATAAACAAGCTTTTTAACGGCAAAGGATATATAGAGGGGATTACGATTATCAACGTGGAGGGCGAGATTCTTTTCTCAGCCAAGTTTAACAACAAATTGGATACGAAAGATGAGAACTACGAGGTTGTCGGAAAGAAGTTTCTCGACATTTACGAGAATCTCGATGAAAGCTCCAGTACCGCTTATATTGCAATGCAAAGGGGTATGCCGGTTTACATGGAGAACCAGATTATTAAAAGCGCAGATCGGGAACCCATCGAAATTACTTCCTTGTCCATACCGATCAAATCTGGGCGCACTGTGGTAGGTGCTATCGATCTGTCTGTATCTGGAAATGAGCAGCAGGCACTTGATGGAGTTGAGATTATGGATGAAGTCCTCTTTGCTTATAACAATGTGGAAAGTCTGGGACACATCTCTGATGAAGCCAGGTATAGGATAGAGGATATTCAGACTTGTGACAGCAAAATGTTAGAATTGAGGGATAACATCGTCAAATTGGCCAAGACAGACATGCCTGTATTGATTTATGGAGAAACAGGGACTGGTAAAGAACTTGTGGCTCACTCCCTGCACAACGCCGGTAAGAGAGAGGGCAAGCCTTTTGTCGTACAAAACTGTGCGTCCATACCGGCTAATCTGATGGAGAGCATTCTTTTTGGCACATCAAAAGGCGCTTTTACGGGCGCGGTAGATAACATGGGACTGTTGGAACTGGCTAATGGGGGGACGCTTTTTTTAGACGAAATCAATTCTATGCCCCTTGAACTGCAGCCTAAAATTCTCAGAGTGATTCAAGACGGAACGTTCAGAAGGGTTGGTGAAAAACAAATAAAAAAGGTCGATGTCCGCATCATTTCCTCTACTAATGAAAAACCTGCAAAGATTGTAGCAGAGGGAAGGTTCAGGATGGATCTGTATTATAGATTGGCAGTGATGGTTCTGGAGATACCGCCGCTGCGAGAACGAAAAAAAGATATTCCCCTATTGACGAATTATTTTATCAGTAAGTACAATAATTTGTTTGGGAAAAATATCCATAAGGTCTCAAAAAAGCTTTATGAGGAATTGGGGCAATATCAGTGGAATGGTAACGTGAGAGAGCTGGAAAATACAGTAGCCTACGGCGTAGGCATGGCAGAGGATCATGCGGATATTTTGGAACTGCGCCATATTGAAAGCAGGCTTCATATGCTGGACAAGAAGACAGCTGACTTTGAAGACGGCGATATGCCGCTGACTGACCTGGTAGCAGACTATGAGCGAAATATCATAAAAAACGTTCTTCAGAAGACAGAAGGGAATATTACCAGGGCGGCTGCGGTATTAGGGGTTCCAAGGCAGACTTTGAGCCGCAAAGTAAAGGAATACCAAATCCGCTAAACGCCAATTTGTTAGCCGAACCCGCTCATAAATTGGCACTTTTGTGAAATGATAATGATAAAAACGTTGATTGTTCAACGTTTTTATTCACATATAGGATGGCACAGCATTTGCAGTTAGAATATGACAGTAAATATTATCGCACATATTGTTGCCTTCTGTGATGGGTTTTGTCCATGGAGGCAAGGGGAAAGGAAGTATAGAAATGAAATTTGGCGTATTAAAAGACATTAAAAACGGGGAGTACCGTGTTGTAGCGACGCCCGCAGAGGTCAGCATTCTGACAGAAGATGGACATGACGTATATGTGGCAAGTAAGGCTGGTTACGCTGCTGGTTTTGATGACGAGGAATACGAAAAGGCTGGAGCGACGATTACGATGGGAAATGAGGAAATTTGGCAGACCTGTGATTTCGTGGCAAAGGTCAAGGAAATAGAAGCGAGTGAATATGAATTGATGAGAGAGGGACAGTTGATCTACTGCTGCATCCATCCGGCGGCTCACAAGGAAGAGGTCGATGCCTTGCTTGAGAAGAAAGTCATTGCCATTACAGCAGAAGATTCTCATAGATACGGTTCTCCAAACTGTGAGGCGGCAGGCAAAGCCGGTGCCTTTATGGGTCTTTGGTCCATGATGAGCACTAACGGTGGCAGTGGGAAATTTGTCAGCGGTCTGGGCGCAGCTCCGGGCATCAAAGCATTAGTATGCGGCTGTGGAACCGTTGGTAAAGGTGCCATTGAAGTGCTTCAGACTATGGGGGCTTGGGTTACTGTAGCCGATGTGAATATTGGAGCACTGCGTGAGATTTCCGCAAAATATGACGGAAAAGTAAACACCGTTATATCTAATAAATACAATATCGCGAAGGAACTGCCAACGACAGATTTGGTCATCAACTGTGTCAGATGGCCGAAGAATGCTGCGGACTTTATGATTGATCGGAAGATGGTGGCCTCGATGCGCAGGGGTTCGGTCATCGTTGACGTAAGTAACGATTATGGCTGTATCGAAACCTTTCACGAAACCACACATGACGATCCCATATATATCGAAGAGGGTGTCGTACATTACTGTGTCAGCAATATTCCAGGGGCGATTGCAGGTTCTGCCTCTGTGGCGTATGCCGCCTCCGTACTGCCACACTTCCAGTCTATCATGAACGAAGGCTTAGAGAAAGCATGTGTTAAAAATGGTTATCTGAGACGGAGTCTGACTGCGTATAAGGGATATTTGACTCACGAGGAGACCAGTGGGATTCAAGACAGACCTTGGGTACAGCCAGAAGTCATCCTCGGAATTGCAGATAAGACGCTGGATCCTGCGCCGAAGACAACAATTACTAGATCGGATAATTTCTACCCAGAATTCTAAAAATAGAATGATAATCAGCCAACTGTGTCCGCAAGCACAGTTGGCTATATTTTTTTTATTTGTAGGGGAGTAGTGAATGACTTAAAGGGGAAAATCAAAATAGTATTACTTCTTTTATGAGAGCAAAAACAACTGGAACTCCCCATACGAATGTGCTATGCTTATTTTAATTAAAGGAAGATACCTATGCCGCATTGGAAGGGAGGAATTTTATGACTTTGACCAATGAAGACTTATTAGCACTTTCGCAAATGATGGATACCAAGCTAGATACGAAGCTGCAGCCTATCGGGAAAAAATTGGATGCAGTGGAAGACCGGGTGGCTAATCTGGAAGATTGTATGACGAACCTGGAAAATTGTATGACGAACTTGGAAGACCGTATGACAAACCTGGAAGATCGTATGACGAACCTGGAAACCAGATTTGCCGATCTGGAGAAGAGAGTTGCCAGCTTAGAGAAGGACGTCAACTGGATGAAGCTGGAGCTGAAGCGTATGAACAGCGAACTGATGAAGCTAAAAATCTGTCAGGAAACCAGGATTGTGCCGGGTCTGGCCAATATCGAGACATGCTATCTGGACACTTCGTTTCGGTATCAAATGTCGGCAGACAAGGTGGACCTGGTTTGCGAGGATGTAGAGGTGCTCAAGAAGATCGTCAGTGAGCACGATGAAAAATTAAAGAAATGCAAATCGTGCTGCTGATTCTGGCAGGCAAGGACTTGACTTTGACCGCATAGAATTATAAAATAGTAAAAGAGTGTTGACTTTAAAGCCACACAAAGGGGCGCACCACCACGGGTGCGAGTCTTTGTGTGGCTTTTTTGTTTGCATGCGGGAGCTGAACGAGACGTTATATGCCTAAGACAGCAGAAGGGAGAATCATACACCATGGTAAAGATTAACGGCAGAGAGACTGATGCAGAAGGAAAGACTTTGATGGAATATCTGAAAGAGACTGAATATCCGCTGAGACGGATTGCAGTAGAGTGCAACGGGGAAATCGTTGTAAAGACAAGTTATGAGACGAAAGTTATCTGTGATGGCGATAAAATAGAAATTGTGAGTTTTGTAGGAGGTGGCTGATTGTGATACCAACGAAAGAAGAACTTAAAAACACTTTGGAACGACGCCATACCAAACCTATACAGGATAAGCTTTCGGCAGCTAAAGTTGCCGTCTGCGGCCTAGGCGGATTGGGTTCAGCCATCGCCATCGCCCTTGCAAGAACTGGCATAAGCAGATTGCACCTGATTGATTTTGACTGTGTAGACCTCTCAAATTTGAACCGACAGCAATATGCGTTATGTGATTTGGGCAAGCCTAAACCAGAGGCCTTGCGAGATGAAATTCTGCGGTTTTCCCCTTATAGCCAGATTCGCATTGATTTTGTCAGGCTGACGGAAGAAAACATATCAGAGCTCCTGTCAGAGGACATGTATATCTGTGAAGCCTTTGATGCAGCGGAAGAGAAAGCCATGCTGGTAAACTGTGTTTTGGAGAAATTACCGGGGAAATATCTGGTAGGAGCCTCTGGAATGGCAGGCTTTGGAGACAGCAATGCAATTCAGACGAGAAAGATTACATCTCACTTTTATCTCTGCGGCGATGGAGAATCAGAAATCTGCAGGGAATACGGCTTGATGGCACCGCGAGTCATGATTTGTGGAGCTCACCAAGCAAATATGATTGTGAGACTTATTTTAGGAAAGGAAGATGTACGATGAAAAAAGACACATTCGTATTAGGAGGAAAAGAATTTTCTTCAAGATTTATCTTAGGCTCAGGCAAATATTCCATGGAGCTGATCAAAGCAGCTGTGGAGCAGGCAGAGGCTGAAATTATAACTTTGGCAGTGAGAAGAACCAACACCAGAGAAAGTGAAAATATTCTGGATTACATACCTGAGAATATAACCCTTCTGCCAAATACCTCCGGAGCCAGAAATGCGGAGGAAGCAGTCAGAATCGCTAGAATGTCCAGAGAGTTAGGATGCGGCGATTTCGTCAAAATCGAGATTATGAAAGACAGCAAATACCTGTTACCAGACAATGTAGAAACTGTCAAAGCGACAGAAATACTGGCAAAAGAAGGATTTGTCGTACTGCCCTACATGTATCCCGACCTTTATGCCGCAAGAGATTTGGTCAATGCTGGTGCAGCGGCGGTGATGCCTCTGGCTGCCCCCATCGGGTCCAACAAAGGACTGGCTACAAGAGCTTTCTTGCAAATCTTGATTGATGAAATAGACCTGCCGATTATTGTTGACGCAGGCATTGGGAAGCCATCACAGGCCTGCGAAGTGATGGAAATGGGCGCAGCGGCGGTAATGGCAAACACAGCTATCGCCACAGCCGGCGATATTCCAGCCATGGCTTCTGCCTTCCGCCAGGCTATTGAAGCGGGCAGAGATGCCTATTTATCAGGACTGGGGCGTGTTCTGGAAAGAGGTGCGGCGGCTTCAGATCCGTTGACAGGCTTTTTGAGAGATTAGGAGGAAAGAGATGGAAAATAGCTTATTCTTTGTTGACTCACAGAGATTGAGTTCTGAGGCACTAGAGAAAAAACATCGCATCGAAAGTGATCCTTCAGCGAGGACGAACCATATGGAATATATGAAAGGCATGGAGCAGATTCACTCTGACATCATGAGCAGGGTTTTAAGCCAGATGAACGACTACGATTATGGCAGATATACGGCCGATGACGTCAAGCGAGCTCTTGAAAAGGAAACCTGCGGAATTGAAGAGTTCAAAGTCCTGCTGTCACCCGCAGCTCAGCCCTTTCTAGAGAAAATGGCGGATAGGGCAAAAGCGGAAACCAGCAGACATTTTGGGAATACTGTATATATCTTTACGCCTCTATATATAGCAAACTATTGTGAAAATTACTGCATTTACTGCGGTTTCAATTGTTACAACGACATCAATAGAAAGAAGCTGAGTTATGCAGAAATGGAAAAAGAAATGAAAATCATTGCTGATTCTGGCATGGAAGAGATTTTGCTCTTGACAGGGGAGAGCCGCAAAGTCAGCAGCGTGCAATATATCGGAGAGGCCTGCAAGATTGCACGCAAATACTTTCGAAATATCGGCGTAGAGATTTATCCCGTCAATGTGGATGAATATGAGTATCTTCATGAATGTGGCGTGGACTATGTCACTGTATTTCAGGAGACTTACGATGGGGACAAGTACGAGACGCTGCATCTGATGGGGCACAAGCGAGTCTTTCCTTATCGTTTTGACGCACAGGAGCGAGCACTTATGGGAGGGGTCAGAGGAGTAGGCTTTTCAGCGCTGCTCGGTTTGTCAGACTTTAGAAAAGATGCATTGGCAACAGCTCTTCACGTGTATTACCTCCAGCGCAAATACCCTCATGGTGAATTTTCCCTTTCCTGTCCAAGGCTGCGCCCCATCATCAACAACGAGCGGATCAATCCCATGGACGTAGGAGAACGACAGCTCTGCCAGGTACTTTGCGCTTATCGCATTTTCCTGCCGTATGTAGGGATTACCGTTTCTTCTAGAGAAAACGAATCCTTTCGAAACGGCATTGTAAAAATTGCTGCCACAAAGATTTCTGCAGGCGTTTCAACGGGTATCGGAGATCATGAAGGGAAATACGAAGGAAAGGAGATTGATGACGCTGGTGATGAGCAGTTTGAAATTGCCGACGGTCGAAGTTTTGCACAGATGTATAACGACATAGAAGAAGAAGGACTGCAGCCTGTCATCAATGACTATATTTATGTGTAGGAAAATCTGTGTTACAAATCGCCATTTGGCCCAGGGAGATTTTCTCTGCCAGATAGAAAAAGTTGTTGCCACAAAGCCTGCAGCACTGATTCTACGAGAAAAAGATTTGTCAGAAGAAGCATATGAGCGTCTCGCTATAAAGGTGATGGCGATTTGCAGGGCAGAAAACGTTCCTTGTTATTTCAACGGAAGGCCAGAATTAGCAGTAAAGCTGGGAGCGCAGGGCATCCAACTGCCTCTGCAGATAGCGCAGGCACTGGATTGCCGAGCCAGGTCAGAACTGCCGTGCCTGGGGATTTCCGTACATTCTCAAGCAGAGGCTGTGTGTGCACAAAACTTAGGTGCGTCATATATTATATATGGGCATGTTTTTGCCACTGACTGTAAAAAAGGCGTTCCGCCGAGAGGGCTTGAAGCACTGCAGATTGTCTGCCGCAGCGTCGGCATTCCAGTTTTTGCAATAGGCGGCATTTGCAAAAAAAATGCCTGGCAATGTATCGATGCGGGGGCATACGGCGTGTGTATGATGAGTGAATATATGGAACTGAAATAGGGTGAAAAATTTCCGTGACAAAAGCTGCAAAGTGGTATAGAATGGTGCTTGTATGAAAATCATATAGTAGACTGCTTCCGCCGAAGCGGCCTGAAATTGTTATAAAAAGGAGAAAAGGAGAAAAATTTATGACAATGGTAACAAACCAATCCGTTAACGATTGGGTGAAAGAAATGGCGGAAATGACCAAACCGGACGATATTGTTTGGATTGATGGCAGTGAAGAGCAGCTCGATCAGATCAAGAAGATTGCTTTGGAAACTGGTGAGATGCTGGAATTGAATCAGGAGAAACTGCCAGGATGTCTGTACTACCGCACAAACCCAAAAGATGTTGCAAGAGACGAAAAAAGAACGGTAATCTGTACCAGCAGAAAAGAGGATGCGGGTCCGACGAATAACTGGGCCAGTCCTGAAGAAATGTATGCAAAAATGGGCAAGTTGTTTAAGGATTCCATGAAAGGGAGAACCATGTATGTCATCCCATTTTCTATGGGAGTCGTCGGCACTGAATTCGCAAAAATCGGTATTGAGATTACAGATTCTATTTATGTTGTATTGAGTATGGCGATTATGACTCGCGTTGGACAGAAGGTCATTGACCAATTGAATCGAGGTGCAGACTTTACCAAGTGCCTCCACTCCAAAGCGCAGATTAACGAACAGGAAAAATATATTGCACATTTTCCAGAGGATAATACAATCTGGTCTATCAATTCAGCCTATGGCGGCAATGTTTTACTGGGCAAGAAATGCCTGGCACTTCGAATCGGTTCCTATCTTGGCAAACAAGAAGGCTGGATGGCAGAACACATGCTGATTCTGAAGATAGAGAACGAAGCAGGGGAGAGCAAGTATGTCTGCGGTGCATTTCCAAGCGCCTGTGGCAAAACCAACCTGGCAATGCTGACGCCTCCTGATTACTTTAAGAAGAAAGGTTATAAGATTTCAACAGTAGGTGACGACATCGCGTGGCTGCGCATTGGAAAAGACGGGCGTCTCTATGCGGTAAATCCAGAAAACGGGTTTTTTGGAGTCGCGCCGGGAACAAACCAAAAGTCCAACCCGAATGCGCTGCAGACTACGAAGAAGGGCACGATTTTTACCAACGTAGCAAGAAATCTTGATGATAATACAGTTTGGTGGGAACGACTCGACAAGAACCCGCCGGAAAACGGCGAAGACTGGCTGGGGAACCCTTGGAACGGCAAGACTTCTGCCGAAAAGGGAGCACATCCCAATTCCAGGTTCACTGCTCCGGCAGAAAACTGTCCGACCATTGCAGACGAATTTTTTACGGGAGAGGGTGTGCCTATTTCGGCCATCATCTTTGGCGGCAGAAGAGCGAAGGCGGAACCGCTGGTATATGAGGCAAAGGACTGGAACCACGGGGTCTTCATCGGTTCGGCAATGGCCTCCGAGACAACAGCAGCGGCAAACGGCAAAGTAGGCGTAGTAAGACACGATCCGATGGCAATGCTGCCATTCTGCGGATATAACATGGCTGAATACTTTCAGCACTGGATTGACATGGGCAAAAAAATGACCAATCCGCCGAGGATCTTTCACGTAAACTGGTTTAGAACAGATGAAAATGACGAGTTCTTGTGGCCTGGATTCGGAGACAACTTGAGAGTGATCCTCTGGATGCTCCACAGATGCAAAGGTACTGTCGGTGCGGTGGAGTCACCTCTGGGTTATGAGCCAAGGCCGGAGGACATCGACTTGGAAGAGTTGGATATTACTGCGGAGGAGATGGAGAAATTACTGCGAGTCGACAAAGAGGCTTGGCAGAGTGAGATAAAAGATATAGAAGCGTTTTACAGTAAATTTGACCAGCTTCCAGAAGAGCTGACAGATAGCCTTAAAGAACTAAAACAGGGAATTGAGAACTTATAAAAAGTATGAAAACATCCTCGAAGTTAATTTGAGGATGTTTTTATATTGGTATAACTAAAGATACGGTTTAGGTAGCTGAAATACGGTTCGTGATAAATTGGTTTCTTTTTATGTGAAATCGATGTAAAATATATGCAGAGAATTTAAGTGCTTTATAAAAGACTTAATGGATTAGATTAAATGAAAAGAACGTGAAGAAATGACAAGAAAAAAGATTGCTTTATTTACCATATTTTTGATTCTGACTGCTGTGATTATTATGACTATAAGAGTGATCTCGGAAAAAAACGATTTGCTGCATGATAAAATTTCCTATTATCAAAAGATTGAAGAATATGAAAAACAATGGATTATATCGAATCAGACAGAGAATGGGGCAATTCTGACCTATGAAAAAGAGGATGAAACTACGAACTGGGCCAATCCGTATTTCGCTAATTTAGCGGCAGGTGCGCTTATGGAAGGGCATCCGACCGAGGAAGAAAAAGACGCGGTAAGACGATACTTGTCCTGGTATCTTAAACATATTAACAGTTCGGAGGAGGATCCTATCAATGGTGCGGGAACCATTTATGATTATGAAATCACCGTTACGCGAACAGGGGAGGAGAAAAGCATCAGCAAAAGGAGTTACGACTCTGTAGACTCTTATGCCTCTACTTTTCTGAAGGCGGCATCTGATTATATAAGCGTGACACAGGATACAAAATGGCTAGCTGAAAATTCTCCGACCTTACAGCAAGTTGCAGGTGCATTGCTCGGATGCATAAATGCTGAAGGCATTACACTTGCAAAAACTGATTATCCCGTTTATTATCTCATGGACAATTGTGAAACTAACGCAGGGCTTAAAGCAATGAAGGTATTACAGAAACAAGGCGTCGTTTTTTCTCAGGGGAATGAAGTGAAAGGATATCTAGAGAAAAATGCAGAGTATGTAAAGGAAGGTTTTTGGAGAAATGGAGAATATATAATAGGGTTAGACGAGGACGGAGAGGTATTAGAAAATAATAAATCATCCATATATCCAAAAACCATTGTGCAGATTTATCCGATTGCGTGGAAGGTATTGGACAAAAAAGAGGCAAGAGCAGAGCAAATTTATCAGACCCTCTGTGATAATTGGCAGTGGGAGGAGATGGATTATAGAGAACAAGGGAGCAGCAGATCCTATTGGCCGGTTCTTGCTTTTGTCGGTGCATTGATGGGTGATGAAGACCGCGTAGAGACGTATATGAAAAATTATATGAAAGTGGTAGAGAAGGATCATGGTTATCCAATCCACATTGATGACGCCGCATGGATTATCAAGACATGCGAGGAAATGAAATCCTATTATCAGAATAAACTAGTCACACTTTTTTAAAGGGATAAAAAATTCATGGAAAAGAAAAAATTTGAAAAACAAAAAATATACTACTCGCGTACCTATCGCCATCTACAGGTAAACAAGAAGAAAAGCTTGATATTTCTCTTATTATGTGTTCTTCCCTGTGTAATCGCGTTATTTGTTTTTTATGGAGAAATCACGGCCTTTGTAACAAATATTACAGGCAGGGTGTTGGATTATTTTGTGCCCTCTCTAGAAGTATCTTATCAGTGGACAGATTTTATACCGTTTCTGGATAGTATTAAAATCGT
This sequence comes from Eubacteriaceae bacterium, assembly GCA_902362805.1. Lineage (GTDB taxonomy): Bacteria > Bacillota > Clostridia > Peptostreptococcales > Anaerovoracaceae > Senimuribacter. Next base: position 24,224 of record CABIXY010000011.1, on the reverse strand, counting down.
AGTAGTTCCGACGGTTTATCCAAGTTTGAATCTGATACTAATTAATATAGCTGTCTTATTGACGGCAATTGCACTTTGCATCTTAGGGAAAAAAAGAAACCACGCCATGGCTATTTACGCCATGATTATTCTATTCATTCATATGATTAATTGCGTATTCTTTCTATTTGCCGGAAAAGAGTTTCCCTATACCGCCGCGGAATACTCAGAACTCTATATGAAACAACAAGTAGGCATATGGATCTGCTTTCTGGTTATTATTGGGCTGGTGACAGGAATTTTAGGGGATGGCTCTATCCTATTGAGGGTTGCAACCCTTACAGGCGTTATGCTATATTCCTTCTGTTTCGGATTGTTCCGCTATATCGTATTTCTGCTCATTATGTATCAGTTCTCCACGCTTTATATGGCGGCATTTTTCTTTGTATTAGGACCGTTCTTTGATTTCATGTATTTGGTTATGATATACGGTATCTATGTAGATAAGTTGACAGGAATGTATACTACGGGAAAACGAAAGGAGAAATGGTTATGGTCATAATGATATTAAAAATTTATATGTTCATAGTCATTGCTATTATGCTCTTGTATGCAGCCCGCCACATGGTATTTGCATATAACAGGATCTTTGGGAGGCAGAGACTGTACTATTCAGATATCTTCACAAGTGATATGCCCTCGATATCCGTGCTGATTCCCATGCACAACGAGGAATTAGTATTGCACAACGTGTTGGACTCTTTATTGGACTGTGTCTACGACAGAGATCGACTGGAAATCATTCCAATTAACGACAATTCTGAAGACAAAACGCGGGAACTTTTGGATGAGTATCATGAAAAATACGAATTCATTCGTCCCCTTCATAGGGACTGTGAAGATCGTGGAAAACCAGCAGGTTTAAATGACGCAATTGAAGTCGCAGCTGGTGATATCATCATTGTATTTGATGCAGATTACAGACCGGCAAAAGATATGCTGCGGCAGCTGGCGTTAGCTTTTCAAAACCCAGAGGTTGGTGCGGTCATGGGCAGGGTCATTCCTTACAATACTGATGTAAATCTTCTCACCCGGCTTCTGAACTTGGAGCGTTCCGGCGGCTATCAGGCAGATCAGCAAGCGCGGTATAACCTGAAGATGATTCCGCAATATGGAGGAACGGTAGGCGGATTCAGAAAAGATATTTTACTGGAATCAGGCGGATTTAATACTAAGGTTCTGGCAGAGGATACAGAACTTACATACAGGCTATTCGTATCGGGATGGAAAGTGGTCTATGCAAACGCTGCAGAGTGTTATGAAGAAGCGCCAGAAACATGGGAAGTGCGTGGAAAGCAGATCAGACGGTGGTCAAGAGGGCATAACCAGGTTATGTTTCGTTATTTACTTAAGACGATCCTTTCACCTAATATGCGCTTTAGGGAAAAGCTTGATGGCATTTTACTGCTATTTGTATACATGGTTCCATTCTTGTTAGCGTTAGGACACTTAGATTCGCTGGCGTTATTTTTGGTAGGTGAGATGAACATTCTCTCTGGATGGTGGGTTTTGCTATTCATCGGTGCATATAACTCTTTTGGAAACTTCGCACCATTTTTTGAAGTGGGTGTTGCACTTATGGTTGACGGCATCAAAAACGAAGTAAAACTGCTCCCGCTATTGATGTTTAACTTCTATTATTACATGTGGTACATCAGCTTGGGGTTTCTGGATGCTGTCGCAGATTTGTTTACAAGACGCAAGGTAAAATGGGCAAAGACAAAGAGGTTCGCCAGTGAGGAAACGGAAGAGGAGCAAGCTACATGATTGTATTTATCTTTATATTTGTAGGGCTGCTCTTATTTCCAATCATACTGGCAACTTACATCTGCAAAAAAGTGAAACCAGGCAGCCTTTTTATACAACAGAATAGAACTAGAGATCCTCGTTACTTTGGAAAATCGTTTTCAAATATGATACGCCGAGAGTTTGAACATGTGACAGAGGGAAAAATTCATCTGTCGAAAGATGAGGAGGTCTACATCTCTAACGGGGAAAAATTTCAAGATTCCACTTGTGAAAAGCTGGTGATCGCACGAGAGAATGTTTTCACGACCAAGGAAAACATGATTTTCTTTAAGGAAGTATATGCTGCACAGAATGCATGTTTTTCCGCAAGTAACCAAATTCGAGCTGCTTTTGCAGAAGGTGATATGATTTTAGGCTATCAATCTGAAATCATCCGCTGGGTAGATGCAGTTGGCTCCCTGGCAATTTATGATAATTGCCAACTTGGAATCAGTGCCACCAGTGCAAAGATGATGTCTATCGGAAAGAATTGCAGCTTCAGAAGGCTATACGCCCCCGTAATTTTATTTGGACAATATCCAGAAGGTATTACCCAGACAACGATGACAGAGCATCGGATCGCGTATCGCCTAAAGGTACAAAGAAACAAAGAAATGAATATCGGGTATATTACTGACGATATGATTGATGAAGATGGAGTTGTGCCCTTTTCGGTTATCACCAACAGGAATCTCACGATTACAGATAACCTGATTGTACAGGGGGATATTAGCTCGGACAAAGGTGTCAGGCTTTGTGACGGAGCCGTAGTTTGTGGAAATGTTTTTGCAGAAAAAGACATTGTATTGGGACCAGGATCCTGCATATTAGGTAATGTTTTTACACAGGGAAACATCATTTTACAAGATGGAGCGGTAGTTGGCAGAAGGGAAAATCTGTCTTCCGTTATTGCGCGAGAAAATATTGAAATTGAGGGTAAAGCTTGCGTATTTGGTTACGTCGGATGCGAAGGCGAAGGAATTGTCTGCATAGATGAGGAGGGCCCGGCTCAATTGAAAAACATTTCATTCCTGCAGCGCAATGACGAGATTAGAAAGGTGCATTTTTCTACTGTAGATGAATATGAAGGTGCCAATGAGCTGGGATACCGCAGATGTCATACATTGGAGGAAGTTATTGTCCCTGAAGGCGTCTTGGAAATTAATCGCAGCATGTTTTATGACTGTGTGAACCTTAAGAAAGTAAGCCTGCCTTCCACGCTCCAATCTATACAGGACTATGCTTTTGCTGGCTGTACTAGATTGGAAGACCTGGATTTTAAAAAACTTGTTCATCTGCAGCAGATTGGAAATCATGCTTTTGACGGCTGTCAATCGTTAAAAGAGGTCGTGCTGCCGAAAGGGATTCAGAAAATCGGAAACGCTGCTTTTGCAGATTGTAGTATGCTGAAGAGGTTTACGTTCTCTGATTCAAATGCCTTGGAGAAACTGGGAACGCACGTTTGGAGGGGCAGCTTGCTGAGACGAGAGGATATCAACCTTCTGCAGCAGCTTCTGCCAGGGGATAAATTTCTATTTAGCACTGATGAGGAACGCAAAATACTTTTAGAGAACCCGCCTGCATTGGAAGAATCGCCGCGATTGATTGCAGCGACAGCGGGCCTTAGCTATCTTTCTATCTCCGGACGATATCGTGAAGAAATAAAAATCCCGGAAGAGGAGATCGTGGAAAATCCAGTTTCGTTTGCTAGAGTAAAAAGACGGTATTTGACGAGAGGAATCGCCGCGGCATTGCTATTGTGCTTCCTATGTACAGGCAGTGCACTGTATTTCAGTGATGTTGTAAAAGAGGAAGAAAAGGCGGCGTCAAAAGTCGAAGAAAAGGATCTGTACCACAATCAGGGAATGACCGCAGATATAGAGTTATCACAGAAACCGGAGAAGATTACACGAGAATATGTAGTCTATACAGACAGAGTGCTGCAGCGTTTTCACTGCACGAAGACGCAGAGAACTGCATGGGCGCAGGCCTTTGCAAGCCTGAGCAATGAAATTCCCAAAAACGTATCACAGACAGTGATGATTGTGCCACTGCGGATTCAATACGAAGAGAGTGCGACAAAGTATAGGAATAATATGGAGGCTGTCGTAAAGAAATTTACACAGAGTCTGCCAAAAGACATCAGATCGATAGACCTATTTACTTATTTGCAGCAATTTCAGAGTCGTTATATCTTTTACAGGACAGATACAGTTTGGACTTCCGAAGGCGCTTATTACGGAGCAAAAGCGTTTGCTGAGGCCAAAGGCGGAACCCTGCCGCCTTTAAAAGAGTACAGAGAATATATGTATTCTTCTTTAGATGGAAGCCTAAAAGAAAAACTCTACGGTTTAGAGAAGTTCTCTGTATTAGACGCACAAAAATATGCAGATAGAAATTACTATTATCTGCTGCCTGAAGCGGATAACTTTGAAACAGTTTACAAGCGGAAGGATGACAAATTGATTAAGACACAAGAGCCTCTGATATCAAAGTCAAGAGGATCGCTTACCGCATATGTTGGCGGAAAGCACTCTCATGCGGTGGTAAATGGCATCGCCGATAATGGAAAGTCTATCGTACTGATCGGTGATAAAAATGCGGATATCATGGCTTCCTACTTTTTGAGTGAATACGAGACAATTTATATTATAAATCCCGAATACTATGCCGGCAAAGCAACCGGTATTAAAAAAATTTTCGCAAAAGACGGTATTGAGGACGTTCTGTTTATCATGGGGGCGGATTGCCTTGGTGATGACAACTATCGTGGATTTTTTCTGCATAGCCTAGTTCAGTAGGAGATATATAGGATGAGAGAATTAATTGAAAACAGCATAAGGTGGTTCGGTCTTTTGACTGGCCTGGAGGATGCTATAAATCAAGGCATGCCCTGGATTATCGGGGCACTGTCCATCATTGCGCTGGCGGCCTGCTTTTTTGGCATTAAAATATATCGCATCATATTCTCCGGACTATTATTCATCGGCACCTGTGTTTTATGTTGTCTCCTTTGGAAAGACAGGTATCCATGGCTGTATGTCGCAGCGACCTTTTCCATTGTCGGAGTCACCTTGGCCTTTATCGGTTTTCGATGGAAAAAGTTAGGGGCGGTGCTGGTGTGTGCCCTGGAAGGGTGCCTCCTGGCATATCTAGTAGGGAATCCTCTTGTGGTAATCATCTTGTTTGGAATGCTCGACGGCTTGTTCGTATTTTGGTTTCCAGTGATCGGATTGATCGTGTTTCAGTCTGTTTGCGGAAGTTTTCTGTTTGTAACGCTGCAGGAAAACATACTATGGTTCCCTAACTTCCAAGTGCCTTTTTTAATAGTGATGGGGATGTTGTTACAATGGTTCATCAGTCAAAGGATTGAAATTTTTGATGAACCATATCCAAAATGGATGAGACGCAGGTAAGAAGGGGGTGTTAACATGAGCGAAAGGTATAGGAAAGAGCTGAAATATGTAATTACTGTAGAAGAATATTTGCAATTCAGACCATGGCTTGATGCCCTTCTACGTGCAGACATCAATGGAATTAATGGGGGATATACTGTGCGTTCCTTATATTTTGATTCTCTTTATGATAATGACTATTATGACAATTCCGATGGAGTTCTAAATAAATGTAAGATTCGCCTGAGGACCTATGAAGAGAACTATGATAAAATTCGTCTGGAGTGCAAGGCGAAAGAAGGCTCTGATGGAATTAAATATTCTGTGTGGATTTCTGAGCATGAAGCGCGATTGATTGCAGCAGGCGATTATTCGCCACTACAGAAAAGAAAAGATAGGATTTGCCAGACAATCTATCTGCGAATGAACAAGGGGGGTTATCAGGCAAGAACAGTAGTAGAATATGATAGAATCGCCTACAGCTATCCTGCAAGTGACGTCAGAATTACTTTCGATAGGCGAGTCAGAGGAACCTTGACCGGAAATGGATTTTTTGAAAGGTTTCCCGGATTCATCCCCTTGCTGGACTATCATCACGGCGTATTTGAGATCAAATATAATGATTTTCTGCCTTTTCAAATCAAAGAACTTACAAAGAAACTGGATCGGCTGCCACAAGCGAACAGCAAATATAGGCAGGCAAGAGAACTGCTATAGCGATAAAGGAACGGAGAAAATAGAATGAAAAAAGTTATGGTTGTGTTTGGGACAAGGCCAGAGGCAATAAAAATGGCACCACTGATCAAGGAACTGCAGATAAGAAAGAATTTAGAACCCGTCGTGTGTGTGACAGGTCAGCATAAAGAAATGCTCGATCAAGTTTTAAACACGTTTTCCATTAAACCAGATTATGATTTGAAAGTTATGACGAAAAATCAAACACTTTTTGACATTACGACGAAAATCTTAAATGGAATGAAAAATATTTTAGAGGAGGTGAAACCGGACCTGGTATTGGTTCACGGGGATACGAGCACAGCATTTTCTGCCGCATTGGCTTGTTTTTATTTGCATATCCCTGTGGGACATGTGGAAGCAGGATTGCGAACATATGACGCAGAAAGTCCTTATCCAGAAGAATTCAACCGTCAGGCTGTCAGCATAGTTAGCAAATATCACTTTGCACCCACTGAAGTAAGTAGATTAAACTTAATCAAAGAAGGTAAAAACCCAGATACCGTCTTTGTCACAGGGAATACCGTTATAGATGCAATGATGACGACGGTATCAGACCATTACACCCATCCTGATTTGGAGTGGACAAAAGAAAGCCGTCTCATTCTCATCACTGCGCATAGACGTGAAAACATCGGCAGGCCAATGGAAAACATCTTTAAAGCAGTGCGACGAATCGTAGAAGCCTTTGACGATGTAAAAGTAATATATCCTGTACATATGAATCCGTTAGTGCAGGAAATAGCACAAAGAACCCTTGATGGTGAAGAACGAATCAGGTTGATTGAACCATTAAATGTAGTGGATTTTCATAACTTCATGGCACGAGCATATCTGATTCTTACAGACAGCGGAGGTATTCAGGAAGAAGCGCCCAGTCTGGGGAAACCGGTTCTCGTCATGCGTGAACACACAGAGCGGCCAGAGGGAGTAGAAGCAGGAACTTCTATCCTTACGGGGACAGAAGAAGAGAATATATATAGGCAGTGCAGTAAACTGCTTTCCGATTTAACGGTTTATTCGACTGTCAGCGAGCGGTCTAATCCATTTGGTGACGGGTACGCAAGCAAAAGAATTTGTGATATAATAAACGCAGAAATCTAACGGCGCTGCCGAAGGGAAGCGTTCATTGAATCATGTGCCTGGATTATATTTTCAAAGGAAACACATGATATAATAGAGTTTGGATTTATGGTTAAGCAGGGAGATTAAAATGAGAGAATTCATCATAGAAAATTTGGTAAATGCGGAAGAAATCAGCTTAAACGTTGTTTTACTTAACAATGTGATCACGTTTGTCGCGGCGTTCTTTATTATGTTCACCTACAAGATTACCTATTCTGGCGCAGCATATAGTAGGAAGTTTAATGTTTCTCTTGGCATGATTACGATTATCACTACGCTAATTATGTCCGTTATCGGCAATAACATTGCACTGTCCCTCGGAATGGTAGGCGCACTTTCCATCATTCGTTTTCGTACTGCGGTAAAAGAGGTGAGGGATGCATCTTTTATCTTTTGGGGAATTGCCGTGGGCATTGGCTGCGGTGTCTCTCAGTATATGCTTGTAGGCATCGGCTGCATTACGATTTTTTTGTTCATGATTGTCACGCGACAAGTGATAACAGAAAACCGGCAGCTTCTCATCATACAAGGAAGCTTAGACGCGCAAAATAAGATTGAGGCCGCAGTGGACGTATATTTTAAAGCAAAAGCACATCTGACTATGAAAAATGTGACAAAGGAGAGCTGTGAGTTTGTCTATACGATTAGTGAGGGTCTATTGAAAAAGGCCAAGGAAAAGAATATCATCAGTATTGATCAGAAGTTGATGGAACTTGAGGGTGTAAATAATGTAAATCTAGTTGAGCAGTTAGACGACATCGGCAGGTAATGAAATTGAGAAAGGTGATAACCTTGAAAAGGATTTTATTAAGTATCGTTATGATTGGGTTATTGGTTGGTACTACAATATGTGCCGCATATATTTATGACAAAGAAGGATTCAAAGAGTCTCAAAAAGAAGAAAAACAATATACTGACGGAACGGTCTGCAAACCTGATATAAAACATCTCGACAAATATGGAATTAAGTCGTTTACCTCGGAACTACCGGTACTGATGATTGACACTGGCAATCAGCAGATTGTCAAATCTGCCGGAGTTTGGGGAAAGGTTGGAATTTTAGATCGTGCATCCGGCAATAATATCGCGGAAAGCCCGGATACAGTTTTGCACTGCACTATCAAGCTGCGTGGCGCTTCCTCTTATTCTCAATTTGACAAATCGCAGTATCGATTGAAGCTCTTCAAGAAGAAAAAAGGCGGAACGCTCAATTACCCTCTGTGCGGAATGGGCAAAAATAGCGAATGGGTACTTTACGGACCCTTTCTGGATAAAACTTTGATCAGAAATTCCCTTGTTTATGATACAGCGAGGAAAATCATGGAATGGGCGCCAGACAGCCGTTATATCGAGTTGTTTGTCGATGGCAGATATCAGGGAATTTATTTGGCTGTCGAACCAGTTACCAATGGCGAATCACGGCTTCGACTCAGCACCTTTGGACTGATGTCAGGACAGACGGCCTATATACTGAAGAGAGATCGCGTAGGCACGGAGACGGACGTCATAAAAACCTGGGGACAGATGCATGGAAAAACGATCAATGAATTGAGCATTGAATATCCCACCAGCAGCAATATAACGCAAAAACAGAAGCAATGGATCACAAAGGATATTTCAGCGTTTGAAGAGAGGCTGTATTCTGATGATTTTGCCTCCTTCCAATATGAAGATTATATCGACGTCGATAATTTTGTCGATTACTTTATTCTGAATGAGATAACGCTAAATAATGACGGAGGCGTGTTATCCACCTATCCGTATAAGGAGCTGGGCGGAAAGCTAAAGCTAGCTGTTTGGGACTTTAACAATGCATTTGACAATTACCAGTGGTTTGCTATGCAATACGATCAATTTTATATGATTGAAGCACCATGGTTCGACCAGTTACTAAAGGATCGGGATTTTGTAGAAAAGATTTGTCAGCGTTATCATAGCCTGCGTCAAAATGAACTGAGCACGAAAACTCTCTACCAGATGATTGATGAAAGACAAGAGAATCTATCAGGCGCGCTGGAGCGGAACTATAAGATATGGGAATATGTTTTTTCTACAAAATTGAGCCGTGATGATGGCAATGAAAAAAGAAATGCCAAATCTTATAGTGAAGCGATTGATTTCTTAAAGCGGACAATTGAAAAAAGACTAAATTATATCGATGAACATATCGAGGACTTATATGAAGATTGCGAAATCTAGATTGCATTTACAGTTGTTCTGTTGTTGTAGAAAGGAAGACTTATGGCACTAAAAGTAAAAGAGTTATTACAATTACAGAGCCTGCAGGGATTTAAGCTAGTCTCTGGAGAAAAAGGCATGGACAGGGTTGTCTGCTCAGCGGGGATCGCTGACTATGAGTTTGCACCGGATGTGGATTACCACAATGACAATGCATTCGACAAAGACAGTTTTGTCATCTCCAGTCTGCTCTTTGCACAGAATGACAGCAGCCGGATTCTTGATGCTGTACAGAACTTGTACAACTTGGGAATCTCCGCCTTTGCTTATAAACGTGTGATTTATGATGAATTGCCTGCAGAAGTCGTCGCCTTTTCAAATGAAAATAATCTGCCGATATTTTCCTTTGGGCCGGATCGTTATTTTGAAAACATCATCTATGAAATCATGGAGGCTGTCCAAAGGGATGACACGCAGATTCTGGCAGAAGAGAATATCAAAAAAATGATTGAAAATGAGCTGCCCAAAGAGGAGGTGCTGCGAATTAGCAAGAGCATTTCCCTTCTCTTTAAGAAAAATGCCGTAGCCGTATATATCAAACCTTCTGTAAAGGGCATAAAGCTGGACATGTCGAGAATTTTTAGGAATTTCTATCTCAACAAAAGTTTGAAAAATAAGGCGATGCTCTGTAAATATAACAAAGGCTTATTCATCATATTGACCAGTGCCTATGATGAGGACGAAAAGTTTCAGCTGATTCTTAGTGAAGCCATGGAGAGCCTGTCCATTGACGAAGAAAAAGTGTATATTTCGCGGGGTAATATCTATCACCCTTATGAGGAACTGGACCGCTGCCTGCGAGAGGCCTATCATACTTTTGCAGCTAGTGTGACGGACTGCAGGGATTACGGAACTTTTAATAACATCGGCTCCTTCAAATATCTCATTCCGCTGAAGGACAGCTATGCATTGAATGAGTTTTCGGAAAGCATCTTGCGGCCGATTCTGGATAAGGAGGAATATCTCAATACTGTGATTACCCTGGTGGTCAATAATGGTGATATCACAAGTACGGCCTTAGAATGCAACTGCCACCAGAATACAATCCGCTATCGGTTGGCGAAAGTGAGAGAACTGATCGGTGCAGGCGGGAAGACGGAATTTGAGTTCTATGGAGAACTATCCACTGCGGTGAGAATTTATCTGCTAAAGAAACAAGCAGCCCTTTAAAGGCTGCTTTTCTATTTAATTGATTTAATTTTGATATCGCTGATACTGTCTGCGGCCTGCCCGACCTTATTAGCCAGCTTATTCAAGTCCTTGGAAAACTCTCTGATAATGATGATATCTCGCAGAGACGCCTTGTATTTGTCCAGATCATTGATGTTCTCCCAGTAAAGCCGCTTAATTTGATTTTCGTTTTTCTTCGCTTTGACCAGATAATCCCAGAAGTTCTCAATGCTGTCCTCAGACCATTCGCTCATGGCGCAGGTGAGAGAATAGATGGAGGAGTCGATCAATTTCGCCATTTCAATATTTTTTTCAGTGGGCGTGTAGTTGAAAAAGATTAAAAAGTCCTTTAAATCCTTGATCTTGTCGGTGATGTCGTCAATGTCACGGGACACAGAGAAGAGATCGTGACGATCCAGGGGGGTAATAAAGGAGTTTTCAACGTAATCGATCAAATCTCGCCGAATCTTATCTGCATTTTTTTCGCAGCTTTCTATCTGCTCTGCCAGCTGCAGATCGCCGGTACTGATATATTTTAATAAAAGAGAGATACTCCTTGAAGTGATTTCACACTGCCTTGTGAGCATGTGGTAGAAATCAGGACGCTCTTTTTTCTTGAAGAAATTTTTCTTTTTTTTCGTCTTTTTCATGTTCGTTCCTTTCTTATATTTGTTTCATGGCGTAGAAGATTCCAGCGCCAATGAGGGCAGATGCCGGAATCGTGATCAGCCATGCTAAGATGATTTTTTTTGTTATACCCCAGTTGACCGCTTTCGGAGTGTTGCTGGTACCTACGCCCATGACAGATGATGTGATAACCTGGGTTGCGCTGATGGGCAGACCTGTCAAGTTGGCGATGGTCACGACAAAGATCGTTGCCATCTGAGAGGCGAAGGAATTATGAATATCGATTTTGCAGATATCCATGCCGACGGTTTTAATCATGTTGTATCCTCCGGTTATGGTGCCGATGGCTAGTGCAGCAGAGCAAGCAAGAATGAGCCAAAGAGGAATCTCAACGTCCGCAGAATAGAAACCTGCGAGGCCGATGGCGATGAGTCCCATGACTTTTTGTGAGTCGTTGCTGCCGTAACTGAATGCAAGAAAAAAACTGCTCAGTTTGTGCAGGATCATAATTCGCTTAGTCCATACGATGGTAGCATTTTTCAATAGACGGTTCTGCAGTTTGAGAAAGAGATATCCAAAAAGGAAACCGACCACTGGAGAAACCAACATCGCCAGGATGACTTTGATAAAAATTGCATACCATTCTATGTATGCCAGCCCATAGGCAGCTATACCGCTGCCAATCATGGATCCGATCATAGAGTGAGAGGCGCTGGAGGGTAGTTTGACAATCCAGGTAAAGACATTCCAGACCATACTTCCGACAAAAGCTGCGGCGACAAAGGCGTAACAGGTATCTGGCTGCCCTGATAGAACGGGAGAGATATCAATGATGTTTTCCGAGATTGTATATGCGACGGCAGTTCCCAAGGCGATGGCGCCTAAAAAATTAGCAATGCCTGCGATAAAGACTGCTTTTGACGGCGAAATCAGCCTGGAAGAGATGGTCGTGGCAACGACAGTGCCGCCGTCGTGCATGCCGTTGATATAAGCGAAGATTAGGCCGATGCCTATCATAAAATAAAACATATCATAACTCCTAACCTTTTATATGTTGTAACAAAATTATATAAGTTTATCGCGCTTTTTTGCTTTGTAGCATTACTCAATTTCTGGATTTTTTTTTGTAAAATATATAAATTTTCAAATAATACAAAAAATGCGGTCTAAATTTTGAGTTTTATCAAAACATCAAATGAAAGAAAATTGCTACAATTTAGCTATCCTAGGACACAGGACTTATTTATTCCACTTTTAAGGAGAACGCAAATGAAACAAAAGGAAAAACCAACAAGAGTAAAAAGAAAGCCCAATATGCTAGAAGCGCTTTCTGCAGTCATTGTACTATTAGTTATCTTCTTCTTCGGCTCACTGGCTGATCTATCCGCTCCAGCTTTGATCGGTATTGCTGTGTGTTACGTCGTATTTATCGGCTGGCGCTGCGGATACTCCTGGCAGGAGATGGAGATGTATACAGCTGAAAAAATCAAATCCGCGACAGCTGCGCTTTCTGTACTGCTGGCGGTGGGATTCCTGCTGGGTGCATGGATGTACTCAGGAACCATCCCTATGTTCATCTACTACGGCGTACAGTTAGTTAGCGAAAAATGGATATTGGTTTCGGCCTTTGCCCTCTGCGCAATATTTTCTACTTGCACAGGTACTTCTTGGGGATCTGCTGCAACAGCAGGTATCGCCATGATGGGGATTGCCACCGCAATGCCGAATGTGAATATTGCAGCCGTGGCAGGCGCATGCTATACAGGCGCTATCTTCGGGGACAAGCTGTCACCTCTTTCTGATACGACAATCCTGGCAGCATTGTCTACCAAAAATGATATCTTCGATCATATCAGACATATGTCAAAGACTGTTGTACCGGCAGCCGCCGTCGGTGTCATTATTTACATCATTATGGGTATCAGTACCAAGACAACAGGTACTGGCCTGCCGGAGAACACTCTGCAGCTCTTAGATACACTAGATGCTGCTTTCAACTGGAACATCATCGTATTGATTCCGTTGGTCATTGTCGTATACGGTGCTATCACTAAGAAACCATCCACTGTTGTAATGATGATTTCTGCTGTTGTCGCTTTGCTCATCGGTATCTTCTATCAAGGGTATGATCTGCAGGACGGCGTATCAGCTCTCTATAACGGATTCAACTTAGAAATGGTTGAAAATGCAAGAGAAGGTTTCTCTGCGGCCAATGCAGGGGAGGATGCCATGGCGCTTCTGAATCGCGGCGGTCTGGCATCGATGTTGAAGTCCTTTATCCTGATTTATATCTGTTTCTATTTTGCCGGTATTATGGAACAGATCGGTGCAATTGAAGTTCTCCTTGGGAAGCTGCTGACTTCTGTAAAGACCAGATTTGGACTGATTTTCGCGACCTCTATCTCTGTCATCGTATTGGTTGCCATCGGAGGAAGTTCTTCATTGGCATTGATTCTTACTGGTGAAATGTACAGCGAGAAATATAAAGAAATGGGCTTATCTACGCTCAACTTGTCAAGGACGATGGAAGACTTCGGAACCGGTTTAGCGGGCTTTATTCCTTGGTCCGGTTCTGGCGTTTACTACCCATCCGTACTGGGGGTATCCATCATTCAATACCTGCCGTATTGTTTCATGAGCTACGCAGTATGGGTTATCGCCTATGTATATGCGGCGACGGGCATCTGTATTAAACCGTTAGAAAAAGAAACTGCTGAAGCAGCTCCAATGGAGGAGGCAAAATAAATGATTCCAGATATGCACGTACATACGAGATGGTCCAGCGATTCTCTAACGCCAGTAGAGGCGCAGATAGAAAAGGCTATCAGTCTGGGTATGGAGGGTCTGTGTATTACAGACCATCAGGATTTTGATGCGCCACCGTTTCCGCCGGACTATTTCAAATTTCTCCTAAACGATGTGGGAGACGACGATACCACGGCGGCCTATGTTGCAGACTTGACGGCTCTAAAAGAAAAGTACAGAGACAAGATTGAATTGCTGATCGGCATTGAACTGGGCATCCAGCCTCATATCACAGAGAAACTCAATGAATACGCAGCAAAATATCCCTTTGATTTTATCATAGGCTCAACCCATACTTTTCACAAGATGGATGCGGAAGATAAACGTCACTATGAAGATGTGGACATTGAGACGGCAGTCAGACAGTATTTTGAAGAGGAACTGAAGAACGTAAAAGGGTTTTGCCATTTTGATGTGGCAGGACATATGGATTTCGTTCTCAGATACGGTCCCGGTGCCAGAGAGTCGTTCTCCTATTCAAAATACGGTGATATCATAGACGAGATATTAAAGGAACTGATTACGACTGGACGTGGAATTGAGTGCAATACTTCCAAATATAAGGCGAAAAACATGATAAATCCCAACAAGGAAATTATCAAAAGATATGCCGAACTTGGCGGCGAAATCATCACCTTTGGCTCTGACGCTCATGTGGCAGAACGCCTGGGGGAGGGATTTGAGGAAGTCAGCCAGATGATAAAAAGTTATGGTATCTCCTACTATGCTGTTTTCAGACAGCATGAACCATCCTTTTACAAGATTAATTGAATGAACCAAAAGCAAAACGGTTTTCCTAAAATAGGGAAGCCGTTTTGCTTTTGGCTGCTGAAATACAGTTTTAAAATAAAATAATATGACGCTGGATTTTTTCATATTTAAAGTGGAGCATACTAATTCTTTAAATAATTAGTAACTTACCGCTGGCGCTTGTACTCTGTACTGCGGCCGCTTACAATGATAGCGAAATTACAAGAATGGGGGACAGAAGATGATTGTAACGGAACGGCGTACTACAACAAAAGCGCTTCGAAGAATTCGCCGAATTTTAGACCCAGGCAGCTTTATGGAAATCGGCGAGCATATTACCGCACGGCGGACAGATTTCTATACGCCTGAGAAGGTTGAGGCCTCGGATGGTGTCATAACCGGATATGGAACCATTGACGGGTGCCTGGTATACGTCTTTAGCCAGGATGGTGAAGTGATGGGCGGTTCCTTCGGGGAAATGCATGGCCGTAAGATTCATCGCCTTTATCGACTCGCTATCAAAACCAAAGCGCCGGTGATTTGAATCGGCAGTTATTGGAACTGGAGAAAAAACGAGGAGATGGCAGAGGGATTCTGAACGAGTTATCTGATGGGAGTTTTTTCTTTGAATGAAAACAATGCTGCGGTAGGAGCATGGTGATCGGATTTATGCGTCTCAACGGTGCAGTTGTAGGCGGCATTGCAACCCAGATTATAAATACCGTTCCACTATATTAAAAAAACGCCTCTGAACGGGTCAGAAGCGGCGAGCCTTTAATGTCGTTCCAGCACGGTAGAAAACACCACCTGCATCTCCGTCTTGCCAAAGACTTGCAGTTTACCTAAAAATTCATCCAGCAGCGTCGTAGTGGAAAAGGTTGCCTTGAGTATCATTGAGTAAGGCCTCGTAATATGGTACACTCTAAAGCACATTTCCGCGCTTTGATAAATTCGTAGAACTTCTGACTGTCTTCCGGCTCCACGGTAATCATAATAAAGCTTTGATACCGTACCCCAATTTTTCCATATCTAAATCCGTATGATATCCTTTGATAAATCCATCCTGCTCCAGTTTCTCAATTCTCGCAGAAACTGCCAACAATCCATCGGTTTTCCTCTCTGGAGACGAGGGGATTTGTGCCCATGGCTGAGAAGTCTGTCTGGCAATTGTTACAGTTGTGACCAAGGCATGCACAGGTAATTCCACATGGAGCCTCCATTCGCAGGACGCCGTGGAGCAGATTAGGGAAGGGGTCAAAACAGCGTTGCAGCAAGAGGCGGATTTGATTCCACTTGAAGAACAGTACAGCCTGCAGATTCACTTTAAAGAACATCAAAATGCATGAAATGCGTCCTGGTATCCCGGCGCAAAACTGATGACATCTTGTCTGGGGGAGATGTCGGCAGCTATGCCTGTTTCACTGCGCAGATTGTTGCGCTGACCATCAGTATGCTCTTTGCAATGGTTGGAATTATTGCAGAATTTGTTGCCCAAGATACTGTCTATCTGTTCCTTGTTTACTTCATTGGAGGAGGCAATATTTTCATGTATTCCGACATCTACATCTGTCAATACAGATTTAGAAAGAGATATCTGACAGAAGTCGATCGGTTGGAAGTCTTGAACTTTAAGGTGGATTCTTACCGGCTGGCTCCGATTCTGGGTGTCTTGGCCTTTGCAGCAATTCTGGTCGTTACATTGCTTGATGCGAGCGAGGCAATGGCCATTTACGTCTGCGTGTCGTGCTATCTGGCAATCTACATCGTATCAAGAATCTATACGAAGAAAAAAGGTGTCGCTGCGGCTAATCTTGATATTTAGCAAAAAAGATAGACAATTTGGATAATTGGTATTATAATGAGTTCATAATCCTATCGGCGTTGCCGCAAGGTAGAACTCATTGAAGCATGTGCCACAAATCTAAATTCAGAGGAAGGCACCTGTTATAATGAGTTCATAACAAAGTTGCTGAACACTTATTTATTTAGACGCGTACAGCAGTTCAACGTAAATGAGGCCGGGCATGACATTTTTGTCGTGTCCGTTTTTAATACCTAAGAATGTATACTACAAATGGTCGTCTACTGTGGACGACATTTAATCTTGACTAGTTGGGGGACTAGAAATATGTTAGAAGAATATATTGACCAGCAGAAGATGATCGAAAAACTACAAGCGTGTATTGCAATCAGAAGTGTCAAAAGCAAAGCTGAGCCGGGAATGCCCTACGGCAGGGAAGTGTACCGCGCTTTGGAATATATGTTGAACTTGGCAGCAGAAATGGGATTTCGGATTGCTAATATAGATGGACACGTAGGTTATGCGGAATATGGAGAGGGCGACGAGATGATCGCCGTTCTCGGACATCTTGATATTGTGCCAGAAGGCGATGGGTGGACCTATCCTCCTTTTGAAGGACGGGTAGCAGACGGAAAAATATTCGGACGAGGAACTACCGATGACAAGGGTCCGCTCATCGCTTCCCTCTTTGCGCTGAAGGCAATAAAGGATGCCGGTATCAAATTGAAACGCAGAATCCGTATCATCTTTGGAACAGATGAAGAATCGGGCAGCCACGATATGATCAGATATAAAGAGACAGAAGAACTACCGGTTATGGCATTTACCCCGGACGCAGATTACCCAGTTATCTTTTCTGAAAAACGGCTGGTCAATCTTAAACTGACCCGAAACCTGCAGGCAGATTCAACAAAGTGGACCTTGGCAATGGCGAAGGGAGGAAACGTGGTGAACCAAGTGCCTGACAGTGCGCAGCTGCTTCTCCAAAGAGGTGAGGAACAGATTCATCTGCAGGGAAAAGGTATGGCCGCCCATGGAAGTGCCCCCGAAATCGGTGAAAATGCCATTGACGATTTAATGAAGAAGTTAACGCAACATTGCTGTTTTGCTGAATGTTCGGAAACGCTGAAAGCCTTTGCTGCATTCTATATGGAGCATCTGTATGACAGCTCGGATGGCAGCGGCTTTGATATCTACTGTAATGACAGAGAATTGGGCAGCAGTACGTTTAATACTGGGCTGCTCCATGGAGATGAAGAAAAAATACAGTTGACTTTGGACTGCCGCTTTCCAGCATCCCTAGACGAAGAAGTGCCTCTGCAGAAAATGAAGGAGGCGGGAGCAAAGGCCTCTATTCTAGTTGAAGTTGTGAAAAATAAACCGGGCCTATACATGCCCAAAGATCATCCATTAGTAGAGACTCTGCAAGAGGTCTATGAAGTGGAAACAGGAGAACGCTGTGAACCGATTGCCATCGGAGGCGGCACTTATGCGAAGGCACTGCCAAATACAGTGGCTTTTGGACCAATCTTCCCCGGCTGCCAGAACCGAATTCATGAAACAGACGAGTTTATCACCGTCGACGAGCTGATGATGGATGCCGGTATGATTGCCAGAGCCATGTGCCAGCTGGCAGGGAGTGGGTCCGGGTAAGTATACACGGCTAATTTTGTCGCATTTTGTAGACAATAAACAATATCTATGCTATATTATGTATAAATAGTATGTAACAACTTTGCGCATAGAATAGGAGAATGACTGCGATGTATGATGAGAACACAGTGTACGTCATCGGTCACGGAAAGACCAGCTGTGATAACGCCATAACTAGCAGATTCAATATTTTCTTTATCGGATTTGTTGTGGATACCAGGGACGACCGCATTGTTGATTTGGAATGCACCGCAACCATTGACATTACCAACAGGTTCGTCAAAGATATATTCAGCGGCGGTACTTTGGGCCGTTATGACGAGAAGCTGATTGAGACGGTTAAGCGCAGATATTTCGGTTCATCCCAGAAAGCGATTATTACGGCTTACAAAGATGCGGTCAAGAAATATCAGTTAGTGAAAGAAGAATATTATCTCTAAGCTGCTTTATTCAGTTTAGTTGCAGTCGATAACCAAGACTGCGATACCACGAATGAAATCCAGCATGAAACAAAGAGTCTTTTCGCTTTGTTTTGTGCTGTTTTTTTGTTTAATAGGAAATATCGATTTCCTACTAAACAAAAAAGGGGTGTGCAGAGGGGACCCCTCGCCGCCCTCAGGAGGGTGCTCAGCTTGCGTAGCAAGCGCCGAAGGGAACCTAGGGGTCCCTAGCGGAGTGGCGCAGCCGCTTTTTTGTTTCTAGTAACGCTTTATCACAGTGGAGGTATAACATGTTAAAAGAGCAATTGATTGCATATCTAAAAAAAGAGAACGTACAGGGTGCTTTTCTGATCAAAGACCTGTCAGACGGAGAAACTTTATGCCACAATGAGTGTTTAAAAGTCCCGTCTGCCAGCTTAATTAAGATGTACATTCTTGTTGAAGCGTTCCGATGCATCAAAATCGGTTCTCTCACTTTGGACAAAGAGATAGCGGTCAAGAAGGAAGACCTGGTAGATTTCAGCGTTTTGCAGTTTTTGCGGCCGAGACTTTACAGTCTGGAAGAGCTGCTGAGCCTGATGGTGGTTTACAGCGATAATACAGCAACCAACGTGCTTGTGGATTATTTCGGTATGGCATCTCTTAATGAACTGATGCAGCAAATCGGATGCAGGACCTCTGTCATTCAGAGAAAGATGATGGATTTTGCAGCCGCAGAAGAGGGAAGACAGAATTACACTTCTGTAATGGATATGACTAGCCTGCTTGAACGCTTATATCAGGGAAGCCTGCTGGGACAGCCCTTTGATGCGCAAATGCTCGACATTATGAAGGGCCAAGCTGATGAGGAAGCCATGCGTCGTGATTTGCCTGATGAACTTGTCATTGCCCGCAAAAGCGGAGAGTTGGACGCGTTGGACCACGATATTGCTATCGTCTACACAGAAAAGCGAAATTATATTTACGTATTTTTTTCCTGGGAAACGGGCGATAACAACTGCGGCCGTAAAGTCTTAGCAGAGACTTCAAAGCTGGTCTTCGACTATTTCCAAGGTAAGTAATTATATACGACTAAATCCCTCCAATCGTGGTTCGCACAAAGCGCTCGCACTCTTGGGGATTTAAAGCATAAGGCCTTCCATCAATTTCTTGCAGAAATTGTGGCAAGCGCCATTATACGACTAGTGTCTTGCCGCTCGCACTGTTTGCGGGACGCTAAAGCATAAGGCCTTCCACCAATTTCTTGTAGAAATTGTGGCAAGCGCCATTATACGACTAGCGTCTTGCCGCTCGCACTGTTTGCGGGACGCTAAAGCATAAGGCCTTCCATCAATTTCCTGTAGAAATTGTGGCAAGCGCCATTAGGAGGTACAAAATGGAAAACAAGGAAACCAAAAGAACGGCGAACTTTTCCGCAAACGTCAGCGGAGATGAGTATCAGCCATATGTTCCTGCTACAGAGAACATAAAAGAATTTACCGTGCGTGCCATTGTGATCGGATGCATTTTGGCCTGTCTTTTTGGAGCGGCTAACGCATACTTGGCGATGAAAATCGGTATGACCATCTGTGCGTCGATTCCGGCGGCAGTCATCGGTATGGCAGCGCTGAAGTGCTTCAAGAACGGAACGGTGCTGGAGAACAACATCATTCAGACTGTGGGATCATCAGGAGAAGCTTTGGCGGCAGGTGTCGCATTTACCCTACCGGCGCTGCTTTTGATGAATCTGGACATCAAAATCGTTACAATTTTTGCTATTTCAGCACTGGGCGGGCTGCTAGGATGTCTGCTGATGGTGCCTCTGCGCAAGTTCCTGATAAAGGACGAACACGGCAAACTGCCGTACCCAGAAGGAACCGCTTGTGCAGAAGTCGTGGTAGCTGGTAAAGAAGGCGGAACCACGTCGAAGATGCTCTTTAAATCATTGGGAATCGGTGCGGGCTTTAAATTCCTCACCAATGGGCTATGTATTTTTCCAGAGGAGCTTGACGTGCCATTTAAAGGCTTGCTCAAAGGAGGCAGCGTAGGACTTGACGTCTATCCGTCCCTTCTGGGCGCAGGTTTCCTAGTTGGACCGAGAATTGCAGCCATGTCCCTGGCCGGTTCTGTTATCGGCTGGTTTGTCATTCTGCCTACCATTTACTTTATCGGACAGTATGCGCCAGAGGCGATTGGCCTGGCTGATCTGCCGATCTCTCAGTTAGATCACTGGGATCTGTGGACTTATTACTTGAAGTATATCGGTATAGGGTCTGTTGTCATGGGCGGCTTTATCAGCCTGTTCAAAGCAGCTCCGATTATCTACAAATCCTTTAAAGGCACCTTTGCAGCCTACAAGCTGAAGGAAAGTGAAGTAAAGAGAACTGACAGAAACATTGCTAAAAATGTTCTGGTCATCGGTATCATCGTGATTCTCGCTATCATCGCATTTTTGCCAGTATTCCCAAGCGTCCTGGCTGGAAGCATCGGTGCAATTCTGGTCTTGATATTTGGATTTATCTTCGTGGCCGTATCAGCTCACCTGGTAGGCTATGTGGGTAGTTCCTCCAACCCAATTGTGGCAATGGCTATTGGCGGCTTGTTAGTAACGGCCATTTTGTTCAGAACCATGGGCTTTAACGGAACCAGCGGTACAATCGCGACAGTCGTTGTAGGGTCAATTATCTGCATCGCCATCGGCGTGTCCGGTGATATGGCACAGGATTTAAAGACAGGTTTTCTCTTAGGAGCTACACCAAAGAAGCAGCAGTATGGCCAGATGATCGGCGTTTTGACTTCCGCTCTGGTCATGGGTGCAGTCATCATCATGCTCAATAATGTCTATACTATCGGCAGCAAAGATTTGGCAGCACCGCATGCTACTATGATCAAGTCTCTTGCAGAAGGTGTCATGTCAGGTAATCTGCCTTGGGCTCTGATTTTGATCGGCATGGGTATCGCTGTTGCCGTATGGCTCATGGGCGGTTCCGTACTGCCGTTCTCCGTAGGACTTTATCTGCCGATTCACCTCAGCGTAACCATGATGATCGGCGGCGCAATCAGAGGCATCGTGGACAGCAAGAAGTCTTACAGCGAAGGTACAAGAGCGAAGAAAATTGAGAAGGGCACCATGTATGCGTCTGGCTATATTGCAGGCGATGCTTTGATGGGTGTACTGGCAACTTTCCTGATTTACATCGGAACGGGCGTAGATACTTGGATTTCTGGAACCGATAACGCGTGGGTATCCTTCGCATTCTTCTTGCTTGTCATCGGTTATTTCTGTTATGAGGTATTCAGCAACAGAGATGAAGATAAGCTGGAAGGCAGAGATTTGATGATGTAAATATTACATAAGAGGAGTAAACCAAAATGAAAATAGAATCGGTAGAGCTGAAGCGTGTCAGCATTCCCCTGAAAAAGCCGTTTAAAACAGCGCTGCGCAGGGTGGATACAGCGGAGAACATTATCGTAGTAATGACTGCTGACGATGGGACTCGGGGTTATGGAGAAGCCCCGCCCACTGCAGCAATTACCGGCGACACCAATGAGACGATTACTTCTGCCATCAAAGAGTTTATTGCTCCAGCAATTACAGGGCTTGACATCGAAAACTTGGACGAAGTCATGTACCGCCTGCAGCGTTCCGTTGAAGGAAATACTAGTCCAAAAGCTGCCTGCGATATGGCAGTCTACGATCTGTGGAGCAAGCACTATGGGCAGCCGCTGTATAAGCTGCTTGGCGGATATAGAAAAGATCTGGAAACAGATTTGACAATCAGTATCAACGAGCCGGAGGAGATGAGGCGTGACGCTCTTGCCGCAATTGGCCAGGGATTCCATGCTCTGAAGCTGAAGGTGGGTATCGACTCTGACTTGGACATTGAGAGAGTGAGAACCATTCGGGAAGCTGCAGGTCCAGACATCAAATTGCGCCTAGACGCAAATCAAGGTTGGACACCCGAAGAAGCTATCCGTACTATCCGAAGATTTGAAGACTTGGGCCTGGATATTGAATTCGTGGAACAGCCGGTGAAAGCACGTGATTTTGCAGGACTGAAGAAGGTCCATGACAATGTAAGCTCCAGAATCATGGCTGATGAGAGTATGTTTTCGCCAGCAGATGCTATTGAGCTGCTTCACATGGAGGCAGTGGATCTGATCAATATCAAGCTGATGAAATGTGCGGGAATTCATAATGCTTTGAAGATTGTTGGCATTGCCGAGACCTATGGAGTAGAGTGCATGCTGGGCTGCATGATTGAGAGTAAAGTCAGTCTCACTGCTGCCGCACACCTAGCAGCAGCAAAGAAAAATATCACCCGCGTTGACTTAGATGCGGCAATCCTGTTGGCAGAAGACCCCGTAAAAGGTGGTTTTAAAAAAGAAATTCCGCATTTTTTTGTCACCGATGCGCCTGGACTTGGCATTACAGGCATCGAGGGACTGATGGAGTTATAGAGGAAAGCAAAGAGAGAACTCTCAGCGAGTTCTCTTTTTAATGTAAAAAAATTACTTGAAATAAATTACATATTTGGTATAATGAAAGAAGTGAAGGAGACGAAGTACAACATGAAAAATGATTTTCAGTTTTTAATTTATAATACTCCTAGTGACGATATTTCTGTCAATGCGGTTATTAAGGACGAATCAATTTGGCTGACACAGAAGGCTATGGCAGAATTATTTGGCGTAAAACCTCTAGCGATTAGCAAACACTTGAAAAATATTTTCACGGAGGGCGAACTGGATGAAAGCATGGTGCGATTGCTGACAAAGTACAAACAAGCCAGGTTAAGTTTTATAATTTGGATGCGATTATTTCGGTAGGATATCGCGTGAATTCACGCAGAGCAACACAATTTCGCATATGGGCTACAGGCATATTAAAGGAATATATGATTAAAGGCTTTGCCATGGATGATAAACGCTTAAAACAGGGAGAAACCGCCTTTGGAAAAGATTATTTCCGTGAATTACTGGAGCGTGTTCGCTCAATTCGAGCAAGTGAACGTCGTATTTGGCAGCAGATAACGGATATTTTTGCTGAATGCAGCATTGATTATGACAAAAATTCGTCGGTTACCCATGACTTTTATGCGATGGTACAAAATAAATTTCATTATGCGATTACAGGCCATACGGCGGCTGAAATTGTTTATGATGGTGCAGACCATACTAAGGAGGATATGGGACTTACCACCTGGAAAAACTCACCGGAAGGAAGAATTCTAAAGTCGGATGTCACAATTGCAAAGAATTATTTGGATACAAAGCAAATTCAACAGCTGGAGCGCAGTGTTTCGGGATATTTTGATTAAATAGAAGACTTGATCGAAAGGGAGAATACGTTCACCATGGAAGAAGTTGCCGAAAGTATCAATGATTTTCTTTCCTTCCGCCGTTATGATGTATTAGAAGGAAAAGGCAACATATCAAAGAATGAAGCTGATGCTAAGGCACATTTGGAGTATACAGAATTTAATAAAACACAGGCAATTATTTCTGATTTTGATAAAGAAGTAAAAGAGTTGTTGAAAAAAGGCAAAGAAAAATTATGATTGTGCAATTTAAATAAATATAACAGTAAAAATCAAAAAGGGGCTGTGAAAAAACAATCCCTTAAACAGAACCCCGGTTTATGATGCAGCCATCATAAACCGGGGGTTCTTTCATATC
>CABIXY010000010.1 GCA_902362805.1 Eubacteriaceae bacterium | reverse complement strand
AACCAGCCATAGGCCGGGGAACGCCAGCATAAATTCTGCCAGGCAAATCGCCAGCGGCTCTTTGGGCAGAATGTCATACGAAAACGGCGGGTGACCCTACCCGCCGTTTTTTTAGTGCGTTTCTTCGTACAGCTGCAATCCGGTCATCTGGCAGTAACAGTGAATCTCCTCCGTCAAAATCGAGCCGGCTGCATTTCCGTCGCCTGCCAGAAGGTATCTGTGAATGGAAGTCACAGAGGCAGAAGCCTGGCTGCCGCGAGTCTCACAATACTTTTTGAAGTGGAGGAGGGACACCTGCTTGAATGTATGGTAAATCAGGGAGAACAGGTTGTTACCTGACTTGATATAGATAAAGTGATGGTAGGCAAAAAGCGCGTCAGCCCACTGGCCGGCATGCTGTGAGTCCGCCGGAATCTTCTCCGCGATAGCAAAGAGTTCCTGCAGTTTTTCGTAGTCTGCTGGTGTGGCTCTCTGCACAAACCGCTCAAATGTCAGGGGCTCCAGCACCAAACGCAGTTCCAGAATCGATCGATAGGTCTGTGCATCCATCCTGTTATTGTTGTATTTGATGATTTCTGTCAAAGTCTCTAGAGAGCCGGTCTCCACATAATCGGTTACGACAGTTCCCTGCTTCGGAGTCGATTTCACAAAGCCGAAACGCTCCAGATCCTTCAGACCGTCGTGTACGGCGGTTTTACTGATATTCATTTCTTCTGCCATGGCCCGTTCCGAGGGCAGTTTTTCTCCTACGGGCAGTTCTCCTGAGAGAATCATGGACTCCATCTTATTGATAAACATTTCTTTGATTGTAGGTCTTTTCAAGCTTTCGAATTTCAAAATGCGTACCTCCATGTTATTCTGGTCTGACCATATGATAGCACAATTCAGAATATTTGTAAAGATTCTCCTAATCGGTTGACAAAAGGCAGTTCATCATGTATGTTAATAGTATAACAATCGTTATGGTATTTGGTCTGACCAAACAGACAGGAATTTGCAAGGTGGTAAGAATATGAAAGATTTCAAGATCATTGAGGTAAAGCAAAGCGTATTTGCAGATAACGACGCGGACGCAGAAAAGCTGAGACAGCAGTTAAAGGAGGAGAAAACCTTCCTCTTGAACCTGATGTCGTCTCCCGGAGCAGGTAAGACGACGACCCTGAAGAGGACCATCGCCATGCTCGCAGGCGAGATGAAAATCGGCGTCATGGAGGCGGATATCGATTCCGATGTAGATGCCAAAGCCATCTCAGAAACGGGAGCGAAGACCATTCAGCTTCACACCGGCGGCATGTGTCATCTGGATGCAGATATGACCCGGCAGGGCATAGAGCAGCTGAACGCAAAAGATTTAGATCTGGTGGTTCTGGAGAACGTCGGCAATCTGGTCTGCCCGGCTGAGTTTGATACAGGCAGCGTCAAGAATGCGATGATTTTGTCTGTACCGGAGGGCGATGATAAACCGCTGAAATATCCGCTGATGTTCCAGATTAGTGACGTGGTTTTGATCAACAAATGCGATACCCTGCATGTCTTTGATGATTTTGATACGGAGGCTGTCAGGGAGCGGATTCACAAACTGAACCCGAAGGCAGAAGTGTTTTACATATCGGCAAAGACCGGCGAAGGCTTTGACGCCTGGACCGACTGGCTGAGACGTGAAGCTGCAGGTTGGAATAGATAGGAGGGAATGATATGGCACAAGAGAGAGAATTGATTATAAAGCTGGGGCAGAAGATTACGGACCGCATCGGCCACAAGGTTACGGCAGACGACCCGGAATACTACGGCCTGGCCTGTGTGGTAACCGACGAGATGGCGGAGGTGGCTTTGGCCATGAAAGTCAGAGTGCCGACCACGCCAGAGGCCATTGCAAAGAAATGCGGCAAAAGCGCAGAGCGCACCCATGAACTGATGGAAGAGATGAGCGTCATCGGTCTTTTGGAATACAACTGGGAAAACGCGGATCATCACAAGCAGTACGTTTTGCCGATGTTCGTTCCTGGCTGTGCGGAATTTATGAATATGAACAAAGAGCAGGTGGAGACCCATCCGGAAGTGGCGAGGATGTTCGAGCGGATGTCTTTCCTGCCTCTTGAGAAGATTACGCCGATGATTCCGCCGGGAGGAGCTGGCGTCGGCATGCATGTCATTCCGGTAGAAAAGGCCATCCCGACAGAACAGAAGTCCCTCAGCATCGAGCATATTTCCCACTGGCTGAAAAAATATGAAGGCAAATATGCAGTAGGCGCCTGTTCCTGCCGTCGTTCCAGGCGCATTTTGGGTGAGGGCTGCGGCCATCTGGAAGACGACATGTGTATCGGCGTCGGCGATATGGCGGACTACATCGTGGAGACGGGCAAAGGACGCTACATCGATATCGATGAAGTGATGGAGATTCTGCAGCGAGCCGAGGACAACGGTTTTGTACATCAGATTACCAACATCGACGGAGAGGACAAAATCTTCGCCATCTGTAACTGCTGTGTCTGTTCCTGTTATGCCCTGCGTACATCACAGTATTTCAATACGCCCAACATGTCCAGATCCAGCTACATCGCCAAAGTGGACACAGAAAAGTGCGTAGCCTGCGGGCAATGCGTGGAATACTGTCCGGCGGGAGCCGTCAAGCTGGGGCAGAAACTCTGCACCAAGGAGCCTATCGAATATCCGGTGCGGGAGCTGCCTGACGCGGTTAAATGGGGGCCTGAGAAGTGGAGCCCTGATTACAGAGACGAAAATCAGATCAACTGCTATGATACGGGAACTTCTCCTTGTAAGACCAACTGCCCGGCGCATATTGCCGTGCAGGGATACATCAAAATGGCTGCTCAGGGAAAATACATGGACGCTCTCAAGTTGATTAAAAAAGAGAATCCGTTCCCGGCAGTCTGCGGGCGAATCTGTAACCGCCGCTGTGAAGATGCCTGTACCAGAGGTGAAATCGACGATCCAGTGGCAATTGACGATATCAAAGATTTTATCGCGCAGCAGGAACTGAAGGCAGAGTCACGTTATGTGCCGCAGATGCTCAATCAACTGAACAAACCTTTTGCAGAAAAGATTGCTGTCATCGGCGCGGGACCTGCAGGCATGAGTTGTGCCTTCTATCTGGCGCAGAAGGGTTATCCTGTCACCATCTTTGAGAAAGCCGACAGACCGGGCGGCATGCTGATGCACGGCATTCCTTCCTTCAGGCTGGAAAAGGACGTCATCGAAGCAGAAATCGACGTGCTGCGTCAGATGGGCGTAGAGTTTCAATGCGGCATCGAGGTGGGAAAAGATTTGACCATCGATAAGCTGCGGGAAGAAGGATACAAAGCCTTTTACATAGCCATCGGCTGCCAGGGCGGACGCAAAATCGGCGTACCGGGCGAAGAGGCAGAAGGCGTGGACACGGGAGTCGAGTTTTTATACAAAGTAAACAGCGCCACAGATATCAAGCTTTCAGGACGCACCGTGGTCATAGGCGGCGGCAACGTCGCTGTAGACGTAGCTAGAGCGGCGGTTAGATGCGGCTCATCTGAAGTATCTATGTATTGCCTGGAAAGCCGCGACATCATGCCGGCGGCAGATGACGAGGTGGCAGAAGCGGAAGAAGAAGGCATCAAAGTGGGCAACAGCTGGGGACCGGCGGAGATTTTGACAGAAGAGGGCAAAGTGAAGGCAGTCGTATTCAAGAAATGTGTATCGGTATTTGACGATAACGGTCGATTTGCACCGGTTTACGACGAAAATAACACCATCACAGTGGAATGTGAAAACGTGCTTCTCAGTGTGGGTCAGAGCATCCAGTGGGGCGGTCTCCTGGAGGGCAGCAAGGTTGAACTGGGGCGCGGAAACGGTGCAATGGCAGACCCCGTGACCTATCAGACGGCAGAGCCGGATATCTTTGTGGGCGGTGACGTCTACACCGGACCGAAGTTTGCCATCGATGCCATCGCAGCAGGAAAAGAAGCCTCCGTGTCAATTCACCGCTTTGTCCACGAGGGACAGAGCCTGACCATCGGCAGAAACCTGCGCCAATACATCGAGTTGGATAAGAAGAACCTGGATATTGCCGAGGATAGTTACGACAATTCCAGCCGCCAGGTACCGGGCAGGAACGGTGAGGATGCGAAGTCCACTTTCCGCGATCTGCGCAAGCCTTTGACCGAGGAACAGATTGCCATTGAAACTGCACGGTGTCTGGGATGCGGCGCTTCTGTGGTCGATTACAATCGATGCATCGGCTGCGGTGTCTGTACGACAAAGTGTGAGTTCGACGCTATCCATCTGAATAGGGAGCTGGAGGCTAGCAAGATGATGAGAAGTGAAGACAAGATGAAGGCCATTCTGCCATATGCCGCAAAACGCCAGATCAAGATCATGAGAAACAAGAAGGCAAATAAGGGGCGCTGATTATGCATGAATTTGGAATCGTAGTCCACGTGGTGGATACACTGGAAAAACTGGCGGTGGAAAATGATCTGGGCGAGATTGCCAGCGTCACCTTGGAAATCGGCGAAGTTAGTTCGGTATTGCCAGACTACATCGTGGATGCATGGCAGTATCTGCATAAGAAATCTGATGTTCTTGCCGATGCAGAGCTGAAAATAGAGAAGCTGCCGGCGGTATCCATCTGTCTGGACTGCAAGAAGACCTATCCGACCCTGGAGGGCAAGAAGCAGTGTCCCCACTGCGGCGGATTCATGACAGAATTGGTATCCGGTGATGAATTTAACATCAAAGAGATAGAAGGCTGCTGATTATAACGGCCGGAGTACAAGGAAAACCTTGCCCTCCGGCCGATTTATATAAAAACGACCTTTTCAGGCCATTTTGTCCGATTGGTGTCTATATGTCGGGAGGCCAAACTGAATTAGTCCGAACTAGGACTAATTCAGTTTGGCGTTAGATGTAGATTATGCCAACAGGTTGCCGCCCATGATGACGGAGAAGATGAAGCCGGCTGCGATGACGACAAATGTGATGATGTCCGCCATGGAGTCGAAAATCTTTTGATGATGCTGCAGCCTGCTCCAAGCGTAGAAGAAAAATCCCGGTGCAAACATCAGCGCGGATATGATGATATTGCTGATACCTGTTGCAAAGAGCAGCCAAAATCCGTAAATGGTTCCCAAGATGGAAACCAGCCACACCTTGAAGCTGACATTATTTTGCCCCAGCCTGTTATCATGAATGGTGACTTTCAGGCAGTACAGAGCTGATAATACAAATGGTATCATAATGGCACTGGTGGCCAGAGTGTACATAGCCTGATAGGTGGATGATTGAAAATATACGACGATCAGCAGCACTTGCACCACGGCAGCTGTCAGTATCAAAGCGGCTACGGGTGCTTTTTTTCTGTTTTCGCCAGTGAGAAATTTAGGGAAGCAGCCGTGCAGAGCGGGGGCAAAAGCGCTGTCAGCAGTTACGATGGTATAGGAGAACATGGCGCCGGCAATGGAAATGATGACGCCGATGTTGATCAGTGTTGCACCCCAAGGACCGACGACGCTGGCCAGCAAAGTTGCCATAGCGGGATTTCCCAGCGCAGCCAGTTCGCTTCTCGGCATCACGCCCATGCTGAGGACGGAGATTAACACATAGAGTACCAGCAAGAAAAGAAAGGACAGTTCCGTAGCTTTGCCAGCAACTGCTGTATTTTTTGCTCTGCCGGAGATGACCACGGCTCCCTCGATACCTGTGAAAATCCAGACTGTCGTATAGGTAGTTTCGAGGACCTGCTTGCCGAGGGAAAGACCGGTGTCCTGCCCGAGGAAATTATCCAAAAAGATATCAAAGTCGAAAGCACCCAAGAAAATGATGAAGATGATAAAAGCGAAAATCGGGACAATTTTGGCGATGACGATAACGGCATTTATGGTAACCGCTTCCTGCACGCCGCCCATGATCAAAATGGTAAAGACCCAGATCAGAATGGAAGCGCCGATGATAGAGGCCAGGTTGTTGCCGTCACCGAACACAGGCATGAATTGCCCCAAAGCTGCAAATAATAACGTAGCAAAGGACACCTGGGAGAGGATGGCGCTGATCCAATATCCCCAGGCGGCGTTGAAGCCGATATATTCACCAAAGCCTTCTTTGGCGTAGGCGAAGATGCCGCTCTTTAAATTTGGTTTTACAATGCTCAACCTATTGAAGCACATAGCCAGACAGTACATGCCGATGCCGGCGATGGCCCAGCCGATGAGTACGGCCAGTGTTCCGGCTCCATTGTTTGCCATATCCGCAAAACTGCTGAAAACCCCGCTTGCCAGGGTTGTTCCTATGGCGAAACAAGTTAATTTAAAAAGGCCCAGGCCTTGACGTTCACTCATAATTTGTGTCCTCGCTTGTAAATAAAGATAGTATTAATATGAGTGAGACGGAGAAAATTATACATGGGAAATAAATGGAGATACTGCTAAATTGTAACGTAATTTGCGTTACAATTAAGAGCTACAGAAACGGAAAACCACTCTTCATCGTATCTGACGTCAAAGATGCCGCCGCTTTTTTGGACGATGTCCTCCACGTTGCGCAGTCCCAGGCCGTGAACACCTGGGTTTGACTTGGTGGTCGCAAGACGGTCGCCGACGGTTTTGACGATGCCGTCATAGGTGTTTTTTATTTTAATGATCAGACACCCCTGTTTGTAGGCGATGGATAAATGAATTTCTTTGTTAGAGCAGCCCTCTTTTCTAACTGCTTCCAGGGCGTTGTCAATCAGGTTTCCCAGGACTAAAGTCAGGTTGTAAGCATCAAAATGAAGGTCAGCGGGAATCTGAATCTGGTGATTAAAGGAGATTCCTTCGTCCCCAACGTGGAAAAACTTGTAATTGATCAGGCTATCGATGACGGGATAGCCGCTTGCAGATATTTCATCACTGGAATTGAGATTTGCTAGAATTCTTTCCATATAGTCATGAACCTCTTCGTGACGTCCCTTTTGAATCAACCCCTGAATAACGGTTAGATGATTTTTCATGTCGTGACGAGTGCTTTTGACTGCAGCACCAGAATTTTGCAGTATCTCAAGCTGTTTTTGGTAGGAGTCGTTCTGCTGCACAATCATGTTGTTTTCCATCTGCAGACGCGAAACGCGGGTAGAGCGGTCGTAGAGGAAGAACAAAATTACATTCAGAAGGAGAAGAATCGCAGAACCGATATAAAAGGTGAGATCCAAGTCGTTTACCTCAGCAAATAGGGGAATATTCTGAAGCTTAGAACCTCGCGAAAGGACGTTGATATCAACTAGCAGGGAGAAACCCACCAGCAGCAAAATGGAAATTGGCGTCATTAGGCTGGAAATCCAGCGAATCCAGGCAGTCTGGTGATTTTGTCGGTATTCTGTTAAGAATGAAATGGGCAGAAACAACAGCCAGAGAATGACGGCATAGAGAATCAGGCCAAAGGTGGCGTTGAACCTTGGCGGCGTGAACAGTCCCAGATGGATTCGTCCGGATAGGCGGATCAAAAAATATTCTACTGCCAGCATTACCGTAATTAGAAGGATTGTGGATAAAACTCTGCGGGCAGTTTTTGATTGGTAGATAAAAGTCAGACCAAGGCAGAGCAGCAGCTTAAGGCCCCAACCGACGTAGTAATTGACGTGAAGGAGGGGCAGAAGGGTGGAGACGCACCAAAACAAAACATAAGTAGAGAGTTCGAACCTTTTGCTCAGATTCGCGACGGGATACAGCAGATGGTAATACTGATAAATTAGATAGGTCAGAAATCCGTCTGTCAGAACAGATACAAGCAGATAGAGATATATCATACATCTTCCTCCTCGAGTAATTGCCTTTTTTTGTGCTCTTTGAAACTTTGCTTATAAGTCTCTCCGATGGACAAAACCGCACCGTCTGACATCGTGACGGCAGCTGCGTGAAACTCCATGACCCGGCGCAGGTTGATGATGTAGGATTTGTGAATCCGACAAAATTGAATGGGCAGGGAGGGAATGATTTTCTGCAGCTGGCCGTAGTAGGTAAAGAGGTTCGTTTCTGTGACGACAGTGATTTTGCGATTGCGGCTCTCGAAGTAGAGAATCTGATTGTAGGGAATTCGGAAGGTGTCTCTTCCAATCTGAAAGATATGGGTTTTCTCCAAATCGCCGCATCTCCTTCTTGCAAGTTCCAAATCCTTGATGACCAACTGCGGATCAATTGGTTTTGCGATGAAGTGGAGGGGCTGCACATCGAAAAGCTGTCGGTCGTATTGCGTCGTTCCCGATACAAAGACAATCTCGGTATCGCTGTCGCAGAGGACGCTGCGGATGTTCCGACTCAGTTCTATGCCGCTGAGGGAAGGCATTTCGATATCCAGATAGATCAGGTCAAAACCGTGTTCCCGGCAGATAAAATCGTAAAGATCGGTGCCGTCATAGAAGACTTCAATCTCTGCGCGTATTTTGTTTGCTTGCGTGTATTGAATCAGCGCATTTTCGATAAAGTGACAGATTGCTCTGACGTCGTCACAAATGGCGATATTCAGCATCACAGTTCTCCTTTTATAGGGGTATCTTATCATATTTTTTACCGATTTACTACATTTAACTTTGCTGTTTACAACATCAAAAGGCAGAGACCGCAGTTATGAGGTAAAATAAGAGAAAGAAAGGAGTGTTTAAAATGAATAGGAATCGAAAAATTCTGCTGTTGGTAGTCTCTGCCTGTCTGTTTACAATGGCTATAGCTGGCTGCAGCGGTGATAACACAGCAAAAAGCAGCGAGGGAGAAAGTCACCCCGTCAGCCAAAAGGGGACAGGTGTTGATGTGGACAAGTATACTATGGATTTAAAATTAGATACGGAGAAAAAGACCTTGTCGGGAACTGTAATCATAGATTTGACTAACCATACGAAAGAGACGATTCCCGACATCTGCATCCGCAATTATGCTGCGTCCATTCTGAAAGAACAGAAAAAGGGAAAGAGTGAAATCCACAGCGTAACTGTGAACGGTAACCAGATGGAATCTTCTGTTGCGAGAGACCCTTCTGTGATTTATGTGAAGCTTCAGGATAAAAAATTGAAACCGGGCCAGTCCATCTCTCTAAAGGTGGATTACCTGACCGACATACCGAAGGTCAGAGATCGATTCGGTTATTATCAGGCGGGAAAGCGGCAGAACTACCTATTGTCTTTCTGCTTTCCGCAGCTTGCAATGTATGAGGCCGGAAAATGGAAGACACCGCCATATATTTCTGGCGCAGAATCCACCTGCAACAACGTCACCGACTACCGGGTGCGACTGGAAACAGAAAAAGACTTTATGATCGCTGCCAGCGGTGAAGAGAAGACGGAGGACGGGATTACGACGATTACGGCAGAAAACATGCGGGATATGGTCATTACGGCTTCCAATAACATGGATGTGAAAACAGAAACGGCAGAAGGCGTGAAAATCAATCATTATACCTTGCAGTACGACGGAGCTGGGAGATATAACGACTATGCCATGAAGGCGGCGAAGGATGCAGTAAAGCTGTTTACGGAAAGGTTCGGTAAATATCCTTACGAGGAACTGGATATGGTTCAGTGCTTTGACGAAGGAGGAATGGAATATCCGGGATTGATTCTGGTTGGTCTGCCGGATATCGCTCCGGCGGAAGACATCGTGTCTCAGCTTGATAAAAATGGAGGCTACAGCGAGCTATGCCTTTTGGTCGCGCATGAAACAGCGCACCAGTGGTTCTACGGGGCAGTGGGAAACGATCAGTTTGAGGAACCGTGGCTGGATGAAAGCTTTGCCGAATTCTGCGAAAGCATGGTTTTCGGACTCTCGCGACCAGATAGCTTGAAGAACGCCATGGCATCAGATGAAAAACGGTTTCAGGATTACGGCAGTTCGGTTATCTTTTACGAAACGGAAAAAGACGTCGAGGAGCATCTGCAATATGCAGATGAGGATCAGTTTCCGATCAATAAAGCCTATGATGAGTACAAGGAACCTGACGATTACTCATGGACTGTTTATCAGGATGGAGCGCTGTTCCTCTACGAATTGAAAAAATCTATGGGCGAGGAAAACTTCTACGAAGCGATGAAGGAATATTATAGGACTTACTGTCTTAAAATCGCTACGGGAGAAGACTTCTTAAAAATCATCAAGAAGTATGACGACTCTGCTAAAACCCAGAAGGTAATAGACAAATACATTGAAACCTCCAGCTAAAGGCGGTATCCTATAGTCAGAAGGAGACGGATTGGATGAAGAAACAAATTATTTTTTCCATGGTGGCGCTGATTGCAGTATTGGTTTTGGTCATCGTGCGCATTACCATCGGCTATGACATAGAAAAGAAAGAAATTCTGGACGACGAATATTATAACCGGCGTGTGAAAGCTGAGTGGAAGATGCAGGAGAAGGCAGATGGAGATGCCCTGGAGACTTTCCGGCAGCTTAAGAAAAACCCGGAAGACAGGGCGCAATGCGTTGAAGAGGTCACTGACTGCCTGCAGTATGCCCTGGATCACTTTGCAGAATTGGACAAGGGGCAGGAGGCAGATATAGAAATTACTGCTAAATTGTGTTACGCCCATAGCTTTATCACCGCCTTGTATATGCACAGTGATTATGACCAGACGGTGCACACCGCAAAAGAAAAACGATTTTGGAAATGCCTGGTCAATCGCTATATCCACCTTTACAGAAACTATGCGATTAATGCTACGTCGAATCATCAGGAGAAGGCTGAGCTACTTGAAATCGAGGCACTGGCACGCAAACTATTGCCGAACCTGGACGAAGAGGCAGCGATTTTCGTCAATCGTCTGGCAGATGTGATGGAAGAAAGCAGCCATTGAGGAGGTCTGCATCTGCAACTATGCGGCTTTGATCCTGGAAATCATCAGAGTACATGATGACTCGAAAAAAAACGCAGAAGGTAATCGATAAGTATGTCAAAGATTAGTGTGTCGCTTGTGATTGCGCAAGAGGCATCGAGAGGATACTGCCCCAGATTATCAAATCTGCCATAAAACTCAAAAAAATAAGGAAATATGGCAGATGTTAAAAGAGATCAGGGGCATATTGGTCCTCAAATAGGCAAAAATTCATAAAAAAATAGCCAGGTAACGCATATAATAAGAATGAACTATATGAATTTTGATGATTTTTCCTGCTGAGCTGAGCGTATTGCGGTACGTAGGTGTCTGTAACCATGGAATAGATGCAAAAATTCGCCAGAACTCGCAAAAAAATAGTGAAATATGGCATTTTTGTGATCCACACCTTGTGACATACCTGGACGGGGTATAGTGAACTGTCTTCGCGGTCTTTGCTGAAACGAAAGACCTAATAAAAAACACATCTTTTGAATGAAAGCATTCTCAAGATGTGTTTGTGTTTTCAAAGATTTAGGACAGAACCATGATACGACTAGCGTCTAGCCACTTGCTGACGCTTGCGGGACGCTAAAGCATAAAGAGTTCCCAGCAATTAGCTTCGCAAATTGGGGCAACTCCATTATAAGATTGGCAGTTTGAACATGATAATGGTAAAGATGATCATACCGAACAAGGCGAACGGATAAGTTGCACCGTAGCCTGCGCCGGGATCGTCGCTGCCCAGTGCATCAGTGGCAGCACCCAGCCCTGGAGTGGAGGTCATGCCCCCGCAGATTGCACCGCAGAGCATTACCCAATTGAGTTTAAATACGTAGCGTCCCAGAACGAATCCGACCAGAATTGCCAGCAGTCCGACAATAATAGATACGATGGCGAGAGTCAGGCCTGCACCAGCTAAGGCGGTGATTGCGCCGTAACCGTAGTTGAGACCTACGATGGACAGGAAGAAAACCAGCCCCAGTTCTCTGACCGTGGCCAGAGTTTTCGGATCCATCCTAAAAGAAAGGGGACCGATTTTGCCGATGTATCCGAGAGCCAGAGAGGCGATAAGAACACCGCCGGTGGATTCCAGGCTGACATAACCCAGAGGACCCATATAGATATTCAGGTTCCCCAGCAGGTAGCCTGCAAAACATACGATGGCGAAGGACAGAATATTGAAAGGCGTCGTTGGAATCTCCTTGACCTTGATGTCTTTTTTCGCTTGCGCCATCTCCAAGGCGTACCTTCGCTTTTCTTCCTCCACATCAAAACGGAAGATGACATTTAGAAAGTTGACTGCTAAGATAACGACAATGACACCAAAAGGGTAACCGACGGCGTACCCCATGCCCACCTGCCCGGCGGCATTGGATGCATAGGCAGCTGTCATACCTTCATCCAAAGTTTTAACTTCAGAGGCCTTCAGATTATAATCGTCGCTGATATTGATAACGTCGATGACGGCAGCTTTTTCCTCCGCAGACAAAGTCTCGTAGTCTGAAGCCACATCTTCTGCATGCTTTTCTGACGTTTCCAGTGCAGAAGCGAGGCCGGGAGAACTGGTCAAAGCGCCGGTGTAGACGCCGGATACCGCATAGGCGTTGGTTCCTTTGACGATGGCTGTCGCGCCGTAAGTGGCACCGGCACCGACTAAAGTGATTACCAGACCTAGTATGACGAACTTGGCACCATATTTTCTGAGAACGATGCCCAAATCCTTTGCTGCCAGCAGGCCTACTGCCGCTACGAAGAAAATCAAAGAGGTAGAAAAGAAGTTGGTGTGAATCAGTTTGCCGCCGTTTCCAGAGAAAATGGTGGCCGCTGCGGCAAAACCTGCCGCACTTTCGTCGCCCGATTCATAGGCGCCGTTTGCGTATTTGTAAACAATCCAGCCGATGACCAGACCTACAAATAAAGCGCCCGATGCACCAAAGCTAAACTTGCCAAACTTGATTTTACCGAATAGCAGACCCAAAGCGATGGTGACGAACATCAGCACAAAGGGGTTAAATAGCAGACTCATGTAGTCAAAGTGAATAAAATCCATTCCGTCCTCCCATTGTAGTTATTTTTCAACACTATGGTCAATTATATAGCAATAGGAGGGGGTTACAACCCCCGTGACAGATTGAAAACTTGTACATTTGTTTATTTTTTGTATATTCCGGTTGTATAACATGTAAAAATATGGTAGCATAATGGTGATAACAAAAGGAGATATAAGAGGAAGGGTTTAGAGATGACGGATGCATTGCTAATTGGAATCAAGTGCCTGTCGGCAATTCTGGTGGGAATTTTTGCCGGCAATGGCGCTGTGTACTTTTTTAATAAGATGCCAGCCGCGTGGCTTTGTGACTATGGGGAAAAACCATCGCAGGAATTGCTCGACCCTTATACGCAGAGAGTGAAAAGCTATCCGTGGAAATTTATTTTTACCATGCTTTTTGTCGTATTGGGGATTAAAATGGTCATAGATGACTGGCAGTTCGCTGTAGCAGGAATCTGCGCACTTTGGCTGTTGCTGGAAATGGCTATTGCAGATCAGAAATACCGTATCGTACCGGATCAGTTAATTATTCTCCTGGCTTTGACTGCGTTAGGGTTTATTCCTTTTCACGGCAGCTGGCTGGATTGTCTAATCGGCGGCGCTTTGGGCTTTGGCATCATGGGGTTTGTCGCCATTCTGGGCAAGATGGCCTACAAGCGGGAGACCTTGGGCGGCGGAGACATTAAGCTTTTTGCCAGTCTGGGTCTGATTGCGGGAACCAGCGGCATTTTGGTCATCTTCGTGATGACGACATTGTTCAGCGCAGCCCATTTGATCTGGCTTTTAGCTCGTAAAAAAATCAAACGCAGCGATACCATAGCCATGGTTCCCTATATCTCAGGCGCGGCGGGTGTTTATCTGGTGTTTCTGTGGGGAAGCTTCGACGTGCTGCTGCTTTAGATATTTGGCAGAGGCTGCTTTATTACATATAAAGTATGGCTGTACTGTTGAAGTTGGTTTAACAGTGCGCCAATCCGGCGCTCAGGTATTAAAAATAGAGGATTTGTGCCGGATTGACGGATTCCTTTTTTCAGAGATAGCGGAGAGGTGACAGTATGTTTATAGATATGAAATCTCAGTGCTTTATGGAAGCAGCAAAATGCCTGAACTTCACGAGAGCGGCGGAGAAACTGTATATTTCACAGCCAGCGCTGTCCAAAAACATCGCCGCTTTGGAAGAAGAGTGCGGCATGAAGCTTTTTTTCCGCGATACTAAGCGCAGCAAGGTGAAACTGACGCCGGCGGGAGCAGTGATGCTCTGTGAATTTCAGAAGATGGAAGAGATTTTAGATGGCGTTATCGACAAAGCCCGCCGGGCAGAATCGGGTCAGGAGGGACATCTGACCATCGGTTTGCTCTTCGGTCAGATTTTCAATGAAATCACGCGGGAAGTCCTAAACCATATCGATGATAGTTACCCGAAGATTGAAATTGAGAAGCTGACAGGCGGCTTTCGCGACTTGCGCGGCTGGCTGGAGGATGGCACAGCGGATATGGTAGTGACGTATGAGGAAGAAGCGCAGTTGGTGAAAGGCGTTCTTTATGAGGAAGTGGCTGAGACGCCACTGGGTTTTTTAATCCCGAAGGGACATCCTCTGACGCGTAAGCGCACTATCAAAATTCGGGATTTGGAAAAACAGAGGATTATTTTCCCGGACGAAAAAGAGACCTTTGCGATTTACGATCATTTTAGGGAATTATGCATGCTGGAAGGGTTTGTGCCTCAAGAGATCCAAGCGGTGGATCTGAATCACATGAACATGATGGCGGAGATGGGACGGGGAATCAGCATTGCCAGGGAAGACACCATGGTGACCAGAAGCCCCAACGTCAAATATTATAGAAGTGAAGAACTGGGAAAGGTCAGATTGGTGGCTGCCTGGAAAAAGGATAATCTCAATCCGATCATCACTTTCTATCACAACATGTATGAAGAAATCTACCAAAAAAACAAAACAGAATAGTCAGACGTATTGCATTATGCCCATAACCTGAGGTTATGGGCACATAAATTTTTTGAATTTTACGGCGGGCGAATTATTTGGTATCTTGTAATTGACAGAAAATTAACGGACTTATTTGAAACGTGATCTACACAAAACAAACTTAAGTATCGGAGGAATTATTTATGAGCAACCAAACTACCACAGTCAAAGCCAGCAAGAGCAATTTCGGCTCCAAGGGCTGGTTCGTCATTATCTTTTCGTTCCTGTGTATCCTGCTGCAGAGTTCATTGATCAACGACTCACTGAATGTCGTAATTGAACCTTTTGCGCAGACCAGAGGATGGAGCACCAATTCACTTTACGCATTCTCATCAATATGTTCGGCAATCTCCGTCCTGGGCGCGGCCTTCTGGGGATTTGTCACAAACAAGACCAACATCAGATTTGCATGGGGCATCTCCCTTGCCATCACGGCAGTAGCCTGTTTCTTCTGGGGCAGAGCACAGAGCAGCACCATTTACTTTATCTGCCTGGCAGTTTCCACGATCTGCGGCATGGCATTCTGCTATATCGCAAACATGAACGTGATTTCCAACTGGTTTCCTAAGAAAAAAGGAATCGCCATGGGATGGGTCACCATCGGATTCCCTCTTTCCGCATCCATCACCACACCGCTGATGACAGGTATACTGGAATCTGGCGGACTGGAAAGAGTCTACACCGTATATGCAGTTGTAGCGGCAGTCTTTGCAGTTATCGCCTTCGCTTTCATCAGAGACTATCCGGAGCAGGCAGGCTGTTACCCTGACAACGACAAGTCTTACTCCAAAGAAGAAGCTGACAGAGAACTTGCCAAGGGTCTGGAATACATGAAGACTTCTGTATGGAAGCCGGGCAAGCTTTTCAAAACCGCTACCGTATGGAAGATGGCATTTTCACTGGGCGTTCTCGAACTGCTATCCCTGGGCATCATGACCAACTTCATGCCAAGATTTTTACAGGCAGGTTATGATAAAGTCGAAGTCATCAAGATGTTAGCTATTGCAGGTCTGCTGGCATGCTTAGGAAGCTACCTCTGCGGACAGCTTGACGCCCATGTAGGATCGAAGAAAGCAATCCTGATTACACAAGTTATCGCCATCGTCGCTATCATATTGAACCTGATTCCGACGAGACCGACACAGTACCTGTCACTGCCGTTCCTGGCTATGATGCTGGGTGGCGCATCCAACTACCTGGTTTCCCTGGCCAATACCATCTGGGGACGTTATGACTTCCCGATGGCATACAAGGTGCTGAAACCGATGGTCGCTTTAGTGGGAGCCTGCGGTGTAGCGATTACAGGAATTATCGGTCAGACTTTCTCTTACGTCATCGCATACGGTGTTCTGGGAGTGTTGGCAGCACTGGCGTTGATAGTCATGATGGTTACGCCGGACACCTACATCGGAAGAACTGAGGACGATATCAACAAAGCAGCATAACCAAAAGGGCATTTGCCCCTTGAGAAAAATAAAGAAAAGTTAGAGTTATACGACTAAACGCAGCCAAATCATAGATTTGGGCGTTTAAAGCATAAGGTCTCCCCAGCAATTTCTCTACAAGAAATTGGGGCGAGAACCATTAAGGAGTTAAAAAATGAAGATTTTAGGAATTTCTGGCGGAAGCAAAAACGGCAACAACGACGCTATGTGTAAAGAAGCTCTCATGGGCGCAAAGGAAGCAGGCGCTGAAGTTGAGTTTATCAACCTGAACGAATTACATATCGAGCATTGCACAGGCTGCACAGCCTGCGTCATGAGTCTGATGAGCGGCAAAGGCGGAGCCTGTCCGGTCAAAGACGATTTTGAATGGCTGAGAGATAAGATGATGGATGCAGACGGTATCGTTTGGGCGATTCCAATCTTTGAGAAAGGTGCATCCGGACTGTTCAGAACGATTACAGACAGAATGGGACCTAGAAACGACAAGGCGATGATCATCGTCGGCAGCAAGATTGCGGAAGAGAGCGGCGGAACCATGCCTGATCAGAGAATGCTGAAAGAAAAAGTCGTTTCCTACATCGGCATCGGCGGATCTGACTGGTCAACGAGAATCCAATGTGACTTCTTCAACCAGGCTCTGACTCCAGCTTGGACTGTTGTGGACACAGAAGTGTTCCCTTGGTCAAAATGCATCGTCATGGAAGATGAGAAGGTGAAGAGAAGTCATCAGATCGGCGCAGACCTTGCCAATGCGGCGAAGGATATCGAGAATGCAAAGTGGATCGGCGATCCTGGAATCTGCCCGCACTGCCACTGCAGAAACTTCTACCTCAATGACGACGCGACAAAAGCTGTCTGCTGCGCTTGCGGATTAGAGGGCGAAATCAAGGTTACAGACGGAAAGGTATCTTTCCACTTTGATCCAGAGACAGAACATCACGCACACGACCTTCTGTCCGGCAAGTTCATCCACGTGGACGATATCAAAGAAAACGAAGGCAAACTGATGGAATGGAAGAAGACCGATGAATTCAAGCAGAAGAAGCAGGCTTATATCGACTTCATTTCTTCCAGCAAACCGGCAAAATAAGAATAGGAGATGAGTGCATCATGACGAAGAATATGCTTGGCTTTGAGCCGATGAGAAGCTTGATTTATGTTGATGTAGCAAAAGAAGACTACAGAGTAAAATTGG
Organism: Eubacteriaceae bacterium; assembly: GCA_902362805.1. Taxonomy (GTDB): domain Bacteria; phylum Bacillota; class Clostridia; order Peptostreptococcales; family Anaerovoracaceae; genus Senimuribacter. The sequence continues at coordinate 53,680 of CABIXY010000010.1, read as the reverse complement.
AGAACTGGCTGTATAAGTATCACATTCCAGACAGCATTTCTCAGTTCGGACCTTATGTATCGAAATACGCGTTTTACCAGGCGCTGCCTGTGCCAGAAGGCGGGGAACGTTTTGGCGCCATCAAAATGCAGCTGACAGAGCACTACTGGCTGGCGAACCCTAATAACATCGCTCAGTTTGACCACCACAAGGCTTTGACAGAGTATTTTCCGCCAGACGTGCTTAAATGGCAGGGCAATCTGCCGGACGAAGACTTCCAGTGCGAGAATGTAGAGGGTGATGAGGCTAGAGCCGTCAAAGGCGACGCGTCAAAGGGAACAGTCCCTTTCATCTTTGCTTTCGTACCAGTTTGGTGGGAGGAAGATTACAAAGGAGCGGGCAGGACCATTGAGGATGGACCGAATTATAGATGGCAGATGGTCATCAAATTCCCGGATGATGCCAAGGACACCGGAGACAAGTGGCTGCGCGATGAATTCATTCCGGCCTTTGTAGAATGCGAAGAGACGACGAGAATTTTGTCCAGCAAAGTCATTAAAGAAGCTAACGGCTGTGAATTTGACAGAGTGGTTGAAATGTGGTTTGAAGGACCGAGTGCCTGGAAAGCCGCGGTAGGCAAGGCTGCAAAGAAGGTACGCAGACCTGCCTGGTTCGAAACAGAGGACTTCCCATACCTGACACAGTCCTACGGTATCTCCAGCATCTTCCTGTCAGATATCGCAAGATCAGACAACATGACACAGTACAACGGATATGTTACAATGAGATAATGGTTCTGGTCCCAATTTGTAGGAACAAATTGGCAAACAGACCTTATGCTTTCGCACCCCAAGAGGACGAACGAAGAGAAGCTCGATTGGTGAGGAGCGAGTCGTATAATGGTTCTGGTCCCAATTTGTAGGGACAAATTGGCAGACAGACCTTATGCTTTCGCACCCCAAGAGAGCGAGCGAAGAGAAGCTCGATTGGTGAGGAGCGAGTCGTATAATGGTTCTGGTCCCAATTTGTAGGAACAAATTGGCAAACAGACCTTATGCTTTCGCACCCCAAGAGGACGAACGAAGAGAAGCTCGATTGGTGAGGAGCGAGTCGTATAATGATTCTGGTCCCAATTTGTAGGGACAAATTGGCAGACAGACTTTTCATGGTTAGAGACTGGCCTCGCCGGCCAGTCTTTCGCCTATTTGAGACAGAAAGGAGACAATATGGCAGAAGAAAAATTCTACGCAAAAGGACCTGGCAACGAAGGGTTCATCAAGAATCTGGAAGTCCAGTCCTTCTGCAATCTGGATGGCGAATGCGGCATGTTCCAGATGGCTTTATATAAGACAGAAGAGGGTAAATACTATCTTTACGGCGCCTGCTTCGGCGGCACTAAGAACGGCGTCATGATCAGTGATGTGACTGATCCGCAAAATCCGGAATTTATCAAACATTTTCAGCTGGTAGACCCGCAGGAATATCCGACGACGACCACGCCAAAGCTGCAGATTGCAGACGATCTGATGATCTGCGCCATGAGCGCAGGTTCTGGCCCTGACGCCCTGGTGGATCAGTCAGAACTGAAGGATATGAAGTGCGAGGTAGGCATCAGGATTTACAGCCTCAAGAAAGATCCCCTCAACCCGGAATTCCTGGGTTATTGGGACTGCGGGGTACCCCATTCCATTGGTGTACATCGGTTCATGTATAACGGAGGCAGATATGTACATCTTTCCTGCGAATCGGATCGTTTTGAAGGAATGATCTATAGAATTGTCGATATTGCAGATCCGACCCATCCGGTAGAAGTGGGTAACTGGTGGTCGCCGGAGCAGTTTGCAGACGGCTATCCGGGCAGGACTGTGGATCACACGGCTCCGCATGTGCCGGCTTTCATGGACAAAGGATGGATGCACGGACCTCCTTTTGTCAGAGATGGCAAAGCCTACTTAGGTTACTGTGGAGACGGACTCTACGTTTTAGATGTAGAGGATATGACTCGTCCTAAGTGCTTAGGCAATCTGCGGTTTATGCCGGCCTTCAGCAGCGAACTGGCGGGCGCGAGAACCCATACAGCATTGCCGCTGCCGGGAAGAGATTTGGTAGTTGTAACCAACGAAGGAGAGCGATTCCAGTTCTTCCCGCAGGATAAGGTGCTGAAACCGCAGGCTATGAACAACATCCACATGGTCGACGTCAGCGACCCGACCCGGCCGACACTCATTGCAGAGTTCCCCTATCCGGAGGTTCCTGAAAACTTCCCTTATCAGAACTTTAATGTAATGCAGAGAGTCAATGCCGGACCTTTCGGGCCTCATAACCTTCACGAGCCGATGGACGGAAAACCATGGCTGGAACAGAGGGGCGACAGAGTCTACTGCTGCTACTTCCATGCAGGTCTCAGAGTTTACGATGTCAGCGATCCATATTATATTAAAGAAATCGCCTACTTCATTCCGCCAAATCCAGGCAAAGAGCCGGAAGCGTCTTATTTCCCTGGATTTCCAGGTCCGCGCAACGCGACCACAGAAGACTGCATCGTAGATGATAGAGGAAACATCATCATCGATGCCCTCGATGACGGATTTTATATCTTAAAGATGAAAGAAGACAAGTAACAATCCATTCATTCTGAAAAATCAGGGCATGTGTCTTTATTTGAAGACACGGCACTGATTTTTTTGTACAGAAAAAGAATGTTCAATTGACATATGCTTGCCTAAATGATAAGTTTAATATATAAAGAGAGAAAGCGTGGTACGATTAATCTATGAAGAGAAAATGCAGCCTGAAAAATTTGATGATAGCAATTTTCCTACTATGTGCTGTTATTTGCTCTGTGGGAGTCATGCAGATGAACGACTTTCCTAATGAAAAGATCCCACAGAGGACGGATCCGACCTTTGAAAAAGGCTGGACGTACCAGATCGGTGCCAGGCAGGGCACAGTGGACAGTTTTCCGCTTGTTGAAAAAGGAAAGGCAGATCGTCTGATTTTGACGGTAAAGCTCCCGCATCTTGACGGCAGCGAATATTTGTCCTTTGCCAATCAATATGCCGGCTGCCAGGTTTTCGTGGACGGTGTGAAAATCTTTGACTACGGAGAAGAGACGACGGCACCTTTCGGATCCATGCTGGGCAATTTGTCTTGCAATGTGCCCCTGAAAGGACAGTATAGTGGAAAAACTCTTTCCATTCACTTAGAGAAAAAGTATGATTTTACCAGCTTTAAAGTAGAAGAGATATTATTAGGTTCTGGCAGTGAAATTCGATTCTACTATGCGAAAACCAACGTTGGAGTGCTGGCATGCACCTTGTTGATGTCCCTCCTTTCCCTTGCCATGTTCGTTTTGTATCTGGTGCAGAAGTCAAAGAAATTCAAATACGACTACAAGTTGTTCCTTCACTTAGGATTCGTTTCCTTGATTGGAGCTATCTGGATATTTACAGACTCTCTATTGCCTCAATTTCTCTTTGGCAACACAATCATCATTACAGTGTTGTCTTTCTGGGCTTTTATGGCCATGCCCATTCCTGTCATTCACTTAGTCGATGATTTATGCCGGTATGGGAAAAAAGGTCTGCATACAGCTGAAATGGCCATCTTTCTCAATATGATCGGTCAGACCCTGCTCTATATGTTGAACTTGGCCGATTTCCCGCAGATGCTGCTGGCAACCCACGCCATTTTAGTGTTTACATTGGGATGCATTGTCTACGCCTTGCTCAAGGATTCCAGGAGCAGCGAAGCCAGATTTGCAAATGACATCTTGTTTGCTATCCTCGTATTAATTCTCTTCGGCCTTGTCGCGCTGACAGACTTTTACGTTTCTGGCAGCAGCAATAACAACAGTCTCTATTACCGCTGGGGTATCGTCATTTTCGTCCTTCTTCTGATTGTGGCGAATATCAAACGAATGGGCGCTTTCCTGGAAGAGTGGGAGCAGAACCGTGTCCTCAGCAAGCTGGCTTTTATGGACATCATGACCAAAACCGGCAATCGATCCGCCTATGAGCGGTTTTTGGACGATAAGGCCGACTTGGATGTAAAAGGGGGGAATTTGTCTCTCGTTCTGCTTGATCTCAACGACCTCAAGAAAATCAACGATACTTATGGTCATAATGCAGGCGATCAGGTCCTGGTCGAAGCTGCCAGGTGTATCAAAACGATCTTTCAGAACGTAGGCGATGTATACCGCATCGGTGGTGATGAGTTTTTGGTGATTATCGAAGGGAGCGATGTGGATGGTCAGCATTATCAGGAGAAGCTGAGCGCAGAAATTGAAAAGAACAATCAAAAGACGAAATACCCGTTTACACTGGCTTTTGGTTTTGCCTCTGCGAGAGGAGACGACTGCAGCGATTTGAAAGAACTGCAGAAAAAAGCTGATTTGAACATGTATCAGGATAAACAAAAATACAAGAAGTGAAAACAAGAGACGGCTGCAGACCGTCTCTTTTCTTTGGCGCTGATGTCAAAAATCTGTGTAATCAGTAATTATTTAGAGAAAAAAACAGTGATTTATGGTATACTATAATGGATTATAACTAGAAATAAGATGAAAGAGGATTTGAATATGATATCAAGCAAACAGAGAAGCTATTTGAGGGGGCTTGCACAACAGGTCGACCCTACTGTATATATTGGAAAACAGGGACTGACAGAGAATGTAGTCAAGGAAATTGACACTGGTCTGACATGTCGCGAACTTGTGAAGGTCAAGCTGCAGGAAGGCGCTGACCTGGAGCCCAAGGATGTGGCCAACGAGATGGCAGAAAAATTGAAGGCCGAATTTGTACAGGCAATCGGCAGAAAATTTGTCTTATACAGAGAATCTAAGGATAATAAGCAGATTGAGCTGCCAAAGAAATAGAGATGGAGAGAAATATTCTGCTGACAATAGAATATGACGGCACCAACTTCTGCGGCTGGCAGCGACAGCCAGGCGTGCGCACGGTGCAGGGCGAGTTGGAACAGGCTCTGAGCAAGGTCTGCGGCAAAGAAATCAAGTTGAACGGAACCAGCCGCACTGATGCCGGGGTGCACGCTCTGGGACAGCGGGCTTCGTTTAAAGGGGAGTTTGGCATTCCCACAGACAGAATCATGCTGGCGGCCAACAATTTGCTCTGTGGCGGCATGAACGTCAGAGGCAAATGCTCTGATGTGTGTATCCGCGAGGTGAAAGAAATGGCGCCAGACTTTCATGCCCGTTTTGACGCCAGAGGGAAGAAATACCGTTATATCATCAGAAACAGCCGAGAAATGGATGTCTTCGCACGCAATTACTGTTATCAGGTAAAAACACCGCTGGACCTTGCGGCCATGCGGCAAGCGGCCTCTTTGATCGTCGGCACACACGATTTCGCCTGCTTCCAAGCTGCAGGCAGCAATCCCAGAGAGACTACGGTGAGGACTGTTTTCGGCCTGGATGTTTTCCGCAGAGAAGATGGGCATATTGTCATCGAAATCACTGGCGATGGATTCCTCTACAACATGGTGAGGATTATTGCAGGGACACTGGTCGAAGTCGGACAGGGGAAAATAAACCCCCAGGAGATTTCAGCTGTCATTATGAGTAAGGAAAGACAACGAGCGGGACATACTGCCCCGCCAGAAGGGTTATATCTAGTAGAAATTTATTATGGAGAGTTTTATGAAAGAGAGGCATGAAGAGATGGTTCAGATTGTTGACGACAGACCCAGCTGGGACGAGTATTTTATGCAGATGGCACAGCTGACCGCACAGAGATCCACTTGTCTGCGCAGAAAAGTGGGGGCGGTGATTGTCAAGGACAAGCATATTATCGCCACTGGCTATAATGGAGCGCCGCGGGGGCTTAAGCACTGCGTTGAACTAGGCGGCTGCCTGAGAGAGAAACTGAAAATTCCCTCAGGTCAGAGACATGAACTCTGCAGAGCCCTTCATGCGGAGCAGAATGCAATCATACAGGCGGCGACGCTGGGACAAAGCATAGAGGACGGAACGATCTATATCACCCATCAGCCTTGTGCAATTTGTGCAAAGATGATCATTAACGCAGGATTAAAGAGAATCGTAGTAAAAGAAGGGTATCCAGATGACCTTTCAGTAGAAATTCTGGATGAGGCAGGACTGAAAATTGTCATGCTGAACAAATAGACAGACTAGGAGATGTTGAAAGAAGATTATGGAAATTACTAGGATAACATTACTGGCTGCCTTTGTTACATCTCTGGTGCTGGCACTGATTTTTTCGCCGGTAGCAATGAAATTGGCGCCCAAAATCGGGGCTATGGATATACCAAAGGATGGCAGGAGAATGCATACGAAGGCCATGCCGCGATTTGGCGGACTAGCCATCTATCTGGGGACAATCGCCTCCCTCCTGATTTATGCCGGCAATAACGAAAAAATCATCGCGGTCGCCGTAGGCGGCACTTTGATCTATCTATTGGGCATTGTGGACGACCTGATCAATCTGGACGCAAAGATCAAGTTTGCAGGTCAGCTCCTGGTGGCGGTTCTCATGTATTACATGGGACTGCAGATTAAATTTATCAGCAATTATTTTGGGGAAGGTGCGCTGCACTTCGGTACGGCGATGTGCTTCATCGTTACGATTTTATGGATTGTGGGAATCACTAACACCATCAATCTGATTGACGGTTTAGACGGTCTGGCGGCGGGAACAGCTTCTATTGCCGCCCTCTGTATCGCATACGTGGCGTACATCCACGGTGACGAATACGGAATGATGGTGGTCTGCCTGGCCATGCTGGCATTGGCAGGCGGCTGTATTGGATTTCTGCCGTTCAACTTTTATCCGGCCAAGATTTTTATGGGTGATGGCGGTTCGCTGTTTCTGGGCTTTATGATGGCGGCCCTCTCTGTGGTCGGACCCCTAAAACGTTCTACGGTCATCGCCGTGGTAGTGCCAGTCATCGTCCTGGGGATTCCCATTTTCGATACCTTTTTTGCCATTTTTCGCAGATTGATCAACAAAAGGCCGATTATGGAGGCCGACAAAGGACATCTGCATCACAAGCTGATGGCTTCTGGTTACGGGCAGCGGAGAGCGGTTCTGATGCTGTATGGTATCAGCGCCATCATGGGCATGGCGGCAGTTCTGATCAGCCGCGAGTTATATAAGGATTCCTTTGTCCTGGTGGCAATTGCGGCAATTTATCTCTATGTGTTCCTGACGGATCCTAACCACAAGATGCCGCAGATCAAGGCAGTCAATATAGCAAAAGAAGAACGAAAAGAAGAGAAACAGGAGCCAAGGTGTCAAGAAGAGAAGGAAGAATAGAGATTGATAACAGCCAGCTTTATAGGAAGCTGGCCCGGATAGCGGTTCCCATCTCCATCCAGGGAGTGGTTTCTGCAACGCTGAATTTGATTGACAATCTGATGGTCGGATTTCTAGGAGAAGCTGATCTTGCAGCCGTGGGCATCGCATCACAGATCTATTTTATCCATTATCTGATCCTCTACGGGTTTACTAGTGGGACAGCGACTTTTACGGCGCAATTCTATGGGGCGAAGGATTACAAGAACATCCGAAAAGTCGTCGGCTTTTCCATCGTCGTCGCCCTCTGTATTGCAATCATTTTTTTTACTGCTGGATTTTTTTTCACGGACAAAATTTTGGGTATCTATTCTAATGATCCGCGTATTATAGAAATGGCTCGTCCCTATGTGAAAATCGGCACGGCCAATTTCTTTTTCCTGGCCGTTTCCGTGCCTTTGGAAATGGCTTTTAAGGCGACGCAGCAGACCAGGGTGCCGCTGATTGTCAGCACTGTCGTTTTCAGCACCAATACGTGCTTGAATTACATATTTATCTTCGGCAAATTTGGCGCACCGGCTATGGGTGTAGCGGGGGCTGCACTGGCGACAGCCATTGCCAGATTTCTCGAGGTTTTGATCAGTTTGATCTTCGCCCACAGGAAGAGCAACTGCTTTCACGGGTCTTACAGCGAGTTCTTCGGCTGGAAAAAAGAGATGGTGCTCAGAATCGTCAAGAATTCCATGCCGACCACACTTAATGAACTGCTTTGGAGCGTAGGACAGTCTATGTATGTAGCCGCTTTTTCCAGAATCGGCACGACGGCCTATGCGGCCTACCAGGCGGCAGCTTCCATCAACAGCATCTTTTCCTTTGCTGCTTTCAGCGTAGGGGATGCAGCGCTAATTTTGGTGGGCGAAAAGCTGGGAGAGGGCGAGGGAGAGCAGACCTATCTACTGGGAAAGAAGCTGCTGAAAATCGGCACGGTTTTGGGCATTATCGTGGGAATTCTGCTAGTTTTGGCAGCAAAACCGTTGGTGGGATTTTTCAGTCTTACAGCTCTGGGCAAGACTTACGCCTTTCGAATTTTAGTTATTTACGGCCTGTGCATGGGCTTGAATTTGTATAACGGGATTAACATCACCGGAACCCTGCGCGGCGGTGGTGACACGCGCTTTGCCATGGTCGCGGAATGCAGCTGCGTATGGATCGTGGCTGTACCGCTGGCGTTTCTGGCATCTCAGGTGCTGCACGTGCCAATTTTTATCGCTGTTTTGATGATCAAAGCAGAGGAAGTGGTCAAGTGCGTCATTCTGACAAAACGTTTTATATCAAAAAAGTGGGTAAACAACGTAATTACAGGACTTTAATAGGGGGATATTTACATGCAAAGATTAACAAATTTTAAAAGAGTGATTTTGATGATCACCATTGTGACGCTGATGGCCGTTTCAATACCGGTGACGGCATATGGCGACGAACAGCCGGAGACCATCAAAAAAGAATATATCATCACGTCCAGTGGAGATTTATCGGCCGTAAAGGAAGAGGGACATATCGTCGACGTCATTCTTGCGGACAGCCATACAGCCTTAATCAAATTGGACAGTGCGGCCAATTTGGATAAAGCACGGCAGATGTTGACCGATCAATTTCCTGACCTGACTGTCCAACCCAACTATGTATACGAGACTACCAGCGTCAACGATCCTTACTACGATCTGCAGTGGGGACTACTCAATACGGCTGGCGGCGTGGATATCGGATTTGAAGAGGCGCAGAATTTTATCGAGTCTAAAAAACCGATGCTGAAAAAGACTGTTGTGGCAGTCATCGACACGGGTTTTGACTTTACACATAATGACCTGGTGGATAACGTGTGGATTAACAAGGATGAAATTCCCGGCAACGGCAAGGATGACGACGGAAACGGATATGTGGACGATACATACGGTTACGATTTTTCTTCCAGTTCATCCGTGACAATGCGGCCTACGAGCAGTGAATATGAACACGGCACCCATTGTGCGGGCATCATCGGTGCGGTCAGCAACAACAACATCGGCATCACGGGCATCGCCTCCATCACTGACAAGGTTCAGCTGATGAATCTAAAGGTGCTGGCTGGAAACGACGGCGAGGGTTCTTCTTTTAACCTGATTCGTGCCATCAAGTATGCGGAAAACAACGGTGCAGATATCTGCAATCTGAGTATGGGTTCTTATGGCAATGATACGGCCCTCTACACTGCTATCGCAAAATCTAAAATGCTCTTCGTCTGCGCCGCAGGTAACGATGGGAGGAATCTGGATAACATGCGTGTCTATCCTGGCAGCTATGACTTGGACAACGTTATCTGTGTAGCCAATATGAAATCCAACGGAACGCTGAATCGGCTCTCTAATTACAGCAGCAGGTATGTAGAACTGGCGGCGCCGGGAACAGAAATCTACAGCACCGTGCCGGGAGACAAATATAGAAACATGAGTGGTACGTCTATGGCCACGCCTTATGTGAGCGGGGTCGCAGCTTTACTGCATTCCTATTATAATGGAATCAGCGCGGCGCAGATGCGTCAGCTGATTATTGAACACACCACTTATTCGCAGAACCTGCGGGGGAGAACGGAGACCAGCGGTTATCTTAACGCTTACGAACCTCTGTCCGCCTATGATTCAGATGCCTTCAAACCAGATGAGACGGCACCTGTAGTTACGGCTTCCGTGGTGGACATCGAAGGCTCTTATAAGCAGAAGTTAGTCATTACGGCTACCGATGACAGCGGGGAAACACCAGAGGTAAGATATGTAAGGGGCGATAAGACGCTGGCCTACTTCAGAGGCGGCAAGGGCTATGACGTGAATCTGGACGAAGACAATACCGGTTCTAAGACCATGGCAGTACCGTCGGTTTATTCGATTTATGCTGTGGATTCCTCTGGAAACGACGTGCTGTATCAGGTGGAATGCACAGCCGATGCTGTGAAAAGTATCAAGCTGAATTACATCAAAAAAACCGTCAAACAAGGGAAAACTTACAAGCTGAAGACGACGCTGTCAAAGAGCGGAACTTATGGCCGAAAGGTGACTTATACCTCATCTAAGAAATCTGTCGCCACGGTATCCAGCAATGGAAAGGTGACGGCAAAGAAAAAGGGAATTACAACGATTACTGCAAAGACTGAAAATGGTTTGACTGCGAAATGCAAGATTGTGGTGAAATAAGAACATATATTATAAAAACTGCGGACCGAAAATGGTTCGCAGTTTTTTGTTGAAGTGAGGGATGGAGCCGTAGAGGCTTATGTTAAATGTTGATTTCGCCTTCAGCTAGAATTACAGCGCTGCCGCCGACTTTGATCAGGCAGTCTTCTCCTTCGGCATTGATTTCCGTCAAGATGATAGATGGACGTTCCATTTTCTCACCCTGGATGATCTTGCAGTGGTCTTTGGCCTGTACGATATTGTTGAGATAGAAGTAGTAAGTAAGCGCGCCGTTGGAAGTGCCTGTTGCCGCTTCTTCGTCGATGTCATACAGTGGCGCAAAGTTTCTCGTATGAGCCGTCACACCGTCTTCAGCATCCAGAGTGAAGGCGTGAACACCTGTAACCTTGTAGCGTGCTGATAGGTCTGACAGAGCCTTCATATCGGGCTCCATGGCGTTCAGATCAGCTTGCGAAGCCAAAGGCATCATGATGTCGGGCAGTCCAGTGGAAATCAGCTTTGGCAAGAGTTCGATGTTTGTTGGATTGTAAGCGGCACCCATGACGTCGTAAAGCTCTCTGATTGCGGCTTCGTCTTCGATTGTGGCTATTTCCACTGGAGAAGCCATATCCATCATGACAAAACCGTCTTTTATGTTAATGTTCAGATCACCTGCAAGGGTGTGGTTGATGCAGTGGCAATTTTCGCTGACAATCCCCATATGCATCAAAGCGCAGAAGGAACCGATGGTTGCATGACCGCAGAGGTCCACTTCTGCTGCAGGCGTAAAATATCTGATTTTAAATTCGTTTTCAGCTAGTTTTTTGATAAATGCGGTCTCAGAGTAGCGGAGTTCTGCGGCGGTTTTTACCATGACCTCGTCGGATGGAAAATCGGCACTCTCTGACAGAACGACTACTCCGGCAGGATTTCCGCCGAAAGCTGTCTCTGTAAACGCATCGACAATTAAAAATTTCATATGATTGGTCCTCCTAATTTATTCAATAATCGTACGACAAACTTCAATAACTATAGTATATTGTAAAACCTTTTTTTTAGCAAGAAGTAAAATAAATTGCACATAATAGTGTTAACGAAACAATAAACAATGATAAAATTTATTAATGAAACACAATTTTGTGCGACGCCGTGTGAAATAAATGTGAAAACTATTGGCTTCGGGTGTATTCGACAATTAGGATGCTTATAATAGTAGAGTCGCTTAAAACAAGTGACAAATTTAAAACAGAAAAAGAGGAGAAACAAGAATATGGCAAAGAAGCTATTTGTTGTGTGGCTCTTGATCACCATGGTAACGTTCTCATCGATTTCTATTTATGCTACAGAACAGACACAAGGAGATTTTTTTATTCCAAAGACCCCGTTGATGAAAGTCAATGAGGAGGACGCGAATAGCGTAAAAGAGGAAAAAGAAAGCCGCACAAAGACAGAACCAGAAAAACTGGAAACTGCCATGGCAGTAAAAGCTACTGCCGTCAGAAGTAAATTAGAAGACAAAGAATATTTAGAAGGCCTGTCCTCGTACATCCGCCATGTGAACCGCAATGTCGGCAAGCAGGAGTCGATGGATATGGCAGAGAGTTTTGTAAAATATGCTGAAAAATATGGAGTTGATGAGAAGATTGTCATGGCAATCGCTCAGAACGAAAGCTGTTATTACAGCGATGCAGTCAGCTGTGAAGACTTTAAGGGTCTCATGCAGACTGGAGACGGACTGGCAAGAAATGCTGGGTATGATCCGCAGGAATTATTTAATCCTGCCGTGAGCATCAAGGTTGGTGCGAGGTATATCAGCATGAAGCTGGATGAGTTTGGAGACGTCAGTCTCGCACTTACCGCATACAATCAGGGTTCAGGTTCCGTTCACTCGGGAAACTATTCTACCGGTTACGCAGAGCTTGCTATGGCAAGGACTGCCGCCATGGAAGACTACCTTGAAGAGAACGGATATGTTGAATAAAAAATCATTAGACTAATTTGAGAGCATTTAATAGAAAGCAGTCAGCGGCCGGGGAGTTTCCCGGCCGCTGACTGCTTTTTGTAATTCTTAAGAAATCTTAAGAATTACCGCTGGAAATTGTATTCATTTGTAGATAAACAACAAGTAATAAAAGAAAAATATGGGCTGCATCACCAAAGAACCGAAAACCTTTGTGAAAAGCCTGTGAAATATAAGAATTTCTTAAGAAAAAGCCTTGCACATTGTTTATAATAAATAAAGCAGCAGGAAAGAAATCCCTGCCGCACAATAAAAATATAGAGAAAAAGAGGAGAAGAAAGAAATGGCGAAAAAGCTAGTTACAGCGCTTTTAACGATTACCATCATCGCTTGCTCATCAATTTCCATTTATGCTACAGACACGAATCAAATTGAAACAACAGAAGCTAAAGCTACAGCGACGACAGAGAATGCGGAACCAGCGACGGATACTACAGTCAAAGTTCAGAGCTCATCTACAAAAACAAATTCTAAGTATAAAAAGGGATTGGCTGCTTACATTAGAAAAATCAACCCCAATGTAAGTAAAACGAAATCATTGAATATGGCAGGTTATTTTATCTCAAAGGGAAAGAAGTACAATTTGGACGCTAAAGTCTTAATGGCTATTGCTCAGAACGAAAGCACATTCTATACTAACGCGAGGAGTCCTTATGGATACAAGGGACTGATGCAGACCAGCGATGCATTGGCGAGACAGTACGGTTATAAGCCTTCCAGCCTATACAAGGCACAGGTGAGTATTGAAGTGGGAGCCAGATATCTAAGAGCCATGAAAAACGAATTCAATACTTATACCAAAGCGCTTTCTGCGTATGCTTACGGTTCAGGAACGGTAAAGTCAGGGAACTATTCTACAAAGATTGCCAAGAAGCTGTTGAACACCAGAGTACAGATCAGAAAGTATCTTGAGAGAAATAACTATATTTAATTAAGGCTTATATTTACGGCACTAGCATGTAAATAGAATTTAAAAGACGCCGGGGAAGGCAGGTTTGCTTTCCCCGGCGTCTTTTAAATTCTTTATTTAGTCCACATGTTTATCGAAATGCTGAATCAGCAGCTGGTGAACCAGTTCGTGCTCGCAGGCTCTGATGGCGTCGAGGATCTGTACGTGTTCTTTGATGTTGTCTTCTCGGTTCAGAGCGGCTTTCTGATAGTTGTACCGCGCAAGAAGAAAGAGCAGGGTGTATTGCTCCTCAAAGGCTCTGGATAGCTTTTCATTGCCGATGACGTCGACAAAACAGCGATCAAAAGCCAGGGCGGCATGGATGGAAGTTGCGATATCTTTATCCAGGCTCTTTTGCTGTTTCTCCAAAGCTTTTTCTAACATGATGCGCAGTTTACTGGTTATATTTTTGACCACGCAGAGCTGATAGGAGCCTGATATGAGAACAAGAAAGATCTGATTCATTTCGTTGTTGAGGCTCTCGGTCATTTCGACGACCTTTACTCTGGAATTGAGGGAAGAGGTCACCAGGCCTTCCATTTCTAAGAGAGAAAGCGCTTCTCTCACCGGCGTATTGCTGACGCCCAGTTCCTTGCAGAGGGGCAGAATTCTGATCTGATCTCCCCAATCGTATTCTTGAGACAGAATCTTTTGTTTTATTATTTCATAGACCTGCGTCCTCATGCTGACCTTGTTTAACTGTAACATGGGTTCGTTCTCCTTTGATAAATAGTGTGCACAGTACATATTTTAATACAATCAGAAAGAAATGTCAAACAATTGTGAAAACAGCTTGACAAATTTCGCACAGAGTGTAAAATGATAATAACAATTTAAAGTATGCATACTATTGTGGGCATACTTTGCGCAAGCAAAATAGGAGGATGTTATCATGTCTGAGAAAAAACAAAATGAGGGATTCAGTTCGCTCTTCGGGTTCCTGCTCACGGTAATCGGTTTTGCCGTCGGCGTAGGCAGCCTTTGGCGTTTCCCTTATGTCTGTGGAACCAATGGGGGTGCGTTGTTTATCCTTACATATGTGCTGGTCATTGTCCTCGTCGGTATCCCTTTGTTAACTGCAGAAATCTCGATGGGATATGTTTCGCAGAAAACAGCCATTGGAGCGTACAAGACTCTAAAGCCTGGCAGCAAATGGTATACTGCCAGCTACCTGCATATCGTCGTGGCACTGTTGATTTTCTGCTACACAGTGCCGATTTACGTATGGGTTCTGGCCTATATATGGAGAACAGCTACGGGATTTTTTGCGGGGTTAGATGCAGAAGGCATCGCGCAGTCTTTTGAGGCTCTGTCCGGCGATCCGAAAACCATGTTTATATTCGCAATTATTAACTGGGCGTTAATCGCCATTATCGTCAGCGGAGGAGTGCAGAAAGGCGTAGAAAAAGTCAACAAGTTTCTGCTTCCCGCATTGGCCGTTATCATGGTTGTCTGTATCGTCATCGGGCTCAATGTGGAGGGATCGTCAAAAGGGCTTGCGTATATGTTCAAACCAGATCTCTCGTCTTTTTCCTTTGACGCGGTAACAGCTGCTACCGGCCAGGCATTTTTCGCCTTGGGCCTGGCTATGCTGGGGTCTATGATTTTCGGCAGTTACATCAAAGATAAAAAGGCCAATATTCTGAAGCAGGCTACGATTGTCAGCGGCTCTATCGTAGCGGCTGGTCTGGCGGCGGGCATGATGATCTTTCCGATGGTATTTGCCTTTGGTCTGGAACCAGGCGCGGGCACGGGCTTAACCATGATCACGCTGCCTAATGTGTTCAACTATATCACTGGGGGCAGAATTATCGGAACACTGTTCTATGTTGGTTTTTACTTCGCAGCCTTGTCTTCTGCAATCGGTATCGGTGAAGCCATTGCTGCTGTCTTCATGGATCTTTTCCACATCAGCAGAAAAAAGGCCGTCGCTTTGGTTATGGCCTTTGCCGTGGTCATCGGCAGCTGCTCCATTTTAATTCCGGGATTCCTGGACACAGTGGATATCATCACGGGTAATTACTTGTTAGTCATCAGCGGACTTTTAATTGACATCTTTGTAGCCTGGATTTGGGGCGCGGATAACTTCCTCGACGCGATTCACGTGGAAAAGAAAGCACTGCGCATCTGGCTCAAGGTCTCAGTAAAATATCTCTGCCCGATTGCCATTGTTATCATTCTAGTGGGAAATTTCTTACAGTAAATTCTAATTTCATTATAAGTCTTCTAAAAAGCCGCCATGCTGTTGATCGCCGAATCAGCAGCATGGCGGCTTTTTGTCATGTTTGCTGCCCTCCCTTGTTTGAGGGTTACGCATTTTAGGTGTATTATTGGCCTGCCAGATAGACTTTTTCAGGTTTTAAGCTGAATCCGCGTAACCGCTTGGCGAGCCACGCTTGCCAGTTACGCAGCGAGAAGAGGTTCGGGGTCTGTTTCTTAACTTTTTGCAGTTTTTAACTGAATCTGCGTAACGGTCCCGGTACGTCTAGCTGTCGTGTTACGCAGAATGGGGAGTACGCCGGACGTGACGATAATTTCTAAGAATTTTGAAAATTTCCCCTTGACAAAACATTTTAGAGGAGTACAATAAAACTAGAAAATATGCATAGTGCACGATGCATATGTTTATAAGAAAAACTGAGGAGGAATATGATGAGAAGTTTATGCACACCGATGAAGGCGGAGGGCCTTACCACATTAAAGATCAGATATGACTGGAAGAAAGATCAGTTCTGGATGGAAGCCATGAAGCAGTGGGAGCAGGATCTGGATTTCAGCAAGTACAACAAAGAATTCTACGTGGAAAGCATTTTGACAGAAGACGTGGTCTACCTGAACACAAAACAGGTGAGAGCACTGTACAAGAAATACGACCTGGAGGATTACCTGGATGAAATTCTCGACTTGATCAGACAGGGCAGACACTTTGGAATCGAGTGCTATTATAACGACAAGTATAATATCCGGTTCATGTGCCACCAGCACAGCCGCAAGCTGGGTGTCAACAACCGGCTGCACGCCACTTTGGCAGGCGGCATCAGACGTCATGATGTAAACGAAGACGAAAAAGAAGTCATCATCGATGGACTGAATCTGGGAAGAGGCATGAGCTTCAAGAACGTGGCCGGTAACCTGGCGTTTGGAGGCTGTAAAACGACGGTACAGATGGAGGAACTGGATCTGGACAATATGGAGGTTATGGGGTTCCTCGGTTTTGCCATCGACAACTGCAGAACCATGACGGGTCCGGATATGAACTTCCCGACGGAGATGGCTGACGTAGAAAATGCCAATTTCTCTATGAATTACACCAGCGGACCAAACTCTCCTCTGGGCGAGACGGGAAAACCGACAGCTTATGGGGTCTATGTGACCATGAAGCAGGCCGTCAGATTCAAGGAAGGAACCGACAGCCTGGACGGAAAGACCATCACTTTGATCGGTCTCGGCGCCGTGGGCTGGTATTTGGGAGAATATCTGCTGCAGGAAAACGTCAAGCTTTACATAGCGGACTTGAATCAGGAAACTGCACAGAAATTTATAAACGAAAATCCTGGCAAAGACATAGAAATCGTATCCCTGGATGAGGCTTTATATATGGATGTGGATATTGTCAGCCCTTGCGCCATCGGCGGCATCCTCTACGACGACAACATTCCAAAGCTGAGATGTAAGATGATCTGGGGATCGGCCAACAACCAGTTGCGCGCTTCAAGCCAGGAAGAAGAAATCCGTATAGCCAAGCTGCTGGCTGACAGAGACATCCTCTTCCAGACAGAGTGGTGGCACAACACCGCTGGCGTCATCTGCGGAGCGCAGGAATACATGGAAGGCGAGAATGCAAGCTATGAAAAACTGACCAAGGTCATCGATGCAACAATGCCGAAGCAGACTTGGGATAACCTGACCAAGGCCGAGGCTTTAGGAATTACGCCGTGTGAGAACGTTTACAGGACTTGCCAGGACGTGATATACGGTAGATAACCGGGGAGGACATGATGTCAGAGAAAAAACAAAACGAGGGATTCAGCTCGATTCTGGGCTTTCTCCTCACAACCATCGGTTTTGCTGTAGGCGTAGGGAGCCTCTGGCGTTTTCCATATGTGTGCGGAACCAACGGTGGCGCGCTGTTTATCATCACCTACGTACTGGTCATCGTGCTGATCGGAATTCCCCTTTTGACAGCGGAGATTTCCATGGGTTACGTAACGCAGAAAACCGCAGTCGGCGCTTACCAGACTCTGAGGCCGGGAACAAAATGGTACACTTCCAGCTATCTCCATATTCTGGTGGCACTGCTGGTCTTCTGCTATACCGTTCCTATCTATGTATGGGTTCTGGCCTATATCTGGAGGACGGCGACGGGTTTCTTTTCTGGTATGGATGCGGCAGGCATCGCAGACTCTTTTGCGGCACTGACCAGCGATCCCAAAACTATGTTTCTCTTTGCCGTCGTCAACTGGGTGATCATCGCTGTCATCATCAGCGGCGGCGTGCAGAAGGGCGTGGAGAAGGTGAATAAGTTCCTGTTGCCGGCATTGGCTGTCATCATGGTGGTATGCATCGTAATCGGCCTCAACGTGGAAGGGGCGTCAAAAGGGCTGGCATACATGTTCAAGCCGGATATAAGCACATTTTCTTTTGACGCTGTAACCTCGGCAGTGGGGCAGGCATTCTTTGCCATCGGCATTGGCATGTTGGCCTCCATGATCTTTGGTAGCTATATCAAAAATAAGAAGGAAAATATATTGAAGCAGGCTGCAATCGTCAGCACTTCCATCGTAGCAGCCGGAATCGCCGCCGGACTGATGATCTTCCCGATGGTATTTGCTTTCGGTTTAGAACCAGGGGCAGGCGTCGGCCTGACTATGATCACTTTGCCAAATGTCTTCAATTATATTTCTGGCGGGAGAATCATCGGTACTTTGTTCTATGTAGGCTTCTACTTTGCCGCACTGTCTTCTGCCATCGGCATCGGTGAAGCCATCGTAGCAGTGGTCATGGATGGCTTTCACATAAATAGGAAGAAAGCTGTCGCCATTGTCATGGCGTTCGCCGTGGTCATCGGCAGCTGCTCTATTCTGATTCCAGGCTTCCTGGACACCGTGGACGTCATTACCAGTAATTATCTGCTGGTCGTCAGCGGGCTGCTGATTTCTATCTTTGTAGGGTGGATTTGGGGAATTGACAACTTCCTCGATTCTATCAACGTACAAAACAAAGTCCAGCGCACCTGGCTGAGGATTTCAGTCAAATATCTGTGTCCAGTAGCAATACTGATCATTTTCATCGGTAATTTTCTATAACATCAATGGCGGCATTACATGGATGCTTGCCGCAAGAGCAATTCATTGCTTGCAAGTGAAGTGCTGTTTGCAGCACTTTGAAATAGAAGAACACTGCCGGACGAATTCGTCTGACAGTGTTCTTTTATCACATAAAAATATCGTCTGAAGGACATATTTTTAGTATTCAAAATGTTTGTCGTAATGAATATAGATGAGTTTCTGGGCTCCCATGAAGTTGTTCTTCCTGACCGCATCGAGAATCTGCTGGTGCTCACCCAGATTGAATTCCCGGTTAGGTTCAGGATGCTGGTGGGTGTAGCGGGTCAGTAGATAAAGAATCGGGGACTTGGTATCGAATGTGTTGAGCAGATAATCGTTGCCTGTCGCGGCGACAAAGCATCGATCAAACTCGATAGCCTTAAATGCGTAATTCATATATTCCCGCTCCTTGAGAGCGCGCTCCTGTGCGAGAATCGCGTTATCCATCAACTCTAAAAGATATTCGATTCTATCCTCTAAATAGCACGTGGTGTAGCAGCCGGAAATAATGGAAAAAAAGGTATGATCGATATCTTTATATAAATCCTCGGTGATATCGATGACTTGGACTTTGGAATTCAGCGTGGAAGTCACCAGACCTTCCACCTCTAAACGAGAAAGCGCCTCGCGAATCGGCGTGTTGCTGACGCCCAGCTCGTTGCTCAGCGCAGAAATATTGATCGTGTCGCCGAAGTCGTACTCCAGCGAGAAGATTTTCTCTTTAATGATTTGGTAAACCTGGTCTTTCATGCTGGTCTTTGTAATTGCCGTCATATCTGTCCCTCCCTGTTTCACTACAATTATACACTATTTGGCAGATAAAGTTAACTAGATTTTCGATGGCACTTTTGTTGACAACATACACAGTACATGTTATATTTGTATTTACAAACACGGTGTATGTATTTGAGGAGGTGCGAGATGCCGCGCAATAAATATCCGGAAGAAACAGTGCAGAAAATACTGGATGCTTCTCTGAAGCTCTTTCTTGAGAAAGGGTATGAGGAGACGACGGTCTTAGATATCGTAGATCATCTCGGAGGATTGACAAGGGGGGCTTTTTATCATCACTTTAAGTCAAAAGAAGAGGTTCTCGACGCCTTAGGGGACAAAATGTTCTTTGATAATAACCCTTTTGAAAAGGTGAAAAAGGAAAAAGATCTGACCGGTCTGGAAAAGATGAAGAAAGTCATCAAACTGCAGTTTCAAAACCAGGAAATGCAGGAAGTGAACGCCATGTCTATTCACTTGCTAAATAATCCGCGGATTTTAGCTGATTTTTTGCAGAATCAGCAGAATGTAACCGCAGCGTATTTTGAGGAGCTTTTTCAAGAAGCCATAGAGGATGGCTCCATTAAAGACGTAAAATACCCGAAAGCCCTAGCTAGTTTTTTTACGATGATTGTAGACGTATGGATGATTCCTTCCATTTTTCCATGCAGCAAAGAAGAACTGGCAGAGAAGCTTTACTTCGTCAAAGAATTATTTGAGGGCATGGGAATTCCCATCATTGATGAAGAAATCCTACAGGGGTCTTTACAGCAAGTGGAGCGCCTTACAATAGAATAGAAGCAATGAGATTCCCGGAAACCCTCCTCGCAACATGAACGAGGAGGGCAAGGGCATTTTTTTCATCAAAATACATACAGACACCATGTATATAAAAAGGAGGATGATTATGAAAAAGACAGATCGAGCTATTTCTGTAAAAGGGCTGTATAAAAGTTATCAAGACAAATCAGTGTTAACAGATGTGAACTTTGAGGTGGAGCGGGGAACAGTTTACTCTCTTTTGGGCTCCAACGGCGCAGGGAAAACGACGACCACCAAGATGCTGACGACATTGCTAAGACCGGATGTAGGGGAATTGCGGGTAAGTGGTCATGATGTGATAAGAGAGCCGGAAAAAGTGCGGGAAGTGATCAGCTTGACAGGGCAGTTTGCAAGCGTGGACGAATCGCTGACCGGTCGAGAGAACCTATTGCTGATAGGAAAACTCAATCATATCGCAGGTCCAAAAGAGAGAGCTGACGAACTGTTAGCCTATTTCAACTTGACGGATTCCGCTAATCGTTTTGTATCGACCTATTCTGGAGGAATGAAGAGAAAATTGGATATCGCCATGAGTTTGGTCAACAGACCTGAGATGATCTTCTTAGACGAACCGACAACGGGTCTTGATCCGCAAAGCCGTCATAGCATGTGGAAGATTATTCGGGAACTGAAAGATTCCGGGGTGACGATCTTTTTAACTACACAATATTTGGAGGAAGCTGAGCAGTTAGCCGATAAAATCGGCATTCTGGACAAAGGGTCTATCCTCGTCGAGGGAACGGCACGAGAACTGAAAAACATGCTTCCCCAAGGTGTGGCAGAGTTCACCTTTGCCGATGAAGAAGACTTTGCGCGGGCTTGCAGGCTTGTCAGTGAATTTGAAACGATGGAGACGCAGGAAGAGAATAAGCTGACAATCTATACTGACGGAACAGCAAATATGCTGTCCCAGCTGTTCCAGAAGTTTGCTTCTAACGGGGGAGGAATCAAAGAATTCACGCAGAAGCAGCCCACCCTTGAGGATGTCTTTTTAACGCTGATTGGAGAAAAGGAAGGTATAAAAAATGAAGAAACTTGTTAGCTCGTTTTACGATACAAAAACCATGACCGGTCGATGTTTATTATTAACGAAACGAAATCCCGATATGATTTTGACCAGCTTTGTAGCACCTGTACTGATGATGATTCTCTTCGTCTATGTTCTCGGCGGAGCAATGAACGTAGGCAGTACCTCTTACGTCAACTATATTGTTCCAGGCATTATACTGCAGAGCTTGGGACAGTGTGCGACGACCACGGCAATCAGTGTAAGCACCGATATAAAGACGGGCATCATTGATCGCTTCTGCACGATGCCTATCAAAAAATCCGCTATATTATCCGGTCATCTTTGGGAATCCTTTGCTAGAAACGGACTGACGACTGCGCTGGTAGTGGCGGTTGCTTTTCTTGTCGGTTTTAGGCCAGAAGCGAATTTTGCAGGCTGGCTGGTGGCGATACTGATCCTCTGTCTATATATCCAGACAATTTCGTGGTGTTCCATCTTCTTTGGCATCATCGCCAAAAGCCCAGAAGGGGCAGGCGCCTTTTCTGTATTCGCCATCGTCCTGCCATACATAAGCTCTGGTTTTGTTCCGACAGATACGATGCCGCAGGTTTTGCGGATTTTTGCCGAGCACCAGCCTATGACACCGATTATCGACACCTTGCGGGATGCCCTGCAGGGAAAAGCACTGCAGGCGGATATCACGCTGACTGCCATGTTGTGGTGCGTGTTTCTGTTGGCGGCGTTTTATGTCCTGTCAGTCAGAGCCTTTCAGAGGAAGCAGTAAAAAATTATCAGAAAATTTGCGAATAGAAGTTGACAATTTGCGAATAGGGGAGTATATTTTATATACATAATCGATTGTGCACGATGTATAATTGTTAATCTTCAAACCGTATACAAAAGTTTGTCTATTTAATAAAGACAAACTGAAAGTCCATATAAGCAGGCTGTCTATATGGAAAGAAAAAAGGAATGGAAAAATGAATGGGAAGAAAAAGAACAGGATAAACCATGTGGTCTTTTGGCCTCCGTTTATTGTCTTAGTCGGCGCTCTAATTTTGAGTCTGGTGAATAATTCGGCGTTTACCAAAGCTGTAAACGCTGCCTATGGGTGGATTGCACATTGGTTTGATTGGTTATATTTACTAGTCGCACTGGCCTGTGTAGTCATCTTAATCATTGCACTCTGCAGTCCTTGGCGAAATATCAGATTTGGAGGCAGGGACGCAAAACCTAAGTTTTCAATTTGGCAGTGGTTCACCATGTCTCTGTGCTCTAGCATCGGTATTGGCATTGTGTTTTGGGGTGTCGCTGAGCCGATTCAGTTATTGTCTGCACCAGCTGAAGAAATTGAGGCGTTTTCTGGAGAGGCAGTGATGTTTTCTATGTCCAATACATATCTGCATTGGACTTTTACTATTTATGCAATTTATATTATAGCAGCAATTCCAATTGGGCTTGCTGTATATAACTATAAGCAGAATATGACCATTGGCTCGGGCTTGTATTTTCTATTAGGGGAAAAAATGAGCAAAGGTAATATTGCAAAATTGATTGATGCGCTATGTGTGTTCGCTTTGGCAGGAGGAATTGCCACATCTATGGGGCAGGGAATTATGCAGATCACATCGGGCTTTGGATACATATCTCCCATAGAACCTTCTACCTTTGTCTGGCTTCTCGTAGCCGCAGGGATTGTCATTGCGTTCACCATCTCCTCTGCAACGGGTCTGGATAAAGGAATGAACTGGTTGTCCAGCCAAAATGTGAAGTTGTACCTTATCGTGATGATCTTTATCTTGATTGTCGGTCCAACTTCATATATTTTGAAGTTGGGCGTGCAGGGAACAGGGGAATATATACAGAACTTTTTCCACCTACATACTTATTTAGGCGTAGACCATAAAGGAGAGGATTGGGCGGATTGGTGGACTGTTTTCTATTGGGCCGTATGGTTCTCTTACGCCCCGGTTGCGGGAATCTTTTTGACTAGGATATCTTATGGACGGACGATTAAGGAGTTTCTGCTGGTCAATATGATTGCACCAGCAATTTTCGGTATCTTATGGTTTACCATCTTTGGTGGTACGGCCATAAACATGCAGCTTTCAGGCACTGTGGACATCGCTGATGCCTTAAATGTGAAAGGCTTGGAATCAGCAGTA
The DNA here is from genome assembly GCA_902362805.1 of Eubacteriaceae bacterium. Lineage (GTDB taxonomy): Bacteria > Bacillota > Clostridia > Peptostreptococcales > Anaerovoracaceae > Senimuribacter. The sequence goes on along the minus strand of CABIXY010000010.1, from coordinate 30,164 downwards.
TTTGAATTTTTTAAAGGGTTACCACTAGGGAGTATTTTAATCGTGGTATTTCTAATTATTATTATCATATCATTTATCACCACGGCCGACTCAATGACCTCCAGTATTGCAATATTAACCACCTCGGGGTTTGCCGTTGAAGACAATGAGCCGCCGCTGTATCAGAAAGTGATGTGGGGAATTATCATGGGTACATTGGCCTGGGTTATGATCTGCTTTGCCGGGGTAGATGGTACAAAGATGCTGGCGACACTGGCAACCTTTCCGATATTATTCATTGTCATCATATTCCTCTTCTCCAGTATTAGAGGAATGAATAGAATTCTGCAGGAGGAAAAGAAAAATGAAAAGTAATATAAAGCTTACATTCCTAGGGGAAGAGAAGATTAAAAAAATCATGGAGGCCGTGTACACTGTCATGGAAACTGTTGGTGCAGATATTCACTGTCCCAAAGCAGTGGAACTTTTGCAGACCGCTGGCTGTGTTGTCGATGGTATCCGGGTAAAAATCCCTAGAACTTTAGTAGAGGAGTGCATTGAGTCAGCGCCTGAGATGGTTCGGATTTATGATAGACGGGGGAAAGAAACCATGTTGCTGGGAGATAGAAATTCTTATTTCGGATCAGGGCCTACCTGCTGTAATTTTATTGACCCACAAACTGGAGAGCGGAGACTTTCTCGTAAAGAAGACGCTGCGAATACGGCAAAAGTCGTGGATGCCTTAGAGCATATGGATTTTGCCATGTCTTTGGTTATGATTGGCGATCAGACTGAAAAACTGGCTGACCTTCATGAAGTTGATGCAATGCTTCGCAATACAACGAAGCCAATTGCTACTTGGGCCTTTACAAAGAAAAATCTGGAGAGAATCTTTGAAATGTGTGAAGCCGTTGCAGGCGGGGCGGAGGCTTTTAAAGAAAGGCCTTTCCTAATTGTATATAGTGAACCGACAACGCCTTTGACCCACACTAAAGATGCTATTGAAAAGCTGATGACAGCTGCAGAACATTATGTCCCTTGTGTTTATACACCGGGAATTATCATGGGTGCAGCGGGGCCGACCAGCGTGGCAGGCTGTTTGACAATAGGTTTTGCAGAGTCTTTGACGGGCCTTGTCATTCATCAACTGACAGCACCGGGTGCACCTTTTATCGGTGGTGTTGGAGCAAGTCCGTTGGATATGAAGACCATGCAGGCTCCATATGGTACGCCAGAAGGTAACATGCTAGAAAGCGCATCTAATGAAATTACAAGATATCTAGGAATACCGGGCTTTGATTTGGCGGGAGCCACAGAGGCAAAGACAGTTGACGCACAAGCTGGTATGGAGGGAATGTTTGGAATTCTGATTTCACTACTAGGCGGGGGAAATCTGATTCATGATAGCGGATTTATCGATATCGGTCTGACAGGATCCCTAACACACCTTGTTGCGTGCAACGAAATGGTCGGCATAGCAAAAAGAATTGCCGAAGGTATCGATGTCAGCGATGCGCTGATCGGGTTGGACACCATTGCTGAGGTAGGACCTGGCGGTAATTTTCTTTCCACTAAACACACTTATCAGTATTTTAAGAAGGAACATTTGATAGCAGATTTAGTGGAGCGCAGATCTTATGAAGCGTGGGAAAGCGATGGAGCAAAGGATTATGGTATGAAAGCAGCAGAAAAGGTGAGATATATTCTTGAACATCACCAAGCTGAGCCGCTTGCCGCAGACGTAGTGAAGACAATTGATAAGATCATAGAGGAAGCGGAAGCAGAGAATAAGGAAGCTTAAATACTTATAAAAGATCCCTGGCGATGAATCGTCAGGGATCTTTTATGGGCAAATTAGTGGTATCCATTAATCGTAGAGAAGACTGTCACAAAGGGAGTAGCAGGATTCTGTAGGTGTAATACCTAATTCTTTGGCGCGGTTTAGATTTTTCCATGTATTTATTGGCAAAATTGCCTCTACCTTTTTCTTCAGTGAATCTTCATCTCCGTTATAGAGATACTCTTCGGCACCACAGATGACACCTGCCGTATTGTGCCACCACTCTGACTGAAACAAGATATCCTGTGAGTCTAATAGCTTGGCAAGCCTGTATTCCTCTTCCTGACTGGACGCTTTCAACTGATTGTTGGCAGACCCCCATATGTATTTGCACTTGAGCTGCGGGATATTTTCGTCGTAGAGAATGCCGCCGATTGCACATGGGCATACGATGTCAACCTCCATATAAAGAGCTGCTTCTACATCAACTGTCTGTACATCCGCTCCAGGATGGGTATCGACAAATTCTTGCGCACGGTTTTGATTTATATCTGCTATATAAAGGGTCACGTCTTCCTGCAAGAGATATTCTCCCATATACCAGCCGACAGCACCTAGACCGATGAGGGCAATACTTTTGCCATCCAGGCTTTCGCTGCCTTCTTTAAATTTTACAGCCTGTTTCATGGACAGATATACGCCGTAAGCTGTCGGTTTTCCTGTTTCACCTGTTTTGGCATTCGGACCGCCAGTAAACTGCACGGAATAGCCTTCCTTTATCATGACATCAGACATTTCGGTTGGGAAATTCATATCCGGACCAGTCATGTCTCTAGTGCTATCCAAGGCATACGCAAGAAATCCCATGACCTCCATGTTGGTCATGTCGAGCTCTTGCATTTGTACTGTTGCTTTACAACCGCCAAAGGGCAGACTGCCGGCAATGTTTTTAAAACTCATACCGCGTCCTAGATTTAATCCGTCGATAATGACCTCTTTTTCGTCTTCTTCTGGAAAATGCCTTCGGATACCGCCAGCCATGATGGCATGACTTTTATTGAGTACGCCCAGACGTCTGCTGTGTTCGTGCATCATGAAACGGATATCGTATTTGTCGTTGTAGTAGGCGTCGATACCAAAATGCCGCCCCTGCCTGATCAAATCGAGGATTTCATCCAGATAGTCTTCCAGATTGTATTTTTTGTACAGTGCTCTTACTTGTTGCGTGTTTAAGTATCGGGCATTCTCTGTGAAAATTCCATCTAGATAGAATTCTTTGTTGTACTTTGAGAAATCAAACTCTTTTTCCCATTCCTTTGCGACATAGAGTTTGAAACTGCCGTCCTTAAAGTCGTGCCTGATTCTAAGAGTTGTGAGCCCTTCCTCTTTTAAAGGGGTAAATAAACTTCTCATTTTTACATTCCTTTCTATCCTTTTATAAGTTTGATATATTGTGCATAATCCATAATCGATAATCCTGCTTATATTATACCGCCATAAATTTATTTGTCAATAAAAAATTAAAAATTCGGAAATCTATAGTCCATTGTGCATAAAACATAAAAGATTTGACAGCCAATTCATTGTTTCCTATAATAGTAAGTAAAAAGATGTTATCCCAAAATAGAGAAGGCAGGTGACTTCATGAGTGTCTTAAAAAAAATTTCCATCAAAGACCAGGTCTATGATTTGATCAAAGGTCGAATTCTCGACCAAACTTATCAGCTTGGAGAAAAAATAAATATGCTTGAATTGGCTAAGGAATTAGAAATCAGCAATTCGCCCGTCAGAGAGGCTCTGTCCATTTTGGAAAGCGAAGGCCTGGTGACGTTTACTCCTCATGCAGGGCCTCGGGTGGTCGAGATTGATCAATCACTTTTTAATGAAGTACAGGATACGGCAAAGATTTTGTTGGTAGGAAGCTATGAACAATGCATCAAAAAGAATCTAATTCCTGATTTGATTACGCTGATGAGGGACTTTATTGCACAGCAGAAAAACCTTAGTAAAGAGCATTCGATTGAAAGTGATTATCGATTTGCCCAAATCGCTATTGAATTCGATGTCAGCCTCATAAAGATACTGAGAAATACTACTTTGGAACGATTGTATGCTGCATTTTTTAATCTTCTTTTCCTTGTAGTTTTATACGACCATCAAAATTATGATGTTGACAGGGATGAGAATATTCTTGAGCATGAGCAGATTTTACGGGCGATTCAAGAGGGAAACCACGATGATGTTAAAAAATATATTGAACTCCATTTCAGTAGAAGTATAGGGTAAATTATGTAGAAAGGGGGAGTTGTCGTGAAATTGCGTTACAAGGCATGAGTGGAGCAAAGATGTCGCGCCCTCCCCTTAGAAACAGCTGTTTTATAAGCAAACAACAGGGCTATTTCCCTTGCAGAGAAGGTAAGATTAATGGTATAATGGACGCTATAACCCAGACAGTTTCACTGCAAGGAAGCGTCCATTGAATCATGCGCTTCTATTCTATATTTAGAGGAATGCGCACGGTATAATGGACGCTATAATCAAGACAGCCTTGTCTTTTTACTCCAAGCTTGTTCGGCTAGGCAAAACAGACAGCGAGAGGAGCGGAAGTGACTGAAGGCATATTGGGCAAGTAATACGTTACCGCAGGGAGACATGCGTTAGATTACAATTACAGGCAGGTGGAGAAATGAAAGTATTTGAAATCGCACCAGTGAAATACATAGATAATAAGATGTTGGTTTTAGATCAGACGCGCTTACCCGGCGAAGAAATCTACGAAGAGATGCATACGAAAGAAGATGTTTGGGAGGCTATCTACAAACTGAAGGTCAGAGGGGCGCCGGCTATCGGTGTTGCGGCGGCTTATGGTCTCTACTTGTCGGTGAGAGATTTCCAGGGCACAGATATCGACGACTTTGCACTCCAGCTGAAGACTGCTAAAGACTATCTGGTGACAGCCAGACCCACAGCGGTGAACTTGGCTTGGGCGCTTTCTCGCATGTGGGACAAGTTTGTAAGCGAAATTCATGGAGCTGGGGCTGCATCTGACAAAACCGCAGCAACGGGGTTCGACGTGAAAACAGCCAAGGAGGTTCTTTTTGCTGAAGCAGAACAAATCCGCAAAGAGGACGAGGCAGCCTGTTTTGCCATGGGAGAATACGGTCTTTCACTGCTTCAGCCGGGCATGGGGATTCTGACCCATTGTAATGCTGGTACCATTGCAACAGCAAAGTATGGAACTTGTCTTGCACCTATTTACCTGGGGCAGGAGCGGGGTTATGATTTCAAAGTTTTTGCTGACGAGACGAGGCCGCTCTTGCAGGGAGCGCGGCTGACTAGCTGGGAGCTTTGTAAATCAGGAATCGATGTGACTTTGATCTGCGATAATATGGCGTCTATCGTCATGAAAAACGGTTGGATTGATGCCGTGGTCGTAGGGTGTGACCGTATGGCTGCCAACGGAGATGGAGCCAACAAAATCGGCACATCAGGCGTGGCAATTTTGGCAAAAGAATATGGCATTCCATTCTATATGTACGTGCCGACTTCGACGATTGATCTGAATACGCCTACGGGAGAGGACATCCATATCGAACTCCGCGATGGTGAAGAAATCTACAAGATGTGGTACGAAAAGCCGATGGCGCCGGAGGGAGTAAAGACCTACAATCCATCCTTTGATGTGACACCGGCAAACAATATCACAGCAGTCATTACAGAGAAGGGAATATGCAGACCGCCATACGAAAAGAGCTTGGCGGCGCTGTTCAAATAAATATGAAGCATACTAGAATTTACATACTGATGGTGCTGGCAGCATTTTGCTGGTCAGGCGCTTTTATTGCCGGAAAATTTGCGGTACCCTACATTCCGACTGTATCGCTGACCTTTGGGAGATTTGTCGTGGCGACTGCCGCTATGGGATTCATCAAAAAATACATGGAGTCAAAGAATCCAGAGGAAAAATACATATTTCAGAAGACGGATTTGAAGAAGTTCCTCTTTACAGGTATCGTCGGCATGGTGGGATACCATATCTTTTTCTTCTTGTCGCTGAAATATACCACTGCGATCAATTCATCGATTATCGGGGCGACCAATCCGGTGGTGACTGCCTTGTTGGCACTGCTTTTTTTGAAACAAAAGCTGCCCCTGAAGCAGGCACTGGGTATCGTTCTATCGCTTTTTGGCGTGGTATTGACTATCACCGCAGGCGATTTGTCGGTGCTGGCAGCATTTGACTTGAACAAAGGCGATCTGATCATGTGCCTGGCAGTAGTTGTGTGGGCGGCTTACGGCGTTTACAGCAAAAGCAGATGTGCAGGGATTTCCCCGGTTGCTATCACCTACTACAGTTTTTTGGTATGTACCTTGGTGCTGATACCTTTTGTGCTTTTGGAAAAACCATGGGAATTTCTGCCAGGAGTATCGGCAGAGGCTTACATCGCCGTCGTTTTTATGGCCATTTTCCCGTCCTGTTTTTCTTATCTGGTACAGCAGATCGCCATCAAAGAAATCGGACCGGCCAGGGCTTCGGTATTCATCAATCTGGTGCCGATTTTCTCCTTTGCCCTGGCTACTTTGATTTTAGGAGAAACCTTACAGCCAGTGAAGATTTTGACCGCCGCGCTGATCATCGCAGGGGTCTGTATCTGTCAGCTGGCAGGAAATACAAAGAAGGAATCGTGAAGAATGGAAAATAAGAAACAGGGCTTTTTAGCCCGCTATGTAAAAATTATCGTCGTCTTTGCCGTGGTGGCGGGGTCATCGTCGGGAATCTTCGGCAGTGTCATTGAGGCACCTTCCATGGCCATCGGATTTTGGAGGCTGAGTCTGGGAATGCCCGTCTTTGCAATTCCCGTTTTACTGAAACAGCGAGACGTGCTGAAGAAAATTTCAATCAAGAATTACATATGGACCTTTGTGGCAGGCACTTTTTTGTTCCTCCACTTTTTTACCTGGTTTAACGCTGTCAAACTGACGGATATCGGCAGCGCGTCTGTGCTGGCGGCCCTGCATCCTCTGATTGTGCTAGTCATCACCATATTCGTCTTTCGCAGAAAGGTGGGCGTACGCCCGGTCATGGGCATCATCCTGGCTTTGCTGGGTGGTGCTTTGATTGCTGGGCTGGATTTCAGACAACTGTCAGCCAGCAATTTTGCTGGCGACGTTTTGGCCTTTTTGGCGGCGATGTTCATGGGACTGTATTTCACAGTCGGAAATGAAGTGAGAAAAGATGTATCGGGCAGTGCTTATGTGTTCCTGGTCTTCCTCGCCTGCTGGATTTGCTTTGCCGTAGGTATGGTGGCTACAAAGACGCCGGTCTTCGGATATTCAAAGGCGGACTATGTGTATATCATCGGTCTGACTTTGGTATGTCAGATTGGCGCACACGCCGTGTTCAACCTCTGTTTCGGCCATGTGGATTCTCTCTATGTCTCGGCTTGGGAATCCGGCGAATGTGTTTCGGCCATCATCATGGGTGTGATATTCCTAGGGCAGGTTCCGACATCCTGGCAGATGATCGGCTGTGCGGTTGTAGTCATCGGACTTTTGTATTATAATTACTATACCGGCTTGGCGGAAAAAGAAGCCGAGGAAAAGGAGCAAGTATGAGTTACAAGGTTAGACTGCAGTCCTTTGAAGGACCTTTTGACCTGCTCGTGTATTTGATAGAGAACGCTCAGATGAGCATTTACGATATTCGGATTTCGGAGATTACAAGACAGTATCTCGCGTATATCGAAGACATGAAGGCCATGGACTTTAATGTGGCGACAGAGTTCATGGTGCTGGCAGCCACTTTGATCGATATCAAATCAAAGATGATTCTGCCTAGGGCGACGGTAGAGGGAGAAGTGCTGCTGGAGGAAGATCCTAGAAGTGAACTGGTAGAGAGACTGTTGGAATACAAGAAGTATAAGCGGGGGGCAGAAGAGCTGAAAGAGCGAGAGGATTATATGTCCCTGATTTACGAAAAACCGCAGGAGGATATATCGGAGTATCTCAATCAGCCGGACGAATACCTGGACTTGGATATCAAAAAATTCGCCAGCGCCTTTGATCAGTTCCTGCGAAAGAAAAAGCGGGAAGAAGAGGTACGCGCTCACTATACAAAGGTTGAGCGAGAAAAGGCGACCATAGAAAGCCGCATGGTCTACATCAAAGACCGTTTTAAAAACGTATTTCTGAAAGGAATTCGCAAGTTGAACTTAAAAGAGCTGATTCCCAACAAGAAAGATCGTTACGATATTGTTGTCACCTTCGTCTCTGTGCTGCAGATGATAAGGGACAAGTATCTGGATGCAGACCAAAGAAGTGTCTATGGGGAAATTACAGTGGTACCGGGTGAGCGAAAATTTGAGGAGGCAGGCGCAGATGAATAGTAAGAAGACAATTAAATCTGCCTTTGAGTCCATGATGTTCATTTGGGGACAGCCACTGGACGTGAAGACTTGTGCAGATTTATTTAATATCAGTAAAGAAGACGCTATGACCTATTTTCTCGAACTGCAGGAAGAATATGAGCAGGAGGGAAGGGGAATCGTCATCAGGCAGGTGGGAAGATCTTTTCAGTTTGTGACCCGGCCTGAGAATGCAGAGTTCATAGAACGGCTCTGCACACCAGTTAAAGTAAAGAAGTTATCGCAGTCAGCCCTTGAAGTTCTGGCAATCATTGCCTATAAGCAGCCAGTAACAAAAGGGGAGATTGACGCCATCAGAGGTGTGAAGTGCGACAGGGTCATCGACGGTCTTCTAAAGAAAGACTTGATCTTGCCAAAGGGAAAATCTGACGGAATTGGCAGGCCGATTCTCTATGGTACCACTGATACATTTTTGAAGAATTTCGGATTTACCAGTCTGAAGGATTTACCTGAGATTGAGGATATCGAAGGAGTAATCAACCTTTCTGAGGAAGAAGGGGAGGACGACGATAACGGTATGGAACAGATTTCAATAGAAGAGGTGGAGTATGGAGAAAGAGAAATTTAAGTGTCCCAACTGCGAACACGAAATTACGATGAATCTCAACGAGTTTGTGGATGTTTCCACAGATCCGGAGTTCAAAGACCAGATTATGAACGGGGAGTTTTTCCTGATCAAATGCCCTGAATGCGGAGATGAGACTTTGGTGGAATATCCCGTGATGTACATGGATCCGGGCAAGAAGCTGACGATTTACATGGCGCCGGAACACGAGTCGGATCTGCTGGAACAGCTGAACAGTCTGGAAGTACCGGAAGGGGATCTGGACGAAGAAGCCGTCTTCCGTGTGGTTGGAAACAGCGCAGAACTGCTGGAAAAGATTTTGCTGGCTGACGGCGGCAGAGACGACCGGATTATAGAACTTTACAAGGCCATCATCGTGGAAAATATGAAGGAAGAGTGGCCTGATGTAAAAATCAGAGACCTCTTGTATTTCTTTGATAATGGCGAAGAGTATTTTATCATCTGGGACTATGACAATGCGGCAGGAGAACAGCTGACGGTCAATGTGGACGATGAATTATACGACCAGCTGAAAGATGACTATCTATCTGCCTTGGCAATTCCGGCTAACAAATATGCCGAGGTCAACGACCAGTGGCTGGCAGAGAGAATCGACGTGGTGGAGTAGATCGTATGACATCAATATGCTCCCTTCTAGTGACAAGTTCTACGTTTGTCTGCCTATAAGGGAGCATATTTTATTTATTTTTCTGTTTTCTCTTCAGATTGCCCCTTTTTATCAGCACCCAAATTTCTAACATAAGATAAGCAATGGAAATTAATATGGCGATGATGAAGCTTTTATGGGAATATTGGTATATGCATAGGCTGACTACACACGTATACAACAGGGCTAGGATATATTGAAAAAGATTAGAATGTTCTTCTTCATCAATCTCATAGACTCCATCAATTATTTTTATTAATCGCATGCTTCGCAAACTAATTAATAAACCGCAAGCGACAGCTGCCGAGTATAGCAATGATTCATCATAGAACTTATAGGATAAGAAGAACAGAGCGGTCATTCCCAAAATGACTGTGATCCGAATGCTATTCTTATTTTTCATGCCACCGGTGCGATGCGTACCGAGCCGCCTTTTGCTTTCTTCTGATAAGTTACAATTTCACTGCCAATCTTAGCTGTACGCGAAGAGTTTTTGTAGAACTGCGTTTTGGTGCGCACATAGAGATATTGAGAATCTTCACCATATGCGACTTTCTTTGTCCAGTATATGTGGCTTAATCCTAAGGAGACGGCAATGGTTACCATGCTTACAACTGCTGCAGTTCCAGCTGGTATACCCAGTGCCAGGCATATTAAGACTGCCTCTACACTTATTGCGACGCCAGTCATTTCGTAGGTGCCCTTGTAAGGATGGTCGTCTCCAAAAGATACTCCTGGAGGGGCGCTGACTGCTAAAGTGGCATCGCTTAGGTCAATGATTTCTTCAGTTAAATTGTTTAGCAATAGCCCATTGTCGCCAAAATATGTTATATCAGCAACAACGCTTTGCGTGTCGTCATAAACGATTACTCTTGTAAAAGCAGCATTTTCCATGACTTTCAACGTGCCTTCAATGTTTTCTGTTATGAAGGGCTGTTCAGTGATAGTAGTGTTAAGTTCAATAGAACTTTTTGGAGATGATGTTGTTTCTGCTGCAACGGTCATTGTTGAGACAAGAATCATCGTAAGCGTTAACAAAACAGAGATGATTTTTCGTTTCATAAGCTTACCTCCTAACTTATAGTACGTAAATTTACTTGTGATAAGTTATGTTTACATTATATCATGTATTAGAAAAAAAACAATATAATTTCGAAAAAATCTGAAAATTTTAAAAATTTATGGCGATCTGCATCTCGTATAAAGCCATATTATGCAGTTTGCCGTTTCAAATCAGGAAGCATAATTAAAGGGGCATTTTGCTTGGCGTAGTGTGTATCTATTGTGTTGTATTTCGCATCACGATAGGCTATAATGTAGTCAATCAAAATGAAAGGTGATGGGATTATGGCTGCTAAGACGGCAAATGTTAATTCAAGGATGCAGTCTGATATCAAACAACAGGCTGAACGTATTCTTGAAAGACTTGGGATTCCGCGCTCTGTTGCAATTGATATGTATTATCGTCAGATTATAGCACATAACGGTATTCCATTCTCAGTAACACTTCCTGCTGCGGTACCTGCACGTGATGAGATGATCAAGGCTGAATTCAATCGTATGATGGCTACAGGTTTGCAGCAGGCGAAAGTCGATGATTCCTTTGATGTCGATGAAGTATTTAAAGATCTGGAGACGAGTGTATGAAGCCATATAGCGTAAGGATTACCAGACAAGCAAGAGAACACTTGAGAGGAATCAAATCATACATTGCGAATGAGCTGCTTGCCCCAGAGGCTGCCGCAAATGCGATAGCTGGTCTGAAAAAGGGAATAAAGAACCTGTCAACTATGCCGGAGAGAATCAAACTTACGGAAGAAGAACCGTGGCGCAGTCAGGGTATTCATCGAATGAGAGTGAAAAATTATTATGTGTATTTCTGGATTGATGAAGAAAACAATATAGTGCAGGTAACTGCAATAATCTATGTGCCAGGGATCAGGCGGCACAGCTTGATATGATAGAAATGGAATAAGTGAATGAGCACATCGTGAAAACGGTGTGCTTTTTTGGTGGGCACGATATAGCATGACAGAGTGGGGAAAATATGTTACAAATGATGCCTGTAACTAGGGCAACAAGAGAATATCACTAAAATATTTAAACACTTGACCTTCATTACTTATAATATGGCAACGGAGATATAAAATAAATCTGTTACCTAATTTTAGGCTTTTATCTTTTTGATTAGCACACAGATTACTATAATATTACCTATGTAAATAAATATGATGAGATTTTAAATAGAAGCAGTCTGTTTACAATAATAAGAAATTTTTAAAGTATAGAAAGAAAAGAGTGAATTAAAGGCAAGTAAGGTATACGGATAAAAAAGACGTAGAACTGTTAGGGAAAATGTTTTATGTCTTTTGATGGACAACGGATATGACAAATCGAAAATAATGGTTTATAATGTAGTAAGGAATAGAAAATTGTCAATGAAAAACATTTGACTAAAATAATAGGGGGATATCAATGAAAATCATCTTTTCGTCAATCAAAAATAATAGTATATTTGAAGAAGAGTTCTCACATCTTTCTGAGCGCAATGGAACGATTGAATTTAAGCATATGCAAGGATCTGGAGGAATCGCTGTTGTATATGCTCCAAATGGAACGGGAAAAACAAGTATAGCCAAATTACTTGGTATGGAGGTAGCTGAAGAAAGTAATTCTTTCATAGCTGCTGACGAGAATGGAAATACAATTACACCGGAGACCGGGGCTTTTCATGTAATACAGGATCAGCTTAATAGGAATGTAATTCATGGAAAGACTACTGACTATCTAATCGGTGCACAGATTCGTAGAGAATATGAATTGAGAGACCGCATTAATTCATTATTTCAGAATGCGTGTGATAACCTTGTTAGTAAATACAAAACAGAGTTCAAGGTGTCAAAGGTAAAGGATTTTCTTGTTGTTCAGATGCAGTCTGGGCAAGATACAGTCCATCGGATGGCGTTTCAATATGTCCGTAGTGTTGTTAATAACAAACAGCGTGGGAAAGATATTGATAGAGATGAGTTTCTGTCATTTATTCGAGGTGATGAAAATAGACTATCCGGTTCAGAAATGGACAATGAAAAAAGATCGTTTGTAATTGCTGATTTATCAAAGCCTAAAGTGATAGAGAAGATTCTTTCCCTTGAGCCGGATGAGATTATAACTGATGAAAATACAGTCTTGATTGAACGCCATGATGATGCAATTGGTATATTGAAAAAATATCATTCGCTTGACAGTTGCGTAGTTTGCGATAATTGTTCGTTTGATGGTGATTCACTTCTAGAAACAAAAGAAGAAAACAGGAGGTATATTTATGATAGCCTTGATGAAAAGACAAAAGACATTCTTGACAATATTATTAGGGATAATTCTCTAATTAGCTCAGATCCTTTTGAAATCAAAGAGATTGTCAGTGCGTTTATTGTAGATGGAGATCCTACACATTTAATTGCACTGCAGCTTGACCTAAAAACATACGTCGAAAATATAATCGATGAGATGATTGATGCTCTATTTCATTGCTTTGACGGTACAAGTTTCTTCAATGATTTTGATGAACATGCTCAATTGGTAGAAACACAACCACAGCTTGATTCAGAAGAACTTTTGTTTATTGAGAGTGTTATTAACGAAAATATTGGTAAAGATATCACGATTATTCGTGATGAGGATAACGATAGGAATTATAAATTAAAGATAGGTGATAAAGATCTGCTCGGTACGGACCGAAAAGAGATGGAATTAAGTACAGGTGAGCAAAACTTCATTTCGTTAGCATTCGAGTTGCTTTTAGCTAGACATTCTGGTAAGAATTATGTTGTTATGGATGATCCAATTTCCAGTTTTGATTCTGTATATAAGAATAAGATTGCCTTTTGCATTATTAAGTTCTTGGAGAACAAGAAACAGATTATTCTCACTCACAATACAGATTTGATTCGCCTATTAGATGTTCAACTCAATAATTGTTTTAATCTATATATTTTAAACAATGTGCATGATGGAACAAACGGATTTATTCCAGTGTCAGAGCGAGAAAAGAAGTTGCTGATAAATCTTCATCATCTTATTTTGCTTTTCCAGAATAAAAATAATGAACTGATCGAAGCGATTCGTGATAGGAGACAATTCCTTATGGCGATGATTCCATTTATGCGTGGATATGCACACATAAGTTTGGATCCAGATGATCGCTTTGGACAATTATCGGCTATTATGCATGGGTATAGTACAGGCAGTTTAGATGTAATTCCAATTTATAATTCACTTTTCGGGGAAGTATTTGAAGGCACAGAAATAGTAAATGTTGCCGACATTCTTGACATGGATTTCAATAATTTGGATATTCTAGATAAAACGCTTTTTCCGCTACTTGCAGATACTCTTGAACAAACACTTGTCTATTATCATCTCCGTATGAAAGTCGAGAAAGAGTTGGTCGATATTTTTAATATACAAACAGATGACATGACAATGTTGAATCAAATAATTCTACACGCATTTAGGTGCCCAAATACAGACCCAAACTGCGAACGTATGAGAGAATTTCGAGTATTCTTCACAAGCAGAAAGACACTTCTTAACGAATTTAATCACTTTGAGGGTAATATGAATATTTTTCAACCAGCTATTGATATTACGAAATCAGCGCTTCAGAAAGAAATAGAAGCAATTGAAAGAAAATTAGCAGAGGTTAGAGTGTTTGCAACTACATAATAATTGGCTTTAGCGTTCAAAGAAATCGATGGTTAGATGCGCGTATCGTTGATTGTAATTTATATATACAGCCCACAGGACTGCGCCTGCAAGAACGGAGTAGTCCTGTGGGTGCTGGCAGGAGATATTCACACGAATTCCACGTAATATTTTTGGGAAGAGATGGTAGTCAAAGCAGCGGCGTCATATATAGGGGAAGATAGATTATACTGTCTTCTTTTAGGTCACCTGTATAAAGGACATAAAGAATATAAAGCTGCTGCGCATATTTGTTCTTAAATTTTCTAAGCGAGGTCAAGGCGTATTTTTTGCCGGACTTCATCTCTATGGGAGGGATATTGTGCCGATTGCTGATTCTGCTCTTTGCGATAAGGAAGTCAACCTCCATGTGGGAGGAAGCATCATCGCAGGAGGGGTTGGAGTAAAAATAGAGCTTATGGTCATTTGCTGCCAACATTTGCGCCACAATGTTTTCAACAATCATACCTATGTTAACTTCTAAATTATCAAACAGAAGCTTTTTGTAAATTTCAGAACTGCCTGTGCCGATTCATTAAAGGTGGGGCTGATTAACAGATCAGTATCTCCCAGATAGTATTTTAAAAGGGTTCGATCCAGGTTTAAGCTGAGACCAGTGTTTGGCTCGGTAGAGTTATAACAATTATTTACAATCATTGCGTCAGACCGCCAAAACATGGCATCTTTATACTCATCAAACCGAGCGCCTTCTTTCTTTTGTAGCAATCTCTAATAAAGTCCATCATGGGATCATTGCCTGCAGCCCAAAGAAATTCCCCAAAGTCAAAGGGATGCATATTGATATGGTCTTCTTCTGATGGAATGAGGATGTCTTTTACGTTCTCTCGTATTGAGATGAGGGAACCAGTTTCGAAATAGTCGTAACGACCGTCAGCGACAAGATATTTGATGGCACTCCTATATTCTTGCCTCTTACTGCAATCAAAGCATAAATCAAGAGATTTATACCAGGGAAAACTACACAAATAGACACTTTTTTAGTGCCGCTGTTTTAGGTTGCACACACAAGCTAAATCGTGCTATGATATGATCATCATAGCAATCAGGGGAGGTTAGGGATGATAAGAGAAAAGACAGAAAGCTACCGGCTGCACAGGGAGGGTGAGAGGCAATATCTGACCTTTCCGCAGCTGGACGATTACGAGGAACTGCGTCACTTGTTCACTACACGTCACGGGGGTGTGAGCCAGGGGCCTTGTGCCACTTGGAATTTCGGCGAACGGCATCTGGATACGGACGAAAACATCTTGCAGAACTTTGAACTTCTCGGACAGGTGCTGGGTGCAGACACAGATCAAATGGTGACGTCAGCGCAGACCCACACCACCAATATCAAAGTGGTGACAGCGGCAGACCTGGGCAAAGGCGTAGTCCGGGAAAGGGATTACAGGGATATCGACGGCTTGGTGACTGACGAACGCAATTTGACCATCATCACGGGGCATGCGGACTGCAACGCCATCTTTTTCTTTGATCCGGTTAGACAAGTTATCGGACTGGCTCATTCGGGCTGGAGGGGAACCTTGGCAGGCATCGGCACGGCTATGGTCTCAAAGATGAAGACCGAATATGGGTGCCAGCTATCTGATATCATAACTGGTATCGGACCGTCCCTTTGCCAGGACTGCTTTGAAGTGGATGAGGATGTGGCGCAGGCTTTCTTTGACGCAGATGAGGCCTATCGGCAATTTGCTGACCGTCGCGGCTGCAAGTTCCATATTGACCTGAAGGGGATAATACACCATGATTTGCTGGCTGCAGGTCTTGCGGAAGGAAATCTGTCGGATATGGAACTTTGCACCAAATGCAATAAGGAGATGTTTTTCTCCCATCGCGGGCATCAGGGCAGGCGGGGACTCATGGTCGCTGCAATGATGCTGGTGTAGACGCCAACAGAGGTTGTTTCTATTCGAGGGAAAGGTGCGAAAGATGATAGAATATGCAAAACCGGAAATGGATTATATCTCTGCAAAAGATCCAGTCATGAAAGAGCTGGTTGCACACTTTGGTCATTTGGGCGGCGGTGAAAGAAAGGATGTATTTGCGTCTTTAATCAGCAGTATCGTAGGGCAGATGCTCTCTAACAAAGTGGCTGACGTTATCGACGGCAGGCTGCGGCAGCTGGTGGGCGATTACACACCGGAGCTGATTTTGCAGAAAAGCGTTGAAGAAATCAAAAGCTGCGGCATGTCCCAACGAAAGGCGGAATACATCAGAGGGTTGGCGCAGGACGTGGAGGACGGAAAGTACGATTTTATTTTGTTAGTGGATATGGATGATGACGAAGTGGTCAAATATCTGATGCAGATCAAAGGCGTGGGGCGCTGGACGGCTGAGATGATTGCCGAATTCACCCTGGGCCGGCTGAATATTTTCAGCTTTGACGATGTGGCACTGCAGAATGGCATCAAAAAAGCCCACGGCTATAAGACGCTGAGTAAGCAGAGATTTGAGCGGCTGCGGAAGAAATACTCACCCTTCGCTTCAGTCGCATCGCTGTATTATTATGCGTGCAACGATGAAAAATGAAGATTATATTTTGCTATCGCGGCGCGGATATGTTAGAATAGAGGATGTGACTAAAAAAGTAAGAGGTACGAATAGATGAAAAATGTCATTTTAGTTGGAATGCCGGCCTGCGGCAAAAGCACCGTAGGAGTGGTGCTGGCAAAGACTATGAACAAAGGATTTGTGGATACGGACATCCTCATCCAGCAGGCGGAGAGCAGAACGCTGCAGGAGATCATCGATCAAGAAGGCAATGATTATTTCCATCATGTGGAGGAACGAGTTCTTCTGGATTTTGACGGAGAGAATTACGTGGTGGCTACAGGAGGCAGCGCCATCTATTTTGATCGGGCCATGGACAAGTTCAAGGAAAAGGGCGTCGTGGTTTACATCAAGGTCACCCTGGATACAATCTTAGAGAGGCTGAATAACATCAAATCCAGAGGTGTAACCCTGGAAAAAGGCCAGACCATCGCAGACCTTTATGAGCAGCGGATTCCGCTTTATCAAAAGCACGCGGATATGGTGGTAGAGGCAGACGGCCTCAGTGTGGAAGAAGTTGTAGAGAAAATTGTTGAATTAATATAAAGGAGTAAGAAATTAGTGATAGATGTAGTGAACGTGAGCCTGAATTTCAGCGGGCAGACACTTTTTAAAGATGTAGATTTGAAGTTTACGCCGGGCAACTGCTACGGCATTATCGGCGCCAACGGAGCAGGTAAGTCCACCTTTCTGCGCATTCTCTCAGGGGAACTGGAGCCGACCACCGGGAACGTGTCCATCAAGCCGGGTATCAGAATGTCCGTCCTCAAGCAGGACCATTTTGAATATGACGAATATACTGTTCTCGATACCGTCATCATGGGCAACCAGCGTCTTTACGACGTGATGAAGGAGAAGGACGCCATCTATATGAAAGAAGATTTCAGCGACGAGGATGGCATCAAAGCGGCGGAACTGGAAGCGGAATTCGCCGAAATGGACGGCTGGGAGGCGGAATCCGATGTCAGCCGCCTGATTCAGGGGCTGGGGCTTTCAGGGGACATCCTCTATAATCAGATGGGCAGTCTGAGCGGTAAAGAGAAGGTCAAAGTGCTGCTGGCACAGGCCCTCTTCGGCAATCCGGGCATCATCCTTCTGGACGAGCCGACCAACCATTTGGACATCAAAGCCGTCAATTGGCTGGAAGATTTTTTGATGGAGTACGAAGGCACGGTCATCGTGGTTTCCCACGACAGACATTTCCTCAATACGGTCTGCACCAACATCGTGGACGTGGACTACGGCAAGATCAAAATGTACGTCGGCAACTACGAGTTCTGGTATGAGTCCAGCCAGATGATTCAAAAGATGGTTAAAGATCAGAATAAAAAGAATGAAGATAAAATTAAGGAACTGCAGGCTTTTATCCAGCGGTTCTCTGCCAATAAATCCAAGTCGAAGCAGGCTACCAGCCGTCGTAAGCTGCTGGATAAGCTGACGGTAGAGGAGATGCCGTCCTCTTCCAGGCGTTATCCTTTTGTCGGCTTTACTATGGATCGCGAAGCTGGTAAGGATATTTTGATTGTCGAGGGAATTTCAAAGACCATCGACGGCGTCAAAGTGCTGGACAACGTTTCTTTCCGTGTGAACAAAGGTGACAAGATCGCTTTTGTCGGCGAAAATGAAATTGCAAATACCACCCTGTTTAAAATCATCATGGGTGAGATGGAAGCCGACGAGGGCAGTTACAAGTGGGGCGTGACCATCACTTCCTCTTACTTCCCGATGGACAACTCGGAGTATTTCAACGGCTGCACCTTGAATCTGGTGGACTGGCTCAGCCAGTATACTTCAGAGACCACGGAGTCCTTTATGAGAAGTTTCCTGGGCAGGATGCTCTTTTCCGGCGACGACGTGTACAAGGAAGTGCAGGTGCTGTCAGGAGGGGAAAAGGTCCGCTGTATGCTGTCCCGCATGATGCTCTACGGCTCCAACGTGCTTGTGCTGGATCAGCCGACCAACCATCTGGATCTGGAGTCCATCACAGCAGTCAACGAAGGACTTGCGAACTTTAAGGGGAACGTGCTCTTTGCGTCTCACGACCACGAGTTCATCCAGACCATCGCCAATAGGATCATCGAGTTCAAGACGGACGGAACCATGGTGGACAGACTGGGAACATATGATGAATATATAGAAGAGAATTAAGAATGAAAGTAAAAAGACTAGTGCACTGACCATTGATTTATCGGTTGGTGTACCAGTCTTTTATTAATTTGACAGTCTTTACCTAATTCTTACAAAGATTTAGCAATTCCATGATAGATGAGAGCGGAGACTTTTTGCTAATATAATAGAAAGGAAAGTAAAAGACTGGAGGTAGAATGAAAGAAATTACGTACAAAGAAGTGAAGTGTTTGGATGAAGTAAACGCTTATATTGAACAGGGAAATGAAGTGCTTGGCGTGTTGGGATATACGGAGCATTCGAAAAAGCATGCGGCCAAGGTGGCGGAAATTGCCGGAATGATTCTCAAGAAACTGGGCCATGACCAACATCTAGTTGAATTGGCAAAGATAGCAGGTTATCTGCACGATATGGGTAACAGTATTAATCGGTCAGATCACGCCCACACAGGGGCTTTGATGGCTTTCCAGATGCTGAGAGAGTGGCAGGTTCCGCCAAAGGATATTGCGGTCATCATCAGTGCCATCGGAAACCACGACGAAAGCACCGGCACAGCTGTGGATCCGGTATCGGCAGCGTTGATTCTTGCTGACAAAACTGATGTGCGCAGAAACAGAGTCCGCAACAGGGTGAAGGCAAACTTTGACAAACACGACAGGGTGAACTATGCGGCGCTTGCTTCTGATCTGCAGATCAATGTGGAAAAGAAGGTCATCACTCTGGAAATTGAGCTAGATGAGTCGATCTGCTCCATGATTGACTATTTTGAGATTTTTCTCCAGCGGATGCTGATGTGCAAACGTGCTGCGGAACTGTTGGGATTGAAGTTCAAAATGACAGCTAACGGCAATAAGATTTGCTGAGTCTCTTTGGTAAAGTGCTCGGCTGTAACATGCTGTATCACAGGCACGACTTAAAAGAAACAAAGACCTATCATTGCAAATTCTGATTTTAAAGCAAAACCTGGCTGATGGGCAACTGCCGCCAGAGAAGCTATACATAAAATACAAAATAAATGGATAAAAAATCATTGGCGGCCGCAAGAGGCTGCTGATGATTTTTCGATTATTTACTTCCATATGCAGGAGGTAACGGGAGGCGGATCTGTCATCTTGCGATGACCGCGCTAAATTTTGCGAAATACCTTGAAGTGACCTTTTCGATAGATTATAATGAACAAAGGAATGTCAGTCGTTACACAACTCTATTAGGAGAAGGAATAAATATGAGATACAATTGGGATTTAGAGAATTTAGGAGAGAATATCAAGCGAAGTGTCCAGGACGCTGTAGATACGAAAGATTTCGGCAGCCTCAACCAGACCATACGCAACACCATTAACAGCGCTTTCGGCGGGGCTATGGAGAGCACGACGCCGCCGGATATCGACCTGGGAACAGGTGCGTCATCCAAGCGCAAGACCTATGAACATAGAAAACAGGAAACAAATTATGATAGGAGCAAGACTGTAACTCCGGCAAATACAGCGCTATATACGGGAATTGCGGGGAAGAAAGCATTTGCCATCGCTTTGACGGCGGTCGGATATAGCATGGGCGCGATTACAGCGCTGGCATTTCTGGCAGCTGCTGTATCTTCATCCATGGTCGGCGGCAGTCTGCTTCATGTAGCGCTCAGCACATTGGGGGCGCTGATTGTGCCATTTGCAGCTATGGCTGTAATCGGTACGCGCCGTCTGGGGAGAATCAAGAGGTTTCAACTATACTTGAATACGATCAAAGGCGAGCAGTACTGCAATGTAAAAGACCTGGCTAAACGCATTATGAAGCCGGACAAGTATGTGGTGAAAGATTTGCACTGGATGCTGAAGAACATGTGGTTTCTGCAGGGCCATCTGGATGACAAAAACACCTGCCTTATGACGACCGACGCAGCATATAGGGAATACTGCCGGTTGATGAGACAGCGGGAGGAACAGTTGAAGGCGGAATCCGAAAGGGCTGCGGCGGCAGCAGAAGCGGAGCGAGGCAGAAAACAATCTATGGACCCACAGGTGCTTTCTATTATCGAAAAAGGAAATGAATTTATCACAAAGATACGCGCTTGCAACGACGCTATACCGGGTGAAGATGTGTCAGCAAAGATCTTCCGCATGGAGACTTTGACGAGAAGAATTTTTGCCCGCGTGGAAGAAGAGCCAGATACTGTGAGTGATATCCGGAGATTGATGGAATACTATCTTCCGACAGCCGTAAAGCTGCTGGAGGCGTACAAGGATTTAGACGCACAGCCTGTGCAGGGTGAAAACATCATCTCCTCAAAGCGAGAAATTGAGGAGACCTTGGATACCCTGAACGGGGCTTTTGAGGTTTTGCTGGACGATATGTTCCAGGATACAGCGTGGGACGTATCTTCAGATGTTTCCGTGCTGAAGACCATGCTGGCGCAGGAAGGACTAACCGAAAAGGATTTTAAAACAGGAGGAAGACGATGACAGAGGATTTTAAAGATATGCAGGAGAAACCATCACTGACATTGGACCCGTTTCAAGAAACTGTGGTTCCTGAAGTGCAGTTTCCGGCAGCACAGGAGGAGCCGGAAATGGACGAAAGTGTTTTATCTGATGAGGAACGGCGCATGGCAGATCAATTTGCCCAGCAGATCGACCTTACTGATTCGTCTATGATTCTGCAGTACGGCATTGGTACGCAGAAAAAGATGGCGGATTTTTCTGAGTCGGCTCTCGAAAACGTGAGAACTAAGGATTTGGGCGAAGTGGGCAACCTGCTCAGCGGCGTGGTTTCTGAGCTGAAAAATTTTGACGAAGAAGAGGAAAAAGGCTTCCTCGGCTTTTTCAAGAAACAGAGTAACAAGATTCAGAATATGAAAATTAAATATGCGAAGACGGAGGCCAATATCAATCAGATTTGCCAGGTGCTAGAGAACCATCAGGTGCAGTTGATGAAAGATATCGCTTTGCTGGATAAGATGTACGACTTAAATCGGACTTATTTTAAGGAATTGACCATGTACATCATCGCTGGCAAGAAAAAGCTGAAAGAAGTCAGAGAGGGACAGCTTCAGGTGATGCTGGCAAAAGCGCAGCAGTCTGGCTTGGCAGAAGACGCCCAGGCAGCGAGAGACCTGGATTCTATGTGCCAGCGTTTTGAGAAAAAGATTCATGACCTGGAACTTACAAGGATGATTTCCATTCAGACGGCACCGCAGATCAGGCTGGTGCAGGGCAATGATACCGTGATGACGGAAAAGATTCAGTCTACCCTGGTGAACACGATTCCTCTGTGGAAAAGCCAGATGGTTCTAGCTCTGGGTGTTGCCCATTCGACCCAGGCAGCAAAGGCGCAGAGAGAGGTTACGGATATGACCAACGAGCTGCTTAAAAAGAATGCAGACACCTTGAAGATGGCAACGATTGAAACTGCCAAAGAGTCTGAACGGGGCATCGTCGATATCGAAACCCTGAAAGCGACCAACCAGTCCTTGATTTCCACCTTGGACGAAGTCATGAACATACAGGAAGAAGGCCGCCGCAAACGTCAGGAGGCTGAGGTTGAGATTACCAGGCTGGAGGCAGAATTGAAGGATAAGATGCTGCAGATCAACAGTCAGAGGTAAACTGTATCGGATTGGGTATAGAAAATTTATCGGGATGAAAATCGAAAAACTATCGGATTAGCATATAATAGGGGCAGAGGTGATGAAAATGAAGAATAAAAATTACATGCCCCGCATTATAGAAGATAAAATTGATGAATACTTAGAGGTTTTTGGTGCTGTCTGTATAGAAGGACCCAAATGGTGTGGCAAGACATGGACGTCCTTTTATCATAGTAATAGTGAAATTTTAATTGGTGATCCAGCTGGAAGCTTTCAAAATCGAAAATTGGCAGAATTGTCACCAGAATTGGTGTTAGAGGGTGAAATCCCCAGGCTTATTGACGAATGGCAGGAAGTACCGCCAATTTGGGACGCTGTGCGGCATAAGGTTGATCAAACCGGTGAAAAAGGACAGTTTATTCTGACTGAATCGGCAACGCCAAATCATAAGGGGATTCTGCACAGTGGTGCTGGACGAATAGCAAAGTTGCGCATGCGCCCCATGTCTCTGTATGAATCGGGAGATTCATCGGGCAAAGTATCGCTGGAAAAGCTATGCCGTGGCGAGTTTGACCCGGCAATGACTGGTGAAGTCGACTTGAAAAAGCTAATCAATTTCATCATTCGAGGCGGCTGGCCTGGCAGCATTCACTTGCCGTCTGAACAGGCAGCTTTGCTGCCTGCTGAGTACTTGAACGCCGTGATTGACGATGACGTGTATCGAATCGACGGCATCAAGAGAAATGTTACGAAAATGCGCTTGCTCCTGCGTTCGTTGGCTCGAAATGAGAGTACTGTAGCAACCAATAAAACATTGAAAAATGATATCAGGGAAGTGGATGATGAGGATATTGATGTGGAGACGGTGAAAGAATATCTTGATATTTTTGAGCGTCTGTTCATTACTGATAACCTGCTGCCGTTTTCTTCAGGTGTTCGATCCTCCGTGCGTGTGAAACAGGCTGTCAAGCGTCATTTTTCAGATCCTTCACTGGTTTGTGCCCTGCTTAGAGGAACTCCTGCCAGCCTGTTGGGTGACTTGGAAACACTGGGGCTTTTGTTTGAAGCACTCTGTGAGAGGGATTTAAAGATTTATGCGGAATCTTTTGGCGGCACATTGTATCATTATCAGGACTACAAGGGACGGGAAATTGATGCTGTTGTCGAGTTGCCAGACGGGCAGTGGTGTGCTTTCGAAATTAAATTGGGAGCAAATCAAATCGATGCGGCAGCATCAGGACTTATCAATATAAAAAAAGAATTTCAGGCAGATTCTAAGGGAAAACCACCTGCAGTTTTATGTATTGTTTGTGGTTTGACTAATGCGGCTTATCAGAGAGCAGATGGTGTGTATGTTGTTCCGATTACGGCATTGAAGAATTGAAAATTTGAAGTTTGAAGAAAAGCAAGAGCCGCTCACGGGAAATCGGAGCGGCTTTTCAAATAGGCATCATTGATGAGGTGCTTATTGCTGCGTCCTGGCTAACTCAGCTTTGGCACTGATGACGGGATTTCCGATGCGGCGGCTCATCTCAAGAGATGCGGCGACGCACTTTTCCATATCTACGTCGCTGCCAATGCCCAGCTTATCCAGGAGATTTACGAAGTCTTCTGTTGCGATATTGCCTTTGGCATTTGGTATGACAGGGCATCCGCCCATGGCACCCAGCGACGTGTCAAAATCCGTAATACCGCATTCCAAGGCGGCGTAAGCGTTGGCAATGCCAAAGCCTTCGGTGTTATGCAGATGGACGGACAGCTGGGAGGGCGAAAAGCAGTCCAGGAACTTAGTCAGAATGTCTTTGATCTGAGCAGGCGTGCCCATGCCGGCAGAATCTGCCAGACCGATGGCGGAAGCGCCCAGGGCGATCCCTCGTCTGGCATAGTCGATGCTTCGGCTTGCCGGCGTTTCATCGCCGAAGGGAGATCCGAATACAGCGCCAAGAGCCAGGGTGACCTTGATGCTCGGCAGCTTTGTAATTTCTGCTAAATCGGCAAAGCTTTTTTCGGCGGTGGTGTCAAAGCCTTTGGCGAATTCTTCGCTGACGGAGAGAAAGCAGGACACGTCGCTGATGCCAGCATCGAGGGAGCGGCAGGCGTCCTCATAATCGTTGACGAGACTGGTAATCTTTACGCCGTGTGCTTTGGCATAGGGCAAGATTGCGGCGGCAAGAACCTCTATATCCTGATACTGCCTGGTCAGCTTTGGTATTTTGGAAAAAACACCTAGTTCAATTTCATTGCAGCCGTAGTCGATCATCGATTTGATCAGATCGATTTTGACGTCAGTGGGCAGGATTTGCTGATACCTCTGCCAGCCGTCTCTGGGGCAGACTTCGTGGATATTCACATGTTTTGGAAATTTCATAGATTACCTCTTTTCAATCATTATAGCATTAGCAGGATACTGGATGTAACAAAGGCGGAGATCATCCATAAGCCGAGAACCAGCAGACCTGAGGACCAAATGAACTTATTGGTGATATTTTTTTCGCTGAGGAGCAGGGTTGCCTGTCCAGAGGAGGCGAAGGTCAGATACGCCATCTGGGCGCTGGTACTGATCGCAACAGGAAATACGACGATGTTGTACCCTGCATCGAGAAGCGGCATACAAAGAGATGCCACCAGAGCGCTCATGATATACATGGTCGCCGTGTTGGAGAAAAAGTTTGTCAGTATGGTTGAGACGACGATAGCGATGGCAAGGAGAATCAGCGGCGAGGACGAGGTAATGGTGCTTCCCAGTTCACCGACTAGCCAGCCTTTGATGCCGTAGTCGTCAGCCAGAAGTTGTCCGCCCAAAGTGGCCAAAGAGCCGATGGCCAGACAGATGGGCCAGTTGATTCCTTTGGTAAAGGCTTCGTTCAGATCGAAGATACGCTCCCCGTCTACGCGAACCAAGGCGAGAACTGCCATGACGGCGCACCCAAAGATGATGTTCTCCATGCCCTTGATGCTTGAAATGACTGGAATGCCGTCAGGAATAAAGCCGCAAAAGAAGGTATAGATCGCGATGAGGAGAAAAGCCAGCAGGGGGATCAGCTGTCTGCGGCTTGGTTTTGTATTTTCTGTGCCCAGAACCTGAATCAGATCCACCCCTGAAAGTTTGTTCATGTCGCATCTGAAGATAAACTTCATCGAGAATATGTACACGAAGATGAAGACCAGCAGTAAGATTAGCGAGTAAAGGGAGAAGGCATAGGGTGGAATGTCCACACCGGTTCCGTCGATGAAGAACTGAGCGGTTGCCCAGTGGAGGGCATTCATCTTTCCCATGATATTGACGCCTACACAGGCACTTGTAAAGCACCCCAGATAGAGAAGGCGGCCAAATTGTGAATTAGGATCGATATCAGCTTCTTTACAGATGCTTTTCAGCAGTACAAAGCAGATAATCAGGGCACCGAAGACGCCGACAAAGACGGCAGCTGTCGCCAATGTGAGCATCAGAACCGCAATGATGAGCAGAGGACGTTTCTGAAAACTTTTTCTGGTCAATATAAAGCGAGCAATGGTTTCTCCGGTTCCATCGCGCACGATGACATAACTGAGGGCGAAGAGGGTCATGACCTGCCATACCATGGGGTTTCCGATGAATGCAGCGATGACGCCAGCCGGTTCGAAGATTCCGTTGTACACCAGAGCGCACATGGAAAACAGCGCTGCCAGGATGCAGTCATTTGTCGCGATGAGTCCGATGATGGTGCCGATAAAGATGAGTACGATGCAGACGCCTGCATCGGTAATTCCTTCTGCCCAAGGTGAAACAAAGCGGGGAAGGAGGAAGGAAAAGAGGAACATGACGGCGGCTCCTATATAATATTGTTTACTTTTCTTATCCATTTTGTTGCCTTTCTTAATTACTAAATATGGAGATGGTTTCTTGCTTCTCGTGCGGTATCGCGAAGGTAATTCTGAATCTGTATCTCAGGACTTCCGCACATGATCAGCCTGCAGGCTTTGCTCACGATGTCTTGGCTATCAGATGGTTCCATGATCATCGTGGTGTATATTTTACCGTATTGCTCGGCGAGGGCTTCTGCCTTCGCGGCCGCATCACGTACCTTTGGGTGGTCAATCTGGCCGGAAAGACCCAGGGAGACAGATAAATCAAATTGTCCTGTGCCGATACAATCGATTCCATTGAGACTGATGATTTTCTCCATATCTGCCAGGCCGTCGGTATCTTCAATCGTAGCGGCGATGAAGAGATCCTCGTTGGTTTTTTTATAATAATCTGCGGGGGCTTCGCTGCCATAGTAGTTGGCCCGGGTGAAAGGACAGGCTCCGCGATTTCCCAGAGGCGGGTAATGGGTTGCAGCTACAAGGGCGATGGCATCTTCTTCGCTGCTGACATTTGGGACCAGAAGGCTGGTGATCCCCATATCTAAGATTTGATTGATCAGGATGGGGTCGATGCTTGCGATTCTCACCATGACGGCCAGGTCTACGGCTTCTGCAGCGCGGATCATGGTCAGCAGTTGATTTCGTGTGATGTGACCGTGTTCGCCGTCGATGATGACATAATCGAAGTGTCTTGCCATTTCGATGATTTCCGGCGAGGGAATTTGAACAAAACAGCCAAATAAGTATTCCTTTTCTTTCAGAAGGGTGCGTAAATTCTTTCTCATTTTGTGTTGGTTCCTTTCTACATTTTATTAGATTATATACAATGTCTATTAAAAAGTGAAATGCATCATTTTTGTTAAAATTAATAACTGATTGTAATAAGTGTCTTGTCAGCCTGCGGCCGCTTTGATATAGTAAGAGTAAGGAGGTGGTGTCATGACCATTGATCAATTGGAACATTTTTATGCGCTTTCCCAGTGCAGAAATTATACGCAAGCTGCAAATCAGCTTTACATATCACAGCCGGCTCTGAGCAAGAGTATTCAGGCGCTGGAGAAAGAACTGCATCTGGATCTGGTGCACCGCAATACGAGGACTGTGACCCTGACGGCGGAGGGTATCGCCTTCGCAGACACCTGCCGGGATTTGCTGCACACGCTGCGGCATGGGATCAACAATGCAAAATCTGCATCGGGCACACTGAACGGCCGGGTGGTTTTCGGTCTGCCGTCGGATCACTACGATGCTGCTGCAGTCAGCTTGATTTTGGCATTAAATGAGAAACAGCCGGGGATACGGGTGGATTTGAAGTTTTTTCCGCCAAACGGCCTGCTGCGGGCTTTGGACAATGACACTGTGGATTTTATCTTCTCATCCGACTGGCCCAGGGCGGAAAATCTGGCATTTCTTCGGGTCTGCGAGAGCGTCAACTGTGCGGTTCTGCCAAAGGATCACCGGCTGGCAGACAGGGAGGAGATTTCTTTTGCAGAGTTGAAAAACGAAGGCTTTCTCGCCATTTCCTATATGGTCTCCGGTAAAGAGCATGATTTGATTATTGAACTTGCAAGAGAGGCAGGGCTTTCGCCCAATTTGAACTATGAGGCCAATTCCTTTCCGGAGCTGCTGATGATGGTTGCGACAGGGAGAGGGGTGACGGTTTTGGCAGAAGAACACAAAGCCCTGCAAATGGATGGGGTGAGCTTTGTACCTCTGAGAGATGCGCCGAAGAAAGAAGAAAATCTGATTTGGAAAAGAAGCGATAACCCGTGTATTCTGGCGGTGGCAGAGCTGGCGGGAAAGCAGACAGTGTGAGGGGGAATTGTAATGAAGTATTATACAAAAGAATGGTATGATCTGATTCAGAAAACAGACTATACTTTCGGAATGAAGAAGATAGCGGATAAGGACTATTCAGATACAGAGATAAAGGATTTTTACGATAAAGCGTTGAGAAAATTGATTGCAGAAGAAAAGAAATTCTACAATGAACCACCCTTTTTCCTCTTTGATGCGTCGGACGTGGATTCCAGCGATACGGACCTGGCGGCATGGATCTTTGTCGATGAGGAAACGGGAAGTTTTACCAGACCGGAGTCTTTTGAGGAAGTGAAATTGCATCTGGAAAAGGAACAGAGGGAAGCGCAGGCAGAATATGAGAACCGCTCGCCCTTTGACCCTGCGGGGATGATTCGGCTGTTTGAAGAAAGCAGCAGAACCCGCATGAAGTATGTCAGCAGCAGATTTCCAGGATGGGTGCAGGAAAAAGTGGACAGGCGTTTGCTGGCTCTGAACTTGCTGCCGGCGAGTATTTATCGTGACCTTAAGGCAGAAGAAGGCTAATCTGGCAGTGCTGCGGTCCATCAACAAAAAAGCGGAAAGAGAATGGAACAAGCAGAGAGAGCAAATTCCCGGAAGTGTTTATGAGGCTCTTCCGCAGCACGATAGCTGCATATTGTCTTTGTGACGACATGGGAAAGATGCTGTCATGGTGATTCGTGAAGTTGGCTTTTGTGTGGAAGACGCCAGTCCATATCGCAAGGTTGTATTCTCGGACGTGATTTCCTTTGAACGGGAAAAAGGGCTGTACATACGTACCTATGAATACCAGGGGCGCCGCACTTCTAATTGTACGTATCTGCATAATGAAGTGTATTTGTTGGAGGATGGAAGCTATGAATTTCATTTTTTGGTTTCTACTAGAGAATTGAGATACGTTATGGTTAGGTGTCAGGGTGTTAAGTGCGAGAAGGACATAAACGTTATAGTTAAAAATGACAAAATTGAAATTGATAATGATAAAATTTTCAAGAATAGATTACATGTGGATTGAAGAGGTTACTGAATGAGTTAACTATTTGCATTACACCTGAAGTCAAGAAAAAGTATGGAGAATAGAAAATAAAGAGTTTTTCTATAATATAGGGATGCGAATCATAAGAAGAAGTAAATTAATACCCAAAAGGACTGGCGCACTTTGGTATAGTCTGTCTCTTTAGGCATAGTTATGAGTCTTTTAGTTAGTTTTGAGCTCATTTATGATGAAAATAAAAAGCAGTGTTTTTTTACATATTTCGTCTTTTCACCTCTTACATCTTGGAAAATCAGGCCATCTGTGGACATGCGTTTAAGAATGAGGTTGGCTGTTGCCTGACTGACGCCCAGCAATTTATCAACGTCGATATCCATTAGCATCATAGTAGCGTTACTTACGAGAACAGCACCGAGAGATTTATATGATATACATAATATGATCCAGTATGGGCTGTTTGACGATAGCGAGGAAGAATTATTTTTTAAATGTGCTGTGCTTTACGGTGCAATAGGAGCAGAATAACCACCAGAAAAATTTGAATTTGATAATATTGGAAAAGTATCATCTCAGCAGATTAAGCGTGATTTAGAGCCAGTGTTTCGCAAAGGAGAACGATTTAATTTGGAACAAATTCAGCAGGAAGTTGGGGAATATCTTGCGTCTATCCTAGTGCTAACAAAGAAAGAAGAGTTGTTCTGAAAACTTTTTTAGAAGGAAATTATCATTCGGACTGGATATTTGGAGAAAGTAATGAGTTTTTAAATATTGCAAAGTATCCCATGGCATTGTGGAAGTGTAGAAATAAGACGGAAGGTAAGATAAAATAACCTTATGTATAAATATAGTAGAGATGTCATGAATACATAATCTCTATGAAAGAAAATTCAGTTGTCGCAAAATTTGCAGCAACTGTTTTAGATAAAACAAGCGAATAGTAATAGCTTGACTTTTATCTCGAAATGAATAATTAAGTCTGTTAGAAAGTCAAATGAAGATACCGATAACTTGCCTTATGAGAAAGTGGGGAAGAATGAGCCGGTTTGTATTGCAGATGAGGTGCCATTCCA
>CABIXY010000009.1 GCA_902362805.1 Eubacteriaceae bacterium | reverse complement strand
AAGCTGAAATGTTGTTGACTTCGCAGGCGGCTTTTGCCGCCTGCATATACCGATATTAATTTACACACAAATTTGGACTTGACTCAGAAACCATCTCCAACAGTCCGCAATCTGCCCGGTTTCAAAAAATGTCTGAAACATTTTTTTCAGATTTCTCATTTGCGGACTGTTTAGGTGCGGAAACCATCTCCGGAAGTCCACAACCTGCTTGGTTTCACAAAATGTCTGGTACATTTTTTCGGTTTGCTCATTTGCCGGATTTAAAGCAAGAAGGCAGACAAAAGAAAAAGGCGCTCTCCACTGACGAATCTCGTTCCGCCGCAAAGCCGCCCTTTCTCTTTAATTAATAATACTGTCTCACTTTTTCTTTGATGATATCCATCACCTCATCGTACCCGCAGATACATTTCCACTCCGTCGCCAGGTGCACTTTTATGACCTTGTCCAGCCAATCCTTGTAATACTCCATGGCGCCATCAAAATCCAGGCCTCTGTCCTGCAGCTGTTTTACATCACTTTCTGCAAATTCTACCGTCACTTTGCAGCGCTGACGTTCTTCGCCTTCCGGGCCGTCTGGAAAATCAATAACGGCCACATCCACGTTGTTATGAAAAGGCTTGTCTGCTTTTAGCTTTATTTCTTTCATATGATCAACTCCTCCTAAATACTTCATACTTAGTATCCTATCTTGCGCCGCAAATATGCAAGTATCCCTACCAAAAAAACGAAAATACAGAAGCCCCTGCTACAGTGAGCAGTCCTGCCACTGCAATAGAGAGGCTGCTCATCGCGCCCTCAACTTCGCCCATTTCCATGGCTCTGGCAGTTCCGATGGCGTGGGATGCAGTCCCGATGGCAACACCCTTTGCTATTGGCTCTTTGATGCGAAATAATCTGCATACGCCTTCTCCAATCATATTGCCCAATATTCCCGTTATCAAAATCACTGCGACTGTGATAGTCACATAACCGCCCAATTCCTCCGATACACCCATTCCGATAGCTACCGTAATGGATTTCGGCAGCAAAGTGACATAAGTCTCGTGGCTGAGTCCGAAAGCTGCTGCCATGGCCAGAATACAGATCAGACTGGTCAGGACGCCAGACAAAATGCCCGCCATGACAGCCTGCCAGTTTTTCTTCAGCAATTCTATCTGCTCATACATGGGAATGGCCAGGCATACTGTAGCCGGCGTCAAAAGGTAGCTGAGGTATTTGGCGCCTTCGTAATAGCTTTCATAATCTATATCGCACATAAGCAATACCACGATGGTAGCCGCCACAGCGATCAAAAGAGGGTTAAAAATAGCCGCTTTAAATTTCTTTTTCAGCAGCGCGCCTGCTTCATAGGCGATTAAGCTGACGACCACGCCGAAAAAAACAGAATCTAATAAAAAACTATTCATCTGCCATCCCCTCCTCATTTTTCTTTTGTCCCATCCGTATGACTCCCTGGGTAGTCCTTCCCGTTACCGCCATGACCGCCGCTGTAGTAACGACTGTAATCGTTATAACCAGTAGCCATACCGGCTTCAGCACGCTCCAGGATTCCAACAGACCCACAGCCCCCGGGATGAACATCAAAGGCATGATTTCCACGAGAAAACGCCCCGTATCTTTTACCGCCTGCAGTGGAATCAAACCAGTCAGCAGACAGATCAGCATGATGAGAAGTCCATAAATACTGCCCGGAACAGGAAGCGGCAGAAAGTAATTCAATAACTCCCCGATAAAAGAAATAATCAGAATGATGATGAACTGTTTTACATACTTCATTTTTTGCTCCGTTCTAAAATAGTTTGTCCACACATAATAACCATAAGCACGAACTTTTGTCTTTGCTGGCACTGGCCAGTCACCGAGTAAGGACATTGTATCACAAATTCTTCAGCCAGAACAGTATCTTCCGTACAGCAAAGGTTCGCTATCAAAATGAAACATTATCGTTAAGTCAAATTGGGCAGAGGCTGTCATCTGCCTTCCATACAACAACAAAAGGGCACAGCCAAGGCCGGCTGTGCCGTTTTCAAATTATATTCCGATCATTTTCTGCGCCCGTTTTAATGCATAACGATAGACTGCAAATAGGATTGCTGTAATCGCTGCAATGATGCCTAATAAGATACCCAGGGCTGTAAACTCCATGCCCGCCAGCCTTCCATCATTGGAAATGTCCATAGCCAGAGAGAAGAGAAACCCCAGACTGCATCCGATGGCCGCCGGATATTGAAAAAGCTTAGCCAGCTGCTTTTTCAGCACCTTCTGCCGATATGCTCCGTCAGCGCCCAGCTTTTCCAGGCTGTCAAAGAGCTGTCTGTTATCCGTTGCAACTGAAATACTCCTCACGTAGGTCATGACGGAAACCGCCGCCAAGGCGATGATGCAGATATAAAGGCATAGCATCACGTATACGCTGATCAGCTGCATCTGATCTTGCAGTTGGATAATCTGAAAACCCGGTGCATATTTCCAGTCGTCTAGCAGCAGATTGTTGTCCATGGTCATGTCGATTCGATCGCCATACCCGTATTCTTTACCTGCTTTCTGTGTCTGCTGCTCTTCCCAGGCGTCCCAATAGCCCATGTGATTAGAACGCATCGTAGCTCGGTCCACATATTGGCTCAGCAAAGCTTTGGCAAAATCGTAGGAATTGGCAACGTCATCTACATCGAAGAAAACCAGATTTTCCTTATATGTCTGATCCAGCCCTCTGGTCATCACTTTGTAATCGCCGTCGCTGATGACATAGGCAAAGGGATCACTCATAGAGTATAGAGAACCCTGTTCCAGACTGCCGTCATATACCAGTTTCAGAGATTTGCTGCTGTCCGGATTCGTCACCCTGTCTAAGCCGTCCACGTGGTCAAAAAAGCCTTTGTAGTCTTTTGGCGTTACCGTTTTATAGGTTCCTTCCTTCACGGTGATCTTCTCTCCAGAGATGGCGGCATAACTGCTGGCGGAAAGGAAAAGCGCGCCTCTCTGCTGGTCATAATACTTTTCAACATATTTGCTTTCATCTTCACTGATATCCGTGGCCGTATAAGAAATGATCAGATTAGATGCCTGCTCTTCCGTAAAGTCCTCAACCTCCAAGTCATATTGTTGAGCCGTTCTGTAGACATCTTCCTTTTCTATCTGTTTTTCCAAAGCAGGATAATGAAGAGAAAAGGCAAAATCGTCACTTTTCGCCAGATCTGGCGTCAAGCTGTACTGCATTCCATAGAAGGAAGCAAAACAGCAGACAAAGATCAGAAGGACGATGACGCACATATTCCGCGTGGAGGCCTTTGCCGTAAAACGCATCAGGCTGATGGACACCAGATTCTTGTAATAACTCTCCTTCTTTTTCGCCGCACGGCTCTGGGCTACGATGCTGAGGAGCACCAGATAGATGCCGAAAACTGTAAAGAGATAAAACAGATTCACCGCAGAAGGCAGATTGACCCGAAAGACCCTTGCGGCAACTTGTGGAAGGCCGCTGCCCAGAGCAATGCCAAGAAGCATCAGTACGATGCCCACCGGCAAAATCCAGCCCTTTACGGTCTTTACCATCTGGGTCTTGTGCTGCGTCCGCAAAATGTCCATGATGTCCGACCGATTGATAAAACGTCTGGCAGCAAGTCCCAGCATCAGGGCCAGGCAGGCTGCAAAGAGGATGCCGGGGATAAAGCCTGCCGCGCCAAAGCGATAGGTCATCTGTTCATTGGAAATGATAAATAATTCAAAGAGTTTCCAGATCAGATATGACACTGGTATAGCGCACAACAGTCCGGCCAGAGAAGCCGCGGCAGTAATGGCCGATAGCTCCTTAAATAAAAGTCTCCGCAAATTCTTTTTTTCCATGCCCAAAGCCATGAGAATCCCGTATTCACGACTCTTGTACCGAAAGAACATGCCAGAAGCGTATAAGGTGAAGATAAAGCAGCCCAGCGCTGTAGCTGCAAGGAGCAAGGTGGCCATTTTCCTCGTGTCTCCCCCTTCCGGCAGAAAGGTCTGCACCGTGGGGCCAAAATACATCAGGGCAAAGGCGGTGATCAGAAGCACCGACAAAAAGGCACAGAAGCTGAGGAGCAGATACTGCCCCCTGCCGCTTTTTCTCATTTTTTGGTAGATCTTACTCGTTGTCATCGTCCCCGCCTCCCAGATTTCTCAAAACATCTAACAGCTGATCCATAAACTGACGTCTGGTGCCAGTTTTTATGATTTCGTGATGAATCACCCCGTCTGCAAGAACGATGACCCTGTCGCAAAAAGATGCGGCAAAGCTGTCGTGAGTGACCATGAAAATGGTAGCCCCCGCCTGCTCTTTCGCCTGCAGAAAAGCGTCTATGACAGCCTTGCAGGATTTGCTGTCTAGATTTCCTGTAGGCTCATCGGCCA
Organism: Eubacteriaceae bacterium; assembly: GCA_902362805.1. Taxonomy (GTDB): domain Bacteria; phylum Bacillota; class Clostridia; order Peptostreptococcales; family Anaerovoracaceae; genus Senimuribacter. Next base: position 124,225 of record CABIXY010000009.1, on the reverse strand, counting down.
AGATCACATAAGGACTGTTCATCAAAGCACGAGCTACCGCGGTACGCTGTTTCTCCCCTCCTGATATTTCAGCCGGATATTTGTCAATGACTTTAGAGATGCCGAAGAGCTGGCAAAGCTTCTCTGCTTTCACTTCCATCTGGGTAATCGGGGTGCCCGCGATGATCTGCGGCATACAGATATTCTCTCTGACAGTCAGACCGTCAAGAAGCATGAAATCCTGAAAGACAAAGCCCAGATTCTCATTTCTCACCTTGGCAATCTTTTTCTCATCTAAGCCTGAGATGTCTTTCCCTCCCAGCAGAATGGTTCCGCTGTCTGAGGGAATAAAACAGGAAATGCAATTGAGCAGAGTGGTCTTTCCGCTGCCGGAGGGCCCCATGACCGCCACAAATTCGCCCTTCTTCACTTCAAAGGAAACATCCTTTAAAACTTGATATGTGTTTACACTATTTTTATAGCTTTTGTTCAAATTCTGTACCTGTAACATGTTCAACCTCCATTTTTCTTGTTATATCTATTTTAAGTGAAGAACCTGCAGTTTTTTAGAGGTCGAAGTGTTAAGTTTAACCCCTTTTCTGTAAAGTTTGACAACTGCCGCCATCCTATGTTACCCTACAAAGAGAAAAACTGAGGAGGTCTTATTTTGCTGAATATCGCAATCTGTGATGATGAAAAAAAACTGCGCAAAGATCTGCGAAATCTGATTGCTGTGCAGCTGGAACTTACAGGGATGGACTATGCAATCCAGGAGTTCGACTGCGGTGAGAGTCTCCTCGCTGCCTGCGATGCCGCTGAACAGATTGACATTCTTTTTCTGGATATCGAAATGCCCGGGGCTGGCGGTATGACTACCGCAAAGATGCTGCGCCAATCAGGCCGCAAAATGATCATGATCTTCGTCACGGCATACCCTGATTTCGTCTTCCAGGGCTACGAAGTCCAAGCTTTTCACTACATTCTCAAGCCTTATGAAGAAGCCAAGATTCGAGAAGTTTTGTCGAAAGCGATTGAGGAAATTCACGGACGTGAAGCACAGTTTTATATAGTGGAGCAAAAGTCCGGCACCCTGCGCCTGCCTATGGATTCCATCTGTTATTTTAAAAGTGATCGCCGGACCGTCAATGTCGTCACAGTAAGGGAAAACGTTATTTTCTACGGAAAGCTGGACGACGTAGCGGCGGAACTGCCCTCCTGCTTTCAGCGGGTGCACAATCGCTATCTGGTAAACATGCACTTCGTAACAAAGATTGAGACTGCTTGCTGTCTCTGTCACGAAGAAGAAATTCCCGTCAGCCGCGCCTACAGGCAGGACCTTGCCGTAGCGTTTGCACAGATGATGCTGTACTAAGGAGGAAATCGATGTCAATACTCTTAACCTGTATCGGCGATATCATGAGCTTCACAGCAGGTTTTTTCTTCTATCGCTGTGTCTGCTGTTTTCTTCAGCCGCGAAAGAATATCCTGCTGTTTTTGATGCAGTGGATCGGTCTGTCCGCGGTGTCAGGTGTGCCGATTTATCCCAATGATGTAGCAAATATCACCATACCTTTGCTGCTCTTTATAGCCATAAATCTTCTCCTGTTCGAAGGGGAACTGCTGATCAAGCTGGCAATCGCCGTCCTCTTCTATCCTATCGCCGCTACCGTCAGCTTTCTCTATATGAACGTAGGCACGCTGATTTACTTTTCCATTTTTCCCGAGGATGAGGGAATGGGCAGTAACATCATGGCGACCGCCGCCTATGCCCTGATAATCCTATTCTGGTATCTGTTTTACCGCCTTCTCTCGCCTTCCCTTGCGAAGATGAAGCTTGCTCTGGACAATCGAGCCTGGATCATGGTGACCATTATCAGCCTGGCCTCCTTCACCGCCCTTTTCAGCTGCGTCTATTTTACACCGCGGGTGACCTACTATGTCTGGCCCTGTCTCATCGCATGCCTCATCACCAACATCGGCTGTATACGCCTGTCCTCTTCTTATATGGCTGATGGCATTTACACAGATATTGAAAGGTCCAATCTGCGTCTGCAGCAAAACTATTATGAAGAACTGGAAAAAAATCAGGACCAAATCAGAAGGCTGCGCCATGACTTGAACAATCAGCTGATAGCCGTGGGCAATCTCTTAGACGAAGGAAATGATGCAGAAGCGAAACGGTATTTCCAGCAGCTATCCAGTTATATTCAGTCAAGCAGCCGCAGTTTTTGCAAAAACAGGGTGGTCAATGCCGTACTCAATGCAAAGTATAACCTGATACAAGAAGAGAGAATCAGTGAGTTTTTCCATATCAGCATCGATAATCTACTGTCCATCGACGACATCAGTCTGTGTACGATCTTTGCCAATACCCTTGATAATGCCATCGAGGCATGCCGCAAACTGCCGCAGGACAAGCGGAATATTTCTGTCAAAGCCCGCTATTCAGAAAACGGTTATTTCAGTTATGAGATTGTCAATACAAAGTGCAACGAGGTGAAAGTAAGGAAGGACCGTTTTCTTTCTGATAAAGATGATGGTGATTTCCACGGCATCGGCCTGTCCTCTGTAAAAGAAGTCGTCCAACGATATCAGGGAACGATCGATGTGTCTTTTACGGAAGAGGAGTTCAAAGTCGTCATACTGATCGGATAAAAAAGACAGCACGGCTGAAGATGGCTGTGCTGTCTTTTTTAGGATGATGTATTGGTTTTGGTTATTTCTCTTCGTATAATTCCAGGATGGCGTCGTCCTTGATGACGAAAGCCAGTCTGGCTGTTTCGCTGGCCTGTGCCGGTCCGAAGATCAGCTGGTCGGCGTCCTCGATGTAATGCTCCAGGTCGTCAACCTTGTAGGCGACGTGGGGGTTGTGGTGGAGAATCTCTGGGAACGGCGTACCCTCTTCAAACTTCAGGTACTCAATCACGTAATCATAGTCTTCCGGATTGCTCATCCACAGTTTCATCTCTTCGTTGTATACCATTCCCGGTTTCTTGTTTGTCACCGGAATACCGATGTGCATGTATGTTGCTGACATGGTGTTTACCTCGCTTTCATATCTTCATAAAATTCAAAGGCTTCTCTATCTGTATATTTTTCGTGAACTACCTTGGCGATGGCTTTACACATGGCCTTCGGGTCCTCCGCCTGGAAGATGTTTCTTCCCATATCCACTCCGGCAGCCCCCTGGCTGATGGCGTGATAAGCAAGAGTCAATGCCTCTGCCTCCGGTACCTTTTTACCTCCTGCCACCACGATTGGTACAGGGCAGGCAGCGACGACTTTATCGAAGTCTTCACAGTAATAGGTCTTTACGATGTGCGCGCCCAGCTCAGCAATCATTCTGGTGGCCAGCAGGTAAAACCTCGTCGTCTTTTCCATATTCTTGCCTACAGCTACGACGCCCAGGGTTGGAATGCCATATCTGGTTCCAACGTCCACAGTCTTGCAGAGGTTGTCAAGGCTCGCTTTTTGACCCGGCGTTCCGATGAAGGTCTGTACTGCCATGCAGGAAGCATTCATTCTGACAGCGTCTTCAATGTCTACACCGATGACCTCGTGGCTCATATCGTCGTCCAGCACACTGCCGCCAGCTGTGCATCTGAGAGCGATGCCCTTGTTAAAGGTAGGCGGTACGCAAGTACGCAGAGCTCCCCTGGTGGCCATGAATACGTCAACGTCCGCTGCCAGCTGGGGCACTACCAGATCCAGTCTCTCAAGGCCCGCCGTGGAGCCCATGATGTATCCGTGGTCAAAAGCCAGCATGACGGTGTTTCCCGTGTCCGGCCTGAAAATCCTGGAAAGTCTGTCCTTCATGCCCCAGTCCGCATGCTCCATACCTTTTACGTGGAAGGGCTTCTGCTCCGCCTTGATGCCTACATGGTAATCCTTCGCTAATTGATTTCCATCTTTATCTGCCATAAATTTCCTCCTAATGGAGTTGCCCCAATTTGTGAAACAAATTGCTGGGAACTCCTTATGCTTTAAATTCCCAAGAGAGCAAGTCCATGCGCCGCTCGATTGGATGAATTTAGTCGTATTATTTTTTCATATATGGTGTGTTGCAAGGTGCGTTCCAATAATGGAGAAGTTCGTCGTCCATTCTTGCCATGAACATCTGGAAGCCAGCCTGTTCCTGTACAGTCAATAGTTCTCCCACGTGGTTTGCAACAATTTCAATGCCCTTCTCTTTCAGCAATGCCTCACACTTTCTGTAGACGATGAACAGTTCCATCAGGGTTGTCGCGCCCGTTCCGTTCAGGATGAGCATCACCTTTTCCTCTTCTTTGATGGAAAGGTCGTTTATCAGACCGTTGACCATGATCTCAGCAGTCTCGTCAGCTGATTTCATAGTCTGACGACCACCGCCGCCTTCTCCGTGCTGACCCATGCCGATTTCCATCTCGTCTTCACCCAGCTCAGCCAGAGGGCTGCCTGTAGCCGGATGGGTTGCCCCTCTCACTGCGACAGCAAGAGTCGCCATGTTGTCTGCAAATCTCTGTGCCACTTCGGCAACCTCTTCCAGGCTTTTGCCTTCTGCTGCTGCAGCACCGGCAATCTTATAGGTAGGAATGCAGCCTACCAGACCTCTTCTGTCGTCTGCGTTCTCTCTCGGTGCGTTGGCGATGTCTTCCTGGGTCACCACTTTGACGCATCTGACGTCCTTTTCTTTCTTCAACTGTTTCATGGTCAAATTCCCAGTCAGCATGTCGCCTGCGTGATTGAGAACGATGTATAACACGCCCTTGCCTTTTTCGGCTTTTTTGATGGCGTTTACACAAGCCTGTGGACCAGGCGCAGCAAAGATATCCCCAACTACTGAAATATCGATCATACCCTCACCGACAAAACCGCTGATCGCAGGTTCGTGGCCGGAGCCGCCCTGCGTTACTATCGTAACACGATCCGCCTGATCCAATGCTTTGTTCACTACTGTATTATCTTCTTCCAAACGTACTAAATCCTGGTTCGCTAAGGCAAAGCCTTCCAATAACTCTGTAGTCAGATTTGCAGGATCATTGATAAATTTTTTCATCTTCATGGTATTTTCTCCTTTTTACAATTGCATAAATGGTTTTGCAAAACCTTCAAAGAACAGGGCTGTGCTCATTGCGCCGGCATCTGGTGTGCCGATGGTCTGTTCCTTGTAGCTCTTTGCTCTTCCGAATTTAGATACAAATTTTTCGCTCTCTTTGGCACCGCGTCTTGCTGCCTCTGCAGCTGCTCTCAAAATCGCGGGTATGGAATCCTCCGCTTCCTGGGCTGCCTCTACGGCTGGAATCAGCGCATCCATCATGGTCTTGTCGCCTGCCTTAGCCGTCGTAATATCCTCCATCTCAGATAGACAGGATGCGAACATCTCCTTGAGCAGCTCTGCATCGATTTCAATCTCGTCGGTCAGATCCGCGCCCAGGCCGCCGATCAAAGTCCCATAAAGGGGTCCGGCGCTGCCGCCATTGACACCCATGATTGCCATGCCCAGATCTTCAAAGAATTCGCCGAAGGTCTCCTCTTCCCAATTTCCGACCTTCTCCTCAATGAGACTGCCGATTTTCTTGATCGTGATTCCGTGATCCCCATCTCCGAACCGGGAATCAATTTCACTGAGCTCACCACTGCAAGCGATAAAGCCTTCTGATACACATTGCAGCATCTCAGATAAAACCTGCTTGTCAATAATCATGACTACCTCTCTCTCCTTATGCTGTAGCGCCCCGCAAGCAGTTGCCAGCGGCTTGGCGCTAGTCGTATAGCGTTTTCTAACTACGCTTACAATAGCACCTTGCTGCGACCGATGTCAATGGTTTGAGAGTCTGTAAATGTCCGCGTCAAAACATCGTCTGAATATTGTTACATATGTAACTGATTTTGCTAAAAATGTTTTGAATGCGAAAAAAAAACACCGAGGTCTGGGTCAGTTTGCTGACCGTCTCCCGGTGTTTCTATTCAGTTATTCCACCTCTCGATACCGTGCTGCAATTTCCGCCGTAATTGGAACAAGCCGGCAGTTCTCAAGAGAGTACACCTGATCGCAGAGCTGTTCGATATCTTTATAACGATGTGAAGTCATAAAGATTGTCTTGCCTTCCGCTTTCAGCATGCGGATGATGATTTTGACATCCTCATAAGTCTTGTAGTCCAGTGCGTTAAAGGGTTCGTCCAAAACCAGAATGTCCTGCCCCTCCATTATTGCCTGGGCAAGCCCTAGTTTTTGCTTCATGCCCAGGGAATAGTTATCCACCTTGGTTTTGTTATCAGGGTCGAGACCCACCTTGCTCATGGCTTCTCTAATTTCCTTTTCTCCGATTTTGCCGCAGATGTCCGCCAGGAATTTCAGATTCTGAAAGCCGCTGTAGATGCCGATAAAGCCTGGCGAATTGATGAACACTCCCATATCTGCTGGAAAATCCCGCCCATTTGCACCGACCTGTTTTCCCCGCACAAAAACGCTGCCTGTGTCTGGTTTTTCAAAGCCGCACAGGATCTTAAACAGCACCGACTTTCCACTGCCGTTTGCACCGACGAGGCCCACCGCCTTTCCGCGGTCTGCAGACAGAGACACATCTTCAAGAATGGTCCTGTGGTCAAAACTTTTCGATACGTTTTTTACTTCGATATATGAACACATATTTCTATCCTCCTAATCCAAAATTTTTTTGCTGCCGAGCACGAGCAATCCTGTGAGAAGCAGTGCTGAAAGAGATGCTTCCACTGCAAAGGCTGCCTCAGCAGATATTCCAGCAGCAGATTCCATCAGGGAAATTCGCGCCAAGCTGGAAAGGCCAAATGGCTGATAGGATGCCACGACCGTAGGCAGCATGCAGAGCAGATTTCCGGCAACCAGTATAAGAAAACCGATGGTAATCTGTTTTGTAAATAGGTAGACTGCTAGTATCCCCAGGAACTGCAAAAGCATATCTAAGAATTTCATCAGAACGGCATATAGCAGCATTTTACACGCAGACAGTTCCATGTCGCCGCCAACGAAAATCATTCCGAGAACTCCCGCGGCCAGCCACAAAAGCGCATATAGAGCAAGAAACATGATGCTCACTGATAAAATCCCCCTCACCACATTTCTGCGGCTTCTCGTGCGGACGATGATAAAAATAGATTGTCCGTTAACTGTATGCTCTGCGAACACCGCTAAAAGATAGAGAGGTGCACCAGTTGTAATCAGCAGTTCAAGAAAAGGCAGAACTTGAAAATATCCTGTACCGTGTCCGGCAAACAAGGTGTACACCCATTCACCGGATTGCAGAAAACCGCCCGCCAGCCCTTTGTAGAGGGTTATCCCCGTCGTGACGCCACAGAGAATCAGGAGATTTCGCCTCGTCACCAGCTGCCGGAAATAGTAGGCAGCGATGCCCCTTCCTCTGACCTGAAAATGCGGCAATTGTCCCCGCCAGGCAAATCGGACAGTCAAAGCCATAAGGGCGGCGATGAGTGCCGCAGTAATCCCTGTCACTGCAAAGCGATGGGGCGCCCCTAGATTGTGATGTAATATCAACAAGTGATTCAGTCCAGTGATAGGCAGGCTTTGCACTGCAGAAACTTTCATCCATACTGCCGAAAAAAGATAAAGCGCCACAATCAATCGCGCTGACCATTTTCTGCTGGCAAAGTGCCTGATCCACATGCCGATTCCGAATATCATCCAGCTTCCTGCAAATTGGTAGAGCGTGAAGGCTATAAATGTCTGTGCCGGATCAGTAAAACTTTGCTGCAGTATAGTAAACAGTTCCATTTCTGTCGCTCCCGCGGCAAGCTGCCAGTGATTGCCTGATGGCAGCCCGATACCGGATAGCAGGATGGCAGCCGTCTGAATGGCAACCAGCAGCAGCGCAATGAGTCCGACACCAAACCATTTTCGCCAAAAATACCTGTGGTAGCTTTCAAATCGCAGGATCACTGGCTCTCCGTCGTCGTCTAAAAAGGAAAATGCACTGAGCAGCACCATAGGCAGCATAAAGTAGGTCAGATAATAGTGATCTGAAACCGCTGACAAAATATGTTGTTGATAATAGCTTACACCATTGACCCTCTCGCTGAGGGAAAAAAGCAGGCAGCCGACAAATAAGGCGACGGCTTTTCCATATCCCCATAAACGAAGATTTTTCTTCATCAGAGCGATCATAACTGGCTCCTAAACCGTCACGACTGCATTTCCTCTAACTTTTGAGAGAAAAAATGCGGTCAAAAAGATGACAACTACCAGAAAAGCCGGCCCTGCAAGGAAAGACATCACAGATATGGCATCATCGCTGATGCTGGTGGGGTCAAAGGCAATTACCAGCCTGTACTGCTCCAGACGCAGGATAGAGAGAATGTAGTTTTCCAGTATGGAGTAGACAAAGGGTCCTGTGAGGATCACAAAGATATTCCTGCCGTACATGGCCAGCACATAACCGAAGGTCATCATCAAGATGCCCAGAACCCCCTTCCAACAGGAGAGGATAACCCCATAGAGCAGCGGCATCTGGGTAAATGCCTTTTGAAAGACGTGATGAAAAGGATTTGGAAAAGGGGCCACTGGCGCTTTGACATAGAGAGCAAATACGGCTGACAGTGTATAAGGAATCGCAATCATGCAAAAGGCGCCTAATGCGTAGATCCCCCATTTGACGGCCAGATACTTTTTAATAGGCACCCGAGGTTGAACATACAGAAGGAAGTTGTTCTTCCGCTCATAATACAAGTTCCAGCAAAGGGGCACCACTGCAATCAGGGGATACAGCAGAGAAAACAACTCTGTTCCTACCTCCCATGCTTCCAAGTCGTACTGCAAGGCATAGTCTTTGTAGAGGGTACAGGTCAGTACGCACATCGCGACTGCCAGAATAACTGTTGTAAATAACACTGGTCTGAAAATTTTTTTGCTCTCAACTTTTATCAGATTAAGCATCACATTCATTCCCTTCTCTTGTTTTTTTCCAGTATATCGGACTTGCTCCGCCACTGCAACAGGCTGGAAACAAACGAGGGTTTTAAGGGAACAAAATCATTTTCGTTCCCTTAAAACCCTCGTTCATACCCTTATCATGGAAGGAGCAGACCAAAGACAACATAGTTTTCTCCAGAAATCACTTCGTTGCGTGTCAAAATTTTGCCGTGGTAACGTTCTGTCATACGCAGAATGTTATATAAGCCGAAGCCTCGGCCCTCCTGGCTGAATTTTGTTGTCGCGCCTCTGCGGAACAGCGCCATAAATTCTGTGTTGGACATGGCCTGCCCCGGATTGGAAACCAGCAGTTCCAGATAATCGCCCGCTTTCCTGCTGGAAATATAAATGGCGCTGCCCTTTGGCGACGCCTCGATGGCGTTATCCAGCAGAATCCCCATGGCCTCGATCCATTCCGTTTCGGGAACCGCCGTCTTCTTAAAAAGACCGTGCAGCTGCAGCTCAATACGAAGGTTTGCTGCCTCTGCCTGTTTCATCTTGTCAAATAACATGCCGGCGATGATTTTGCTGTCGCAGGAAAGCAATTCGCGGTCATTGGGGGTAAGGGAAACGCCTTTGGCAAGCGCTGCCACTTCTTGCTGTGCTTCTTCCAGGGTATCCGCCAGGGACACTGCGGTTTCAATGGCAAGCATACGGTTGCTAAACTCGTGCTGCCTCGCCCTGACCTGGGAAATCAGTTCCTCTACAATCGGCACGTACTGTTCAATCATATAAATTCGCTTGCGCTCCTGCCCTCTGTGCTGATGAAAAAACAGCAGCACGCTGTCCAGCAGCAGAATTCCCAGCAGCAAGGTGACGATGAGCCACAAATGGGAAAGAATCTGATCCACGTCAAAGGAAAGGACAGTAAGCACGGCTGCCAGTAAAATTGCCACATTGGCAGAAACAATCCAGACAATAAAATCACCCGTCTGAACAAACTCACGGATCTGCTCCAAATAAGGCGTGCAAATGAACAGAAGGACAAGGCCCAAAGAGAGGCCCCTGCTGCCTAAAAGGAGCAAAAGATCCCCTGCTCCACAGACAGCAAGAAAAACAATGCTCAGGCACTTGACAAAGAGGTAGATGGAGAAAACCGCCATCGTCCCGCAAAAAATATGACCGCTGCTTCTCTGACTGAAGAAGATACTGTTCAGCAGCAATACAGAAAAAATAAGGAACAGCAGGCCGACGAGGCCGTCAACAGGCACGATCTCAAACCCCTGCACGGGAATGGACACAGTTATTTTTTCCCTGACGGCAATCACATTCACCCTCGGTATGATAAAGAGCAGAAAAAGAATGGGAAGAAGCAGAAGGTCTCTTGTCTTTCCACTCGATTTCTGTCTAAAGACGCCTTCGCAGCAAAGGGCCAGTATCCCGGCATCTAAGCCTAAGGCAATCAGATTGGTAACCAGATTCATAACGACCGCCACAATGCAGGCTGATATTTATTTCCCACAGGGATTGGCTCTGCAAACCCTTTGAGAAAGATCTGCCGCCCAGGTTTATCAATCTTCTCAATATGTCTTTTGTTGACGATATAGCTCTTGTGACACTGGACAAAATCAGTTTCATCCAACAGGGCCAGCATCCCCGCCAGGGTGTAACCGGAAATCACGTCTTCTTTGATGCCAGATATACGGCTCCTTGTGTGAACGTCCAGCTTCTTTCCGAAGGCCTCCACGTAGGCGATGTCCTGCACGGTATATTCCAAAATAAACTGCTTCTGTTCGATCCGGATGGTTCTGACCTGCTGATTCATCTTGCTGGACAAGCCCATGGCATCACAAAAAGCCGCGGTAAACTCTTCTTCGTCGAAGGGTTTCACAAGAAAGCTATAGCACTTTACATCGCGATAGGCAGAAAGCTCTTCTCCCGCCAGCGCTGTTTCAAAAATTATCGGCGTATATTTATACTCCGGTAGCTGGCGAAGCTGCTTTGCTAAGCTGGTACCCTTATAATCCTCTAACTGAATATCCAGAATAAAAAGTGAAACATCATTGCTTTTTGCGTACTGTAAAGCAGCACCTGCTTCTGCAAAAGAGACCACCGCTGAATCGCCTGATATTCTTTTGATATACTGGACAATCTTCTTTACTGCGCTCGGATTGTCTTCTACTAATAACACGTTGCCCATGATTACACCTGTTCTAATATATTTTTAGCTGCCACAATATGGGTGAAAACGCCTGTCTTCAAGGCTCCTGCCAGGGCCTTGGGGCTGACGTTTGCTCCACAGACTCCAACCACGAATTTCCGCTTTGAGAGAATTTCCAGGGGAATCTGCATGGTACACTCCATGTGCGGCTTGATAAACCTTCCGCTGCTATCGTAATAATAGCATAACAATTTTCCCACAGCTTTCTGCTCAATCAGGCGGCTGCCATAGCTGGCCGCCGTGGCGAAATCGGGCACGGAGGGATAATTTCCGATATTGACGAAGGCAATCTTGATGGATTTCCAACCGCTCTCCATCTGCTTATAGCTGTCCAGCTCTTTTAGCCGTCTGATTTCATCTGAGCTGTCTACAAAAGCTGGCACGTACCAGTAGACAGGCTGTCCGCTTGTTCTCTCCGCAAATATCCGTACAATCTCGCTGGTGTGATAATCTCTGTTAAATACTCCGCTGTTGCCCACTAGAGGATAGACCTTGGTATGCAGCATTCTGGCCGGTACCTGATTCAGACGATCGGCTATGGTTCCAATGATAGATCCCCAGCCGATACCGATCTGCATTCCCGCTGTATCTTTCAACCCCTTGACGATACAGTCTGCGATATCCCGATTGGTGTCCACCACATTTTCGCTAGTCTCGATGACTGCGCCGCCGCGAATCCCATACTTCTCCTGCAGGCGGTCCAAGATGATTTTTCGCTCTTCGATAGGACTTTGTATTTGGATTTTTACAATGCCGAATTCTCTGGCTTCTGTCAGGTATCTGCTGACCAGCGGTCTGGAAATCCCCAGGCTGCGGGCAATTTCGTTCTGGTTTTTGTTCTCCTCATAATACATGCTGGCAATTTTGACAAGTTTTTCGATTTTATCATTGCTCAGTGCCATGGCTTTGCTCCCATTCTCGGTATGATAAAGTGATGATCTATCATTTATTATACCTTTCCCGGGCGTGAAAGACAATGTCAACCTTTTAGGTTTTTCTGCGCGGGATTGTTTATGACCTCGCCGTCTTCCTCAAACCGCGAGCCATGACATGGGCAGTCCCAAGTCTTCTCCGCCTTATTCCATTTCAGTGCACAGCCCAAGTGTGTGCAGCGGTGACCGACTGGCTTCACAAAGTTCTTTGCGGTTTCCATGCCGTTGATGAAGAGCTGGGGTTTCATCATGGATCGATCCGGCCGAAAAACATCTGCCAGCTCCTTGTCCATATTTCCCGTCAAAAGCATGGCCGCAGCCATGGAGTTGGTCATGCCCCACTTATTAAATCCGGTGGCTACATAGAGCCCGTCTTTCTTTTTGGCATAACGACCGATGTAAGGAAGACCGTCCAAGGTCATACAGTCCTGGGTCGCCCAGGCAGCAACTTCTCTGCTCTCTGGATAATAGGTTTTTGCCGCTTCTCGCAGCTCATCAAAAGCGCCGCATTTTGTCCCTGTTCTGCTGCCGCATCCCCCGAGGAGGAGATGATCTTTGTAAGTGCGGAAAGACAAGTTGTGCAGTTTATCTCCTTTTTGTCTATTACCGATATACATTCCGTCTAGCTTTGCTGCGTTTTTCAAGGCCAGAACGTAAGACCGCTGTTGATACATCTTCATAAAATACATGCCATATTTATCAACAAATGGGAAGTGGGTCGCCGTAATCACTCTGTCAGCATTGATTTTTACCGTGTTTCCCTGTGCATTGATTACAGTTACAGAATAACCGAAGTGCTCCTTTTCAATTTTGGCAGCGAAACTTTCCTCATAGATTGACAAATCGGGCGCTATGGCAGAGATAAATTTCAAAGGATGAAACTGTGCCTGCTGTGCAAAGCCTATGGCAGCTTCAATCTTGTAAGGGACCTCCACCTGTTCTGTATAAATGGCTTTGCCGCCAATCTGATTGACCGCTTCCACCTCATCGAGGATTTTTGCCTTATCCTCAGTAGTGTAGATGAAGTTTGTCTTTTCTTCAAAATCACAATCTATCGTAGCCGCCATCTTCTTATATTGCGCTAAAGCAAGCTCATTTGCTTTCAGGTAAGCAGCCGCTTTTTCCTGCCCAAAATCCTGGCTGAGTCTGCGGTAAAGCAGTCCGTGCTGCGAAGTGATTTTCGCTGTAGTATTTCTGGTGACCCCCCCTGCAATTCTGTCCTTTTCTATAACCGCATACTTTGCACCCTTGCTTTGCAAAAAATATCCGCACAAGAGGCCTGCCATGCCGCCTCCGATAACCAGCACGTCTACTTTTTTGTCACTTTTTACCGTTTCAAACGACGGAAGCTCTACGCCTCTTTCCCAAATTGAACTCATCTATGTTCTCCTTCCAAATTCAACTACTATTCTTTTTAGTATTTTCTTTACAATGGAGATTCATACGCCAGCTTGTAAATTAATCTAAAAGTAGTATAATTTAGATAATCAACAAAATTACATAAGGAGGCTGATTCAAATGAAAAAGTATATCATTATAACTGGAAGTCCAAGAAAAGAAGGTAACAGCGACAATATTGCGACGCAGTGTGAGTCCCAATTAAAGAAGGCTGGTTTTGAGGTAGAGATTTTCCGCATAGAAGACAAGGAAATCGGTTCCTGTCAGGCTTGTGAACACTGTAAAACTCACGATGGCTGTGTACAGAAGGATGATGCCTCTGCAGTGATTGAAGAACTGAAGCACTGCGCTGGGGCAGTCTTTGTAGCGCCAATCTATTTCGGCAATGTGCCAGGCACTTGCAAGGTTCTGACAGACCGTTTCTATTCCATGTTCAATCCTGCCAAAGGAATGGCAACACCAGATCCGGCAAAGAAGCTGGGCATCGTGCTTACCTGCGGCGGAAGTCCAGAAGAAGCCGTCCGTCCTGCAGGCGAATTCATAAACACGTGCTTTGCCCTGGCAGGCTTTGGCGATCACAAAACCTTGGTATTTCCTGGGGAAAACCCGAAAGATGCCTTTGCCGGCAATGCCGATTATCAGAAGCAAGTTGCAGAGTTAGGGAAATGGCTGGCTGAGTAATCCTCTAGCCTGATGAATACAAACAAAAATGGACACCGTCATCATGGAGATGGCGATGTCCTATTTTTTTCTCTATTTTTTGGTCAGCGTCTTTCCTGCTGTCATTTCTTCTTTTATTTTCCTCATTTTTTCGTTAGTCAGGTCATATGGGAGAATCATCACAATACCGATGAGGCCAAAAATAATTGGCAGTATACCGTTGGCCAGGTAAATGAAATGGACGGTTTGCATCGCCTGTACAGCCTGTCCTCCGTCATATCCGCCCCAATCCAGCAGCCAGCCCACCAGATAGGTCGAGAGTGCCACTGCTAGTTTGATGGCAAAGGTCGCCAGTCCGTAAATCAGTCCAGGCGCTCTGATGCCTGTCTTCCATTGTCCATAGTCTGCAACATTAGGCATGCATCCCCATATGTTTGCAAATACTCCACTGAGGGTCAATCCGCCGAAAATGGCAGAAAGAATCACCAACAGCGAATTGGTTCCTGCAAGGAGCGACAGCCCTCCACTGATCATCGCACAGAGTCCGCTGATCATAAACATTCTTTTATTGCCGATTATTTCTATCAGTTTTGGCACAAAGAGCAGTCCAAGCAGCGGCAGCGTATACATGGTAGTCAAAATCAAGGGAATCATCTTTTCACTGCCTAGATAATAGATTGCGTAATACGTGGTAAAGGTGCTTCTAAATGCCACAAACGAGTTGATGAAAAATACCATGAACAAAATACAGAGCGCAGGCTTGTTTTGCCCGATGGATTTCAGGCTCTCGGAGAACTTTGCTGTATTCTTCGGCGGCCTGATTCGTTCCTTTGTTCCCAAAGCGGCAACTAGGGTGAAGAAGATACAGCAGACGGCAATGATGATGCCCAAGGTCAGATACCCTTTTCCGTCCATACTTTTCCCGTCTGCACTGCTGCCAGTGATAATGGTCACCGCAAACATATTGAGCAAAAAGCCCGCCAGATTTGCTCCCCAATCCCTGAAAGCGCCTAGAATGGTCCGCTCCTTAATATCGTCCGTCATCACATTGGATAGCGAACCGTAGGGCATTTGAAACATCGTAGAAAAGACCACGTATAGCAGATAGACCGCATACGCCCACGCCAATTTGCCGCCATAGGACCAATCTGGCGCCACAAAACAAAGAGCAAGAAAGATGCCATAGGGAATCGCTGCCGCCATCATAAACGGCCGATAGCTGCCGTGTTTCGTCTTCGTGTGATCCGCAATGCTGCCCATTACTGGATCATTTATCGCGTCAAAAGCCGTCGCAATGAGGAAAATCGTGCCTGCCGCCACAGAAGACAGACCCAATATATCAGTGAAAAAAATCATTAAATAAGTCGTTACCAGATTGTATGCGAACTGGCTGCCCAAATCCCCGCAGCCGTAACACACTCTTTCTCGAATCGTCAGTTTCATAAGAGCCTCCTTTCTGAAAGGTTAATAAAACATATATGGAAAAGTGGGAATACTGGCGTTTATGGAGAGAAACTTGCTCATCGTATTCAGATATTCGTCCAGCCTGCGGCAGCGTCCTTGATCGTCCAGTTCTATGTATGATATTTCCCGATTAGGATATCTGCCGTGAGCACCGGCATTTATCTGCTCTTCCGTATATCCCCAGTCGGTTTCGAAGAGGCAGTTATATTCTGTAATGTAGATATGAGGATCTGTCGTTTGATAAAACAGCTCATCATAGATTTCGCCTCCCTTCAGATGCCTGTCCAGCCATTCGTTCAGCGCGTCGTACGCCCTTCCCCGATAAACCCTGGGCATGTCTGCCGGAGCAAAGGTCAACTCGTGAACAAAGTCTTCTGCCAAGACATCCTTCACCTTTGGATTCCAATAGTCTGGATGGACAAAGAAATCCAGTGTTTCTTTTATCTGTCTTTGCAGGCTTTCCTCAGTACCGGGTATTCGACACAGGTTTACTGCTTCTGAAAATCCCTCAGGCGGCTTAGCGTCATAATAGAATTTAGGTAATTCTACGCCGACAGCTTTATAAAAACCCATCGGGTCAAAGTGATCTTTGGCATAAGTAATCCTGCCGTCCTGAATCTGCAGCAAAGTAGCAAATTTACTTTCATACCAGCCTTCTTTTCCGCCCCAGCAGACGCTGCCAGCACCTGAGCGAAAGACCCAGAAAATGCCTTCATGGTCTGTGCCAAGTGCTTTTATATTCTCCCATTTCCAGTCATTTCCTACTGTATGAGAAAGCCAATCGTAATGCCATTTTAATTCATTTTTTCCTAAATGCTGATACATTCCCGGCGGTGCATAAGGGAGATCCAGGGAAAATGCATCATCGAAGAGTTCCTCACATTCCCGCTGCCAATAAGTGGTCTGGGAAAATCGGCGGCAGCTTTCCATATCCTTGCTGTCAACTTTGACTTTACTATCTATAAACATTTTTTCTCCTTCCATGTGTGCATCTGATATTTTTTATGATAAACTAGATGCAGATAATTTATTTAAGAGGTGAATCTATGGAACTGCGCAGAATTCAATATTTTGTAACGTTAGCTGAGTATCTCCACTTCTCACAAGCTGCGGACAATCTTTATATCTCACAATCTTCTCTCAGCTATCACATCGCTGAGTTAGAACTGGAACTCGGTGTCCAGCTCTTTGTCAGAAATAAGCGCAAGGTCTCTCTGACCAAAGTCGGTGCAGAACTGCTTCCTATCGCCAGAGATATTTTGGCAAAGGTAGATGAACTGACTTTGACAGCCGATGAGCAGAACAAGAGGGATAAGAACTCCATGATGATTCACATCTGTTTCGACACATCTTCTCAGAGGTTCGATCTCTTCGGTATCGATGCTGCAATTGTGAAAATGCGGGATTTGTATCCCGAGGCAACGATTAACTGTTCCCAATCCTCTATGGAAGAAATCTTAGACGGACTCGCTTGCAGAAACTTTGATGTCGGATTTATCACCTTGCGCCATGGTGAAAAATTGCCGTCACAGTTTAATGTCCTGCCTATTCACATTGATTTTCTCTCCATGGTCTCTATCTTTGAGATATATCCAGGAAATTTGACCAGTGCATTTGACAACAGCCCGCTCTATCTGCTGAAAGACGATATTCGCTGGGGAAATAAAATTCTATCTCTTCTAAAAGATCTGGGAGTTTCTCCCCGCGTGAAATGGGAGAACAGCTTCAGCTCTATGTTGACCCGCGTGACTACAGGCGAGGGCATCACTGTCATTCCCCATTCCGAATTCGCTGCAGAGTGCCAGAGCCGGAAATCGCTGAAAGCTCTGGACTTTCACAGTGATGAGGCCAAAATTTACAGCTGTGCCGTATGGTGTGAGGCCAACAGCAATCCGGCCATTCTTCCGTTAATCAGACATATTCGAAGTGATGATACTGGTTTTATAAAAGAGGGATCCATCTTCTGATTTCATTATAGGTTTCTCCTGTCTGAGTATCAAATCAAATGCCGGGTTACAGTAATCGAAAATCCAGATAATAAACAAAAGAGCAGTACGGCCATTTTGGCTATGCTGCTCTTTTTACTGACATTACAGTTCATATTCAGTTGACAAACATGTTTCTTTTCTTCTCACTGACTCTCCGTATATATTCCAAAAGCAATTTCCAGAGATAACGGCCTAGGGAATGAAATAGCACGCCGAAAATGACTGCGACCACAAGGGCAAGAGCCGGATGCAGCTCAAAGGATCCAATCTGCACGATTGCAATGGGAAGATCATAGCCAAGATAAAATCCGATTAATTTGACAAGGCCAGCCAAAGGCACAAAATAACCGCACAATTTTAGTACAGGTGACAGAATACCCAAAACTGGAATGACAAACATTCCAGAGAATCCAGTCGCCCCATAAAATGCAATGACGGTCTTCCATTTCTGCCAGTTGAAGCCGGGATTTTTGGAGATGCTTTCTCCCAAATATGCCTGTGCCAAGTCTTTGGGATTTCCCAATTTATCGATAATCTGCTGTGGGGTCAGTCCTTCACTTTTCTCCATTTCAATGATTGAACTCTTGATTTCTTTGATGATATCAATTCGCTCTGATGCCGGCATAGATTTTAAATGTTTATCAAAAGTATCTAAATAAAGTTCCAGGTTTCTGTCCATTGTCATTCTCCCTTCAAGTCAGAAATAGCATTTAATAAATTGTCCCATTCGTAGGACATTGTATCTAAATACATTTTACCTTTATCGGTGATTACATAATATTTGCGAGGCGGCAGACCTTCTGCGGATTCCTGCCAAGATGATGACAGATATTCTTCTTTCAAAAGCCGTCTGAGCAAAGGATAAATGGTGCTCTCCTTGGCAGTGATAATGGGGTATTCATTCAGTCTCTGCAATATTTCATAACCGTAACACGGTTTTTGATGAATCATAAGCAAAATGCAGTATTCTAAAGTACCTCGTTTAATTTGCGATTTCCATTCTTCTATGTTCATATTGCGCCTCCATGGGTATATCGTACTACACAGTATATTATTTGTCAACAGTATACTATGCAGACGAGGCAAGAGCACAAAAAAGACACTCCCCTTAGAAAGTGTCTCCGTAAATTTTGATGTATTCACAATTACTCTGCAACTTTGCTTTCATCTTCTTCCTGTGTGAGAAAGTCCGCATCTTTCGTCTTTATGCTGGGAATCAGACCCTCAGCAATTTTGTTTTTTCCGCGGCTCTTAACATAGAGGAAACCAAAGCAGGAAAAGACGACAGCTCCGATAAAATTGACGAACATGTCTTTCATAGTGTCGATGAGTCCGATATCCAGGTAACCGTCAAGCCCAAGATTCTTGCCATTGACCGTAGTGTCCTGGATGTTCTCTATGGTATACGGCACGTTGATTCCATCGGGATTCAGCATCACCGAATTGATTCTATGTATAACAGTATCCTTCTGCATATCCATGTTAAAGAAGTAGTCCATCCCAAACTCAAAAAATTCCCATATCACTCCAATTGTCATGGAAAAGCAAAATGCCACCATAGCCATGAACAGGGGTGAAAGCTGGAAGGTATATCGTTTGCTGCGATTGAGCAAGTCAACCAACGAGAATCCGATGGCGGCGGCCAAAAAACCGTTCATCGTGTGCAGCATGGTATCCCACAATGGTATCTTTATGTAAAATTCTCTGATTTCCCCCAGAATCTCAGCGGCAAAGATAAAGAGGAGTATGATAATCTCCAAGGTTTTGGGCAGTTCCACTCGTAACTCCAATTGTACAAAGCTGGGCACCAAAAGCAGTATCAGCGTCAGTCCACAGAGGAATACATTTTCGTAATTTTTATTAAATATCTGCAGAATCATCACTACGACGACCAGTGCCCTCAAAATAGAGAATACGATGAAGGAACTCTTATGCTCCCTCAGTTCCCTGTGCATGGCCCTGCGCATCACTCTGAATTTGCGTCTAAACTTTCTCATTCATAACCCCCTTATTAGCTATGTCAACATATTAACTGCATATGGTAAAAAAGGCAAGTAAAACATTTCGTTTCAAAGTAAAACCGGCGTCAATTGCCGGTTTCCGTCCTACCCTATTTAAAAATCCCTTTTAAATAACCATAGCCTTCTTCTTCCATCTTCTCAAAAGGTATAAAGCGTAAGGCTGCGCTGTTGATACAATAGCGAATGCTATTTGGCGATTCCCTCTCGCCTTCAAATACATGCCCCAGGTGAGAATTTCCTGCCCTGCTCCTTACTTCCGTCCTGATCATGCCAAAGCTTCGATCCCTCTTTTCGACCATGGACAAGTCTTCAATTGGTCTGGAGAATGCCGGCCACCCACAGCTGCTGTTGAATTTGTCGTATGATGAAAACAACGGCTCTCCTGTGACTACATCCACGTAGATGCCCTTTTCGAAGTGATCCCAATAAACGTTTTTAAAGGGCGGTTCTGTCCCGCTTTCTTGAGTAACGTAATACTGTTCCTTTGACAGCCTTTCTTTGATTTCCTTCGGGTTATCCGGTCGTCTGTAATTGCCAGGGTTCACCAACATCGCCCTGGCCTCTTTCATCTTCTTTGGTGAGATGTGACAATAGCCGCCTTGATTTTTGTCCAAGTAGTCTTGATGATAGTCTTCTGCATCGAAGAAGTTTTCAATAGGTTTGATTTCAACGGCAAAGTGCTGATAACGTTCTCGCTCTATAGCAGATAACTGCAGCACTGTCTCTTCCGCCTCTTCGTCTGCCGCGTCGTAATAGATACCAGACTGATATTGACTGCCAACGTCGTTGCCCTGCTGATTCACAGCCTCTGGGTCAATCACGTAAAAAAACATATGAAGCAGCGCCGCTAAATCTACTTCTGCAGGATCGTAATCCACCCTGACTGCCTCACGAAAACCGGTCTTGCCGCTGCAGACCTTCTGATAATTGGCATCGGCCTGTCCGGTTCCGTTAGCATAACCAGCAGTTGAATGAACGACACCTTTGATTTCCTTCATCAGCTTTTGTAATCCCCAAAAACAACCGCCAGCTAGATATATTGTTTTGATCATAATAAAAATCCCCCTTTCACTGGATAAATCGTCCGTATGAGGATAATATACCCGGGAAGGAGGGGAAATAAGCGGATTTTATTTGGATCCATTATATGCACGATCTTCTGTTACGTCAAAACGTACGTCATCCTGAAGGCCAGACTTTGATCGAGTATCCACAAAGTCCTTGAGCTTTTTTACTCTTTCTTTGATTGCTGCACAGATCGTACTGCACCGTTCCTCATCTATAAACAAAGATCCATTGACGATCTCTCTAAATTCTTCTTCGATATCCTGAAGCGCAGTAAAATCTAACCAATCAAAGCTTTTAACCAGTTTAAGCTGCTCTTCGTGGTTGCTCTTAAACGGTTTGCAAGAAATCTTGGTTTGATTGTTGATCATTGTTTTTGGCTTATTAAACCAAAGCGATGTTCCACTGTCGTAAATCGGCGCAACTCTCAAATATTGAAGGGTTTCCGCATTGCGAACGGCACCAAAATTATTTTGATGTCGATCTTCATTGGCAATCAAATAATCAAGCACAATCATACGATCCATCGCAGCTTGTATGTTCGGGATTTCCAGCGCTGCACAGCAGTTTAAAAAGTGTTGGTACCACGACAGATGATTCGGCTTTTTTTGCGTCTGCATGATATGCCATGCACTGATAAGTTCTGTCTCCGGTGTCACAAAATCCTCGCAAATGCTGTATGGATATCCCTCTTCTACAAGTAAAGAATAGGGCACATGCTCTGTGCCGAGACGTTCCATCAGTCTGCTGGCAAAGACTTCGTTATACGGCTCCTGCTGCGTTGCGCCGCTTCCACCTTTGATCAGGCAGCGTTTTCCGCCCACAATTTTCCACTTTTTCTTTAGCCAGCCGTCAGAAGTGTTATCGGGGGACATCAGATCAAAATCCTCATCAGGTTCTTTACTGCCAAACAGCAAATTCCCCATATCTTCAGAGAAGGAATTTTGGAAGAAATTCACCTGCTCCCATTTTACTTCAGAATTTGCCAAACGAATCCAATACTGATCGGAAAGACTGAGCCCCATACATTTCTCCAGTAAAAGACTAGTCCCTGGCATCTGCAAATCCCGCAGCGTCCTGTCTATGTCCATACGGCTTGCGGGTATGGCTCTGCCCGTCCACCATTGATTGAGGGTGGCTCTGTTCACATTACCGTTCTTGACAGGAATCCCTACTGGTACGTGCTTCTCATTAAATACGCTTTCAATATGGGTAATCGTGCCAGTTGATTCGTCCATTGCGAAGGATAATACCGATATGTTTTTGTGCATTAGGGTATAATTTGTCATGAATTTTCCTCACTAAAGTCACATAATAATATAATTAAATATGTCTTCCCTCACAGGGGTTTCGAGTGCATAAGTTATTTTTACTACAGGCTGATCTGTCTTTTTCATCACCATCTCTTCAGGCTCTCCAATTGCATTCATTCTGCCAAGATAGTAAAACTCCTTTGAAATTGCATCATCTTTATTTCTTCTAACAAAAAGTTCAATGGTAATGCCCGATTGTTTGGCGTTATAGATTGTCGTAATATCCCTAGATGACACTTTCCTATTCGCTTTAGAATACGCCAATAATTTTGAAGGACTAATAAACTCATCTTCATATGCAATAGAGGCACTAATGTTTTCGTCCTTATGGTAGTTAATAAACACAGGGAAAGTTTTCGTTTTTTCATCGAATTTATAACCACCTATATTTTGAGCCACCTCACCCTTTTCCCAATTCAACAGTCTACAAACATCCTCATAAGTATATTTTTTATATAGACAAAAGCTCGTATTTTGATATCGATTACTATATTCTAATTTATTACGATAAAGCCCAAAATCAATGATCTCCAACATCATCGCAGAGAAGACTTCTTTCTGTAGCGCTTTCATAAAAGACTTTGAAATTCGATAATCGTCGCCATCCTCCTCAATAAAAACACATTTACTGTACGTATTTTTTGAAGATCCAGTAGGAAATTGATTTGTCATCAGATTAACTAAATTGGTAATCACGTTTTCATTTAATTTGATGCCATGTGCTTCTAACATCCTACTTTGAAATGCTGCAATTATCTTTTCGTTTTCATCAATAATTGTCTTTAGTAACTCTAACTCGTGTACTCGCTTTCCTGAAGCAAACTTTTTAGACACAAATTCTATCACCTGTTCTTCATTTGCCTCCAATGATATACAATAGTCTTTCTCATATCTCCTTAGAAAGTTATGGTACGACCCCGTCTTATCAAAGATGCGCAGCACATCTAGCGTTCCATATTCGTCAAAATCTGTTAGGCTAGGGATTCGTCCCAGTTTATTTTTCAAGTTGTAATAACATTCCTTTATCAAACGTATAGAATTGAAATTAGCACTATCGATAGAAGCATAGATTCGTTTTTTGGTGATTTCATCAAAATTAACAGTTGAACATCCTGGTATCATACTACTTCCGTTATTCAATAGCTTTCTAATATTATCTTTATTATAAGTCCGGTCCCCGTAGAGTGCAATTGGAACTAGATAGTTATTATTATAATTTCCAATAAAATCAATCACAGTAAGAAACTCTTTGCCTTCTGCCTTTCTGAGTCCTCTCCCCAGCTGCTGAACAAAGATAATTGCGGATTGAGTAGGTCTTAGCATGATGATTTGATTCACGCTTGGAATATCAATTCCTTCATTAAAAATATCGACAGTTAGAATATAATCTAAACCTCCTACTGCATTATCAGACTCTAATCTTTCTATTGCAGCCTCTCTAATCTCTTCCTTGTCCTCACCACATAGTGCAACTGTGCGATAATTCCTTCTGTTTAATTCATTAGAAAGTTGTTTCGCTTCTTCCTTTCGGCTACAAAAAATCAGACCTTTTACTCTATCCCCATCGTGGCCATAATGCTCAGCAGTCTTTACAATCTTATCCACTCTATCTTTACAAACCAGTTTGTTGAAGTCAGTTACATCACTGACAATTTCACCGTCAACAGTCAAATCTTGTATGCCAAAATAGTGAAACGGCGCCAACATCTTCTCTTCAAGAGCCTTCTCTAACCGTATTTCATAAGCGATATTATAGTCAAAGGTCTTAAATATGTCAAAATCATCACTTCTTTCCGGTGTAGCTGTCATCCCTAATAAAAACTTTGGTCTATAATAATCGATTACCTTTCTATATGTTGCAGCTCCAGCTTTGTGAACTTCATCAATTAAAATATAATCGAAATGGCCGGGTTGAAAATTGTATAGAAATTGGTCCTTTGAGATCGTTTGGATGGTGGCAAAAAGATAATCGCACTCAATGTCTTTGCTATTACCCGTGAGTAATCCTGCATCGAGATTATATCCAAGCACATTTTCAAAACTTCTCATGGCTGCTTTTGCAATATTCTCTCTGTGCACGACAAATAAAAACTTTTTCGGAGTAAATGCCTTTACATCAAAGGCGCTTAAGTAAGTTTTCCCCGTTCCAGTAGCAGAAATTAACAGTGCTTTATTCTTTCCAGCCTGTCTAAGTTTTTCGATCTGAGCCAGTGCTTCCACCTGCATCTTATTCGGTATGATTTGATTTACACGAACAATACTACCTGCTTTGACTCTTTGGTTAACGTCCTCGCGAATCTTACTATAGTAAAAATATTCTCTTTCATATTGCTTGATCCAAGTTTCTGTAACAACCACTGCCTGTTCAAAAGTATTTTTAAACTCTAAAAGGACGCTCTTCATAATGGATCCGTCTGGATAAGACGATAACTTAACATTCCATTCCTTATTTTCGCTCAGAGCATTTTGCGTGAGATTACTACTTCCAATTAAAAATGAATAAGTATTATCCTTTTTCCTAAAAATGTACCCCTTTGCGTGGAAATTACCTTCTGTCACGATTCGTAATTCTATGTTTTTGTATTTCAAGAGTCTACGCAATGCAACAGGTTGAGTAAAATTCTGATATTGGGAAGTGATAATTTTGCCCTTAATCCCTCTTTTTTCTAACAGGTCTAATAAATTGATAATCGACTGTACTCCACTATTGGTAATAAATGCAACAGAAAAATAAAACTCTGTGCATTCTGAGAGCTCTGATTCTATTGTAGATAATACTTTTACTCCCTGCTTGTAATCGTTTACAATTAAACGTGGAGTGAATTTGTCCATTGTCTTTGTTGATTCATCAACAAATCCGTTATGTAAGCCGTCTATCAATTGCTGCATTTCATTCATATTAAAATCCTTTTTTAACAAGTGCATTAACAACTGGTAAATCTGCGGGAGCCCAGTCTAGGTCCTGGATATTCTCGACGGTCGACCATTTCATATCCACATGTTCTTTCAAATTGATAACTTCATCTGACATTTTACAAATAAAACAATGCATTCTCATCTCAAAGTCAGGATACTGATGCTCGACAACATAGAATAATTCCATATCATTCTCAGAAATATTCACGTCCATTTCCTCAATTAATTCCCGATGCAGTGCCTGTTTAGCATTTTCGCCAGGTTCTAGTTTTCCGCCAGGAAACTCCCATTTATAAGATACATAATCATACTTACCTGCATTTCTCTGTGCACATAGAATCTTATGATCTTTTAGTAATATTGCACCACACACTTCTAAATGTTTCATCGAAATATCTCCTTTAATAATAGAGCCATCTCTGATCATCCCAATATGGTTGCACTTGTGATTCCACTTCATGCAATTCATCGAAAAGATCAAATGCGACAAGTTTTGCTTCATCAATATTGTTCATCTTTCTGCTGTGGTAATCCCTGCGCCATTCGCCTTGGAATACCACACCCCAGTTATCATATCTGCTCCGAACAATTGTAATATTGTCACCCTTATAACGCAGTGTTAGGTTACCTTTTTCTGTTCGACGCCAATTCTGCTTAAAAAAATTTCGTCTCCGGTTCGTTCGGTTTTTGAGATCATGCTCATTTCTTGCGGGATAAGTTTATTTAGTTATTTGACAAGATTTTTGAAGAAATGTGAGATATTGTCCGTACTTTTGAAGCATCAACTTCTTTCCAAAAAACTCCATGAATTTATAGTCTGGCTCACCTGAATCTGTAACAGGTAACATGACTTTATCGCCTTTTAAATGTTGCTGATTTCTTTTATAGCCGTGATTATATTTTTCTTCAATTAAATCTTGAGAAGCCACAAAAAACAATCCTGTATATAAATTCAACCAATCTGCATATCCGTAAATGACATCACTTGTCGAAATAAATGACTCTTGTTTATAAATTGCATATCCCGCAGAACCATCTCCATTTTTAATAAATCCTAGACAATTTCCTTCTTGAATCATTTTATGTGATTTTAAGTTATCTTTCACATTACAAAGAGTACCATTATTTCGATTTGTTGCACCGATATACGGTATTCCCTTACTTGATTGTGATAAGTGATTAAGACCTTTGCCTTTTCCTGGCTCCAATCTTGTAAATAATGATATGAGAGAAATAGGTTTCCAATCAAGATTTTCAATTCCACCCACATCATCCAGTAGTTCATTGGCCCCCCCCCGCAAATTCTAGCGATTTTATCTTCTACATAGCATTGATATTGTTTCCTTTTTTTCAGTATTAAAGCTTTCATGTATTCTTCCATAAATTGATAATCTGGTTCTCCCAAATCTGTAACAGGCAGCATTATTTTTTCTCTACTAATTCGATAGTCATTTATTTCTCTGTTAAAATCATACTTTTCCGATAATCTACTGATAGTAGTAGCCATAAACAAATAAATATATTGTGATGTACCTGCTCTTTGTAAATGCGTAATATGGTCTGATGCAACGAATTCAAACGGTTCATAAAAACACGCACCCACACTTCCTGAGTTAGCCAAACTCAAACAATTTTTAAAAGTTCTTACCTTTTCTGTATTTCCAATAAATTGATCGACACCATTATTTTTTGCTGATGATGAAACATATGGACGCTTGCCCTCGACGTGATCATTCTTCTTTAACCTTTTACCACGTTCCACTTCATCAAAAATATCAATCACAGAAAATGGTTTCCACTCTCTATCCTTTAGACTAAGCATTCTCATCACTCCCATCAAATAAATATTCACGATTCTGCATAACCATGGAAAATTCAAAGCTTAAATAATCGCCAACTACTTTTTCAAAGTCTTCATCTGTGGGAATTTCATCATTGAAATAAAAATAACTATGTAACCATTCATCACTTGCTTCAACTGTGGATTCCACGCAAAACTTTGTATCAGCAGGCTCTTTGCCAAACCAAACGTCCAAAAGATGCTGTTTTTTGTCTTTTGCATTATCACCTTCAACAAGACCAATATGTTGTTTCACTTCATAGCCATCTTTCCTAAAATCAATAAACTTACAAAGTTTATCACATGGATGTGGCTCATGTGCTGTAAATAAAGCAATAACCGGATTCGTTCCAACCCCATAAAATGTGTTCGTGTTACAAGTAATAACTCCCTCTAATGTATGATGCTTAATAATGCTTTCTTTAAATGCCTGCTCTGATTTTGTTTTCCCAGTCATAGATGACTGGGGAACAATCACAGCAGCTTTAGCACCATCTGTTAAAGAATCTAGCAAATGTTCCACAAATGATAATTCATATTGTGAAGGATCATCTTTCGTACCCTGACTATATGGTGGATTCATCATACCAATAGTTGCTCCTTTTAACTGTACTTGCGCTGGATTCTGTTTCAAGAAATCCTGACATTGAATATTACTATTCCCATCTTCACGCAAAATCATATTTGTGCAGGCAATCGCGAACATATTACTCTGCAACTCATAACCATGAAGTTGTTTCTTTTTGATATTCTTCTGCTTTGTTTCATTATCCGTTGCCGATACCATACAGTGCATAGCTGAAACTAAAAAACCTGCAGTTCCGCAACAAGGATCTAACACAATATCGTCTGGTTGAATATCCAATAAATCACAAAATAAATCACAAATATGGGATGGTGTAAGAACAATACCCAATGTCTGGCCGTCACCACCGGAGTATCTCATGAATTCTCCATAGAAGCGACCAATAAAATCTTCTGATGTGGATTTATATTTAATGCAATCGAAAACATGCTTTTTTAAAAATTCTGCATAATATTTTAATGGTGATTTTCCTAATCGACTATCCACTTCATTTAATCTAGCACTTGTGCGAATGATTGAAAATTCACTCATAAGTTTATCACGTTTTGCATCTGGACCAACATTTGACCGTTTTAAACGCTTTTTAATTGCGTTGTAGATCTTATCCCCATCGGTGTCCACGTCATCACCAGTCAACGACTCAATAGAAAAACTTCCACTTTCAATTTCGTCTAATGCTAACAAGATTCCAGAAACAACCAACGGTTTATCCTGGTCTTTCAAGGAGCCGTATGTACGAAGATATTCATGTAAAGTTGATGCATCTTTTAAAATCTGCTCTGTAGTTTTCTCTACATCTGTTTTCTCTTTCAAAACATTTCTAAGGTAATATTCATGAATGTTCAATCGATTGAACATTGTAAAGGATTCAATATCTTCTAACTCAATATACCCTTCTCTATCGTCCACATATAACGGGGTAATCTTATGGTGTTTGGCATCACCAGAAACACCGATTGCAAACACTTTTTTAAATGAACTGTTCTGTGCAATATGCTTTGCATAGAAATAAGCACCATTCACAGCATAATCAGTGATTGCTTTTCTTGTTGTCTCAATAATTAACTTATCTGTTAGCTTATTATGCTTATCTAAATCAGCCTTATCTTCAATAACAATAACAAAATCATTTACAACTGCCACATATTCAGGATAGCCAGCATTTCCTGTCCCGCGCTTTGAAGCGGAGGCAAGAGCTTCGTCAATTTCCTTTGTGTCACTTCCCTGTGCTGTAAATGGAATGTTGCATTTATCCAGTTGAGAAGCTACCCATAAATCTGTTTTTACTTCTTTTTTAGCCATTGTATTATCCTTTATCCTTCTTTTTGTACTAGTAACCCTCGTCATACTGCATAATCCAATTATGCAGTATACCAAAATCAGACTGCTGACATTGCATTTCCAGTATTATAAATACCATTTTATCATCTACAGTCATTGATAACACTTCCTTGATTTTTATTATATAATGTTTAGCCCATTCTCACAATGTGTTTTTCATCAAGATTTACCACTGTCAATCCCGTCAACTCAACCCTAACCCAAATTTCCGATAGATATGTTCTGGCCGATATAAGAAAAGGAATTTCAGGCATACAGCAATCAGCTGTCCAATACCAGAAGCCCCTTATTATAGCCATTCTTCGGCACTTTATTTGTCCTTGCGTGACATCAAAGCGACACTCTCAGCATGTGATAGTTAAACTATTTCCGAACATATCCATCATAACCACAGCACCTTATTCTCAGCTTTTTTGATAATCATCTCATTTATTCAACTATATATTTTTGATTTGGCTATATTAACAAGTAATAAATCAAAAAAATCAGTTCTCATAATCAAATACCAACCAATTTTTTATTTCTTCAAATTTTTCTCTATTTTCTGCTGACAAATCGTCTTTTACAAGTCGACTGTAAAGTGCCGACTTCAATCTATCACAATAACCAATCTTCTTGACAATATTCTGAACGGTAAACAGATGCAACCATGGATACCCCTCAGCTTGTTCCACTAAAAATTCATATGCTTTGTCATATAGTTCTAAATCTTCATAAATACTTACCATTGCATAGCTAACTTCTTGTTTTATCTCATATTCACTTTTTCCAATTTTATGTCCTGCTAAAAGAGCCTTATTTAAATTATTTTCCCAAAACTCTTTTCCCATCTCTTTAACATAAGCTTCTTTACAGTGTCCACTACCTAATACCTCACAATAGAACTGGTACTCCTGTTCAATAATACTTCGTTCTTTATCAATATTTTCTTTAACCTTTTGATTTATTTCTGTTGCTTTTTTATTAAGTTGACGTTCTTTGTCCTGCATAGACTGTTCCCTTTTTCCGAATTCTTCAGCCTTTCTTTCTATATCAGCCATTTGCTTTAGATATTCCCTTTTTAGTTCGTCTGCCAAATTTAATATTATATTGCTCTTTCCGGCAGGACAAGGCTCAATATTTGTATCAATATCTAGCGACAAATAGTACTGCTTAGCTATATAGCCACCTAACACATTACCACCCTTGGATAACTCAATGCTTTCCCATTTTTGTTTTTCAGCAATATCGGAAAGTGCAGAATATGTTGATGTGCTTATAAAGATCGTCCCATTATCCACAGCACCGCTGTATTTGCAAGCCATATTTGTACTATTGCCAATCCAAGCAATACCAAATTCGCTTTCTGCGTCATCTTGCTGTTCCTTTCCCTTCATACCCACTTTTGAAATCGAAATTTCTCCGGTATGTATTCCTATGCCACAAGAAATTCGATGTTTCATTCCTTGCTCTAATAAAGGATTAAGGAATTTATCGATAGCAGTAGTAATATATCTTGCAGCTCGAACAGATTTATCTTCAGATTTTCCTTCTTCGTTATCTACAAAAACTGCAAGAACACCATCGCCCATGAAATCTCGTACAACTCCACCTGAATATCGAATGGCCTGGACAACTGTTCGGATATAGCTTCTATAAATTTTCACCAATTGAATACCACTAAATTTTTCTGGCAATTTTGTGGATTCGCGCATATCGACAAAAAGTACGGAAACTTTTCCATGGTATATTTTATTTGAGTCTGATAAATTATCAGTCAAGGGCAACTGATCTGACATGGATTTTTCAAGTACTTCTGATGAAATAATTCTGTTTATCGCTGACGATAATAAGTCTAGTTCATTTTTTTTGATTTTGTCTTCACTCATATATATGTCTCCTGACATTAGCACCCTGACTCAAGATAATATGCTCCATCACTTCCAGCTGAAGTAAACCGAATGCCTCCCCCTTTGCTTGAAGGCCACTCGTTTTTTACCTTTTTAGAGACTTTTACCCGATTCTCAGTTTCGTTCGCATAATGAGAAGCAACATTAATACAATCTCCAAATGCTTTAACATCATAAGAATCTGCAATTCCTATTTTGGTAACTATTACACTGTCAAAGGTAACACCAATACCTATACTTATTTTGGATCCAAGCTTTTCTTCTTCAATAATGCGATTAATAACAGACTCACGAATCTTCAGCATATCACGGCCGCATAATCCAGCATTCTGAACCGCAAGTGATTTAACCATGTTGTCTTCCTCTCGTGCAACACTTCCACCCCAAAATACCATCATGCCATCACCCATGATATCTATTACTTTTCCGTGGTAATGTTTTACTACTTCTAAGAGAGCAGTAAGAAACACATGCATTGTCAAGAATGTTTTTTCAGCGCCTACTTTTTGGGCACGTTGAGTAGAACGGCGCATGTCTACAAATAATACCGCAAAATTTTCTTTATCATATGAACCGAATTCAAGTTTGTCTGCATTAAATCCCGGAATCACATCCGAAATGGCATCTGCACGATGCTCAAACATAGCTTTTTCGATGATATTGCCTTTAGCTTGCAAATAATGTTTATATGTACTGCGATATATGGTATTAACATCAATAGCCATATTTCCCCCTCCTATTATCCGAAAATTATAATTAAAATACATATAATCCCTGCGGTTATTAACGTCGAAGAGAAAGAACGAATTACCCATCTATTTGTTCTTAACTTCTGTCGATTAATATCATTTAATTTATAAAGTTCGGCCGACATGTTTTCAATTATCTCTTCATCTGTCATTTCTTGAACATCTCTTTTGTATACATCAAAAGAATATTCTTTCGTTGATTGAGTTAAAAACCACTTTGATTTGTATCTGATATTTGAAGAATGCCCTCTGATTGTTAGTATACCAAATACGAATACTGCAACAACGCTTATAAAAAGCAAGGCACTTAAAAAAATGATAGCAGCACCCAGCCAACTACATGGCTTAATATTACCTAAAGCGTATGCGAGTGGTTCATAGCAAGAAATAGCAGCAGCCACAAGTGCAACCATTGCAGCCATAATTATTGAAACTTTCGTGTCAGACAATTGAATATAAGAAGATATATCTGAAATAGCACTAGCTAAAAACACTTGCTTAATTTCGGTCGTTTTTTTTAAATTTGCATTGTCAGTTTCCATAACATTATTCCTCCAAAATGCAATTTTTTTGATTCTCAGTTTTCTTTCTTTAAACTAAACTTTCTACTTTTCCTTTGACTCCCACATTCACTTTTAACAACATTACTCCTCCGCTTCTTTTCCATCTGCACTGCCTCAAAAACTTCCTTCGTTATTATCACCGGATTATTATCCGATGACAAATAATGCACTTTACTATTTCCAGATTTCAAAAGTTTAACATTCCCTGTGTATTTCTCATTACTAAGCATAACATCAATCGTTCTCTTACACTACCTTACATTCCCGGTAGGCGATGGTATTTTCCGCTTTTCAAGTTCCTAAATAATCCCCAAAATGTTTTGCCCGTCAAGATACAAATCAAAAATCAGCCTAACTTTCTCTGTTGTTTTTTCATCAACAATCAATTTACTGCTTGTACCCATGCCACTTTCTATCATACAGCTTCGATGTTCCAGCGGTAGCACGATATTTAATGCCCATTTTAATATTATCACTTCTTGATTCATTCTCTGCCTGCGCCAAGGATTCAATAATCGCAATCATCAAATCACTCTCCGTCTTTACCGTGTCCAGTTCTTCCTGTTCAAATATTACTCTCACACCAAGCTGCTTTAATTGGTTCAGTGCATCCATTATTTCAACTGTATCTCTTCCAAACCTGCTGATACTCTTTGTCAGAATAATATTCAATTTATGAGCCTTACCATCCTCCAACATACGATTGAATTCTTTTCGTGACGAACCTGTTTTGCTAGTGGCAATGTCTATATAAACGTCTGCCCGAAGCCATTGAGGCATAGCTGCTGTCAGTTTTGTCAAATGAGATACCTGAGCTTGCAGGCTTTGAAGTTGTTCTGCGCTGTTCGTACTGACACGGCAATAGACACCCACTTTCTCTTCCCTCTTTGGAATCGGAGGTATGTAGTGTATTCTTGAATTTTCCCACACATTTCTCCTCCTCTACTTCGTGCCTACTTATCATAAGTTTCTTTTCTTCGCATAGTGATTAGTCCATTTTAACAATACTGTCTACTCAACCTGGTAAATATCAATCCTATCTCCACAACCTACCTAATATTCATTCTGTTTACTCAACTATCCACACTGATATGTTCCCAGACGTTGATTTTACAGGCAATCGTATGAGTTCAATACGCTCAAAAATCGTAGTCTATTTTTTGAAACGCCCTGATTTCAAGCCTTATGCGTATATTTATTTCTCCATCCACGACATCAAACAGCAGACCTCAATATATATAAACACTGCAAAACTATTAAGCAATATTTTCGTTAAATGATGCCTTTTCTTTTTACATCTCCCCCTCTATCTCCACTAAATACGTTCTAGCCCCTTCTATGATTTCATCGGGTATGCCAAAGTACCCTTCAGCAATGCCGCCGGCTATAGCCGCTATGGTATCGCAGTCACCACCGATGGAAATGCAGTTGCGAATGACGTCCTCAAAGGACTCTCCTTCGAAAAAGCACGCGAGCGCCTGGGGCACGCTGCCCTGACAGCACACGTCAAAGGCATAGGTCTCCCTGATTTCATCTAAAGTAAAATTTAGAGAATAGAATTCACCTTCAATAAAATTCCTGATTCGCACTTTGCCCCAGCCTTCCTGGCGGGCGAGAAAGACTGCCGCCGCTGCTGCCTGCGCGCCTTTGATGCCCTCCGGGTGGTCATGGCTCACCACAGCCGAGGCCTTGGCCAGCTTCAGCGCCTCCTCTAATGACGAAGCATACTCGCCCACTGGAGAAACCCGCATGGCAGCGCCATTGCCATAGCTGCCGTAGGGCTTGGGATCCTCCATCCACAGCCACTTTGCAAATCGCCCCCCGTAACCGAGATCTGCATACTTCCGCCCCAGCCGCTGCATTTCAGAGATCAGAGCCGCCTGAAAGACCTGGATATCCTTTTCTTTGTCATATATCCGCAGCGCATTTCTGACTGCTATGGTCATGACGGTATCGTCCGTAAACCGGCAGTCCTCCCGAAAAAGCGGAAAATCTTTTGTTTTGATGTTGTCAAACTCATATACGGAGCCGACAATATCGCCAATGATCGCACCAAGCATACAAAGCACCTCCCACACGACAAAATTCTACAACATCATCATAATCCTCGCCTCTCGTCATTGCAACGAGAAGCGTCATTTCTTACCCTGTGCTTTTACTCCTTCACCTCGATGATTTCCAGCATTTCTCCGCAGGTCCTCTTGAGAAGCTGCAGAACATCCCGCGAAACCGCATCTATAGAGTTGAGGTCGTGCACGGCGATCTCCAGCCGGTTGCCGCCATCTGTAATCCCTTTGATCAGATCCATAAATGCATCTGCAACGACCGCCAGAGACGGAGGCACAGACGGTCTTCCCAGACGGCGCTGGATATGAGAAAGGTCCGAGAGCATTTCTGCAGAAAGGTAGTCGCTGAAACAAAGGCTCCCCTCTTCCATCAGCTGCTTTAATACATCAGACATCCAGAAACAGTCGACAGATTGCAGACAACAGGTTTCAATTCTGACAACAGAGCGGGATGCTTCCCGCTTCCCGATTCCCCCGATCAGTTTCTTCAAAGCGTCTGAAGGCTGCACGCCGATATCCACCGCCAGCTTATTATAGAAGTTTTGATAATATCTGACCGCTTCGTTATAATTTCCCTGTTCGATCAGAATGCCGATGCGTCTCTCCGCAGCCGCCTCGTCATAGGGATCGATTTCCTCCAAATCCTGCAAAGCGGATAAGCAAAGGGCATCCTGCCCCTTTTCCCCATAAATCTCCACCAGTTTTTTCAGCAACGCCAGCCGCTTGTTTTCCAGGCAGTAACGCTGCATGATGATCAGTTCCTCCAACTCGTCGCAGCCGGCAAAATACTGACCTCTGAAAAAGTCCTCCCGTGTGATTTGTCTGACATGCTCCAGCTTCGCCACATCTCCTTCGGAGGCAATGTCCAAACGCAGTGCCTCACAGAGGTCGCAGCGGTAGAGGAACCGTTCGTTGACCTGGCAGGTGGTTTTGGTGACGATCAGAAAACTCTCTTCCTGCACCGCAGAATAAAGCAGCTTCTTGAGCTGCCAAAGGTTATATCTGAGATTATACTTGGCAGCGTCTTCTGCACTTTCGGGCCAAAGATAACCGGCCAGTATATCGCGGTCGATTTTTTTCTGTTCCTGCAGCAGCAAAATAGCCAGCAATGCTGCACTTTTACTGCTGATTTTGCTGCTGATGTCCTGATCGTCCAGCCTGATTTTGACTTGGCCTAAAAACTTCAATTCCAACATGTCTTCACCCTTCAACCATGACTTTTCCACGCTTTATCGTTACAGCCGTCTTCACCGTCTTCAACCTATCCGGCAAAAGCTTTGCTATATCCTGCTCCAAAATAATCACATCTGCTAGCTTGCCAGGAGTCAGACTGCCGATTTCATGTTCCTTGAACAGTGCGTAAGCGCCGTGAATGGTGTACATCCTAAGGGCCTCTTCCAGGCTGACCCGGTGGCAGCAGACAGGATGATTGACTGCATCGTGAATACCGACCATAGGGTTGGGATCGGTGATGTCACTGTCAGAGCCACCGCAGACGATGATACCGCTGTCAAAGATCTGCCGGAACTGGTTGGATCTGCCATAATGGCCGCCCAGCCGCTGCTCGTACATACCGCCTTTCTCTCCCCAGATACCCTCGTAAGCCGGCGTCATGGAGAGAATGACTCCAAGATCTGCAGCTCGCTTCATCTGTACCTCTGTAATCAGTTCTGCGTGTTCAATGCGGCTTCGATGGTCTTTGCGTCCGAACTTTGATATCGCCAGTTCAAAAGCGTCGAGAGCCAGTTCAATGGCCCTATCACCGATGGCGTCGAGGGCGACCTGCAGGTTTTTCTCATAACAACGGCAGACCACTTCTTTGAGGTAATTCTCGTCGATACAGAACAAACCTCTGCAGCCAGGGGCATCGGCGTAATCGAAGGACAAGGCAGCCGTTCGCGCACCCATGGTTCCGTCCAGATAGAGATTTCCACCCAACCTCTTTAGTCCCTTTTCCATCACATAGTCCACGTTGGTCGTCTGATAGAAAAGCTCCATATCGATGGGATATTTTTTGCCGTGCTGATAGATGAATTCACACTGCTTGTCCTGGCCGAAGACGAAATTCATATTGCCGCCCTCCATGGCTGCAATGGTGGTAATCCCACAACCCAGCATCTTGTCCATGGTACTCGACACGGCCTCGTCAATATCTTCATCAGAGAACGAATTGAAGATCAAGGTGTCCAGCCTGGAGCCCGCCTGGTTGGTGAAAATACCGGTCGGCATCCCCTTCTCGTCCAAATCCACTCCGTCCAGCGTAAATGGTACTTTGAAGTACAATATCCCGTAGGTGTTGAGAATCAGTACATGGTAGTCGGCAGAATAGACTGCTACCGGCGCATCGTTGCAATATCTGTCCAGCACCGTGCGGTCGGGCAGACGTTTTTCTTCCAGACGAGTAGCGTCGAGAAACTTTGCCACGATCAGCTCCCCTTTTTTCTTTGCGCGAGCAGCTTTGATGCTGCGGCCGATGCTGCGAAAGTTTCTTGCACCTTCCAGATTGACGAAGTTCTCCGCTAAACCGGTAATGACCATATGAAAATGGCTGTCGATAAAACCGGGCAATACTGTGCGCTGCTGCCCGTCGATAAGACGATGGATCCCTTGCGCAAACTCCTGCCAGCCATCGCCGTCACCCACTGCCAGAATCCGCTCTCCTTCTATAACAATCCAGTCCGCCGTCTGTCTTTCGTCCATGGTCATACAGCGTCCGTTTTTGATGATAATCCGTTCTTCCATAAAGACTCCTTTTCCAAGCTCGTTGTATTTATTTTACCATTTTTTCAGCCCCATGAAAAGAGAACCATTTTGGCAGTTGCTAATTCGACTTCTCAAATTGACATTTATTCTGTAATGTGGTATATTTATATCATAAAGTTATAAATATACCACATCGGAGGATGAAATTATGAAACATCGCAAATATTTATATGGTTCACTGGGATTACTCTCTCTCTTAGGCTTTATCGGCATATTTACAGAGGAAAGAGGCTTTCTTGCTTTTTTCGCCTTTGTCGTAGATTTTGAATACTTTTTTATAAAATCAGATGAGATGCTGGAAGAATATATGAACCGATCTGCGTCACGGGCTTTTTACTGCGGAATGATTGCCACTGCAATCGTTGTCCTAATCAGCTTTTTCATGCAGAATCAAACTGCCAGCGAGTCCTTATTGGCTGGTTTTGCATGGGGATGGAGCGTCGCGGTTGTAGTCTACGCCTTATCGACCGCTTTTTTCGGATTGAAAGAAAAATGGGGTCTTGAAAAATGATTAAAAACAAGATAAAAGAATTTCGCGCACGGGAGAATATGAAACAGGAGGATCTGGCAAAATTAGTGGGCGTCCGGAGGGAAACAATCGGTAACCTGGAAAAAGGGCGTTATAATCCTTCCCTGGTACTTGCCTGGAATATAGCTAACGTATTTCGCGTCACAATTGAGGAGATATTCACCGTTACAGACGATTCTCTTTAGCGGACAATCCCTGGATAACAAAGAAAAACGCAGCCAAGGACTCGAAGGTCAATGGCTGCGCAATGCAAATTACCTCTTCAAAACAAATTCTCAATCCATCGTCATGCCAGGAATTTCCCCGTTTCTCCGTCTACTGCATCTCCAGTGTACCGTTTAAATTCTTCAAACATTTTTGCTTCTGACTTATCTTGTTTATAAGTTGCCAGAGAAATACCGATGTAAAGAATCGCTTCGACAATCACACCATAGATTCCCGGCAGAAATCCCAGTGGATTGAGTCCTGCTGTCATGAGGGCGATGGTTACGAGAAGCCCTCCGATCAGGCCCGAAAAGGCACCTTCTTTTGTCGCCTTTTTCCATGTCACCGCACCAACCAGAGGAATCATCAGCAGACCGATTCCCTGATAATTTATCATGGCGATATTGACGAGGAGCGGCAAATCGAAGGTGGTGATGATGTACGCACATACGCCGATGATGACGACGATGATCCTTGTCCATTTGACAGACTTTCCGCCATCGTCAGCGCCGTTATAATCTTTTGTGCCGATACATCCGTCATGAACTTTATGTCTTTTCCATACTAAAATTGCGTCGTTGGTTACAATGCCCGATATCGAGAGTAACGTTCCGTCTACGGTGCCCATACAGCCCGCCAGAATAAAAATGCACATGATCCCGAATAAGACAGCATTGCCGCTTTCTGCCATCATCTGCGGCAAAGCCTCTTCCCAGTTGCCGATGACATGTCCCGTCGCCACCTGATAACCGATGCAGGCAAAGCCGCCCAGCAAAATCAACAGACACCATAACGATCCAAATGAATTCATAATTGCCGACTTCTTTACTTCGTTTGGTGATTTTGCCATGAACATTTTCAAAAAGATAGACGGGTAACAGAGTGCGCCGATCGAACAGAGGAACACAAACGAGAACCAGGATGCATTCATGCTCGAATCTAATACGAATACCTGCGGACTGATATCAAGCGCTATGGAGAACATGTTTCCCACACTCCCATAGTAATGATATACCACATATAAGATAATTCCTACTGCGCCGAAGACCATCACAATGGATTGAAACGTATTGACAGATGCAACGCTCTTGACGCCGCCCCACAGTGTATAGGCAACCATGAAGACCAATCCGATCAGCGAACCGACTGCTGTTGAAATGGCTCCCCCGGAGCATGCCTTAATGATATATCCGATTGTGACCAGCTCCATAGTAATCCATGTGGTGTTTAGAATGGCACCGGTGAGACCTGCAATCGTCTTCAGTAATTTACTTTGATACCTCAGTTCATAAATGTCACCGCAGTCAGATAATTGATATTGTTTCCCCAGCGGCCAAAGTCTTTTAGCCAGTGCATACATGCCTAATCCCGTGCAGAAGCCATAAGGGATGACATAACCAGCAAAAGCTCCGTTTATTCCTGCAAATCCAATCCATCCAGTCCAGGTGGAGCCTGAATAATAGGTTACCATCATGACCAGGCCGACTACGATTGCCCCCATACTCTTTGAACCTGTCATGAAGTCTTCAAAGTTCCCAGAGCCTGACTTAGGCGTTCGTAGTGTCAGAACAATAATAATGACAAAATAGATTGCCAACATAATCAGAGGAATCACTCCCATAATAAATCTCCTTTCTGATAATCGAGTAGTTCAAATTAACTTTTATGTCTCCTTTGCCTTTCTGCATCAGCCTTACAATCCATTCTGTAGTTGATAATCATCGCAATGACGCCTATGATCGTCCATGCGATCAGCCACATGAAAAAAGCTGGCCATCCCAAAACCAATGCCGGTTTATTGGCGAATTGCAAAAATGCCGGAACAAGCATTACTGCAACTACAATAATGTAAATCACAGTAAAAAGTTTATGATGTCTCATATTTTTCTCTCCTTTCTTATCTCATCAGATATCCTTCAATATCGATTTCATCGATATTTCCTACACAATAAAAAAGCAAATACCATGCCAAGGGATCAGCATAGTATTTGCAACGATTCTTCAGATTCTTACTCTGAATTATGGGGTGATTCTAGCACAGGTGTGACCTTTTTTTCTTAGCGGCTGCACAGTTTGCGATGATAATAATCGCGTTAACAATCAGCCCCCAGACTCCAGATGTCATGATAAAGCTGATATTACTGATTTCCAAAACAGCAGTCAGGGTAAACCCGCTTGCCATTGCACAGAAAGCCGCTGTGGTATTTTTATTTTTTGAGAAAGCCGCATACATCAGAGTAGGAAAAATTTGACAAATGTATTGATAGCTGTTTATTGCCATGTCGGTCAGATTATCATCTAATATAATGGCGATGAACATACACAGCATAGCGACAATGACGATGACTATCCTTGATAACGTGACATAAGTATATTTATTCTTTTTATTGTATTTGCTCTCTGAAATCTTGCTTTCTGATACAAATGTAGTAATAATGGTAGTCGATAATGAAAACAGCGTGATATCGAGGGTTCCCATTGCAGCCGCCATCATGACGATATAAGTCAGGTACAAGACCCACGTGTGGTCAGATAACGCCATGATTTCAAATATCAGATTAGAGCTGTGGGTCACTTGTATGTTTTCTATCATCGCTACATAACCGATCAGCACAAAGGACAGGCACCACAGAGCAGAAATCCCTATCCACTTCGCTATTTTTTTCTGTGAGTGCTCACTCTTCCCCATCACCATGCGAGAAAAAATCTGCGGCAGGCATACCATGCCTAAGGCAGATACGATTGCATTAGAGATCCATTGCGAGGAATCGCCCATTTTGCTGAAATTGTGATAATTTAATTCCACGATATCTGCATTATTTTTTAGAATCAGTAAAAAATCGGACAGCGAACCGTATTGATAGACTACCAGCATAATTGAAATTATAATGCCTCCGAAGATCATGATGATTCCATGTAAGCATGCGCTCCAAACGGCACTTTCCATCCCACCCCAGATGATATAGACCACAATCACCAGTAATCCCATGATG
Source organism: Eubacteriaceae bacterium (assembly GCA_902362805.1). Lineage (GTDB taxonomy): Bacteria > Bacillota > Clostridia > Peptostreptococcales > Anaerovoracaceae > Senimuribacter. The sequence continues at coordinate 83,864 of CABIXY010000009.1, read as the reverse complement.
ACAGCACTGACAAAATTAATACTATAATTAAATGCCGCACAGATGATGATTCCCAATGATTTGAGTTCCATCACGATCCAAATCGCACCAACGATGATCGATACGATGGAAACGAATATATTGATTGCATGGCTGTGCAGCTGGTGCTCCAAATATCCGCCCAGTGAGAATATGCTGGATTCTTTCGCATTATCGTACACCTTGGGGGAAATGATTCCGTACAAAAACGCTGCAATGGCGATATATACAGTGGTGTATATACCATAGATGCCGATTTGTGTCGTCAGGGGTACCCAGCCTGTCCAAGTTGAACTGGTATAGATTGTAGATAATACACAGAAAACGAAACACCAATCAGAAATTCCCTTTGTTGCTGAATGAAAATTATCGAGACTGTCCACTCGCTTTTTCCCAAATGGCAGCAAGCCGACAATCATTGTAATTAAAAAGTAAAAAAGTACGACAATCAAAATCTGGTCACTACCGCCCACTATCATTGAACCCCCCTCTGTTCAGCTGAAACTGATTGATTTTTTCATGAAGGTTCCGCCTCGAAAGACCGATCTCTTCTGCTGTCTTTGAAACATTCCAATTGTTTTTTATGAGCATTTTTTCGATATAATTTTTTTCAAACTCGTACTTCGCATCTTTATATTGCATATTATTTTCGTTTCTTAACAAACTGCTGTGATCGTTATTCAATATTTCTGCTGGCAGATCCAATAATGTCACCTCTTTATTTACCTCTCCGAAGATATAGATGCGTTCAATCACATTTTTGAGTTCTCTGATGTTCCCCGGCCAGCAATAATTCTGCAAGCAGTCCATGACCTCCTTCGAAAATACAGGAATCTGTTTTTCGAACTTCTTTGCAAATTCCGTGCGATAATATTCGATGAAACCGTCAATATCTTCTCCTCTTTCCCTCAGCGGCGGGAGATGAATGGTTGCGACATTGATTCGATAATAAAGATCTTCCCGGAATTTCTCTTCTTCTACCAGTTTTCTGAGGTCTTTGTTCGTGGCACATATCAATCGAAAATCGATTTCCACAGAAGATTCTCCGCCGATGCGGTATATTTCTTTTTCCTGAATTGCCCGTAATATTTTCGTCTGTGCCAGCAATGTGAGGTCTCCTATTTCATCTAAAAACAGCGTGCCTCCTCTCGCCAATTCCATTTTCCCCTTTGTGTCTTTAATCGCTCCTGTAAATGCACCTCTTACAAACCCGAAAAGCTCGCTTTCAAAGAGGGATTCGGGAATTGCTGCGCAATTTATTTTGATAAAAGGCCCATTCCTGCGATTTGAGTTTTTGTGGATTAGCGATGCAATGACTTCCTTCCCCGTACCGCTTTCGCCCAAAATGAGCGTCCCTGATTCCACTCTCGCTATTTTCTCAGCCATTTTTAATACTTTTGCTATTTCTGGCGATTCTCCGACATATATTTCAGAATCGTCTATCAGCAAAGCTTCCTCCTCAGAATGATTCTCAAAATAGAAGACTTCCTCGATTTTCCTCAGCAGCCTGTCGGATTCCACAGGTTTTTCGATATAGGTATAGGCGCCTTGTTTCATAGCCTCTACTGCTGTTTCTATGGTGGCGTTGCCAGTTAATACGAGTATTTTCTTATGGGGATGGCGTGCAAGAATGCTCTTTATGACTTCTATCCCATCTATCTGCGGCATGACCAGGTCTGTGATAATTAAGTCAAAGTCGCCTAAATCAGCCCGTTCAATCGCATCTGCCGGGTCGCTGTCAGTGTCCACGCGATAACCAGCATAACCCAATATTTTTTCCGTGATAGTAAGAAAAGCAATATCATCATCAATCAGAAGTATTTTCCCTTTCTTCATCTTTTCCCTCCCTCGGTAATTCAATGACAAGATCCACGCCATTTAAGTCATTGCTGCGTGCATATACCTTGCCATTACACTTCGTTATCTCCTTTTTTACAATCCAAAGTCCCAATCCCGCATTTGCTTTTTCAGTTTTCGTAGAGTAAAATGATTCAAAGATTTTCTCCTTATCGTTATCCACGATTCCGTATCCATTATCACTGATCGTGATTATGTAGCTGTTTTTTCTTTCATTCTCGTCCGCCCTGACAATAATGATTCCATTTTCGCGCACAGCTTCAACGGCATTGCTGATGACATTCATCAGAATGGATTTGAATATTTCTGTATCCATTCCGATTTCCATTGTGTCAATTTTGTTTTCTTGTGAAAACCTGACGCGTTTTTTATATAAATCATCTCTATACAACAATAAAACCTGTTTTAAAATATTATTGAGGCTGACCGCTTTCCCCCTAGTGCCCGGACGCTCTTTCGACAGCTCCAAAAGATTCGTCACTACGTATTCAGCTCTCTTCGCCGCAGTGTTGATCAGACCAGATGTTTCACCATATTCTTTTAAAAAAATATATTCTGGCACGTTATCCAGATAAAGCTTGTCCAGATAGTACATACTGGATTTGATTACAGCCAGAGGATTCTTTAATTCATGGGTCACGGCAGATGTGACCTTGCCAATCTGCGCCAATCTGTCCAATTCAAAAATTTTTCTCGAATTTAATACGTCGACTGAAATATCTCTGGAGACCACCAGACTCACTTCTTCATCATCTTCAAAATATTTTATCGTGTCATTGGTGACAGTGAAAATTCGATGATTGAATACTTTCTCTGCAATTCGTCCGCCTGGCCTGCAGCCTTTACAGGGGCTGTCTTTCCCTAAAAACAATTGATGGCATTTTGCACCTTCTTCGCGTTTTTTTTCGAAATAATTTTCAAAACAGCCTCCACGGGAATTCATGTCGATTAAATGATAATTCTTATCAATAATCACGATAGAATATCCTATTTTCTCAAGTACGATCTTTAAACGGTTTCGCTGTTCAACGAGATTCTGATTTTTTTCCACAATATCTTTTTTCATGTAGTTTATTTCATCTACCAGCATCTCAAGTTCATCATCATTGCGCAGATGAATTGCATCTTTATCAATTTGCGGCGCATACAAATTATCTATGATGTATTCAAGAGGATTTGACACCTTTGATACCAGAAATCTGCCGAGAAAGCTCGAACAGATTAATAAGAGCAGACAGATGATGATAATAGAATTGATGAATGCACTGTTATTGGATTTTGGAATCAGAATTCTGAAATTTGCACAGATTCCCTGATAAAAATAGCTTACCGCAGCGTATGTTGAACCTGCGGCAATGTTACACTTCTCCTCTTGATTGATGGAATACTTCGTATACTTGATCCGATCTACCGTAAACCCAGGGAAATACTTCTTCAAAAAATCTTTGTCAAATGATATACAGACACTGTATTTTTTGTTACTGGTTTTGTATGCAAGCCTGCCGTCAACTACAATCAATCCGTCCCCGTAATCTTGAAACTTTTTTAAAGTTCCGCAAAAGCGGCTGTTCAAAAAATCATAGATGCCGATTCGGCTGATCCCCCGCTCCCCCATTTGTTCTCCCAGACTTTTGAAGAGACTTTCTGCTCGATTGCTTTGGGAATTTTCTAGTAAAAGATCAACTTCCTTACATTGCAATGTGATAGTTTCTTTGTACAGCTCCCACGATAAATCTACTGTCTTTCTGACTAATCCTATATTTTGCTCATTACTATATAAGGTAAAAGAATGTTGGAAATAGAAAACCAGTGAAAAGGACATTATGATTACAATAATTAAAAAAATAGCCATGATCTTATTGCTGATAGAAGTTCTCATAATATTCTCACCTTTCAAAATTCATTATAGCCCAGGTAATATCCGTTTTCAAATGGCTATAATTGGTAATTATGTATTCACAATCATAATTGGGATGGCAATGCTTTACCACCCCAATTACGATGTGCCCCTCCTATTGCAAGCGCTTGAGTTTTTCGATAATCTCGTCAGTATAACCTGACGCACAGTACACATTACAGATGTTTTCAATCGTGTTGTTGTACCTTTTTTCCGTCTCTGTAGCGGTAGCATCCAGAACCAGCTCACATTCAAACCCACAGTCTGCCAAATCTCTCACCGTCGTCTCTACACACTGGTCAGTGTAAAAACCGACACAATAGCATTTCTTGATATCCATGCCGAGGAGAACTCTTTCAATCGGTGTGCCGACAACTGCGCCAGAACAGGTCTTGATGAGAACGACTTCCCCTTCCTCTGGCGCGACCTCCGGAATCCATTCTGCTTCCCAAGAAGTTGGCGGACATTGGAAGTTCAATCTCTTGTGCAGTCCTCCCGTATCTGATGCATCCCCTGCATAGGATTGAATTTTCACATGTATCGGTCTGATTCCTTTTTCTCTGCAGACCGCAAGCAGTTTTGCAGCCTTATCCGTTGCCGCCCTCTCCAGCTTGTGGTATTTCTGGCAAAGCTGCCGCGCTTCCTCTTCATCAATGCCTGCAGCGACCGCTTCCCTGACAATGTTTTCTGCCGTTGCCAGATTCTGCATGTCGATCAAAACAAGCGCAGTATCCTTTGCGGAGGGAATGAGCTGCGGCGTCACGCTGCCCTTTTTTACAATCAATTCTTCATACGTCATTTCTTTTCTCCTTTCACAAAGCAAAAGTTATTTGATGTATGTCATTGCAAATCACATGCCACAAAAATGAGTCCTTTCAAGCTGTGTATTTCCTGCAATCTTTGGAATCTGCGTCAGAAATACTGTGATGTTTTCTTCTCATATCCCCTCCGTTTCTCTCACATCAGTCTTTACTACTTTCTTTTTTCACAAGTAAATCCCCATTTTTTGCTGGCATCAAATTTGCAATGAATGTGATAAAGGTTTCTAACGCTGAACACACAAGGAGGTAACAACTATGAATTATGAAGAAATGAAAGCACAGATTCAATCAGAGGCAGCGCTCTACTTTGACGAAATCTGCAGATTAAATGACGATATTGCTGATCACCCGGAACTCAGCGGACTGGAGTATGAAACATCCAAAAAAATTGTGGAATTTCTCCGGAGCAGACAATACGATGTCGTATATCCTTTTAACAATATGGCTACAGCATTCAAAGCCACATACGGCAGAAACCATCACCACAGAAAAATTGCACTTCTTGCAGAATATGATGCGCTGCCAGAAATCGGCCACGCCTGCGGCCATTCTGCAATTTGTTCCATCAGCATCTTAGCAGCCTTCGCTTTAGCAATGCTGCAAGATCAGCTTGATGCAGATATCCATATCATTGGGACGCCCGCAGAAGAAACTTACGGTGGAAAGTGTATCATGGTTGAGGATGGCGTCTTTGACCAATACGATTTCGCCATTTTGGTTCACCCCAATAACTTCAGTGCTCCCAGCGCCAACCTGCTAGCACTTGATTCTGCAATCTACGACTTCTGCGGAAAGGCTTCTCATGCGGCAGCCGCGCCATGGGAAGGAAACAACGCCCTCAATGCTGCAAGACTGTTATTCGACAGTGTTGACATGTTCAGGCAGCATGTCAAGCCAGATGTACGAATGCACGGTGTTATTAATAGCGGCGGTGTTGCTGCCAACATCGTCCCTGATTATTCTCAAGTTTCCATGTATACCCGTTCTTCTGATAGGTATTATCTGAATGAGATAACGAAAAAAGTAGATACCATGGCCCAATGCGCCGCCATGATGACAGGTTGTACATTCAAAAAGACTGTGCCAGATAAACCTTTTGACAATCTCAAAGGCAATCCTGTTGTGGAAGACGTGATCTCAGACACCTTTGCAGAGCTGAAGGTTCCATTTACACGCACTGATACGCTGTTCGGCTCCTCCGACATCGGCAATGTGAGTTTCCGATGTCCTGCATTCCATCCAGTTCTGAAAGTTTCTGACGCACCTATACACACTGCAGAATTTGCAGCAATCATGAAGTCTGATACGCTGCACAGTGCGATACGTACTGGTGCTCTCCTGATCTCATACACGATTGTCAAAATCTTTTCCAATCCGGCTTTATATGAGGAAATGCTTGCCCAGTTCAAGTGAGAATGCAAAAAACGCCAACCGTCTAATATCAGTTGGCGTTTTACGTTCTTTTATATTTATTTCTGATAAACCACCTTGCCGCCGACCATGGTCATCTCAGGCAGGATGTCTTTGATTTCCATCGGATCCACCGTAAAGATGTCGCGATCCAGCAGAACCAGATCAGCGTAGTAACCCGCTTTGATCCGACCTTTTCGATCTTCCATGAACTCGCCGTAAGCACTTTCGATGGTATAAGCGTCGATGGCATCCGCCACGTCTACACATTCACCGGGATAGAATCCACCCTCAGGCTGTCCACTTTTATCTTTGCGCGTCACCGCCATGTAGATATTGGGGAATGGGTTACAATCCTCTACTGGACAGTCGGTGCCATAAGAGATATGGGCACCCTTGCGCCGCAATGTACCAAAGGCGTAGGACGTCGATGCCAGTTCTCTGCCGCAGAGTTCTTCCACGATATTCATATCGTAATCGAGGAAGATCGGCTGTGCAAAGACCAGAATGCCCTTTTGGGCGATACGCGTGAGCAGGCTCTCATCAGTAATCTGGCAGTGGATCAGGGCATGCCGCAACTTGTTCTCCCCGTCCACAAAGGCGTTTTCATAGCAGTCTATGGTCTTCTCGATGGCTGCGTCACCGATGACGTGGGTGACAACTTGCAAGCCGTACTTCTTCGCCAGCTGACAGTATTTTTCCATCTCGTCTTCTTTGATCCATTCCAGGCCGTGATTTTCCCGATCAACGACATAGCCGTCCCGCATCAAGGCCGTTCTCGCTCCCAGGCTGCCGTCCTTGAAAAGCTTCAGCGGCCCCAGGGTCAGCCAGGAATTTTCGCCGTATTTACCGCAGGCGAACTCTCCTTCTGCCAGATACGATTCAAAGGCCGCAAAGTCGTTGAAGCAGACCTGATGTCTGTATCTGAGCAAAGCCTCCCCGCTCTCATAGACATCGTGGAACATTTTGAAGGCCGCCGGTCCATCCATAAAGGTAGTTCCGACGTCGTTGCTCTGCACACTGGTCAGTCCATGGGCGACACCGTATTTCATGGTCTCCAGCAAAATCTGCCGTCGCTCTTCCATACTGAAATCTGGAATCAAAGCCTTCGCGATATTACAGGCGTTGGCTGTAAAGATGCCGCTCGGATAGCCGTCTTCTCCGATCAAAAAATCTCCGTCTGGAAACTGCGGTGAATCGCCGTCAATGCCCAGCATCTCGATGACCTTTGTATTGGAAGAGACGATATGTCCGCATACCCGCTCTAAGACGATGGGAATCGACGTACTGATCTGATCCAGGTCATGCCGATCCGGCAATCGATCCCCATCCACGAACAAGTCTTGATTCCAGCCGATGGCGTGCAGCCCGTCCTTTACTTTGTCTGGATGCTTGTCTATAAAATCCCGGCATCTTCTGATCATTTCTTCGATGGATGGCACGCCGTCAATGTCCACCTGATTCAAGGTCTCTCCAAACTGCATGAAGTGCAGGTGAGAGTCGTTGAGGCCGGGAATCAAAGTCTTGCCGCCGCAGTCCATCAGCTCTGTATCTCCGTCCGCCAGGGACAGAATATCCTCGTTGCTGCCGACGGCGGCAATCAGCCCGCCCTCTATCAAGACCGCTTGCGCAAAGACGTCCTTTTCCACATATACTTTTCCGTGATGCAAAATCTTCTTCATGCTACTTTTTCTCTTTCTTTATTTTCATATCGAAGATATAGTAAACGCCTGCACCGATCACTGGAACGGAAAGTCCCATGGCGCCGTTTACAGGATCTTCGATGGCAGAAATGACAATCAGGCCGATGAAGATCAGTGCCGTGATGATGACAGATACTGGATAGAACCAGACTTTATACGGTCTCTCGATATTTGGATATTTCTTCCTCAGAATTGGCACGGCCAAAATAACCAGCGCATTGTAAATCATAGCTACGACTACGACCAGGTTGGTCAGCTGATCCAGATTTCTCATCAAAACCAGGGCAATAGACAGAACGCCCTGCACGATGATCGGCGCATAAGGCACCTTGTATTTAGGATGCAGCTTGGCAAAGCTTTTGAAGAAATGCCCTTCTTCTGCCATGGCGTAATACATTCTCGGCTGTGCCAGAACCATTCCGTTGGCGGTGCCGAACATGGCCAGAATCATACCGATGGATACGACGATGGCTCCCGCGCTGCCCAGTATCTTTTCTGCTACTGCCGTGCCCAGATACAGATCTTCTGCATTAATCATAGCAACAATCTGTTCATGTGGCAATACTTTCATAATGGCAAAGTTGAATAAGGTATAAAGTACGGTGACGCCGCCGATGCCGATAATCAAAGCCAGGGGCAGGTTTCTCTTTGGATTTTTAATTTCTTCTGCTACTGTATTCAGATTTGTCCAGCCTTCATAAGCCCACAGTGATGCGACCACTGCAATGGCAATCATGCTGAGAATACTGGTATCGTTTGCTGCCGCATAATCGCTGGCTGCCCCTAGTGAAAGATCCGGACTGACTCTGCCCACAAAGAGAGCCACCAGCATGACGATGCCTACCGGAACCAGCTTGGCAATCATGGACAGACTCTGTACGATGGAGGCGATTTTGACACCCACCAGGTTGTACGCTGTCAAAGCTACAATCAGTACGATTGCCCCCATTTTGATACCGAAACCGCTGATGTCAAAGAATGATCTCAGCACTTCCATCAGTGCGATGGCTACAGCGGCGATAGAACCTGGTCCGCCTACCAGCCAATCAGTAAATCCGGCAGTAAAACCCACCACAGGGTGAAATGCCTCATTTAAGTAAACGACTCTGCCGCCGGCTTTCGGCATTGCAGTTCCCAGTTCCGCGTAACACAAGCCGCCAAACAGAGAGATGATTCCTGCGATAACCCAGCAGATTAAAGCCAGCCCGCTGTTCATGCCTGTCCTCTGTAATACATAAGAACCCAGGTAGAAAATACCGGAACCGATCATGATTCCGCCGATGATGCTGACACCTCCGAACACGCCGATTTCCCGTTTGAACTCGGTCTGTTCCGTGGTCAGTTCTTTTAAACGTTTTTCATCTTCCATGTAACTGTCCTCCATTAAATATTTAACCTCATCATAACAGAGAAAGGTTTAATCAGGTGTTTAGAAAATAGACGCGAGGATTGCCAGTTGCGGCAAATAAACGTTTTTACAGGTTTTTACAGAATTCGACATCAAAATAGAATCGTGCAATGCGTTTTATGATATCTATATGGTTTTCTTTTTCATATACAGGGGAGGGGTATATGCCGAGCATTCTTTACGATAAGGTTAGGTTTTTTGATGCCTTTCTAAAGGTTTCGCGTAACTTCATCACAGCATCAGACACTATTTCAGCGGAAAACCGTCTCTAATTTTCATAGAATCTTTAAATTTTCTGTTGCGGTTATTTTTGAGGGCTGTAGAGAGTCATAGAAACATAAGAATTTATACAAAAAATAACCAGGATCAGAGATACCCCCTGCTGAAACCTTCAAACAGAAATACAGTTACGCCAGAATACCCGGATAGGCCCAAAAAGCGTAAGGTTATTGTAGCGGAATATCATCCTAGGACATTTCCCTAAATTTCCTTAGAAATTATCGTTTTTTAAACAGAAACATTGACCCATTTCAGATGCTGTTCTATAATAAATATATTTTAATGTAAGGAGGATTGCATAATGTCTATCATGAAAATAGATCATGAGAAGTGTGTGCGTTGTGGCGAGTGTGTAGATGCCTGTCCCTTTGGCGTACCTCTCATAGAAGAGAACCGGGTTGTCATCGGGATTGGCTGTCGTTTCTGCGGCACCTGTGAGATGACCTGTCCGACAGAAGCCATCACCTTTGAAAAAGATCATTAGGAGCTGCACGGGCAGCCCCTTTTTTACCCTTTTCAGTAACTCTGCCATTTGATCGCTTTTTTCTGGATGACAGATACCAGGCCGCTCAACAGGGTCACCACCAGACCCACCACGATAATGCCAGCGATTACTTTGGTGTAGTTCCCATAGGTATTATAGTTTACGATATAGTAACCCATACCGACGGTCGATCCCATCATCTCTGCGAAGGTCAGCATCATCACCGCAGTCGTCATCGTAACCTTCAGCCCCTTGATAATGCCAGGCATCGAATACGGCAGCAGCACCTCGAAGATCATCGCAAATCCGCCCAGTTCCAAAGTTCTTGCCGAATCAATCAGGTTTTTGTCGATGGACTCCACTGAAAGAATCGTCTTTAGAAATGCAGGCCAGAAAATTCCCAGCAGGATGACGACTACAGAAGCACTGCGAAAGGTCGGCATAATCGCGATGACGTAGGGCGCAAAAACGATGGACGGAATGGGCGCCAATACGCCTGCGATGGGATAAAATACTTCCTTCAGCCTCTGATGCCAGCCGCAGATCAGTCCCAAAAGCGTTCCGAGAGCCAGGCCCACAGCCACGCCGATGAGCAGGATTTCAAGGGAAGATAAAATTCCTCTGCCCATTTCCAAATAATCTTCGCAGAACACGGCGAAGACATTCTCCAAAGCAGGTGCCAAAACCGGATGGCACAGATCCAATTTGCTGACGAGGACTTCCCATATCAGCATCAGCGCCCATAGAATGGACATGATGTCTGAGGAGGAGGACCGTTTTTCGGGGCGATGCATGGTTCTAAAGAGGTAGGCGCCTTCCATCAGTGCGATGGCACAGATCATAGCGCCATAGGGAGCCGTTTGCTTCTCCCCCGGCAGTATCACAGTAACAAGCAAAGCTGTCAGCAGCCCATGGCAGATGACGGCAGACAGATTCCAGCTTCTCATAGATACCACCCCGCTAATTCTTCTTTCAGGCGCAGGCATTCAGCCTGTCCCAGATCCTGACTGCAGCAGCAGTTGATTTCCGACTGAATCTGTTTTTCACGGAAGATGCAGCCGTCTTTGACAAATACGATGCGGCTGCCCATGATCATCGCTTCGTCCAGATCGTGAGTCACAAAGATGACTATTTTCTTTTCCGCGCTTTTCTCCCAAAGTTCCCTGAGCAAGTCCTGCAGTTCCCGCCTGATTTTCGTATCCAGAGCACCGAAAGGCTCATCTAGCAGCAAAAAGGGTGAGTCCATAGCAAGAGCCCGCGCTATGGCAGTTCTCTGGCGCATTCCGCCTGAAAGCTGATAGGGATATTTATCCCTGGAATCCTTCATGCCCGTCTTTTCGAGAAAATACGCCGCTCGCCTCTCCATTTCCTGTCGCGAAAACCGCCCCGTCTTCTTCAAGGCAAAGAGGATATTTTTTTTCACTGTCAGCCAGGGGAACAGAGAATACTGCTGGAAGACAATGGTCCGGTCTGCGCGCGGTCCCCGCACCAGGTCGCCGTCCACTACGATAGTTCCCTCTGTCGGCGCGTCGAGCCCCGCTACGAGACGCAGCAGGGTCGATTTTCCGCAGCCGGAGTGTCCGATGATGCACAGGAATTCCCCATCTTCAATGGTCAGATTCAGATTTGACAATACAGTTTCGCTGCTTCCTGGATAGGAAAAGGTCACATTGTCTACTTTGATCATTTGTTGTTCGCCTCAAACTCTGTAAGCAGTTTCTCATAGATGTCCTTGTCTTTACCCTCTTTGATCAGATTCTGCAAGGCATCTTCATAGATGGACGTATCGATGTAATCGTTGATGTCGTATTCGGTGTCTGCATCAATGTCTCCATTGGCTTTCATCACATCGTAAAAATCAGATACCTTCTTTTTGTTCGGATCGAGGGATACGATCATAGCGTTGTCGTAAGAATCTGTACCGTACATGATTGCTTCGACATAGGCCTCATCTTGACCGGAATATTCTGCCAAGGTTTTGATGGTCGTCTCCTTGTCGTTCAAATAAGTCACATATGCTCTCAAAGCCGCCATTTCAAACTTGACCAGCGCATCGCGCTTATCGGTTACCGCTGCTCGGGAAGCAGTCTGTCTGCAGCAAGGGAAGTCGCTTTCAAAATCACCGACCTGGAAAGCGACGTGCAGCCCGCTCTGTTCTGCAACATAACCAAAGCCGCTGTTGACCATGCCGATATCAGTTTCCCCTTTGTTGACTGCCTCAACGATAGACTGCTGCGAATCCATATATACGAAATCCGCTTTGACCCCGGCCTCCCGCAAGAGCCCTTTCAACACCATATGTCCCGTCTCCATTCTAAAGCAGGCGATCTTTTTTCCTTCAAAGTCCGCCAGCTCGGTATATCGGGCCTCCGTCTTTGTCACACCTTCGCTTCCCTCAGAGATGGTGCCGCCGAAGACCACTACGTCTGTGCCCTGGGAGATGAAACTGCAGCTTGGAATGACTCCATAGGGAAGAATGTCCAGCTTCTCCATGCTGACGGCTGTCAATCCGTCAGGCAGAGAATTGACCTTTTCAAACTCTACGTTCACGCCCGCTTCTTCAAAATAGCCCAGTTCTTTTGCCATGATGATGCAGGCAGTCTTGATGTCCTTGCCGATCATACCTACCTTCAGGGTAACGACCTCCTCGGGTTCGTTCTCTTCCTCACTGCCGCACGACGTCAAAACTGCCGCCGTCAGAATCATCGTTAGGCATAGGGTAATTGCCAGTAATTTCTTTTTCATTGTTCTTCCTCCAACTTATTATAAGCATTCAATACCATCTATTAGACTACGTCTATTAAAAGATATGGTACTATAAGAATGTTGGAAGCGCAATAACCCCGCTGCAGATGCAGAAAATAGTACAAAATATCGAAAAAAATTTACCAAATTTCGAACTGATGATAAAGTTAAAAAGGCTGTGGCACTTAAATCATCAAATAGTGCTTTTGGAGCAACTGATAAAATATGCCCGATGTGCGTCCGAATATGTCGCTCATACTCATTCAGTATGACCAGATAAAAGTGGTTGATGATATAACATGTGGTGAAATAATATGGACATGAAAACATCGAAAGCGATGAACTGTAAAATTCATCGCTCTTTATTTACTGGTTAATTCTGTGTGTGGGATGCTTCTATTGTTTCGTAGAGCATCTCTTTTTCTTCTTCACTCAATTTCATGGTCACACTGATTTTTTCTAAGGTTTCATCATCGAAAACAAAACCTTCTTCAGTGCACAGCCTGGTGAAATCATCTTTTTTAATGCCGGTCCGGCTGAAGGAGATTTCTCCCGACGCGATTTTTCGATCGTAAATTCTAAAAAATGCCTGTTTGAACGTCATAGCTTGATCTTCCTTTCTGCGGCGCCGGAGGCTGCCTGCCTGTGGGCGATGGAGAGAATCGTCCTCCCGCCCCCTGCTTTCTTCAGCACCTTCATTATTTTTTCTTCCGTCGCCGTGTCTAAATTGGCCGTAATTTCATCTAGTAAAAGAATTTTCGGACCTGCGGCGATGGCTCTGGCAACGGCTAATAATTGTTTCTGCCCCTGAGAGAACAGTTCTGCCGCAACTGGCGTGTCGTAGCCCTGTTCCAAGCTATCTATGACCTCTTTCAGCCCTACAAATTCTATCGCCTCAATCACCGCCTCTTTTTCAATGGAGGCGTCTCCCAGGCGAATCTGATCCCAGATGTTTCCTTTGATAAAGGAAACATCCTGTTGTACGTAACCGAAAATTTTACGCTTCTGACTGGCTGCAATGCGAAAGGTGTCCACGCCGTTCACCTTTACGCCCCCTTTATCAGGCTGCAAAATACCGGCCGCCAGCTTGAGCAGCGTGGATTTGCCAACACCCGTGCGTCCTGTGAGAACCACATGATCTCCGCTGCAGACCTTTAAATTGAAACCTTGAATTACGTCGCGCCCCTCTTCATAAGCGAAACTGACATTTTGGAATTCCAATTCAATGTCGGTATCCACAAGTTCCTCATAGGTTTCTTTTTCTGTTTCTTCTGGCTGACTGAGAAAATCTTTAACACTGTCAATACCCGACATCCCTTTCTGGATAGCAGAAAGTTCCGTCCCCAAGCTGTCGATGGGCGAAAAAAGATTTGTAATCAGGTTCACCGATGCCGTCAGCTGTCCAATAGAGATGCCGAGAAGATTACCGCTGCCACCTGCTGCCAGATACAGAATAAAGCCGATGGAACAAGCCGTCATAACTTGAATGATGGGAGAATAGCAGGAATCATAAAAGTTCACCTGGTTCATGGTACGATAGTTTTCTGTCAGATACGTTTTGTACCGTCCTTCCATGTACTTCTCTTTGTGAAAGGCTTTGATCATCAATATATTTCTGATGCTTTCACTGATATGATTGTTGACCTTGCCCAGTTCAATCAGGTTCGCCTTTTGAGAGCAAAGCATTCTCGTTTTGAAAAACCAAGTCAATAGACCGATTACCGGAATCAGGCACAGAGCAAAGATTCCCATGGCGGAGCTGAAAATCCAAATTGATACGATAATGCCGACGATTTTAAAACAGTCGATGGCCATACTGATTACGCCGCTGGTAAACAAGACGCTGATGTTGTCCACGTCATTGATAAATTTTGATGTGATCCGTCCGCCGCTGTTCTTTGTAAAATAACTGGCCGGCAGCCTGTTCAGCTTGCGCTGCATTTCGCTGCGAACATTCTTGACGATGATCTGACCCACTGTGGTCAAAAGCCATCCTTTGAGAAAGTCAAAGAGTCCGACCAGGGCGAAGGAACCTAAATAGAGAAGTCCCATGGTCAGCAGTCCTTCCATCCTGCCCGCCAGCAAATAGTCGTCGACGATGAGGCGCAAAACCTGTGGCGGCAACAGGCTCGCAGCCACGACTGCCACAATGACGGCAGCCAGAGCCACTATATATTTTTTACTCAGCTTCAGCATCTCTGCCCTCCTTCTGAGCGATGAAAATCTCCCTGTATTTTTGAACTGTATGCAAAAGGTTTTCGTGGGTATCAAAGGTGGTAGCTCCCTCAGATACGAAGAGCACCTTGGTAAGCTGATTAAAAGATGTCAATCTATGGGAAATTAAAATGATGGCACAGTCAGCATAGCGATTCCTCAGGTTCTCAATAATCTGTTTTTCTGTAACCACGTCCACAGCCGAAAAAGGATCGTCTAACACCAATATACTGCTTCTGTTGTATAAGGTCCGCGCCAATGCCAGCCTGGCCTGCTGCCCGCCGCTAAGCCGGACGCCGGAGGCGCCCACCAGAGTATCCGCCCCTGCCGGCATGGAAGCCAAGTCTTGAGCAAAACAGACGTCTTCTAGAACCTGGCTGACATCACCCTCTTCCCCCAGGGTGATGTTGTTGTAAATGGTATCTGAAAGAAGCTGGCTGTCGTGACCCATATACGTAATGTACTGGCTCATATCTGTGGCTTCTATATCGGTAAGTTCCCTGCCATTTACGGTGATGCTTCCCCCATAAGGAAAGAGTCCCACAAGAGACCTGCCGATGGTAGATTTTCCACTTGCCACCGGACCGGTAATGCCGATGATTTGTCCCGATTTTACCTCAAAATCTGCCCGTTTGATGACCCCAGAAGAAAAATGTCTTACCTGCAGCAAAACCTGTTCTCTCCTGCCCGGCGTTTTTACCTGTGCCTCTTTTTCCCTCGGTTTGAGATAGGGGCGGATTCTCTGCCAGGATACCTGGGCCTTCTGTACAGAATTAAAGAGCTTTGCCGCTTTGCTGACTTTGACCGAAAATGCTGTAAAAATTGTCAAATAGGCCGAAAACCTGCCGATGGTCCAGACACCCTGGATGACCAATTGGCCGCCGTAAAAGACCACCAATACGATGCCGATCATTCCAATGGTCTTGTAGAGGGGCTGCAGAGAATTCTCCAGTACATTGGCACGGATGGCTTTTCCCTGCAAGCTGTGAAGTGCATCGTCATAAGCCTCACTTTTGATTTCCTGTACGCCATGCATCCTATATAATAATTGATTCTCCACATTTTCCAGAGTCTGCTCGCTGACGTCGGACAGCTGTTTTCGATAGCTTTTGGCATAGCGGTAGATGAACTTTTTCATCCGTTCTGCAATCAGCATGGCCAGCGGGATGCATACGGATGCAAGCAGGGTCAGTTTGATGTCATAGCAGAGCAGGGTGATAAAATAAGCGCTCATCAGGATACCTGTGTCAAAGACCTCTGTGGTGAATTTCCGCATGCCTTCCACGCATTCTCCCACGTCAGAGATGGCTTTTGTCATCAGGTCACCGGTGGATTCTTCTTTTAGCTGCGTGATATCCTCACCGATGATGTTCCCATAGACAATACTGCGCATAGAGGCGCTGGTCCTGTTTGCGAAGAGCCTGACATAATAGCGCTTTAAACAGCGGCAGCACTGAATCACCCCGATGGTCAAAAGAAAGATCAATATCCATCTGACGACGTCCGCCCGTTCTTCTCCATCTGCAATCAGGTCGATGACCCTGCCCTGGAGAATTGGACCCAGCTGCATGGAACCGTTGTAAAGAAGACCTGTAATGACAATCAAAAGGACAATCTTCCATTCCGCTTTCCAATAGCTGCTTACTTTATTTGTTTTTTTAATTGCGGGTAACTTCAATTCTTTCATCATGCTAATATTTTGCGTATTTTCTCTGTATCAATCCGTTTCTTTTCGCCTTTTATGGAGAGAACTAAATTCTGCGGCGTAAAGATTTCAGTGGCGACTTCTGACAGCCTGGCCGCTGTGACTGCCTGAAAGGACTTCTTTGTTTCTTCTATACCGAGGGAATCCCCATCCATGATGTGGTTTTCATAGGCCCGCTGCCAGTTGAAATTTTCGTTATCATCGTAAATCATGTAGGCATTATCCACATACTCAGGCAAGACGTAAAGCAGGCGCTCTTCCATCGTCTCAGGCAAAGCTGTCAGACCGTCTTTTACGATGGCGATGGAGTCGTAGAAATCTCGTCGGCTCACTTCATAAGTGAGATAAATGCGGCCGATGTTGTTATATTTCTCTAAGGTAGCAGAAAAGCTGTAGATCATTCCTCTCTTTTCTGACAGTTCCTGGTGCATCAGTGAGTTTTCACCGGAGGATAATACATCATAGAGCAGCGCTAACTCCGCCGCTGTATAATTTGATGTGACAAAGTCGTACGAAAACTGTACCATAAAATAGCGGCTGTTCTTCACGTTGATTGAGATATCGCGATGTAGAAAGTCCTGAGGTAGTGGTGCTGCGTTTTCCCGCTCTATGCAAGGTACGATCACAGAAACTCCCGCTAGCTTCGCAGCTAATGCATCCAAATCTTCCTCCCCTGCATTACCCGTAACATAAAAGAAAAAATTCCCTGCTGAAAACAGTTCGCTTTGGTACTGACGAATCTTCTTTTTATGAAACGTGTTGACGTTGCCTTTGGTGCCCAGGATCGTGTTGCGCAGTGGCGTGTCTTTCCAAGCATGGGTGCCGGCAAAGTAGTCCAGGCTCTTGAAATCCTCTGATTCTCTGATTTCTGCCTTCACTCTCTGCTGCTCCGTTTTGATTTCCGAAACCGGCAGGACAATTGGTTCAAATACTTTGCTCAGAAGCTGTGCTGCTTCCGCAAAGTGCTCTGGTGCACCAACGATGAAAAGCTGCATAAACTCTTTATAAGTAGCGCCGTTGAAGTACAGTCCCAGCCTGTCGAGTTCTTTATAGAGCCTGCCCTCCATCAGATAGTTTATATTCCGAAAGAGAATGTGCTCCAAGAAGTGGGTGATGCCATTGTCTTCGTCGCTCTCATAAAGAGCTCCTGCTCTGATATATAAAGACAGGCAAAAGCTGTGGGTATGCCTGTTTGGATAGTAAAAAATGTCAATCCCGTTTTCTGTCCTTTGTTTTTTCTCCATAATAACCCCTTTGATAAATCTATGCTTAATGGTGCTTGCCCCAATTCACACAGTGAATTGTCCGGAAGACCTTATGCAGCAATTGCCCGGACTTGTCCGGCTGCAATTGACTGCTGGCGTTCCCCAGCCTTTGGCTGGCTTGGAACGCGTCGTATGACATTCTGCCCAGTGAGATATTGTCGAACTGCCTGGCAGAATTTATGCTGGCGTTCCCCAGCCTCCGGCTGGCTTGGAACACGTCGTATGACATTCTGCCCAAAGAGCCACCGGCGATTTGCCTGGCAGAATTTATGCTGGCGTTCCCCAGCCTCCGGCTGGCTTGGAACGCGTCGTATGACAATTGTATCAAATTATCATTCATAAAGCAAATTGCAGACTGTTTCCTGCTCCCAGAGGTCTGTTTTAGTCCGCAATCTGTCTAGTCTGAAAAAATGTTCCACACTTTTTCTCTGGCATGCTCATTTGCAGACTGTTTCCTGCTCCCAGAGGTCTGCTTTAGTCCGCAATCTGTCTAGTCTGAAAAAATGTTCCACACTTTTTCTCTGGCATGCTCATTTGCAGACTGTTTCCTGCTCCCTAAGGTCTGTTTTAGTCCGCAACCCGCTTCGTCTTAAAAAAATGTTCCACACTTTTTTTTGGCATGCTCATTTGCAGACTCTTTCCTGCTCCCAGAGGTCTGCTTTAGTCCGCAATCCGCCCCGGCAGAAAAAAGTCCCGGAGGCATTTTATGTCATCACACCCTTCATGATTGAATGAGGAAGGCGTTTCAATTTATCTCATACGTTTGCCTTGTGATTTTGTCGTATGCATGGAGAAACATTTATGATATACTGAGTTCTGTAGAATTTTTACGAGGTGAAACATGAAAAAAAATGTCGGAATTTTAATTACACTTATTGCTGCGATCTGTTGGGGTTTCTCTGGAACCTGCGCGCAATATATCTTTGATAACTTTGATGCAGACCCCACCTACCTGACCGCTGTCAGGCTTTTGGCGGCTGGCTTGATTCTGGTCGTAATCGGTCTTTTTACAGATCGGAAAAATATGACCGCGATCTGGACTGATAAAAAGTCGGCGCTGCGGCTGATTTTTTTCTCTGTCACAGGATTCTTGTTCTGTCAGCTTTCGTACATGAAAGCAATCTCATATTCCAATTCGGGAACTGCCACCATCCTGCAGTACCTGGGACCTGTGCTGATTATGATTGTCAGCTGTTTTCTGGCCAGGAAACTGCCGCAGAGAAAAGAAGTCTTTGCCATCATCATGGCCTTGATCGGCGTCTTCCTTATTGCGACCCACGGTCATATCGATACCATGGTCATCACACCATTGGGTCTGTCTTGGGGACTTTGGTCGGCAGTGGCGCTGATGCTCTACACCATGCTGCCGGGAAAAATCATAGAAAAGTACGGAAGTATCACCGTGACCGGATACGGCATGCTGCTGGGAGGCATCATTCTCTGTATCGGCTGCGGCATCTGGAAGGCGCCCATGGTCTATGATGTCAGATGTATCATCGCCTTTATCGCCATCGTCATCTTCGGCACGATTCTGCCCTTCACCATGTATCTGATCGGAGTAAATCGCTGCGGTGCGGTCAAAGCCAGTATGCTGGCCAGCATCGAACCTGTGGCAGCTACCGTTTTCATGGTCGTCTGGCTGAGGGTACCTCTGCAGATGATGGATATCGCAGGTTTCCTCTGCATCTTCGTAACCATTTTCCTACTGACAAAAAAAGAAACAGAAGCAATCACAGAAACAGCAGAAAAAGATGCTGTCGCACTGGAGCCATCGAACAATGGGTTGTAAGCAGATTTGCTTTTGAAAGCTGACATCGCCCGAAAACATTCAGAATAACATGTTTCGGGCTTTTTTTGTAGTCTGATGATGGAAAGGGTCCACGGAAATCATCACTGCAAGTAAAATCAAGCAGGCCTTCCTTTTTTTCTTTATACTGATGTAAGGCGGTAGAAACGAGGTGAACAGATCAATGTACCAGTGGCAGAAGCAAATTCAAACGATTGTTGATGAGATTGACAGGTGCATCAAAAACTATGATGATGAAGCGCTGACTTTACGCATCCTATCTCAAAAGCTGGGGTATTCGGAATTTTATACGACGAGAAAATTTAAAGAGATATCGGGTATGCAATTCCGCGATTATCTGCGGCTGCGGAAATTAACTTTTGCACTCAAAGAGGTGCGAGATAGCGAAAGAAGCATATTGGATATCGCTTTTGATTACGGATTTTCCTCACATGAAGCTTTTACCAGAGCCTTCAAAAGAACCTATGGCATCACTCCGAGCGAATACCGGAAAAATCCTAAGCCTCTCGTTCTTCGTACAAAGATCAACCCTTTCGACCGCTACTTTTTAGGATTAGGAGAAATTGGTATGATGAAATCAACAGATAATGTAAAAATTTATTTTGTAACCATTCCTGCGCACAAGTTTTTGCACATTAAGAACTATGAAAGCAACGGGTACTGGGATTTTTGGCAGAAGCAAAGCCTGATTCCGGGACAAGATTATGAGACGATCTGCGGCTTACTGGACAGCATCAAAGGTAAGTTAGACGATGACGGCGGCAGTGAAGTCAACAGCAGCAGCGGCCAGATTATGGCTTACATGAACGATCCGGAAGGGCGATTATGCGATTGGGGTATTCCTCGTACAGAGTGCTGGGGTGTACGTCTGCCCTTCGATTACAAAGGTGAAGTACCGCCGCAAATGCGCATGGCTGATGTTCCCGAAGGCGAGTACCTTGTTTTTGAGCACGGTCCTTTCGACTACGAACAGGAAAATCGCAGTGTGGAAGAAAAGATGGAACAGGCGATGGCGTCTTTTGATTTTGCTGACACGGACTACTGCTTTGATACATCCGCCGGCAGAATGATTTACTTTTATTTTAGTCCCGAGCAGTTTTGGAAGTATATCAGACCGGTGCACAAAAAGACAAAATAGGCTGGGTTATATCCCCCAGCCTTCTCTATATACAGAATCCTCTTTCGTAATGGGTCTGACGGCGCGGCACGGATTCCCGTAAGCCAGATAACCGGCCGGAATATCTTTTGTCACCACGCTGCCGGCCCCGATGACCACATTGTCTCCAATGTGAACACCGCCGATAACTACGGCATTGCAGGCAATCCAGACGTTATTGCCGATGTGGATTTCCTCAGCAAACTCTGCCATCGTCGTGGTTCCGTCTTCATTGACACCCATGCGCTCGCCTGCAATCAGCGGATGATTGGTAGCCATCAGCGACACGTTAGGGCCAAAGCAGACGTTGTCGCCGATATAGATGCGAGCATCGTCCATGACGGTCAAATTGAAGTTAGCAAAGAAATTTTCGCCGATAAAGGTATGGCTGCCATAGTTGAACTGAATCGGCCCCTGAAAATAATAAGTTTCCCCGATACCACCGATAAATTCTTTGATAATGGGCAGACGTCCAGGGTCGTATTCGTCCAAAGCGTTATATCTTTTACAGGCTTCGTGGGCTTTATGTTTGATATCCTTAAGTTCTTTTTTTCGCGGATCGAAAATCATTCCCGCGAAGATTTTTTCTTCTTCTCTCATAGTCATCTCACTCCTCTAAGTATGTATATTTCACAATTGTCGGGTCAAAGTGTTTCAGATTGACAAGATCGATGCGGTCTTCCTCGCCAAACCTGACGCCGACAAAGAGTTCTATTTTTACAGTCTCCCCCGCATTGATATCATAATGAGCTCTCTGGTGGTTTCCGGGCTCCAAAGTCCAGGTGCCGCCGTCCGGATTATATGCCATATGGTTCAGGCGGACTTTTCCTTTTAGCACCTCAATTTCATAGCAGCATTTTCCAGCTATCGAAGGCAATATACAGGAATCAGCCCCTTTGCACAACTGCCCTGACAAGAATACTGTAGCTCCCTTTTCATCGCATATGTATCTTTCCACCTCTGGCACGATGACAATCAGGCAACGAGCGTATTTCAGCACATAGGAGGTCACCGAACCCAGATGTTTAAAATAACCTTCTCTGGTAGAACGAGTCATAACCACAGCTGTGATTTTTTCATCTTCTATCTGTCTTAAAATCGCATTGCCGATATGTCCGAAGTCCACGATCTTTTTCATGTGATATCCTGCGAGGATTTTCTCGGCATTGGAGAAAATTTCTAGGGACTCTTCTCTGATTGTTTCTAGTTCTGACTCCTCATTGACAAATTCACAATCATTGCGTACCGTCATCAAAATCACTTCTACGTCCTCTTTGTCATACAGAAGTCTGACCAGTTCCGCCGCTTTCATGCTGCGCTCAGATCCATCGATGGGTAGTAACAATTTTCTCATGATATCCACCTCCTTTTATGCGCCAAAATAGCTGACGATCCACTTACCGATGTACACGCCCAGGATACATAAGACGACGCTGGCCGCTATGTACACCAAACTCATCACGCTCTTTCCCTCCTGCATGATGTTCAAAGACTCCAATGCAAAAGAAGAAAACGTCGTAAAGCCGCCGCAGACGCCCACTTTCAAGAACAGCATCGTTTGCTCACTGAAGGCGCCTGAAGATTCCGACCCTTTGACGACGATTCCGATAATCACTGCACCGACCACGTTGACGAGCAAAGTCTGCAAAGGCAGCGTTTCCCTATGTAAAACAGGGATCAGGCTGATCAGATAGCGGAATACAGAGCCGATAAAGCCGCCGGCACCTACGGCAAAACAGTTTAATAACATATATGATACCTCCCTAAAGACAAAAAGACTTCTGCAAATATTTGCAGAAGTCATCAACTTTGACAGTGGTTTAGGCAAATGCCAGGGGAGAACTTCATTCCCTGGCACTTAGTATATCACATGTGTTTTTAAAATTCAATCTTTATTGGTATCCAATCATGGTAGCCACGACGATCAGTACGACCTGCAATGCGAACATCATGATGAATAACGGCCAGGCAAATTTATACCACTTCTGAAGAGGAATGCCCATGATGCCGCATTCTGTAGCGATGACCGTCGGCCAGAACATATTGGAGAATCCGTCTCCGAATTGGAATGCCAGTACGGCAATCTGTCTGTGCATGCCGATTGAATCCGCCAGGTTAGCCATAATCGGCATGGATACTGCCGCCTGTCCTGAACCCGATGGAATGAAGAAGTTCAGGATATTCTGCACGATGACCATGCCCACAGCCGCGATACCGTTTGGTACATCCGTCAGCGCACTGGACATATAGTATACTAAGGAGTCGATGATGTTCCCTTCATTCATGACCACAACCAGAGAACGCGCCACACCGATGACCACCGCACCGAAAAGGATTTCACTGGCTGCCTCTACAAATTTTCTGCAGATTTCGCTCGGTCCGAACCCGCCCAAAAGTCCGACGACAAACATAGCGATGATGAACAAGGCGGAAAGTTCAGACAGATACCAGCCAAACTGGGTCGTCCCATAGACAAGAAGACCGATGGTACAGACAAAGACCAGCATGATCAGTTTATGTCTGCCAGTGAAAGGCAGCTGCTCCATCTTTTCACTCGTCATGCCTTCGTCCACGTTAAAATGAACATCTCTGACGATAGACAAGCTAGGATTCTTTTTGACTCTGTGGGCATAGCGCATGACGTACCAAATCGCCAATGCTTCAAACAGCACCAGACAGATAATGCGGTATCCGACTCCCGATCCGATAGGAAGTCCGGCGATACCCTGGGCGATACCAATCGTAAACGGATTGAGTGTCGCTGCGGCAAACCCGGTGACGACGCCCAATACCACTGTTGCTCCGCCCACCAGGCCGTCATAACCCATGGCGATGGCGATGCCGATAAAAGCAGGCAGAAGGCCGTACACCTCTTCATACATACCAAAGGTAGAGCCGCAGATTCCAAAGACAATCATAAATACTGGAAGAATTAAAATCTCCTTTCCCCTCATGACCCTCTTCAGCGCGCTGACGCCTCCGTAAAAAGCGCCTGTCTTAATCATCATATAGACAAGACCATAAGCAAAGAAACAGAAGAAGATGATGTCAGAAGCATCTACCATGCCTTTTGCTAAAGCCGTGACCATCTTAAAGGGGCCTACAGGCGTCTGCTCCACATGATGATAGGATCCCGTGACGATGATTTCCTGACCTGAGGCTTCATCCATCACGCGGTCATACTGACCGGCGGGGATGACATAGGTCATTAGCGTCACGATAACTAATATAATTCCGATGATGACATAAGTATGGGGCACAGATAACTTGCGTTTTTTCTTTTCCATACCTACCTCCTTTCCTTCTTCAGTAATAACGTTTATCCTATGCCGTGTAATTCTTCTAAGGCAAACATACATAAGTCGATAGCGGCATCAATACAGTCTTCGTCGATATCAAATTCGGCATTATGCACCGGCTGCGTCGTATCGCTGCCAATGCCAATGTAGGTGCCCATTCCTCCATTTTGCTGCACCTTGGTAATCATAGCCGCGGCATCGTCCGTTCCGCCCACGTTGCCCTCAAAATAGATTTTTTCAAACCAAGGTACCTTCTTAGCCGCTCTTTGGATGACCTCCATCATAGCGTCATCGCTCTTTCCGGCCGGCACTTCACCGTAATCCAGATAAGTATAGGTCATATCGTAGGCTTTTGCTGCACCATCTAAGATGTCAAACACCCTTTTGCCGGCATAAGCAGCGATAGCCGGCGTCTGTCCTCTGTACTCCACCTTCATCAAAGCGTTAGGCACGATGGTATTGGGAGCAACACCTGCATAGAGCTCACCGACGTTGACTCTGCAAAGACCCTCCTCATGAGGGGCGATAGCGTGGAGATTCAGCGCCGCTGTGCAAGCCGCCAGCAAAGCGTTCTTCCCTTCCTGGGCTGCGCCGCAAGGGTGAGCCGCTCTTCCATGGAAGGTAACATCCAGCTGTCTGTCGCTGAGGAAGTCCTTACATCCACAGGCGATGGTGTTGGATGGCAGAGGTCTGTTCTCTGCACTGAGAGCCACGTGCATAGCGATAAAATACTCTACATCGTCAAGATGTCCTTTATCGATGATGGACTGTGCGCCGTTGAACGTCTCTTCTGCCGGCTGAAAAATCAACCTGATCTTTCCTTTGAACTGCTCTTTTCTTGCCATCAGCTTGTCCGCGATCCCCAAGCCCATGGCCGTGTGGGAATCGTGACCGCAAGCATGAACAGATCCGTCGTTACAGGAAACATAACCTTCTTCAAAAGGTCTGTAGCCTTTTTTCTTCGGTTCATCGTAAGGCAGACAGTCGATATCAAAACGGAAAGCTGTCACAGGACCGTCTCTTCCCGTGTCAAATTCAGCAATGACACCGGGATACCCCTTCGTTCTCTCCACGAATTCTGGTTTTGCGCCCTGGCTGACCGCTCTCTCCATGGCTGCCTTCATCTCCTCTTCCGTTGCGGTTTCCGTGCCGATGGTCTCTATTTTGACGACATCGGGTCCCATAAGGCACTGGTATCCCATCTCTGTCAGGATCTCCGCAATCCTGGCACTGGTTCTGATTTCTCTAAACCCTTGTTCTGGGTACTTGTGAAATTCTCTGCGGTACTCTACGTATTTACTCATCGCAATTCTCCTTTGTTTTTACTTGGTCGATCGCTTCACCTAGAAGTCTGACGCCATCGACGATTTCTTGATCGCTGACATTGGAAAAACAAAGTCTGATGTGGCCGCGCCCCTGATATCCGTACGGATAAAACAGAAACCCCGGCATAATCAAAACCCCTTTCTCCTTTGCTGCGAGAAAAAGCTTTCTTTCATTTATATCTTCATCTAACGTGCACCAGAGCAGAATTCCTCCCTGTGGCTTTTGATAGGCGATTCCTTTGCCCTGGATCCGATCCAGCTGACTGCAGAGCAGATCCAACTTTTGACTGTAATAAGCCGCCAGCCTCTTCGTATGCTCCGCAAAGAACCCCTGCTCGATATATTCACTGATCATATAGGCGCCCATATTGCTGACGAAGGTCTCCGTCATGGTAATCAACCGTCCCAGCATGTCTACGAGATCGTAGGGACCGACCACATAACCGACTTTGACACCATAAGGGAAGGTCAAAGTGAAGGAATCCACATAGACCACGGATTTGTATTGATCCAGGGAATACAGGCTGGGAAGCCGCTCCTGGGTATAGCGGAAATCCCTCTGTGAATCCTCTTCAATGATCGGCACACCGTAGCGCTGGGCAATCTCCAGCAGCCGCTCCCGTTTAGGCAGAGACATGACCGTTCCAGTAGGGTTGTGATAATTTGGCATGGTATAGATGAACTTCGGTTTATGCTTTTTGATCTGCATTTCCAGTTTCTCCAAGTCCATACCATCCGTCTCCATCGGTACGGTTATCATATTCAATCCTCCGTTTCGAAAAATCGAAGCGTTGTCCGGCACGATCGGTTCCTCTACAATGACACTGTCTCCCTCGGAGAGGTAAAGGGTCATCAAATAGTACAGCGCCTGGTTGGTTTCTGCTACAATCTGTACATTTTTCGCATTGACGTACATATTTTCTGCGGCGAGGATGTGACAGATGTTCTTCTTCAGCCGCTCGCTGTCGTCGTGATAAAAGGACATAATCGCCCCGTCTTCATCGAACTGCAGCATATGCTTCACGATGGACTCCATGTCACCTGCCGGGCTGACTCTCTTGTCCATGATGATGCCGCCGAAAGAGATGTAGCCCTTGTCTACGGAGTCGTTAAAAATCTCCTGAAAACGCTTCTCCCTTTCATTGTAATGGTAGCGAATCATCTTTTCCAAAGGGAAGAATCGGTTGTTAAAGTTCCAGGAGTTCACTGCACTCTGCACAAAATAGCCTTTTGGCGCCTGTCTGGAAGCGATTAAAAGCCCCTCCGACACTAATTCGCCATAGGCCTTTACGACGGTGTTTCTGTGAACGCCCAGTTCACCGGCAAGCTGCCTCTCTCCCGGCAGCTTGTAACCTTTCACCAGTTCGTTTTTTTCAATCATGTTTTTGATAGCACCGGCAATCTGCAGATAGATTGGGGTTTCACTATTTCTGTTAATTGTAATATTCATATCACCAGTATATCATGGAGTTTTCTCTCCACCAATTAGCAATCTTTGTTAAAATCATAACACTTTCGAGCCAGGGTCTAAAGTGCCAAAATCTTTTTTTGCGGTAGTCCAAAATAATTCCTTCGCAGTGTTACTGTATAATGCAAAACGCAACTAGTACGAACTCGTACTAGTTGCGTTTTGATAATACACCTATACTATGATAAACGCAGTGATCTCACGGCATCGCCGCAAGGATGCGTTCATTGAAACATGACTGTCAATGATATTTTCAAAGGTATCGTCATGTTATAATATCGACTCATCCAATATGACAGTAAAAGGACCATCGTTAATCAGCGATACTTTCATATCTGCGCCGAACTCACCAGTCTCCACCACAGGGACCACTTTTCTGCACTCCTCTATCATATATTCATAGAGAGCCTCCGCCGATGCCGGAGCCCCTGCTTCAATAAAGCTGGGCCGGTTGCCTTTCTTGCAGTTGGCATAGAGGGTAAACTGGGAAATCAACAGCAGCTGTCCGTTCACGTCCGAAAGGGACAAATTGGTTTTCCCGTTTTCGTCCTCAAAGATACGCAGACCGATCATTTTTTTGATATATTTGTCAGCGATTTCTTTAGTGTCCTCCTTACCCACACCGATTAACACCATAAATCCCTGACCAATCTGACCTCTGATTTCACCATCTATGGCAACTGATGCCTCACTCACTCGCTGAATTACTAATTTCATCTTTTCGTTTCCTTTCTCTTCCTCCAAAAGTAAATAAAAATAGTCCCGCAAAGATCACGATGCCGCCGAGAATCGTCGCCAGATCCGGCACCGCGCCTGTTAGGAAAAACTCCAATACACCCGTGACAAAGGGGGTCAAAAACATATAGTTGCTGACCTGGGAGGTCTTTGGCGCCTTGGAAAAAGCCTTTGCCCATGTAGCATAAGCCAGCGCACTCGCAAAAACCCCCATAAAGACTACATATATGAGCGTCACAGGCGGCACCTGTCGGACTTCGCCCACGGCCTGGGGTAAAAACACCATCAGCAGAATAGCGCCCGCAAAGATACTGAAAGCAGAAGTCTGCAGTGAAGTATATTTCTTTGTCAGATGCCTGACAATCAGATTATAGGTACTGAGAGACAGCGCTGCAATGAGTACCCAGAGCATACCCGGTTTGATTGCTTCCAGTCCGTTCATCAGTGTCATAATCGCCACGCCGCAGAACTCCACCGCGATAGCCGCCCACTGCAGCAGCCTCAGTCTTTCCTTGTATATAAAGTTAGCTAAAAGCGCCGTTATCACCGGTACGGCTGCTAAAATGACGCTTGCCGTAGAAGCGGTCACAGTCTCACAACCCTTGTTGAAAGCCAGCGTGTAGCCGAAAAAGCCAGTCGCTCCGGCAAAGATAAACCAAAAGAGGTCTTTCCTCTGCGGCAGTTTCATCTTTATGACCAGGGCGATGACGACAAAGGTGACAAAGGCGACAACATAACGCAACGCCGCCAGAGGGCATGGGCTGAAATAGGCGAGCGCAATCTTTGTAAATGTGTTACCCACCGACCAGCAAAGTATGGTTATCAAGGCATATAAATGAAAAGTTTTCATGTTTTGTTCTCTCTTCTCAGATTTACTCATCAGCTCAGTTGTTTTATTCTGCATCATTAAATGCGTTGCTGGTATTATTTATAGCCTCAATCAACCCGCCCGACATTGCATTCAAGACATCGGATTCCTCATCTAATTCAGAAATCTTCCATTGGTCATCAACTTTTTCAAGTGAGACAGAAACTGTTTTAGTGTAGTCTTTTTTTGTTAATTTATCTAATTGCTCGGTAAATAATGTTTCTGCCAATTCTTCTACTTGCTTATCAGAAGCACCAGAAAATGCCAGCCCCAAAGCCTGTGAGAAGTATTCTCCAATAAACGCGGTAAAAGCATTCCCCATCTTATAAGTTTTAAAAGTGACATCTACCTTAGCTTTGTCTCCGTCAATTTTTTCATTTGCAATTTTATATTCAAAATCAAAGAACTTTGTCATTATGGATTTTTCCAAAGCGCCTAAAACTTCCTTTTCTTCACCATCATCATCAAGCACCTTAAAATCATCTCCAGCATATACTTTTGCCATTTCCTCTGCGTCCTGCGCCTTTACGGCTTTCAAGAAGGAATCCGTCACATCTGTGGGACTTGGACTGCCACAGGATACAAGCGCAAAGCATATAACGAATGCTAAAATCAATGTTACGATTTTCTTCATTTTTTTCTCCTTTTTTAAATATCTCAGGGTCTGCAAGACAATTTGTCTAGTCAATCATATAGCTATATTATAAATGAGAATACTCAAATAAACAAGACGGCAGTAATTAATCAGAGCCGCGTCTCATCGATTGAAGGCATTAGAGTACCAAAGGATTTAGAACAATAACCATGAAAAAAGACGATGGCTTTCGTCATCGTCTTTCTGTTCACATCACATTATCTTAAATCAAATTCTGGATTAATTGCGTAGAAATTTTTCGAGTCCAAATTGTCCTGTACGATTCGAAGGGCTTCTCCAAAGCGCTGGAAATGTGTAACTTCACGCTGGCGCAGGAATTTAATCGGTTCAATAACGTCCGGGTCGTCGACCATTCTCAGGATGTTATCATAAGTAGTACGCGCCTTCTGTTCTGCAGCCATATCCTCAGTAAGGTCTGTAATTGCATCTCCTTTTGAGGCAAAACAGAGTGCATCGAATGGGAAGCCGGCAGCCGCCTGCGCATAAACGCCGGAAGTGTGATCTACGAAATAATCTTCGAAACCAGCTTCTTTAATTTGTTCGATTGTCATATTTCTAGTCAGCTGATGCACGATGGTAGATACCATTTCGAAGTGACCGAGTTCTTCGCTGCCGATATCTGTCAGAACGCCGGCGACTTTTCTATACGGCATGGAATATCTTTGAGATAAATATCTCAGAGACGCTCCGATTTCACCATCTGGTCCGCCGTACTGAGTGATGATGAACTTCGCCATCGCCGGGTTCGGATTTTTGATATTAATCGGGTACTGTAATTTTCTCTCATATGTCCACATACTATTCCTCCACTTCCCATGGCCAAGGTGCGTCCACCCAGGTCCATCCGTTTTCTACATCAGAGTCTTTGGCAGTCAAAGGTCCGAATTGCATCTCGTAATCTTCGACAGCCTCCAGATATTTTTTCCTTGTATCATCGTAAAATGTCAATGCGGCCCTGTTGTCAGGATGGGTATCAAGGAATAACCCTGTATCGTCCAGGGCAAAACTATACATCTGTACTTGTCTCAGTGCTTCTGCTCTGGTCATCGTTTCATCCCTCCTTGATATCCTAAAAATGGAAGATCCAAATCAGGGAAAATTGTTCCCACCATCAAACCTTTTTCGAAATCATACGGCTGCTGCCACTTCTGCCAAGGCACGTAAGCCATCGCCAAAGCCATGCGCTGCTGCGGTTCACAATCAGGATTCTGATCGGGCTGCTGCGGCGGCTGCGGCTTGATGTCCGGTGTACAGTCGGGTTCAGGCTGCTGTGGTGGCTGCGGCTTCATATCCGGTGTACAGTCAGGTTCAGGTCGCTGTGGCGGCTGTGGTTTGATCTCTACGTTGCAGTCAGGTGCTGCTGTTATTTCATCGTATTCGCCAAGAATAATCGGCATACCGATGTAAGGCTCTTTTCTATTCAAAATAAAACCCCTTTCACAGTAAGATAATTTATACTATGAAAAGGGGCGTCTCTTTGTGACATATTTTCTATTTTTCTTGCTCTTTTTCGGGGGTGATCGCCTGCAGGATTTTTTTACAGGCCAGCATCTGCGCATAGCTGGATACAGCCATTTTTAAGGCCATCTGTGCCAGTTCCTCTTCGGAGGCTTCGACCTTCAGTTCGTCGGCCACCAGGTTGAACTCGCTGTCCAACGTATCCTTATAGTTATGATAGAAGTCTTCAATGTCTCTGTGCTCCATCTGATTGTTCAGCAGCACGCCGGTCTCACCGACACTGAGCACCTGTTTCAGCAGGCAGATTGCAGTCAGATAGCCGATATGTTCTCTGTTATACTTCTTGCCCTTTGCTCTGGGCAGCAAGCCGCTTTTGATATAGTTGTTAATCATAGCGGACGTCAAAGTCTCTTCGTTCTCCAACGCAAGTCCGATATGCTGGCGGGTCATATAGCTGATGACCTGATCCATATATAAATCAATATCGGGAATCTGCTCCCATTCTTCTGGCCGGGAATTTCTCAGCTGTTCTTTAAATTCTTTCATCTTATCCATAGTTACCTCCGAGCGCCTATTGCTTCTAGTATTATAAAACATAATTACCTTTTTTGCAATTCTTTATTGACATTTTAGATATTTTGTAATATAATATTTAATATCATATTACAAAATATCTATCATTATCAAAAGGAGTATCTATTATGAATATATGTGTATTTGGAGATTCTGTAGCAAAAGGGGTCGTCTTCGACGAAATTAAGAACAAGTACACGTTTTTAAAGGAAAACTTTGTCAACTTAGTGCAGTCAAAGACTTCTGTACCCTTTAAGAACTATGCCAAGTTCGGCTGCACGGTCACAAAAGGCTCAGAAATATTAGAAAAACAAGCTGACAAATTGTCGGACTATCAATATACGATTTTAGAATTTGGCGGTAACGACTGCGATCTCAACTGGGCAGAAGTTGCCAGCCAGCCAGGCGCATCTCATATGGCGCAAGTCCCCATAGAACGGTTTCAAGCCATTTATGAGAATATGATTGAAAAGACAAAGAATGCCGGCAGTCATCCTATTCTGATGTCGCTGCCGCCTCTGGATTCAGACAGATTTTTTAATTGGATTTCCAAGGATCTGGACAGAGAGAAGATCCTCCAATTCCTCGAAAACGATGTGGACTATATCTTCCGGTGGCATCAGCAGTACAACGATATGATCTTCCAGTTAGCCAGTGAATATCAGATCCCCGTCATCGACATCCGGACAGATTTTCTCAAACAGGGGAATTACAAAAGCCTTCTCTGCGTGGACGGCATGCATCCAAACAAAGAAGGCCATAAGCTCATCGCATCTTCTTTAGAAAAGTATGTGGCAGCACTCTGTTAACACATTTTTAATCAGCTCACATGCCCATTTTTTCCAGGGACTTAAATTGATACCCTTCTTCTTTCCATTTGGTTATTAATTCCTGGAGAATCTGGGCATTTGTTTTTGAAGTAGAATGGAGCAGAATGACTGCGCCATTATGGGTTCTCGGCATCAGTTTTTGCAGAGCTTCTTCTCTGGTCGGCTGCTTGTCGACATACCAGTCCACATAAGCGAGGCTCCAGAATACCGTCGTATAACCCAGCTTGTTCGCCTGTTCCAAATTGTAAAAGCTGAATTTCCCTTGCGGCGGACGGTAGAACTTTTTCATCTTCTTTCCTGTCGCGTCCTTATAGAGGGCTTCGACCTGATTCAATTCCTTCTTAAACGCTTCATCATCAGCGATGGCCGACATATCTGGATGCGTCATGGTGTGGTTGCCCACGATATGACCTTCTTTTTCCATGCGCTTAATCAGATCGGGATTTTCTTTGATGTAAGTGCCCACAACAAAGAAGGCAGCCGGTACTTTCTCTTTTTTCAAAACGTCCAATATCTCAGGCATATACCCATTTTCATACCCCGCATCAAAAGTCAGATAGATTACTTTCTTATCCTTATTCCCACAGTAATATGAATTATACTTTTTCAGCTCCTCCGCGCTCGCATTGCCTATTGGCGTTTCACCATCTTTTTGGAAAGAAAGACCCCAGTTGGTGGTCTCTGTGCTGGCAGAGGCAGTCTCCACAGATTCAGACGTTTGTTTCTCCTGTGAAGCCGGTCCGGGATTTAACACTCTGTATCCCGCAGCGGCACTGATAGCCAGTACTGCCACTAAAGCGCCTGCGCCCACCTTTTTCAGTTTTTTCTTATTTAACTCAATCAACATGGTAAAATATATGCCATGCTGTCCTCAATTATTACAGCTTCACGGTAAATCTCGTCCCAAACTCCGGTCTTGAAAGAATTTCGATAGTTCCGCCATGGGCATCTACAATCCACTTCGCGATGGAAAGCCCCAGCCCGCTTCCGCCCTCGGCACTGTTTCTAGCAGAACCGGCACGATAAAAGCGTTCAAAGACATGGATGACCTCCGATTCTGCCATGCCGATTCCCTCATCCTGCACGACGTAACAGGGTCTGCCATCCTCTATCTTGGATTTTAGGGTAATCCCGTCCCCTTCTTTTGAATATTTTGCCGCATTCTGCACCAAAATCCGCAGGGACTGCTTGATCATGGACATATCACCATTGACCGTGATCTGTTCCTTCCCTTCAAACTGATAGACGTGTTTTTCGTCAATCATGATGGATTCTTCCCATACATCCTTTACGGTCTCTGTAAGGTCAAAATCTTCAAAGTGCAGCGTGTTTCTCCCGCTGTCTCCCCGGGCCAGAAAAAGCAGCTGTTCGATGAGATTCTTCATATTTTCGGATTCATTTTTAATCGCTTCTATGCTCTCATCCAAAATCTGCTCATCCTCTTTTCCCCATCGGTCCAGCATATTGACGTAACCTTGGATGACGGAAATAGGCGTCCGCAGTTCATGGGAGGCATCAGAAACAAAGCGATCCTGCTGTCTGTGGCTTTCCCGCATCCGCGCCAGCAGATTATTGATAGCGATTTCCAGGCTCTGCAAATCCTGATCGCCGGTGTGCACCTTTGCATCCGGCATCTCCGGGTTCAGATTAGAGATGGCCTGTTCAAAGTTCTCAAATTTTTCACTGTCTAAAGCCATGTGGCTCAACTGTTCTGTTTTGATGGCGATATCATTGAGCGGACGCATCCGCATTCTCACCTTTTTTGTATTAAAAAGTTCCCCAATCAGCGTCAGCCCCTGTATCACCAGAAATACGATTGCCGGCAGCCTGATTAAATCAAAGATCTGGTAAATAAAATAGCCGTAAAGCTTTCCAGTTTCTGTTTTTATGATGTATTGAATCTGTCGAAATTCGTCTCCCGTAAAATATCTGTCGTCCACTACTGCGTCTTCTGGTATAGCGTTTTCCCGCCATACAAAGAAGGTGACGGCAATCAGAACGATCAGCACCACATCAATCATCAGAAAGTTGGCAAATTGTTTCAGCCAGAAGTCAAAGTTAATTCTTCTGGCTATGGATGTCATCTTGTTGTTATTTTCACTCATTCAATCAGTCCTCTTTGATAACGTAACCTACGCCGCGTACCGTCGATATAAACTTAATCCCAAATCTATCGTCTATTTTGGCGCGGATATATCTGACGTACACATCAATAATGTTCGTCTCCCCCATATAATCATATCCGCACACCGTATTCATGAGCTGGTCTCTGTTCAGAACGATGTTCTTATTTTCCATCAAAGTGTGTACCAGCTCATATTCTCTATTGTTCAGTTCAATAATTTCATCCCCGTAAGTAACCTCATGTCTGTCGATGTCCATGGTCACGCCGTTTACACTCATCTTGCGCGTCTGCCTCTCTGCGCTGATCCGCGTTTTGAAAATCACCCTGATTCTGGCCAGAAGTTCCTCTATAGCAAAAGGTTTGGTGATGTAATCATCGGCTCCGGCGTCGAGACCCGAAACCTTATCCATGACCGCATCCCTGGCGGTCAGCATGATGACCGGGATATCAGAAGTCCTGCGCAGCCTGCGCAAGACTTCCAGACCATTTAACTCAGGCAGCATGACATCCAGCAGAATCAACTGGTAATTGCCGCTTTCCGCCAATTCCAAACCTTCTCTTCCGTTAAAAGACTTCGTTACTTCATAACCCTCGTGAGTCAATTCCAGCTCTACAAATCTGGCGATTTTTTCTTCATCTTCTATGAGTAAAATTTTACGTGACATGTATTCCTCTCCAATTGTTCTTAATTCTTAAACTCTTTTTTCATGGACTCGCAGGCTTCTGCTGCTTTGTCACAGGCTTTGTTCACATCTACAGATTTGGTGATGTTCCCCCTGAAGGAATATCTGAATCCGCAGAACAGTCCGACGACAAGCAGCGGCAGAATGATCCAAAATGCAAATAACAGCAGCAGAGCTATGACAATCACTGGCACTGACATGATTTCTTCGTCGTGCTTTTCTACGATAAAGAAATTTTCGCAGCCCTTTTTAATCATACGTCCGCACCACTTGAGGAACTTCTTGACGATATCGCCAAAGGACTCGTGGTCATCCGTCTCATATGTTTTGGCAGCCTCAATCAATTCCCGGCTCGTATCTTGTTCTGCTTCTGTTGTATAAACCTGTTTCTCCGGTCTTTTGATTTTCCCCTGATTCTCCAGGTATACGATGGCATCCAGCACATCTCCGCCCGCAGCGTCTAAAGCTTCTTTTGCCTCTTCATAGGTTACGCCTGTTTTTTCTCTTATCTTTTCAACTCTTTCTAACTGATTCATTTTTCTTTTCCTTTCTAATCTTAACTCTTTACTCCGGTTTCCCTTTCTGTACCTATATAGTACCTCTGCCAAATTAATGAAAAATGGGAGAAAGATTAAAATTAGATTAATGATTAATTATTTCTGTTAATGTTCTCGTGAATTTCATCGTAACATACAAAGATTGCGATTTCAATGGATGAATCTGCTATTTTTCCAGATTCCCGTCCATTTCTACAGAGCAGCGCTCTATATTGCGCACCCAGCCTCTTCGCGGATACTGTTCAAAGGCAGCCTTCAGACTGCGGGAAAGTTCGTACTTCAAGTTATCAGGAGAATCCCAAAAAGTACAGAGCCTTCCTTCCATCACTTTGCTGCGAAAAGCCAGCAGCTTTCTTTGCTTGTCCTCCTTCTTTTCACATTTACCCTGAGGCAGTTGTTCGATATCTCGATAGACGAGGGCTGTAACGGGAATGTTCCTCGACTTGGCATAGTCATACTCTTTTTCTGTATAGCTGATTCCGTCAGGTGCTGTGGAACCATATCTTCCTGCCAGGACGAGGACGTAATAATCACTCTCGTCGATGATTTGTTTGATATACTCAAACTGCTCCATGTCTACAGCTGGAAACATTTCCATCCCCGAGGGAAAACACTTTAAATCTAATATCGCATCCATGACGGCTCTGCGTTCTTCCAATAAATCGCTGTAAGTTGAACTGATAAATATTTGATACCGCTTTTCAGGCAGTCTTGGATTTGTAATAGGCATCGCACTTTTTTCCATAAACGAACTCCTTTTTTCTTTTTATTCTACACCAAAACAAAGAGGCTGTAAGTACGATATCTGTAACAAAATGTCGGATTTTGCGATATTTTCTTTACCCACAGATGAAACAAAAAAAGTGGCTGCGCCACTCCGCTAGGGAACCCTAGGTTCCCTTCGGCGCTTGCTACGCAAGCTGAGCACCCTCCTGCGGGCGGCGAGGGGATTCCCCTCTGCACACCCCTTTTTTGTTTAATAGGAAATCGATATTTCCTATTAAACAAAAAAGCCTCTGCACAACTGGGCGAATTCTCGCCCGGCCGTACAAAAGCTTTCTCTTACGACAGTCTTTCCCCGACTTTCTCCCAGTCAACAACGCGGAAGAAGTCGTCTATGTATTCTGCTCTCTTGTTATAGTGTTTCAGGTAATAAGCGTGTTCCCAAACATCTATGATGAGCAGAGGCCGCAGCCCACTGGCAAATGGATTATCCTGATTTTTTGTGGTCACGACCTGCAGCGTGTTGTTGCGGTCTGTGACAAGCCAGGCGTTTCCAGATCCGAAAACCGATAAAGCGGCTTTTTTCAATTCGGCTCTCAGCGCATCTGCACTGCCGAATCGCTGTTTTGTCTTCTCCGCCAGCTCGCCTTCCATCTCTTTGTAACCCTCCGGCGGCGTTAGCTGATTAAAATACATGATGTGGTTATAGACCCCGCCAGCATTATTCTTTACACCTTCCGCAATCTCGTAAGGCATCGTATCGACATTTTGAATCAGTCCAGTCAGCGTCATCTTTTGAAACTGCGGATAATCACGGAGCAGCTTGTTAAGATTATCCACATAAGTCTGTAAATGGGCGTCGTGATGCAAAATCATCGTACCTGTATCAATATAAGGCTCCAAGGCATCGTAATCATAAGGCAGCGGCGGATTTACAAATGGATAGTTTTGACTCATATCATCCCTCCTAGTTTATTTCTTCGCATATATAATATGATGCTGTGATGATAAACGTTCGGCAAAGACAAGCTGCTGCTGTCATCTATCCGTGCAATCGCCTCTGATTCCCCGCCAGTTATGCAAAATTAGGAAGAAAGTTCAAGTACCTTTTACTTGTTCTCGCCGGGACGGTCGTCATCGCCGTGGTCTGCTGTCTCAGGCTGGGCAGGTTCCACATCTTCCTGCTGCTCCAGATCAGCTGCCTCGTCAAATTCGTCCATAACCTCATCTGCAGCCTCAACGTCAATAGCCACTGCCTGCGCTGATTTCTTAGGCTCCATTCTCAGAAGCAGATAGCAAGCCGCTGCGATCACTGCTCCGACGAGAGGTGCTGCGATGAAAACCCACACCTGTGTCAGTGCATCACTGCCCTGTAAAAGTGCTGGTCCAAGAGATCTGGCTGGATTTACAGAAGCGCCGGTAAACGGCACTCCGAAGATATAAGTCATGGTCATGGTCAGTCCGATCACCAGGCCGGCAATCGAACGATTTTCCTCTTTTTCTGTCGCACTCAAAAATACTGAGACAAAAACAAAGGTCAGAATCACTTCAATCAAAATTGCCATCCACATGGTGATGCCAAAGGTGCTGGCTGAATCATATCCGTTGGCACTCAGGGACGTCCGTCCTCCGATAACCACAGAAAGCAGCGCTGCTCCTGCGATGCCTCCAGCAAATTGGCAGATGATATAACCCAGGAAATCTTTCACCGACATTCGCCTTGTAATCAGCATTCCCAGGGATACTGCAGGGTTGATATGACATCCGGAAATGTCCCCCATCATGTAGTACACTGCCATCACTGCAAGGCCAAAAGCAAATGCGACTGATAGCGTGGTAAACGCTACAGGAAGTCCCATGCCCATGGCACTGAACAGTGCACCGGACGCAACGGCACTTCCGCATCCGAAGAAGACCAGAACTGCAGTTCCAATAAATTCCGCAAAATATTTTCTCATTTTTCCTCCCTTTCAATAAAAAAGTCATGTAATAATTGCACGCGATTGCAGCATTAAAACATGACTAGTATACTATATGAATATGTTGGTTGTGTTAAATTTTACAAATCATTTGGTGTGCATTCCAGGATATCCCGCACCACTTCCCCTGCGATAAGAAGACCTGCTACAGAAGGCACAAAACTGATGCTGCCAGGTGTCCGGCTGCCAGTTTTGATAGGCTCCTCTTTAGAGAACAACACTTTTACCCCTTTGATATTTCGCTGGCGCAGCTCTCTGCGTACCACCTTCGCCAGAGGGCAGACACTGGTTTTGCTGATGTCTGCAATTTCAAACCTGCCCGGATCCAGCTTGTTGCCTGTTCCCATGGAGGAGATCACAGCCGTGCCCGCTTCTCTGCACTTGACGATAATATCAATTTTGGCAGCAACTGTATCAATAGCGTCCACCACATAGTCGTAACGATCAAAGTGGAACTGGTTCGTGACTGCTTCCTCTCCTGGCAGATAAAAGCACTGAAATGCCTCGACCCCGCAGGATGGGTTAATCGCAGTTATACGTTTCTTCATCAGTTCTGTCTTCGCCTGCCCTATGGTGTCCCGGGTAGCGATAATCTGCCGATTGAGGTTACTCTCGGAAACGATATCGTTATCCACGATGTCAATCTGCCCAATTCCTGCTCTCGCCAATGCTTCGCAGACGAACCCACCGACGCCGCCCACGCCAAAGACCAGGACCTTGGTTTCTGCCAGCCGTGCAACGCCCTCTTCGCCAATTAATAAAGCCGTTCTTTCTGTCATGCTCATCTTCTCATGTCTCCAATAATACTGTAGATGGTATCGCTGCTGTAGCCTTTAGACTGCAGCTTTCTGGCAATGCGGCCGATGATTTTTTCCGGCACGGGCTGGCCGTCTTCAATCGCTGCCATGCGCAGAACCTTTGCCGCCTCTTCTCTGGCGCGGCTGACTTCGTCCATTTCCAGGTCGTATTCTGCAAAGGCGATGTCGATATCTGCCTGATCGATGCCTTTTCCCCTCAGCTCGTTGAACACCAGACGCTTTCCCTTCCCTTTGCCGAAAGCATAGTGAAAATACTCCTGGCAGTAACGCAGGTCGTCCAGATATCCGCATTCCCTGAAGTCTGCGATCAGCGCGCCGATTTCTTCATCGGTGAAACCTTTCTGTCCTAATTGTTTCTTCATTTCGTAGACGGTGCGGCTGCGGGACGAAAGGTACCTAAGCGCTGCATCGTTAATATTCATAGGAGCTTCCTGCCGTCGCAACGATACATTTATCGCCTAACTGCGATTTCAGCATACAGATCGCCTCGATACCCGTACAGTGCACTGGCATCACCATGTCAGGTTGTTCTGCAACGACCTTCTCCACCACGGTCTTACGCATTTCTTCTGTCGCCGAAAACAGGTGCATGCCAGCGATGATTCCAGCAATCTTTTCGCCTGGAAACAACTGTTTGCTGTATTGCAAAACTGGGATGATGCCTTTGTGGCTGCAGCCAGAAAAGAGATAGATGCCCTTCTCCCCAT
Source organism: Eubacteriaceae bacterium (assembly GCA_902362805.1). Lineage (GTDB taxonomy): Bacteria > Bacillota > Clostridia > Peptostreptococcales > Anaerovoracaceae > Senimuribacter. The sequence goes on along the minus strand of CABIXY010000009.1, from coordinate 44,292 downwards.
TTCGAATTGCCAGGAACTGCTCGTGATTCATCGGATCAGGCACCATCCGCCCGTCCTCTTTCTTTTCAAAGAACTTCTCTGTAGGCTCATTTCCCGGTACGTCGGGGATGGTTCCTGAGATGACAATATTATCTGTCAGCCACAGCGGTCCGTCTGTAAGATGGAACCTGTGCTCAATCCGTTCCCGATCCGCCTGGCTCCACAGGAGGCTGCAAGGTTTCTTGTCTATTTTGTCCCCCTCCATGCCGTAACATTCGCCAAACGCATCTTTGTGAATATAGACGGGAGCCGCCTGGTTGATCTCGCAAAACCGCGGTACACCTTCTGTATGGTCGTAATGGCCGTGACTGATGACCAACGCCGCTGCCTTTGTCAAATCGATATGTTTTCTCTTCGCGTTTCTCTCAAAGAGATTGGATGCACCCGTATCAAAGAGGATGGTCATTTCTTCTGTTTCGATGTAAATGGACAGTCCATGCTCTGCATCACAGCCCGGGTTGTCCGTCTTGTTTTCTGATAAAAATGTAAACTTCATCATAATATCCTCGCTTCTATATCCATTTTTTCTCCGCTGCAGGCGACGCATTTCAAGTCGTCCGCCATAGGAATCTCTGTAAAGCAATACGTCTTTCCCTGCCAGATGATTTCTTCATACAAGTCGTGATTTACATCTGCCATGGACGGCATTTCCGTAAAAAGACCCTGACCTGTACATTTGCAGAAGGCCTCTTTGCGTACCCATACGTCAAAAAAGCCTGCCAGGCCCCAAAGTCTGACGTAGTGCTGTTCCTCTTCGGTGTACTGCCTATCAGCGATTTTCTCATACTCCAGGGACTTCACCTGCTGTAAATCCAGTCCAACAGGCTTGCCGCTGAACAAACACATCCACAGCTGCCCACTATGGGTCAAAGAAAATTCCAGTGGAACATCAAGAAAGTAAGGCTTCCCCTTCTCTTCTCTGACAATCTGCGCCTGGTCAAAGTCAAAGTTCAAATTGTTTTCCATTGCATGCCTTCTCGCAGCCTCTTTAATCATGGGAAATCCCTTATCACCTTTTTCGAAAGGTCCCTCATATAGATAGATACTGTTCACTCTCCCTCACCTCTCTTCATTCTCCTTATTTTATCACAAATCATCTTCAACTGCCACTGCGACCAATGGTTTTGCGCAAAAAAAGAAGGACGCCTCTGGACGTCCTAAATCTAGCTTCTATTTCTTGTTCTTTTGATTTTCCAATCTCTCCAGCACACGCTGATATCCATCAGCGCCATAAACGAGGCATTTGTTGATCCTGCTGATCGTAGCTGTAGACGCCTTGGTAATTTCTTCAATTTCACTGTACGTCTTTTTCTGTGAGAGCAGCTTGGCCACTTGCAGCCTCTGCGCTATGGCATGTATCTCGTTAATTGTACATATATCTTCAAAGAACCTGTAGCAGTCTTCCCGATCCTTCAGGGTCAATACGCCATCAAAAAATTCATCAATATCATCTCTTTTAAATTTCGAATCGTATGCCATCTTGCGAAAACTCCTTTCATCTGCTTTATCGCAACACAAGTATAGCACTTTTACGTGTTAAAGTCAATCGCTTCTCGCAAGAGAAAAGAGGAAACTAGTCATTGCCGATCAGATAATAGCGCCTTGGCCTTTTCCAATTGAAAATCCTTTTTTGCGTTCTTTTTCTGCTTTACTTCAATGTCGGGTTTGACGCCTACACCGTGGATTTTCTTGTTTTTCGGCGACAGATACTGCATGATAGTCAAACTCATCGCCGTGCCGTCTTTAAAAGCGACGGTGCTCTGTATGATACCTTTTCCGTAGGTGGTCGTTCCCACCAGTTTGCCGCCCTCATTATCCTTGATTGCAGCAGCGACGATTTCTGAAGCACTGGCCGTATTCTCATTGACAAGGACCACATATTTCAGTTTCGTGCAATTTTCATCTGAATTATAATATTCCTTTTTGCCGTTCTTATCCTCCGTATGAGTGATCGTGCATTCAGGCAAAAGCATATCTGCGATCTCGATACCCTGATCCATAAAGCCGCCCAGGTTATTTCTCAAATCTATAATCAAACCCTTGACGTTTTTGTTCTCCAGGTTGGCCAGTTCCGCCTTGAACTGCTCTGCCGTGGTTTTCTCAAATCCTGTAATCTGTATGTATCCATACTTCTTATCAATCGTACCTGCAAAGACCGATTGTTCCGAAACTTCAGCTCGAATCAGGTTCACAGTCTTCTGTTTCCCTGCCCGTTCATAAGTAATCGCAACCTTTGTACCCTCATCACCGCGCATATCCAACATCATGGCATCCGAATCAGTATAGGTTTTTCCATCCACCTTAAGAATCGTATCGCCCTCTTTGAGACCGCCGGCAGCTGCCGGGCTGTCAGGGAGCACCTTTGTGATGATATAATTGCCCTCTTTATCTGTTGTGAAGGTCAGACCGATTCCCGTAAACGTGCCATTGACATACTTTGACCATGCTTTGTACTCATCCTGGCTCATATATCTGGAGTATTTGTCTCCCAAAGAATCTAAAAGAGCTTTATAAATGGCGTCCATCTGTGTTTCTTCGTCTGTATCCCAGAGACTTTTCTCGTCAATCGTCTTCTGCAGGGAGTAGAGTTTTGCGTACTTATTGCCAATCTCGTTGAGGGTTTCATATTTGGGCCGCTCCACCCAGATGATGTCCTTGGCATTGGCAAAGAGATTCAGCCCCACAAAACCGAATAAGAGCGTAGCAATCACTACGCCCACGATGAGAAGGACAAATCTCCGCTTTTTCATTTTAATCATCATGCCACCTTATTCTTCTGCCCCTAAAACAGTCATCTGCATGTATTCTTTTCCGTTCCATGACTGACTGCTGAGGGTGCCTATGATATTGATTTTTTGATTCTTCTGCAATATTTCATCATATTCACTGGCATCTTTGAATATGACACATTGCAATTCACGGCCGTCGTCCAAACGACCGTTAAACTTCGTATACTGACCGCTGGCACCCATCCTCCGCAGGGCATCGGGCACTAGACTGACCTGCACAAGAGGCTGCGGGTTCTCGCAGCCAAAAGGCTCCAGCAGCTTCATTTCTTCGATCAATTCCAGGTTGACATCCGTCGCACTGAGAATCATATCCGCTGTCAGCTTCTGTTTGAACAAATTCGGATTCTCTCCGCACAGGCGCTTCATAGCTTGATTCAGGTTCGCCCGGAGGACCGGAAGATTCTCTCGTTTCATCGTAAAGCCGCAGGCTGCCGCATGGCCTCCAAACCGCTCAAATAGATCGTCGTTTTCCTTTAACAAATCGTAAATATTGACTCCCTCAATACTGCGGCCCGTTCCTTTAAGACAATCATCCCCTGTAGGCGTTACGATCACAGCAGGTCTGTGATAAGTCTCTTTGATCTTCCCCGCCACAATACCGGTAATGCCTTCGTGCGCATCTTCCAAGTCCAGCACCAGAAAATCATCATCCTTATATTTTTCTTCTACTAAAGCCTTACAGATTTCGAAGGTATCGCTCTGTATTTTTTTCCGCTCTGTATTACACGCAATCAGCTTGTTTACACCCTGGCTCACCTTCTCTTCGTCATTGCCCATCATCAGTCTGGCGGCAATTCTGGCATTTTCCATTCTGCCCGACGCGTTCAAGTGCGGTACGATGATATATGATATGTTTTCAGAACTTATGGCCCCCTTGTCGAGGCTGACCCCTTCTATCAGCTTGACCAGTCCCAGTCTTTGACTGACGTTGATCGCTCTGATACCGTATTTGGCCAAGGTTCTGTTCTCGTCCACCAGGGGAACGATGTCACCGATGGTGCCGATACCGACCAAATCCAGCGTCCGATTCACTGCACTCTTTGGCAAGCCTGTTTCCGCCGCCAATGCCTGTGCCAGTTTGAAAGCGACGCCGACGCCGGCCAGATGTTTAAAAGGATAGGGACAGCCTGGCTGCATGGGATTGATGATCAGACAGTCAGCCTGCTTGTCCGTAATCGTGTGGTGATCTGTGACCAGAATCTTCAGCCCGATTTCTTTCGCGTATTCCACTTCTGCACAGGAAACGCTGCCGCAGTCCACAGTGATGACCAAGTCCACGCCATTCTCTTTGATTTTTTTCAGAGCTTCACAGTTCAGACCATAACCCTCTTCAAATCTGGAGGGAATATAATAAGTCAAATTCTTTGTCAGCTTGGACAAAACCTCCATCAAAACAGAGGTGGAGGTGATTCCGTCGGCATCATAGTCACCGTATATGCAGATTCGCTCATTATCTTCTATCGAAGACAATATGAAATCCACTCCTGCTTCCATATTGAGAAGCAGGAATGGATCGTATGTTTTCTGAGGTTTCTCAGACAGAAATTCCCTCATTTCCTCTTCCGTCCGAATCCCTCTCTTATTCAACAATTCTAAAATTCTAGGTTGTAACTTCATCATTTTTCCTGACCGTTAATTAAAATATTGCATCGGATCGACATAAGAGCCGTTGACTCTCACTTCAAAATGCAGATGCGGTCCTGTAGAGATACCTGTAGAGCCGGAGCTGGCGATTACCTGACCCTGCTTTACATTCTGCCCTACGCTGACGCTGACACTGCTGTTGTGACCGTACAGGGTACTGATGCCGCTTCCGTGGTCGATGACCACCGCATTGCCGTAGCCTCCGTAAGGACCTGCGATGATGACTCTGCCCGATGCGGCTGCATAGACAGGAGATCCCATGCCCACGCCGATATCCACACCCGTATGGCCTGTGTAGACACCTGTAACAGGATGGATTCTAAAGCCGAACGGCGAAGTGATCGTGCTGGATGTCGTCGGCCAGATAAATTTGCCGCCTGTGTAGACCTTGTCGTGATCCTGCAGGCCTGCGATTTCGCTGCTGACTTTGTCAGCCTCAGCGTTGAGTTCATCCAGCTTCGCCTGCAGCGCTTTTTTGTCAGATTGTAACGCCGACTGTTTTTCTTCCGCTACAGCTTTCTGTTGGCTGAGCTCAGATTTCTCGTTTTTTAAAGCGGTCTGTTTCTCTTCCAGTTCCTGGTGCTGTTCTTCCAGCGTCGTCAAAGTGTTCTGGTCATTTTTGTAGATTCTCTGAATCATCTCCAGATTTGAGATGAACTCCGAAATGCTGTTGGAGCCCAATAACACATCGAGAAACCCGACCGAACCATTCTTGTACATGGTCCGCAGTCTGTTGTCGAGACCGTCCTGCCTCTCTTCGATATTCCTCTTAGTCTCTTCGATATCTCTTTCGGCCTCATCGATTTCAGCCTGTTTCTTGTCCATAGTGCCCTGCAGCTTGTCAATCTCGGCCTGCTGCTCTTTGATGCTGGACGTGAGCGCATTCATATCGCTGGATACATCGTCCTTTTGCTGGTTGATAGAGTCCAGCTCATCCTGTTTATCCGAAACGGAAGTCGCATAGGATAAACTGAAAGTTCCCATTGCTGCTATTAGTACAAAGATCAGAATACTAATTAACGTTTTTTTCTTCATAATTTTCCTCCTAATGACGTTCGTCGTATCACGATTCTCAGTGTGATTTACGTATCTAAGAACTTTCTCATCGAAATGATACTTCCGCAGGCACCGATGCTGATTCCCATTGCCAGGAAGATGCAGATCAGGTTTCCTGCCAGATATCCTGCAGGCACAAGAGGCGAGGATAAAATCATCATAGCCTGTGTGCCGATGATTGATACAATTTTGCTGTACAGAAGGTAGGTAATTCCTGCTGAAACTAGCGAAGCAAAGATGCCGATAAGGATTCCTTCCACCAGGAACGGACCCCGTATGAACCAGTTCGTCGCCCCCACATATTTCATGATGGAGATTTCTCTCGATCTGGCAAAGACCGTCAATTTGATGGTGTTAGATACAACGACCACCGATACCACGATCAAAAATGCCATGATTACCAGTGCCGCAATCTGTAGGAAATTCGTCACCTTGGTCAGCTTCTCCACGGTCTCTTTGTAATACTTGACGTCTTCTACACCGTCCAAACTGCCGGCATATTCGGTGACCTTGCCGGCGCTATCCAATGAGTCCACTGTGATCAAAATGGAATTGGGAAGGGGGTTATCCCCTAGTGAATCCAACAGATAACTGCTTTCTCCCCACCTCTTCTTCATAATCTTCAGTGCGTCTTCTTTTGTTCTATATTCAACAGATTTGACATCGTCGTAGGTCTCTATCTGGTCCATCATCGACTGGGCCTCGTCTGTGGTAGTCGCATCTTTTAGGAAAATCTCTACTTGGTCGTAGTCAGATTTCACCATCTCTGTGAAGAGATTTACATTAACCGTTATTACAAAGAATAACCCTAAAATCAGCATCATGGCCGTGATTGCAAAGACAGAAGCCAAGCTCATACCTTTGTTTCTGCCAATCTGCAGCAGGGCTTGTTTGATGTTATAGCCAACTCTACTCATCGTCAAAGACCTCCTCCCTGATGTCATTCTCCTCTTCATAGCCGTACTGTCCGAATTCGTCTCTGACAATATGTCCGGACTCAATTGCAACGACACGCTTCTGCATCCTGTCTACGATGTCTTTCGCATGGGTTACCATCACAATCGTTGTGCCCGTCATATTAATTTGGTTCAAAAGGTCCATAATGTCATTTGCCGTATCAGGATCCAGATTTCCCGTAGGTTCATCTGCGATGAGGACCGTAGGGTTGTTGATAATCGCCCTCGCGATGGCGACTCTCTGCTGTTCGCCAGCGGAAAGTTCATCGGGATATTTATCTGCCTTATCACTGATACTCACCAGGCTGAGAACCTGGGGAACTTTTTTTCTAATCTGCCGCTTTGTTTTATGTAAGATTTCCATCGCAAAAGCCACATTTTCGTAAACGGTCTTTTTCGGCAACAGCCGGAAGTCCTGGAATACAATGCCGATCTTCCTTCTGAGATCGGGAATTTCCCGATTGCTCATGGCTGTCACTTCTTCTCCATCTACTATGATACTGCCTGAATCGGCATTGATTTCTTTTAAGATCAGTTTGATGAACGTTGATTTCCCTGCGCCGCTGGGGCCCACGAGAAAAACAAAATCACCTTTATCAATGTTAACACTTGCATTCTCAAGACCAACATTAGTATTGTATATTTTAGTCACGTTGTCGAATGTTATCATGTTTTTCCCCTTTTTTCTAGTTTGTTCAACACATATATCTAAAGTATACTATAATTTGACTCTTTTTTAAATAGAAAATGGGCTATAATACGTCCATTTCGTGTGAAACTTTTGTGAAAACATCCATTAATTTACATTTTATTTCTTTATTCTGCCAATGGAATTTGCAGAATAATTCGTCTGCATAAATCGCTTCAATGGGGAACGTTTCTACGAAAATCAAATCATTAGATTTGAGATAGCCTTTTACCTGCCGCTGGTTGACGCCCCCATTTACGCGGTTGATCAGCCATTTCATCCGGGTACCTGCCAATTCCATCTGCTTCAGTCTCTTAAACCTGTCGCTGTGCCGAATCAATTTTGACGGCAGAGGGTCTACGACGACCACAGTCAAATCCATATCAAGTAGGAATTTATCCCAGTCTTCGTCAGCTTCAAAATCATAAATGCAGATCTGACCTCGACATCCTTGAATCAGTCTGGCTCTCTCCTCCTGGTTCAAATCCAGTTTTCTCTCGCAATCCCTAGGCATTGGGATCCGCCAGTTGATACCACATTCCATGTTTTTCTTGTCCTTGATCGGCTTTCCTTCTTTAATCAATTCGTAGAAATCGTTAAAAACTCTATTATGGAAGCGCTTATCCATGGCGGCCGCATCATACAGCAATGTATTACAGCGACTGGGCGTCAAGCATTGGGTAAAAGTCAGCTTATTCCCTTTCTCTGCAAAGTAAAAGGCCAGAGACGATGCAACAAATGTAGTTCCAACGTTCTGACCCAGGCCGGTTACTGCAATATTTACTTTGTCTATGGGGTTCCCCATCTCTGTAGTCAATCCGCCTTGACTTTCACGAATAAATAGCCTGTTCACTTGCCACCTCCCATAAATTACGGCAGAAATTTCCTTGCCGCTCTGATATGGTATATATTACCATACATTTTCTGGATATGCAAGTTTTGTTGCATTTTTTGTGCGATTAAGAAATACCGAAGTTCTAATCACGCAAAAAGGGTGGCAGATGATACAGTCTCTTGTACTTTTCTACTTTTAATCCACAAATTTCGTTCTCAGTTCAATGGTATCAGGCAATCCCTTCATATCTACCTTCACTACTGCACAAGGGTAGCAGGCCACCTGCGCCATATTCTCTGAATCGGCTGGATCTGCAAAGTTCGCATATACGATCAAATTACTCTTGTCGTCTTTGCTTTCTAAGGCAACTTTCTCAACTTCGACTTCATAACCAGCAGTCGGCTTTTCGCCTCTCGTTACGATGACGTAAATATTTTTCCCTACTTTACATGCCAAAGCTCTCTCTAAATCTCTGTATTCAGGCAGAATATCAGCTTCAATTTCCCTTGGCATCACTTTTTCTGCGACTTTTTCAAATTTTATATTCGTCTCTTTTGAGCTTACACCAAATGCCACAATCAGTCCCACTAAAACCACCGCAGCTACTGCAATTGCAATAATTTCTTTCTTCATAACCCAATGCTCCCTTTCCCAAAGTCTAATAAAACTTATGAGACAAGATTAGAAATTATGCCAGATATCTGTTGCAGTCTGTTATTTATGATTGAATTCTTCTGCTATGGACTATTGTGATCTCCGAATGACTCCTTGCGATCTGTGCGCACCTTTGTAGTCCGCTGTATGATGCCTTGCCATCTGTGCGCACCTTTGTAGTCCGCTGTATGACGCCTTGCCATCTGTGCGCACCTTTGTAGTCCGCTGTATGACGCCTTGCCATCTGTGCGCACCTTTGCGGTCCGCATCTGCACTGCTTCTTTCGAATTGTCCTGGACTTTTTTTCAGGACGTCTCAGTTGCGGACTCTTTCTTCCCCTACACGACCCTCTGTAGTCCGCATCTGCACTGCTTCTTTCGAATTGTCCTGGACTTTTTTTCAGGACGTCTCAGTTGCGGACTCTTTCTGCCTCTGCACGACCTTCTGTAGTCCGCATCTGCACTGCTTCTTTCAAATTGTCCTGGACTTTTTTTCAGGACGTCTCAGTTGCGGACTCTTTCTTCCCCTGCACGACCTTCTGTAGTCCGCATCTGCACTGCTTCTTTCAAAATGTCCCGTACTTTTTTTCGGGACGTCTCGGTTGCGGACTCTTTCTTCCCCTGCACGACCCTTTGCAGTCCGCATCTGCACTGCTTCTTTCAAAATGTCCCGTACTTTTTTTCGGGACGTCTCGGTTGCGGACTCTTTCTTCCCCTACACGACCCTTTGTAGTCCGCATCTGCACTGCTTCTTTCAAATTGTCCTGGACTTTTTTTCGGGACGTCTCCATTGCGGACTCTATCTTCCCCTGCACGATGCTCTGCTGTCCGCATCTGCACTACTTCTTTCAAATTGTCCCGGACTTTTTTTCGGGACGTCTCGGTTGCGGACTCTTTCTTCCCCTGCACGATCCTCTGCTGTCCGCATCTGCACTGCTTCTTTCAAATTGTCCCGGACTTTTTTTCGGGACGTCTCCATTGCGGACTCTTTCTTCCCCTGCACGATCCTCTGTAGTCCGCATCTGCACTGCTTCTTTCAAATTGTCCTGGACTTTTTTTCGGAATGTCTCGGTTGCGGACTCTTCGCCAACTACTCAATGGTGGTGTTGGTGTAATTTTGTTAGACCATGTCGTCTCCCCTGCGGGCTCTTAGTGAGCCACTCCGCGTCTCCAGCCCTCCCCTCCATAACAATTTTACAGCTGCACGACTGCGTTGATATTCTTCAACTCCTCGCAATCCCAATGCTGCAAAAATACAAAAATATATCAAAAACTGACAAAAAAAGTCCAAAAACTGACATCATACTTGCTTTCTGCGGCACTTTGTCGTATCTTGATGCTAACAAGAAAACCTGTCAGACAGAGAAATAACAAATAAAGGAGAATCTGCTATGGACAGCTTTATGGAACTTATTAAAGATCAGATAAAAATTACGGAAATGCTAATCGATGCATACAGCAAAAACATTGAACCCAGCTTAGACGGAACCCTTACATACAAGCTGCGATACAACCAACTTCAGTATTATCTGCTCACCTCAGTAAAGAGAAGAGGTATAACGGAACGTAAACAAGTTTATTTAGGTAAAGTAGATAGTCCACAGGTGCAGAAGTATAAAAATGACCGATTCTATCGAGAAAGCGTAAAAAGACTAAAGCATAATTTAAATACTTTAAAACGAACGGAAAAAAAATACCAGGACTATTCCCCCGAATACATACAGAAAAAGCTTCCCAATGCGTACAAAGATTTGCCTGAACGCTGCTTTTCAGATCCAATCTATGAAGAACTATGCTCGCTAATCGAAAACAAAAGAAATAGCAGCCCAAAAGAGTTCCCCAAGGCGTCAAATATTACGGTAACTGGTCAGCAGGTTCGTTCAAAAGGGGAAGTCATCATATTTAATCTACTTACATCTTACCAGGTGCCGTTTCAGTATGAGGAGGCGCTAAGATTGACAACTGTTGAGGGACAAAATGTGACAGCTTATCCCGATTTCGTCATTACAACGGCTGCAAGAAGAAAAATTTACTGGGAACATGTAGGATTGCTGGAGAAAGAGAACTATTATGAGAACTTCTGCAGTAAAATCAAACTGTATCACCATAACGGCATCACGCTGGGAGATAATCTGATTGTAACAGCAGACAAATCGGGCGGTGCAATTAATTCACAATATATCAACCAAATGATCAAGCACTTGATTTTACCGGAGGTCAGAACTTTCAACTAAACAGGCTTACATCCCATATGACGCGTTCCAAACCAACCTAAGGCGGGGGAACGACAGCATAGATTCTGCCGTTTCGCCCCAAGCTTGCTTGGCTGGGTAAAACGGACAGCACAGGGACCGCAGTTCCCGGAGTAGCGAAGCGTTGCCTTCCAAATCGCCAATGGCTCATTGGGCAGAACGTCATACGTAAGATACCGTTCAGAGAAAAAGTCTCGTCAAAGCTCACTTAAAAATTAACTACTTTTAAACACAGATATGCAGTTATAGTATCACCTTATCCTGATTTGTAATTGTTACCTCATCAAAGTATATGTCCACTGCAAGTAGACGGGACTCTTTGAACGGGATGTTGAATCCCAACATCTAGCCACCAATATCTAGCCAGACTGATCAAATCCTATTACCGCAGCAGCGCAAAAGCGAAACGCCAAAGAAAAGTGCAAAAAAGCATCAGATCAAGGCGCAGCTCCGGCGGTAGTTTGACTATATCAACGGATAAGACTGGCGGTGTAATTCATACGCATAGCATCGTCCAGATTATCAAATACCTTATTCTACCGAGGGTGCAGACCCTCCATAAAATCCCCCAATATTCAATAAGAGAAAAGACCGGCTGCAGAAGCAGCCGGTCTTTTCATCAGCAAACGATGTCAGAATGCCATGTCAGCGAACTATGACGCGATGTCCTAGGACTGACAATCAGCATGCTGTATGTATCGCACTAATAGAGTTCTCTCACTGCCTTGACAATATCGGCAGCGGTCATTCCATACTTTTCTTTCAGTTCGTCAGGTTTTCCCGATTCCCCGTAAGTATCCTGCTGCCCAACCATCTCCATTTTGACAGGACAGTTCTTGACGATGACCTCAGCTACAGCGCTTCCAAGACCTCCAATGACGGAATGCTCTTCTGCTGTTACGATTTTGCCTGTTTCGCGGGCTGCTTTGATGATGATTTCCTCATCAAGAGGCTTGATGGTGTGCATGTCGATGACCCGCACGTCAATGCCCTCTTCTGCCAGCTGCGATGCAGCCATCATGGCTTCCGCAACCATAATGCCGGTTGCAATCACTGTAACATCTGTTCCTGCGCGCAGCTCATTGCCTTTGCCCAGCTTGATATCGGCAGTCTCATCATAAAATGCAGGGACTGCTGCACGGCCGAGTCTTACGTAAGCCGGACCGTCGAAGTCGATCACCTGTTTCAGCAGCAGTCGGGCACTAGCGCCGTCAGATGGATTTACTACGGTCATGCCTGGAATGGTGCGCATCAGAGCCAGATCTTCAAAAGTCTGATGGCTGGCACCGTCTTCACCGACCGTGATACCAGCATGGGTTGCACAGACCTTTACATTGGCGCCAGTATAGCCGATGGAATTTCTGATGATTTCAAAGGCTCTGCCGCTGGCAAACATCGCAAAAGTGGATGCACAGACGGTCTTGCCTGATAATGCCAGTCCGCAGGCTACGCCATACATGTTCTGCTCAGCGATACCCATGTTATAGAATCTGTCCGGATAGGTTTTGCTGAATTCGTTGGTCATGGTGGATTTTGAAAGGTCGGCATCCATGACTACCAGATTTGGGTTCTCAGCCCCAACTTCTACGAGAGTTTTTCCGTATGCCGCTCTTGTTGCCATTTTCTCAGCCATTACCATTCACCTCCTAATTCCTCTACTGCCTGCTTGGCTTCCTCATCACTCGGTGCTTTGCCGTGCCAGCCAGGATTATCTTCCATGAAAGAGACGCCTCTGCCCTTGTGGGTCTTGGCGATAACGGCAGTCGGTTTTTCCTTATATGTACGTGCTTTATCAAAAGCGTCAAAGATTTCATCGAAATTGTGTCCGTCGATGACCAGCACATTCCAGCCAAAGGCGGCGAATTTTTCATCCACCGGCTTCACAGTCATCACATCGTCGTTTTTGCCGTCGATCTGCAGACCATTCCAGTCTACGATAGCGACCAGATTGTCGAGGCCATAATGAGCAGCCGCCATGGCAGCTTCCCACACGATGCCTTCCTGCAGCTCTCCGTCGCCCAAAAGCGTGTAAACTCTGCCCGGATTCTCGTCCATTTTATTGGCCAGTGCCATGCCGACACTGACGGAAATTCCCTGCCCCAGAGAACCTGTAGACATCTCGATGCCAGGCACCTTATGCATATTGGGATGTCCCTGGAATTTACTTCCCAGTTTACGCAGCGACATCATATCGCTGACTGGATAATATCCTCTTTCTGCCAAAGCTGCATACTGGACAGGTCCGGCATGTCCCTTTGATAAAATGAATTTATCCCTGTCCGCCTTTGCCGGGTCAGCAGGGTCGATGTTCATCTCTTTAAAATACAGGGCCGTTACGATGTCCGCTGCAGAAAGTGATCCGCCGGGATGTCCTGATCCGGCACTATGTATTGCGCGAATAACGTCAATCCTGACCTTCGCGGCCAATTCCTCATAATGTTTATGATCCATTCTTTTCCTCCATATAAATATATATTATTTACGGGGAGAATCCTGCCTGCGGATTCTCCCCATGAAAATCTAATTTAGTGGTTTTTATGATTATCAGTAATACCCAGACTGACACTCAATGCCTGATCTACTGTCGGCAGTTGACTGTCGCTGAGTGTACCGATGTGCTCCTTTAGTCTTCGCTTGTCGATAGTACGAAGTTGTTCCATCAATACTACCGAATTCTTACTAAGTCCGCCATCGGTTGCTCCAAGCTCCACATGGGTAGGCAATTTCGCCTTATTTATCTGTGATGTAACTGCAGCCACAATAATGGTTGGGCTGTATTTGTTTCCTACGTCGTTTTGAACTACTAGCACTGGTCTGACTCCCCCTTGTTCGGAGCCGACAACCGGACTTAGATCTGCAAAGTAAAGGTCTCCCTTTTTTACTATCAAGTCCAACACTCCTTGTCTTTTACTCTGTCAACTCTTTTAAGGCAAAAGGCACATAATCTGCTATATCGCTGGCCACTAGGCCGTATTCTCCAAGTTTATCTGCTGCCAGGTCACCTGACAGTCCGTGTACAAATACCCCGGCTCTCGCCGCATCAAAAGGTGCAAGCCCCTGACCCGCCAAAGAGGTGATGATGCCCGTAAGCACATCACCCGATCCGGCAGTCGCCATCCCCGGGTTACCTGTAGTATTAATATATGCGTCTTCATCGGAAACGGCTACCAAGGTACCAGTACCTTTTACAATTATAATGCAGCCGTATTTTTTCCGTAAAAAAGAGGCAATTTCTATTCTCGTAAGATCTGCGATATCTGCATTTCCGAGAAGCCTTTTGGCCTCACCTATATGAGGTGTCATGATTACTGACGCCTTGGTCTCGCGAACCAGCTGCTGCAGCTCTGCATGTCTTGCAACCGTATTCAATCCATCGGCATCGATCACGACAGTCTTATCAAAATGTTTTAGAATCATCCTTAAGATGTTCTTTGATCGTCTATCAACTCCCATTCCCGGGCCTACTGCTATGCAATCATACTGCATTAGGTCATCCTTCGTATTGCCCCACTCCATACATATGGCTTCCGGTACGGAAGTTTGGAGAACCGGGAAAATCTTTCGATTGGTACAGGTCTTTACGAGGCCGCTGCCACACTTGATTGCAGCCCTGCTGGCGAAAACGGCGGCGCCTGCCATTTCCTTCGATCCTGCGAGAATCAAAACTTTTCCACAGTCCCCTTTATGTACATCTTTGGGGCGCTTTCTAATAACAGTATGGACATATTCTCGATCAATTAAACCTCTTATTTCCATTTATTTTTTCACCTTGTCAAATATCAACGTAGATTCGATTTTCTCTTCTTCTGAATCAGACTCGTATATAAGATAAAGCTTCTCTTCGTATTTAAATTTGTAGGAGAGCAACTGCTTCGTCTTCATATCGTACCATGTGGATGGCGGATCAAAATCCGCGTTATCAATGCATCTGACTTCTAATTCATTGTCTGAGAGAACTTCTATGGTTCCCTCGATGCAGGGATTGCCCGCTTCATCGTCGTAGATGGTAAATTTACCGTCCTTGGTAATCGAAAGCTTCAGATATCCCGTGTAATTGTCAGGGTCGTTGAGAGGATTATCCTCACATTCCCAGTCTCCCACAAAAGGCGCCAGTTCATCCTGCTTGTCCGTCTGTACAGGCGGCTGTTCCTCTTTGCAGGCGGTCACAGAAAAAGTGCCCATGCACACCAGCGCGATCAAAATCCCAATTGTAAATTTCCTCATCAGTCCTACCTCATTTATAACCCCAAAAGTAACATAGCCATTGCAAAATATATGGACAGCGCAACCATATCAGAAACAGAAGATATGGCCGGGTTTGCAATCAGCGCCGGATCCAGCTTTAACTTTTTGACAAAGAGCGGTATCATGCTGCCAATAATCTTGGCAAAGATGACGATCGCCAGCATCGCTGAGCAGACAGTTAACGCGATCATGGCACTTTGTCCATCCAGGAAATAAACCCTGGCAAAATTCAGCACGCTGAGAATCGCTCCGATCAAAAATCCGATTCTCACTTCTTTCCAGAGTATCTTGAATACATCAGAAGTGTCCACCTCGTCTGTAGCCAATCCACGGATGATCAAAGTCGCCGCCTGGGAGCCAGTATTTCCGCCAGTGCCCATGAGCATCGGCATATAAGCTACCAGGCTGATGATCTGCGACAGTCTTCCCTCGAAGCTTGTGATGATCATTCCTGTAAAGATGTAGGCGATCATCAAAATGACCAGCCACGGCAGTCGGTTGATCACATGCTGCCACACCGACATATCCAAGTAGCCCTTATCGGAGTTCTCCCAGTCGATGACGCCGTTCATTCTCTCGATATCCTCTGTCGCCTCTTCTTCCATAACGTCCAGAATATCGTCGACAGTGATGATGCCCACCAGTCTTTGTTCCTTGTCTACTACGGGAATTGCCAGAAAACCATACTTCTTGAAATCCTCGGAGACGTCCTCCTGGTCGTCATAGACATTTTCGTAGACATAGTCCGTGCGCATGATGTCTTTGATTCTAATTTCATCATCTGAAATGACCAGAGTGCTCAGGGATACAATTCCAATCAGCTTCCTGCCACTGTCTTTGACGTAACAAGTGTAGACGGTCTCCGCATCCATGCCCACTTTTTTGATATATTCCAGGGCTTCACCCACAGACCAGTCTTTCTGCAGACTGATATAATCTGGCGTCATCAGGCTTCCCGCACAAGTATCGGGATAATTTAAAAATGTATTGATTAGTTTTCTTTCGTTTTTTGGCGTTTTTTCGAGAATTTTGTCGACCACGTTGGCCGGCAGTTCCTCTAACACGTCGATCTTATCGTCAAAGTCCATTTCCTGTACGATAAAGGTAATCTCTTTATCGGTGATTCCATTGACGATTTCTACCTGGTCGTCTGTCGGTAATTCTGAAAAAACTTCTACTGAAACATCTTTGGGAAGAAGGCGGAACAGGATGATGGTCATATCGATATCCGTTTCTTCTGTAACTTCTTCCAATAGTTCTGCAATATCCACTGCATTATACTTCAGCAGTTCATCTCTTGCCTGGAAATATTTTTTATTTTCCAGTAATTCCAAGATTTTTTCTAAGGATTCTTCCATCAGCATGTCAGAATCCATCATGATATTATCCATTGGTATCTTCCTCACTTTCCGTGTATTTCCCTATCTACACGAAAAATATACCAATGTAATCTATTTTTTGCGTGAAGACAGAGATTGTCTTTCATAGCCTATACAATTGTTGCTTCGTTTAGAGTCGGGCCCATTATCCATGTCTTCACTTCCTCTCATTCTATTTACTCTATACGACAAATCGTAAGTATTAACACTTAATTATACCCCACATACGACAAACTTTGCAACCATTTTGTGTGCGCCCCGCTTTAGCAATGTACATTGCGAAATCATTGGAATTTCAACTATTATATCCAAGTTGATGTTTCAAAAGAAAAACATTGGGAAAAGGTTGACTACAAATTCCCAAAGTGTTATATTGAAAGTAACGGCGACAATATTTACAACTTTTAGTAAATAATTTTAAAGAAAAGAGGAGATCGAAATGGGTAAATTAGTTGAGCAATACATCGAGATTGCTAAGAAGAGAAATCCTGGCGAACCAGAATTTTTACAGACAATTGAAGAGGTTCTTACTTCCATCGAACCAGTTCTTGAAGCACATCCTGAATATGTAGAAGCAGGATTGGTTGAGAGACTGATCGAACCTGAAAGAGGAATCAGCTTCAGAGTGCCTTGGGTTGATGACAACGGCAAAGTACAGGTCAACAGAGGTTACAGATATGAATTCAACAGCGCACTTGGACCTTACAAAGGCGGCCTGAGATTTGCAGCAAACGTATACCCAGGAATCATTAAATTCTTAGGTTTTGAACAGATCTTCAAGAACAGCTTGACTGGTCTTCCTATCGGCGGCGGCAAAGGCGGCTCCGACTTTGATCCTAACGGCAAATCAGACGCAGAAGTCATGAGATTCTGCCAGTCTTTCATGACAGAGCTTTACAGACATATCGGACCTCACACTGACGTTCCTGCTGGAGACATCGGTGTAGGCGCAAGAGAAATCGGTTACTTATTTGGACAGTACAAGAGAATTGTCAACAGATACGAAGGCGTTCTCACTGGAAAAGGCTTATCCTATGGCGGATTAGCAGGAAGAACAGAAGCAACTGGATACGGAATCGTATTCTTTGCCAGAGAAATGCTGAAACACTGCGGCGAAGAAGTTAAGGGTAAGACTGTTGCAGTTTCCGGTTTCGGTAATGTAACTTGGGGAACAGTCCAGAAACTCAACGAATTAGGCGCTAAGGTCGTCACTATTTCCGGACCAGACGGATACATCTACGATCCAGACGGCGTAACAGGCGAAAAAGTGGATTACCTTCTTGAACTGAGAGGATCCGGCAAGAACATCTGCGCACCTTACGCAGACAAATTCCCAGGCGCTACATTCTATGCAGGCAAGAAACCTTGGGAAGTAAAAGCTGATCTCTACATCCCTTGCGCAACGCAGAACGAAATCCGCATCGAAGATGCTAAGACAATGGTTGCTAACGGTTGTAAGTATCTCTGCGAAGGTGCTAACATGCCTACAACCAACGAAGCCATCGAATACTTACAGGAGAACGGCGTAATTGTTGGACCGTCAAAGGCAGCAAATGCCGGCGGCGTTGCATGCTCATGCATCGAGATGGGTCAGAACGCTGGTCACACAGTCTTCTCACCTGCTCAGGTTTATGAACAGTTAGAGACAATCATGGTTAACATCCATAAGGCTGCTGCTGAAGCTTGTGAAAAATACGGCATCGGCTACAACCTGATTGCTGGCGCTAACATCGCTGGATTCGAAAAAGTTGCAGAAGCTATGATGGCTCAGGGCATCGTATAAAAATCTCATAAGATTGTTATTAGAAACGGCGTGGCTTCGGCTATGCCGTTTTTCGTTTCTGAGACGATTTTGACGAAAGAAAGAGGAGAACGAATGAAAAGACTTTTTTAACTGAAGATGTTCTGCGCTTGATCAACGGACTTTCCTCTGCCATTGCCGCAGTCCATACGCCTGCAAGACGGATTCGCAATACGGCAATCACAGAAGCAGATCTTTTCGTTTCACCATATAGCGTCCCAGATACAGCAGAAGCAGCAGCAGCCAGGATAACCCTTCAGCGTAGGCGATAACCATGTTGCCGCTGTAGGCGACCAGCGTATAGGACATGATGATTCTGGCAATCAGGGACAGAATCCCTGCAATGCTGGAAAAGGTCACATCCCCCACGCCTTCTAATACGCCGCGGACGGACATAGACAATCCGTATATCACATAGAAAGCGGCAATGCGCCGGAAAAAGTCCCGCCCGATCCTGGCGGCTTCCGCTTCTACGCCGAACATGGATATCAGATGACCGCCAGTCGGAATCACCAGTACAGTCAGCACCAGAGAAATACCGATCATCAAAACCGTGCCAATTTTGAAAAATTTTCTGATTCGTTCTTTGTCTCTAGCGCCGTTAGCCTGTGCAACCATTGTTGCGATGGCTGATCCCAGATTGATGATCGGCAGCAGAATAATGGTATCTACGCGATATGCGGTCGTAATCGCTGCGACCGTCTGCGTTCCAAAGCTGTTCATGAAGTTCTGCAGAAACAGGCTGCCCAATGCGCCGACACTGGATTGTATCATCGGCGGTGTCCCCAGCTGAAACCCTTCTCTGATCGTGGTCATGTCTACCATATGCTTGTTGAATTGAAAGCGCAGCATCTCGTGCTTCTTTACCGTATAACAGATGATGAACACCATCATCAAAATCTGAGAGACAACCGTCGCCGCGGCTGCACCCTCTACACCCCATCTGAACACTGCTACAAACAAAATATCCAGTAGTACATTGGTGACTGAAGAAAACAAAATCGCCCAGAAAGGCGCTTTACTATCTCCTATGGCACGCAGTGCCGCAAAATAGACATTGTAAACCGCCAAAAACGGAATGCCGATGAAGATCATCTGCAAATAAGTTTTTGCCAAATCAGTGATATCCGCCGGCGTGTGAAGCACACTGAGCAGCGGAGCCGTAAAAAGCATGCCTACAACGGTGAAAAGCAGGAAGGCGCATCCTACGATAATCAGAAAGGTAGATAAAATCCGATGTATGATGTCTGTTTCTCCGCTGCCATATTTGTGCGCAAAAAGAATGGATAATCCCATGGTGAATCCAGTCATGGCCATGATATAAAAATTGGTAACTGTTCCTGTTGCACCGATGGCCGCCAAAGCCAGTTCTCCCTCTACATTACCTACAATAAAGGCGTCTGCCCAGTTATATAGTTGCTGCAGCATGCCGCTGAGTATGAGTGGCAGACTGAAACGAACTAACACAAGCGCTAAAGTTTCTTTTCCCGATTCTCGGTTCACTGTATATGCCTCCTTTACAGTCCTTGCTATAAACGCCCAAACCTTTGATTTGGCTGATAACAAAAAAAGTGCTTAGGAATCGCCTTGCAGCAAATCCTCTGCTGTACCTACGGCTCATCCTAAACACCTTGTACCCCCATCCGGTGAAGGGGAAGGTTTCTATTTTATTATGTCTATTCTATAATATGCGATTTTTCTTGTCAAGGTCTGTTGCGCTTTTTGATACCCCCATCCGGTATACAGCGTGAATCAGGTCTAAATAAATGCCTAATTCTTTCAAAATTCTGCCCTATTCAGGCGGATTTCTCTAACTTTTAATTGTCAGTCCCGTTTTGGCAGGTCATTCTGTAAATCTTTCTACAGTATAACAATAGTTTAATGATATCATCTACATGGTTTCAGTGGATTTCTATGGTGCATTTTTCTTTTTTATCATGCCTTGCATTGGTATACCCCCGTTGATTTGTAAAATCTGCCCGATTATCCTTATTTTTTGTCCTTTTACGGTATATTTCAGAAAAGCTGGCAGGCTTACGCCAGCTGCTATGTCAGAGGTTCCATAATGTTGTCACGATTGGTTTGTTTCTGTCAGAACTCTCAGCAGATCGCCCAGTACGCCATATGCGGTCTGATCGATTTCCGGCTCATAGACGTGTTCAATAATCGACACGTCGCCCATCAGATCCGTGGTGAGGGTTACGCAGGCAGCGGTACCATTGACCCTTGCAAAGAGACTGTCCTCCGCCACGAGCCGCGGTTTTACCGTTCCCACCGGCTTGCCGTTTTCCATTCTGCCGTGACAGAGCAGCTTATATTTCATCTTGCGCGCCTTTGCCTCTTCAATCTGTTCCTTGGTGATTGCACCGATCCCCTCCCGCCTGATATCCTGCGGTGTGATTTTCACATCCATCAAAACATTCATCAGGGCAGTCAGTTTTGCTGCCGCATCCCATCCTTCCAGATCCATGGACGGGTCAGCCTCGACAAAACCTCTTTTCTGCCCTTCCTTCACCGCAGCCTCGTAGGTCACGCCCTTTTCCATCTCGTCCAAGATATAATTGGTCGTCGCATTGAGAATCCCTTTGATTTCAGTAATCTGACAGCCCATCAGCGTCTCCCTTGTCAGATTGAAAACCGGTACGCCGTCCATGACAGCAGCCTCATGGCAGAAACATACGCCCTTTGTCGCTGCCAGATCCCTCAGTTCCCGGAAAGCCCAGGCGACAGGTCCCTTGTTGGCGGTGATCACATGCTTTCCTCTATTGAGTCCACCCCTGATGTGATCGATGGCAGGCATTCCCGTCTGGATATTGATAGGTGTCAGCTCTATGAGAACGTCGTAGTCAGCTTCCAGTATGACCTCCACAGCGCTTTTCTCCCTGTCAAATGCCTGATTGTCAAGGTCTTCTGTGTTGATGCCGCTGCCGTCTATGAGTGCACCTTTGCTCCTGGTACAGATAGCGGTAATCACAGCCTCAGTATTAAAATGATCGCAGATATAGTCCGTCCTCTGACGGAGCATCTTTGCAAACGCCTTTCCCACATTGCCGTAGCCGATCAGCGCCAGTTTGATTGTCTTCATTTTTTTCCTCACAAATCCAAATACCAGACGGACGTCCTGCCATCCGTCCGGTCATTCCATTTATCTTAGATTTCTTTTAACAGTTTCGCGATGATGTCCAGACCCTTCTGCAGTACATCCGGGCTGAAAGCATAACCGATTCTGATGCAGTGTTCCATCTCGAAGCAGGAACCCGGCGTCGTCAGAACACCTCTCTCCTTGACCAGGCGAACGCAGAAATCAAAGGAAGAAATCTCCTTATCGTAATAAACCAGGGCGGTGGTGCCGGCGACAGGTCTCACATAATCCACACCTTCCGTCTCCTTTACCCACTTGTCGAGGATGTTTCTTCCTTCCAGCAGAATCTTGGCATTTCTCTCGTAGAGCTTATCCTTGTGTTCCAGCGCCAGACTGGCCAGGATATCATCGATATAACCACAGCTGATGGTGTCGTAGTCTCTTCTGCCGCAGAACTGCCTCATGATTTCCTGATCCTTTGTCGCGATCCAGCCGATTCTAAGACCTGCAAGTCCGAAAACCTTGGACATGCTGGAAGTGGAGATTCCTTTGTCATACAGGTCTGCGATGGAATACATGTAACTTCCGTCCTCCGAAATGCCCCTGTACGCTTCGTCGCAGAGGATATAGGCGCCCACCTTGTCGGCCATTTTGACAATCTCCATCATCACGTCTTCCGGCACAAAAGCGCCCGTCGGGTTATCTGGATTACAGATGGAAATCAGCTTGGTGTTCTCGTCGATCAAAGCCTCCATCTCCAGCAGATCAGGTACAAATCCGTTCTCTTTTTTCAGCCACAAGGTTCTGACCTCTGCCCCGATAGATTCAGGAATAGAATAGTGCTGCTGATAAGTCGGCAATACTGTGACTACATTATCGTCTCGTTCTACCAGCGTCGCGATTACCATATGATTAGCGCTGATTCCGCCATGGGTCGGTACCACGTCTTCCGGCGTCAGATTTCTGTAAAGACCTGCAATCCCTTTTTTCAGTTCCGGAGAGCCGTGGATGTGGCCGTATACCAGCCGCTCTCCCTTCAGATCCGACAGAAATGCGTCTGGATCTTTACCACATAGCTCCAATAACTCCCCGATTTCCAAAGAATCAATACAGGTTTCTCCCAGGTCGTAGGTCAAAAAACCTTCGTACTCATCCATCCAGCGTTCCACTTTAAATCTTTCCAGTTTCATAATGCATTCTCCTTTTTATAATTCTATGATTTGTCCTAATCCTTGTTTTTCGGCCTCTTTGATGGCAAGCATGCCTGTGAGCAAATCAAGAAGTGCAGTTCCTGTGGCATCGAAGACGGTAATCTGCTCATTATTTTCTCTGCCCGAGACTTTTCCTGTGATGATATCACCGATGATGCCGCTGATATTTTCTCTGTTCATAATGCCTTTTTTGATGGGAATCTCAATTTCGCCCACGTTGATACATTGCTCGATATCGTCTACAAAGACCTTTGCACCTGCGAAGATTTGCGGGTCGATTTCTTCTTTGCCCGCCATGTCGGACCCGATGCAGGAAAAATGGGTTCCCGGCTTGACCCATTCCTTTTTGATGATGGGTTCTCTCGACGGCGTGACAGTGATGATGATGTCACTCTGCCCCACGGCCTCTGCAATATCTTTCACCGCAGTAAATTCCGCCTTCACATTCTCCATGCCAAAATCCGCCGCCAGGGTTCCTCTGAGGTTTTTCGCGAATCTGTCTGCGTTATCATAGTCCAGTCCGTCATAGACCATCACCTTTTCAAGCCCAGGAAAACTGAGCAAGGTGGCCGCTGCCTGGAAGGTTGCGACGTGGCCTGCGCCTACAATCAACAGATTTTTCGCATCTTCTCTCGCCAACAGCTTTGCCCCGATAGCGCCGGCAGCACCGGTTCTGATGCCTGTAATATGAGAACCGTCCAGCAATCCGACAGGCGCCCCGGTCTTTGCGTCGAAAATCAAAATGGTGCCCAGCAGCGCTGGCAGTCCAACCTTCTCATTCTGTTCAAACCAGGATACCGACTTAAGGCCGTAGATGCCGGCATCCTTAAGCCAGCCTGATTTAATATCCATCTCCGCACTGCCTGGAACAAACTCCTCTGTGATCAAAGGGTAAATTGCCGAAGCACCAGCAGACTGCGCCCGATACACCTCTTCTATGGTTTCAATCACATCCTTCATCTTCAACACCTTGACGGTGTCTTCCATTTTCAAAACTTTCATCTCTAACACTTTCTCGTCTCCTTTCTGTCTCCGCTTACTTTCAACTTCATTTTAATGGCTGCACAACCCGTTTTTTTTAGTATTTTTTTGAATTTCCCCTATCTTTTTTGGTATATTACCAATTGAAATGAGCAGAGATCTGTTTATAATTAGAGGTAGGAAATATCAGGTGAGGAGGGTTTGGAATGGCATTAACAGTAAAGGATATCTTGCAGCTAGGCGGTCTTTCAAAGATGCGTCTCATCGCAGGAAAGGGTGGTTTGAACCGCTACGTGGTTTCTCTCGGCATTGCAGATTATGAATTTTCTTCCTTTGCCCAGGCATCAGAAAAGAATGTCTTTGAACCGGACATGATCATATTGAGCACCCTGCTCTTTGCCAGGGACGAACCTGACCTCATCCTTGCGACGACAAAGTTTCTCTGTGAAATCGGCGCTGCCGCCTTTGCCTGCAAAACGACAGTCTTTCCTGATCTTCCAGCAGAGGTCATCGACTTCGCCAATCATCATGACTTCCCTATCATCCAATATGACGGCGACCTCTATATGGAGAGCATCATCTTCGAAATATTAGACGCTGTCAGGAAAGAGGACGACAACTTCTTTTCGGAAGAGAACTTAAATCAGATGATTGCAGGCAGTCTGACGAAAGCACAGATCTATGCCCTGAGTAAAAATATCTCCCTGAAACTGAAAGAATCTGTCATGGCGGTCTACATCAAAGGAGAGGACGAGGATTTTCAGCTCAACCTGGAGCGTTATTCAAAGGTCTTCTACTTGAATCGCAACCTAAATACCAAGGCGCTGGTATGCAAATATAAAAACGGTCTTTTCGCCATTCTGACCGCCCGTCAGAATAAGGAAAAGACCTTCCGCATCATTTTAGATGAACTGATGGAATTTTTATCGCCTTGTAAAGAAGGGCTCTATGTCAGCTGCAGCCGCATCCACGAACCGTACAAGGAACTGGATCAATGCATCAGAGAGAGCTATTACACCCATATCGCCTCTGTTGCGGAAAATCGCGCCTTTGGCAGTTACGACAAAATCGGCGCTTATCAGCTTTTGGTGCCCCTGGCCGATTCAGCAGTCATGAAGGAGTTCATGACTGCTCTGATCGATCCGATCAAGGAGAAACCAGAGTTCTTCGAAACAATCAGGCAGCTGGCTCTCAATGAAGGGGACATCTTCAGGACAGCGTCCTCACTCAAGTGTCATCACAACACCATCCGTTATCGAATCAGCAAGATCAAACAGTTTCTGTTCTGTGAAGAGATGAGCGATCAGGAGTTCTACGTCAATGTCTCCCTGGCCGTGCGCCTCTATATGCTCAATGAGAATAAGTGATAAAAATACATTGATGCAATAACTTCTCTTAAAATCAAAAGGTGATGGTTATGTTGGACTTTTGGTCTGCGTTAAGTATTTCTGTCATGGGCAGTGTGATAGCGTATTACATAGTCAAATGGTTGGATCAGAAAAAATAACAGCAGTCAGCCTAATAAAAAAAGTGGAAATGACGGAATCCAAGATTCCTATTTCCACATGTCGCCCACAAGGGGCGACGCTTCGTAAGGTACGTTCTTTGAAACATACGGAAATACGTCCTTTGGACGATATTTCCTATTAGACAAAAAAGAGAAGACAGTATTGGTCTTTACACTAATACTGTCTTTTCTTTTTCATTTATATTATAGCAGTGTTTTCAGCCCTGCTGACACTCTTCCATCTCGTCGAAGATGATCAAGCGTCTCTCTATGTCTTTCTGAGCTCCTTCATGAGCCAGGTCTTCCTGTCTTTTATCCGCATCTAGGGGACGGGGGTATGCAGCCAGCATTTTTTACGATAAAGTTAGGTTTTTTGATGCTGCTGCAAGGTTCCTCGCGTAACTCGATGGCTGCATCGGCAGGCGTTCAAACGCAATATCCCCCTGATTGCTTACAAAATCTGTGCTTGTGCTCCATGTGGTTACTTTTGTATGCTGCAAATGTCATTTTGATCACGGAAATCTGCACGAAAAATAACCAGAATCAGATATACCCCTCCAGTAATGTCCGTTGAAAGTAATGGGGTTACGCAGGAAATGCCCGGATACACCCAAAAAGCGTAACCTCATCGTCATTCGAAAGCAGACTTTGCCTTCCCCTTGCTCCTGACAGCAAACCGTATTATAGATATAATACAGTTTTATTCTATAGAAGGGGCCGCTTGATTTCATTTGAACAGTTTATAATCGAAGATAGCAGTCCTATTTATCTGCAGATCATCAATTACGTTCAGCGGCAGATTGTTTCCACAGCCTGCTGTCTCTGGGCGATTTCTTCGAAATCGCCGCCCCAGGTTTCCTTTTCGATCACCGGCGCACCTTCCACCTACTCACCAGTCCGCCGAACTGCTTCGCTTCACGGCCACGCCTGTCGGTTCAAGCCCTCATCCCACAAATCCAACGCATAAAAAACGTGGAAATGACGGAATCCAAGATTCCTATTTCCACATGTCGCCCACAAGGGGCGACTCTTCGCAAGGTACGTTCTTTGAAACATACGGAAATACGTCCTTTGGACGATATTTCCTATTAAAATAAAAAAACACGGAGTAGCCGCTCCGTGTTTTTTGGTGATACTTATGTATTGAACTTTTGGTCTAGCACCTTCTGCTAATTAAAGTTTAGTACAGTTGTATGGGGAAGTCAATAACTCATTTAGAATATCTTATTACTTTTTTGTTTTTCGGCCTGCTGCATCTCTCTCCCTTCACAACTTATAAAATACTGGCTTCCGTTCTTTGTAAACCGCATAATACCTGAGTCCGCATGCCTTCACCATCTCTCCTGCCTCTTCAAAGCATTCCCCCACACGTTCCGGGGTGTGCGCATCGGAGCCAAAGGTGATGATCTCACCGCCAAGTTCCGCATAGCGGTCGATAATTTCAACCTTCGGGTTGGTCAGCCCCAAGCTTTTCAGCCTGGAGGTGTTCACCTCTATGCCCCTGCCGGATTCGATCAGAGCCTGCAGGATGCTGTCCAGTTCGTCACCGTATTTGCTGTAGGAAAAGGTCTCGATGGCGCCCGGTGCATATCTGAAGATAAAGTCCAGATGGCCGCAGACGTCGAAGTCCGGTATCCTGACGATATTCTCGTACTCCTCCTGAAAGTAGAGTCTGCAGATTTCCTCCGTGCTTTTCCCTTCGTAGGTTCGAAGATCGTCAGCGCCCCTTCCTCTGAAATTATGGGTCGATCCGATGATGAAATCAAAGGGATAGTCTCTCGCATACGCCGCCAGCTTTTCCGGCAGGTGGGGCTGCAAGCCCAGTTCCACCCCTGTCAGCACTTCAATTCTATCCCCATACGCTTCTTTGCACTGTGCCAGATCAGCAAGATACCCTTCCATATCATCTGTGTCGCCAATTAAAAAGGTATAGTTATCTGGTGGAAAGATGGGCTGATCGTAGTCCTGATGCTCCGTGATGCAGATGTGCTTCATGCCCAGCCGCAGCGCGCTCTCGATTTGATTCCGAACCGGGGTCTTGGAATCACTGGACCACCTTGTATGTATATGCATGTCACTAATCATATTACAGCCTTCTTTCCCTTATGCAGTTGCAGTTTCCGCTTCTCTTTCCAGAGGTTTCATGCAGATACCCGTGATACTGTAGAAATATGCCAGAATCCAGATGGCGTAGCTCATGAAACAATATGGGAAATATTGTGCAATGGGAACACCTAAGACCGACGGATAATAAATGCCAGAAGCGGACCAAGGGATGAATCCCGCTGTACCAGTACAGAAGTCTTCCATGGTTCTCGACAAATTCAAGGTTGACAGTCCCATCTCTTTGTACTTCTCCGAATACATTTCTCCCGTAAGAATCAGCGCCAGGGTCGAACTTCCTCCGATAGCCGTCAGAACAACGCAGGAAATCGATGTTACGAAGACCAGGCTGAATCTGGTCTTTACAGACAGCAGAAGTTTTCCCAGCAGGGCTTCGATTGCGCCAATGTGTTCCATAATCGCTGCAAAATATAAGCAGATATATACGGTAATAAAGGATTTCATCATGGAAGCCAGTCCCCCTCTGTTGAGCAGGCTCATGGCATCGTCTCCCGCATCAGCAGCAACAAAACCGCTTCTTGCACTTTCCACCATCTCTAAGTTAAACCCACTGTAGAGGGCTGTAATCCCATCCTCCAGGCTAAACCCCTGATAGAATACGCCGATCAGAACAGCCAAGACAGCAGATAACATCATGATGACAGTCGATGGCTTTTTAGCAATACATCCGTAAACCAGGAGCACCATCGGCAGCAAGACGATGACGTTCCATTTGAAAGCCCCATCCAGTGCATCGAGCAGCTGCAGGGTGTTCT
The DNA here is from genome assembly GCA_902362805.1 of Eubacteriaceae bacterium. Lineage (GTDB taxonomy): Bacteria > Bacillota > Clostridia > Peptostreptococcales > Anaerovoracaceae > Senimuribacter. The sequence goes on along the minus strand of CABIXY010000009.1, from coordinate 16,295 downwards.
CCGGCAGACCCGTCGCAGCTGCGTCCGCTTTGATACCCATGACTGCGTAGATGATCAGTCCGATCAGTCCTCCAGGCACAACCGTTTTGGACATGTTTTTGATGTGATCGAAGATGTCATTTTTTGTCGCCAGCGACGCCAAAATGGTCGTATCAGATAGCGGAGACAGCTTGTCTCCGAAGATGGCGCCGGTATAGCAGGCTCCTGCCACCGCTGCGATGTTCACGTTCGGCATGGCCATGGCAATGCCCATCATGGTGATACCTGCTGTAGCGGCAGAACCCCAGGAAGTCCCCGTACAAGTTGAAAAGATCGCGCAGAGAATGAAGGCCGAAACAAGAATCCATTTTGCGCTGACTAGCTGCACGCCGTAATAGATGAACATGGGAATCGTGCCGGAAAACATCCATGCGCCAAGCAGAAAACCCACGGCAATCAATACCGAGTTGGCAGGTGCAGCCGCTTTGATCTTTTCTGCTGAGAAATCCTCCAAATCCTTCCACGTGTAACCGCATCGCCAACCGATGAATACCACGTACATGAGGGCGATTCCCATCAGGGCAGGTGCTGACAAATCGGCCAGAGAGCCGAAGAAGAAGATTACCAATAATACCAATACTGCACTGAGCGCTTCAATCAGAGTCGCTTTTCTTTTTTCCTTTTGTCTCTTCATAGTTTGATTTCTCCTTTCAAAATCTTTTTTCATTATAAGGTTATTTACCCTATTCCAGCTTAGAAGTTTTCAAAAAAATCTGTCTATTATTTGGCAAATTACCAAACAATAGACAGCTCCTTGCCGCTATAATGAAAGCAGAAATCTTTGGCATACTCAGATGCGCTCTTTTTTCTTTTGCAGAACCCCGCTGATTCCAATCACAACTGCCAGTACCACGAGAATACCGATCCCCGATATCAGAAACCACATGTGCACGCCCACCTTTTCCGCGACCGGACTGCTGATCAGAAGGCCTATGGGCATGGTGAAGGCAGTGACCTGGCCGATCAGAGAAAAAGCGCGGCCCATCTTTTCCGGCGCCACAGTCTCTTGAATGTAAGCCGTCAATGGGATTCCGTGAACATTTCCAAAGGCACCCATGGCTGCACAGGTAACCGCAAATATGATCCATCCCAGGAAGGTCGCCGGCATCAGACCGCAGACAGCCGTAGTCACACCCACTCCCCAAAGGCCCAGATAAGACGTCCTGATTTTGTTCTTGATTTTCAAGACACTGCCAAAGAGCAGCGCCGCGATCATCATTCCCGCGGCAAAGGTGACTTCCACAATGCTGCCGTACATGGCGGAAAGATCAAAGTAATCGCTGGTCATCAGGGGATAGAACGTAGAGAGCGGTGCATAGAAAAGCATGCACAAAACCTCTGCAACCATCAGCGTCAACAGATTTTTATCTTCTCTATAGACCTGAATCCCCTCTTTAAAATGAGCAAAAAAACCGGTTTCGTGATTCTCATGCTTCACAAGACGCGGAAGCTTTACGACAGCAAGGGCTGCACTGGCGAAAACCGCACCGATGACATCGGTCAGCAGCACCAGTGACATCGGCAGCGCCGCGTATAGAGCCGCGCCGATGACAGGGCCCAAGATAAAAGAACCTGCCGTCATCAGCTGCATCCATCCATTGACTCTGACCAGTTCTTCTGTTGGCACCAGCTGCGGTATGATTGACTGGATCGCCGGCTGATGAAAGGTGCCGCCGATTCCTCGTATGAATAGAATCGCCAGAACCGCCCATATTGGAAATGTAATCGCGTTAAGCAAAAACGCCGCCACCAATGCAGCCAATCCCATAGACAAGTCAGCTGCAATGCAGATCATCTTCCGGCTGTATTTGTCTGCGGCGACTCCGGCGAAAGGGCTGAGAAAAGCCATCGGCAGATATGCCGCCAATCCTGCAATCCCCATAATCATCGGGGATGCCGTCTGTTCTGCCAGCCACCAGATCAAAGCAAACTGCACAGCAGAACTTCCGATTAAAGAAATTGCCTGCCCGACAGCAATCGTCAGAAATTTGCCTCTCCATTTTATGTTATTTTCCATTATTGTCCTCCTCTGTCTTCGTCATGCAATAGCAAATCTCATTTAGGAACAAAAAAAGATAACTCTCGCCTTGGAGTTATCTGTAATCAAAACAAATGGCATATGCAGAGAAAAAGGGTACGCAAGACCGCATTATCTCGTCAGACAGCGATTTCATGACCTTATGCATCCATTTGGTTAAGCAAGTACAACAAATAACTCCTCTCTCTTAGGAGTTTCTTATTCATTGTTCCTCATCTTAACGTAGATACATCAAGCCACCTCTCCTTCTTCATAATTGTTTTCATCATAACAAGTTTTCAACCAAATGGCAAGAGTTTTTTTCTTTTGTAACCGGGTCACAGAAGTCCGTCATATATTAATGCTATACTCTGTTTATCAAAGAAAGAAAAAAGGAGTTGATATTATGGCTAAGGCTTTTAATAAGAATAATTTCAATGAGGAGGTCCTCAAATCTGATGTACCAGTAATGGTAGACTTCTGGGCGTCGTGGTGCGGACCGTGCAAGATGCTGGGGCCGGTCATCGAAGAAATTTCAGAAGATGCAGAAGGCTACAAAGTCGGCAAAGTGAACATAGATGAAGAGCCAGAACTGGCGAGAGAATTTGGCATCATGAGCATTCCGACCGTCATCGTCTTTGAAGGAGGCAGACCTGTCAAACAGTCCTCTGGGTTCAAACCGAAAAAAGCGCTGGAAGCCCTCATCCAGAATTAAACATACGAAACCCTGTAATCTGTGGAATCCGAGATTACAGGGTTTTGCTTATCTTAGGAAATTTTTTCGTAGAGAGCTTTGCGATCTACGATTTTGATGCCTCCGCGAAAGACCTCTATCACTTTTGCAGATGATAACTGTTTGAGGGTACGGGTCACGGCTTCGCGGGCGCTGCCGATGGCCTGTGCCAGTTTCTCCTGCGTCATATGCAGCGTATCGCCCCCTGTTCTCGCCGTCTCATCCAGCAGAAAACTGACGATGCGCTGCTCTAAAGTCATGAAGAGCATCTGCTCTACAGCCGAAATGACATCGGAGAATCGTTCTGTGGTCAAACGGTACACGTAGTTTTCCACGTAGACGTTCTTTTCTTTGATGGAGGAAATGAGATTGACAGGAATCAGTATGGCCTCCACCTGGCTTTCTGCTGAAACCTGGGCTGGAAAAGATACCTGTGATAGCATGCAGGATGCCGACAGAAGACAGACGTCATCCTTTGCCAGGCGCGCAATGGTCACCTCTCTGCCGTCCTCTGAATACAGATAGAGGCGAATCATGCCTGATTTTATGTAAAGTACGCCCAGGCAGTCCATCTCCGTCGAGGCAATCAGCTGATTTTCTTCAAACCTGACAATCCTGGCCTGAGACTGCAATAATTCTCGTTCATCTTCTGTTAAATGCTCCCAAAAGGGAAAGAGACTCAAATCGATTCGTTCCATAAGTTCGCCCTCCTTTTAATATATTACCACTCCGGCAATCCCTGTCAAGGCCATCAAAACAATCGGATTGACTTTCACCTTCTTCTGCAGCAAAATAACCACCGCCCCTGTGAAGATTGCTGCTGCTTTGAAGTCAACGTGCTCCGGCAGAAGCAGCTGAGAACTTCCCGTAAAAGTTAATAAGATGATGATACCCGCCGCAGAGGCGATCAAACCCACAGAAGCAGCTTTCAAGCCTTTCAGCAGGCCTGAAAAGTATATTGATTCCTGATGGCTCTGAAAAAACCAGCAGAGGAGGATTGAAATCACTACTCCTGCCAGAATACAGCCGATAGTCGCCAGTACGGCACCCCAGACACCGGCAATCTGCAGACCCACAAAGGTGGAGGTGTTGACGGCAAGAGGGCCCGGCGTCATCTGCGATATCGTGATGATGTCGGTAAAGGTCTTCTGTGTAATCCAGCCGTGGAGCTGGACCACTTGTTCTTGGATGAGAGGGATGATAGCGTAACCACCTCCGATACTGAACAGTCCGATCTGGAAAAAAATCAGAAATAAATAGAATGGCATACACTTACCCCCGCTTTCTCTTCAGCTGCCACAGACGGAGCAAAGAAATCATGCCACAGCCTGCCAACACGATTGCCGCATTGACCTGGCAGAAAAAGTTTGCCGCAAAGGCAGCCGGAATCAGCAGCACCAAAAGCCTCGAACCGTCTCTGGCAATGAATCTGACCATGTCGATTATCAAGTCCACCATCAAAGCGGCAACACCGGCCTGCATACCTTTCAGCACTGCCGTAACGAAAGGATTCGTGACAAAAATACTGTACCAGGCGGATACCGCCATCAAAATCAGCAGGGGCGGAAGGATGGCGGCAATACAGCTGACGGCTGCTCCCATGAGCCCCAGTACCCGGTATCCTGCCAATGCAGTCAAGTTTATGGCGATGGCGCCCGGTGCAGACTGAGAGATCGCGGCGATGTCCATCAGTTCCTCTTCTGAAAAGAATTTCTTTTTCTCAACGTAATATTTTCGCACCATAGGCACCACCACATAACCCCCGCCAAAGGTGAAAGCACTGATAAATAAGTTCATATAAAAGAGCCACAGGCCCTGTTTCAATTGTTCCGTCTTGGACATTCTTAAAGTTCCTTTCTTTCACTTCTGTCTCAATATAGTATACCTCTTGCAGATCTATAAGAAAAACGATATAATCTAATCATAATCATTAATTTTATTCATGAGGAGAAAAAACATGGATATGACCTTCCGCCATCTGGAAATCTTTGAGGCTGTCGTTGAGACCGGCAGTTTTACCAAGGCAGCGAAAAAACTCTTTATCACCCAGTCCGCAGTATCTCACGCCGTTCACGATTTAGAAGAGATGACCGGGGGACCTCTCTTCGATCGCCTGGGAAAAAGCGTACGCATTACAAAGACTGGAGAATTGCTCCTGCAAGAGGCCGAACCGATTTTGACCGCCAGTAAAGCCCTGGAGGCTCGCCTCCATACACTGGAAAAAAATGCGCCCATTCACATCGCCTGCAATATTACCATCGCCAATTTCTACTTGCCAGCCCGATTGCAGGCTTTCAGCAAAGCCTTTCCCTGCACCTCTGCAAGCGTAGATGTCATCCCAGCCGCCACAGCCATAGAGTCACTGCAGAGGGGAAAATCAGATCTGGCCTTGGTCGAAGGTACCGTGCCGCAAGAGCCTTTCAGCAGTAAAGATATGGGCGCCTATGCCCTGAAGGCCGTCTGCGCACCGGACTATCCGCTGAAAGAGAGGCAGTTAACGCTGCCCCAGCTGTGCAAGGAAAAGCTTTTGCTCAGAGAAGCCGGCAGTGCGATCCGGGACACGTTAGACAGCCAGCTGTATCTGGCAGGCTGTAAAGCCTATCCCGCCTGGTGCAGTGTCAACGACTCAGCGCTCTTAGCGGCAGCCAGGGCCGCCCTGGGAATCGCCATCCTGCCAGAGGCTTATGTTTCAGAAGAATTAAAAAAACAGCACCTGGTGGAACTTTCGATTCCTGACCTGGTGCTGGAAAATCGCATGTATGCAGTCTGGCATCGAGACAAATATCTGACAAAACCGCTGCGAGCGCTCATAGAGATGTGTGCCGATATCCATCAGCCTTCCAAAAAGGCCAGGAGCTTTGCCCCCAGTCCTTCTGCCACGAAGTAGCCTTCCTGGTAAGCGGCTTTCAATTTGCCGCGGTCCTTCTCTGTCCTGCCGATGTCAAGCGGTCCCATAGGCGCGATGACAAAAGCGCGGCCTGCCGCCTCCTCTTTTTCAATCAAATCCAAGGTTTCATTGTAAACTTTCGATCTATTTTTTAACGCCGCGGCCATTTTCGGATATTTCCGGTATCTGAGACCTGCAGCCGACGCAATGCGGCTGTTCTTTTTTCGGTAATCCCGCGGCCGGGTCAAAACGATGACATTTTTCTCATTGCCCTGTCTGAGGGACTGTGCCAATGGAATGGAATCAGAAATGCCGCCGTCCATGTACAAATTCCCGTCGATTTCAACCATATTTGCTAGCAGCGGCAGGGAGCTGGAAGCCCTGACGTATTCGATATCGCGGAACATGTCTTCAATTACCGGGTATTCCGCCTTGCCGGTTTCACAATTGGTGACCACGGCCTGAAACTTGATACCGCTGGCAAGGAATGCCTGGTTGTCTATAGGATAAAGCTCCTGGGGGATTTTGTAGTAGAGAAAATCAGCGCCGAAGAGGTCGCCAGTCTTGCGCAGGCTTCGCAGGCTGCAATAGTTTTTGTCGTCCAGATAATCGGTAGCCGTGGCATAAGCCCGTCCACGCTGGCCGCAGACGTAACTGCAGCCGTGGCAAGCGCCAGCGGACACACCGATGACGTTGTCAAAACGAATTTTCTGATCCAACAAGTAGTCGATGACGCCGGCTGCGAAAATCCCCCGCATACCGCCGCCCTCTAAAATCAAAGCATTACTCATATCTATTCCACTTCCTTTTCCATCACATTCTCACTAATTTCCCTGCTCCGAAAAGATAGAGACAGGCTTCTTTCACCGGCCGTCCTTTGGCAGTTTCCAAGGCTTTCTGATATATTTCGATCTGGCCGCCGTAAGTTCTGCGCAAACGCTCGGCTTCCTTCTCAAAGTCCTTTTGCGGATCAATCCAGCTGCTCTTGTAATCGAGCAGCACAAAACCGTCTTCTTCTTCGAAATAACAGTCGATGATACCCTGGACGATGACTGTCTCACCCTCCATCTCCATCTGCAGGTCAAAAGGCCGCTCACGCTCCAAATTGCCGGCTCGGTAGCCAGCGGCACAGCGGCTGCCCAGCGCCGTATCGAAAAATTCGGCGATGCGCGGCAGTTCTATGGACTGCAAAGACTCTACGTCAAAGATCTCACGGTTGACGTAATCTTCGGCTGCCGCCTGGATGTAGGGCAGGCCTTCTCTTTCTGCCCGATCAAAGTCCAGCCGTTCCATGATACTGTGATAAATGGTGCCCTTCTCGGCCGCCGTCAGCTGTCTTTCTCCCTGTCTGAATTTCGGTACGGCTAGCACCGTCTCAAAGGCTTTCTGCTCAGTCTGTCCCATGCGGTTAATCTCTGTAACCGAATACTTAGATTTCAATTTGCGGGATGCCTCGTACGGATAGACGAAGTCCAACTGGCGCAGTATTTCTGCCTCTTCCTCTTTCGAAAGCCGTCTGTCAAAGATATCTTTTCCCATGGGATTGCCCTGTATACCGCTTTTTTCCGTGCCTCCATGAGACAGGAGATTGGCGTCCACCACTTCAAGGCGGGAGACGTCTCCGATCATATCCAGATAAGTCGTATCACCGCCCAAGCCGATCTGGCGGTTCTCCATGAATTTTGCACCTTCTTTGACCGTTCCTGTCATGTAGAGCAGATCCTTTGCCCGCGTCAACGCTACATAGAGAACCCGCACTTCCTCAGCCACTTCCTCTTTGTGCACCTGCTTCTGTATCAGCCTCTGCAATAGGGTCTGCTTGTACCAATGCCCCTCAAAATCAGCGAGGGTCATACCGATACCGATATCCTTGTGCAGGGCGATGCCGCTGCCGATTTTGGTGTAGTTGAGTCTGCGGCCCATACCGCAGACCAGAACCAGGGGAAATTCCAATCCTTTGCTCTTATGGATGGTCATGATACGCACCAGATCGTCGTTTTCCCCCACCAGCTTCACCTGCCCCATCGGTACGCCTCGTGTTTTGACCGCGTCGATGTAGCGGACAAAGCTGTACAGCGAGCTCTGTCTGTCGGCAGCAAATTTTTCCGCCTTATCGACCAAAGCCCGCAGGTTTGCCTGGCGCTGTGTGCCTCCTGGCATGGCGCCCATTTCGAGATAATAACCTGTTTCCAGCAGCAGCTTCCAGATAAATTTGCCCAGGGGCTGCGAGGTAGCCATGGTCTTCCACTTCTTGATGGAGGAAAGCGCCGTTCTGCACTTTTCTCTCAGCGGTCCTTCCTTGCCCTCTGCGGCAAATTTAAGAAAAGCTGCCGCGTACTGTCCATTCTTGCAGGCAGCTCTGACCTGTCCCAGTTCGTCAGTAGAAAAACCGAAAATCTCTGAGTGGAGTACGCTGATCAGAGGTACGTCCTGCATCTTATTGTCTATCACCGATAAGAGATTCATGAACACGTTGATCTCCATCGTGTCAAAGTATCCTTCGCTGTCGTCCACGAAACTGTCGATGCCGTTTTCCTTCAAAATATTGCGATAGACGTCAGCATAATTTCTCACGCCTCTCATGAGAATCACCATATCGTGAAGCCCAATTTCCCGACAGATGCCAGCTTTATGGTCGAAGAACTTTCTGCCCAGGTTTTCTCTGATCAAACGGCAGATTTCCAGAGCCTCAAGCTCTGCATTCTTCAGATTGGCCAGCTCCTCATCCGCCTCATCGATGGTAGAAGCGTCCACTACCTTGACTTCCGGTACATAGTGGAAGGGACCCTCGTAGCTGACTCCGGGATAAAGCATCGCATCTTCGTCATAGTCTTCCATGAGATTCTCGAAGATGTGGTTGATTTCCGATAAAATCAGGGGCTTGCTGCGAAAATTCTGATTCAGGTCGATTTTAGCAGATGCCTTGTTCTCCGCGTTTCCATAAGAAACATATTTGCTCTTAAAAATTTCCGGTTCCGCCAGCCTGAATTTGTAGATACTCTGTTTCATATCACCGACCATGAAGAGATTGTTCTCTCTGGCCACTTTAGCGATGATCTCTTCCTGAAGGATATTGGTGTCCTGATATTCGTCGATAAAGATATATTCAAATTTCTTTCTGTAATGGTTCTGCGCCTGCGGGTGTTCTAAAATAGAAAGGCAGTAGTGTTCGATATCGTTAAAGTCGACCAGCTTCTTGTCTCCTTTGTTGGTTCTGAAAATCTGGTCAAAAGCCGTCAACAGCTTGCGCAGGGTTTCCGCCTTTGGCGCAGTCTCGTTCATCTCAGCAATCATCTCAGAAAGGCTCTGGGTAAAAAACAGGGCCTTGATGTCGCTGACCAGACCAGAGGCCTTCTTCCGACAGGCGGCTGCCAGGTCCTTGACTTCCGCATAAGCTTCTTTTTCTTCTTTCTTCGCTGCCAGCCGGACAGACTGAAAAGCGCCGACACAACTGCCCAGGGCGTCCAAGTCTCTTGCTTCTACTGCCTCTGCCATCTCTTGATAAAAGCACAGTTCTTCCCCTGTCACTTTTTCTGCCAATCGCGAAAGACCTGCATCTGACAGCTCTAATGCCGCCCGTTCTTCATAGGCTGCCGCCTTTTTTACAGAATCCTCGATATAATCCCAAATGTATTCCATGATGGGGGACTGTAGGAATTCCTCTGGTGAAAGAGACAGCTCTGCAATCTTTTCCTCCAGCCACTGCCAAGGGTATGGCAGCGACTGCAGCACATTGTATGAGGTATTGATAATCTCTCTGATCTTATTTTGATTTCTATCGGAGCTGTACCAATTGAGGAATGCGTAGAATTCCTCTGTATCAGAAACAAAGCACTGCTCCATGAGCTGATCCATGGAATCCTCTTTGATAATGGTTCTCTGCGCGTCGTCGCAGATAGAAAACCCCGGTTCCATATCAGTCAAAAAGAAAAAAGTCCTGATCACGTCCAGGGCAAAAGAATGGAAGGTGCTGATGTTGGCTCTCGGCAGCAGATTCAACTGCTGTCTCAATTTCTGGGAATTCGCCGGATCGGCGTCAATTTCTTTATTGATGGCTGTGCGGATTTTCTCCTTCATCTCTGCCGCAGCGGCATTGGTAAAGGTGACAATCAGCATTCTGTCAATGGATACACCGTCTTCTATGATCAATTTTTTGATGCGCTCGACCAAAACCGCAGTCTTTCCAGATCCTGCGGCGGCAGCTACCAATATATTTTTTTCTCGTTCATCAATTGCTCTCTGTTGTTCTCTTGTCCAGTTCATTTTGACCTCTTTTTCTAATCACTGTATTTGATTATACCAAAAAATTTGGTATAATGGAAAGATAATATGTGAGAAAGGAAATGATTTTCATGAAAATAAATAAAAAACGTGGAAATGACGGAATCAAAGATTCCTATTTCCACATGTCGCCCACAAAGAGCGACTCTTCGCGAGGTACGTTCTTTGAAACATACGGAAATACGTCCTTCGGACGACATTTCCTATGTTATAAAAGGCCGACCATGCTGATGATCCTGGACGGCTTCGGTCTCAACGAGAGAAAAGAAGGAAACGCCATCGCTGCGGCTCATAAGCCCGCTTTGGATGCAATATTCGAGAAGTATCCTGCCACTCGCCTCGATGCCAGTGGTCTGGCTGTGGGCCTGCCCGACGGGCAGATGGGAAATTCCGAAGTTGGCCACCTGAACATCGGTGCGGGAAGGGTCGTCTACCAGGAACTGACCAGAATCAGCAAATCAATCAAAGATGGAGACTTTTTCGATAACAAAGCGCTGAGTGATGCCATGGATTACGCCCTGGCAAATAATTCCGCCCTTCATCTTTTGGGGCTCTTGTCAGATGGAGGCGTCCACAGCCACATCAGTCATCTCTTTGCCCTGCTTAATCTGGCAAAGAAAAAAGGCCTGTCAAAGGTCTTTGTCCACTGTTTCTTAGACGGCCGCGATGTGCCGCCGCGATGTGCCGGAGAGTATATTGAAGCCCTGCAGAACCAAATGGCTCAGATCGGTGTGGGTGAAATTGCCACCGTCATCGGCAGATATTATGCCATGGACCGGGATAAGCGATGGGATCGGCTTGAGAAAGCCTACGATGCCATGACCTTGGGACAGGGTTTTGCCGCATCTACCGGCTGCGCCGCCGTAGACAGCGCTTATGAACGGGAGGAAAACGACGAATTCGTACAGCCGACTGCAACTGGCGCCGCAACGGTCAAAGACGGTGATGCCATGATCATGTTCAACTTCCGGCCAGACCGGGCCAGAGAAATCACCCGGGCCTTCGTGGATCCTGATTTTGACGGCTTTGCGCGAAAGAAGACCTTGAAAAATCTGAAATACGTCTGCATGACCCAGTATGACGCACAGATGCCAAATGTGGAGGTGGCCTTCCCACCACAGACGCTGGCCAATACCTTTGGAGATTACATCTCATCCCTGGGTCTTTCCCAGCTGCGCATCGCAGAGACAGAAAAATACGCCCACGTGACTTTTTTCTTTAACGGCGGCGTCGAGGCACCTTGCGAAGGCGAGGACCGGATCCTGGTCCCTTCCCCCCAGGTAGCCACCTATGACCTGCAGCCGGAGATGAGCGCGCCAATCGTCACCGAGCGGGTGCTGGAACAGATCGAGGCGGAGAAATACGACTGCATCATCCTCAACTTTGCCAATGCCGACATGGTGGGACATACCGGGGTCATGGAGGCCGCTGTCAAAGCCATCGAGACTTTGGACAAATGCGTGCCGCAGATTGTAGACGCCGTGCTGAAAAAGGGCGGCCAGATTCTCTTAACGGCAGACCACGGCAATGCCGATTGTATGATAGACGAAGCGGGAAATGTGGTTACAGCTCACTCCCTCAATCAGGTGCCTCTAATTCATATCGCAGAGAACCCCGTTCAGCTCTTTGACGGCGGCCGCCTCTGCGACATCGCGCCGACCATGCTGGAACTGATGGGCCTGGCCATTCCAGCAGAAATGACCGGGAAGAGTCTGGTAAAATAATAATATTAAAAGGCGCATCGGAACAAATCAGTTCCGATGCGCCTTTTCTGTTACAATAAAGTTACGCTTTTTACAGATATCTGGGCATTCTCGCGTAACTGGATTACGGTTTAGAAGCATCAGCCGGGGGTATATCTGATTCCCATTGCTTTTGGTTACTTTTTGTACAAATTTCCGTGTCTGAAACACCTTCCATAGTCCTTAAAAGTAACCACCTGCAGCATATTCCCAAATCCTGCAAGCAATCCGAGCAATCTGCTGTCATGAAGTTACGCGAAACCTGCAGAACAGCATCAAAAAACCTAACTTTATTGTACAAAACGCTCATTGCATACCCCCGTCCCCTATACGCCAATCAACTGTTCACATGGTATGAGACACCGCAGCTGCATGATTCCTTCTGATAGCGCAGTTCTCCGTCCATGTAGGTTTCCGCAACCTGTACCAGGTGAATCTCCTGTTCCGGCACGGAGAAGATATCTCGGTCCAGCACGACGAAGTCCGCGCGATAGCCTTTTTTCAGCATGCCGATGTCGGCAAAACCCATGACATAGGCGCCTTCTCTGGTGTACAGCTTCAGCGCCGTTTCCAGATCCACCGCATTTTCTCTGCCGCAGTCCGTACCATCCCCGGCTTTTCTCGTCACTGCCGTCTCCACGCAGAGGAAAGGATTGGTCGCATCGGCAAGCGGCGTTGCCGGTGCATCGGTGGAAAAGGCAAGGCGAATGCCGCGGCGCAGAATCTCCCGAAAGGGAAAAGTGCTCTGCAGCCACTGGATTCCCAGATTCTCCAAATACCGTTCGATTTCCGCATAGAGGAAAACCGGCTGAGTGACAAAGGCGATATCGGCGGCGGCGGACTTTGCCAGTGCGTTTTCCGTCGGCATAGAAGCGTGTTCGATTCTGGCGTGAGGCAGTCTGTCATCCAGCCAGTCTTCTTCCTCTGCGATGAGGTTCACCGCCATATCGATGCTGTTCTGCCCCATGGCGTGAATAGAAAGCTGTGCTTTGTTCTCCTTGCAAAAGGCTATGGCAGAAAGGATATTCTCTTCCGTACAGGTGGAAACGCCGTATTCTGCACCGCTGCCAGCAAGATAAGGCTGATTCACCCAGGCCGTCCGTCCTGAGATGCCGCCGTCCGCGATGATTTTGACGCCGCAGACTCTGGTCGGGATTTCCCCCGATAAACGCTGCTGCACAAAGTGGAATTCCGGTTTGCGGCGGAACTGATCCCACATGTAGAATACGCCCACTCTCTGCGCAAATCCCTTTTTCCTGGCGTTCTCATAGATGTCAAAGTAATCGCAGTCATCCATATTTCCCATATCGGCAATGGTAGTAATCCCTTCTGACAGTAAATGCTCTGACAGATTCGTCAGATTTTCTATGATATCCGCTTCCTCCTCTGCGAGCATATACTGTGCCAGAAGGTCCCTTGCGTTTTCCTCAAGGACGCCCGTCGATGTGAGGATCATCTCTGCCATGAACGAAGACCCTCTTACCTGTATTGAGCAGAACCGATTCCGCGCTGATCTCTACTACCGTCTTTCGACGGTGCAGCTCAAAATGCCCACGCTAAAAGAGCGGCTGGAAGACCTGCCGCTGCTGATTCAGTATTATATCGATTATTACAATAAGGAGATGGGAAAGTCCATTAAAGGCGTGTCAAACCAGGTGCTGGAAGCATTAACTGTCTATGACTGGCCGGGCAACGTGCGAGAACTGCGCAATGTGATTGAAAGCGCTTTTAACTTTGCAGGCGATGAGTATATCAACTATGAACATCTGCCCGCTTCTCTCAGTTCCAAAAGAGGACAGATTCTGATCAACAGAGAGAGAAAGGATTTTAGTTTCCCTGTCGTATGCAAGGGGCGCACTCTGACTGAGTCTGTAGAAGCCTACGAGAAAAACTGTATTGAAAATGAAATCCACATGACCAATTCTCTCAGTGAACTGGCGTCAAACCTGGGTATATCGAGGCAGAGTCTCAGCTATAAATTGAAGAAGTATCAAATCAAGCTGCCATGGACTACTTGATGAAATCACTGTAATCTCGCCTGTGGTAGTTAAATCAGCCATACCGGCACGCGCCAATTCTTTTTGTCAATGGGGAGGAGATCCTCCGCCATGCAGATGACGCAGCCTGTTCCGATATCGATCTTCAGTTCCTCCATCTCTCCAAACTTTTCCGGTTCTGCGACAGGCGCGATAGCGGAAAAGTTTTTGATCGCCGTCTTCCCTGGTGAGCCCGCCTTCTTTACCTCGATGGGATTAATGGTTCCATTTTGAAAAATCAACAGATCGATTTCCTTCTTGTCTTTATCCCGGTAATAGAAAATCGGCGGTTCCTTCCCACTGTTCAGGTAGCTTTTGTAAATCTCCGAAAACACGTAGCTTTCGAAGAAGGCCCCCGCCATGGCGCCGCGCTCCAAGCTCTCCGGATTTCCCCACTTCAAAAGATGCGCCGCAAGGCCGGTATCCAAAAAATGCATCAGCGGCATTTTTACCACCCTTTTCAGGGCGTTATTCCAATAAGGCTGTACCAAGGCAACGATATGGGAAGAAATCAAAATGGACATCCATTTTTTTGCCGTGGGCGCAGAAATGCCTGCCACATTGGCCAAATCCTCATAGACCAGAGGCTTTGACGTATGGGCTGCAGCTGCGATCATGAAGTTATAGAACTGCATCTCGTCTCCGACCTGTGTTAAATCTCTGATGTCTCTCTGCAAATAGGTGTCCACATAAGAGCGATAAAAGGTGTCGATATCTGCGCTGTCCTCATGATATAAGGCAGGCATGGAGCCGCGAAAAATTCTCTCATAGATGTCGTTGAGTCCGCGCCTTTTCACCGCAGAAAGACGCGTCATCAGTCTTTGGGGATCCGCAGTGAAGGGCTGGCTGGCAAACCCGTAAATCTCCGCGTCGGACAAACCCAACAGTCTGATGATTCCTACGCGCCCAGCCAGACTCTCACTGACTCCTTTCATCATGATAAAGACCTGTGAGCCGGTAATCCAATAATCCCCCTTGTTCCCGGACTGGTCTACAGCCATTTTGATATATGGGAACAGCTCTGGTGCGTACTGAATCTCGTCGATAAATACGGGCGGCGTATATCGCTGCATAAACAACGCCGGATCTTTTTTCGCCAGGTAGCGGGCGTCCGGATCGTCCAAAGTCACGTATTTGCGCTCAGGACCTGCCAGATGCTTGAGCAGGGTCGTTTTCCCAACCTGCCGGGGTCCTGTTAAAAGAAGTACCGGAAAGGTACTCGACGTTCTGAGAACCGTCTCCTCCATCGCTCGGTTGATATACATAAAACCGCCTCCCTCTTTTGATCTATTCTGTGCGTTATGATTGCAAAATATTCGTCAAATTGAAATTATATATTTATTATAGTCAGATTTTCTCTCATTGTCAACTTAGGATTGCCATCTTCCCCGGCAAAAGACTCATGTACCACAATTCTCGCCAGCTGCTTCAGCTGTACCCCTTCCAGAGTATATCAAGCATTCCACACAAGATACCTGATCCGATTGAAGCCAAATAATCCAACTTATCAGTTTGACTTGAGAGCATTTCTATTTGATTATCCAATTCAAAAATAATTTGTTCAATATCAGTATTAACCGTTTTTTCTATACTAGTAAGAAGTACAACTTCTACATTCTCCATGGATTCCATATAACGCACCACCTTAATTTTTTCTTCTTGCAAAAGTCCGTTCGATATCTTAACCAAAGGCTTCCATTATCTGAAGAAAAGCTTTATTTTCTACACGACCTTTTTACGATTTGATTAACATAGAACTTCGTAGTTCTACTCTATATACACTTTACTTTGTGAACTCTGAATACCCATCTTACTCAAGTCTGCTTGATGAAATCACTGTAATCTCGCCTGTAATAAACGACGCTTGCAATTGTAATAGTTTTGCTTTTTTCATCTATCCAATACAAAACAATATAGTTCTTCACAATCAGTCTCCGGTATTCATGACGCAGCGGTCTGATGGGTGTATAAACCGGATTCGCATAAGGAAACGATGACAAATGATCCATTGCATTTATGATATGTAATGCCAAAGATTCTGCCGCACGTGGATTCTGTAATTTATGACTGATATACGAAGCAATCTCTATCAAATCCTGCCTGGCTGCAGGTAAATATGCAATCTGATACATCATTCTATTCCTCGATGGCAGCCTTTATGGCGGCTAAGACTTCCTTTGATGAAAAACGTTTATCAGTCATCTCTGCCTCTTTCTCAGCAGCTTGAAGTTTAAAGTAAACCTCACTTTCAAACTGAAGACTTTCGAAGGCTTCCATACTCAGAACTACCATATCACCATATCCGTTCTTTGTCAGGAAAACTGGTTGTGCAGTCTCATGTACAGTTTTAGAAATGTCAGCAAAATTATTTCTTAAATCAGAAACCGGTCTTATGAAATTCATATTAATTCCTCCTAAAAACGCTTAACAAAATTTTAGCATAATTACGCTAAATTGTAAAGAATACGCCACAAATAGGGGCTGTGAAAAAATGAAATATTTTTTCGCAGCCTCTTTTCGTTAACTAAACATCTTCTATGTATATGAATTTTTTTATGTA
>CABIXY010000008.1:31579-154752 GCA_902362805.1 Eubacteriaceae bacterium | reverse complement strand
CACTTGGGAGGCTGCTCTGTCAAGCACTTTCTTCCGGCTTTTTCTCGCCCGTGCCTGCCGCCGCTCTCTGACAGCTTGATTATTCTACCATCTTTACTCTTCTTTGTCAAGTGCTTTTTTATTCATTTATAAAAAACATATTGACGGGATAAGTTGATAGCTTGTATATTATACCATCTCATGTTGTGCTTGTCAACGCTTTTTTCCTGTCCCCAGGTTTTGTTGACGCGCTGTAATTGAGACAGCTTTAATATATTATCATTCATTTTACCATATGTCAACTGTTTTTTGACCTTTTTCGACAAATATTGGATATATCTTGTAATCGTGTTTAGAGTAAGTGACCCCGCACGATTTTACCGGCTTTGAGGACCAGCGCAACATCGCTGAGAGCTTCAATGGTTTCATCTGGATTCCCATCAAAGGCAACAAGGTTGGCACGTTTCCCGCACTTTATGGTTCCTACTTTATCGTCAATCATTAAAATCTCTGCATTATTCTTTGTCGCTTGCATCAACGTCTCCAATGGCGTAAATCCTACCAGATTCACTCTTGCACGGAACTCATAAATTCCATTGCCATGGCTTCCTTCATAAACCCCCGCGTCGGTCGCCCAACCGATTTTGATTCCACTCTCTTTGCACGCACGCTGCCCCTCTATCAGAATATCGATCATTTTTTTCGCTTTTTCTACATAATGAACCGGCTTGTCCTCAGGAAACTCGAGAAAATTCACCATCGGGGATAACGTAGGCATTGGGAAAGATGTCTCAGAACTCTTATACATTCTAATACATTCTTCATCCATAATGGACGAGTGTTCTACAGTTCTTACGCCGCTGCGTATACACATTTTAATCGCCTCGGTGCCATGGCAGTGTACCGCCACAGGGAGCCCGACATAGTCAGCCGCCCTCACTGCCGCCTGCAGTTCTTCCTCATAGATGATTGGCATTCCGGGTTCGCCTCCCGGATTCATGACTGCACCAGTTCCCATAATCTTGATCCAGTCCGCTCCCAGCTGATACTGTCTTCGGACAGCTTTTGTGAACTCGCAGGGGGAATTTGCCTCCGCGTACATATCGCCAAAGTAATCATTGCCCATTTCTGTTGGGGAGATAATCATTCCGCTAGTCAAAATATCTGGTCCCATAATCATACCTTCATTTATGGCTTTTGCCATACCGATGGTGATATTACTTCTATCACCAACATCGCGAATCGTTGTATATCCCTGTTTCAAATTTTCTTGTGCTAGGCGCAGACAACGCATGATACGATAGGAATCCGGTTCCACATTTTCTTCAAAGGTGTTTTTGCCGCAAAGATCTAGATGAAGGTGGGCCTCAATCAAACCTGGCATCAAAGTCTTCCCACTCATATCGATGAGCTTATTCTCCGGTGCCGAAACACTTTTTGCTGGCCTGATCTCCTGAA
This sequence comes from Eubacteriaceae bacterium, assembly GCA_902362805.1. GTDB lineage: Bacteria > Bacillota > Clostridia > Peptostreptococcales > Anaerovoracaceae > Senimuribacter. Next base: position 153,315 of record CABIXY010000008.1, on the reverse strand, counting down.
TCAGACCTTCGTCGACGACAACATCACCATAGCGCTCCTCGTAGTCTTCCGTCAATTCCGGAATCAAACGTGCATTTCTTAAAACCAACATAGCTTTCACCTCATCAAAATTTATACTCTATAGACCTTACTGCCTCTGGCAGCCTCTTTTCTCACAGAAGCCGATTGCCAATGTAAACATCAAGTTAAAGTCTGCTGTAATGGCAGTCTACTGGAAATATACTGACATTTAAAGTACCAAAAGCAGCTAAAAAAAGCTCCTGGCATAGTCCAAAAGCTTTTCAGTTAACCGGATCCCGGCACTACAGACTGAAGTTCGTCTGTTCTCTATACGCCAAATGCCTCAGCAGCACAAATTACTGCCATAACATAAAAAATATCTCCGAGCAGCAGTTTCTTCGGGATCAAGGTCAATATCTGCCCCAACAAGAAAAATGGTACTGCCATCGGCATCGAAATCAGTAACAGCCGATAATACAATTCTCCGACTGCAAGATTCCAGGCTTCCGTAAATTCGCCCAGAGCAATCATCTTCGCCGACAAGAACATGCTATATGCAAGCATAATAAACACAAATATTCCGCACAGCCGGTTCTGTAAATCCTGTGCCTTTATTAGTTTTACACTCCCCCGGCCTTTCACATAGACGATATTTATCATGGACCTCATTATGCCCAAAAGGAAGAGCCCCGTGACGGGTACCAGTAATCTAGTATTCAGCAGCAGGGGAAAAGCATCTTCTATGATCCAAAAGACTCCCCAAAATGCAAGTGTGAGAAGGAACAATACATCATTTCCAATGCCGATATGAACCCTGCTTTGCACTCTTCGTTCTTCTTCGCTCTGATAGGCTGGCGGCGGATCAGCTCCTTCGTCGCCTTCAAAGATATAGTATCCGTCTCTATCCTTATAAATCAGTTTCCATCCCAACTGTTGATAGAAATCAATAAATCCAGCGAGGTCTTCCTCGTACTCATAACCTAGTGATTTGCTTTTATAGAAGTCTACGGTATATCTCGTTCCTCTGTTCTCTGACCTTTTAAAAAGGGCAAATTGAGGTGGTGTCACACTTTTTGCACAGAATCGCCAGCCCTGCTTTGCCCGCTCATTCAATTTTTTCTCCCAAGCTGCAGTGTTCAGCGGGCTGTATTTCCATAGCTCAATTTTATAATTCATGGAATCACCTCTTTCATTTGCCTTCGGTCCAATGATGTTATCACCTCAAACTCTTTTGTATCTATATTCGATATATCTAAATTCAATATAGCACCTTCCTGTATAAATGTCAACTATTTTCTTCCGGAGACGTGGAGCTTTCTCCGATGATGAGAAGTCTTCATTGAACGCAAAAACCCCCTGTGTGCTGCTTTTAACAGTCCACAGGGGGTATTCATCTGACTTTCTATACTAATTCCAAGAATACGACCTCAGCGTTATCGCCTCTTCTAGGTCCTAACTTCAGAATTCTTGTATATCCGCCATTTCTATCAGCATACTTAGGAGCTATTTCATCGAATAACTTTGAAACTACGTCTTCATCATAAACGTAAGCCAATACCTGTCTTCTTGCGTGAAGATCGCCACGTTTTGCAAGAGTAATCATCTTTTCTGCTTCTCTTCTGGCTTCCTTCGCTCTGCAGTCAGTTGTTGAGATTCTTCCGTCTCTGAGTAAGTCAGTGACCAGATTTCTCAGCATCGCTTTTCTGTGAGCAGTCGGTCTGCCCAGTTTTCTATATCCTGGCATATCAATTCTCCTTTCTGTACTTAATCGTCACTAGGTTTTAGTCCAAGTCCCAGTTCTTCTAATTTTGCTTTAACTTCGTCAAGAGATTTCTTACCAAGGTTTCTAACCTTCATCATATCCTCTTCGCTACGCTCTGTCAATTCTTCGACAGTGTTGATAGCTGCTCTCTTCAGACAGTTGAAAGAACGAACGGAAAGTTCTAATTCTTCAATTGTCATCTCCAGAGCTTTTTCTTTCTGGTCTTCTTCCTTCTCAACCATGATTTCCATTCCGTCAGTGGAGTCATCAAGCTGGATAAAGAGATTCAGATGCTCCTGCATAATCTTTGCTCCAATTGATACGCCTTCTTCTGGTGTGATTGATCCGTCAGTCCAGATTTCAAGATTTAATCTATCAAAGTCAGTTACCTGACCAACTCTCGTATTCTCTACTGTATAGTTAACTTTTCTCACTGGTGTATAGATTGAGTCAACTGGAATCACTGAAATCGGGGTGCTCTCCGTCTTGTTCTGGTCAGCTGGCACATAGCCTCTGCCTCTGGCGAGGTTAATTTCCATAACAAGGGTAGCGTTCTCCTCAAGAGTTGCGATGTGTAGTTCCGGATTAAAAATCTCCATCTCCGAATCGCCGATGATATCAGCAGCAGTGACCTCTTTTGGTCCTACTGCATTGATAATCACTCTCTTCGTGTTCTCGCCATTCAGCCTTACAGCAAGTTTCTTTAAGTTTAAGATGATTTCTGTTACGTCTTCTTTGACACCTGGTATAGTTGAAAACTCGTGAAGTATTCCGTCGATTTTTACAGATGTTACAGCGGCCCCTGGTAGTGAACTGAGCAGGATTCTCCTCATGCAGTTTCCAAGAGTCGTACCATAACCTCTTTCAAGAGGTTCTACGACAAATTTGCCATAGGTACCGTCTTCATCCACAAATTTAGTTATTGTTGGTTTTTCGATTTCTATCACTAAAAAACCCTCCTTAATTCCAAGTTTTGCAAAAACTTATATTATTACGGGGTTAACCTTTTTACGCCCCGTAACAAGGTTCTGTCAAGGGCTTAAGGGTGGAGATTTACGAAGTAAATACTACCCGACCCTTGACAGGTTCTTATTTGGAGTACAATTCGACGATTAAGTGCTCTGCAACAGGAGTATCGATGTCCTCTCTTCTTGGCATAGCAACAACTTTACCTTCTAGTTTTTCAACATCTACTGCCAACCATGAAGGTACTGTGATTGACATTTCTTTGATTTCTTTGAACTTCGGTGAGTTTGTGCTCTTTTCTTTTACTTTGATCACGTCTCCAGCCTTCAGTTCCATCGCTGGAGCTGTTGCTTTCTTTCCGTTAACAGTAAAGTGACCGTGCACAACAAGCTGTCTTGCTTCTTTTCTTGAGGAAGCAAATCCAAGTCTGTAAACAGCATTGTCCAGTCTTGTCTCTAATAAGATAAGTAAGTTATCACCTGTCTTACCCTGTCTTCTCTCTGCTTTATCAAATAAATTTCTGAACTGCTTTTCCTGCATTCCATAAAATCTCTTTGTCTTCTGCTTTTCTCTCAGCTGCAGTCCGTAGTCGGAAGTCTTCTTTCTAGCCTGACCGTGCTGTCCAGGAGCGTAATTTCTCTTTTCGATAGCGCATTTGCTGCTATAGCATCTTTCACCCTTTAAGAAAAGCTTTTGGCCTTCTCTTCTGCATAATCTGCAGTTAGCATCTGTATATCTTGCCATTTTATATTACTCCTCCTTTCAATTAGACTCTTCTTCTCTTTGGCGGTCTGCATCCATTATGTGGAATTGGCGTAATGTCTTTAATCATAGTGATTTCAAGACCAGCAGCCTGAAGTGCTCTGATGGCAGCTTCTCTTCCGGATCCCGGACCTTTTACATAAACTTCAACTGTCTTTAAACCATGCTCCATAGCAGCTTTTGTTGCTTCTTCAGCAGCCATCTGTGCAGCAAATGGTGTAGATTTCTTGGAACCCTTGAATCCTAAGGATCCTGCACTTGACCATGAAAGTGCGTTTCCACTCATATCTGTAAGAGTAACTAAAGTATTGTTAAAGGTGGATTGGATATGTGCCTGGCCTTTTTCAATGTTTTTACGTTCTCTTTTCTTTTTTCTAACTGTCTTCTTTACAGTCTTAGCCATTGTTTCCTACCTCCTTCTTATTTCTTTTTTCTTCCTACAGTCTTTTTAGGACCTTTACGAGTTCTAGCGTTTGTCTTTGTCTTCTGACCTCTTACTGGAAGGCCTCTTCTATGTCTGATTCCTCTGTAGCTTCCGATTTCCATGAGTCTCTTGATGTTCATGGAAACTTCTCTTCTCAGATCTCCTTCTACGAGGTAATCTTCGTCGATAATCTTTCTGATTTTACCAGCTTCATCCTCTGTCAAGTCTTTCACTCTAGTATCAGGATTTACTCCTGCCTTTTCAAGGATTGCTAGTGATGTTGGTCTACCGATACCAAAAATATAGGTTAAACCAATTTCTACTCTTTTCTCTCTTGGTAAGTCGACACCGGCTATACGAGCCATACGTTTCCTCCTTCTCCTATCTTCCGTCACGTTTCCAGGAGTGATATAGACAGGCGTTCTGCATATGCAATAATTTAAATGGGTTCTGCGGTCCTGGTCTCGCAGTCCGTTTTACTAACTAATTAACCTTGTCTCTGTTTGTGCTTCGGATTTTCACAGATAACCATTACTTTTCCGTTTCTTTTGATTACTTTGCACTTTTCACAGATTGGTTTTACGGAAGCTCTAACTTTCATTTCTGTTCCTCCATTCTGTACTACTTATCTCTCCATATAATTCTTCCTCTGGTCAAGTCGTAAGGTGAAAGTTCAACTTTTACCTTATCGCCTGGAAGAATCCTTATATAGTTCATTCTTATTTTTCCTGAAATGTGTGCAAGCACTTCAAAACCGTTTTCAAGTTTTACCTTGAACATTGCGTTTGGTTGAGCATCCACAACGGTTCCCATTGCTTCGATGACGTCTTTTTTCGCCATTAATTACACCTCTCTTTACTATAGGGTAAGCAGCTCTGGCTCACCATCATTGATTACAACAGTATTTTCATAATGCGCTGCTAAACCGCCGTCTACTGTGACGACAGTCCAGTCATCCTGCAAGACATCTACTTCATAAGCGCCTTCTACGATCATCGGCTCAATAGCCAACGTCATACCAGTCTGAAGTCTTGGTCCCTTTCCAGCTTTACCATAGTTGGGAATCTGTGGTTCTTCGTGCATCTCACTGCCGATCCCATGACCGACAAAATCTCTGATGACACCAAATCCCTCTCCCTCAACCTTCTGCTGAATTGCGTGTGAGATATCATAGAGGCGATATCCTTCCCTCGCAAATTTTATCCCTTCAAAAAAGGCGGCTTCAGCAGTATCAATCAGGTGTTTTGCTTTCGGGCTGATTTCGCCGACGCCATAAGTCCTGGCGGCGTCAGCCATATAGCCTTTATACTCGACAACCAAATCGACACTGACGATATCTCCTTCCTGCAAAATCCGTTTTTTGCTCGGAATGCCATGAACGACTTCTTCATTAACAGAAACGCAAGCACTGGCAGGATAATCGCAATAACCTTTCTCGGATGCAATCATCCCGTGCTCCTTCACCGTCTTCTCAACGAATTCATCGATGTCCATAGTGGAAATACCTGGCTTTATGATATTCTTAAGTTCTCTCAGAATCAAGCTGTTCACCTTGCCGGCCGTTCTCATCATGTCAATTTCCTGCTTCGATTTGATGATGATCATGCTATTCACCTATAGATTTTACTATCTCAGCAAACACTGTCTCAAGTGGAAGTGCACCGTCAATGGTAACAATATTGTCTGCCTTTTTATAATAGTCCACAAGTGGCATAGTCTGTTCGTTGTAGACTTCAATTCTGTTTTCAACAGTTTCAACAGTATCATCGTCTCTTTGGAATAACTCGCCTCCGCAGATATCACAAATGCCTTCTTTTTTAGGAGGAATATTCACAACGTGGTAGGAAGCGCCGCACTGTTTGCAGACTCTTCTTCCTGTCAGTCTTGTAATCAATTCTTCCTTTTCAACTTCGATATCAATCACCTTATCCAGCTTCATGCCGTGCGCTGTTAAAAACTCATCCAGCTTTTCTGCTTGATAAACGGTTCTTGGGAAACCATCTAACAAAAATCCGTTCTTGCAGTCGTCTTCAAGAAGTCTTGAAGTGGCGAGATCGATGACTAAATCATCTGGAACTAATTCACCTTTGTTCATATATTCCTGTGCCTTTTTACCGAGTTCGGTTCCGTTTTTGATGTTTTCTCTAAATATGTCGCCAGTTGAAATATGTGGAATGTCGTACTTTTCCACGATTCTTACTGCCTGTGTACCCTTACCAGCGCCTGGAGGGCCTAACAAAACTGTTCTAAGCATTTGCTCATCTCCTCTATTTTAGAAATCCTTGATAGTTTCTCATAACCATCTGATTTTCCAGTTGTTTCATTGTGTCAAGTGCAACGCCCACCGCGATCAGAAGGGAAGTACCTCCAAATCTCATGTCCAGCCCAGAAAATTGGCTGACCAGTGTAGGCATAGTTGCGATGATAGCCAGGAAGATTGCACCTACAAATGAGATTCTTGACATAACTTTGTTAAGATATTCAATTGTAGCTTTTCCCGGTCTGATACCTGGGATAAATCCACCGTTTGCCTTCATGTTCTGCGCTACTTCCACCGGATTGAATGTAACCGCTGTGTAGAAATAGTTGAAGAAGATAATCAGCAATACGTTCAGTACCGCATATACCCATACTCCAGGATTTCCTGCAGGAGACAGCCACTTTGTAACAAAGTCGGTGAAACCTGAACCAGGGAAGAAGTATGTGATTGTCAGTGGGAACTGAAGGATGGACAGTGCGAAGATGACAGGAATAACTCCAGCCTGATTTACTTTCAGTGGAATATGTGTAGACTGACCGCCGTACATCTTTCTTCCAACAACTCTCTTTGCATACTGAACCGGTATTCTTCTCGTTCCCTGCTGAACCTCAATAACACCCAAGATTACCACGATTGCAAATACTGCAAACAGTATCAAAGTGATGATTGAAAGTGTTCCATCAGAGTACTGTGTCCACAGGCTGCGGAGTCCACTCGGGATTCTCGCAACGATACCACCAAAGATGATCAGTGAAATACCATTACCGATACCTTTTTCGTTAATCTGTTCACCTAACCACATCAGGAATGCAGTACCAGCTGTCAATACCAAAATGATTACGATAAACGAGAACCAAGTCTGGTCGACGACTGCCTGTCTGAACAGACCAACAGTAAGGCCTAACGCCTGAACGATTGCCAAGATGATGGTCAGATAACGAGTAATCTGTGCCATCTTCTTTCTTCCTTCCTGTCCCTCTTTTGCCAGTCTTTCGAAATAAGGGAAAGCGATGGTCAAAAGCTGAATAATGATGGAAGCAGTAATATATGGCGTAATACTCAAGGCGAATATGGTGAAATTACTGAAAGCACCTCCAGAGAACAGATCGAACAAGTCGAAGAGTCCTGTATCGCCAGCAAACACCTGGGCCAATGCAGATCTATTGATTCCCGGTACAGGAATGTTCGATCCGATTCTGAATACTACCAGCATCAATAAGGTGAAAATGATCTTACTTCTTATTTCGGCGACTTTAAATGCCTGCGAAATAGTCTTAAGCATCTCCATCTTAGATCACCTCTGCCTTTCCTCCAGCAGCTTCAATTTTTTCAACCGCAGATTTTGTAAATTTGTGAGCTTTTACTGTCAGGCTGTTTTTAATAGCTCCATCGCCCAGAACTTTAATTCCGTCTTTCACCTGTTTTACCAGGCCTGCTTCTTCCAGCAGTTCTGGTGTAACTACAGTACCTGCTTCAAATCTATCAAGATCTTTTACGTTGATTGTTGTATATTCTGTTCCAAAGATATTGGTGAATCCTCTCTTTGGAAGACGTCTGTATAGTGGCATCTGTCCACCTTCGAAGCCGAGTCTGACTCCGCCGCCGCTTCTGGATTTCTGACCGTTCATACCTCTACCGCCAGTTTTACCCTGTCCAGTAGCTGTACCACGGCCTCTTCTCTTGCGATTCTTGGTTGAACCTTCTGCCGCTCTTAATTCATGCAGTTTCATTATACTTTGCACCTCCTATCTTACAGTTCTTCTACAGTAACAAGATGCGCTACTTTTGCAACAGCACCACGAGTCGCAGGTGTGTCAGCCATTTCAACTGAATGATGCATCTTTTTGAGTCCTAACGCTTCGACAACTTTTCTCTGTTTAGGGGAAGCGCCAATCGTACTTTTTGTCAAAGTAATTTTTAACATTTTAGCCATTTGCGTGTTCCTCCTATCCTAAGATTTCTTCAGGTGATTTTCCTCTCAGCTTCGCAACCTTTTCGACAGTCATCAGTGATCTGAGACCTTCCAATGTTGCATAAGCCATGTTGCCTGTATTGTTTGAACCGATTGATTTTGCTCTAACGTCTTTGATACCGGCAGCTTCCAGTACAGTACGTACAGATGAACCTGCGATTACTCCAGTACCCTGTGCAGCCGGCATGAGAAGTACTCTGCCTGCGCCGAAGATACCGATGTTTCTATGTGGTATAGTTGTTCCAACTGTAGGAACATATATTAAATTCTTCTTTGCATCTTCTGTCGCTTTTCTTACAGCTTCAGGAATTTCCTGTGCTTTTCCAAGACCAACGCCTACATATCCGTTGCCGTCTCCGACTACTACTGTTACGCTGAATCTCATGTTTCTACCGCCCTTAACAGTCTTAGCAACACGTCTGATATTAACGATAGTTTCTTTTAAGTCAAGCTTGGATGCATCAATGATATTACGCATTCCTTATCTCCTCCTGTTAGAATTTTAATCCGCCCTCACGAGCACCATCAGCTAATTCCTTAACTCTTCCGTGATAAAGGAATCCGCCTCTGTCAAAAGTAACCACTTCGATTCCCTTTGCAAGCGCTCTCTTTGCAATAGCTTCTCCAACTTTCTTTGCAGCTTCCTTGTTTCCGCCGTAACCGATTTCGGTCTTCAGGTCTTTATCAAGTGAAGATGCGGAAGCTAAAGTAACCATGTTCACATCGTCGATGATCTGGCAAGAAATGTTCTTGTTTGATCTAAAAACGCAAAGTCTAGGCTTCTCAGGAGTTCCAGATAAATTTTTTCTAACTCTTTCGTGTCTCTTAACACGTCTGTCGTTTCTGCTTTCTTTTGCCATTTTACTTCACTCCTTTCTTATTTAGCTCCAGCTTTTCCTTCTTTTCTGCGGATTACTTCGTTTTCATACTTGATTCCCTTGCCCTTGTATGGTTCAGGTTCTCTCCAAGCTCTGATGTTTGCCGCATAGTTTCCAACGACTGCCTTATTGGTTCCTTTTACTACAACTGTTGTTGCATCAGGTACTTCAGTTGTAATTCCTTCAGGATCCTTCATTTCTACAGGGTGTGAATATCCAAGGCCCATAACTAATGTATCGCCTTTTTTTTCAGCTCTGTAACCTACGCCGATTAACTGAAGTTTCTTCTCATAGCCGTCAGTCACACCGACAACCATGTTGTTTACCAGTGTTCTTGCCAGTCCATGCTGTGATCTGTATTCTCTCGCATCGGATTCTCTCGTGAATACTACTTCGTTATCTTTGATTTCGATATTGATTAATTTGCTAACCTGTTCCTGCAGCGTACCCTTAGGTCCTTTTACTGTTACTACGTTGTTTGCATCAACAGCAACTTCTACACCGGCAGGAAGTGCCACAGGTCTATTACCTATTCTTGACATATTCTATTTCCTCCTACCATACATAACAGATTACTTCTCCGCCGACACCAAGCTGTCTAGCTTTCTTGTCGCTTACAACTCCCTTTGAAGTGGAGATGATTGCGATTCCCAGGCCGCCTAATACTTTAGGAACATCGCCCGCTTTTGCATAAACCTTCAGTCCCGGTTTTGAAATCTTCTTAATTCCAGTGATTACTTTCTCTTTGTTAGCACCATACTTCATCTGAACTTTGATAGTGCCCTGTTTGTTATCATCTATAACATCAAACCCATTAATGTAGCCTTCTTCAACTAAGATTTCTGCGATGGATTTTTTAATCTTTGACGCAGGAATCTCAACTGTTTCATGACCTACAGTATTGGCATTTCTGATTCTTGTCAGCATATCTGCTATTGGATCTGTCATTGTCATTACAGTGTTTCTCCTTCCTCTTGTGCGGTATCCCCTGCAGGGACCTACACACTGATTTAACTTAAATTTACCAGCTAGCTTTTCTTACGCCAGGGATTTCTCCTTTGTAAGCAAGCTCTCTGAAACAAATACGGCAAATACCGTATTTCTTTAATACGGAGTGCGGTCTTCCACAGATTCTACATCTTGAATATGCACGTGTTGAGTATTTTGGTTTTCTCTGCTGCTTTACTTTGAGAGATGTCTTAGCCATTTTAACCTCCTGCCTATAATTTCCGAGCATGGCCGAGGAAATTAAATAAAAACTTCCTTGCGGCAACGCCGTTTCTAATTTGAGTTTTTTTATTTCTCAAACGGCATGCCGAGAAGTTCCAGTAAAGCTGCAGCTTCTTCGTCTGTCTTAGCCGTTGTTGTAAATACTATATTCATACCTTTGATAGTGTCAACATCATCATAGTTGATTTCAGGGAAGATTAACTGTTCCTTCACACCCATGGAGTAGTTTCCTCTACCGTCAAAGGAGTTCTTGCTAACACCCTTGAAGTCTCTTACTCTAGGAAGAGAGATATTGAAGAACTTGTCAACAAATTCATACATGTTATCTCCTCTCAGAGTAACTTTTGCTCCAACCGGCATACCCTGTCTTACTTTGAAGTTAGCGATAGATTTCTTCGCCTTCGTCGTAACCGGTCTCTGTCCGCTGATCAAGCCTAATTCTTTTACTGCAACTTCCATGATCTTTGCGTTTTCTTTTGCTTCGCCAAGACCCATATTTATTGTAACTTTCACAAGCTTAGGTACTTCCATCACGTTTTCGTACTGGAACTTTTCTTTTAACGCTGGGAATACTTCATTCTTGTAAGTTTCTCTTAATCTTGCTGTCAAAATCGTCTCCTCCTTTCTTAGTCGATTACATTTCCTGTTTTTCTATTAACTCTTACTTTTCTATCGCCGTCAATCTTATAACCAACTTTGATCGCTTCTTTTGTTTTTGTGTCGTAGAACATAACATTGGAAACATCGATCGGTCCTTCGATATGTTTGATTTCAGCCTTTTCCGTTCTAGTCTGTTTCTGGTGTTTCGTCTGAACGTTTACGCCTTCAACGACAACCTTGTTTTCTTTCGGCATCGCTCTGAGAACTTTCCCAGTCTTGCCCTTATCTTTACCAGTAATTACAATTACTGTATCGTCTTTTTTAATACGCATCTGTCAACACCTCCCTATAATACTTCTGGTGCCAATGACACAATCTTCATGAAGCCTTTATCTCTGAGCTCCCTAGCAACAGGTCCGAAGATACGTGTTCCCACTGGGCTCTTGTCTTCTTTATCTTTAATGATTACTGCAGCGTTCTGGTCGAACTTCACATAGCTGCCGTCTGCTCTTCTGGCACCTTTCTTCGTTCTAACCACTACAGCCTTGACAACGTCACCTTTTTTAACGACGCCGCCTGGTGTTGCTTCTTTAACAGCACAAACGATGATATCACCAATGTTCGCGTACTGACGGCTTGTTCCGCCAAGAATACGGATACATAAAAGTTCTTTTGCACCTGAATTGTCAGCAACTCTCAATCTTGTTTCTGTTTGAATCATGATCTGGTGCCTCCTTATTTAACTTTTTCAATGATGTTGACAAGTCTCCATCTCTTATCCTTTGACAGAGGTCTTGTTTCCATAATTCTAACTTTATCTCCGATATTGCATTCGTTGTTCTCATCGTGAGCCTTGACCTTTTTGGTTCTTTTTACAGCTTTACCATAAAGGGAATGTCTTACGAAGTCTTCGATTGCAACGACTACAGTCTTATCCATCTTATCGCTTGTTACGATGCCGACTTTCGTCTTTCTTCTATTTCTTTCAACTGCCATTAGCGCATCCTCCTTTCAATTAAGCCTGAACCTTTTCAAGTTCTTTTTCTCTTATAATAGTTTTAACTCTTGCAATATTTCTCTTAACTTCTCTCATCTTTACAGGATTCTCGAGCTGTCCTGTTACATGCTGGAATCTCAGATTGAAAAGTTCTTTTTTCATCTTCTCCAGTTCAGCAGTGAGCTCTACATCTGTCATTTCTCTCATCTTTTTCAATTCCATTATGCTTCACCACCCTTTGCTTTTTCTTCTTTGATGGCAAACTTTGATTTGACTGGTAACTTGTGACTTGCAAGTCTCATAGCTTCTCTTGCCTGTTCTTCTGTTACACCCTCAATTTCAAACATTACTCTACCTGGTTTTACAACTGCTACCCAGTACTCAGGTGCACCTTTACCGGAACCCATACGTACTTCTGCAGGTTTCTTTGTTACTGACTTGTGTGGGAAAATTTTGATATATACTTTACCACCTCTTTTGATAGATCTTGTCATGGCAATTCTGGCTGCCTCGATCTGATTTGAGGTGATCCATCCACATTCCTGTGCTACAAGGCCGTATGCTCCGTAAGTGATTGTGTTACCCTTAGTTGCTACGCCTTTCATTCTACCTCTGTGAACTCTTCTGTGTTTAACGCGCTTTGGCATTAACATGGCTGTGTTCCTCCTTTCTCTAGTGCTTATGCTTCAGTTTCAGCAGTTTCAGCTGGTGCTGCTGCTTCTACCTGTGGTTCGCTTGCTTTCGGTTCCTGCTTTGGAGCCTTTCTGACTCTTGGATTTACTGCAGGTGCAGCTTCAGGCGCGGCATTGCGATCGTTTCTGTTATTTCTTCTGTCGTTCCTTCTGTTGTCATTGTTGTTTCTGCGATCGTTTCTTCTTCTGTCGCCGTCTTTTCTGCCCTTTCTGTTGTCTCTCCGGTCACGCTTTTCTTCACGAACTGGGCTCTGCAATCCCTTATCGAGGATTTCACCGTGGTTGATCCATACTTTGATACCGATCTTACCGTAAGTCGTATCTGCTTCTGCAAATCCATAGTCGATGTCAGCTCGCAGGGTGTGGAGAGGAACGTTACCTTCGCTGTACTTTTCGTTTCTAGCGATTTCTGCTCCGCCAAGTCTTCCTGAGCAAAGAACTTTGATACCTTTTGCGTTAGCTTTCATGGTTCTGCCGATAGCCTGCTTCATAGCTCTTCTGAAAGATACACGTCTTTCCAGTGCCTGGGCAATGCTCTCAGCTGTCAGCTGTGCATCAAGTTCTGTTCTTCTGACTTCTTCGATGGAAATCTCAACTTCTTTGCCAGTCATTTTCACCAGCGCAGCCTTCAGCTGGTCAATTCCGTCTCCGGATCTTCCAATAACCATACCAGGTCTGCCAGTTAAAATGATGACTCTGATTTTATTCTCAGCTGCTCTCTCAATTAACACTTTAGAAACACCAGCTGCGTATAATTTTTTCTTAACGTATTCTCTGACTTTATTGTCTTCAATCAGCATGTCTGCGAAATTGTTCTTATCTGCATACCACTTTGAGTTCCAGTCTTTGATTACGCCCACTCTCAATCCATGTGGACTTACTTTCTGACCCATTCAATGAACCTCCTATCTTAGTCTCTTTCCTTCAGAGTTACGCCAACGTGGCTTGATCTCTTCAGGATGATTGATGCTCTACCTTGTGAACCGGCTCTCCATCTCTTCATTGTAGGGCCTTGATGAGCATATACTTCTGCAACGTATAAATTATCTGGATTCATGTCAAAGTTGTTTTCTGCATTTGCAGCAGCAGACTTTACAACTTTCTCAATTATTTCTGAACCTTTACCAGGTGTAAACTTCAGAATTGTAAGCGCCTCGTTTAAATCCTTACCTCTTACTAAATCTGTAACAGGCTTCAGCTTGATAGGAGACATTCTTACGTATTTTGCAATTGCTTTTGCTTCCATTTTTTATCTCCTTTTCTTATCTAACTTTTGATGACTTATCTGCAGCGTGGCCTCTGTAGGTTCTGGTTGGAGCGAATTCTCCAAGCTTATGGCCTACCATGTCTTCTGTAATATATACTGGAACATGTTTTCTACCGTCATGGACTGCAATTGTGTGACCCACCATCTGTGGGAATATAGTGGATGGTCTTGACCATGTCTTGATAACTTTCTTTTCGTTAGCTTCATTCATAGCTTCAATCGCCTTTAACAGCTTAACGTCTACGAAAGGACCTTTTTTAAGTGATCTACCCATTATCTATGCTCCTTCCTTATTTTTCATTTCTTCTCTTTACGATATACTGATTGGAAGCTTTGTTCTTCTTCCTCGTCTTGTAGCCAAGAGCAGGTTTACCCCAAGGAGTAACTGGGCTCTTACGTCCAACTGGTGCTCTACCTTCACCACCGCCGTGTGGATGGTCGTTAGGGTTCATTACGGAACCTCTTACAGTAGGTCTCCAGCCCATGTGTCTCTTTCTACCCGCTTTACCAATCTGGATGTTGGAGTGATCGATGTTTCCAACTTCTCCGACGGTTGCTCTACACTGGATCAGAACTTTTCTCACTTCTCCGGAAGGCAGTCTTACCTGAGCATATTTATCTTCTTTCGCCATCAGCTGTGCGCCGTTACCTGCAGATCTTGCAAGCTGTCCGCCTTTACCTGGCTTTAACTCGATGTTGTGAATCATTGTACCAACTGGGATGTTGGCGATTGGAAGTGCATTTCCAACCTGGATATCTGCTTCTGGACCTGAGTAGATAACATCTCCTACTTTTAATTTGTTTGGAGCAATGATATATCTCTTTTCGCCATCAGCGTAGAAAATCAATGCGATGTTCGCGCTTCTGTTTGGATCGTACTCGATTGTCTTAACTGTTCCTGGAATGTCGTCTTTTCTTCTCTTAAAGTCGATGATTCTGTACTTTGGTCTAGTACCACCGCCTCTATGTCTTACAGTGATCTTACCTCTGACATTTCTTCCTGAGTGTTTCTTTAGAGTTTCTGTAAGAGATTTCTCCGGTTTATTCGTAGTAATCTCTTCGAAAGTAGAAACTGTCATACCTCTTAAGCCAGGAGTAGTCGGATTATATTTTTTAATTCCCATTTGTGCCTACCTCCTATATTACAGACCCTGGAAGAACTCGATTTCCTTGCTTCCTTCAGTAAGCGTAATAATCGCTTTCTTGTAAGCCGGAGTCTTACCCATGGTTCTTCCCATTCTCTTCATTTTGCCGTCAACGTTCATAATGTTTACTCTTTTAACTTCAACACCAAAGATTTCTTCAACTGCTAATTTAACCTGCGTTTTGTTAGCGTCTGTTGCAACTTTGAATGTGTACTTCTTTTCTTGCGCTTGATCCATGCTCTGCTCTGAAATGACAGGCTTGATAATTACGTCGTATGCAGATCTCATTATAAGTACACCTCCTCAATTTTTTCGATTGCTTCTTTTGTTACGATGAAGCTGTTGTAGTTTATGATTTCATAAACATTCATAGTTCCTACAAGAGCAGTTCTTACTCCCGGAATGTTCGCTGCTGACTTTATAATATTGTCGTCTTTTTCAGCAGTGATGATCAATGCTTTCTTATTTGCTTTGACGTTCTCTAAAACCTTTACCATTTCCTTAGTCTTAGGAGCATCAAATTTTAAATCGTCTAAAACGATGATTTCGTTATCCTGTACCTTTGCAGAAAGCGCTGACTTCATAGCCAGTCTCTTTAACTTCTTAGGCACTGTATATCTGTAATCTCTTGGCTTTGGAGCGAATGCAATACCGCCTCCTACCTGTGAAGGGTCAGTAGTGCTTCCCTGTCTATGACGACCAGTTCCCTTCTGTCTGAAAGGCTTTCTTCCGCCTCCTCTGACTTCGCCTCTCGTCTTTGCTGACTGAGTGCCCTGTCTCTGGTTTGCCAGATAATTTACAACGACTGCGTGAACAGCGTTAGCGTTTGGCTCGATACCAAATATTTCGTCTTTAAGCTCAATTGTTCCGGCTTCAGTTCCGGCCATGTTAAGCATAGTTACTTTTGCCATTGTGTGCTTCCTCCTTTCTGAAGTCTATTCTATTTGTCCTGACCTTTGACAGCGTACTGGATTCTTACCAGACTGCCTTTGCCGCCGGGAACTGCGCCCCTGACCAGCATCAGATTTCTGTCAATGTCAACTTTTGCTAAAACAACGTTCTGTACTGTAACAGTTTCGCGGCCCATTCTGCCCGGACCAGCATTACCCTTGAATACTCTTGAAGGATAAGTACCAGCGGCCAATGCGCCAGCCAATCTCTTGTGCTTTGAACCGTGAGTCATCGGACCTCTGTGGTGTCCATGTCTCTTGATGTTACCCTGGGTTCCTTTACCTTTGGAAGTACCGGTAACGTCCAGTTTCTTGCCTTCTTCGAAATCAGCAACAGTGATTACCTGTCCTAATTCGTAAGTTTCACCCTCTTCTACTCTGAATTCAGCTAAGTGCTTCTTCAGCGGAGCGCCACTCTTTTCAAAGTGTCCAGTCAAAGGTTTGTTAACTCTGTGAGCTTTCTGATCTTCGAATCCGACCTGTACTGCATTGTAACCGTCAGTCTCAACTGTCTTGATCTGCGTTACAACTTCAGGACCGGCTTGGATAACTGTTACAGGAATCACTTCTCCTGTTTCTGCGAAAATCTGAGTCATTCCGATTTTCTTGCCTAAAATTGCTTTCATATAATTTCCTCCTAATTCTTACAGCGGATTGCCCTGGTTTTGGAAGCCCTGACCCGATTTGTAACAAATCGACGGCAGGTCTCCTGCGAAGATTCCCCAAAACTTGTTCTGGCTGGAATCGATCGCTGAACTCTGCGCATGCTCACACAGGAGAGCCTTGGCAGATTCCACTCTCATGCAATCTTACTAAGGGGAGTACCCTTAATACCATACTTTACAGCTTAATTTCGATATCTACGCCTGCAGGTAAGTCAAGCTTCGTTAAAGCATCTGTTGTCTGCAGTGTAGCGTTTGTGATGTCGATCAATCTCTTGTGTGTTCTCTGTTCAAACTGTTCTCTGCTGTCCTTGTATTTGTGTACAGCTCTCAAGATTGTAACAACTTCTTTCTCTGTCGGTAGCGGAATCGGTCCAGAAACGTCTGCGCCAGTTTTCTTAGCTGTTTCTACAATCTTCGCTGCTGACTGGTCTAATAACGCGTGGTCATAGGCCTTAAGCTTAATTCTGATTTTCTGTAATTCGCTCATTTTCTTCCTCCTGAATTTTTTGTACTGTTTTCGCTATGCTTGTACAAGGGGTTCTCTCTCAAACGGAACCATTCCGGTCAAGTGCCCACTTTGTAACGTGTGCGGTGGTTTGCTTATAACGCAGTCAATATCTCATGTGACGATATTGACGGAGTTTCAAGAAAAGTAACTTGCGAAGCGTCGCCCCTTGTGGGCGACATGTGTGCATGGGAGCTTTAGCTCCGTCATGCATACTTTTCTTACTTTGCACACGGCTCCGTGCGTTTCTTTATTTTTTACACAGAATAAAAGTCGGCGAACACCTTCGCCCCCATCTGGTGGGGACAATTCTCCGTAGAAATTACCTGATAGCTCAGCAACTTCCTACTTCATCGCCTTAAGCAAGCCTTTTTAGTATATATGATGTTTGTCAATATTGCAAGAGTTTTTTTAAAAAAGTTTGGACGATTTTCTATTTTTTTTGGTCTCCTAATGAAGTAATTTCAATCGCTTTCGTTCCCAACATCTACACACGTATCCTGGCGTTTCTAAATCGGCTGCAAAAAGGCGCAGCCAGCTTGGCTGCTGCCTCCGCCTTTTTTATGTATTTTCAATCGTTATTTGCACATTACCTGAATACACGACCCGAGCACGACAAAGCAGCAGCGCAACCAAAAACAGCACAGCCGGCACATAGGGAGCTAGTCCCGCGCTCAAGGCCCTTACAAGCGAAAAAGTTTTATCATAATCTCTCCGCAGGGAACCATTTTTAACTCTTCAACCGAAATTGCGCCTAGTCTGAGAATGGTCACTGCATAAACAGCAATTCCCGCAAGGATGCTCACTATTGTAGCAATATAATCCCTAGTATAACCTAGAAGCAATATATAAGACGCATAGACACAGACGCCCATGATCAGAGAAGCCACCATGGGTTTCACATAAGTGAGGACGAAATCAAACTTTACACCCGTGCTCTTTTTTACAGAGCGCATGTTGAGAAGCAAAGCGATAAGATAGGCTGCATTCGTTCCGATAGCCGCGCCTTTCACATTGATAGCTGTAACGCCGACCAGCACATACGTAATCACTACCTTTGCACAGGCACCAATAGCCAGATTCTTCACCGGATTCATCTGTCTGTCAATCGACTGCAAAGCACCCGTTGTCGTCTGAGAAATTGCCAGCAAAATCACGCCGACAGTCATCACTCTCAGCGTCGGCACTGCTGTAAGAGCGCTTTCCAATTGATCCGGATACAGCAGGGTCAAAATCGGCCGCGCCAGCACAAAAAGACCCACTGCACAAGGACATGCCATAATCATAGTCAGCCGCATGCTGATTTTTATATTGTCATTTACTTTTTCTATTTTGTTCTGCCAGAAAAAAGCGGCGATCGACGGCACCAGGCTCACCGCAAGAGCCTGAGTAAATGTCTGCGGCAATGAAATCAGCGTATCACAATAAGCGCCATACTGGCTGTATAAATCCAAAGCCTCTTCAGCGCTCCAGCCTGTCGCTTGCAGTCTGGCCACGATAATAGACGTATCGATGGTAGACATAATTGGCATGATCTCAGCCCCGATAATAATCGGTACCGCAATCCAGGCGATCTTCTTCAGTATGGTTCCCTGTGACTCTTCCTGGCCTGACATCCTCAATTGTCTGGCTTCCCGTCTTCGTCCATCGATGAGATAAATAGTGACAATAATTAAAATCCCCACAAGGGCTCCTGCCCCTGCACCAAAGGTAGCGCCTGCCGCCGCTACGTCGAGACCATAACGATAAAGGGAGAATCCAAGGCCCAGCCCCACGATAACGCGAACCACCTGCTCTCCGATCTCAGAAACCGCCGTAGGCGTCATATTTTGCCGCCCTTGAAAATAGCCTCTGAAGGCAGACAGCATCGGCACGATACACAACGCCGGGGCAATGGCTTTTAAAGAAATTTCTGCATCGGGAATTTTGATCAATTCTGAAATCACACCTGCGCCAAAATAGCAGATGGCAAAAGACCCCAAACCGATGGCCAGCATCAGTTTCAGAGCTGTAGAAAAAACCTTGTGGGCCCCTTTTCCGTTGCCCATGGAAAGCCGTTCAGAGACCAATCTGGAAATAGCCACAGGAATCCCCGCTGTCGCCAGTACCAAAAAGATGGCATATATAGTGTAAGCAACATTATAATATGCCATTCCAGCGCCAATCTTATTTGAAAGAGGGATTCGGAGGGCCGCCCCCAGCAGCTTTACGATGATACCCGAAATGCTTAGAATCGCCGCCCCCTTGATAAAATTTCTTTTTTCCGACATGAATTCTTGTCCCCGCTTATTTTTCTCCCATCATATATATTGCAAAAAATCCAACCTTATGTACACCGTAGTCCCAGGGAATCTTGCACGTTTCGCATAATTTCGCCACATTGATCCCATAGGCAGATAGACAAGAAGCCACACGTTCCGGAAATCTGCAAGGGTTTCCTTCTGTCTTTGCACAGGTCTTGCACGCGCTGCAAGGTCCTGCCATAATGGGCAGACCTTCAATCCCCGATTCAGCTAACTGGTCCATAAATCTTCTGACTACAGTATTGTGCTTCTTCTTCAGCGGTCCCGTCTCTTGACCATCAGTGATGTCATTTACGGGCTGAATGGTCTGCAATACCAAAGCTTTCTGGTATTTCCGCGCTTTCGCTTCCATTTCCTCTGGCGTCCCACAATCAGGCGGACAACCGTAATTCTTCCCATAGTTTCCACAGTTATTCATTTCGCAGTATTTCCGAAAATCGTATTCGAAAATCAAATCATCGGCGTCCACGATTGCCGCCTTGTCGATACCAGCATCTTTGGCCAGTTTTAGAACTTCGTAATCCGTCACCTTCAATCCCTCTTTTCTATTTATCAGCTATTAGAATAAGTTCTTTCTGTTTTCACGTCTGCCTCTTTTGACTTCTCCTCACCGCTTTACACTATGATTTCATGATAGTCTTTATCAGCCGGGTTGTCAACCGCGGTAAAAGCATTGAATATCTATCCCTCTTCAATTGATATTTTTATTTCCTGAATACAAGAAAAAGGGATGTACTCTGCTCAAAGTCCATCCCTCTTTCTTTTGTGTCGATTAAATTTATTTTTGGATACTAGTCGGCTTGGTCAAATAGACATTCCATTCCTAACGGAATAGGCGCTTCTTAGATTAATAATTCTCAGATTTAATCTGGAAGTATGCCTGTGGGTGCTTACATACTGGGCAAATCATCGGTGCTTCTTTTCCAACTACTTGATGTCCACAGTTGCTGCACTGCCATAAAACTTCTTCATCCTTCGCAAATACTTTGCCTTCTCTTACGTTTTGTGCTAATTTCTTATATCTCTCTTCGTGTTCTTTCTCTACTGCTGCAACGCCTTCCATCTGTGCTGCGATTTCAGGGAAACCTTCTTCTCTTGCGGTTTTAGCCATTTCAGCATACATTTCAGTCCACTCGTAGTTTTCACCTTCTGCTGCTGCAATCAGGTTTTCTTCTGTAGTTCCGATACCTACAGCTAATTTGAACCAAAGTTCAGCATGTTCCTTTTCGTTTGCTGCAGTTTCTTCAAAGATTTTCTGAATCTGTACATAACCATCCTTCTTTGCCTTTGAAGCATAATATGTATACTTATTTCTTGCCTGAGATTCTCCAGCAAATGCTGTCATTAAGTTTTCTAAAGTCTTTGTTCCTTTTAAATCTTTCATCGTTTCTCCTCCATACATTTCAATTAACTAATTCTTCGTGTCTGCACACTTGTCACACACACCTCTTAACAAAGTCGTTGTTACGGTAATATCTTCTCCCGCTACATCAAATGTAGTGTTAATTACCTTGCGCAGTTCTTCTAGCGCTGCTGTGTCTTTCGCTTTCAGGTCTATCAATTTACCACATTTGCAGCACTGCATATGATAATGCTCTGCAGCATTCCCATCAAATCTATCAATTCCGTCAGCGCTGGAGATTCTCTCAATCTCACCAATATTACTTAAGGCGTTCAGATTCCGATAGACCGTTGCAATGCCGATAGAAGGCATTTCTTCGCGAGCCTGCTGGTATACCCACTCTGCAGTAGGATGAACAGGATTTGATTTGACAATATCCAGTATCAGTCTACGTTGTCTCGAGTATTTCATACTAGCTCCTTTCTCGCAATATCAATAATGATTATCATTATTATAATTCTCTTTATGCAAGTTGTCAAGCCATAATTTACTAATTTTTCATGTTTAATTTAAAAAAATAGAGGTATAATAAAAACATAATTAAAAACACTTAAAACAACTGGAGGAAATGAAAATGATAAAGCTATATAAATGTAATCACTGTGGAAATATTGTTAAGATGGTAGTAGATAAAGGTGTTACGCCGGCATGTTGCGGAGAACCGATGCAGCTGCTCGAACCAAACACCACAGATGCGGCAACAGAAAAGCATGTGCCACTTATCAAAGAAGAAGGAAACAAGGTCATCGTCAATGTAGGAAGTGCTGAACACCCTATGTCAGAAGAACACCATATCGCATTCATACTTTTAGAGACAAATAAGGGCGTACAGGAAAAGCACTTAGATCCAACCGGAAAACCAGAGGCAGAATTTGTACTAGCTGACGGGGAAAAGGCAGTAGCTGCTTACGAATACTGCAACTTACACGGATTCTGGAAAGCAACAATCTAACTTCATTACGCATAGAAAAAAGCAGTTGTTCAATGAACTAACTGCTTTTTTTCTTTTTCTTATTTCATGCGGCGGATTGCTTCGTCCCAGCAAATTCTCGGGTTTACCGCAGATTTCACTTCCAAAGCCAGAGAAGCACAGGCGACGCCCAGTTTTGCCGTATCCTCTGCACTGAAGTCTTTGATGTGCCCCACTAAAATTGCTGCGGAAAAAGCATCTCCTGCCCCTGTAGCACTGGCAAGCTTCACCGGACTTGTCCCTACAATTCCTTCACCGCTTTCGTCTCGGTAGTAGACTCCATCTTCTCCTAAGCTGATAAAGACACGCTTTACACCCTGACGGCAGAACCAAGATCCGACCTGCCTGAGCGATGCGTCATCGACTATTTTAATGTCGCTCAAAAGTTCTGCCTCGATGCGATTGGGTTTGATAGTGTGAAAGCGGCCGATGATCGGTTTCACACGCTCTGCCTTTGAGGCGGAAACCGGATCGAGAAACAGAGGGACATGAAGGCTGTTAGTAATGTAATCCAGCGTAGCAAAATCCAAATTACAGTCCACCCCGACAATCTCCGACTTAGTCAATTGATTGAGTTTGTCTTCCAGAAAAGCAGGCGTTACCCGCTCCAAAATATCCATATTGCAGATTGCAACAGCCATATCGTTTTCATGGTTGAGGATGGATAGGTACATACCTGTGTTACATCCATTTACATGGACGATACCAGATACATCCACTCCCAAGCCGGCAAGATGATCTCTAGCATTATTGCCCAAGAAGTCGTCTCCCGTCAAAGAAATCATCCCAACATCAGCGCCCAGCCGTGCTGCATTCTCTACGATATTCCGCCCGACCCCGCCATAGGAAATTGCAATGTCTCCCGGATTGGAATCAGACGGCACCAAAGTCTTCCGCGGGCAGCCCTCTATGTCGATGTTAATTCCTCCA
Source organism: Eubacteriaceae bacterium (assembly GCA_902362805.1). Lineage (GTDB taxonomy): Bacteria > Bacillota > Clostridia > Peptostreptococcales > Anaerovoracaceae > Senimuribacter. The sequence goes on along the minus strand of CABIXY010000008.1, from coordinate 130,635 downwards.
ATTACGATAATATCCGCCATACTGTCAATCCTCTCTATTCGACAAAAATGCTGCCGCCGATGAATTCCCGAATGATAGAATTATTGACAATCACCTGATCATCTTCGATGGTCTTAAAAAATCTCAAGAATTTCAACATTCGTATAGCTTCTGCATACTCCGGCTCTTCTGGCGTAATCTGCTTGAGCAAAGGCTCCGCATATTTTTTCAAAACTGCGATTTCATAGACGTGATAAGAGTTGAACAAAACATCTGCCTCTCCATTATAAGGGAATATGTTGACATCTTCCCCCGCTCTCACTTTTGGCCAGCTGGCAATGGTGCTCTGCGCATTATGCCCTCTGTACAGATTGTCTCTCACCATTCTGCGGAGCATCCTCTCGTCAGTAGTTGGAATCCTGTTGTGCGCGTCAATATTAAGCTGTGTCAGCGGACTGATATAAATTTTAAACTTTTCTTCCTTCGGAATATATTCTGTCAGTTGTTCATTGAGCGCATGAATCCCTTCAATCACAATAGGCTGTCCCGGTTTGACCGATGTAATCCTTTTCCCAAAGACTTTGTGTCCGGTCATAAAGTCAAAAGTAGGAAGATCTACTTCTTTACCTGCCAAAAGATCATTCATATTGTCGTTGAACAACTGAATATCCAAAGCTCGCAGACTCTCAAAATCCTTTTCGCCGTGCTCATCTAAAGGCGAATTTTCCCTTTCAACAAAATAATCGTCTGTACCCATATATAGCGGGTTCAGTCCATTGACCTTCAGCTGAATGCAGAGCCGTCTGGCAAAAGTGGTCTTTCCTGATGACGATGGTCCCGCGATGAGAATAATGCGCTTATGCTGTTTCTTAATCGCGTCAGCGATCTCCGCAATCTTTTTCTCGTGAAGTGCTTCTGATAACTGAATCAATTCCCTATACTGGCCATTCTCAATTTTGTCATTGAGGTCGGCAACGTAATTGACGTCCAAAAGCTTATCCCATTTGGTCTGCTCTCCAAAAGCCTGATAAAGTTTCTTCTCATCTTCATACTCCGGGATGACATTAGGATTGGAGGGATGCGGAAATCTGAGCAAAACGCCGCGACGGTACTTCATCAGTTCAAAGTATTTGATATATCTAGTCGACGGCACCATCAAGCCATAAAAAAAGTCTCTCACGCCATCCAGAGAATAAAATTTCACTTGGCTCAAATCTAATGATTCACTTAAGATTCTCTGCTTTTCTTTCATACCTTCTTGCTCAAGGATGTCCATGGCTTCTTCTCTGGAAACGATTTCCTTGACAAAAGGCATATCTTCCTTAACAATTTCTCTCATTCTCTTTTCGATTGCGTGGACTTGTCTGGCTGTCACTGGTTTTTCGGTTTTAATTTCCGTATACAGTCCTTTATTGAGAGAATTCTGAATCTCCACTTTGACGTTCCCCAAACAGTCATATACAGCCTTCAGATAAATCAAAGATAAGCTATACTGATAAATCAAATTAGCAGTCTGTGTACGCATATCCAGTAGTTCCAGATTGCAGTTTTCGAAGAGCCCATATGTAAGGTCTTCAAATTTATTATTCACTTTTGCCGCCAAAATCGTATATGGTAAATCTTTTTCATATCTTCTATATATTTCTTCAATGGTCGTTCCTTGCTTCACTTCAATCTCTTCAAAATTTCCCCGCGGTGCGGTTTTCAGTTGTATTTTCATAAACGCCTCCCCTTTTTGGCTGAATTGTTGCTACTGTTTAACATTGTACCATATGCGCTAAACTCTGACCGCGCTGCCGCTTGCCAATCGCTAAGTGCATTGGGCACCTGTCATACCTCGGCTCTGACCGCGCTATCGCTCGCCAATCGCCGGGTATAAACATTGTACCATATTTAACGGATATTATAAATATTATTGGTTAAAATACAATTTGAAAGGAGTGATTAGATGAAAAAATTAATCCTGGCCCTCCTGATCATCGGAGGACTCAACTGGGGACTTATCGGTTTCTTTAAGTATAACCTTGTCGACAGCATCTTCGGTGCGGACTTATTCGTAGTATCTAGAATTATCTATGCAATAGTCGGACTTGCCGCAATATGGGCGATTTCATTTTTGTTCAGTAGCAATACAAGAGAGGGTTAAACCCTCTCTTGTTTTTTACCTTAGCAACATGTAGGTTCGCATGGATCACAGCAGTCATTATTGCCGCATCCTAAAAATCCTGAATTACAGAATAACAGAACTAACAGTAAAAAGAAAAACAGCAGACTATCGTCCATACCGCCGCCTCTATTAAAACATGACATAATTTATTCCTCCTATACTTAAATTGGGTTTGCTATATAATATGTCTGCGGTTTCATTTTGGTTCATCGACAAATTAAAAAGATTCTGCTGCTGCGGGTCCTTGAAATTCCTCCCCTTGGCACTCAGCTAAAGGTGTGGACTGTTCCTCTTCTGTATGCGCTTCAGCATTCAGAAGTGTTTCAGTGTGTTCTTCTACTGGCGGCTGCGCGCCTTCCAGGGTCTCTTTTTCTACTGCTTCCAGTGTAGGATCTTGTTTCTTTTCTGCATAAGTCTTTCGAAATTCTGCTTGCCGTTGGCGTTTTTTCTCTTCTTCGCTCTTGCCCTCTTCAATTCTTTTTCGGTTGTTACTAGCTAAGTAAAGATCTACCAGCTTTCTCATTTCTGCCGGGTGAAGGGTTATGCCTCTGCTCATCCTCTCATGGTGGGGATCCCAATCTCTCAAATCGTATTTAGGCGTCTGCCCGTTCCAGGATATAATGTTGAGTTCCTTATTCCAGCCTGAGTCATGTTCTGAAATTACTCCTAAGTATTCCCTGATCTCATATGTGATATTCTTATCTGGCATGTGTAAAAATCTCCTTTCTCTTCAGGTTTTCGTCGTTACCATATATTACCATTATCGAGCATGATTGTCAATATATTACAGGATATTTTTTACATTTTCTTACAACAAAAAACTGCCGCTTCAATAGATGGGTTATCTACCGAAACAGCAGCCTCGTGTCTGCCTTGCAAGCTCTACTCTTCTACAAACTGAATATCGATTCCATCGGGGTCTTTGACAAAAAAGAATCTGGTCTTGGAATTAGGTCTGATTATATCGCTCACCGCATAACCTTTTGCCTTTAATTCCGCCATTTTATCTTCGAGATTCTCCGTTTCGAAACCCAGAGAGAGCGCGGCATCCTCTCTGCGTCCAGCAAAGTCAGCACGGCAGAGGAGTTCCACTTTCGTCCCTGTGCCTTCTGACTTCATAAAAGCGATTTCCGAGCCAGGTCCAGCCTGGAACCTGTTCTCCAAGGTCAGTCCCACAACCTCCTCATAGAATGCTACGGACTTGTCCAGATCCGTTACGTGCATCGTCGTCCATAAATACTTCATTTTTCTTTCTCCTTCTTTTCCTCATCCTGCAATTTCTGGTCACAGTTTTCAGTCTCTGCTTTTTTGTCAGCTTGCCCATAAGCTGTTCTCTCTGCTTCATCGCAAAAATTATCAACAAACTGTCCAGCAGATGCCGCCCCCAATGTACCGGTCGTTTTCAAAACAGTTCTGGCCCGATCCAAAATTGACGATTTTCTTTTCATCACTCAACCCCCTCCTTACTTCACAATCCACGTTTCAAATCAACGACAACAATTTCTGGTCTGTTCATAAAACGAAAAGGAAACACACTATTGCCCAGGCCCCTGCTGATGACCATCGTGGTGTGACTTTTTTTGTGCACACCACTAGTCAGCTTTGGCAGAGTACCCTGCCCCGGCGCAAACAAACCTTCCGTAAAAGGCAGTCTGATCTGCCCGCCGTGAGCGTGTCCAGCAAAAATCAGATCCACCTTGTCATTGGTATAGGCATCGAAAAACTGCGGTTCATGAGTCAGCATGACGACAAACTCTTCCTCTCCAATACTTTCCGTCAGCCGATCAATCACATCGTTGATAACCGATGGGTCATAAGCAGTCGCAGTCCTTCCTATCGACTCCTTGCTGGCATAGAGGGTGTATTCCGAAATGCCGATCAGGTGAATCTGCTGAACGCCTAGCGTCACGGCTGCCGTCTCGTCAAAGAGAACATTGACCCCCATCTGCCGCAGTTCATCGTAAAATTCCTTCATTCTTTGCTCTGGCAGGGCCAATTCGTGATTCCCATTTACATAGTAAACCGGTGCAATTTTGGCTAATCCTTTGATTGCTTCCAAGCTGGCCTCATAGCTAGTGTGGTTACGGTCCAGCAGATCCCCTGTAAACACGATGATATCCGGATTCGTTTCCGCCGTTTTGGTCAGAAGCTTCTTCTGATGCTGGCCAAAATACTCACTTTGCAAATCAGAAATCTGTGTGATACGAAATCCCTCAAATTGTTTCGGTACTTGCTTACTCTGGTACTGATACTCGGTCACCACCAGAGACTTATTATTCCAGTAAACAAAGAGCGCCAATGCCAGCAGCACTGAAAACACAATTAAAATCTTTATCATAGTTTTATGAATTCTCATCTTTCCCCTTTTCTAAACTTGATAACATTATAAATTAAAGGTATAATGATGGCAAGACAGAAAGGGTGAGAAATATGAAAAAGAGATATATCGTAGTGCCGGCCGCTATGGCTCTCCTTTTGGGGATTTGTGCCAGCTGCGCGGCCAATGAATTGCCATCGGGATTTGATAGAGATCAAGTGATCAAGACATCTGAGGGGTTTATCGACCAGCTAAACGCAAAAGACTATGGAAGCTGCTATGATCAGTTCAGCGATTTCATGAAGGAGTCCATGAGTCAGAAAAAGCTAGAGAATACATTTACATCCATCTTCGAAGGTCTGGGTGGATTTGTCAGGTTCAAATCTGTGTCATTATCTTCTTCAGAATCTCTTGGTGTTGAATATGCCGTATGCATCGTCAAATGCCAATATGAAAACGAAGCTGCAACCTTCACCATATCTTTGGACAAAGATATGAAAGTCGGAGGATTATATATCAAATAAGTATCTGGAACATCCAGAAATATGTTCTCAGGACGGTATTTCCAAAGTGATAAGCAAAAGAAGCTGCATCAGGAGAAAACATTTCCGACTGCAGCTTCTTTCGTGATTCTATATATGATTTGCTACCTCAAAGGCATCCCAGATGCCATACATGATGTTGGACACTTTTTTGGCATCGCCCAGAAGGTAAATTTCCGGAACGTCAAATTCCAATTCGTGATACAGTGTGTTCTCTTCTTTGTATCCCACCGACAAAATTACACTGTCTGCCGAAATCTCCTTTGTTTCGCCAGCGCATTCTACTGTCAGAATCCCCTTCTCAAAGCTGGTCGCCTTTGCTGAGGTAATCACTTCTACGCCATGATATGGAACCAATTTCTCAAGCATATCCTTATTGGCGTGGCAGAGTGGGCCGTTAACCGCCAGCAGTTTGTCCAGCGCCTCCACAACCGTCACTTTTTTCCCCTGTTCACTGAGCCAGAGCGCCGTCTCGCACCCCACCAGACCACCGCCAATCACTACAGTTGTATCGCCGCAGTCTTTTTCTTTCTTCAGCACATCAGCCGCAGTATAAACGTGGCTGTCATCTCCCAGCGAAAATACCTTCGGCGACGAGCCTGTAGCGATAATGACTGCATCGTAATCGGCTGCCAGCACATCTTCTCTGCTGACCTTTCTGTCATAATGAACAGGAACTTCCAGCTTCGAAAGCTGTCTTTCATACCATTTTGCTAGAGCAATATCATCTTCCTTAAAGTCAGGCGCTCCGCCAGGAATCAAATTGCCGCCCAGCTGTTCACTTTTTTCAAAAAGCTCCGGTCTGTGCCCGCGGATAGCCAGTACTCGGGCCGCCTCACAACCCGCGACCCCGCCGCCGACCACCATCACCTTTTTACTTTTGCAGATCGGCTCATAAGCAGTCACTCGTTCTCTAGCTGCCTGCGGATTCACTGCACAGTTAATCATGGAATACTCCTGAATCCGTCCCATGCAGCCCTCATGACAAGAAATGCAAGGACGCACTTCTTCAAATCTACCTGCGCGCAGCTTGTTTACATAGTCGGGATCAGCTAAGAGCGGCCTGCCCAGACTGATGACATCACATTCGCCATTCTCCAAGGATGCCGCTGCCATCTGCGGGTCATCCATACGTCCTGCACAAAGCACCGGTACGTCTACGACCTCTTTGACCATCTTACAGTATGGACGATAAAGGCCTTTCTCCTGATACATAGGCGGATGGTTCCACCACCAGGCATCATAGGTTCCAACGTCGGTATCCAGAGCGTCGTAACCGTATTCGACTAATCGTTTGGCCGCCGCAAGCCCCTCTTCTATATCTCTGCCTTTTTCCTCAAACACTTCACCTGGCAGAGCACCGTCACGCCAATCTTTAATCATGCTCTTGACACTGAACCTGAGCGCAACAGGAAAATCATCTCCGCAGCGCCTTTTGATTTCCTCTACGACTTCTCTGGCAAAGCGCAGACGGTTCTCCAGGCTGCCGCCGTACTCATCGTCTCTTTGGTTGAACATAGAAATCGCAAACTGATCCAGGAGATAGCCCTCGTGAACTGCATGGATTTCCACGCCGTCAAAGCCTCCCCGCTTGGCGTTATATGCGCCGTCGCCAAAAGACTTGACGATGCTGTGAATTTCCTCTTTTGTCAATGGCCTGCAAGTCTTGTCCAGCCATCTATGCGGAATAGGAGAGGGCGCCACTGGCGGGAATTCTCCCAAGTTTGTCGGAATCGTCACCCTGCCGAAACCTCCGGACATCATGAGGAAAATTTTGCTGCCATACGCATGTACTCGCTCTGTCATCTCTTTGCTAGTTCTGATAAAGTGTACGGGATTAAAAGTGGAGTTGGGGCAATTGGGCATGCTCTGCTGCTCCACCTCGCAATCAGAAAAAGTGACCCCGGTAATGATCAGACCAGTGCCACCCTTTGCTCTTTCTGTATAATAATCGATTCCTCTCTGGTTAAAGCCTCCCTGTGCGTCAGAAAGACCCAATGGTCCCATCGGCGCCATAGCGAATCGATTTTTAATTTCCACCGAACCGATTTTGATCGGTGTGAACAAGTTCTTGTATTTCATGATAACCTCCCCAGTTCATATTCTAGCAATATTATATGCCCTGTCCTTGTGGGAGAGTTATCAAGAATCATCTGCTACGTAGAAGAAGATTTTTGATAGATACTATATGATGTTTTCTTTCAGAAACTCTTCAAATTTCCGAACTAGCCTGTAGGACCCGATGGCCTTTCGATAAACACCGTATACTTCCCATTTCAGTTCCTCTTCAAAGGGAATCGCACGAATGCCATTCATCTGCACGTCTTCCATGGAAAAAGCAGTCACGATCGCCAGACCGTAGCCCTGTCTGCACAGCTTATGCTGGAAGTTTGCATCTGCAGTCTTTGCAATAATTGTTGGCTCAAAGCCCCGCACCTGGCAGGCTTTCTTGAAATCATGATACAGATTGAAGTGCTCGTTCAAAGTAATCAGCGGCTCGCCCTCCAGCATGTCGATGGTGACCTTATCTTTCTCATATAGAGGATGACCTTCGTAGGCTAGCAAGTACACGTCGTTTTGGGCTAATTTTCTGACCGTGTTGTCCTCACTGTCCCAGCCGCCGACAATAAAGCCGTATTCGATTTCCGATGCGTCGATCATCGCTTTCACTTCTGAATTAGCATATTCACACCATTCTACCTTTACCGGCGTATTTTCCTCAATAAAGTCCTGTATCAGTTTAAAGGGAATTACATTAAACACTCCGCAAGCACAGCCAATACGCAATACATCTTCTCTATGGGAAAGCTGCTGCACTTCGTTCTTGATCTGTTCGAATTCATCAATCAGAAGACCTGCCCGTTTATATAAAAGCTGCGCGCTTTCCGTCGGTGTCACACCCTGTTTTGCTCGTTCAAACAAAACCGTGTCCAACTCATTCTCCAGTGACTTGATGTTGCTGCCAAGACCCTGGGGCGTGATGTACAGCTGCTTGGCAGCCTTGTTGATACTCTTCTGCTCAAATACAGCTTCAAAACACTTCAAATCTTTGATATTCATTCAGCACCTCTTTTATTTTCATCTATTATCATGCTACAATAGTACGACAAAAATTACAAGAGGTGGAATCTGGGATTCAGAGAATGGCCTTTGGCAGCTATGTTCTTACTGGCTGACGTATTCCCTTGCTGCTTCTCGGCTGAGCTGATATTTTTCTATCAATTTATCTTGAATCAGCGCATCTGCAAGGCCGAGTTCACGGTAACCCATGAAGCCCTAATATACCCCTTCGCTTTAAATCCGACAAAAGTGCCTAAAACGAGCAGTTTTAGGTTCATTTATGGCAGATTTTAGCTTTCAGCAGTCTCTTCCAGGAGCAAAATAGCTCAAATTTGACTGGATGAAGCTTAAAAACATGTTTAAATACAGAATATTCCTATTATATATGTTTCTTGTCTATTCGCACTTCTTACATTTTATGGATAATTTTTCAAAAACAAGCTTACATTTTTCAAAAAAATGCCTAAACTGATCAAAAAACAAGCATTTATGGCGGATTACTTGATTCATGCGCATTTTATGCACCGCATCCAGCCATAATATTCCCTCCTCATATGTAATTTTTTTACAATAGCCTATTGCACTGTTTTCCCCATTTCAAAGGCTTCCCGCAGAGCCGGATTCCCTTCGATGTCACCGATGGCATCTGCGCCGCCAGCAAATACGGTTCCTGCCAGACGAGCTTTCGGGAAGCATCTGATCCAGCCTTCTAATCCGTGCACCGCCTGCTCCGGCGTATCAGCTCCCTCTTCTGCCGCAGCAGTCAGCATATACACATCCCGAAACCGATAGTCAGCGCTGTACAGCGGGTTCGCCCGATCAAGCATAGTCTTCATCTGCCCGCACATTTCAAAATAGTAGATCGGTGTGACAAAGGCGATGACATCGACGTCCTTCATTTTCTGGGCGATGATATCAGCGTCATCGCGGATGACACATCTCTTTGTTTCCTGGCAGGCAAAACATCCCTTGCAAAATCCGATGGTCTTGTCGTAGAGACAGATTTTTTCCACTTCATTCCCCGCCTCTTTTGCGCCCTTGGCGAATTCTTCCGCCAAAGCATCGGAGTTGCCGCCCTTCCTTGGGCTGGTGGAAATTACTAAAACTTTTTTACTCATGGCTTTCGTTTCCTTTCTTACGTATAATGTGCAGCCTTTGCTTTGTTTAAGACTATTATATACAGAATCAATCACAGATCAGGTGAGTGGTGGGATATTTTCTACCTCATCGCTCTGCACCATCAAATAAATTCCGTCAAGAAATCCGGCATCATTGACGCAAGGGTAGTGATAGGTCAAAGTCTCCCCCTTGTACTCGCCTGTGACAACTGCAACCTTCGGAATAAAGAGAATCGCCCCATATTTGTAGTCTTCAGACGGTGCAAGACCCTCGTACCCTTCAGCACTGGTGTAAGACATGCCCTTTTTCTCTAGTCCATAGGCCTGCTCGACCGCCTCATCCACATCTGCCTGGTCAATTTCCTTTTTTGACAGTTCCCCGTGGGCAGTCAACCTTCGTGTATAATCCATGCCGTCACTGATGCCGATCAGCGCAGCCCGCTCAAAAAGTGCCGTAATTCTCCCCGCATAGCCTTTTGCAAACTGCTCTGTCAGACCCATCGGTACAAAGTCACCGCCTTCAAACTCGCCAATCTGCTCTTTCTCCGTTTCTCCCGTAACAATCTGCAGAAACTCTTTTTCAGTCAACGCCGTTATCACTCCATCTTTCATCAAAACAGCTCCAGTGATATGGCAGCCGTCTTCCTCCATATCAAAGACCGGTACATCTGGCAAGTCCTCTTCATTCATAGGTACTTCCCATTTGACTGCAGGTTTTTTGGGCGTTTCTGCTGAAGGCTTTTCTTCACTACATCCAAAGAGACCAAAAATCAAAACTGCACATAGCAGATACGTTAGCAGATGTCTTGGTTTCATGATTTTCCTCCCTGCTTTTCTAATCCTAATCATTCTATCAATCCTTATATTTTAAATATACTTCTAAAAGGCATATAGGTCAATCGGATTCCTAAATATTAAAAATAATTAAGAAAATGGAACGCAAGAAACTCTCCCTCCTTAAACGTGTTCACCGTCTGGCAAGTGTCCCTAGCACTTCCCCGATGTCGCCATCGATGCAAATCGCCTTCTCTCCAAGTTCCACCGGCGCATAGGCTTCTCCCAGATTAACGCTAGAATAGACCGCCTTCTGCCACCTGTCAGCCATCTGCCAGAAACTGTACTTGATAATACCCGGCGTATTATATCCAGTACCCAGCTCCAGAAACAGCGTCCGTCGCTGCTGCGCCTCCCGCAAAAACGCAGCGTAACGCGCCGATGCTGTCTGCCAGCCCGCATCTTCTATAAAAGTATCGTCCGCCCGCAGATTCATAGTCAAAGGTTTTCCACACCTCGGACAATATGGCACCAGTTCAGTAGGAATGGACATAGCAGGCCGAGTGCCCTCAGGCAGGGACAATTCACCCTTCCCATCTACGACAAAACCCTGCGCCTCTACCATTTTCTGCACCTGCGCTTCATTATCATAGGTCACTTTATGGCAAGGCTTGCTGCACTGCCAAAGACCGTAGTCCCCCTGGGTATAGAAGAGCCGCTCTTTATCAAACCCGGCTCTCTGAAATTGGTGATCCACATTGGTAGTCAATACGAAATACTCTTTTCCCCTCATCAACTCCAAAAGCGCATTGTAGACCGGCTCCGGCGGATTTTGATAGCGGTTGATCCAGATGTATCGGCTCCAAAATGCCCAATATTCCTCCAGTGTCTTGTAAGGGTAGAAGCCGCCGGAATACATATCATCAAAGCCATACGCTGCTGCAAAATCTTGAAAATACGTATCAAAGCGTTGCCCTGTATACTCAAATCCTGCTGAGGCGGACAGTCCCGCCCCGGCGCCGATAACGACGACTTCTGCAGAAGCCAGTTCCTCTTTCAGACGGACAGTTCCGTCTCCCCCGCCTTGCGGTCCCCTCAATTTTCCGCTGAACATTATTGACCCCCTTTCATCGACACCCTCCCAGCAGTTTCTCATAAATCTGCAGGTCCTGATCTTTGAACACATTAAACATGACCTTCAGATTACTGCTCTTCTGATACTCTCTCACCGTATCCACGGCAATCTCCGCTGCCAGACGATTTGGGAAGTGAAATTCCCCCGTAGAGATACAACAAAAGGCGATAGCCGCAAGGCCATACTGATCTGCCAGCTTCATCGACGACTCATAGCAGGAGCGCAGCGACTGCCGATCTGCCTCACGAACTGCATCATTGATAATAGGTCCGACCGTGTGAATTACATATCTCGCGGGCAAATTGTAGCCCGGTGTAATCTTTGCACTGCCAGTTTCCTCTATATGTCCCTGCCGTCTCATGATGTTCGCACATTCGTTTCGCAGCGCTGTACCGGCAAAGGTATGAATGGCATTGTCGATGCAGCCATGGCAGGGACAAAAGCATCCCAGCATCTGGCTGTTGGCCGCATTGACGATGGCGTCGATTTTGAGAGTCGTGATGTCTCCCTGCCAGAGATAAATGCCTGCCTCTATCTCCTCCAATTGATCAATATCCGTTATCCCTTTCTCCTCTGCCATGGCCTGCAAAAGCTGATTTTCTTTTTCCATGTACGCAGACGGCATCTCCCCCGGCATTCTCACGTTGACCAGAGAACGATATAGCCGCCAACGCTGCGATAGGTCAGCGGGAACCTTCGTCCCCGGCTCCAGGTATTTTATTAAATCCTCCAGGTTTTGTTCAATGCTCACGGTTGATCACCCCGCAATACTCGCATTCCAGCAGTTTTTCTTCCGGCAGCCCGCAGGTTCTGCGCTCTTTGGCTACCAGCCGTCTGACAAAATCCGTCGCGGGGTTTCGCAGAATCTCTGTCGGTGAACCGTATTGCTGAATCACCCCTTGATCCATGACCAGCACCTTTGTCCCCAGTTTCAGCGCCTCAGAAATGTCATGGGTGACAAAGAGGATGGTAATGCCAGTCTGTTCATAAATTTTCTGCAGTTCTTCCTGCAGCTGCACCCTGGTAATCTCATCTACTGCGCCGAAAGGCTCATCCATCAGAAGGATATCCGGCGAAGCCGCCAGACTCCTGGCAATGCCCACTCTCTGCTGTTGGCCGCCAGAAAGCTCATCAGGAAAGCGTTTCAGCATATCAGCATCAAGCCCTACGATTTTCATCCACTTAGTAACAGCGGACCGCGTCCTGGCTTTGTCATTTTTGTTCAGAAGCTCCGGCACATAGGCGATGTTCTTTTCCACTGTCATGTGTGGAAATAAGACGCTGCCCTGAATGGAATAGCCGATATTGCGGCGAAGCTGAATCTGGTCTTCCAGTTTGATGTCTCTGCCCTCTACAAGAACCGTGCCCGCATCAGGCGTAATCAGCCCGTTGATCATCTTCAAAATAGTCGTCTTGCCGCAGCCTGAACTGCCAATGACGGTCACAAACTGTCCCTTCTCAATAGACAGATTAAAATGCTCTACGATGGTCTTTTCACCATAGACTTTTTTGATATCCCGAAATTCAATTATGGTATTCATCCTATCCTCCTATCTCACAAAACCTTTGGCTTTCAAAAATTCATGCGCCACGTCTTTCGGCTCCTTGCCCTTGCCCTCAACCTGGTAGTTCAGATCCGCCATGGTTTTGTCATCCAAGATGCCATCCAAACTTGTCAGCACTGCCGCAAGCTCAGGATGCTTCTGCAGCGTGTCCATGCGCACTACGTTGCCGCACATATAGGACGGATAGAACTGTTTATCATCCTTTAGCACCACGATATCGGAAACACTCAGCTGGCCGTCGGTGGTGAAAATAGTCATGACGTCCACCTTGCCCTGATTGATGGCCTTGTACTTCAGTCCGATGTCCATATCAGACGTCTTTGCAAAATGGAAGTTGTAGGCTTCACAGAGAGCGTCGTATCCGTCCTCTCTCTCATAAAAGTCATATTCTGCGCCAAAGGTCAGACTGCCCGACACCTTTGCCAGATCCGAGTAAGTCTCCAGGTTATATTTGTCGGCGATTTCTTTTCTCACCGCCAGACCGTAAGTATTGTTGAAGCCGTACATCCCCGACCAGGTCAGGTTCAAATCTTTCTCGTAAGCACCCTTCAAGCGGTCAAACATAGATTCGTCATACAGCCCCTGATTCTTCAAGACCATATTCCAGCCGGTGCCCGTGTATTCCGGATATAGATCAAAGTCCCCCTTCTCGATAGCCGGCTCAATATTGGACGTGCCGCCGCCTACACCCTGGGTCAAAGTCACTTCCAAATCCGTGTCCTGTTCTATCAATTCCTTCAGCATTTCACCAAGAATGTATTGCTCGGTCATAGGTTTCGTTGCAATTTCTATCGTTTTATCGCTGTTGCCGCCTAGTATATTGCTTCCAATCAAAGCCACACAGATCAAAAGAACAATCACCACAACCAGGCTTTTCTTATGTTTTTTCTCAGACTTTCTCTTCGTCAGCTTTTCAACGATACCGAGCAATAAATCCACCACGATTGCTAAGAGCGCAATCAAGAGACTTCCTGCAATGGTCATCGCTGCATTGTTGGTGGTGATCCCTCTGTATATGGCTACGCCCAAGCCGCCCGCGCCGATAAAAGATGCAATACCCGCCAACGCGATAGTCATGGTCGCCATGTTTCTCAGTCCTGACATGATGACCGGCATGGCCAGCGGCAGTTTGATCTTAAACAATATCTGATTGCGCGTACTACCCATTCCCCTCGCCGCTTCAATAATCTGTTCATCGATGTTGGTCATGCCGGTGTGGGTATTGCGAACCATGGGCAGAAGCGCATAAATCGTCAGAGCGATAATCGCCGTCGTATTCCCAATACCCGAAAAGGGGATCAGAAAACCCAGCAGCGATATGGATGGAATCGTGTATATAAAGTTGACAAAGCCCAGGACATATTTGGAGCTCTTTTGATATTCACTGATCAAAACCCCCAAGATCAGCCCCGCAGCCAGGGCGATCAAAATCGACACCAGCGAGATGAACAGGTGCTCCGTCAGCAGCGAAAGAAAAAACGCCTTTTTCTCTATCAATAATGAAATGGTCTCATTTATCATTTGTCAAATCCTTTCTTCCTGACAGCATCCGCCGGACAGACTTCCCTGCACAGTCCGCAGTGGAGACAATTTTCCTGCTGAATTTTATATGGGCTGCCTTCTAGGATGCAGTTCTGCGGGCACTTCTCCATGCACTGCCCACAGCCGGCGCAGGCATCCGTTATGAGAAAGCCCTTTTCTTCGCGATCCCCATCGCCAAAGGAGAAACTCTGCCGCTGTATTGGCGAACATCCCAGGTTAAAATACTCCACATTTCCCCTGCAGATGCAGAAAGGTTCCAGCACATACCTGCTGTCACCAGGGTATACGTCGTTCATAACCGGATTGTGCATAAACATCTTATCTATCCAGTCTGTTTGCTCCTCCAGCTTTATGATTTCTCCAGTAAGGCGAATCATTTCAAAGTCTTTTGTCATTGCACAGACCGCAACAGCAGGCCGCTCCATCAGTTCTTGATAAAAGTCTTTCCCTCGTGCCGTCAGGAAATATACTTTTTCTTCCTCTACCAACATGATATCTATGATGCGGATCTGCGGTCGTCCCGTTTGGTCAACTGTGGCAAAACTCACATCCTTTATTTCTCTCAATATCCTGAAACATTCTTTTGCATCCATAAATTACCTCCTCAAGTGTATAATAGTACTATACAGTCATATTATGCTTTTGTAAAGAAGGCACATTTTTGTTACCTGACCGATTTGTCATAAAAGATAAAGGAGTGGCTTCGCCACTCCTCTCGGGAACCCCAGGTTCTCTTCGGTGCCTGTTTGCAGGCTGCACACCCCGCTTTTCCTTATGCCAGTTCCTGACAGTTCTGGTCAGTCCGACGCGCCCTGCCGAAGAGTTTTCTAAACAGGCAGCGGACTAAAGGACCTGCTACAAAAGCTGATGCAGACATTAAAAGCTGCCATGACTCTCCATTTTCTACAATAAAAACAACGAGCAGATCTTACAACCGGACTTACATCCAAGAAGAATACTCGTTGTATTTGTATTGTACCAATTTTTTTCAGCCATGTAAGGAGTTTTTTCTCCACTCAAAAAGATAAATCAATCTCCAGTTCTACCGGGCAGTGATCACTGCCCATGATGTCTGTGTGGATCTTAGCTTCGACGATCTTGTCCTTTAGTCTTTCGCTGACGATAAAGTAGTCGATACGCCATCCGGCATTGTTCTTACGGGCATTAAAGCGATAAGACCACCAGCTGTAAATGCCAGCTGCTTCAGGATACAAGTATCTGAAGGTATCTACAAAACCGGCTGCCAGCAGGTTACGCATCTTGTCACGCTCCTGGTCGGAGAATCCAGCGTTGCCACGATTTGTCTTCGGATTTTTCAAGTCAATTTCTTCCTTCGCCACATTCATATCGCCACAGATAATGACCGGCTTCTTCTCGTCAAGTTCTTTGATGAAGGCCAGAAAATCCTCTTCCCACTTCATCCTGTAATCGATACGCTTGAGCTGATCTTGTGAGTTCGGGACATAGACTGTCACCAGATAAAATTCCTCATACTCTAAAATAATCGCTCTGCCTTCATCTGTATGATCGCCAAAATTCTTTTGCACTGAGAGCGGTTTTTCTTTGGCAAAGATAGCGGTTCCGGAGTAGCCCTTCTTCTCAGCACTGCAAAAAAATTCCTCATATTCCGGCAAGTCTACTTCGGCTTGTCCTTCCTGCATCTTTGTCTCCTGAATGCAGATAAAATCCGCTTCTAATCCGCGCATGGATTCTATAAATCCTTTTCCAAGGCACGCCCTCAAACCGTTCACGTTCCACGATACTAATCTCATATATCTATTCCTCTTTCTTCCAGATTCATAAATGGCAAAGCTCTACTGCTGTCTGTGCTGCCACTTTGGCATTATTATATACCAATTGTATATTTGCGTTGAGACTGTCGCCTCCTGTAATGTCTTTCACTTTTGCAAGAAGAAACGGCGTCGTCTCCTTCCCATGGATGCCTCTTTCACCAGCTTCTCTTATGGCCTCGTCAATCGCTCGGTTTATGACTTCATCGTCCATAGAAAACTCTTCGGGAATCGGATTTGCAACCAGCATTCCGGTATGAAGACCGCAGCCCCGCTGCGCTTCGAATGCTTCTGCAAGTTCCTTTGGCGTATCCAATCTGTAGTCCACATGGAAACCGCTTTTTCTCGTATAGAAAGCTGGCAATTCACCGGTACCATACCCGATTACAGGAACACCTTTCGTTTCCAAATATTCTAAGGTCAATCCCAAATCGAGAATTGCCTTTGCACCTGCACACACCACCATGACCGGCGTCTGCCCTAGTTCCTCCAGGTCAGCAGAAATATCCATGTTCTGTTCTGCACCTCTGTGAACGCCTCCAATGCCCCCAGTAGCGAAGATCTTCACTCCTGCCATATTCGCAATCATCATAGTAGTCGCAACAGTAGTCGCTCCATCCAATTTTTTAGAAATGGCCACTGGTATATCGCGTCTGGAGCATTTCACAATGTCGGTCCCTTTTTTTGCCAAATACTCTATTTCCTGTTTCGCAAGGCCGCATTTTAACCTGCCCCCAATAATTGCAACCGTAGCGGGAACTGCACCATAGTC
The DNA here is from genome assembly GCA_902362805.1 of Eubacteriaceae bacterium. GTDB lineage: Bacteria > Bacillota > Clostridia > Peptostreptococcales > Anaerovoracaceae > Senimuribacter. The sequence goes on along the minus strand of CABIXY010000008.1, from coordinate 113,874 downwards.
TCTGATAATTTCCTCTACCCTAAGAGCGGTCTCTACATTTTGCGGATAAGGCATTCCGTGAGAAATAATGGTAGACTCAAGAGCCACCACTGGCCGCCTGTTCTCAAGTGCCTCTTGCACCTCAAGTGCAATGTCTAAATACTTATTCATCTGTCTTCCTCCTTGCTGGTCAATATACTAGGGTAAACGCCGCTATTCAGAATGTCATTTTATACGAATAATTCTGGCTCTTTTCTCTTGCTGCAGGCACTGGCAAAAGTCTTTGATGCGACGACATACTTAGGTCCGCCAAAGGATCTCGCTTTTACTGGACAGCTAGCAATGCAGGCAGTACACATGATACATTTGTGCTTATCCGTTTTCTTTGGCGTCTCACTGCTGATTGCATGTACTGGACAGACCTCAACGCAGGTTCTGCACTTTGTGCAATTTTTATCTGCTTCTGGCGCCATGGATGGTTTCATATGAGGTTTGTATGGACGGTCGCCCGGCAGCTGCAGTTTTTCGTTATTTTCAGGCTCAAAAGTCTCCAGTTTTTCAACGCATTTCTCTGCAAATTCCTCTATGTACTTCATATCCGCTTCATCAGGCCGACCAGCCGCCACATGAGGAAAGACAGAATGTTGTGCGATAAAAGCTGCCGCACCGATGACTCTGAATCCGACATCATCAAGTAGGTCCTCCATTTCGACTAGAGCGTCTTCATATTCTCTGTTCCCATATACTGCTGTAATGATTGCCGGCGTATTCATTCCACGAAGATGTTTGATTGAGGACAAACAGTATTCCGGAATCCGTCCCCCAAATACAGGCATCGCCAAAATCAGCAGACCATTCTCTGCAATCACCCGTTTCTTTTCTATTCTGTGCGCTAAAATATCGTGGTATTCCTTTTTCTCAGCAAAACCTTCACCGATTTTTTCAGCTATCTTCTTTGTAGTCCCCGATGGACTGAAATATATCACACTTACCTTATCTATCTTCATAATACACCTCCATAATACTTCCTTGCGGCAACGCCGTAAGATTATGGAACCATTATACCACATTTTCATCTATGAATACAGAGGCGGAATAAATGCCTCCATCAAAAAAGCTCCCCGCAAGACATTACGGTCCGCAGCCGCCTCGGTTTCTATAAAATGTTCCACACTTTTTTTCTGACTTCTGCTTTTGTAGACTACAAATGCCTGTTTCTCCCACTTTCAAACCCACATAATAAGAGAAGACACGTCACAAGGCCGCAAAGCCTGGACGTGTCTTCCGTCTTGTCTATTTTCGTACTGGTCGTAAGACCAGCTTCCTTCTAATCTTCCATTGCACTCTTAATTTCAGCTGGAATTCGTCTGCACTTTTCCTCTGAAATTGAGGCGATGGACACGCGCAGCCCTTTTGCCAGGGGCACTAGGAAAATTCCTTTTTTCTCCAGCTTGGCACTGATTTCGTCCGGGTTGTCACAAGGGATCGACGCAAAGAAACCAGCATCAAAAGGCACGATTTTTAAGCCTACTTTTGCAGACTCCTCTTCAAAAGCTTTTCCTCTGCTGAGAAGCATTTCTCGAATTTCTTTTCTCTCCTGCGTTACTTTTTTCAATAAATCTTCGTCAGCAAAGATATTTGCTATAATGCTCTGGCCAGCTTTGGCGCTGTTAGACCACGAACCTCTCGAAGAAAACTCACAGACCCGCTTAAACTCTTCAGCAATTTCCTTTGTTGGCGCCAGGCAGATCATCGCGCCACATCTCATCCCATAAATGGTGAACGTCTTTGACATACTGTAGGCCATAATCGGCAGAATGTTCGCCGGCAGAGTCTCCAAAATCGGTAAAAACTCCCTGTATTTATCCTCATCACCCGCAAAGTCGATATAAGCCGCATCAATAAGCAGCGCGACACGATTCTCAGGAGAAACATTACTCAGACAGTCTACAACCTGCTTCCAGTCCTCATTGGTGAGGGCATAACCTGTCGGGTTATGTGCCGGTGTGTTTATGATGATAACCAAACGATTCTGCTCAGCCAAAATTTCATGCACTTTTTTTGAAAAAGCTTCTATATTATATTTGCCGTCTTCTGTAAACAGTTGATAGGTATCGATGCTCCTGCCAATTTCAGAGGCGACAGTCTTATATGGCGCCCAATGCCAGTCACTGGTCAAAACTTTATCTCCCGGGCAAGAATAGTTGGCAATCGTATTTCTTATTGAGCCGGTGCCTCCAGGTGTAGCAATCGCTTCTACAAAACCTTTTGGTTCATATTTGCCTAAAGCAGCTTTGATTGCCGCTTTTTTATAAGCGGGCGTACCGCCAATCGGTGCATATGCTGCATACTCTTCTGGTTCCAGACCCATAAATGTGTCATCAACAGAAGAAAGAACCATCAAATCGCCATCATCGTCCAGAAGCGCTCCTATGGTAGCATTGACCACTTCATCAGGACCTTTTTCGTCTATCATTTCGTTCGCCCTGCGGCTGATGCCAAAAATCTTATCCTCTGTAGGGATGTTCCTTCCATTCTGTGCTGCCATTATAAATTCAGCCATATTGTCACCTCCAAATTGATTATCAAATATACGACAAACGCCAGACCAGCCATAGGCTGGGGCATCTTTGCATAAATTCTGTCTGCAAATTGAAGCCCTAGCCCGGTTTACACAAGCAAACCGCGGCAGGTCTCATGCAACGAATTCGCAAATATTTGATTTGCTGAATTCGACTGCCGTCTTTTACATCTTTGGACAGAATGTCATGAAAACATTCTACTATGAACTCCTTATTTTTACAAGTTAATATTAGTATGAATACACGTTTTAGTGGTGATAATAGGTGACAGGAGGTGAAGAAAATGCGACAAGTTGAAAGAAAAAAAGGGAAAGACAAGGTTGCCGCTGTTCTGATGCTTTGCTTCTGTCTCATAGCTCTGACATCTATTTTCACGATAAAAGCTAGTATTAACAAAATCTCGAATAGTGCGAATGATGTGCCTGTTACGAAAAAAACCACAACTGATCAGGAAAAGGACGCTGATGATCAGAAAAAGGAACAGGAAAGTGATAAGTCAGAAGAAGCATCTGCCGGCGTTCCCATTGTAGATAGTAATAAGCAGTCATCAAAATCCAATACGTTCTCGCTGCCTATCGATGCGGACAAAGGGAAGGTATCAAAGAAGTATTCAATGGATATGGTGATCTACAACGCGACTCTCGATCAATACATGACCCACCCAGGTATGGATATCGAGGCTCCCCAGGGAACCAGTGTCAAGGCAGTCGCCAGCGGTACAATTACGGACATATATACAGATGACGCCTATGGAATCACCATCGAGATCACTCACAGCAATGGCTATATTTCCAAATACAGCAATCTCTCCACAGATAAACTTGCTGAAAAAGGCGATACGGTAAAAAAAGGCCAGGTAATCAGCAACGTTGGACAGACTGCGCTTTATGAATCCATGGAACCGACCCATCTTCATTTTGAGCTGATGAAGAATGGCAGTCTATGCAATCCTTCAAAAATTATCAAGTACTAATTTCCCAAATAGGAAAGAGCCTGTATCAGGCTCTTATCTTTACATAATTAATATTCTTCCCAGAGGCAGCAAATTTATCTTCGTACTCTGTGGTAATATTTGTTTCAGCAAAATCCGAAGCATGCAAATCCCTGGACACTTCCAAAATGTTCAATCCCTCAGTCTCAATTTGTTCCAGAGTAAAATCAAACAAGCCATCGTTATCAGTCTTGAATTGAATCATTCCCCCTTCACGAATCACATCACAATATTGTAAAAGGCGTTTGCCATAAGTCAGTCTGCGTTTCGCATGGCGATCCTTAGGCCAAGGATCGCTAAAATTCAAAAAAATCCCCTCAAGTTCGCCGCAATCAAAGTAATCACGGATATCCTTTATATATTCCAGCACAAATTTAATGTTGCCACTTTCCATTTCTGCTGCTTTTTCCAAGGCTCTGAGCACAACACTCTGATGACCCTCAATTGCAATAAAATTCCACTGTGGGTATTTTGCTGCGTAGTTGGTCACAAACTGACCTTTTCCACAGCCGATTTCCAAATAAATGGGATGATCATTTCCAAAGACCTCCCTCCATTTTCCCTTAAAGCCTTGCGGATCTTCTATGGTAAAATCACTGAAGCCTTCCAATCTTTCATCTATATTTTTTAGTTTCCTCTGTCTCATAAAAAGATTCTCTCCAAAATAATCACTGCTAAAAACGCCGCTAAACCGACCATCGCTGCAGCGTCCCTGCCGTTAAACTGCATCTCATGCATCCTGGTTCGCCCCTTTCCGCCTCTATAACAACGTGCTTCCATGGCCATTGCCAAATCTTGCGCAATGCGGAAAGCACTTACAAACAGCGGTACCAGTATAGGAATCAGGGATTTCGCTCTGCTTAAGATATTTCCACTTTCAAAATCCGCACCTCTGGCCTGCTGGGCTTTCATGATTTTGTCCGTCTCCTCCAAAAGAGTCGGAATAAACCTGAGAGCGATAGACATCATCATCGCAATTTCGTGTGTAGGCACACCGACATGGGAAAGTGGGCTTAACAGTCTTTCAATTGCGTCAGTCAGGCTGATGGGTTTTGTCGTCAGTGTCAGCAGAGAAGAGCCGATGATTAAAAGGATCAGTCTCAGTCCCATAAATGCCGCTGTATAAAGTCCTTCCACTGTAATTTTTAAAAATCCCCATTGCCAGATTACCTTGCCATCCACCATGAATATATTGAGGCAAAAGGTAAAGATGATGATTAAAAGAATCGGCTTTAAGCCCCGCATGATGAAGGCCAGCGGAACCTTTGATATGCCCACTATGACAGCCAGTGCGCTGGCACAGATGGCAAACCCGATAAAATCATCCACGATAAACAACTCTGCGATGAACATAATCGTCGCGATTATTTTAATTCTCGGATCCAGCCGATGAATGATGGATTCGCTGGGATAATATTGTCCAAGTGTGATATCTCTTATCATTAAATCATTTTCCTCTGTAAATAGTTATATAATTCCTCTTCCGCCTCTTTGATGGTCAACACATTTTCATTGACAGCCGCCCCGCCGCTCTTAATCTGGTGCATCAAGTCTGTAACAGGCGGCACGTTCAGCCCGATGGCTTCCAGGCGTTCCTTTTGTGAAAACACCTCCTGCGGCGTTCCAACCGTCACCAGTTTTCCGTTGTCCAAAACCATGACCTTATCAGATAAACTAGCTACATCAGCCATATTGTGAGAGACAAAGATGATGATATTATTTTGTGCTTCGTGTACCTCTTCAATCATAGCGAGAATGTCCTGATGTGCTCCCGGATCTAAACCGGCTGTGGGTTCGTCGAGAATTAAGACATGAGGTTTCATAGCGATAACCCCAGCGATGGCAACTCGTCTCTTCTGACCGCCAGAAAGATCGAACGGAGAACGCTCTTTGATATCCTCGTAATCCAGCCCCACCAGTTCCAAAGCTTCCTCAACTCGATCGGCTACCTCTGCCTCTGTTAATCCCAGATTCTTAGGGCCAAATGCCACATCCTGTGCTACGGTTTCTTCAAATAACTGATATTCCGGATACTGAAAGACCAGTCCTACGCGCCTGCGGATTTCTTTCATTGCCACGCCCGGTGCTGTGATATCTGTATTTCCAATAACGATCGTGCCGCTATTCGGCTTCAGAAGCCCATTGAGATGCTGCAGCAGCGTTGACTTTCCCGATCCCGTGTGTCCGATGACGCCTACGATTTCACCGTCGTAAATATCAAAGTTAATATTAGAAAGTGCCAGTTGTTCGTCTGGCATTCCTTTTGAATAAATATGTGATAAGTTTCTTACTTGTATTGACATACGAATGTTACCAGTCCTTCGTTTGTAATGACGTTCTCAGGAATCTTAATTCCCCTTTTTCTCAGTCTTCCAGCAAGTTCCACGGCTAGCGGAACGTCGAGATTTGCCGCTTTAATCATCTCTCCCTGCGAGAACACCTCCGAAGGTGTCCCATCGAGAAGAATATTGCCTTCGTTCATGATGATCACTCTGTCTGCACGAACCGCTTCATCCATGAAGTGGGTAATCAAAATCACAGTAATCCCATCTTCGTGTAATTCTTTGATAATCTCCATGATTTCATCCCTGCCTTTGGGATCCAGCATCGCTGTCGGTTCGTCGAAAATGATGCATTCCGGCCGCATTGCAACTACACCCGCAATGGCGATCCTCTGCTTTTGTCCGCCAGACAGAAGGTGCGGCGCTTTTTTCTTAAACTGCCCCATGTTGACAGATTCCAGAGCTTTATCCACCCTTTTTCTGATTTCCTGCGGCTCAATTCCCAAATTTTCAGGGCCAAAGGCTACGTCGTCTTCTACGATGGAAGAGACGAGTTGATTATCAGGATTCTGAAAAACCATTCCCGCGGTCTGCCGCACATCCCAAATGTGGTTATCATCCTTTGTATCCCAGCTTTTCACATAGATTGTCCCTCCGCTGGGCAAAAGCAGTCCGTTGAGATTCTTTGCCAAAGTGGATTTTCCTGATCCGTTCTTGCCAATGACTGCGGTGAAACTTCCTTTCTCTATTTCCAGGGAAATCTCGTTGATCGCTCTAACTGGCGCTTCCTCTTCACCCTGTGTATATTCAAAAACTAAATTTTCAATTTTGATCATATTTTCCATATGTTCACTCCATAGGACTGTTATTTTTTGCAAACAACATCGTTTACATCGCGGAACTATTCTACCACAATCGTGGCAAAGACGCAAATGAAAGCGTCTCTTACTATTATCCCCGAAAATAATTAACAATCTTTTTTATTTTATCACTAGAATGTTGTTCTGTCATCCGGTAAATACTATAGTTGGAGGTGATAAAAATGTATAACGATAAATTGGCAGAACTTTCCCCAGCGGATCTTAAAATTATCAGCGAGGCAGAGCACAAGCTTGCAGAGAAGTGCGGCTGCGATGTAGCGCTGATTGCCTACGACGTAAAGTAAGCCCCCAAATCAGAAGATGCTGTCCAAAGACGAACCTGGGCAGCATCTTTTATAATCATTTAGTTTTAAATCCCGATCCGACGACCTCGTTGGACTCCATGATGATGATAAAGGCTTCCGGGTCAACTTCCTTGACCACATTTCTGATGCCGTACATCTGCTTTGTACTGCAGGCACACATCACTACATCTTTCTCCTCTTCGGAGTAACTGCCCTCCGCCTTCAGGAAAGTGGAACCTCTCCCTACTGTTTCATCGATGCGGTCTGCTACTTCGTGTGCGTGATCCGTAACAATAAAGGCCATCTTTCCGGCAGAGATTCCATACATGACTTTATCCACCATAATGGAGAGGATAAAGCTGATGATCATCCCATAGATTAATCCTTCGATATTTTTCGATACTAGAACAGTCCCAGCTACAATTACCAGTGATTCCATAGCAAAAGAAATTTTTCCTAATGATAGATGCGGGAAAAACTCTTTGATAGACAGCATGATAAAGTCAGTACCGCCAGTGGAGGAATCTCTCATGTAGATCAAGGCGTATCCCAAGCCAGAAAGCACGCCGGTGCATATTGCCGATAACATCAAATCCCCCTCGTAGACCGGGAATTTCGGTGCAACGACATCCATTATGATAGATGTGATGGCAATGGTTCTGATAGACCTGATGAAAAAATCTCTTCCCAGAATTTTAAAACAGGCGATAGCAACTGGAATATTCAGCACGAATGCCACTGTACCGATAGGCATCCCAAATAGGTGGTATAAAATCAAGCCGATTCCATTAAATCCCACCATTGGAAATTCAGAGGCAGCTGCAAAATTGTAGGTACCGATGGCAATCAGAACGCCTCCGATGATATCTACAATTATATCTATGCTTATTTTTTTCATATTTAAGTTTTTCATACAAATCTCCTCCCTTACTCACAAGACAACAACCTTTTCTTTAAAAAAACATCTGCTGACGCGCGTGGCATCTGCAAATGCTTACAATTAAGTATATCGCAGTGGACAATCCTTTGTCAACACCGCAGGAATTAGTCCCCCAATTCTGTGAATTACAGCAATCAGCGGTTTCACTCTATTGAAAAACAGTGAGTTGGTTCTTCCCATTCTTTTTGGATTGATACATCGCCTCATCTGCTTTTTGCAAAATCATCTCCGCATCCCACCCTTCCTGCAGCCTGGCTAAGCCAATGCTGACAGTAATCCTTTGCTCTGAAAAATCATAAATCTGTTGCCGAAACGCCTTCTGAATCTCGGTAAGCAAGGAGCAGTAAACCTCGAGGCTCTCTCCAGTAAGCAATATGGCAAATTCATCGCCTCCAAAACGACCCGGCAGCTGTCTGTCTCCACAAATCTCTTTGATAATTGCCGCAAGGCGCACGAGTACCTCATCCCCAGCTGCATGACCATAAGAATCATTAACATATTTAAAATCATCAATATCCACAAAGGCCAGTGCCAGGTTATCAGTCCAGCCCTTATCTATCGCTCCAATCAGACAGTTGTTAAAGGCTGTAGCGCCGTAAATGCCAGTCTTTTGGTCGTAGTTTAAAAGTTCTTTCATCCTCAATTGCTCTTGATAGCCCTTCGCCAATGCGTCGTTTTTCTCTTTATGATAACCAATGAGAATTTGCGAAAATTTGTGAGCCGTCAACAGAATGCACAGAGCGACAATGGCTTCAGGAATTAAATAAACATCTTCGCTTTGAGATAGTAAGACATCGACAAGTACCGTTATCACAATACCCCCAACGCCGATAAGGGTAATCAGCCGTGTCATCTTTCGATTGCTGAAGATCACCGTCACAAATACAGGAATGATGTACACTGCCATAGTTACCGTAAAGACATAGTGGGTGCACGATACCACAATACAGAGACAACTCATGAGTACAATCGGAACATAATTGAGCAAATACGGTCTGTCTTTGTATCGTTCATTGCAGATGATCGCAATGGTGAGAAGCGTAATATTGATGATTGTCGGTAAGATCAAGAATCTGGCCAGATACACTGACACAGTCTGAAATATCAGATCATGGGAACGCAAGAAAAAAAACATGGTAATCTCGATAATAAAAACTGCCAAAACACTGACGATGTCAGCTTTAAAAATCAAAACACGCCATTTTCGATAGGTATCCTGAAAGGCTTCTTCCTTATCTATTGTATCGGGTTCCATACCCATCATAATTATATCCTCACAATTCTAATTTTATCTTGATTATTCTACCACAATTTTTTTCTCTTGCATAGAAGACTCCCTCATTTTCACGTTTCCGGACACAGGATTGTATTGTGTCCAGAACATAACCAACGTTATTGTATATATTATTGTATTTTTGGCAATATTTTGACAATTTTATTTTGACTTGTTGACAGTTTTATTTACATCTGTTACTTTAACACTGTAAACGTTTACAACAACATACCACATCTCACCGTTTAAAAATTACGGAGGTAACCATGAGTAAACTAATGCGAAAACGAACAATCAGTCTCAGCTTTATCATCGTTCTATCACTAGCACTAGTTGCATCATCCTTCACTGCCCCAAAGATATCCTTTGGAGACACCACAGTGGGCAGTGAAGCTGTCACCTTAGACAATACCGGAGAAGGCGAAGATGCGATATCTTTAACCCAAGAACGTTCCTTTATTGCAAAAGTTAAAGTCGATATGACAAGAGAACAATTGGAAAAAGCCATAGAAGATAAGACAATCCGCTGGAATCTTTCTCGAAAAAAAGGCATGCAGGACTCGGGCGAATTTCCATACCAATATCTCGGCGGTCCAATGGATGAATGGAAAACTGTTGCAACTACTGTAGAATCAGGTGGACAAGAGGAAATTGACATGTTCCAGAACATCACCAACTCAGTCGTGACTGAAGGCGATGCCTTATATCTGCAGATGGAGTTTGACAGTAAAACATTGTTTGGATACAACGGTATAGACAATCGTGACCGCGTTTTAGTCAGAAATACCATTCTCGACTATACCGGACGATACGATTTAACTTGCTATCACGGTAAATCAGCTTTGGGCAGTACCTCGGTCTGGGTACGTCCTTATGACTCCTTCCATACGCAGAGTCAAGTTGATGAGAAGCTTGCCGAATTAGCAGCCAGAGCCAACGCCACCGGTCTTTACGCCAAAATAGAGGCTATCGGTTATTCGGTAAAGGGTAAGCCGATCAATGCGCTTTTCCTTTCCGCGAAATCAAGTGATCTATCTAATCATCTCGCCCAGACGGAACAAGCCGAAACGAACCCCACTCAAGTAAAAAAAGAAGTTGCAGCGGGAACTTTGGATTACAAGGTCCCTGTCGTCTACAGCAATATCCACTCCGATGAAATCATCGGCGCTGACGGCTGTCTCGATTTTGTCGAAGCCGTCGTGGAAGCTGCAGAAGGAAGCGGAAAAATTCCTTATAACAAAATTACCGGCCTCACGAGCACTGGAAAGGCGACTCTTCAAGCTGAAATGTCAAAAGACGGCAAAGTTTGGTCAGAACTGATCAAAGATAAGGTCACCGGCGTAGGATTTATCCAAGGGGAAGGCAAGTTCGAACCCTCTAACCCGAAGCATACTTGTGATGCAGTTACCAATATGACTGACGAACAGATGAAAAAGTATTACAATATATCGAAAAAAGATTTAGATATAGATGAGATTTTGACCGATATGTTTTTCATCGTCGTACCATCAGAAAACGTAGACGGCCGCCAGGCTATGACTCGAACCAACGCCAACTACTTTGATTTAAATCGTGATAACTCCTACCAGACGCAGCCAGAAACGCAGGCCATGACGCAACTGATTGCAAAGTGGAATCCGATCACCCTGTATGAAATTCACGGATACTATGACGAGTTCGTCGTAGAACCATGCACCCCTGCTCACGAACCAAATGCTGAATACGATTTATATATCGATACTTCCATAGAACAAGGCGAAAACTTCGGCGCAGCCGCTATCGCCAACAACGAGTCTATCAACAGTTTCCAACTTACGCTGCGTGACTATCTCTCTGTGGACAACAGCGGTAAGAAGAAGTGGGGTGCCTGGGAAGACATCTCACCAAGTTACACCCCGATCTACGCGTTCCTGCACGGCTGTAACGCCTATACGGCCGAATTTCCTTATGGAAGTCACGATGCACAGCAGGCAGTCAAATACGGTCTAATCGGCAATGCCGATTTTGTTGCGGAGAACAAAGACAGGATGTATCTCAACCAATTAGAGTTTTTCAGGAGAGGTTTGGAAAATATCGATGCGGATACGATTTCCCCTTACTTTGTAAGCCAATATGACGATATCGGCGCAGAAGCGGATAAGTTCCGTAAAAAGTATGAAGAAAACAACAACTTCTTCCCTGAATACTACATCATACCAATCAGCACATCTGATCAGAAAAATATTCAGGCTGCAAAGGAGATGGCAGAATACCTGCTGAGAAACGACGTCAAGCTGAAACAGCTGACAAAAGATGTGACAATCCACGGCAAGACCTACAAAAAAGGTTCTCTAGTAGTAGATATGCATCAGACAAAGCGGAACATGGCGAACTCCGCCCTTTACTCCAACATGGTCATCGACACCTGGGATGCGCTATACTCAGAGCCTCTGACTGCATTTCCGCAGCTGCGCGGATTTGACGCTCATGTGATTACAAAGGTTGGCGCCATTAAAGCAGCTGACACAAAGAAGATCACGAAAGTACCGTCAATCAAGACGACTACATCAGGAAGCGGCAGCTATATGGTCCTTTCAAACAACAGCGTAGATGCCATCCAAGCCGTCAACAGATTATTAAAAAACGGCAAGACGGTAGGAATGATTACCTCCGGTACGAATAAAGGTGATTTCCTGGTAAAGAAAAATGACTTCAACACGGTTAAGAGCGATTACATTTTGGTCGGGAAGGCCGTTTCAAAGATGCCTGCTGCAAAAGCAGTCAAAAAAGCCGTCAAAGTCTATATTCCAGGTCGAACCAGCTCTGCCTTCACAACGACGAAGAATGGCAAAGAATACGGCATCAAGCGGTATCAAGACAGGCTCAACACTGCCCTAGGCTGGGATATCTTTGCCTTTGAGCAGCAAATGGGCTTCCAGGTAGTCGACAATCCAGAAAATGCCGACGTCATCGTAGGAAGCCGCCCTCTGGGCGAAAAAGAACTGCGTCTGATCAAAAAAGGCAAGCCATATATCGGCTACACAGCCAACGCCCTGAAAGCGGCAAAAGACCTGGGAATTGACATCGACTATCAGACTGGCGGCAGCTATGATGCATTGACTACGGTGACTTATGAATCAGACAATCTGATTACTGCAAAATACAAGCAGCAAAAAGATAATATCATGTACGGCTATGGAGGCAACTACATTACACAGACGCCAAAGGGAGCTGAAATTTTAATCAAGACCACTTCAGATTATCCTATCGAAGGTTTTATGGCTGCGGATTACATTGAAAAATACAAAGGCACCATTCAGGCAATTGATTACAAGCAGGGTGGCTACCAGATAACCTTATTTGCCAACACCATGACCAACAAAGCCCACCAGCTGGACGACTATCGCTACCTATCTAATGCCATTTATTCTAAAATGCTGGGTAGCACTTTTAAGGACATTGAGACTATTGATGGTATCAAAAAAACAAAGATTACAGCTAAGTCTGCTTTAACAAAGAATGGAATCAAAGTTTCATGGAAAAAGTCTGCCGGTTATAAGGTCGATTATTATGAGGTATTCAGATCGACGAAAAAGTCCTCTGGATATGGTACTAAAGCTTACTACAAGACAAAAACCAATAAAACGTTCTCCTTTACTGACTCTAAAAAGTTAAAAAAGGGAACTCGCTACTATTATAAAGTGCGCGGTGTACGGACCATAGATAAGACGAAGTATTATACCTCCTGGTCTAACAAAGCGAACCGTACAGCAAAATAGCATCAAATCAACAGGGGCTGCATCTAGCAGCCCCTTGTTTTTTTATGCATTCGCTTTCGCTTTTCTCGTTTCCTTCCGTTCTTCCATTTTGCTAACTACAATAGAGCACACAGAATCGCCCGTAATGTTGACTGTCGTTCTGCCCATGTCAAAGATGCGATCTACTCCTGCTACAAGCGCAATACCTTCTACAGGCAGTCCCACGCTTTGCAGCACCATGGCCAGCATGATCATGCCAGAACCAGGAACGCCTGCCGTACCAATTGAAGCCAAAGTTGCCGTCAAAACAATGACCACCATCTGCGACAAGGTCAAGTCGATTCCGTAGCATCTGGCGATAAAGACTGCACAGACGCCTTGATAAATCGCGGTTCCATCCATATTGATGGTAGCCCCCAGAGGCAGTACAAAGCTTGCAACTTCTCTCTTTGCACCTAGCTTCTCCGAGCATTCCAGATTGAGAGGCAAGGTACCTACTGAGGACGCACTGGAAAAAGCAAACATCATGGCTGGAGCGATTCCTCTAAAGAAAGTCAATGGATTCAGACCGCCCAATCCTCTGACGGCACCTGAATATACGATGACTACGTGCAGTATGTAGCAGATATAAGCTGCCAGCAATACCATGGCCAAGGATCCCAATATCTTTGGTCCGTTAGTCGCAACTACCGGCGTAATTAAACAGAAAACCCCGATTGGTGAAAGTTTTAGAATCATCTCCATGATGCGCAAGGATACATCAGACAGGCTGACAATCATCTTGGCAAAAGGTTGTCCCTTCTCTCCAGATAAAATAATGCCAAAGCCAAACAGCAAGGCGATGACGATAACCTGCAGCATATTAGCTTCTACCATCGGTGCCACTGCATTTGATGGGAAGATATTGACCAGCGTCTCCATAAAACTGACTGGCTCGGTGGCCTCATAGGTTAGACCGCTGGTTTGAAGCACGCTGAAGGTGCCTTTAAACAGGTTCGCGAAGGTCAGTCCGATGACAATGGCTACCGCTGTCGTGCACATATAGAAGACGATTGTCTTCCCACCGATGGACCCGACTTTCTTGATATCTTTCAGAGATATGACTCCTGAAATAATTGACGTAAGTACGATTGGCACTACGATAAATTTGATTAGATTCAAAAATATAGTACCAAAAGGCATGATATACGAATCTGCCCAATTTTCTTTGCCGACGGCGATAAATAACAGACCTGCAGCAATACCCAGTCCCAATCCGATAAATATCTGTACGGCAAGAGATAGTTTCTTCTTTTCTTTCATTCCGTTCCTCCATAAATTTTGGTCACTCAAAAAATTGTACTGAAAGTCAAAAGGTTTGTCAATAGTATTTATGCTCGTTAGCAGCTGGTTACGCAAAAAAGCGGCTAAAAACCGAAACGGTTAAGCAGTACCGCACTCAAACATCCCTGATGCGTAATTCCCTCTTCCCACGCCTGCCCCAGTTACGCAGAAATGTGCCAAAAGGCCATAGCCGTTAAGCAGTGGGAGCGGCAGCGCTCTCGCTTGCGTAACTGGCGTCTCCCAGGTTAATGCCTGTTACGCAAAACCTGCCTAAAATCGGGGTTCCGTTAAGCAAGCTCCCCGTGCGGAAGCCCTATTGCGTAACTGCTCACACACCGTTACGTCCTGCTCCCCTGCTAAGCGCCCCTGGCAGCGCACTTTTAACCCCTATTGACACAAAAAAATGCAAAAGCACCTAAAAATTCCAATAATCTGGAGGCTGACAGGGGTGGCTGGAGGGAAGCCATGACGGAGTTTCAACCGTTAGAGCCATTGACGCAGGCCACCCCCTTTGCAGCCGGCGGCATTTTTTAGGTGCTTTCGGCCCTTTTTTATAAAATGACGGGTAAAACCATATCGCTGTCCTCCTAGGGCAGCCCTGCCTGCTACACCCCCTGGTTCCGCCCACAACAAAACCCGCGGTTTCCCGCGGGTTTCCTATTGTTATCCAATTACCTTCAATTACCGGAAATACGCAGAGAAATCAGTCCGTGGCTAGGCGCAAGGGCTCTGAGTCCCGGAGCGTACACGGGGTACGTGGCGGTAAAACTCACCAAATCAAAGATTTGGGAGTTTCTCGCATGAGGCCTGCCATCGATTTGCGCCCGCAAATCGGGCTAGGGCTTCAAGGAAACGAAAAGCCCGCAGCAACAACGCCACGGGCTGATTTAGCAAGTATTCTATTCGATGATCTCAGTTACTACGCCGGATCCGACTGTCCTTCCGCCTTCTCTGATGGCGAATCTCAGCCCTTCCTCGATAGCGATCGGTGTGATCAGCGCGATCTCCATCACTACGTTGTCTCCAGGCATGCACATCTCTGTGCCTTCCGGTAACTGCAGGTCTCCTGTTACGTCTGTCGTTCTGAAGTAGAACTGCGGTCTGTATCCGTTGAAGAACGGCGTATGTCTTCCGCCTTCTTCCTTCTTCAGTACGTATACCTGTCCCTTGAACTTTGTATGCGGATGGATGGTTCCTGGTTTTGCCAGTACCTGTCCTCTTTCGATCTCATCCCTCTGCACGCCTCTCAGCAGTGCTCCGATGTTGTCTCCTGTCTCTGCTTCGTCCAACAGCTTTCTGAACATTTCCAGTCCTGTTACGACTACGCTTCTCTTCTCTTCCGAAAGTCCGATGATCTCTACTTCCTCGCCTACCTTCAGCACGCCTCTCTCGACTCTTCCTGTCGCTACGGTTCCTCTTCCTGTGATGGAGAATACGTCCTCTACAGGCATCAGGAATGGCTTGTCGTTTGCTCTCTCAGGTTCAGGGATGTATGCGTCGATCTCCTCGAACAGCTCCACGATCTTGTCTCCCCATTCTCCTGCAGGATCTTCCAGTGCCTTCAGCGCGGATCCTCTGATGATCGGTGTGTCGTCTCCAGGGAATTCATACTCGGAAAGCAGCTCTCTTACTTCCATCTCTACCAGGTCCAGCAGTTCCTCGTCATCCACCATGTCGCACTTGTTCAGGAATACCACGATATATGGCACGCCTACCTGTCTTGACAGCAGGATGTGCTCCCTTGTCTGCGGCATCGGTCCGTCTGTTGCTGCCACTACCAGGATCGCTCCGTCCATCTGTGCTGCTCCTGTGATCATGTTCTTTACATAGTCGGCATGGCCCGGGCAGTCTACGTGGGCATAGTGTCTGTTCGGGGTTTCATACTCAACGTGTGCTGTTGAGATCGTGATTCCTCTTTCTTTTTCTTCCGGCGCCTTGTCGATCTGGTCGAAGGCCACCTTCTCTCCCAGTTCATATCTCTGGTACAGTGTCGTTGTGATCGCTGCTGTCAGAGTGGTCTTTCCGTGGTCTACGTGACCGATTGTTCCGATATTGATATGCGGTTTGTTTCTCTCGAATTTTTGCTTTGCCATTTTTACGTTTCTCCTTTAAATAAATAACAAATTAAATTTTTTGGAGCTGTTGAGCAGACTCGAACTGCCGAACCTCTTCCTTACCAAGGAAGTGCTCTACCAACTGAGCTACAACAGCCTGTCACATCTTAAGTAATCGTACTATATTTTTCACGGATTGTCAACAATTTGAAGTCATCAATCCGTAGATATTTTGTGATATTTTTATGAAAAAATACGGCTCATGCCGTATTTATCAAAAAAACGCCTCATATTCGCTGCGTAACATGGAGTAAATAATCTGATCGAGATAACCTCTTTCGGCTTTATAGTTCTGCCGCAACACCCCATCCCGATGCATACCCAGGCTCTCATAAAGTTTAATACCAACCAAATTGTCAGGATATACGTCCAACCAGAATCGATTCGTCTCCATCTCTTCAAAGGCAAATCTCAGTAAAGCCGCCATAGCTTCTCTGCCGAACCCAGCCGCTTTTTCCGAAATTGCAATTCGCCGAAGTTCAAAGACATTCGATTTAAAATCCAACCTAATCAAAGCATACCCAACAATCACACCATCTTTTTTCTTCTTAAAGATCAAAAGCAAGTGATTCGGGTCATCAATTTCCGCTGCATGTTCCTCATAAGTGCCAATCCACAGATAATCCCGATTCTCGGGATGGGATTCCAGGGCGATAATCGTATCGAGATGTTCTTCTCCCGCCTCTGTAATGATCAATCTCTTTGTTACAATGTCCTTCATATACACACCTCCCCCATATGACAACTTGTCATATGCACGAAACTCTGTCCGCTTACCACCTGCCTGTCAGCAGGTATGAACATTGTATCACAACCGGAGCCGTCTGTATCCAGCCATTGCTGCAGCAATTGACCCAACCAAAGTCACGAAATCTCAAGGTAGCTCTGTATTTTTTTCTTAATTCTCTGCATGGCGTTATCCACTGTTTTAGTCGGCCTGCGCAGTTTAAACGCGATTTCTCTATAGTTCTTCCCCTTCAGCATCTCATTCCAAACTTTGTTTTCAAAAGGGCTGAATATATCCTGCTCATTGGCTTTGAGATAGTCGACGACTTCTTTCATCAACATCATGCTGACCGGATCCGTCTCCGGGCTTGTTGCAGCTAATTTTTCAGAGAGCGACTGCGCTTCATCACCGTCCGTATCTTCTCCTGCACTGAGCGAGACAGATTCGTTCAGAATTTGATGCTTTTGCCGATTGGCATGCTTAATCGCTGTGATGATCTGCCGGTTGACACACAACTCTGCAAAGGTACGAAAAGAAGCGTCTCCATTCTCATCGAAATCACGAATTGCTTTGAAAATGCCGATCATTCCTTCTTGAATGACATCTTCGTTATCTGCTCCGGCGATAAAATAAGTTTTCGATTTAACCTTGGCCAGTTCTTTATATTTGTTAATCAGATATTCATAAGCTGTGCTGCTGCCTTCCTGGGCCATCTTTACGATAGACTCATCCGACAGCAGATTTAGTTCCTTATTTTCCATCTCTCTGTTTTCTTACCTCATACATCAAAATCGCTGCCGCATTGGATGCGTTCAATGATGTAATCTTTCCAACCATAGGCATGGAAACGATATAATCGCACTTTTTTCTAACCAACTGGCTGATGCCGGTGCCTTCACTGCCGATGACCAGAGCGATTTTCCCTGTCAAGTCCTGATTGTAATAATTTACACCGCCCATATCACAGGCCGCAATCCAGATACCGTTTTCTTTCAGCCGGTCAATGGTCTGCCCGATGTTGGCAACTTTCACGCATGGTACATATTCTACGGCACCTGCGGAAGCTTTGACCGCCGCTTCAGTCAAGCCGCAAGCGCGGCGTTTTGGTATGATGACACCGTGCGCTCCTGCGCATTCAGCCGTTCTCATGATAGCCCCCAGGTTATGAGGGTCCTCCAGATTGTCTAAAATAATGATAAATGGGTCTTCTCCCCTCTTTTCTGCCAGGGCATAGATGTCCTCTATCTCAGCGTAACGATAAGCAGACGCATAGGCGATGACCCCTTGATGGGAGCCTCCTGCTGCAATTCTGTCTAAAGTAATCTTATCGCTCTGATAAATAGGAATCTGCTTGTCTTTGGCCATGCCGATGATTTTAGCGATGGAACCTTCAGCGCCTTTTCCTATTAAAATTTTTTCTATTTCTCTGTCGTTTTTCAATGCCTCAATCACTGGATTTCTGCCGATAATGACATTTTCGGAGGTCTGCTCTTCATACACCTCGTAGGCATCAGCTTTTACAGCCTTCACAGGCCTTGCAGGTCTCTGACCTTTTCCTTCCGCCCTCGGAACATAACGCTTGCCCTTCCGTCCGTTGATTTCTTCCCAATTTCTCTTTTTTTTTTTCTTTTCTGCCATAGCTTATTTTCTCCTATATTCAAAAAACTGATAGCGGATACCCTTCTCTTCCTGCATCTCACTTTGCCAGACGATTTCAAACTCGTCCATCTCGTCTAAATTTACAAACCAAGTATCGGCCTCAAATTTCTGATAAATTTTCGTAATGTAGCAAGTATCACATTTGGGAAGGAACTCCCTGTAGACCTTGCCGCCTCCGATAATAAAAACATCTTCGCTGTCATATTTTGTCAGCATGTCGTCAAGCTCATCTGCAGAATGGACAATCAAAACGCCTTCGGGAGCGTAGTCTTCCCGCGTGGTCAGAACAATGTTGTCCCGATGGGGTAAAGGTTTGCCGCCAGGCA
Organism: Eubacteriaceae bacterium; assembly: GCA_902362805.1. Classification (GTDB taxonomy): domain Bacteria; phylum Bacillota; class Clostridia; order Peptostreptococcales; family Anaerovoracaceae; genus Senimuribacter. Next base: position 94,776 of record CABIXY010000008.1, on the reverse strand, counting down.
GGCTCTCCAGCGTAGGCCGCCCCATCACCACTGTCTTTCCGCGGGTTCGCTCTTTAAAATACTTTAAATCGCCGGGGATGTGGCAGAGCAGACCTCCGTCCTTCCCAATAGCCCAGTTTTCATCTGTTGCAAGTATGAGTTTCATTTATCTGTTCCTTTCAAAATTAAACTTTTGCCGTTTCTTTCAGAAACTGTGGCGAGCCCCATTACACCGCGATTGGTATATTCTTGACCTGAGGGTTTTTCTGATAATCCTCGATGATCAAGTCATCGGTAGTAAAGTCGTAGAAGTCCTTCACATCCGGGTTGAGGCTGAACTTTGGTGCCGGATACTGCGGCCGCTGGATCAGTTCTTCGATAATCGGAATATGTTTATCATAGATATGGGCGTCAGCGATGACGTGAACCAATTCCCCCGGTTCAAAGCCGCACACCTGGGCCAACATGTACACCAAAACAGAATATTGCACCACATTCCAGTTATTAGCGGCAAGAATATCCTGAGAACGCTGATTCAAAATCGCATTGAGCTTGTTCCCCGTCACGTTAAAGGTCATGCTGTAAGCGCAGGGTTCCAGACCCATTTCCATCAAATCTGCAAAGTTGTAGATGTTGGTCATGATACGTCTCGACTGCGGCGTATTTTTAAGCTGCCAGATAACATTATCCACTTGGTCCATTTCACCCTGCTTGAACCTGTATTTGACACCTAGCTGATAGCCATAAGCCTTGCCAATGGAACCGCCTTCGTCAGCCCATTCGTCCCAGATATGGCTCTTCAAATCGTTGATATTATTGGATTTCTTCTGCCAAATCCAGAGCATCTCATCCACCGCCGATTTAATGGCTGTCGGCCGCAGGGTCAAGGCCGGAAACTCATCCTGTAAGTCATACCGATTGACCACGCCAAAGGTTTTTATCGTGTAAGCAGGCGACCCGTCTTCCCATCTCGCTCTGACTTCCTGCCCCTCGGTAGAAAAACCGTGATCCAAAATCTCACGGCACATATTCACAAATAATCCATCCGCTTTACTCATCACTATCACTCCTCAATTCTTTTCAACGCCTCCAGCACCACTTCTTCCAGGCGCTGTGTCTGACCGTCCAGATAGAGAAAGCCCATCAATGCTTCGAAGGCCGTAGCTAGTTTGTAGGTTACAGCGTCTGCACTTCTCGCCTTTGACGCCGTTTTCCGATTCCTGGCCCGTTTTACCAAGCTGACTTCTTCTTCTGACAAAAAGTCCTCCAGTAAGGATTTGACCGCCTTTGCCTGTCCGTCAGCACACACGTACTTGATGGCTTCCTTGTGCAGCCTGTCCGCATTTTTCTGCCCGCTGTCCATTACATATTTTCTCGCATATATTTCATAAACGGCATCGCCTAAAAAAGCCAATGCCGTTGTATTTATTTCTCTTGGATTCAATTGTTTCATACTATTCTTTTATAATCTGTACACCCTGTGGTGTATCCTTCAGGGTAATCCCCTTTTCTTTCAATAAATCTCTGATTTCGTCAGCTCTGGCAAAATTCTTCGCCTTCCTCGCTTCTTGTCTCTCGTCAACCAGCTTCTGAATCTCCGGATCGATCGCCTCATCAGCTTTGCCCTGCAGCAGGCCCAAAACGTCGGCAAATTCCATCAGAGTCTCCAGAGACTTCTGCGCAAATTCCTTCGTAGCACCGTCTTTCACTGCAGTATTCGCCACCGTTACCAACTCAAATACAGCGCTGATAGCGTCAGCGGTATTGAGATCGTCGTCCATCACTTTGATAAATTCCTGCCGATATTTATCATACGCAGCCAGCTGCTCTTCTTCCGCAGAAGTCATCGGTCCCTCAGCTCCTGCTTTCATCAGGTAAATCAGGTTCTCTTTGCAGTTTTCCATTCTGCCAAGACTGTTCTTGGCCTGCTCCATCAAAGCGTCGCTGAAGTTGATCGGATTTCTATAATGCCCTGACAGCAGGAAAAAACGAATGACTTCTCCGTCGTATTCTTTGAGAATATCTCTTACAGTAAAGAAGTTGCCCTTGGATTTTGACATTTTCTCATTATCAATCGTAATATAGCCGTTGTGCATCCAGTAGTGAGCAAAAGGCGCGCCGTTGCAGCATTCTGACTGCGCAATTTCATTTTCATGATGCGGGAATTGCAAATCCTGGCCGCCGGCGTGGATGTCAATCGTTTCGCCTAAGTGTTTTTTCGACATCGCCGAGCATTCGATATGCCAACCCGGTCTCCCCATTCCCCATGGTGATTCCCAGGCGATTTCGTCGTCGGTCTTTCTCGCTTTCCAGAGGGCAAAATCCAGCGGATCCTGCTTTACCTCGCCCACGGCGATTCTTGCACCCGACTCTAAGTCGTCGATGTTCTGCTTAGAAAGTTTGCCGTATTCCGGAAACTTTCTCGTGGAAAAATAAACATCACCATCGGCTTCATAGGCATACCCTTTTTCCACCAAAGTCTCAACAAATCGAACGATATCCTGAATGTGTTCTGATACCTTCGGATGCACGTCAGCTTTCCTCACGTTAAGTGCCGCAGCATCTTTGTAATATTCCTCAATATACTTTTCCGATACTTCGGGAGCAGTGATCCCCTCTTCCTTCGCCTTATTGATAATCTTGTCGTCAACATCAGTAAAATTCTGGACAAATTTTACCCGATTGCCTCTGTATTCCATATACTTTCTCAAAGTGTCAAATACGACAAAGGGTCTCGCGTTACCTATATGAAAGAAATTATATACGGTAGGGCCACAGACATAGATAGAAACTTCCCCTTTTTTAATCGGTACGAACTCTTCCTTTTTTCTAGTCAGTGTGTTATATATTTTCATCTTCATTCCCTTTCTGATTTTGCTTATTGATCTGGTTGAGCTTATTCTCCAGCATTACAATTCTTCTGCGCAGGCATTCTAACTCTGTAGCTACAGGGTCCGGCAGATTGACCTGGTTGAGATCTTCTGTGCTTTCCCCATATCTCTTGACGATTTTGCCCGGAATCCCCACAACGGTACATCCCGGAGGAATCTCATTGAGCACGATGGAACCTGCGCCGATTTTCACATCGTCGCCCACCTTGAAAGGCCCCAGAACCCTGGCACCAGAACTGACGATGACTCTGTTGCCAATGGTGGGATGACGCTTTCCAGTATCTTTTCCTGTGCCGCCTAAAGTGACGCCCTGATATAGCGTCACATCATCGCCAATTTCAGTAGTTTCACCGATAACGACTGCCATGCCGTGGTCGATAAAACATCTGCGCCCAATCGTAGCTCCCGGATGAATTTCTACGCCTGTCAGCCACCTGGCAAACTGTGAAATGATTCTCGCCAATAGTTTCAATTTGTGTTTATACAGGGAATGAGCCGGTTTATGAAAAATCAACGCCCAAACGCCCGGATAACACAGCAAAACCTCTATACTGTTTCTCGCTGCCGGGTCTTTTTTGAGTACTGTCTGAATATCTTCATGAACGTCCCTAAAGAATGCCATTTTGATTCATCCTTTCATATTAAGAATTAATTTTGTATTTATACCCAAAATTTCCCGCTTTACGCAAACAAATTATTCGACTGTAACAGTTTTAATGACGACCGGTTCAATGGGGTCATCCATTCTTCCTCTTGGTACATTGGCAATGTCCAGAGCCACGTCTACGCCCTCTGTAATTTTACCAAACGCAGCATATTCTCCATCAAGATGCGGAGCGTCCGCTACCATGACGAAGAACTGAGAGCCAGCTGAATCAGGAACCATCGTTCTTGCCATAGATAAAACACCTGTCGTATGTTTCAGATCATTCTTCACGCCATTGGAGTTGAACTCTCCTTTGATCGTGTATCCCGGACCGCCTGTGCCATTACCCTTTGGGCATCCTCCCTGGATCATGAATCCCGGAATCACTCTGTGAAAAGTCAATCCGTCATAAAAACCGTCTTTCGCCAATTTTTCAAAATTCTCTACTGTGATCGGCGCGATGTCCTCATAGAGGTCACCCTTCATAACGCCGCCGTTTTCCATTTCAATAATTACTTTTTTCATTTTACTCTTCTCCTTTGTATCTCAATTTATAGTAGGTCATTCCATTGTGTTCCTCTTCAAGTATACCCCAGATTTCATCATTAAAAAACTTCGGATATACATGTGGGAGCTGTCCAATCTCTTCTCTGGACATGAATTTGACCTCTCGTAATACCTGTTTATCTGCGTCAAGCTCCGGATCGCTGCCCAAGGCAAGCTCTCCGCCCACAATTTTTCCAATCATATAGTTGACAAACCGCTGTCCCCGCTCTGGGGATACTTCTTCGATATGCCATGCAACTCCATGAATTTCCACATCCAGACCGGTTTCTTCTTTCGCTTCTCTCACCGCAGCCTCGATGGAGTTTTCTCCTTCTTCAATACCGCCGCCAGGCACCATCCAGATATCGCGATCTTCGTGATGCTGCTTCACCATCAAAATTTTACCTTCTTCGTTCTGCAATACGACTCTTACGCCACCTACCCACATAACATTGCTCCTATCACGCCCGCAGCAATGACAATTGCAATCGGACTTACTTTAAATTTTCCTACAAGGATGACGGTTCCCAAAGTGATCAAACACGGTACCAGGCTGATCGTTTCAAAAGCACTCTGTCCCATGAAGATGACCGCCGCACCGATGAGACCTACCGTCACCGGTCTGATGCCGGCAAATGCTCCTTCAATAGCCCTACTCTCCTTGAACTTGCCGATAAAGTAGCACGCTAAGGTAACTAAGATAAAGGAGGGCATCGCAACGCCAAGGGTGGCAGCAAAGGCACCGGCATAACTCGCGCAGTTAAATCCTACATAAGTTGCCGCATTGACAGCCATCGGCCCCGGTGTCACCTGGGATATGGCAACAAGATTGGAGAACTCATCGGCAGACATCAGTCCAAAGGACTGCGCACCCTGATAGATCATCGGAAGCATTGCCATGCCCCCTCCGAATCCGAAAACTCCGATCTTGGCAAACACGAGAAATAGTTTCAGGTAAATCACTGCGATTCACCCCCGTTTCCCTTCTTCTTTTCTTTGACTGCAGTATAAATCAAACCTGCAAAAATTCCTGCGACAATGGCCCATACGGCATTGACACTGAATACCGCAATCGCGGCGAAAGACAGCAAGGCAAGTATCCATTGAAAGGGTCCTTTTAGTACCTGCCTGCCAACTTTATATGCAGAGTAGGCAATCAGTCCTGTCGCCGCAGCTTTGATGCCTGTCAAAGCGCCGTTTACATATCGGTTCTCGCCGATACCGGCGAGAACTTTGATGACCAAAATAATGATGATAAAGCTGGGCAGGATGACACCGACAGTAGCGACGATGGCTCCCAATATGCCTTTCTTTGTCTGGCCGATGTAGGTCGCCATATTGATGGCAATGACGCCAGGTAAACCCTGGCTGACTGCAATGCAGTCCACAGCTTCTTCCTCAGTCATCCACTTCTTTTTGTCCACGACGATATCTTGTATCAGAGGGATCATAGCCATCCCTCCTCCGATTGTAAACAGTCCTAACTTAAAGAAGGTCCAAAACAGCTGTAAATACAGATTGTTTTTTACTTTTTCTAATTTACTCATTCTAATCCAGCTTCACTTTTCCTAAATGCAAATTTTTAAATATTGCTACCAGTCTTATGACCAGAGTAACGCCAAAGCAGACGTACATAGCCAAACCAGTGCCAATATATTTATATGTTACAGCAAAGGCAATTGCTCCTACAATCGACGCTACTGCATAGACTTCTCGTCTAAAGCAGCGGGGAATTTCTTGTACAAAGACATCTCTCAGAACGCCGCCAAAGGTTCCTGTCAGCACCGCCAATGCGATGATGACATAAATATCTCCATGGCCGCTGCGGACAGCAACCTGCGATCCGATGGCAGTAAATGCCGCCAGACCAAAGCCGTCAGCCACTGATACCAGATGAGATATTTTGTCAATCTTTTTATAAAAGAAGATGACCGCCGCTGCCGTCAGTAAACTGACGATAGCATACATAGGATTAGCCAGAGATGCCGGTAGGCTTTGATTGATCAGAACATCCCTGATAATGCCCCCTCCAATAGCGGTAATGATTGCCAGAAAACAAATGCCATAGTAGTCAAGCTCCCTTTCGATGGCAACCACCGCCCCTGACACAGCAAAGGCGACAGTTCCAATCCATTCCATTACAGTTATAAAATCCACGTTTTCCTCCTGTAAATGGACTATTTCTCACTATTGACAATCTCAATGGCTCTGGAAATTGCCTCTTCAATGGTGATTTCTTCTTTATCCGCATCTCTTCTCAGCTTATATTCCACCTTGCCTTCTCCTGCCAGCTTTCCAACTGTGATTCTCACAGGAATGCCCAGAAGGTCAGCGTCTTTGAACTTGACGCCAGGTCTCTCTTTTCTGTCATCGAGAAGAACTTCCACTCTGGCATCAACAAGCGCCTTGTAAATCTTTTCCGCAGCAGCAGCCTGTGCCTCATCGTCCGGCTTCACCAAGGTGATAATCACATGATAAGGTGCCACTGACATCGGCCAGATGATTCCGTTATCGTCGTGATGCTGCTCTACGACTGCCGCCAGGGTTCTTGTCACACCGATACCGTAACATCCCATGACGATAGGCTGCTCTTTCTGGTTCTCATCGACATACATCGCTCCCATGGATTCGGAATACTTTGTTCCCAATTTGAAGACCTGTCCCACTTCGATGCCCCTGGCGTGTTTGACAGGTGCACCGCAGACCGGGCATGGGTCTCCCTCCTGCAGTACCTTTAAGTCCGTGATAATATCTGCTTTATAATCTCTTCCGTAATTGACGTTGATCAGATGGTGGTCTTCTTTACATGCGCCTGCGCACAGATTCTTCAGTCCCGTCAGTTCGCTGTCCACTACAATAGTGCAGTCATGAAGGCCGCACGGTCCAGTAAAGCCTCCTACGCATCCTGTAGCAGCCGCCATCTTCTCCTCATCAGCAAATTCGATGGCATGTTCTGGAATATCCAGGGCATTGATCAACTTGGTCATGTTCAGCTCTCTGTCGCCCCTTACAAAAGCGGCTACGTATCCGTTTTCATTGCCCTCTTCGTCATAGATGACAAAGAGCAGTGCTTTGATGGTCTGTTTTTTATCCAGATTTAAGAAATTCGCGACATCTTCTATGGTCTTCGTTCCAGGCGTGAGAACCTCCTCCATTGCAAGTTCGCATACGTCTGCCTGCGGCGGCGCATCGACACATTCTGCTCTCTCAGTTGTAGCCGCCATGGAGCACTTTTCACAGTAGGCAATCTCGCTCTCACCGACTTCGGAAATGGCTGTAAATTCGTGAGAATTGCTGCCGCCGATAGCGCCCGAATCAGCTTCTACTGGTCTGCAAACAAGACCGCATCTCTTAAAAATCCGGTCATACGCCTCGTACATCTCCTGATAGCTTTGGTCGAGACCTGCGTTGTCCTTGTCAAAAGAATAGGCGTCTTTCATGATAAACTCTCTGCTTCTCATGAGTCCGAATCTCGGTCTGGCTTCATCTCTGTATTTTGTCTGAATCTGATATAGATTCATCGGCAGCTGCCTATATGACGAAATGTCATTTCTGACAATATCAGTAAAAATCTCTTCGTGAGTCGGCCCCAGACAAAAGTCTCTGCCATTTCGGTCCCTCAATCTCCAGAGTTCAGGACCATAGGCATACCATCTGCCTGACTCTTCCCACAGTTCTGCCGGCTGAACGGCAGACATATGAATTTCCTGGGCGCCAGTAGCGTCCATCTCCTGTCTGACAATCTCTTCAATTTTCCTTACGGATCTCCAGCCTAACGGCATGAAACCATATACGCCAGATACCAGTTTTCTGATCATTCCCGTTCTAAGCAACAGGATGTGACTTGGGATTTCCGCTTCATTTGGAACCTCCCTAAGGGTTTTAATATGCATCTTTGTTAGTCTCATTTATCTTTTTTCCTCTCTAATGGAGTTGTCCCGATTTGTAGCACAAATTGATGGGAACTCCTTATGCTGTCGTATAACGAATCATCGCGTTAGCAGACAGACTGCCTCTGCCGCTATCCCTTCGCCTCTGCCGGTAAACCCCAGCTTCTCTGTAGTCGTCGCTTTAATGCTGACTTTATCTACGGATACGTTCAAAACCTGTGCAATATTGCCGCGCATCTCATCGATATAGCCAGCGAGCCTGGGTCGCTGACAGATGAGCGTGACGTCAGCATTTCCCAGGGAATATCCCGCCGCAGCCACCGCTTGTCCCGTCTTTTCAAGCAGCTTCAAGCTGGATATATCCTTATAGCTGTCGTCGCTGTCCGGAAACAGCTTTCCGATATCACCGAGGGCCGCTGCACCTAGCATGGCATCCATCAAAGCGTGGAGCAATACGTCCGCGTCTGAATGACCCAGAAGGCCTTTCTCAAAAGGAATCTCCACCCCGCCTAATATCAGTTTTCGATTTTCAGTCAATCTGTGAACGTCAAAACCCGTTCCAATTCGCTGTTCCACGGTCAAATCCTCCGGCGTTGTAATTTTAATGTTGGTGTTTTCACCTGCTACAATGCTGATTGCTCTGCCGATGCGCTCAACCAAGCCTGCATCATCAGTGCCATAAAATCCATCATGAAAGGCTTGTTCGTAAGCTTCTTTCAGTATAGAAAATCTGAATCCCTGGGGCGTCTGCACACACCAAAGACGGCTTCTGTCCAAAGTCCCTTTATCCATATGTCTGATGGTGTCCTTTGGCGGTATCGCTGCAATGGCCGCACCCTCTGCAGCCGCACGTTCCGTTACTTCTTTAATCAAATCGCCGCTGACATAAGGCCGCACACCATCGTGGATTAACACCAGCGAATCGTGCTCTGCCCCTATGGACTCCAGATAACCCACCGCCCGGTAGATGGAGTCCTGTCGCTCCTGTCCTCCGCAGATAACATGAAGTCTGCCCGCTGCAATCTGTTCATGAAAAAATTGGCAGCAGAACGTTTGGTATTCCTCTGCTGTCACGATAACAATCTGATCTGTGATAGATAGACTCGCAAATTTTTCTACTGTAGTCTCTAGAATTGTCTTATCGCCGATTTTTAGAAATTGTTTCGGCAATGGAGCTGCCATCCGTTTGCCGGACCCTGCAGCTCCAATAATTACATATACTCTTTTATCATGAAGCATATCTTAGTTATTCTTCAGTCTTCCGAAGATCATCCTTCCTGCCGATGTCTGCAGCACACTGGTAACGTTGATGTTGGTGGTCTTGCCGATCATCTTCCTTCCGTCTTCCACGACGATCATGGTTCCGTCATCCAGATAGGCGATAGCTTGGCTGTTGTCTTTTCCCTGTTTTACCAGACTGACAGTCATCTGCTCTCCTGGCAGCACCACCGGTTTCAGGGTGTTGGCCAGTTCATTAATATTGAGGACGCTGACGCCGTTAATCGCTGCAACCTTATTGAGGTTAAAATCGTTGGTAACAACTTTGCCGTTCATCAGCTGTGCTAATTTCAGAAGCTTGACGTCAACTTCCGGAATTTCTCTCAGTGATTTTTCGTTATCTGTATTATAAATCTCGATGCCGTAATCACTTTGAATTTTGTTCAGGATGTCAAGGCCCCTTCTGCCCCTCGTTCTCTTGAGGGAGTCTGAAGAGTCCGCAATATGACGCAATTCCACCAGAACAAATTCGGGGATGACAATAGGGCCTTCTAAGAAGCCCGTCTTCATAATTTCGGCAATTCTGCCATCGATGATGACACTGGTATCAAAGATCTTGGGCACGCCTTCCGCTTTTTTCTTTGTTCGGGAAAAAATCGGTTCTTGTGGTACGTTCTGTTTCTTGTTTGCCACAATCATGCTGATCATCTCTTTGCCTTTTTTGGTGGCAATGACGACCCCAAGATACCCCAGTACGAGATAAGTGATGATGGTAATCACAGTATAGAGATATCTGTTGCTGATGCTGACATAGATCTGCGTAATCAACAGTGCAATCAAAAGGCCTGTAATCAGGCCGATGACGCCAACGAACAAATCATTAGCTGAAACGCCCCTGAGATCGTCCTCTATATTATCAGCAACTTTTGCACTCTGTCTGCTGATCGCCGGTGTCAATCTGAAAAATATAATTCCGAAGATAATTGCGAAAACGATACCGATGCCTATCAGCTGCGCTTCGGTAAAGGTCGCATTGATATCAACGCCACTTTTGGTGAGCCAGTAACCGATCAGTTGAAATACACCGTATCCTAGGATTGCACCTAAAATAGTCACAACAATTCTGAGCATTTTCTTTAGCATAGTCTCTCCTCCTTTCCTCCTTTTTGGTCATAGATATAGATAGCATTCCATCTTTTGAGGGGAAAAATCAAACTGCATCCTCTACTAAATGGTCTATCTTCTGTGGGTCTATCCCCGCAGCGAGAATTAATTCACTTTCCAAAATCTGCTTGGCGTTGGTCAGCATCTTTTTCTCTCCTGTAGACAGTCTCTTTATGCGGCCTGCGCGGATCAGATTTCTGACCACCTCCGCTACTTCCATAATATTGCCGCTCTTCAGCTTCTCCAGGTTTTCTCTCTGCCGTTTATTCCAATTGCCTGACATCTGCGACGTCTCCGCTCGCAAAACAATGAAGACCGCATCCACCTCACTGGCAGATATCACCGGTCTGATTCCAATATCCACGCTGTTATCGACGGGAATCATGACACTCATATCGTCAAATGGCAATTTCATAATATAGTATTGCCTCGTTTCACCCAAGATATCTCTGTTTTCGATCTCCTGAATCACTCCTGCGCCGTGCATGGGGTATAGTATTTTGTCACCGATTGTAAACATATGATTGAACCCCGCTTTTATCTATATAGATACAGTATAGAGCAATTCATAAGATAATGTCAAGCCTTCAGAAAATACAATATCTTATCACAGACAATTTTTTCTGTCAACCAGAAACGTTTCTTTTTTCTTTTAATATAAAATGAATTATGTTAGAATTATATATATAAATTTCATGAAACCTACACAGATAGATTGTAGTATAAAGATGAATATACTACAAGCAAATAACGAAGGAGGATTACCATGTATAAACTTTTGGTAGTTGATGATGAACCCAAAATTCGTGAAGTAATAAGGGAATATGCAGAATTTAATGGCTATGAGGTCACAGAAGCGGCTGACGGAATGAGCGCCGTAGGACTCTGTAAGCTGAATGAGTACGACCTGGTCATTTTAGATATCATGATGCCAAAGCTGGACGGATTTTCAGCATGTAAAGAGATTAAAAAAATTCAGGATGTACCTATTATCATGCTATCCGCCAGGGGCGAAGAATATGATAAGCTCTTCGGTTTTGAGCTGGGCATCGACGACTATATCGTCAAGCCCTTCAGCCCCAAGGAGCTGATGGCAAGAATCAACGTAGTTCTCGCCCGCAGAAACTCTTCTGCACAGAGCAAGGCCGACGTGGTGAAGTTCAATGGTCTGGAAATCAATGTAGCTGCCAGGACCGTTACTGTAGACGGGGAACGGGTGGAACTGACACCAAAAGAATACGAGCTGCTTTTCTATTTGATAGAGAACAAAAACATCGCTCTCTCAAGAGACAAGCTGCTATCAGATATCTGGGGATACGACTTCTTTGGGGACGACAGAACAATTGATACACATATCAAAAATCTTAGAAACAATTTAGGACCATATCGTGACTATATCGTCACACTCAGAGGGGTAGGGTACAAATTTGAATTTGAAGAGTAAATTCGATTTTAGAAGCATTCGGTTTAAATTATGGGTTTATTTCATCGGCTTTGCCATCGTACTCATCGGCCTGATCTGGTTCCTGCAGATTTTCTTTCTTAACAACTTCTATCAAGACATGAAAATCCGTGAAACCACCAATCTAGCAGATGAACTGGTACAGTATTACAATGATGAAAACCAAGATCTGACAACACTGATGCAGAAGATTGATGCTTTGTCGCTTTCTAATGAAAACGATCTCTATATTCGTGTAGAAAATGGATTGGGACAAATTTCCATACCGTCGACTTACGGCGAGCACGCACAGTTATACCGATACAGTACGCAGATTCAGGAACTTCGGACGCTTCTTGAGCTCAGTCCACTTGGAAAGGCTTCGATTCTTTCCAAAAAGGAAGGAAGCAGCACGCGGATTTTTTCTTATGCACGTTACCTGAGCAAGGCTACTGACAGTTTTAACGAAGATGAGAATAAGGCCAGAAGCTATATCCTCTATATCGTATCGCCGCTTTATCCTGTCAAGTCTACGATAGCGATACTGCGTTCCCAGTTGGTGTATATTACGATCATCGCTGCACTGTTAGCTTTGACCTTGGCGCTATATCTGGCCAGCAGAATATCAAAACCGATCAAAGAAATCACCAATTCGGCAGCCGAAATGGGAAAAGGCCATTACGGTGTCAAATTCAAGGGTGGTCACTATTCTGAGATTACGGAACTGGCCGACACCCTGACTAACGCCTCGCGGGAGCTGGAGAAGACAGATATGTATCAAAAAGATCTGATTGCCAACGTCTCCCATGATTTGAGGACGCCATTAACCATGATCAAATCTTATGCCGAGATGATTCGCGATCTTTCGGGGAATAACCCGCCAAAGCGAGAAGCTCATCTGGGGGTCATCATTGATGAAGCGGACCGCTTGAATACGCTGGTCAACGACATGCTCAATATGTCCAAAATGCAGTCTAGAAGCATTGAGCTTGAACGTTCCAACTTTGATCTCAAGAAAACTGCTGAAACCATCTTGGCATCTTTCGAGATTTTGGCGGAGCAAGAAGGGTATCATTTTAAATTCAACTGCTCGTCTTCCGTAATTGTCAACGGAGATGAAACGAAAATAAAACAGGTATTGTCCAATTTAATCAATAATGCGGTCAAATACGGTGGCGAAGACAAAGAAATCATCGTCAATATCAAAAAATCCAGCCGTAAAGTCCGCTGCGAAATCATCGATCACGGTCCTGGCATTGCGCCTGACGAAATCAATCACGTATGGGAGCGGTATTACAAATCCAGCACCCATCACGTCAGACCTACGGACGGCAGCGGCCTGGGTTTATCCATCGTCAAAGAGATATTGACCCTCCACAGAGCAAATTATGGGGTCAACAGCAAACTGGGAAAGGGCAGCACTTTCTGGTTCGAGATGGATACTGTGAAATTAAAGAAATAACCGATATAGCAAAACGCGGAGCCATGTATCAATACAGGTTCCGCGTTTTTTATCATCTCATTCTCCTTTAAATGCGTTGATTGCATCGTAGATATTCTTCGCGCCGACAATCTGGCACTGCCCCTTTCTAACTTTCCCATCCAGCTTATCCGCGTTCTTTTTGGGCATGATGATCTGTTCATACCCCATTCTGCCGGCCTCCACGACGATCTTATCTGCATTTTGTACAGATCTGAGATCTCCCGTCAGACCGACTTCCCCAATCGCAATCGTCCTCTTTTGGCAGGTCACGTCTCTGATTGAAGAATAGACTGCCAAAGCTACTCCCAGGTCGACAGAAGTGCTGTCCGGCTTCATGCCGCCTACCACGTTGACGTAGACGTCTTGGTTAATCATGGTCATGCCGACTTTCTTTTCTAGGACAGCGAGAATCATGTTCAACCTCTGATAGTCTACGCCGACCGAAGTTCTTCTGGCAAATCCCACATTAGCAGGTGCCGTCAGCGCCTGAATCTCAAACAAAACCGGCCGGCTTCCCTCGTAAACTGCTGTAATAATAGAGCCTTCTGCATGCGTCTCTGTGCTCTCGAGAAAAGTCCCTGACAGATTCTCGATTTCAATCAGACCGCCTTCTTCCATCTGGAAGGCTCCAATCTCGCTGGTCGTGCCAAACCTATTTTTATATGCTCTCAATATCCTCAAATCATGGTCTCTCTCCCCTGTAAAGTTGAGCACGCAGTCTACTAGATGCTCAACAATTTTCGGTCCTGCCAGTTCTCCGTTTTTCGTCACATGGGCTACGATAAAAATGGGGATATCATTGGTCTTGCCCAGCTTCATCAATTGGTTGCCAATATCTCTGACCTGTGATACGCTGCCAGGGACAGAATCCAGGGTCTGCGTGTACATCGTCTGGATGGAGTCGATGACCAGGAATTTAGGCTTTAGATTCTCACACACTGCTGTGATATTCTCGATATTAGTTTCTGCCAAAATATATAAATCTTCGCTCAGGTCAGGGCAGACACGATCCGCTCTCATTTTGATCTGTTCTTCTGATTCCTCTCCAGATACATAGAGGACGGTTCCCTGCGATTTGGCCAGATTAGCGGCGGCTTGTATAATCATGGTGGATTTTCCGATTCCCGGTTCGCCAGAAATCAAAGTCAGCGATCCGCGGACAAGTCCTCCGCCTAGGACTCGGTTCAGTTCTCCAATCCCTGTATCAATGCGGATGTAATCGCCCGAGCCGACTTCTTTTAATTTTGATGGTTTTGCTTCTGCCGAGGTACGCCTCCTGGTATCATTTTCTGGCGTATCCACTACTTTTTCTTCCACCATGGAATTCCATGCGCCACAGATGCATTGACCCATCCATTTTGGACTCTCGTAACCGCACTCTTGACAGACAAATACGGTCTTGTTCTTCTTCGCCATAATTGCTCTATTTTCCCCTTTCACAAATACTTGTTCCCCGATTGATAACTTGAGTATTGGTATTCCGTCCATACCGACTTCATCGATATTTCCTACATAATAACAAAACCCTGTGGATTTGTCCACAGGGTTTCAACTCCGTCTACTAAATTGTCAAATTATTTACCAAGCCCATCCATAAGCACTGTACATATTATCAACATCCTGCTGTTCAATCGTGTCAACCTGTGCTTTCACATACTTATAAGTCTTAGGTCTGCTCTTCTGCAGCTTGCTTGGGTTTTGCGTATACTCTGCAAAGGACTGTGCGAAGTATTCTTTGCTGTTCTTCGTTATGTATGACTTCTGTGTGCCATTGTACTTTTTCTTCTCGGATTTGTAAATCTTCACAAACTCGCTCGTCTCGTCTGCGCCGTTCTGCAGTCTAGAAACGAAGTGACCCATCTCGTGAAGTGCATGTGTCTTGTTCTTCGATTTCAGATAAATCACATGATCTGCTACGCTGAATACGCCGGCATAACCTAAGTTCTTGTTGTATTTAACGGAAAAGCCTAACTCAACAAACGCGTTGACAACTCTGCTGTCTGCTTTTGCGGAAGTTGAAGGAATGGTCTTCATGGATACTGTCGCAGCATTTGCATCTTCTGTCATAGCCAATACCAACCCTGTCGTCAGGGCTAAAGTTAATATCATTGTTATTAAAACTCTCAGTGTTCTCTTAAACATCATTTCTATCCTCCGAATCATTTAAAATAAAAAAACTGCTTCGTCTAAAGCAGCCACATTCCGAAGGAGGTTCAGATATTAGTAAGAACACTCTCATGCATTACATTGATCATCTCAATGGCAACTGGCTGTCATGCTTATCGCTTTAGACCCTATAGCTTTGCGTCGCTGGGTTTCCCCAGGTTTGCTAATATTCTTTTAAATTAAAAAAATCATTCAGAGAATTCACTAAATGACCGTTGTTTTATATATTAGATATCGATACATATCATACATAATACGGCAACTGGCTGGCATACCTTGCGGCTTAGCCCCTGTAGCTTTGCGTCACCGCCTTTCGACGGGTTTGCTCTTGTGAATATCTCTTTTTACTTGTTACTCTAGTATATGCTCTTTTATCACCTTTGTCAACGGTTTTAAACAAATTTTCCACAGCAAAACTATGAAAAATAGATTGTAAACAAAGTAGATTCAGCTACAGCAGCAATTTTACCATAGAGGACCGTTTTGCAAAAATGGGTATAAAACATACTAGTGAATTCCATGAATGGTCGTCAAAACGGGTTAAAAACAGTATAAAACCGCTCCAATCATAGCCCAACTTACATTTTATTTCAATAAATTATACTCAATTGTAAAAAAATAACGCTATACAGTAAAAATTGCCTCTGCAGACTGACTGAATCAGTTTCATGCGTTTGCCGTGGTAAATTCATCTTAATTATGCGCTTTATTGTCTCAAATAAGTCACAGTAGAAATTGCTCCAAAGCACTGCAGAGAGATGATTTACCCGTCATTTGATCAAAAACAACCAAAAACACCTAAAAATCCCAGGCTCTAAGAGGCTGCAACATCAGCTTCGGCTAAACCCATAACGAAATTTCAACGGTTACAGCCTCTACCGCTAAGATACTCCCTTTACAGTCTTCAGTTTTTTTAGGCGTTTTTTCGCTTTTTGATGACAATAGAGGGTAACTGAACGATTCCTGCAGTCCTGTTACGCATATCTGATCGTCAGGCACCCTTATGATCTATCTGCAAAAAGATTTCTCGCACTGGGCAATTCCCTCAATCGCTCTATAATAAATCTCACAGTTTTTCTCCAGGGCAGCCAGGGGAATGTATTCATTTTCCTCATGGCAGCAGTCCTTCATTCCTGGCAGGATTGGCCCAAAGCTGACAATGCCCGGCATAGCTTTTGCGTAAGAGCCACCGTAACCGAGGACAAAGTCGGAGGTAAGCCCCGTCGTCTCCTCATAAGCCGCAGATAATATCTTCAGAAATGGCGTATTTCTGCTGACCAAGACAGCGGGCAGCGAAGTGACGCAGGCAATCTCCCCTCCATATTCTTCGCATAAACGTCCGAAAGCACGCAAAAGCTCATCTTCAGTGGTCGTATATGCAAAACGGACGTTGATGCCCACTTCGATAAACGTCCCCACTGTTCTGATCAGTACGGGAGTAAAGACCGTCCGGTGTATAAATTCGCCTGCAAAATATTCTTCCTTCTCTGGCAGCCCTAATTTTTCCCCATAGTAGTCGGAAAAATTTTCTGTCAACATGTCTAATACTCGAGAAAAGCTGCTGCTTTCCATTGGAAACTGTTTCAGCTGCCTGCCCATTAGAAAAATGGCGTTCTCCCCTTTCTCCGGCGCACAGGTATGCACTGCTTTTCCCCGTGTCACGAGCTCTCTCCCATCCGAGAGTAATACCCTGCAGCAGTCAGGCACGATATTGAACGCTGTACCTGCATCAAGTCCGACAATCTGCAGAAATGCTTCATCCACCAAAGCGGTAGGAAAGCGCAAGGTGATATCCATGCATCCCTTCTCAACGTTTCCAATAGGAAAATCTCCGTCCGGCGTAAATCCGTAATCAGGCAGAGAATAGTGCTTTGTGTAGCACTCCATATCGACCCATTCAGTCTCTTCCTGGGTACCGACAATCAGCCTGACATTCTTGTAGAAAGGCTTTCCGTTTTCCATGGCAGCGCCCATGGCATGCAGGACCGCCACTGTCGGTCCCTTATCATCGAGGGTGCCGCGGCCATAGAGGTTTCCTTCACGCAGTTCGCAGGTAAAAGGCGGACTTTTCCAAAGTTCCTCTCTGCCGGGATTTACCACATCCACATGGGTCAGGATGCCAAAGGTCTCGTCGCCCTGGCCGATTTCAATGGTGCCGACCTGCCCGCCTGCGACTTTTTCACATCGCATGCCCATCCGTTCACCCAATTCTAACACATAATCCAAAGCATCCTCTACAGCCGCCTTGTCAGAGGAGATACTGGGGATGCCGATCAGCCCCTTCAAGTCATCTATCATCTTTTCACGTTCTAATGTCATTTGCTTTCTCTCCCATTTTTTCAGCCAATGGACCTAAGGAATAGGCCTTTGTTGTCGGATTCTTTTGTAAAAGTCCTGCACTCTCCAAGGTGGACAGGTTTCGATAAACTGTAGTCCGATTCATGCCAGTCAATTCCACCAGCCCAGGTACGTCGTAACGGTATGGTGGCTCTGCAAACAGACTCAGCAAAAACAACGCCTTTTCCAAGCTGGTCATCTTCTCCGCATTTTTACGGATACCGCCGATGGGACTTGCCATCGTGGCAATATAGGTCGTATAAATCTGCGTTGCTGTAATCATCGCCGTGATACTCATCCGTTCATCTTCCATATGCGCACAGCTGGGTTCTGTCTGGAACACGGGGCCAAAGCTGACAAAATGTTCCATGGACTTTGCGTAGGATGTACCCAGGGCGCTCTGAAAACTGCTCTCGTACCCGTAATCACTGTATACGTCTGCCATCACCTGTAAGAACTCCTCTTTCTCATCCACAAACATGGGTTCTAAAAAGTCATACAGTTCCATCTCAAAGACGTACTTTTCCTTTTGCCGCATAAAAGCGGCGATGACATCTTCTTTGCTGACACCGGTACAGGAGCGCACGTTGACATTGAGCAGCACCTTATCACCTTCCCGTTTCAAAATCGTTGGCACGATGATGCTGCGCTGGGTCGGCGGCAGATCAGGATCCACATTCTTGTCCATACCTAGTTTTTCGCCGTTATAATCCTTTGCCAGAAAATCGTTGAGAAAACGGATAAAGTTAAACTCCGTCCGATACTCCAGCGCTGTCGCCATCTTGGAAATAGCGTTAGCCCCAATAGCAGGAGCGGAACTGTGGCAGGAAATCCCGTGAAAAATCAGGTTCTCTTGATTTCTGATCTTTACTTCCGCTCTGGACGGAATGGTGTTGGGACTGTCTCCAGAATCCAGCTTTTCCAAAATATCGATGCAAGGTTCCGTGAAGCGCATCTGCACATCGCAGTAGCCTTTTTCACTGTTGTAAATGGGGAAATCCCCGTCAGGGGAAAAGCCAAAGTCAGGTACGGGAAATTCTTTTTTAAAATTGGCGATGTCAGTCCATTCCGCCTCTTCAGAAGTACCGACGATGAGCCACACTTTTTTGTTCAGCGGAATATCCAGTTCTTTGATCGCCTTTAACGCGTAGAGGCACATGACAGCAGGTCCTTTGTCGTCCACGACCCCTCTGCCCCATAGGAAACCCTTGGCGACGCGCCCCTCAAAGGGCGGATAGGTCCACTTGTCCGTATCGCCGATACCGACCACGTCCATATGCACCAAAATCCCCAAGGTCTGGTCACCGCTGCCCAGCTCGACAATGCCCACATCACCCGCAGACGTTTTCATGGTCTTAAACCCCATGGTTTCTGCCTTCTGCAGAAAAAGGTTCAGCGCCTCCGTGTTCTCCTTTACGCGTCCGTTGATACTTTTGATTCTGATCAGTTCCAGGATGTCCTCTATCATCTCGCTGCGGCTGGCTTTGATATAGCTGTCAATCTTATTCCTCATAGGCTCTGCCTCCCGCACTTCAGGCAGGCTGCAAAATGTCCCGCTTCTATTTCTTCAAGAATCGGCTGTGTTTCAAAGCATTCCTGCGAAGCTGCCGGACACCTGCTGGCAAACTTGCACCCCGTTATTTCAATGCTGGCATTGGGGGTCTCCCCCTGCAGTACGTCTCTCTTTCTATTCTTGTTGACACCTGGTATAGGCATGATGGCCGTCAGTGCCTTGGTATAGGGATGCACCCCGCCTTTGATAATCTGATCCGCACTGCCGATTTCCATGATCTGGCCGAGATACATGATAGCAATTCGATCAGAAATCAGCCAGGCTAGGGAAAGATCGTGGGTGATAAAAAGATACGAAAGTCCCTTCTCGTCTCTCAGTCTCAGCAAAAGCTTCAGTATCCCTGTACGCACGGATGCATCCAGCATAGAGATTGGTTCATCGGCCACGACGAACTTGGGTTCCATAATGATTGCCCCGGCGATGACCACGCGCTGACGCTGACCGCCGGATAGTTCGTAAGGGTAGCGGTAAAGATATTCTTCTGCCGGAGATAAACCTGCCTGTTCCAAGGCTTGCTTTACCTTTGCCAGGCGTTCCTCGGGGGAACCGGCCAGATGATTGACATCCAAAGGCTCCGCTACCAAATCGATGATTCTGTTTCTCGGGTTCAACGATTGATAGGGGTCTTGAAACACCATCTGTGCCTCTTTGCGAAATGCTTTTAACCCTGTCTTGCTCTTGTCTAAAGGTCTGCCTTCAAAGAGGACTTCTCCGCCCGTGGCTGATGCCAGGTTCAAGATTGCCTTGCCCGTCGTCGTCTTTCCGCTGCCGCTCTCGCCTACCAGAGACAAAATCTCTCCTTCTCTGATACCAAAACTGACGCCGTCCACGGCTCTGACCACTTTCCGACCTTTCTTCGCAAACTTTCTCTTGTCGATATCAAAATATACCTGAAGATCTTTTACTTCTACTATATATGTATTTTCTTTCGTCATTTTACACCTCCGCCAGATGGCAGGCCACTTGGTGACTTGTGCCTGACTTTTTCTGCTGTGGAACCTCCGCCCTGCATCGGTCTGAAGCCATCTCGCATCGCGGATGAAAAGCACAGCCTGCAGGCGGATGCAGCATATTTGCCGGCGCGCCTTTGATTCCGTCTGGTATCCGTTTCTCTTTTTCCACGTTAGGAAAACAGCCGATCAGCTTCTTGGTATATGGGTGCTTCGCGTTTTCAAAAATATCAGCGACCGTTCCACTTTCTACAATTTTCCCCGCATACATGACGGCGATCTTGTCACAGGTCTCCCCCAGAATGGAAAGGTCGTGTGTAATGAGGATCAGTCCCATGTTCAGCTCTTTTCTCAACTTTTCCAGCAGATTCAGAATCTGTGCCTGCACCATGACGTCCAGGGCTGTCGTCGGTTCATCTCCGATGACTACCTTGGGATTACAAGCCAAAGCCATGGCGATCATGACTCTCTGCTTCATACCGCCGCTGAATTCATGAGGATAGTTGGCAACACGGCCTCTGGAGATTTCCACCAGCTCCAGGAGATCCCCCGCCCTCTTCAGTGCATCCGCCTTTGACAGCCCATCGTGAAGCATGACAGCTTCGGCGATTTGGTCGCCGATGTTCATGACCGGATTGAGGGCATTCATCGCACCTTGAAAAATGACAGAAATGTCCTTCCAACGATGATGTCTAATTTCGTCATCGGACAGTTTCGCGATATCACTGCCCTCAAGGAGAATCTCTCCGCCGTAGACCTTTCCTTCCTTTGGCAAAAGCCTGCAGATGGACAGGGCACTGGTGGTTTTGCCGCAGCCGGATTCTCCAACCAGACCCAAAGCTTCTCCGTAGTCTAAGTCGAAACTCACGTCATCGACCGCTTTCAGCTGACCTTTGGAGGTATCAAAATAGGTCTTTAAATTTTTCACTTCTAATAGCTTCATCTCGTTTACCTCTCTTTCAGCTTTGGATTCAGGATTTCATCAAAGGCATAACCCAGCAGTGTAAATGCCAGAACAACTGCGATGACACAGATTCCAGGGGGCAGATAGTACCAATAAGCGCCCAGCCCTGTGGCTCCGCACTCGAAAGCGTAGTGAAGCATCATGCCCCAGCTTGCCGTGGTCGTGTCACCCAGTCCCAAAAAGCTCAAAGTGGTCTCTGAGGTGATGGCCGTCGCCGCAATAAGGACGGTATTGGCAAAGACCAGCGGGAAGACGTTGGGCAGAATGTGTTTCCACATAATATGCCAGTTTCCCGCGCCCAGGGAAAGAGTACGTTCCACAAACTGCCGTTCTTTGACAGAGAGGGTCTGCGCTCTCACGACTCTCGCTGTTCCCGCCCAGCTGGTCAGACCGATGACCAGTATGATATTCCAAATACTTGTTCCCAGGATTGCTGCCAGCACCATCATCAGCGGCAGCCACGGTATGACGAGAAAGAAATCAGTCAGACGCATCAGTACGTTATCCACTGCCCCGCCAAAATAGCCGGCAGAAATACCGACCAGGGTACCGATTGCCATTGAAATAATGGTAGCGACAGCTCCGATCAAAAGGGAAATCCTCGCACCTGCCATCAGGTTCGCCAGGACATCTCTGCCCATATCATCGGTACCCAGCAGATGGTCGCCGCTGGGCGGTCTGAGGACATCTCCCATGCCGCCAAATTCCTGTGTTGAAAAAGGCATGAGAATTGGTCCGAAAATTGCAATCAGGATAAAGACTGCCAGTGT
Source organism: Eubacteriaceae bacterium (assembly GCA_902362805.1). Taxonomy (GTDB): domain Bacteria; phylum Bacillota; class Clostridia; order Peptostreptococcales; family Anaerovoracaceae; genus Senimuribacter. The sequence continues at coordinate 72,758 of CABIXY010000008.1, read as the reverse complement.
GACCAGGCCCACCATAGCCATTCTGTTCTGCCGGACCGACTGCCAGATTTCTTTTGATTTTTTATTGCTCTGTAAATTGTTGCTCTCACCCATGGTCTTCCTCCTAATTTCTTACTCTTGGGTCAATCCTGTCATAGATCAAATCTGTGATCAGGTTTGCTAAGACGACACAGACGGTAACGAGAAGGAAGATTCCCTGCAGCACCGGATAATCCCTGGCAGAAAGCGCCTCGTACATGAGGTTTCCGATTCCCGGCCAGGAGAATATGGTCTCTATCTGCACTGCACCGCCGATGACCAATCCCAGGTTGATGGCGATAATGGTCACCATGGGCAGCATGGCGTTGGGCATGGCGTGCTTTCTCAGAACATATTTCTCCCGAAACCCTTTTGCTCTTGCCGTCGTGATGTAGTCTTCTGACAAGACGTCGATCAAAGTGTTGCGCATGGTCAGCGCATATTCGCCGATCAAAAGGATGCTCATAGTGATGACCGGAAGAATCAAATGGGCTGCCATGTCTGCGATCATCGCCATGCTCGAGGAATAGACCATGCCGGCAGTCGTCATGCCGCTGATGGGCAGCCATCTCAGATTGACTGCAAAGATGACGACCATGATCATGCCCAGCCAAAAGGTCGGCATGGAATACGTAATCAGGGAAAAGCTCAGAGTACCCACGTCCAGCCTTGATCCTCTCCTCCAGGCAGCCATGATGCCCAGGAAAACGCCGACGATGATAGCGACGATTTCTGCCAATCCCAGCATCACCACGGTAGGCAGAATCTTTGCTCCAATCACTTCCATGACAGGCGCTTTATAGACAAAGGACGTTCCGAAATCTCCCGTAAACAATCCCTTCAGATACACCACAAATTGGCTGTACCAGGGCAGATCCAGTCCATAGGAAGCGCGGATGGCTTCAATAGAAGCCTCCGACGCTTTTGGATTTCTCATGATCATCGAGATCGGGTCGCCTGGCAGAACTCTGAAAAGAAAATAGTTAAAGATGATTACCGCCATAATGGTAATCAGAGCATAAAATATCTTTCGAAGTAAGCTGCTGTTTTTCATATATTGCCTCTTTCTCACTTGACAGGCGCTGCATTAATGTAGTTTTCGATAGTCATATTAAAGTAGTAAGTGCCCTTTTCTGGAATCTGCTCGACGCCTGTCCAGCGATCGCTTCTGTAACCTTGGATATTGTTGTCATATAAGAGGATGATGTAAGGCGCTTCGTCGTAAGCGATTTTTTCCATCTCCTGAACCAAGGCGATTCTCTTCTCTTTGTCCATCTCTGTCTGCTGTTTCTCGTACAGCTGGTCATACTTTGCGTTGGACCACTGTGGTTCATTATTACTGCCGATCTGCGCAGTGGTCAAAATGCCCATCATGACGGTCGGGTCATAATCACCGCCCCAGCCCCACATGAACATGTCGTAATCTGCTGCCGTAATGGCATCCTGCAGAGCACCGCTGTCCATGGTCTTTAAATCGATTTCTATTCCTGCTTCTTTACAGGTGGAGGCGATCAGCTGTCCAGTCTTTACCTCTGCACTGTTATCACCGATATTGATAAATTCAAAGGATAGCTTGTTGCCGTCTGCATCTTCTCTGATACCATCTCCGTTTTTGTCTTTGTAACCGGCATCATCCAACAGCTTATTAGCTTTTTCGATGTTGTAGCTTCTCAGTTCCTCGCCTTTTGGCGCATAGTGGTAGGGATCGCTGGCATTGAGCATGGTCGTCCCTTCGGTTCCGTGTCCTTGGTAAGCCATGTCGATGATATTCTGTTTATCCGTAGCATATTCGATGGCTTTTCTGATTTCCGCATCTTTCAGCAGCGGATTCCCTTTTGAGGCAGGATCTTCTGAACAGTTGATACCCACCTGCATAAATCCCTGCACTTCGCCAGAGATAACGGTCACATTCTCTTCGTCCTCAAGCTGTGAATACTGGGTTGCCGACAGGTTGACAGCAGCGTCTATCTCCCCTACCTTCAAAGCCTGTGCCAGGGAGTCCGTATTTTTATATTCCACAAATACGTAATTTTCTACTGCCGGTTTCGTGCCATAATATTTTTCGTTCTTGCTGACCTTTACAATGCCATTTTCATTGGATACCAGTTTATATGGACCACTTCCGATCATTTCTCCATTATCCCATGTTTCCAATTCTTCTTTCTGCACCTTTTCCCAGATGTGCTTCGGCATAATCGGTGTGGTGTTCATCAGCATGTTTGCCTTTGGCAGCTTTGTCTTTATTACCACAGTCCGTTCATCGGGACAAGTGATATCCGTAATGCCTTCCAGATAGCTGGAATACATGTAGCCCAGCCCCGTATCCAGCATCAGTTCATATGTATATTTGACATCTTCCGAGGTGACTGGCTCACCGTCATGCCATTTTGCGTTCTTGTTCAAATGGAAGGTCCAGGTCTTCTCATCCTTGCTGATTTTCCAATCATCGGCCAGGGCTGGCGATGGGTTCAGTTCTTTGTCATATCTTACGAGAGGATCATACACCAGGGCGATAATCTCGAATGACTGCTGTTCATAGGAAGACAGGGGATTCAGGGTATCCACGCTGGTGCTGGATCCAATCGTCATGGTGGACGCATCAAAGTCACCGCCTCCTCCGCCACAGCCAGAAAAGCCTGCTGCCATTGCCAGTACGAGAACCAGCGTCAATGCTAATTTACAAATTCTTTTCATCGTTCTTCTCCTTTTTTCATTCAATAACTCCGTTTTCGAGGATGCGGAAAGTCTTTTGCTCGCTGTCCAATTCCGCCATAACGCCCAGAGGGATGGTGGCAATGTCGTCGGTGTGTCCCAAAGGCAGTCCGTATAAGACAGGGATGCCCAGAGGGCTCAGATAATACTCCAGAACATCTTCCAGGCTGGTGTCTACAAGAAAACCCGGCTCATATTTGAACGGGACACAATTCTTGCATTCTCCTACGATAATGCCTGCCGCTTCCCGCAGTTTGCCTGCGTTTCTCAGATGGCACAGCATATGGTCGAAGGTCCAAGGTTCCGTATCCACATCTTCGATGAGCAGAATCCGTCCCTTCGTCTCAATCTCATAAGGTGTACCCAGACTTGCGCAGATCAGTGTCAGATTCCCGCCGATTAACGTCCCCTGGCACGTCCCCCTTCCGATGGGGTTGAGCCACTTTTTCTCATCGGCCAAGGGAATCTCTCCTAATGGTTCCGCACTTTCCAACGCCTTAAAAAACTGCTTCTCCGTGTATGCTGTCAAATCTTCGCTGTTGAACCTTGCCATGCCTGGTCCGTGAAAAGTGACAAGTCCGACGATTTTGTTCATCGCCAGATGCAGGGATGTGATATCACTGAAACCTGTAAAAATTTTTGGATTGCCGACAATGGTTTCAAAGTCCAATTTATCAAAGAGCTGTGCAGAGCCATATCCGCCTTGCGTCACAAAAATGGCATCGACGGTGTCGTCTTTAAACATCGCATTGATGTCTTCCGCCCGTTCCTCCTCGGTAGCGGCCACAAAACCCTTTCGCTTATTGACGTTACGGCCGACTTTGACTTGATAACCCATTTCCTCCAGTGTTTCAATGCCTCTGGTCACCTCACTCTTATTTTCAGAAGGACTGGCTGGCGATACAATACCGATGGTATCACCTTTACATAGTCGCTTTGCTTTCTTCATCAATTACCTCCTCTCCGTCTATATAGTGTTGTTCATATAATGAACAGCATGTTCTTATAATGAATTTTGGCTATTATATGCCAAGATTTTTTAAAGGTCAATATTTTTCTAATAATTCTCATAAATTGACAATGATTTCATAATATGAACAGTTTGCACGAAAAAAAGGAGCTGCTGTGTAATACAGCAACTCCTTCCTATTTAATGATAAATTTATTCTGCCTGGTGTTCCGCGATAATTTTGTCCGCAATCATCTTCGGAACTTCTTCGTATCTGTCAAATTTCAGTTCGAAGCGGCCTCTGCCCTGAGTCATGGAACGAAGTCCGAGGGCATAGTCGAAAAGTTCTGCCTGTGGTGCCTCTGCAAGCAGCTTCTGTCTGCCGTTCGTCTGCGGTTCCATACCGAGAATCTTCCCTCTTCTCTTGTTCATATCGCCCATGACGTCACCCATGTAATCGTCAGGAACATAGATATCCATATGCATAATCGGCTCCAGCAAGCATGGTTTTGCTTCCACGATTCCCTTCTTAAATGCCAAAGAGGCAGCGATTTTGAAGGAAACCTCGTTAGAGTCAACATCGTGATAAGATCCATCATACAATACGGCTTTGACATTTACTACTTTGCATCCTGCAAGAGGACCTTTCTGCATGCTTTCAACCAGTCCTTTTTCTACAGCTGGAACATAGTTCTTTGGAATGGATCCGCCGAACAGCTCTTCTGCGAACTCAAATTCCTGTGTAGACGGCGAGAATTTGATATGTACATCACCGTACTGACCAGCGCCTCCCGACTGCTTCTTGTGTTTGCCCTGAACGTCGGATGTGCCTTTGATAGTTTCTCTATATGCAATCTTCTGCGGAACCACATTAACGGTTACGCCAAAGCGGTCTTTTAATTTTGCCATGATGATTCCCAGCTGGATATCGCCCTGTCCACCAAGAAGGGTCTGGTGCGTCTCAGCATTTCTCTCAACGACAAAGGAAGGATCTTCTTCTCTCAGCCTTGATAGGCCGCTGCCCATCTTGTCTTCGTCACCCTTATCAGCCGCTTCAATAGCGATAAAATAAGTCGGTGATGGGAAGTCCAACGGCAGATATCTGATTTCGTCACTCTTGTCGCAAAGGGTGTCACCTGACAATGTATACTGCAATTTCGCCACGGCAACGATATCGCCAGCCTCAGCATAATTCAATTCTAACTGTTCTTTACCTCTGAGGAAGAACAATTTGCCCAATTTTTCCGGCTTGCCGGTTCTTTCGTTGAGAACTTCTGTTCCAGAATTGATTTTGCCCGTAACGACCTTCATGATGGATATCTTTCCAACAAAAGGGTCAACAATGGTTTTGAATACGAAAGCTGACATCGGCGCGTCAGTAACTGAAAGTCTTTCAACTGGTTCATTATTGTCGTTGAAACCGGCGTAAGGACCGTGCTGAAGCGGAGTCGGTACATAGGTAAGCAGCAAATCCAACAGACCTTCGATGCCCTGTCCCAACTGGAATGCTGAGGAGCAAACCGGAACGATCACGCCTTCGGAAATGCCCTTTACTAATCCATTCTTGATTTCTTCGTCTGAAAAGTCATCTCCGTTAAAGTATTTTTCCATCAGTTCGTCATCAGCCATGGCGATGGCTTCTTTCAGTTCTTCGTCGATTTCGGCTGATAACGGCCAGCTGAATGGAATCAGCGTTTCACCGAACTTGTCTTTCAATTCGTCAAAAGTCTTATAGAAGTCAAATTCGTCCTTATCTCTCTTGTTGATGACGATAAATCTTGGTGTCTTGTATCTTTCGCAGGCATCCCAAGCAGCTTCTGTTCCAACCTGAATACCTGATCCTGCATCTACCAAAATGACTGCAGCTTCTGCTGCTCTCAGTGCGGCGTTTACTTCTCCAACAAAGTCGAAGTAACCCGGTGTATCTATAAAATTAATCTTGCTGTCCTTCCATTCGATTGGAACGACGGAAGTATTAATTGAATATCCTTTCTCAATCTCCATTTTGTCATAGTCGGAAACTGTATTTCCATCTTCTACCTTGCCCAGCTTTTTGATAACGTCAGTAGCCATCAGTGCTGATTCTAAGAATGTAGTTTTACCACATCCACCATGTCCAAGTAAAGCAACGTTTCTAATAGTTTCGCTTGTGTAGCCTTTCATTAATAAGACCTCCTACTTTTAAATTACGCGGCCGCTTGTGTCCCCACGTTGCGGCAATGCGGTTAGACAATCATTACGTTCTCTCCGGCAAAGCCGTCAAGACTGTTGAAACCATTATACTACGGCAATTCCTCTGAATTTAAAATCGCGCGCCGTAATTCAATGGTTTCTTCCTTGCGGCGAAGCCGTCAAGACTGTTGAAACCATTATAACAAAAAAGCCCTTGTCACACAATGGCTTTTTGAATAGTTCGAATATTTGGCTGTATTTTCCTACCGCTGGCTGTATCTCCCCAACAGCGGCTTCACTTAACACTCGCGGTCTGTGCCTTGCCGTTTTCCTTCGCTTGATAAAGCGCCTGGTCTGCCTTTTCCCAAACAACATCGTAATTGTTTCCGTCTTTAGGTACTTCGGCGATGCCGATACTGGCAGTTATAAGATGCGTCAGGGCCAAAACCGCCTGGCTTTCCTGCCAATCCAAAAGGAAGCGGTCAATTCTGTCTTTTAACCTGTCCGGCTTCCCCGTTAGATAGACTACAAACTCGTCACCGCCAATTCGTCCTATCATCGCTTGCGGAAAAGCGGCCTTCAAACTTTGTGCAAACAGAACTAAAACCTTATCGCCGAAGGGATGCCCATAGCGATCGTTCAGGCTTTTAAAGTCATCAATGTCCATCATCAGCATTATGCTGTCAGTGTCCTCTTCCATGGCACGATTGACGATTTCTTTCAAGTAGAGCCTGTTTAAAAGGCCAGTCATGGTATCGTGACGCAAATTATAAATCACCTGGCTGCTATTTTCTTCTATCATGCGATGTGGAAAGAATTCATCGTGTGCTTGATTGGCATCAGGCACTGACTGATGCACATGAATCAGCTTAAATCCACTTTCTGTCTTTCGTACGATCATGGTAAAACGAAAACGAACATCATACAAGATGCCATCATTGCCATCTTCTTTCACTGCCAGCTCACCAATGACTAATGAAAGCTGCTCGGTCAGTTCTGTCGTCTGATACCATTGGTCTTTTATAATAAAGGCGCCGTTCCATTCCTGGCTCTCACGAGTGATTGATGCCACAAAAGATTCTATGTTGGGACACATTTCGTGGGCTCCCGTTCCAATCACACTGATCTGTCCATCAATTACCTCATCCATTATATCATAGCGTCTCTCTACAAGATACTTTTGCCAGACAAAGCGGCAAAATTCTTCGGCAGTCATATTCACATTCATCCACTTAACCTCATTTTCTGCTGTATTCCTATTCATTGTACCCATAAAAAACAACCGGGTCAATAGCTCGGCTGTTTTGCACGTAAATGATAGTTGAGGCACAATTTCTTTACAGTCAATAAAGAGACCAAAAGGGAATATGTCGCCTATTTTCACGCTATAGCAGTTTCCTTTACGATTCCTTGCCTTCATTCTTTTCTGCTGCTTCTCTGGCAATTCGGATATCCCGTTCCAGCTTTACAAGCTCATAGGCTTTGTAGGCATAGATTGCGGCAACGACGGATGCCACTATCGGTATAATGGATAGAATCACTCCAAGCAGTTCAAACATTACGTGCCTCCTCTAAAATGTCAAACTAGAATATCGTTCTTCGCCGCTATCGTTCCAGACGATACCTAAGGAACTTCCCTTCATTTTTGCAGACTTCGTCTCTCTAAAAGCATATCCCTCGCGGTTGACATCACCGACCAGCAGACTCTCAATCGGACCTAAGTCATGGCTTCCCGGCTTCAGAAGGCTTCTTTCCACGTCTGCATTAGCCAGACATTCAATTTTGATTTCTCCAATGTCCCCCTGGTGATTTCCGTAATAAAACAGATAACCTTGATATCCTCCAGCAGGACTGCTCGTGTCTTTCACGACATATGCCTTCCACAATCCGTCCTTGCTCTCTGCAAATAAACCGTTGCTCTTCACTGACAAAATGCCACAAGTGACAATTCCCGCAATAATGAAAATTATAATTCCTGCTCTGAATATAACCCTTCTCTTTTCCATAGCATGCTACCCCGCTAAGACTGAACATACAATAATAAACTGAAAGAAACACTCACGATTAATTTTCATTAGTTTATTCTGAAAATTCTTATTCGTCAATAGAGATGACTCAAAATTAAGAATTATTAAGAATTTCGCCGCAAGCAGAACATGGCATACCGTCTCCGGTATGCCATGACTTTACATTTTTTCTATAGAAAACAATCAGAAACTCCCATCACCACTTGCTCAAAAGAAAGACCCCCATGTCCCATTGATGATCCCTCCGTGAGGGAACAGGAGGATTGTGATTAGCCAGCGAAAGACGACCAGCCCTGCAACGATATAACTCAAAATGAGCAGATTCCTTGCCCCGCCGCCAAATTCTTTTCTACGCAGACCAACCACCAGCAAAACGACACTGATCACCGTGACAATTCCCATGATAACAGTTCCCCTGGGAATATCCTCATAAAGACTAGGGAAAAAGAAAATTCCGCCAATAACCACCGCAACATTGGCCACCAGCATGGCAATCGACATCACACTGTACTTTTTCGTTTTCATACGAACCCTTCTTTCTTAGCAGTAGTGCATACACATCCGCCTGGGAAAGTCCACTACCTATTTTCAGCCCTCTCAGATATCCTCAATTTACTATAATTATGTTTCTGAATTTGTCTTCAGTCTATTCTAAAAATCCACATTTGTTAATGGGCATGGGAAATATCCCCCCAGCATTAATCAATTGTCAAACATTTACTAGTATAAGGGATATTAATATCTTGGTAATGCGTCAAATTTATCCGCCTCTACTAATACAAATATCCCTCCTATATTTCTTTTAGCATCAGTATATGGATAATTGCACTCCACAACGCAACTAATAGCAGGTTCTTTCTTCCCATCTTTATAGACATTACATTTTCCTTGAATCACTGCAATTTCCGGTATAAATGCAACGGCTGCATATTTATACTTACCCGAAGGGCTGAACCCTGCGTTGACATTGCTCGGATTAATATCAACAGTTTTATATAAACCGTATTTTTTATGCACCACCTTATCAATATGATTCTGAACCCCCAGGTCTTTTAATTTATCTTCCTTATCCACAATTTTGCGAGTAAAGCTATAAAAGCCGCTATATACTCCAGAGGCATCCTGAAACACCGCAGTTGTCCGTCTTATCTCGCCGCCAGCATATGTTTTTCGTTGTGATTGAGGGATAAATTCAAAGCGGTATTCATTTTTTTCGTTCAATTTTTCTTCTAAAAAAAGTTCTCTTCCATTATAATTCAGTTTATTAATACCTAAATATTCCTTCCTTGACAATGGCTCGGCAATTCCATTTATAATTCTGACAGCCGCCGTTATATGATAACCCGCTTCACTTATATCGAATCTATCAATATTCAGCAACCCATCTTTTGTTGGTAAATCCCACTGTATTGATTTTGAATAAGCTATTTTCTCATCATGCAGTTCTTCCTTTCCTTGATCAGTATTACAACTACATAAAGTAAGTATAACTAAAATGATTAAAATAATAGTTAATTGATTTCGCAGCATTGTGGTTTCACCTCACTAATTTATAACTTATCTGAGATATTTCTTTATAAATAGATATGGACTATTATAATAATAGTCCATATCTTCTGCCTAACACAAATTTATGCTAGTGCCGGAAAACCCGAAGAAGTATTGCTTTCTAATAAAAGATATACTCCGTCAAGAGCCCCATTCTTACCACTTACAGGATATTTCCAGGTCATATTATATTTTAAGAGAACAGTGTCATCGCCTTGCCACTCCTGTCTATATTGGAATACACCTTTAACAGTTGCAACCTTAGGTCTAAAGCCTACTGCTGAATACTTATATTTTTTACTTGGTATAAATTTTCCAGTTACCTCTGAAGACATGCTAGAAGTTGCTTTTTTAACAACATTATAACTTGCTGTAACTGCTGCGTCAACAGCTTTAGAGACACTTGCGTTTACAGTAATTCCTCCTGTTTCTGTTACACTTCTTTCATAAGTCATCGCACTTGTCACATAAATTTCAGCTGCATTTTGATAAAGAGCACTCACTCGTTTGGTTTTCCCAAGTGCTTCCGTTTTACTAGAAGGAACAAACTTATAGTAGAACGCCGTCCTAGGACTAATCCCTTCATTCTCAATTGGTGGAATTTCGCCAACAGTCTCATCGGATGGAGTGTTTTTAAGCAGATCAACACACTCCTGCTCAGTTAAACGTCGTTCTGTTCCATTCTCAACGATGACAGCTCCCGTGATATGGTAATCATCCCCGGCCGTTATGTCGAAACTATAACTGCCATCACTTTCTCCGAAAGATATAACAGCTGTTGATAAGATCATCGTAACAGCCAAGAGCAAAGAAAATAAATGTTTCATCTTTTCTTCCTTTTCGCCACATTATGGCTTGACTTTCCCCATGCTATGTTTCATAATAAAAGAAGGAGTTTTTCTTAAATACTTATTCTGATGCGCCACATCGATTTGTTTTTGTGAAAGGCTCTCTTTCTTTATTCATAACAACGAGTTCCAGTTGTAAATTGATTTTCTCTTCCCTAATCACTCCCCTTGACAGTTTAATTGAACATTGGTCTGCCCTCCTTTCCTTTGATTATTTTTTTGACTAATAAGTATCCATTTTCGAAGTTTCCTTCAGTGTTTCTATCAGTTTACCATTTCTATAGCATTTAACGATTACCTGAAGATAGTAGGTTCCTCTTGAAGCCAGTTTGTGAGAGTCCGACCATGTAATTCTTCCTGCTGCCGGATACACTTTCTCATTAAATGTCTTCACCGTTGAGCCTGTACTCTTTTTTATGTAGGCAGTTACCTGCGCGTAGTCAACATCTTGGCCGGGTTTTAATTTCAGAGTTGTTTCGCATGCCGCATTTCCACTTACTATATCTATTGCTGTCACAATCCGGTCAGTAGTCACGTATTCAGACCCGTTTATAGGTTCTTCTTTGGTCGTGATATCTGTGCCTGCTAATACAACCGTTGTCGAAAACAATAGGCAAAGTACAAATGATAAAATAATAACCACTTTCCTCATAATAACATTCCCTCCTTGTTTTGCTTTTCACTATATAGAACGAATCAAAATCGGTTTCGGGGACAGATTTTTTAAAATGTTTTAATCATTGTTAAAATATACACTTTCTGCCATTTTCACTGCTTCGTTAACACTTGATTCTGTGAAAAGTTCAAGCACATAATCGCCAATCTGCCATATGATAGCACTCGTCTTATCATCATAAAACAAATACGCCTGATATGCATTGATAGTAATCCCCTTTCGCTTAAGGGTGTCGCTGTCGATAGAAGAACTGTATGCATCACTCTTCGTAACCATAAAGTTAATATACTGCTTTTGATCATTTTCATAGTCAATCGCATACCCAATTGTCAAGATATCCTCCTCATTTATCTTCTCATACCCCTCCGGCACATATCCCAGTTCAAATCTCGGCAGTTCTCCTTCAGTATTTTCATTATTTTCCAGCGGTCTGACTTCGGTATGACCCGGCTTTTCTGTAAAGAAATAATTGAACATCTTCTCTCTGACGCCCTCTGACGAAATGACGACCAGTCCCATAATCAAAGCCAGCACGGCAACCAAAATCAGTGTCCTGCGAAAGATGCTCCTGCTTCCTGGTCTCTTCTTCCGCGGCAGTTCTTGATAGAAAGGTGGGGTCGGCGTGTTCTCGTCCAGTACCGCATCGGCGTAAGCGACCCTGCTCTTTGCCAGTTCTTTGCCCAGTGCCGTCAAGAGCTCATCTGCTTTTTTTTCGACATCAAAGTCACTCATCCTCGCCACCCCCTCTCTTGTCTACCAAAATGCTCTGCAATTTGATCTTTGCTCGGTAAAGTCTTTTCTTCACAAACTCCTCCTTTTTGCCAAGAAGTTCTGCAATTTCTTTGTTGCTATAGCCTTCCCCATACTTCAGGCAGATCATATCCCTGTCCAGGTTATCCAGCATAGACAGCAGCTCCTGTATTTCCGTCCCGAATCCATAACAATCATGAAAGCCCTCCATATCAATGTAGTCCATGGACACCGGCATCAGGTAACAAGCTTCTTCCTCCAATGCGGAGCGCCGCTGTTCCTTTCTCAGATAATCAATTGCTGTGTTCTTAATCGCCGCGCATAGATAATTCTTCAATTCATCAGGCGGCAGTTCCGCTTTGTTCGCATTCTTCGATATAAAGTTCCACAGGAAGTCCTGCTCCGCATCTTCCACCAACTGCCAGTCATTCAAGATGCCATAAGCAATCTGCCGGATCAATGTGCCATACTTCTTCTGGATCAATTCTATCACGACATTTCTTGCATCTTCACTCATCCATCCACTCTCCTATCTAAAACCACAACACTTTGATTACGTCATATCACGGCTTAGAGAAGAGAGTCTCTGCCTCTTTTCACTATATATAACGAATCAAAATCAATTTCGGGGACAACATTATAATCATTTTGAATTGAATTTTTATGGTTGAGTCACTACGAATGCAGCAGAACCAACGTCATCACGATGATTCCCATGGTGATGCTCGACAGGACAGTTCCAGCAAAGCTGTCATTTTTGATTGACCCGATCAGTGCCAAAGGAAATACAAAGCCTGACACCGTCGAGGCATACATCAAAAAAGTTATAAAATCTCCCATAATTCGTCTTCCTTGTTTCATTCCGTCAGTTATATTAATTTCAGTTTATCCCCAAAGCATTATATAGTCAATGTAGGTATTGATTTCTTAAGAATTATTAAGAAATGGTAATAAAAAACGTGGAAATGGCGGAATCAAGCAGTCAAGTCTGCCAAATCGGGATTTGGGGACTTTTCGCATGAGACCTGCCAACGATTTACTTAAAGTAAATCGGGCTAGGGCTTCAAGATTCCTATTTCCACATGTCGCCCCCGAGGGGCGGCCCTTCGCAAGGTACGTTCTTTGATATTCCGTCAATATCGACTTCATCGATATTGCCTACATAATAAAATATGCGGGTTCTGCTGCCACGATTTCCATCGTTGCTGAAGCTGTCTCCCGCATTCCTTATATCATTTAAAATGTCTGATATTCATTTTCTCAAATTCTTTATAATCCGCTTCCGTCAACTCCATCGAAAAGGTTCCTTCATGTGAGCAGATACACATCCAGACATGACCTTCCCAGTCAGCAAAGGCCGGATCCTCAAACTCATATTCTCCCATATACAGTGGATAGGCAAAGATGTTTTTTCGCTGTGCCCTTAGATCCACCTGTTCTTTATCAAAATAGCAGAGATCCCATATCATTCTCGGACAGTAAGTTGTAAAGGAGGATGTTGCATACTCTCTTTTCACGAGCCCCCATTCTGCGAGGTCTTCCATCAGCGTATCTTCCTTCTTAAAGTTGGCACGGATTTGCTGAAGTTCCTTGATTTTCTGTTTTGCATTGGTCGTGATATTGTCGATGCCCCAGTTCAAACTCAGAAAACCGTCCTTCTCCAGCTGCTGAGGGCTCAAGGTTTTGATGTATCGAATCTGCCTCTCACTCCGCTGTTTGACTTCTTCAATCGCCTCATATTTCAGCTTCTCCACTACTGATTCTTCTATCTTCTCCGTATGTCCTCGCGGCAACACAATATATCTACTTCTGCGCAGGCAAAACTGCATCAACGTCTTTGATTGTGCAGAATTCACCTTTCCCCAGGGAATGCCTCCATCCAAATATACCATTGACTTCTCCTTTTATTTATCCTTCCAAGGCTTCCGGCCTCTCGTTGACCAGCCCTTTTCCTCCCAATAATTCTTATCCGCAGGATTGAAGCCACGGTTCTGCATGATACTCATGACCTTGAAGAGGCCTTTCGTCTTCAGCGACGGTCTTACGCTCCCCGCTCTGCCTTTGATTTTTGCCGCCAATTGGTCGGTCTTCTTTTCAATCTGCTGCCGTTTCTTTGCCGACACCTCGCTCCACTTGATGGCGTGAACAGCCAGCCCATAACGATAGGTTTTGGCGATCCCCCAATAAAAACAGCTGTCGGCGATGTCTTTGCAGGCAGGTTTCATGCCACCACCTGCCGCAGTAGAGATGACCACCGCCTGCTTGCCAAACATCTTTGACTCCGGTCTGTGGACCATCCAACGATAACCGTAGTGATCAAGAAACGCCTTCATGGAACCCGTCACATGGTAAACATAGACCGGCGATGTGAAAATCAGCACGTCCGCCTCATCCATCTGCGCGGTCAGCGGCTTTGTTACCTCATAGTGAGGACAAAGGCTTTCGCTTTCCATAAAGCACTTGGTGCAGCCGCAGCAAAAATGCGGCATGTCCCTAGGCAGAAATATCTCGTCAATATCCTCTGGCGGTGTCAGCTTCTCCGCCAAAATCCTCCCGATGTGATACGTAGAACCTTTATGGTTCTGTCCGTTGATCAGCAATACTTTCATTCAAAATATCTCCTTCTATATAAATAGGCTATGCTAGGATGTTGCACAATATGGGTAAAATCACTGGCACACCAAAGGTCAGAACGATACCGACAATCAAGGCCACCAGTCCCAACTCTCTGCCGACCACTTTTGTCACAGGCACCAGCATAGAATCCATATTCCCTGCGGCTCCAGAAGCAATCGGCGCACTTTTGCTCACCCGCCCCAAAATTGGCAGCAGCAGCACTGTGAAAAAATCCCGGAACACGTTAATCATAAACCCATAGACGCCTGCCTCAGGTCCGAAACTGGACAGCATCGTCGCCCCCGTCATACTGTAGTAGCCAACGCCGCTTGCCGAAATCACAGCGTATTTCAGCGGCATGCCGGTTAGGAGCGCTGCAACGGCACCGCCGGCCATGCTGCCTGCCCAGACTCCTATCACCAGATAGATGATCTTAAAACCTACCATTTTGATGTACCGAAATACACTCTTGTTCTGTCCCATTCCGATACCGACGCTGGCATAAAGAATCACCAGTGATGTCCAAAGGGCGTAATCGAGAAGAAAAGCCTTTGTCTTTGGCATGAAGAAATAGCAGCCAAAGGCACCTACAAGTACACTTATTGGAATCAGAGGCAAAATCGGATCTATTTGTTTCTTGTCACTGGTATTGGTTTCATGCATTGCACTCTCTGCATCATCGTCTAATTGCATTTGACTGTATTTATCTAACGGAAGTATCGTTTTTTCAATGACCAGGCAGATACAGACACTGCCGATAATAGCACAAAGACAAGTGGCCAGACAATAGATGCCCACCGTGGCGATTTCAGCGATTACCTCGTCATTGGTTCCTACGTTGCCGCCGATAGTAATCATCAATATTACAAGAGAAATAGTCGTAATCCAGTCCACTACTTTGTATACCGCCTGCGGCAGCTTTTGGAACCCAATCAGAAGTCCGATTCCCATACAGACAAAGGGCATGACAGTCGCCAGCATCAGACACCTCCGTTTTCTTTCAGTCTCACTTGCGTTTATTCTACCACAGGTATTTTGCTAAAGCTACAGCTTTCTCCCTTTCCCGCCTTCAAGCCTGAACGAAGATTCTTCCACTCACAGTATAACAAATCAGAGGCTTAGTTCATCTCTCCACTCACTGCTTCCTTAAGCCTACGATTTCGTCTAACTGTTTGCGCCCCTTCTCCGTCAGCAGCGGAAATAGAATGGACCAAGCCTGCTTTTGGAAGTCGTTTTCTACAAGTTTTTCCTGCTTTAACGTGCAGAAAGGCAGCCAGTAGATGCTTGAGAGCAATAATGCGTCAATCGTTCGATTATATTGCCCTTCTACTTGTTCCAACAGAAAATACCCTTCTTCTTGAAATCGCTTAAATGCATTTCTTAGTTTCTGTACATTGCACCGATACATTTCTCTCTGCAATTCTTTGATTTTGGGAGACAACTGGGAAAGCTGTGCATGATGCCAGAAATAAAAGGCGTTTTCCTGTACTGTATCCTGCATGTCAAGAAGAAACTCATTCAAAGCAGCCATGGTCTTTGGCGTATCTGGCGGGTTTCCGGGGAACTCCTCCAAAATTGCTTCTACAATGTCTTCTTTCCGTTTAAAGTAATATGATAAATTTCCTTTGCTGATTCCCAAGGCGTTTGCAATATCTCTTGTCGATACATCATTAAAGCCTCTTTCATTGAATAACGCTTTTGCGGTCTGCAAAATTTCTAGTCTGGTATTTCTCTTCATATCAATTCCTCTTTGGCTGTTGTTTCTCAAGCTCCGTTAACTTGCGCATTTCTCTGACCGCAAAGATAACGACAATGATTACTGCAACCCCATCGGACAACGGTCCTGCCCAAAATACGCCGTCAATCCCCCATACCATAGGCAGAATGAGCAGCAATGGGATCAGCAGGATCACCTGTCTGACCAAAGCCATCCAAAAGCCCAAGTTAGCTTTGCCAATCGCAGTAAAAAAGGTGGACGTAATGGGCTGCAGTGCGTTGGCAAAAGTCATAAATAAGTAAATGCGCATATACTTTATGGCGAAGTCATAAAAGACTGGATTATCCAGGCCAAAAATGGTCAGTATCTGTTTGGGGAATAGTTCAATGCACGCAAAGGCAATCACTGCCACAGTCGTTCCATAGCGAAGCGCCAGCTTATAAGTTTCTTTTACCCTGCCGTAATTCTTACGCCCATAATTATACCCATAAAGAGGCTGACAGCCAAGGGATATTCCGATGACACAAGACATAAGAACGATCATCACCTTGCTCACTGCGCCTGCCGCCGCCAAGGGAACCTCGCTCCCGTAGCTGGACAGTGCGCCGTAATATCTAAGTGTATTACTCTGCACAATCTGCACCGCCGTCGCCGCGACATGGGTAAAGCATGGCGCAGCACCCAGGGCACAGAGCGCCTTGATGATATCATTCTGAGGCAGAAAATCCCCTTTTGTCAAAACGACGCTCTTCAGTCTGAACTTCAGGTAGTAAAGGGCTAGGGCACTGGATAAAACCTGACCCAGCAGTGTAGCCAAGGCTACTCCCCGGATTCCCATATCAAAGACGAAAAGAAATATCGGGTCAAAGATCATATTGAAGACAGCTCCTGATAACAATACTGCACTAGAAAAGTTGGGATTACCGTCAGCGCGGATAAAATAGGAGGCTCCTGTGGCAAAGATGCCAAAGGGCAGACCCATGCTGATGATGAGGGCGTAGTCTTTTGCATAAGGCATGATTAAATCCGTCGCGCCAAATCCCTTCAGCATCGGTTCCAAAAATATAATCGCCCCGATGCCAATGACCAAACCCGTTATAGCCATTAAAAACAAGCTGTTCCCTAAGGTTCTCTGCGCTTCTTTGCTTTTGCCGCCTCCCAAGGCAAGGTTGAATTTAGCGGCTCCGCCCATGCCCAGCAGTGCGGAAAGCGCCGTAATCATAGTCATCAACGGGAAGGTGATATTAGTTGCCGCAATTCCCAAATCACCAATTCCCCATCCAATGAAAATCTGATCCACAATATTGTGGGCGGCATTTACCAGAGAACTGATTATTCCCGGGATAGCAAATTTCCAAATCATACTCTTAATCGGCTGCGTTCCCAGTGGATTTTCCTGAATTATTTCTTTCTCAGACATATCTGCACCTCCATATTAGCCCAATCGTCCTAATTGTTATATTGAGTATAGCCCAGTCGCCCTAATTTGTCAATAGCAGCTTTAATACAAAGCCCGTGCAATTCTTTGCACGGGTAATAAAACAATATAAAGTTTGCATTTCTCTTCTAATAATTTAAAATCACAACAGCGTTCCTTCAGTAATTTTGCCAGAAATTTTTCCATCAATTCATAAAGTCGCGTTGCCTTCTTAATGATACTTTCACTGTTGTGCATGGCAGCATGTCAAATCGCAGAAGTCTTACAGCAGAAGAAGTCACTGGAATCATATTATTTAAATTTATTGCATCATAGACACTCTTGTTAATTTTTACAAAGTCGATTTGATATCTCATTTTTTGATGTTTCAGCTTTGGACTTGTCAATGGTGCATAATAATCAGCTCCATTAATTGAAAGTACCACCCCCACAAAAGGCCTGTGAGATTTTGAATCATCTATTGATATAATCCGCTCGTCAAACTGTGCAAGATAATGATAATACCTTTTATTCAGCGTATAAAACTTTAACTTCTGGTGCATTACGGCCTGCCTTTCCTTTCAATATACAAAAGAGAAGCCGGCACTGTGAGATAATCACTGTACTAACTCCTCTAACTTTTTTTGCTCCCATTTTCGGCTGGGTACCAGGGAGCGGCACTTTTGGTTTCAGAAATGATCAAATTCCGCCCCGCAATATGTTTTACCCGTCATTTTACGAAAAAAGATCAAAAACGCCTAAAGATTCCGGCTTCTAAGTTGCTATAGCAGTATTCTTCAACAGAGACGCGACGAAGATTCAACGGTTCCAGCAGGCGTAGCACTGGCACTCCCTTTGCAGTGTGCAGATTTTTTAGGCGTTATCCGCTTTTTTCGTGTCAATAGGGGGTAAAAAGCGATGAACAGGCACCCTCTTCCAACGGCATAAATAAAAACAGCGAAACAAAATGCTTCGCTGCAATGCTTAATCTTGTTAGAACTCCGCCGTCTTTGGTGTTCTAGGGAACGGCAGTACGTCTCTGATATTACCCATTCCAGTGATGTAGAGAATGATTCTCTCAAGGCCCAAGCCATATCCAGCATGTTTCACGCCACCGTATTTGCGAAGATCCAGATACCACCAGTAATCCTTCTCATCGAGATCCAGTTCCGCCATCCTCTGTGTCAGAACATCCAGTCTCTCTTCTCTTTGGCTTCCGCCGATGATCTCACCGACGCCTGGCACCAGCAGGTCGCAGGCTGCTACTGTCTTGTTGTCATCGTTAAGTCTCATATAGAAAGCTTTGATCTCTTTTGGATAATCCGTTACAAAGAGCGGCTTCTTGAAAATTTCTTCTGTCAAATATCTCTCATGTTCCGTCTGCAAGTCGATGCCCCACTCAACGGGATACTGAAATTCCTTACCGGACTTTTGCAGCAGTTCCACAGCTTCCGTGTAAGTAACTCTGCCAAATTCTGAATTTACAATGTTGTTCAGCCGGTCAAGGAGACCTTTGTCGATGAACTTATTGAAAAACTCCATCTCTTCAGGTGCATGTTCCATCACATAATTGATAATATATTTCACCATCGCCTCAGCCAGTTCCATGTTGTCTTCCAAATCAGCAAAAGCGATTTCTGGTTCAATCATCCAAAATTCAGATGCATGTCTGCCCGTATAGGAGTTCTCTGCTCTGAAAGTCGGTCCAAAGGTGTAGACGTTTCTAAATGCCAGAGCAAAAGTCTCTGCCTCCAACTGTCCGCTTACAGTCAGGCTCGTCTCCTTGCCGAAGAAGTCTTCGCTGTAATCGATCTTGCCGTCCTCTGTTCTCGGCGGGTTATCCAGATCCAAGGTCGTCACTCTGAACATTTCACCAGCGCCTTCACAGTCACTGCCAGTTACGACTGGCGTGTGTACATAGACAAAGTCGTTGTCCTGAAAGAACTTATGAATGGCATAAGACACCAGGGATCTGACTCTGAAGACGGCGGAGAAGGTATTGCTCCTCGGTCTCAAGTGCGCAATCTCTCTCATAAACTCCATGGAATGTCTTTTCTTCTGCAGCGGATAATCAGCGGCTGAATCGGCTTCTACGACGACTTCTGCAGCTTTGATTTCGAAAGGCTGCTTTGCCTCTGGCGTCAGAGTGACTGTTCCACGAACCATCAAAGCCGATGAAATCGGCGCTTTGGCAATCTGATCAAAATTGTCTATTTTGTCCGCTTCGTACACGATCTGGACAGATTTGAAAAAGGTCCCGTCATTGATCTCTATAAATCCAAACTTATTAGAGCTTCTATTGGTTCTGACCCATCCTCTGACCACGATTTCTTTGTCAGCGTACTGTGTAGTGTTTCTGTGAAGCTCTCTAAGCTGTATATCTTTCATTCTTTCTACCTTCTTTCGTAATAGCTTTTTTGGCCAGTCTGCACCAGCCCGAAGATTCCGAAAAATCATTAATAGATTTATCATACCATGCCCATTGGAATTGTTCAAGTGGGGATTTACCTGTAAAAGGTATTTTGCCCGACATTGGGTAATTTACCCGTCGCTAGCAGCACAAATCCTCAATTTTCTTTGAATCGATACCTGCCTTTTCCGTGACCGGATACCGGTTCGATGATCTCCGCCTGTACCAGTTTGGAAATCAATTTAGAAGCATTTAAGTTTTGGAGTCCGAGAAGCTCGACAACAGCACCCCTGCCAAAGACTTCATCAAAGCCATACTTTTCAAACAGCTTACGGGCGTGAATAACAGCCCTACTGGAAAAACCCCTTGTTTTTTAATAACAAATTTTCAATATCCACTTTTTTATTTTCTAAAAGACTACTTATATGCAGATTTCAATCCTTGTATTCCCTTCACCAAAGACATGAATTTGCCAAAGCCTTGAAACAAAAACGTCGAGGCGATGAATGATCTCATTCATTGAAAGATTTTTATAACTATTGCATAGCCTTTGCTGACCTCGCCAGGCTCAGACTCTTTCAAATATTCTTAAATCGGTCTTTTTCCATATTCGTCACCTCTCTTGATCATTTTTATGATATTGTTGCAAAGTAAAGATTATTTTGATCAACCAGCAACTGCACTGGTTTATTGTGCAACGCATTAATCGTATTTATGTGCTCTATAAACGTTCTTACAGAATTACTCTGCCTCTCAATAAGCACTTTCATTTGCTTGTGAACTTTTTCATCACTAAAATTATTAAGTCTATCTCCTACTGCGATTAAGGTTTCGTCTGTCTGCGCATCTCCAACAACTGGTATCTTTTCAACAAGTTTGCCGACAGCCGTAGTCGTTTTAGACAATCCTTTTGTCACTGACGATTGAATTGATGTAGATAAATAACCGGCCAATTCTTCGTAACATTGGGAGTAGAGTTTGCGATATTGTAGAGAATAATCTTCCAACTTTGCGGATACACCTAACAAATACTCTTCATCATAGTTTTCTAATAATGTCTTAACAGATATTAAATTGCCCCTCATTTTGTAATCTTTGTTCGATAACATCGATTCATCAGTTTTTGTTAGTTACAACCGTTTACATTATATCTTAGAATTACAAGGAATTCAAACGATAGTGAAAATTCAATTAAATCTTAGGTGGGCGTTCTAGCTGACCCTTATTTGCTTTCTTATCCTGCTGCGCTTTACGCCAAAAGATGAAACATGGGAAATACGTCCTTCGGACGATATTTCCCACATAATAAAAAAAAGATCCATTCCAGACTATCATCCGGAATGGATCCTAAACTTTTTTTCTTTTAGTACAGCTTTGCGCCTGCTGGAATGCGGTCGTCTACGATCAGAAGGTTCAGACCTTCTTCTCCGTCTTCCTCATGGACTGCGGAAATCAGCATGCCACAGGAATCGATGCCCATCATCTTTCTAGGCGGTAGATTGGTGATTGCGATTGCCGTCCTTCCAATCAGTTCTTCCGGTTCGTAATACTCGTGGATTCCACTTAAGATAATGCGGTCTGTATCAGTTCCGTCGTCCAGGACAAACTTCAAAAGCTTCTTGCTCTTTGGCACAGCTTCACAGTCTTTGATCTTCACGGCTCTGAAGTCAGATTTGCTGAATGTATCAAAATCAACATCCTCTTCAAATAAAGGTTCAACTTTTACCTTTGAGAAGTCGATTTCTTCTCTCTTTAGTGGAGCCTGCGGTGCGGCTTTCTTTGGACCCTCGCCTTCTAACGGCTTCATGGTTGGGAAGAGAATAATATCTCTGATTGATGGCGCATCGGTGATGAGCATGATGACTCTGTCGATACCTACGCCCAAGCCACCTGTCGGCGGAAGTCCAACTTCCAGAGCATTGACGAAGTCCATATCCATCGGATGTGCTTCATCGTCCTCGCCAGAATCCAGTTGTGCCTGCTGCTCAGTGAATCTTTCGAACTGGTCAATCGGGTCGTTAAGCTCGGAAAAGGCATTAGCGATTTCCCATCCGTTGATATACGCCTCGAATCTTCTGGTGATTCTCGGATCTTCCGGATCTCTCTTCGACAGCGGTGAAATTTCAACCGGATGTCCTACGATAAATACTGGACCATCCAAGTAGCCTGGAACGTCTTCGCAGTAATCTTCAAACATCTCAGCGATAATCTTTCCGCGAGTCCACTTGTTGGCATCCTCTGGATCCATGCCGTATTTGATAGCCGCTGCTCTCGCTTCCTCATCGGTATCAATCTTGCTGAAGTCAACGCCGGTGATTTCCTTTACGGCATCCGCCATGTTCAGCCTTCTCCAAGGCGGCGTCACGTCAAACTCTTTACCCTGGTATTTGATAATCGGAGAACCGTTGACAGCCATGGCTGACTTGTAGACCACCTGCTCTGTTACATCCATGACGCTTTCCATGTTTCCATATGCCATATAGCACTCCATGGAAGTAAATTCCGGGTTGTGATTTCTGTCCATGCCTTCGTTTCTGAACATCTTTCCCATCTCATAAACCCTGTCCAGCCCGCCGACAATCAATCTCTTCAGATAGAGCTCATTGGAAATACGAAGCTTCATATCGATGTCCAGAGTGTTGTGGTGGGTGTTGAATGGTCTTGCGTTTGCACCGCCTGCGATGGTGGTCAGAATCGGAGTATCGACTTCGAGGAACCCATAGTCCTCTTCCAAAACTCTCTTGATTTCATGTATAATCACAGATCTTTTGACAAACATATCCTTTACGTCCTGATTCATGATCAAGTCGGTATATCTCTGTCTGTATCTCATATCCTGGTCCTTCAGCCCATGCCATTTGTTAGGCAGCACCTGTAATGACTTTGATAAAAGAACCAGTCTCTTTACCTGAATAGAAATTTCGCCAGCCTTTGTTTTAAATACAGTTCCTTCAACACCGACGATATCTCCGATGTCATAAGTCTTGAACCAATCGTATTCTTCTGTGCCGATGTCATCTTTCTTAACAACGCCCTGAATTCTGCCCTGCTTATCCTGAATGTCAATAAAGGCCATCTTTCCCATTCTTCTGAATGCCATGATTCTGCCTGCACAGGAGACTTCCTGATCTTCCATAGCATCAAAGTTCTCTTTGATATCCATGCTGTGGGCCGTCACATCCCACGTTTCCTGAAGGAAAGGATTTCTGCCAGCTTCCTGCAGCTTCTTCAGTTTATCTCTTCTAATCTGTCTCTGTTCATTTAGCTTCTCTTCCGTAAGTTCTTCAACTTCCGGGTTCACATTCACGTTATTATCTTGTGTACTCATTTCTACCACCTTTGTCTTACTTGCTGATTTCTTCTATTCTATATTGTAATGCTCCGTCTGGAACTAATATCTCGACCACTTCTCCAATTCGTTTTCCTAAAAGATTCTGTCCAACCAGTGACTCGTTGGAAATCTTTGCTGGCTCTGCAAAAGGATCCGCCTCTGTGGAACCGACGATGACGAACTCCTGCTCTTCACCGCTGCCTGTATCTTTTACTCTCACTTTAAGACCGACGTTTACCTGGTCGCCTGAGACTTCGTCTTCGTTGATGATCTTCGCATTCCTCATCATGGTTTCCAGTTTATGAATTCTCTCTTCCAGTTCCGCCTGCTCGTTTTTCGCTGCATCATACTCCGCATTCTCAGAAAGGTCTCCATAGGAAATCGCTTCCTTTAATCTTTCGGAAACTTCCTTTCGTCTGACGGAAACGAGTTCGTCTCTCTCCGCTTCCAGCTTATCGTAACCCTCCTGGGTTAGAAGTATTTCTTCTGACATATCTTAATCTCCTTTCAGGTAATGCCCTTCGTCCCGCGTATTATACTCTACAAATGGGCATTTGTCAATGTTTACACGTGCGACAAAATCCAGCCGAATCGCAGATTCGGGGATTTTCAGCATAAGCTCTGCCTAACAACTCGCCTACTGCTTGTTGGGCAGAGTGTTATATACTATCTGCACATTGCGGCAGTTGGTAACATATACCACTGACGCGTAATTGATTCCAAAGGATACAATATCCCCAACTTTGAAATCTCTCTTTGCATCTTCAATATCTAATATGGTATGATCGCTGGATGCACCGAGGATTTCCACGCCTTCATCCTGCGGGAAAATCTCGTCGATGCTGCCGTAGTCAACTTTACCGATGGCCAGAAGTGCCCTTCGGCGAATTCCCCTGTCCACATATTCCGGCGTATGGCCAAAGGCATCCACCGCAATCTCCCCTACTGGATGAGACGGCTTATCTTTAACCTCTATGACTTCCGCCTTCAAGGTATAAACATCCTGGTGCATTTCACTCATATCATATCCGTAGAAGAGTTCCAGGTCTCTCGCCAGGAGAATGCCTTCGCCAATTCGAAGGAAATTGACCCTTTCTGGGATATCACCGTCGATCACTCTCATAAAGCTGGATGTCGCGCCGCCAGAGATGAATTCCAATCGTCTGTCAATACATTCTTCAATCTTTTCGGCAATAGCAACTAGTTCATCAAGCTTTTCTTCTGTCGCCAGAATGGAGCCATAGCAGCCTACATTGGTTCCAACACCGGCAAGTTCCAGGTTATCCATCTCTTTTTCAACCCTCACTGCTACAGCTGCCATCTCTTCTTTATCCCAAAAGCCCTCTCGCAGGTCTCCAAGGTCGGCCATCAAGATAACCTTGTGTTTTTTCCCCTGCTTGCCGGCCTCGGCATTTAGGGCTTCTAACACCTCCAATTCACTATTCAGCGAAAGATCAGTCAGTCTGATGACATCTTCTATTTCACTGAGCATCGGTATTCTGATCAGCATCAGCGGTTTCTCGATGCCAAAATCCTTCGCATCCTGCAACTGCTCCAATCGGGATGAAGCAATGTATTTGACGCCGCCGTCTGCAAACTGTTTGACACACTGCGGTATCCCTGTGGTACCTTTGATGACGCCAGCAACCTGGATACCCTTTTCTGCGCACTTGCCCACAACGTACTCTACATTGTGTTTCAGATATTCCAAATTAATTTCAACTCTCGGATAACCCTGCTTCTTCATCACTTGCTTTCCTCCTTGTTGGAATCTACAAATCGTTTAATCTTCTTTCCTGTGGTTTTCTCAAAGTCCTCTTTTCTGATCTTTACCTTCTTGATTTTTTTATAGTATGCGAGGTCTTCGTTGATCTTATCTACTTCTTCCCAGATCAAGTCTCTCGCCTGTTCCTCCGTATAATCCTCACCAAGGGTTTCTACAACTTCTTCTGCATCTAAGGTTACAGTAGCCACGATGGACGTATCGTTAGAACCGTCTTCCCCATCTGCTCCCCATACCATGCTCTCTGCGATGTATGGGATTTTGCCGAGAAGGTATTCCAGTTCCTCTGGGAATACGTTCTTGCCGTTCTTGGTGATAATGACATTTTTCTTTCTTCCTGTAATATATATGAAGTCTTCGTTATCTACATAACCCAGATCACCAGTATAGAACCAGCCGTCCTTCAGTACCTCTGCTGTCGCCTCTGGATTCTTGTAATAACCCATCATGACGTTGCCGCCTTTAAAACAGATTTCGCCGATGCCGTTTTCATCTTTATCGATGACTTTTACTTCCATGCCAGGCAGCAGATGTCCTACGGAAGTATTTCGCATGTCCTTCGGCACATCTGGATTCAAAGCCGCCATCGGCGAGCACTCTGTCAAACCATAACCCTGCACGGCAATGATGCCAATATCGTTGAAGAACTGCAGGATTGCAGGATCAATGGCTGCGCCGCCGGAGATGATGACTCTCATTCTGCCGCCGAACACTGCCAGAATCTCTTTTGTAAACGGCTTGCTGATATCCAGTCCAATTTTCTTGGTCTTTCTATTCATGGCCAGAAGCCTGGTAAGGAGTTTCTCCTTGCCCTGTGCCCTGACATTTTTCCAGATCTTCTTATAAAGCGTCTCGATCAGAACCGGCACACCCAGAATCATAGTAGGCTGTACTTCCTCCAAGTTCTTGGTGATATATTTAAGTCCCTGGCAATATGCGATCGCAGCGCCTTTGTACAGCGGCATCAAAAATGCACAAGTGCACTCATAGGTGTGATGCACTGGCAGCACTGAGAAGAAGATATCCCAAGTATTCACGTTGAGGATGGTCGGTGCGGCCATCAAATCCTCCGCCAGATTTCTGTGGGATAACATGACAGCCTTAGCCATGCCTGTCGTTCCGGAAGTGAACAGCAAAACACTCATATCATCTGCGATGATCTCTGCATCGAGAAATTGTCTGTCACCCTGCGCTACCTGGTTCTTTCCTTCTTCTACTAAGGCACTCCAGGAAAGAATGTCATCTTGATGTTCCTTTGTATCAAAATTTACGAGAAGCTTCAGCGGCGTGTTTTCGCTGTCCTTCATCTCTTTGAATATTTTTTCGAACTTCTTGCCGAAGATGACGCAAGATACCTCTGCTTCGATAATCAGGTGCTCCAGTTCCTTAGCGCTCAGCTCTTTGTCCAAAGGCACGACGATTCCGGTTCCGTTGAGGGTTGCCAGATAGCTGGATTCCCACTGGTAGCAAGTCTCCCCGATGATCCCGATTCGTTTGTTCTTCAGTCCCCTGTTGATCAGCGCAGTGCCCAATCCGTTGACATCGGCCAGGGCCTGTCTGTACGTGATCGACCTGTATGGCTGATCTTTTTCAAACTTCTGCATGAAAGCTACGTTATCTCCATAGGCTTCTACGCTGGTCTCAAACATATGCTTGATATCCGTTATCGGTCTGCTGGTTTTGTATCTTACATAAGGATCTTTACTATCTTCTAATGCTTTAGCAAACGCCTTAGCACGTTTTATATCCATTGTTTTTATTTCCTGATAATTCATTGTCTCCTCTTTCCCGGCGTTATTCTCGGTCTTGTTTCCGTAGCGCTTGATTTTGCCGGTGGTTGTCTTGTCAAATTCCGTCGCTCTGATATTGATTCGCTTTACATTCTTATATGCGGGCATCGTCTCGTTGGCTTCGTCTACGATTTTCTTATAAAAATGATAAACATCACTGCTGTTCATGTCGCCCTGCTGTTCCTGCAGAAGCGGATAGTTGGGATAAATGTCCGCAGTAACCATCACGTTGCCGACCTTCTCATCTGCAACACCATAGACGACGACTTCCTGAATCAGCTCGTTTTCCATCAAAACAGCTTCCACTTCTTCTGGGAAGATATTCTTGCCGCCTTTGGTCACGATGACGGTCTTCTTCCTTCCTGTCAGATAGAGAAATCCATCCTCGTCAAAATAACCCAAATCGCCGGTATAGAGCCAGCCATCTCTGAGCACTTCTGCTGTGGCCTCTGGATTGTCGTAATAGCCCATCATCACGGATGGTCCCTTGCAGGCCACTTCTCCAATTCCGTCTTCGTCAGGATTGACAATTTTCACTTCTGTCTGCGGCATCGGTTTTCCGACGGAAGCCGCTTTGCTATACCTGTCCTGATTGACTGCAATAATCGGCGCATTCTCGCTCATTCCATAGCCTTGCATCATCGGCAGACCCATAGCCTCGAAATCCTCGATGACCTTCGGGTCTATGGCCGCACCGCCAGCGATGAAGAGCGTGATGTTGTTGCCAAAGTTCTGATGAATCGCTTTGAAAAGCTTCTTCATCAGTTTTTGATTATTATACAGCTTCAGTTTTCTAGAGAGATCGATCGCCTTTCTCAGCTTCTCGGCCTCGCCTCTGCTCTCCGCCTGCTTCCACATGCCCTTGTACATTTTTTCAAATACGAGAGGCACGCCCAACACGATATTGGCCTTTGATTCAATCATATTCTTCTGAATATATTTGATGCCCTCGCAGATTGCCACAGTCTGCCCCTGATAGAAAGTAGTGCAAATGCTGCAGGTAAACTCGTACGCGTGATGGATTGGCAGTATGGACAAAACGATGCCGCCCTCTGGGATATGAACCAGCTTCGACATGTTGTAGACGTTGGCTACGATGTTTTTGTGGGACAGCATGACACCTTTAGACAGACCGGTCGTACCAGAAGTGTACATCAAAGTCGCCATCTGTTCAGGGTCTATTTCTGCATCTACAAAATCGCGGATGCCTTCCTTCAAAAGTTTCTGGCCTTCTTCTATCAACTTATCCATGGATAGATATTCGTCTGTATGCTCGTCTTCCCCCATAGAAATAAAATACTCTAAATCAAAACGCTCCTCGAAGAGTCCTTTGATGCTCTTTTCCGAGCGTTTTGTGTAAACCAGCGCACTGGCACCGGATCGCTTTACTAAGTTTTTCAGTTCTTCTGGCGGAAGGTTCTTGTCTAGCGGTACAATAACGCCGACACCGCATACTGTTGCAAAATAGGTCAAAAGCCATTGGTAACAGCTTTCGCCAATCACTGCAATCTTTTTTCCAGCCAGTCCCAAATCCATGAGCCTGGTTCCCAGAGCGTCTAACTTCTCCTTAAACTCCCCATAGGTAAGCGGCTGAAAAGTTCCGCCCGGTTTATCTTTCTGCAGATAAGCAGGGCGGTCTTTAAACAGTTCTGCGCTTTTCGCAATCATATCCTTGAGATCTGAAACGTCCCTCACCGGATAATACACACCGTCATATTTTACATTATTCATGATTAATTCTTCTTTCCTTTTGATCATTAGTCGTTAATAAGATATTTTACCATTTTTGCAGTATTTTATCAATAGTTCGTTGATTGGAATTCGCGGAAAACGCGCGGGATTTCAGCGGTGCAGTCTGCATCAGAAGACCTCTGCTGGTAGTGGCTTGCGCAGGCTTTGACCGTCGATGTGCGGCTGACCCTCACGCAGTTACGCAGATATGCCGGATTTCACTGTTTTC
The DNA here is from genome assembly GCA_902362805.1 of Eubacteriaceae bacterium. GTDB lineage: Bacteria > Bacillota > Clostridia > Peptostreptococcales > Anaerovoracaceae > Senimuribacter. Next base: position 44,034 of record CABIXY010000008.1, on the reverse strand, counting down.
GTTACGCAGGTGCCTCGCCAGACGGACCGGTTGCGTAACTGAGTGGCTCAGATGGCGGGCCTGTTACGCAGATTTGCCGGATTTCACTGTTTTCGTTACGCAGGTGCCTCGCCAGACGGACTGATTGCGTAACTGAGTGGCACAGATGGCGGGCCTGTTACGCAGATATGCCGGATTTCACTGTTTTCGTTACGCAGGTGCCTCGCCGGACGGACCAGTTGCGTAACTGAGTGGCACAGATGGCGGGCTTGTTACGCAGATTTGCTGGATTTCACTGTTTTCGTTACGCAGGTGCCTCGCCAGACGGACCGGTTGCGTAACTGAGTGGCTCAGATGGCGGGCCTGTTACGCAGATTTGCTGGATTTCACTGTTTTCGTTACGCAGGTGCCTCGCCGGACGGACCGGTTGCGTAACTGAGTGGCTCAGATGGCGGGCCTGTTACGCAGATTTGCTGGATTTCACTGTTTTCGTTACGCAGGTGCCTCGCCAGACGGACCGGTTGCGTAACTGGGTCGCTGAGATGACATGCTCTGCCGGATGCCCAGCTGTGTAACCAGGCGGCAACCTTTGCCGATAATTAAAAAGGGGTTCTAACTTTCGCCTTTGACCCATGTACCATCATAAGCACATCGTTTTCAACGAAATTTGGTTTATTGTATTATGATAAATCCCCCTAATATAGACTCATTAATTGTATAAACTAGAACTATCACAGTATTACGAAATGATTTTTTCATAGAATGGGCTTAAGAGGTGAAAAGAGATGATTGACAAAAATCAAAAGAGAAAAATAAATAAACAGATAGGGGCAAGAGTCAAAGCTGCCCGAGAAGCGTCCGCATATACACAAGAACGCTTTGCAGAAGAAATCGGTCTCTCCATACAACATGTATCAAATCTGGAAAGAGGCATTACCGGCCCCTCCATCAGCACCATCATCAAGATGAGCAAAGTGCTGGGCGTGTCCTGCGATTATCTGCTCTTAGGGCGTTCTGGAAAAAGAGATGTTGCTAGAGTTGAATCTCAACTGGATAACTTGACAACTGATCAATTGGTCATTGTAGACAAAGGCATCCGTATCATATTGGAGGCGTTTAAGGTACCTGTAAATGCGCTAGGGGATGGGGCAGAACAGCAGTAGCATCAGGTCACTCAGTTCCAAATTAAAAAGGAGCCGTCTGTTTCAAAGGGCGGCTCTGTTAACTGCTGCAATATCATAAATTGCATTTTCCTCTTCGCTTTGCAGCGTCCTTGTATACCTGATTGTTAGCACGTGCAGATATGATAATTATTCTTATGACAGAGTCGCGTCTCTCGATTTTGTATACCACACGAATGTCCAGGTTTCGGAATCTGATTTTAAGCAGATTTGTTAAATTCCCACCATCCTGACTGCCTAACGGTTTTCCGTAACCATTCTCTGTAGTTGGTAATGGGTTCTTACTCACTCGTTTAATTCCTTTGATCACTTGCACCCGAACAGCGCCGTCTAAATGTCTCAGGTCATCCACTGCGTCTTCTAAAAAATCGATTTCCCAACTCATTCAAATTCCACATCCTCTGCCGCCTTAAGATCCTGCTCAGATATATCAAACTCAGATAAAACTTCACTAAATGAGTATGTCGGTTTGTCAGCGCTCTGCGCAAGCCGCCTGCTTGCTTCCATCAAGAGGTTATACTCCACTTCAATTTCTGCAAGACGTTCATATTCCATTGGAGACAAAATCACCGCAGAAGGCTGATTGTTTTTCAAAACAATCAGTTGTGGTTCCGTGTGCAGTCGATCAAATATCCTTGAAGCCTGGCCTCGGTTAAACTGTGTAATCGGTACGAGGCTTTTTAGCAGCTCCGTTGTCTTTACCATTTTTAGCACCTCCAATCTGTTCTTAATCTTAGTATATACAGATTGAAGAAAAATCGCAATATAATTTACATTAAAATTCATCGTTGAATAGGGATTATAATTTCTTGTCAAAGTCACTTCCATTCGTACTTTCCCTCATCATATACAATACGCATCTTATTCTTGGTCACAGTACCTTTAATTTTCAAATTCAGGTTCGTATTTTCATGTCATCCTACTTAGCCTGCACTATAATATTCTTTGCCTTTAGTAAATAGCATGTCAATTACATTCCCCGATGTTCGATGGAGCCCATGATACTCATTTTCCCAACAATGTATTCTTGTCAAGAGTCTCACCTGCCGCATAGATATAGTCAGTTACGCCCTCCTTGGTATCATCAAAACGAGCAAAAGTTCTCCCAAAGTACAAAGGGTAGCCTCCTTCTGACAGTTTTTTGAGTGTCTTCGCATTTTTACCAGTCAAAGAGCAAACCTTGAGTTCCCGCTTCAACGTGTCATAGGAAGTGTATTTCCAGTAGTAGACCTTCTTGCCATCTACCTGAGTCTGCTTTCCATCTGGTAAGCGATTCATCTTTCCGGTCTTGAGATTGATGATATATTGTTTCCGGTTTTCTACATCAAATCTTTTTTGACCACATGTCAAGTAACGTCCATATTGACTTTCCGATACAACATGCTTCCTGACTAGCTTTGTCTTCTTTGTTTTGATATTATAAGAATACAGATTGTAATCATACCATCCGCTATCCGTCGCACGGCTGTAATAAATTTTGCCGTTATAGTATGCCGCTACGTTCGCCAGTAATTTGATAGTCGTTATTTTTGTATGTTTTTTTCCTGTATACGTCGTCTGGTAAATCGTCCCCGTCTCATTGCCATTGTTGACCGCATAGAAAATCGTACTGCCATTGGTTATGATGATCGGTGTTATGCTCTTTGTCTTCCCTTTGAAACTTTTCAAGGTTTTGATCGTCTTCCCATCCTTAGACAGCAAAAGCTTTGATCCTGTTCTAACGCCCTGGCTGTTGACCGTGTCCTTTGCCCAGATGTAATAGTTTCCAACCTTTTCTCGCGGAACGCCGTCCAAATCTGCAGTAATGCTTTGATACGGCACCGCTGCCGCGGATACTGTCTGTGGAAAAGAAAAAGCTGCTGTCAGCAGGAGCAAAGTTACAACGATGGTTAATCTCTTTTTCATTGGATGCCTCCTCCTTATTTAAAATAATCCTCTTTGCATGCAGGCAGGTTCTTTGTATTCCAACGCATGCCAGTGAATCTGTACGTCTCAGCGCTGACCAAAAAATATCCGCCCTGTGCGTCTACTATGTACCATTTGCCGTCAATTTTCACCTGATTCCACTGGTGATTTGGATTTAACGACTTACTGTTGGCATGTACAAAATAACACGGAATGTCAACGGCATCACAGAGCGCTTTCAACCCTCTTGCATAACCTGAGCATTGCGCTTCACCGTAGACCAAAGAACCCCACGCCGTGTTAGCCTGATTGTACTGCCAGCCCGCATACGCATAAGCACACGTGTTTCTCATAAAGTCATATGCTGCTTCAATTTTTTCGTAATTGCTCATGCCGCTCTTGATATAGTTCAACTTAAATCCCTGTACTGCCCGCTTTACATCTTGAAGTTCCTTTATGGACAGGTATGGTCCATAAACAGATCCCTTGCTATATTTTCCCTTTACCGTAGGTGTTTTGGTGCTGACCTTAAAAGGCTTTGAGTAAGCGCTGTAATAGGTCTTTCCATTTGCCACTCGATATGCACGTATACGATAAGAATATAGTTTGCCCTTCTTAGCCGTAGTATCTGTGTAAATCAGGTTTCTGGCGCCCTTCACTGTTTTGACGCGTTTCCAGTCCCCACTCTCTTTTCGATACACGTTATATCCCTGGCTTCCCATGATTCCGTTCCAATACAGCTTTGGCTTGTATGACGAATTAGCATAGCCTTTGATGATAGTTACATCCGCTCCATCGAGCGCTGGTGAGACGGCTGTCACGCTAGAGAAATCGCCACTGCTTCCACCTTCAATAAATCGTACCTTGTAATAATAGGTTTTGCCGAATTTCAGGGAACTGTCATAGAATATGTAGATGCTTTCATCGTCACTGCGCAGGCACACGATTTTCTTGTTTGCACAATCCGTCTGCCAATAACCGTTGTCCAAACCTTCCCATATGAGATGGGCGCTCTGCTGCAAAGTGTCGATATGCTTGTAAGTTCCATTCTCCTCCGTAGCACGGTAAATTTCACAGTCATAGCCCATCGGTATTTGCAAGGAAAAAGCCGCTGTATTGTAGGCAATGCCCTGGCTCTCCACGATCGTCGGTGTTGGTATCGTCGCAGCTGATGCCGTCATAGTATTGATAACTAGACAAAGCGCGATGATGAGGAATATCGCGGTCAGTCTGTTGGATATTTTAGTCATAAGTTTGCTCCTTTCTGCCAAAATCGTATAATGATAGTAACACCAAAAACTGCGAAGTTCTCAGCGTCTGCCATAAAACTTCGCAGTTCATATCATTATAACTTACTTTAACATTTTTACTGCGGAAAATGGACTGTAGGTGTATTTAGAACCCACTTTCTTATAAGCGCGAACTTTGTAGTAGCACTTCAATCCACCGCCATTATCCCACTGTAATTCATACTTTTTAGGAGGAGTTTTAAAGCTCTGCAATTTTCTCCACGTGTTTGCATTACCAGAAAAACTAAAATAAATTTGATAGCCTGTTGCGCCCTTGACCTTTGTAAACTTTAAGACGTGGCTGCCCTTTCCATTTATCTTCCCCGTATATGCCGTTAATTTAGGTGCTGTAAGAATACTTGCACCAGTGTTTTTTACACTCTTGAATGTAATTTTGTTAGCCTTAGCATAACTCTGTGCTTCCGTTCCTTTTATTCCGTAAATTGTTGCATTTGAGACTTTACGTGCTTCTAAGGTATAATCATCAACTAAGTCATAGCCATATGCTTTGCTACCTATGTTCTGTACTTTTTTTGGTATGGTCAAACTTTTTAGTTTTGTACAACCGCCAAAGGCTTTTGTCCCAATGTTTACTAATTTTGTATTGTTTGCTCCACCATTAACATCTACCTTTGATAAAGAGTTACAAAAAATGAAGGCACCTGTTTCTATGCTTTCTAATGATGCTGGTAACTTTATGGTCTTTAACGATCCGCAGTGATCGAAAGCACCATAAGAAATCATTGTTACAGATTTAGGTAAAACGATCGAATTCAATTTAGCACAATCTTTAAACGCATACCTCCCTATCGATGTAATCTTACCAGCTAACTCGACTTTCTGAATTGATTCTTTATATTCGTCCCACGGTCCATAAGATAATAATCCATCTCCACTAATTTTCAGTACGCCAGTTTCCGGATTGACACTCCAAGAAAATCCTTCGTGTATACCATTAATAGTATTTGCTGCAAACGCTCCGCTCGTTGGTATGGTCACACACCCCAACACCAGTGCTACTGTCAGCACCAGGCTCAACAACTTCTTTTGTCTCATGTTCTTTCCTCACTTTCTATATTCATCCTTTAACAGATCAATAACTTCTTTGTATTCTTCGGGCAAATCCAGCTCGGGCTTGTCCTGAACCTTCCACCCCAAACTGCTCGTCTGTTCTCTGACCGCTTCAAGCCGCAAAGGGATATTCACAGCTGTCTCTGCGCAATACGCCGCACTGTCTATATCCCCAGCCTCCTGGTATATCTGTATCGCCATGAACAGCATATCCAGGTAATCCGTGTATTCTGCAACCTCATATTTTGACAGGCTAATGGCCTTCTCTTTATATTCCATAATTGCTAAAACATCACCTTGGGCAAAAGCGTTGCGTGCTTTCGCATCCCATGCCAAAGCCACGGAATCATTTTGCCGTGTGATTTCATTGGCAATTGACTCCATCTCGTCTAGGTCTGCGGCTTGTTTTAGGCGTTCAATCTGCAAAAGCGTATTTTTCGGATAAAACACCTGTGCAAAGCTTGGCTGTCCAAAATAGTAGGCTGCATTCCCGAGACCGCTATAGATTAAGACCACCGCAAGGCACAGTGCTGCCGCTGGCAGTAACTTTGAGTACTGAAGGCTCCACTCTCTGCCATTTTCCCACGGTAAAAGTGACAGCAAAACCATATATACCGCCATATATTGAAGATCAAAATCTACAAGGGCATGGAAGACCATAACAATAATCAAAAACCGTTTCCAACTAGCACTGACCTTTTTGATACTGTAAAAAATCGCTGCAACAAAGCCAGATCCCGCAATCCATCCTGCATCCAAAAAGAGCTGTACAAATTCGTTATGGGCATGGGTTACGGCGTAAACACCTGTCTGAAAACTCCCCTGAGTAAAGTAATAGCCCAGATAACCGAGACCAAGTGGATTCTTGACAATGACTGGAAATGCGTCTTTCCAGTACAGGACTCGCCCTATCAAGGTACTCTCTGACAGAGAAATGTCCATGATTCTTGCTACAGGACCACCATTCGTCACTAGCAACACTGCTGCTGCGCAGATTACCAGTACGGCAAGCATGCCAAGAGACATTTTTCTAATAGCTTTTTCTTTCGTGAAAAGGCAACCCATTAGTAAACTTATCGGCAATAGCAGGTACACCGTTCTGCTCCCCGTCGCCAGAATCCCTGCAAGCAGCACCAAAGCCTGTGCAACGCACTTTTTGTCAAAGCCCTTTTGATGCAGCAGAGATAGTAGTGCAATCAGCAGGAACAGAGCGAAAGTATTGGGGTATTGAAAGGTTCCTGCAAGTCTCCCATTTACAACCATGTGTTCCGACAGGCTGGGCATTAAGCTTCCAGCCGCAGAGAGAATCACCAGACTGACACCAGCCAATGGCAGTGTGTCGAGAATCTGCTGGCGTATTTGCAACGTCTGCATGATCAGCACCGAAAAAATGCCAATGGGCAGGTACTTAAAAAATCCCAGAAGTGCCATTTGAGAGTCTACTGCCCAGATGGCACTTAACAGATAAAGCAGTGGCAATGCGGGGAAGATGAACGACAAATAGTTCTTCTTCCATATGAATTCTTTGTTTCCCTTTACTACCTTCCACAGTAATAACAACAACACGCTACTCAGTAAACAGGACTGATATTCGTAGTAAACGCCGCTGCATAACAGTGAAAGAAGGAAAATAATCTTCACAGCCACTACTTCTTAACCGTCCTATATGCCAAATTCGACCATTTACTGTAGTATTTCTTGCCGCCAATTACCGTGTATGCACGAACCTTGTAATAGTGACGTTTACCCTTCTTCAATGCTTTGGTATTGTAGTAATATTTCCTCTTCGTTGTATAGAACTTCTTGTAGCTGCTTTTTTTCTTAAAAGAACGGTACACCTGGTATCCCGTGACAGCTGCACCCTTCTTTGTCCACTTAACCTTTATGTAGCGTTTACCGTTCTTGTTCACTCCCTGAGAAGAGGACGCTTTGACTTTGACATCCTTTGCCGCCTTGATTTTCTTGGCGAGATTCTCTGCCTCAAAGTCTTTATTGTTTTCCTTCTCTTTCTTCTTGAACGTGGCAGAAATCGTGTGATTGGATGTTACGTTCTCAAATGTGTAAGCGCTAACAGCACCGACACTCTTGCCATCTATCAGAACATCGGCGATTTCGTAACCTGAGTCTGGAGTGATGGTAAAGGTTTGGGAGGAGCCATTAGATAGTTCGACTTTTTTTGACGGTGAAATGGTGCCACCAACGCCATTTTCTGAAGTAATAGTTTTCTTGCTAACAGTAGGTACCCCTCCACCTGTCCCAGCTGAATCACTGCCTGTCATAAATTGTGCTTTTATTTCTACATCTTTGTTTGGCATCATAAACGTAGTGTTTACATCAGTCTCATCCTCAAATATATTCCCCGCATCAGATGTCCATTTTACAAACTTCATACCCTTTGGCAGGATTGCTCTAATTGATACACTTTGATTCGCAAGATACTTTTTTTCTCGACTAATACTACTATCTGAAACAAAGTATCCATTTACAACTTTAGCTGTATTTTTTATATCTGTATCTTCATCCAACAATGTGTCTATATCACTTTGAATTGAAGTCTTTCCGTCTACAATTACATATTCTTTTTTCTGCAGTACTCTGCCATCGATGGTCCCCATGTACTCCTTTCCCTCGTGTAACGGCAGATCATAGAAACATGCTTCACGGACTTCTTTTCTATTCTTATCATATTCTGCAATTGAAACATCCATTACGCCTGAATCATTCCCAATATAATCTATACGATACTCTTCTTCATCATAGAAATATATTTTTTTTACGTCTCCTTCAACTTGTAAAGTGACTTTATTTGAGCTCCATGCCTTTCCATCCTCTACATAGGCTACAAGCTCTCCGTCTTTGTCATATACAAATACATTTACAGGACAAGCAATCTTAATACTCTTGAGAAACTGGACTCTAACATCTGAATATTCTAGATACAAATCCGGATAATCTAATTTCAACTCATCTATCCATTTAATTCGATAGTATGTGTATGCTATATCATTATTTGTTTGAACTTTTTGGTAGTATTCTTTAATACTCGCATATTCTTTCTTATCGTAAAAAAGCTTATTAACTAAGCCCTTTCCTATCTTGTCCACAAATTCGCAAGCATCTTTACAATCTAAGTTCTTAAACGCAAAAGTTAAATCAACAGCATTAAGATAGTTTTCTGCATTTACAGCATTATTTTCATTTGAATAATTATTCTTGAACTGACTCAGGGTCCTATCCATAACCGTCTCATATTCTAAAAGCGCCGTCATATGAAAATATTGTTCTACTATATCCTCCGTATTAAATAATTGGTTTGATAACATTTTTCCAGTATTGTATGCACTAACTAGTAAATCAACCCAAGGAAAACTCGTCTGAAGAACTTTTTTTACACACCCCCATAATTGTTCCGACAGTATAACTATCGCATCTTTTCCTAACCCTGCAATTTTATCATTTCGAACCTTATTTAAAAACTGTTCCACGCTTAAATCCATCACCTCAGTGCAGGATTTAATTGCATTTTTTAGATGATATTGTTCATAAGGGCAATTTAAATACAACTGTCTAACAACGTTCTTTAAAGCATCTGTCATTTCTATCATCATAATTCCTGAATATATTTGTTCACAAAGTGAATCAAAGCAGTCAGCCAATTTGATGCCTGCATCAATAAAGTCTAAGCCCAATTTCGATCCATTAATCACATCATTTGTAAGTTCAATATTCTCAATCAAATCATTTCCAAGATCTTTCTTTTGTTTAAACGATAATTTTTTAAAAACCCCTTTATCATTCAAATCACCTACAGTACTCTTCCAATTCTTGAGAACTACCTGTGAGTTGTTCACTGCGTCTTTATACCCTTCTTTGCAACGGTCAAGAACGTCCTCTTGCAGCGATACATGAAGAGCATCTAATATAATGGCTTGGTAAACATCCTTTTTTTCACACTCCTGATCATATAAAGCACCAATTGGTCCCTTATCTAACTGTGAGAAAAACAATTCAAATGATTCCCATGCCTTTAAGCTATTACCAAAGCGCTCCTCTTCCTGCAATACATTTACAAGTGTCCTCGTTATCGTTTCAAGGCCTAATTTATAATTTATAAATCTAGTGTCTTCGCAGTCTCTTAACAACCAGTCTGCGCGATAAGTATAATAATTAAAATCTTTCTTCGGTTGTTCAGGTTCTTCTACGTCATTAATCTGTAATGCCCTTAATTCCGGAAAGTCATTATTACCAAACGTCCAAACATTATCAAAATCCCACGTTTTAAAAGAAGTTTTGTTTTTAAAATCCCGGAATGAAAGTTGTTCTGCATTATCATCTGCGCCTTGCATATAATAGCAATTTTCTATAATAGCATAATATGCTTCATCTAGCATATATACTAGTGGGTCGGCGCAAATCGCTGCAGCAACACCATTTGACGTTATATCACCCACATTATGGCAATTTTTTATTTTTTTTGATGTGCCGCCACAAATTCCTGCTCCAAATGTTTCAGAAGCATCAACTTTGCCCGTATTGTAGCTATTTTCTATGCGTGTACTCCCATTATTAAATGCACCAGTTGTTCTCCCCACTATCCCTCCAATATATTTTGTTCCTGATATATTTCCTGAGTTATGGCACTCTTTTACACTTACAGAATCTCCTGTATTGAAATGATATGAGCCGCCCAAAATACCTCCAACACATTTAGTCCCTATTATTTCACTAGCATTAAAGGATTGTATAATATTCATACCATAATAACCTGCAGAACTACCTTGCCCCTTATATCCAACAATTCCACCAACATAATTTTCTCCAACTACTTTTGAATTCTTGACTCTACATTTCTTTATATCGTAACTGTACGGACCATGAAAGTCGCCGCATCCAACAACTCCACCAACGCACTCAGTCTCACCTCTAATTTGACTGTCATTGATTGTACAATCGTAAATATTATTGCATGTTCTACCACTAATTCCGCCGATTCCTGACTCGCCCAAAACTTTACTAGTCTTAATTTTACAATTACTTATTTCTCCTTTACTGCTCCCAGAAATAGCTCCAACATTTTGACTTCCGGAAACTGATGCAGAACTGATGGTTAAGTTCTTAACTATAGCTGTAAGACCTAACTCGCTGAAAAGTCCTATATCATTATCAGAAGAGGAAATAAATAGATTGCATATATTTTGATCCCTTCCATCAAGAGTTCCTTCAAATATGGTCTTCTCATTTCCAATTGGAACCCACTCAGCCTCAGATAAGTTTATCTCTTGTACTATAATGAAAAAGGTGTTTTTATAAGAGTTGCCCAAATTTACTGATTTTGCAAAATAAGCTAATTCTTCTGCATTAGAAATCTGAAAAGGGTCTGATTCTGTTCCAGTTCCTTTTGAATAATTGGATGCTATGCCTCCTGCCCATTCCGTAACAATTGGTGCTTCTTCAATTGCCATAGCATCCGCTGGAAATATTCCTGTAATTATTGCAACGCAAAGGCATACGGTAAGGGCTTTTTTGATTGTTAATTCCAATTTATAGTAACTTGTTTTACGCTTCATTGTATTACCTCTTCATTATTCATACTCTATTTCTATAGCTTAATTTTCTTCACCGTACTGAACTTCCCATAGATACGCTCTCCGTCGCTGTTCTCGCTATAGCCGCGAACTTTAACATAATAAGTGCCTTTACTCAACGGTCCTATTGTAAAGGAGCGGCTTTCGGCAACATACTTTGATGCACCCTTGAACTTGGAATTTCTAGCCAAGTAAACCTGATAGCCTTCTGTATAACTGGATTTTCCCAGTTTTACATAGATGCTTCTATTTCCAGACCAGTTCTTCTTTGTCTTTTTGATGGTGGTGATTTTGATCTGGGTTGGCGCCTTGGTTGTAGCCGCAGTCAAAGTATAAGTACCATAAGATGAATCCCTATACTGGCCTTTTACCTGAATGTAGTAAGTTCCCGCTGCCAGCTTATAGATTTTCTGCAGGGTGCTCTTTTTCGTGTTGTCATTCCAGTTGCCATAGCATCGTTTAATCTCATTGCCCTCTTCATCATAAACGTAGAGGTATGTATCATCTATTTTAGATGGCAGCGAAAAGGTGACATTTCGTTTCGACGGCACATTGATTTTATAAAAATCAGTATCCCCTCCAATGGAAATCATTCCTACAGCTTTTTCACCCAGTTTCAGCGGCTGCGCCTGTTCCATCGTATCATTCGGCTCCTTCTCGGTGCTCCCAATATCTGTATAGGTCTGGCTAAAGGAATACTTGCCATCGTAACCATCCCTCAGCACTTCCAGATAGTAGGTGCCCGACTCTAATGAGATATCCAAAGTCTCTGTACCCAGCTTTAGATTGTCATTCCAGCCAAAATACCAGGATTTAATTTCATTGCCGTCCTTATCTAGCAATTTGAAATACACATACCTGAAATCAAATTTGATATTGTATTTTAGCATCCCAGGATTTGCCACATTTAATTTATAGAGGTCAATCTTATCACCAGAAGCCTTTGACAGGATGCCGTTAACATTTGTCGTTAATGGCAGTACATGAGCAGTTGCTATTGTATCATCGTAAGTCACGTCTGTATTATGGAGAATCTCCGTCGTATAATTCATAGAGTACGTCCCATTACTCCACATGTCGCGTCTGACACCTATATAGTACGTCCCTGGATTTAAAAGAAAACTAACATTCTCTGTCTTTCTACCTGTATCTCCATTATTGGACACATAGTAGTAGTCCAGTTCATTCCCATCACCGTCAAGAACACAAACCTCTGAATATTTTATGTCTGTAGTATATTTCGCTTTTAATTCCACCGATGATCCTGCTGAAACCGTATACCTATAGAAGTCCGCTTTGTTGTCATCAGTAATCACCCCTTGCACTGTCCCGCTTGTCCCGATACTGGTCGCACCGGCCAGTGGATTCCCATCATCTGCCCATGTGGGTACCGCTGTTGCGAGACAAAGGCAAAAAGCGCATACAAAACACACCAACTTTTTCAT
>CABIXY010000008.1:0-31269 GCA_902362805.1 Eubacteriaceae bacterium | reverse complement strand
GAAACCACTGGTACCTCCCCATGGCATCATATTTGTATAAAATCTGCTTAAGTTTCAAGTGTTCCTCCAGGGAGTTCACTAACAAGTTATTATACACGTATACTAATTCCGTATATTGCTTTAGCAATGCTTTAATCGTTACAATCGGTACACGGACACATGTCATATCCGTTTCCGCTACCAGACTGGTTTCCGCTGGAGAATCTAAATCATAGCAAGCCATGGCCGGCATGCCGCAACGACAGCCAAAACACTCAGTTACTTCTTTTCCATCGACGCTTTCGTAATATCCTCTACAAATGCCCTCCACCAAAAAAGCAATAGACGACTGTCTCTGTCCTCTTTTTACTACATGGTCCCCCTTTTTCAACTTTGTAAAGGCCGATACGCTGCACAATTCTTTCAAGAGTTCTTCATTTGTAATCTTCAGCGATTCGGTAAAAAAATCTCGCAGTGTCATTTCAGCGCTCCTCCTTCCCGCAAAGTCCGGCGCAGGCGGCTTAAACTCTCCGGCATCATACCCAAAAAAGATGCGATATGCTTATGGCTGACGATATCTATCAGACCAGGGTACTCTTCAAGAAACCATTGGTAACGCCTCATGGCATCAAATTCCTGCATGACTTTTTTGATGTTGTCATGTCTCTCAATGCCTTGTATCAGCATAATGTTATATGCCCGTTGCAGCTCGGGATATGTATAATTTAATTCTATGATTTCCTTAATCGGCAGCTGCAGACATCTGCTGTCCGTTGCGGACTCTATGTTGATCTCAGAAGCCAGATCCAGCCTGGTGCATGCCATGGCCGGCTCTCCGCGACGAAACCCCAAGCAATCAGTAATTTCTTTGCCTTCGACGTTCACATAATACCCTCTGAAGACGCCCTCCAAAATAAAATTGATATGTTTTTGAGGTTCTCCCTGCCTTACAATCCGTTCTCCCTTCTTAAAATCTGCAATCTTTGATAAGCCGCTCACCCTGTCAATCAGATCAATATCCGTTAGACCAATCACTTCACTAAAAAATTCTCTCGCTTCCATCTTATATAACCTCGTCATATTCTTCTTAACATATGTTTATTTTAACTGAGCTTACTAAGAAAATCATTAACATAGGTTAACGTTATACACTATTCCTATAATTTTTTACAATTTTACTGAATTCATTAATTTTTTATAAGAATAGCTGGTGTGACTGGCTTGTGGTAAAATATAAATCAAATTCTAAATGCAAAACCCCCCTGCGTCCGATTCCACCTAGGAATTGGAACTACAAGGGGGTTTTTATTTTTTATTTTACTTCCATCAATTTGCCAGTCGCTGTGTCCATGACATAGCCGTAGATGGTGACGTTATCAGGAATCAAAGGGTGATGCTCCAGCAGCTCCACGCTCTCTCCCACCGCGGTGAATACGTCTTCAAAGCCGCCCAGCCACTTGTCAAAGTCCACGCCGAAGTAATTCAGGTTCTGGATGACCTCTTCGCCGATACCGCGTGCCTTCATCTTATTGATCATATCCTCTACGTCCATATGCTGTACGCCGCAGTCAGTATGTCCGATGACCATGATGTCCTCAACGCCCAACTCGTAGATGGCGATCAAAAGGCTCCGCACCGCACTTCCAAAAGGATGGACGATTGTTCCGCCGGCGTTTTTGATAATCTTGGCATCGCCGTTTTTGATGCCCAAAGCTGCCGGAAGCAACTCGATCAACCTCGTATCCATACAGGTAACGATGGCCAGCTTCCGTGCAGGATATTTGCTCGCCTCGTAAGGTTTGTACTTTTCTTTGTTTACAAATTCTTCGTTATGTTCTAAGATTTTATCAATCATTCTGTCACCTCCATGAGGAACAGTATACCACAAAAACTGGCAGACGGACACCATTTCCGATGACCGTCCTCAGTCTTCTATTTCAACATCAACTACAGTTCATTTTTACCATCACATGTTCCCCTTTGGTGTCACGCTCGCCGTTAAAGGCAAAACCAAAATCCTGGTAAAGCTTTGCCGCCTGATCATTCCCCTCTACGACACTGAGGTAAATCTGCGATTGCTGCGGGTATTCCTTGTGAATTCGCAAAAGCAGTGCCTCCACTGCCTTCCTCCCATAGCCTCTGCCTTGGAACCTTTGGTCGATGAGCAAGCGGTCGAACCACACTCTGCCGAACAGATAGCCGTACATGGCGAAGCCGACCATCTGTGTGTCATCGTAAATCGCCACAGGTTTCCACTGCCGCCATACCCTGGCTTCAGCCAAACACTCCTCCACGCTCTCCACAAAACCTTCCTGCCCCTCGGCGGTTTCCAGCTGCAATACTTCATTTTCATTCTTCTCCGTAATTGATTCAATACGGATGTTCATAATTTCACTCCTCTGCTTTTAAAACTGTACTTCTATGATAAACTATCTAGCTGGTGTATAGTCAATATCTGCAGTGTGAAGATTTTGTAAAGAAAATAGGACCTGCAACATGGCAAGTCCCATCTTTTACTAATTTATGCAGTTTCCAATGCGATTTCCATCATCTTCGTAAAGGAGTTCTGTCTCTCTTCTGAGCTGCAGGACTCTCCTGTTACCATATGATCAGAAACCGTACAGATACAGAGAGCGTTTTTGCCAGCTCTGGCAGCCTCCATGTACAGTGCCGCCGCTTCCATCTCTACTGCTTTGACGCCCATGGCTCTCCACTTGTCGTAGTCTCTCGTGCTGTCGTAGAAAACGTCCGACGAGAAGATGGTGCCGATATGCGGTGTCACGCCCAAATCTAATGCACATTTCTCTGCCTTCTTCAGAAGCTCGTAGGAGCAGACTGCAGGAATGGACGCGTTGATTTCATACTGTGCCGCCCAGTTGGAGTTGGTCACGCAGGCCATGCCCATGACGATATCCTTTACTTTGACTTCTGGCATCAATCCTCCGGCGGTGCCGATTCTGATGATGTTCTTTACATCATAGAAGTTGAACAGTTCGTGAGAATAAATCCCGATAGCGGGCATCCCCATGCCGGAAGCCATGACAGATACTCTTTTTCCTTTGTAAGTTCCTGTGTAGCCGTGAACGCCTCTGACATTGTTGACGAGGACGGCGTCGTCCAGAAAGTTCTCAGCGATAAATTTTGATCTCAGTGGATCGCCCGGCATGAGCACGGTTTCAGCAAAATCACCCAGCTTTGCCGAAATGTGAGGTGTAGGTATATTAGACATTTTTTCAATCTCCTTTAGTTTCAGATTTCTAATTATATATAAGCAGAAAATGCACCGTTTGTCAAAGGTTATCTAACGCACTGGCTTTCCCATTGTACAGGCAGCGAATGATAAAGTGATTGCTTTCCCCAGTTCCTATGGAAATCGCATCGCTGCAGGAGGCTTTGATATAAATGGTTTCACCTCCTTTGACAGTAATCGTCCCTTCCTCTTTATAGGTAATACCGTCTTTGCTGAGGCCGCCGATATGCAGGAACGTCTCCCGCGTTTCCTCAGCCTCTCCATTTTGCCAATGCTGCTGCAGCGTAATCATTCGCTGTTCCTTTTCGACCGTCAAATCTGTACTGACTGCGAACTCTGTATCATAGGTGAAGGTCTCCATGGTGACTTTGAAAATCACTTCATTTGACGCATTACCCTCTGACAAAGTCACGTCCGCTACGGGCAGATTGTAGATGGCAGAAGCAGCAAAGACTTTGCTCATCCTGCCCTTCACAAGAGTTCCCTTGCAGTCCGCAAAAGGCTGTACTCGATAAAAGTAGTTTTTCCCGCTTTGAACCGCGTCATCCACGTAATGCCAGTAACCATCTTCTCTCGGTGTAACCCTATCAATCAGAGAAAAGTCGCCTTCTTCACTTTCGCTGCGGTAAACATAGCAGCCATCTGCTTTGCCAGCGTAATTCCAGTAAAACCCTATATCCTTCTCCCCCGATCCCTCCAGCTGGAGGTTCATTACATCTTGGGGCAGACCGGCATCTCCCCTGGCAGACCAGGAATATCTTCCGTAGACCTTTTTACCATTTATAACCTTATACGCCTTTACTCTGTAGTAATAAGAAGTATTGCTTTTTCGTCCCCTATCTACATAGCTTAATGACGATGGGGATTTCAACGTTTTGATCTTTACAAAAGATTTTCCAGGCAGCCCACGATAAAGCTCATAGCCTGCAGCGCCTTTCACCTCGGTCCAGCTGACTTTGACCGTCCTCTGGCCTGTCGTTTCTGCCTTGATGACCGGACGGCTGGAAAAAGAAACGGCAGAAGCGCCGAAAGCCGACTGGGGCATCAGGGCAAAGGTGATCGCCAAAGCCATCATGATCATCAACAGTTTTTTCTTCATCACAATCCTCCTAAACGTCATAGTCGTCTGTGTAGCGGCCGGTGCCGTCCCTATTCATCGTAAGAGAGCCCTCTATGTTCGGAAGCCCTGCAAAGGATACGCTCAGCCCCAGCCAGCAATAGTCGTAATACATCGCCTGATCTTTCGATAGGAACTTCAGATAAACCGTTTCTCCTGGTTTCAGCAAATAATCTTCGGTCATTTTGACAAAGCTCTTTCCATCGGCAGAATAACTGTCCAGGTAGAGAATTGTGCTGCTAGTCCAGTGTGAACTTTCCGTCTCTTTCTGTCCATACCATATGAATCTGCCCTGATTTTCCGCAAACAAAATCGCTGCCGGCGCGCTCTTCTCCGTCATAGTCAGCTTGTAAACAAAGGTATCTGTCTTCTGACCCGCATGATTCAGATCTTCCACATCGATTTGTACACTGACATTGGATGCCTGGGCGCTTGCCGTGTTGCTCCACGGGCTCGTATAGGTTTTGCCGCTGAGTGTCCGGGAAGCCTTTGCCTTATAATAATAGATTTCGTCCTTTTTCAGTCCCTTGTCCAGATAATACAATTGGCCATACGCTTTTTTCGCAACGATCTTCTTGTATTTTCCGTTCTTTGCAGTGCTGCGATAGACTGCAATTTTATCGTCCTCTGTCTTGCAGTTTCCATAAAGACGTATTCTTCCTTCTCCTGCCGGCCATACAACGACCTCCGGCTGCTTTACGCCTGCCACTTCAGAGACCCAGTCACTCTCCCCATACACGCGCTGCCCGTTTTCATATTTAAATGCGAAGACTTTGTAGCGATAAGAAGTATTTTTCTTGCAATTCTTATCGACAATGCTGGTTTTAGAAGCGCCGTACAGTGTCTTTATCCATTTATAACCGTCTTCTGTCCTGCTCCGATAGACTACATAACCTTTTGCGCCTTTGACCGCTTTCCAGCTTACTTTGATCGATGTCTGACTGAGCGCTTTTGCCGTCACCTGCGGCGTACCCACCTTCCCGTCAGGTCCTGGTCTCACATCACCTGCAGCAAAACCAAAGGATGTCGTCAGCATCAAAACTGCGGCCAACACACCCATCATTACCTTTAAGTTTCTTCTCAAATCCAATCATCTCCCTTATAGTTGACAGAATATTTAGTTATTATATATTGTAACATATTCCCTCCTATACAGCAACTTAACCGGAGTACATTCTTTGTCTTTTTCCATTGGCTCTTTCAGCTATGATCGGATTTTCCCTGCTTTTCCCATTCTAATTTGCTCTTCCATGTGTTAAAATAACTCCATGAAAACCTCGAAAGGACAACAATACGTATGAAGAAAAAAATCTGCATTTTATATACTGGCGGCACCATCGGCATGGTCCCCACTGAAAACGGCTATGCGCCAAAGAAAGGTTATTTCTACGACGCTATCAAAGCCATCCCCGATATGAACAGCCACGGTATGCCAGAATGGGATATGATCGAGTTCGATCCATTGCTGGATTCGTCCAATATCGCCGTGGAGCAGTGGAACCAGATCGGGCGTGCCATCCGTGATAACTATAAGGTCTACGACGGTTTTGTGGTTCTGCATGGGACAGATACCATGGCATACACCGCTTCTGCCCTGTCCTTCATGCTGGAAGGCCTGGCAAAGCCCGTCATTCTGACCGGCTCACAGATCCCCCTCTGCAAACTGCGCAGTGATGCCCGTGATAATCTGATCACCTCCGTCCTCATCGCAGGGGCAGGCAATGTGAAGGAGGTCTGCCTCTATTTCGGCGGCAAATTGATTCGGGGAAACCGCTCCACAAAATCATCAGCCGACGGGCTCATCGCCTTTGATTCCCCTAACTATCACTTCCTCGCAGAAGCGGGGATTGACATTCGATACAACGTCGCCTCCCTGCTTTCACCGCCACTTGATACCGCATTTCATCTGACAGAATTCAAGCAGGTCTCTATCGGGGTTCTCAAGGTATTTCCGGGAATCCAGTTCAGCCTCTTTGAGTCCATCATGACGGAGAGCCTCAAAGGCATCGTCCTGGAGACCTTTGGCGCGGGAAATATTCCAAGCTACGACGACGCCCTGCTGCCAATTATCAAAAAAGCCTTTGAAAACGGCACCATCATCACCGTCTGTTCCCAGTGCCAGAGCGGCACCGTCACCCTGGGAGCCTATGCAACCAGTTCCGCCCTGACAAAGGCCGGCGCAGTCAGCGGTTACAACATAACCACCGAAGCTGCGGTCGCAAAACTCTACTATCTTTTCAGCCTGGGTCTGCCGCGAGATGAGATCAAGGCCAAGATGGAACAGGACTTAAGAGGGGAACTGACAAGATAAAAAACATCAAAAAATGGGCATCGCTTTGATGTCCACTTTTTGTCTACTATCATTTTCTATTCTTTTTCTTTCGGCACTCTGTTGACAATATAGATTCCGCCGCTTACCAGAGCCAGCGCGCCCAGACACTGCAGCCATGGAATGCTCCCCGCTTCCCCCAGAAAAACGGCAGACAGGACGACACCGAAGATCGGAGTCATGAATCCGAATATGGTGACTTTCGACACCGAATTATATTTCAAAATGATGCCCCAGACCGAATAGGCTACCGCCGAAATCATCGCCAGATACAGCAGCATCAGATAGGCTCCTGCCGAAGCAGCATGCAGACTGCCGCCAGCGGCAGCTCCGACACCCGTCATGATAATGCCGCCCAGCATGAACTGATATCCGCTGATGGTCACCGGGTTCTCTCTCTGTGAATAATCCTTTATGAGTACCGAAGAAAGCGCATAAGCGATGCACGCCAGCAGCAGAAAGCCTTCTCCATTCCATGCCATACCGCCGCCCATCTCACCTCCGGATAGATTTACAAGGACAACCCCTGAAAAACCGATGATACACCCTGCAGCTTTTGCACCCGTCAGCTTTTCCTGATGAAAGAAAAGGCTGGCAATCAATATGGAAAAGAACACGTGTGAACCTTCGATAATCGAGCCTTTGACACCGGTGGTGTGAGCCAGTCCGATATAAAAGAACAGATACTGCAGCACGGTCTGACACATGCTGACCTTCGCGATCATTCCCCAGGAAGTTTTTTTCGGCATCAAAAGCCTTTTCTGTGCGATGCTGCTGATCAAAACCACCAGCACGCCTGCGAGAGTAAATCGCACACCGGCAAAGAGAATCTGTGATGCAGTCTGCTGCGAACTGACCTCGAACAGCTCATATCCGATCTTGATGCAGGGAAAAGCGCTTCCCCATAAAAAGCAGCACAACATCGCCAATAAGCAGACGACCCCGGTCTTCGTTAAAATCTTGTTCTTTTCCATTCTATCTACATCCTTTTCTTGTACTCTGAATGAGACTATTATAGCAAAGGCGCTTCAGCTTATCAATCTTTCGCAAGTATCATGCAGGCAAAACAAAAACCTCCAAATGAGACTTCATCCTTTGGAGGTTTTTTCGTGGAGCTCCCGGCCGGGATCGAACCGGCGACCTGCGCGTTACGAATGCGCTGCTCTGCCAACTGAGCCACGGAAGCATATCTTGGGCGACTCATCGCCACCCATCTATATTTATTTAATAATCTCATAATTACAACCGGTAAAGTTCAAATCGAATCGACAGATTCCCTTGTACTCACAATAAGTGCAGGGAGATTCTTTCGCCGTTTTTTTTGGCGTGATAGAAATCTTTCCGTCAGTTAACTGACGACAGAGTTTCTCAATCTGCTGATCCACAGCCGCCTGCAATTCAGTGAATTCCTCTTCGTTCAGCAGAAATCCTTCTGATGTAGCCTTGACACCTTCTTTACCTTTACGCAGCGGAACAATGTCAGAATACCCTTCGAACTCGCCAGCAATGTCGCCGATAACCTGCGTATCGTTAACCATTATACCATTTAATCGGAAAAATTTCCTCATTTCCTTTAAGATTTTATCAGAAATTTTTTCTTTGTCAACCCCTGTCAGGTCAACTCTTGGATCACCGATCAAAAAGTAAAATACGCCGGCTGGTTTTCGTTCCTTTTCCTGCGCCGCTTTTAAGTATAACATAAGTTGCAGACGATATCCACCCCTAGCTTCTTCTGTATCAAAATTTTCTTTCCCCGTCTTGTAGTCGATAATTTTGACGCGCTCCTGATCCAGAACATCCAGTCTGTCAATCTTGCCTTCGATGTAGACCTTTTCATCGCCGCAGTCAATTTCAATTGGGGGAATCGGCTGTTCTTTTCCAAATGGCACTTCGTAGAGACTTTCTTTAATCCGTCCCGATCTGACCTGCTCTACCAACGCCCAGCACACATAAAAGCAGGTATCCTCAATACGCTTTGTCTTATACAGCTCTTCATTGCTGAAATGGAAGACGCCTTCCCTGTAATCGGCAGTTTCTTTCCCTACAACTTCCGCAACAAAGTTCCTGCATTCTTCTTCTGAAACCGTCTCCCACGCGGCTTCTCTCGTCAGTTTCTCAGACAGTTTCATGAGGCACTTGTGATAAATGTCCCCGATTTCCCGGCCAGCCGCTTCAAAAATGCGCCGTTCTTCCGGGCGCAGTCCGTAAGCCACAAAATGGGAAAACGGGCAGCGGCTGAACCGCTCCAGCCTGGACGGGCTCAACGTCAAATCCTTCTTTCCCTCTCTTACGTACAGATCTCTCATCAGCTGGCTATTTATATTGCGCTGCTCATTAGTAAACTCCAAGCCTTTTCTAACCTTATCAAGATCCGATTTATCGTTGGCGGAAAACCACTCCATGACAGGTTTCCAGCCTCCATCTATCTTCTCACCTTTTTTGGCTGTCTGTAAGGCTGCTGTCAAATGGCGCAAAGTGCTCAGTCTGCCTCCCACTAAATTTCTGATTTCCTGAGAATTTAAAACATCATTTTCCACTGCCAGTCCGGGGAAAATACGTCTCAGATTATCTATAATTTCAGATGGACGTGTCTCCTTACCCTCTTCGTCACTGGCGGAATAGCTGATCCACAGATAGTCAGAAGGCTTTGAAAGATTGCGGTAAATGGCCAGCTTCTCTTCCAGGACGCGAATGCGATCCACCTTGCAGATTTCTTTCCCCGACTCGGCTAAATAGTCCAGTTCTTCCAGACTAAAGAGTCCTTCCTCTGGTGCGCCGGATGGCAGTACACCTTCGTTAGCACCGATGACCACTGCCGCTTTTACCTGTCCACTTCTCGTTCGCTGCATCGTCCCCATCAAAATATCATCAGATGTCGGAGGCAGCACGCCCACTTCCAGTTCAGAAAGGCCCGTAATGAGCACGTTTGCAAACTCCTTTCCATCAAAAAGATCTTCGCCCGTCAACTCTGCTAACTGGTCAAAGAGCCCTACGATCTGCCCCCAGATTTGGGAAGTCTCCTCTGCCAGGTCCAGCATACCCTGCTCCTCCTGTTCAGCAATCAGTGTCAGAATCTTCTCACCCATGCCCACAGATTCCATCAGAAAATCGTAATAAGCTTCTATGAATTGCTGATTGTCTTTTGCTCTTCGGTAAATCACCTCAAACCCGTCAAAGAGTTCCATCACTCCTTCGCGAATATGGTTGATGTGTGTCAGACCGTCATCCCCGTACTCCATCTGACCTTTTATAAAAGTCTTTTTCCACATGGAGCCTTTTACCCGATACTTGATGGCATAGTTTTCAAGCAGTTCGATATCTTCTGCAGACAGACGAGTGAAACCGGTCTTCAGCACCTTAAAAATATCCGCCGTCCGATAGCGGTAGGCGACTGTTTCAATCAATGAAACGACAAAGATAGCAATCGGCGATGCCAAAATGCTCCGTTTCTTATCGTCAAACAGGCTGATGCCGCACTCATCAAAAATCCGACTGATGATAGAACCCCGCACTGCCTGGTCATTACAAATGACCACGATATCCCGATAGCGAAAACCCTTATCGCGCAGCAGGTGTAAAATAAAGGCGGCCGCCGACTCCGCTTCATTGTACATGTTGGCAGCTTTCACCAAGGTAATGCCCTTGTGTTCATTCGACTTGCGAATTCCCACAGCGAACAACTCTTGTTCCAAGGTTTTGATAGCGGGTTTCTTCTGGCTTACATATCTGCCCGCGACTTGCAGTCTTTGATGGCGAATTCCGAACAAATCCGCCTGTTTCATCAGATTCTCCATGACGATACCCGTCAGCTGAAAGATTTCTTCATCACGACAGTTCTGGTCATAGGTCAAAAAGACGTTGACATTCTCTGACGCAGCCATCAGATGTCCCAATACATCCAGAGACTTGGGCGCGAAGCTGTCAAAGCCATAGACCCATATATTTGCACCTTTCACCATAGCCGATGAGCTGATTTTTTCGGTATATAGACTGATATAATCCTCTGAATCCGTATATTTTCCAGCGATGCGCTTCTCATATTCTGCAAAAATCAGCTGTAAATCAGTCAATTTTTTTTTCAAAAGGCTGTCTTCTTCCAGATGATCTGCCAGCTGTGCCAGATCATCCGGTGATGCGTTATACTGTTTCATCTCTGAAATGAAGTTATTGGCCATTTCGATGAACGAATTCTTCCGCCGAGTATCTTTAAACACCTGCAGTTCTTCCTCAAGCCTGGAGACAATCTGCGAGAGAAGCATATGTCGTCCGTACTTATCGATAAAGGTTTTCTGACCACCGCCTTGTTCCGCCAGCAATTTAAATCCCAGGCGAGACATACTGACGATTTCCACGTCTATAAGTCCTCGTACCTGAAGAAAACGGAAGGCTTGTTTTTCCGCTTCTAATGTATATTGATCCGGCACGATGACCAAAGTCCGCATCTGCTTTTTCGCTATCTGTTCATATATAAATCGCTCTTTGTCGATACTTTCTCTACCGTAAAAGATGTTCAGCATGAAATCTCCTTCACATCTAAATAATATTCAGCAGCTCTCCTGCTGTTTTGATGGTAAAATCCGGACCGTCCGGACCGTCCAGCTCTTCGCGGCTGACTGCAATGGCCCAGTCTACTAAAACCGCTTTGACACCGGCGTTATGAGCGCATTTGATATCGAACATGCTGTCACCGATCATAATCGCTTCCTCGGGCTGAATGCCGAAATGGGCCAAAGAAATCAACACTGGCTCTGGATCGGGTTTATGCTTGCTGGTATCGTCACAGGTGACGATATCGTCGATATAAGGCACCAAACCAAATTTCTCAAGGCCTTGCATGGTGGTATTGCGCATGCGGGAAGTGACGATTCCTACTCTGTAGTTCTTCTCTTTTAGGTCTTTAATCAGCTGATCCATGCCCTCGAAGGGGGCAATCATCTCTTCGAAGTGATTTACTTGATACCCTCGGTAAATCGCAATGGCTTCATCCACTGGTGTTTCAGGAAAGGCTTTCTCCATACTCAGGGCCAGCGGCTCACCAAAGGTCTTGACAATCTCCGCTTCAGGCGCTTCACTCCCAAGCAGGGTTTTATATGTATGCTGCCAGGAATTGATGACGACTCCATTGGTATCGGCTACGGTTCCATCAAAATCAAAAATGACTGTGTTAATTGACATTGTATCCTCTTTCTCTATCAAAACTTCATAGTAAGGGCGACTTTCTGTTTATCGTGATCGATACTGAGAATTTTCACCTTTACAGTATCCCCAACGGACACTACGTCCATGGGATGTTTTACGTATTTGTTGCTCAGCTGAGAAATATGCACCAAACCATCCTGTTTGACACCGATATCGACAAAGGCGCCGAAGTCCACTACATTTCTCACGGTTCCGGTCATTTCCATGTCCACCTTCAAATCTTCGAAGCTTCTCACGTCGTTTCTAAAAATAACCGGCGGTGCGTCCTCTCTCGGGTCTCTGGCCGGCTTCTTCATTTCCGCGATAATATCACTCAGAGTCATCTCACCGATACCGATGTCTTCTGCCATCTTCTTGATGCTCTCAGACAACTTCTTCGCAGGATAAGCCTGCCAGATTTTTTCGTCGATATCTTTCGCACCGCCCTTGGCAATGTCCTCTTTGCTGATGCCGATTTTCTTCATCATTTCCTCGGCTGCTTTATACGATTCTGGATGAACAGACGTACTGTCCAGCGGTTCTTTGCCGTCTGCAATTCTCATGAAGCCTGCACACTGTTTGAACGCCTTCTCCCCCAGCTTGGATACCTTCATCAGTTCCTTACGGTTATCGAACCGGCCCTTCTCTTCTCTACATGCGACGATATTTTTCGCTATACCCATGTTGACGCCGGCGATATAGGACAACAGGGACGGTGACGCCGTATTCAGATCTACGCCTACCCTGTTCACACAGTCTTCCACCACGTTTGTCAGCGCGCTGTCCAGTTGTTTTTGGTTGATATCGTGCTGATACTGGCCTACGCCGATATGTTTGGGATCAATTTTGACCAGTTCCGCCAAAGGGTCCTGCAGTCTTCTGCCCAGAGACATGGCGCCTCTTGTCGTGACGTCCAGATCAGGATATTCTTCCGTAGCCAGCTTTGATGCCGAATAAACGGAAGCGCCTGCTTCGTTGACGATGGTATACTGAATGTCATAGTCGTGTTTCTTGAGGAAGTTAGAAACGACTTCTTCTGTTTCTCTGGAAGCTGTTCCATTTCCGATGACGATAATATCACAGCCGAATTTCTCGATGATCTTCTGCAGGGTACGCTCTGTCCCCGCAATATCGTTCTTTGGCTGGGTCGGGTAAATCGTCGTATAGGCCGTCAGCTTCCCTGTCTCGTTGAGGGCTGCTACCTTACAGCCAGTTCTGTAACCCGGGTCGATACTGATAACTTTCTTCCCCTTGACAGGCGGTACCATCAGAAGCTTCTCCGTGTTCTTGGCAAAGACTTTGACCGCATCGGTTTCTGCCCGCTCTGTCAAAATGTTTCTCATCTCTCGCTCTACAGATGGTGCAATCAACCGTTTGTACGCGTCAGAGATGGTGTCCTGCAGCAGTTCCGTGAAAATGGATTTGCCGCGGATGACTTGCCTCTCGATGAGTCCCGTAATCTCTTCACTATCGATAGTCACTTTGACCTTCAGCTTTTTCTCTTTTTCCCCTCTGTTTACAGCTAATACGCGGTGATTAGGCATCTTGGCGATAGCCTCACTGCTGCCGTAATACATGTCATAGACGGTTTTCTCTTCCGGATCCACCGCCTCTGTGGCGATCTGTCCTTTGTCATAGGTCTTTTCACGAATTTTCTCTGTCAGATCTGCACCGTCTGCAATCATCTCCGCGATGATATCCATAGCGCCCTGAACAGCTTCTTCGGCAGTTTCCACACCCTTTTCCGGATTTATAAAGGCTGTGGCCTCGTTCTCCGGCGTTCCTTCTTTCTTTTGCTGCGCATAGAAAATCATAGCCAAAGGTTCGAGGCCCTTTTCTTTCGCTTTAGATGCACGGGTTGCTTTTTTCTGTTTAAATGGTTTATATAAGTCTTCCACCCTCTGCAGAACTTCCGCTTTCTCGATTTCCCCTCTCAGTTGGTCGGTCAGCTTGCCCTGCTCGTCGATTAGTCTGACAACTTCTTCTTTTCTTGTTTCTAAGTTCCGCAGGTATTGCAGCCTCTCATCCAAGTCTCTCAAAGTGACATCAGAAAGTCCGCCTGTCACTTCTTTACGGTAACGGGCGATGAAGGGAATGGTATTCCCCTCGTCAATCAATTCTACCGTATGCTCCACCTGGGAGGTTTTGATCTTAAATTCACCTGCTAATTTTTCTATGATGTTCATATTTTAATTGTCCTTCTGTTTCAGTTTTTCGTTGATAAAATAGTCGATGTCGCCGTCCATCACCGCATTGACGTTGCCCACCTCTGCACCGGTTCTGTGATCTTTGACCATGGTGTACGGCTGGAATACATAGGATCTGATCTGGGAGCCCCATGTAATCAACGAAAAGTCCCCTTTCAGTTCTTTTAGGTTTTCTTTGTGTTCCTGTTCTTTCAGCTCCATCAGTCTTGACATCAAAATCTTCATAGCCATCTCTTTGTTCTGATGTTGGCTGCGCTCGTTCTGGCAGGTTACTACGATATGGGTCGGCAGATGAGTAATTCTGATAGCCGAGTCTGTCTTGTTGACGTGCTGACCGCCTGCACCGCTGCTTCTGTATGTGTCGATACGCAGATCTTCTGGATCGATCTCGATGGACATGTCGTCTTCAATTTCCGGCATCACTTCCAACGCTGCAAAAGAGGTCTGTCTCTTTCCTGCCGCGTTAAACGGAGAGATTCGCACCAGGCGGTGAACGCCTTTCTCATTTCTCAGATAGCCGTAGGCATTTTCACCTTCGATGATCAAAGTAGCGCTCTTGATACCCGCTTCTGTATCATCTTGCAAATCGACCAAAGTCACCTTGTAGCCCTTCTTCTCCGCCCATCTCGTGTACATACGCAGCAGCATTTCGGCCCAGTCCATGGCATCAACACCGCCAGTACCCGCATGAATGGAAATAATCGCATTATTGTGATCGTACTTGCCGTCAAGAAGCGTATCCAGTTTCAGTTCTTCCAGTTCCTTCGTCAGTATCTCAAAACTCTTGACGATGGCGTCAGCCTCTTCCTCGTCTTCCATCTCTTCTGCCAGTTCGATCAATTCACCAATATCGTCAAAACCTGTCTCTAGTTTCTGATATTTTTCTACTTTTAGTTCCAGGCTCTTTTTCTTCTTTAATAATGTCTGCGCCTTCTCTGGGTCATCCCAGAAGCCAGCCTTCTCTGTTTCTTTGGTAAGCTCTTCTAATTTCCCTCTCAGACCAGCCAGGTCAAAGGGACCCACCTACCTCTATGAGATTTGCCTTTGCTCCAGGCAGATCACTTTTTATCTGATCCAATTGAATCATCTTCTCACTCCCTTTTTTATAAATTTTGTACCCTATCATCTTACCACAAAAGCGCCTCCCAGTAAAATAAATGTTCTGTGACGTTTTGCAGATGATGGTTATGTACTGCAGTCCTCTTTTGAGGTCATACTGTCCGCAACCGCTCTATCTGAAAAAAATGTGCCAAACATTTCTCGGTAAGCTGGTCGTCTGCGGACTGCAAATGGCTGATTCGGACTTAATTCAGTCCGCAATTCCATCCGGCTGAAAAAATGTTCAGCACTTCTTTTGCGTACTGAGTGATTGCGGACTGCAAATGGCTGATTGGGGCTTAATTCGGTCCGCAATTCCATTCGGCTGAAAAAATGTTCAGCACTTCTTTTGCGAACTGAGCGATTGCGGACTGCGAATGGTTGATTCAGACTTAATTCAGTCCGCAATTCCATCCGGCTAAAAAAATGTTCAGTACTTCTTTTGCCAACTGAGTAATTGCGGACTGCCATACATTATACAATTTTCGTTGCATCTGCAACATACATTTATTTAGCCTCGCTGTATACTCAGATCAAATCATAGAAAAATTGGAAGGGGATATAACTTTATGAATCGGAAAATGTTTTGTTTTCAATGTGAACAGACTGCTAGCTGCAGTGGATGCACTGGGAATATCGGTGTCTGTGGAAAGACCGCAGAGACCGCTGCACTCCAGGATCAATTGACTGGCGCTTTAATCGGCTTAGCCCGCGCCTGTAGCAGCAACCAAAAGGCGGCTGACACAGACAGGCTGATTTTAGAAGGGCTGTTTACCACAATCACCAACGTAAACTTTCACGACAAAACCATAAAAAAACTGATTGACGATGTAAACGAAGAAAAGAATCGCATCGCCCCAGGATGCACAGCATGTGCCTCACCATGCGGAAATACAGATTATTATGATATGAACCGTCTGTGGGATGGACCAGAAGATATTCGCTCTCTTAAATCACTGATTCTGTTTGGAATCCGTGGTATGGCTGCCTATGCCTATCACGCCATGATTCTGGATTATACCAGTGATAAAGTAAACAACTTCTTTTATAAAGCACTCTACGTCCTGGCCGAGGACTGGGAAATGGATGAATTGCTTCCCGTAGTTATGGAGGTAGGTGAAGTAAATCTTGCCTGCATGGAACTTTTAGATCGAGCAAACCGTGAGACCTTTGGCACACCGGAGCCGGCAACTGTGCCGCTTCATGTAGAGAAAGGCCCATTTATCGTAATCACCGGCCACGAACTGTACGACCTGAAGCTTCTGTTGGAGCAGACCGCGGGTAAGGGGATCAACATCTACACCCACGGCGAAATGCTGCCCGCCCACTCTTACCCTGAACTAAAAAAATACGCCCATCTCAAGGGCAACTTTGGTACGGCATGGCAGAATCAGCAGAAAGAATTTGCCGATCTTCCGGCACCGATTCTTTTTACCACCAACTGTCTGATGCCAGTGAAGCCGTCTTATGCAGATCGAGTCTTTACAACAGAAGTCGTGTCTTACCCAGAAATGGTGCACATCGGAAAGGGTCGGGATTTTACGCCAGTTATAGAAAAGGCGCTGGCCCTGGGCGGCTTTGCCGAAGACACTGCTTTCACAGGCATCAACGGCGGGACGTTCGTGACTACGGGTTACGGACACGACACAATTCTAAGCGCTGCCGATCAGATAATCGAGTCAGTAAAGGGCGGAAGTCTTCGCCATTTCTTCCTTGTCGGCGGCTGCGACGGCGCCCGACCTGGCAGAAATTACTACACAGAGTTCGTCAAAGCAGCACCAGCAGATACTTTGATCCTAACGCTTGCCTGCGGAAAATACAGATTTAATGACTTGGATCTGGGTACCGTTGATGGACTTCCAAGACTGATGGATATGGGACAGTGTAACGACGCGTATGGAGCCATCAAAGTTGCGGTAGCCCTTGCTGAAGCATTTGAGTGTCAGGTCAACGAGCTGCCTCTTTCCATGATTCTCTCCTGGTATGAACAAAAGGCGGTCTGCATCCTGCTGACATTGTTCCATCTGGGCATCAAGGGCATCCGCCTGGGACCAACACTGCCAGCGTTTATCTCGCCAAATGTACTGCAGTTCCTTGTAGATCACTATCACATCGCACCGATTACTACACCGGAGGAAGATCTTAAAATGTTATTGAAGTAGCAAAAAACGTGGAAATGGCGGGATCAAAGATTTCTATTTCCACATGTCGCCCGCAAGGGGGGCGACTCTTCGCAAGGTACGTTCTTTGAAACATACGGAAATCCGCCCTTTTGACGATATTTCCTATATTATAAACAAAGAGCTGCCCACGGGCAGCTCTTTAAGTTTATTATTCGTTTTTACCGCAGCAGTTTTTGTATTTCTTGCCGCTTCCGCATGGACAAGGGTCGTTTCTGCCCACTTTCGGATGGTCTCTTCTCACGGTTTGCTGTTTAGCTTCTCTGTCTGGAACCTGCGCTTCTTCTGGCAGTTCTCCGCCTCCCTGCATCGCTCTTACCATGTCGTCGTCAATGTACTCGGATTTCTTGGCTTCGCCCGCTTCCATGATTGTCTTTCTCTCTGTCTTGGTCTCGACAGTTACATTGTAGCAATACTTGACCGTATCTTCCTGAATTCCGCCGATCATCTGCTCAAACATGTCAAACCCTTCTTTTGAGTAAGCTGCAGCAGGATCCTGCTGTCCCAGTGCGCGAAGGCCGATACCAGATTTCAACTGATCCATGGCATCGATATGATCCATCCACAGATTGTCAACAACACGAAGGAGAATCATACGTTCCACTTCTCTCATCTGCTCTATACCGATCTCCTGCTCTTTATCCGCATAGATCTGATCGAACTCATCAAAGACAGACTGCTTCAAAGATTCTTCTGTCATCGCATTGAGTTCATCTGTAGAGAACTCTGTCTTTCCTCTGAATTTATCGGAAATCTTCTGCAGATTCTTGTTCAGGGTTGCAAAATCCCATTCTTCTGGGAACTTGGATTCAACGACTACCGGCTCGACAATAGAACCCAAAATGGTGTGAGCCATATTGATGATATAATCACGGAGGTCTTCACCAAAGAGAACCTTGCGGCGTTCATCGTAGATGATTTCTCTCTGCTTGTTCATGACATTGTCATACTGCAGGACATATTTTCTGATACCGAAGTTCTTACCCTCGACCTTCTTCTGTGCGCCTTCGATGGCCTTTGAGAGCATTCCTGCCTCGATGGCTTCGTCCTCTTCCAGGCCCATGCGGTCAACGATTTTCTGCATCCTTTCACCGCCGAAGAGTCTGATCAGTTCATCTTCCAAAGAGATGAAGAACTGTGTCTGACCGGGGTCACCCTGACGTCCGGAACGTCCACGGAGCTGATTATCAATACGTCTGGACTCATGACGTTCTGTTCCGATGATGCACAGACCGCCCAGCTCAACTACTTTCTGCTGCTCTTCTTTTCTCTCTTCTTTCAGTTTGTCATGTATCTCATTGAATTTTGCTCTCGCTTCATTGAGCTCTGGATCATTTGACTTTACGAAGCTGGATGCAAAGGAAATGGCTTCATCACTGTAGCCCAATTTCTGCATCTCTTTCTTGGCTTCAAACTCTGGGTTACCGCCCAGGATAATGTCAGTACCACGGCCAGCCATGTTGGTAGCGATGGTAACCATGCCCAGACGTCCTGCATCTGCAACGATCTCCGCTTCCTTGTCATGCTGTTTAGCGTTCAATACGTTGTGTTTTACGCCGCGTTTCTTCAACATCTCGCTGATCAGCTCGGACTTCTCAATGGAGATCGTGCCGACCAAAACTGGCTGCCCTGTTTCATGAACTTCCGCAATTCTATTGGCAATGGCCTTGAATTTTCCTCTTTCGGTCTGGTAAACAGAATCCTGAAGGTCTTCTCTGGCAATCGGCTTATTAGTAGGAATAACGACAACATCCATATTGTAGATATCTCTGAATTCGTCTTCCTCTGTCTTAGCGGTACCAGTCATACCAGCCAGCTTCTGATACATTCTGAAATAGTTCTGCAGCGTGATCGTAGCCAGGGTCTTTGACTCCGATCTTACCAAAACACGCTCTTTCGCTTCGATTGCCTGATGAAGTCCGTTGCTGTAACGTCTGCCAAACATGAGACGGCCTGTAAACTCATCGACAATGACGATTTCTCCGTCTTTGACGATATAGTCAACGTCTCTCTCCATCAGATTTCTGGCTTTCAATGCCTGCAGAACGTGATGATTGATTTCCATATTTTCCGGATCGCCATAGTTGTCCACCTTGAAGAAAGCTTCTGCTTTCTCAACACCTTCGTCAGTCAGCGAAACCTGCTGGTCTTTTTCTTCTACTGTAAAATCTGCTTCTTTGGTCAAAGTGGTTACAAACCGATCTGCGGTCTTATACAAATCTGTGGACTTGGACCCGCGTCCGGAAATGATCAAAGGCGTTCTCGCTTCATCAATCAAAATGGAGTCGACTTCGTCGATGATGGCATAGTTCAGTTCTCTCTGCATCAGTTCTTCCTGATAAGTAACCATGTTATCTCTCAGATAGTCAAAACCGAATTCATTATTTGTTCCATATGTGATATCCGCATTATATGCAGCTTTTCTATCCTCGTTGTCGACACCGTGAATCACGCAGCCTACAGTCAGACCGAGGAAGGAGTATAATTTCCCCATCCATTCCGCGTCACGCTTTGCCAGGTAGTCGTTGACCGTGATGACGTGGACGCCCTTGCCTTCCAGTGCATTGAGATATGCGGCCAGGGTGGCGACCAAAGTCTTACCTTCACCGGTCTTCATTTCGGAAATCCTGCCCTGGTGCAGTACCACGCCGCCGATGAGCTGCACTCTGAAGTGCTTCATGCCCAGGCTTCGCCATGCGCCTTCTCTACAGACCGCAAAAGCCTCTGGCAGAATATCATCCAAAGTCTCTCCATTTTTCAGCCTTTCCCTGAACTCCGGCGTCTTCGCCTGCAGTTCCTCATCGCTGAGTCCCTGCATCTGCTCGTCCAGTGCCTCCACCTGATCTACAATTTTTCCTATTTTCTTTACTTCTTTTTCATTCAGATCACCGAAGATCTTTTCCATTAGCCCCATAGCACTAATTCCCCTTTCTATTTTGTTCCTCTTCTGGTTTTTGGGTCACCGTCAGATTGATTTCTATCGCTTTTCTTTCATCGGCGCTGATCACTCTGCCGTTAAATATCTTATTTCCCGCTTCATACTCAAAGGTATCACCGGCCTTCGGCAGTTTGTCCAGCTGCAGTACGACCCAGCCGTTGACGGTGGTCGCATCCAGTTCAACCTCTTCGTCAAAGTAGTCGAACATCTTCTCTACATTGGTGCTGCACAGGACTCTGTAGCTTCCGTCCTGCAGCTGCGTGATTTCCTGAGATTCCACTTCATCATGTTCATCATAAATGTCACCCACTAGTTCTTCTATGATGTCCTCCATGGTGACCAGTCCTGCCGTGCCGCCGTATTCATCTACGATAATGGCGATGTGGCACTTGTTGACCTGCAGCTTTTTCAGCAGGTCTGCCGCTTTCATAGATCCGGCCACATAGATGACTGGTTTTACATAATCGGAGATGGTCTTCTTCGAGCCGGAAATGTAGTTGTGGAAATCCTTTTGATTCAAGACACCCAGAATCTTATCCAGGTCGCCTTCGTATACTGGCAGTCTGGAAAAGCCCGTTTCCATAAACATCTTTGCAACGTCTTTTTTTGTGGAATCGATTTCGATGGCTTTGACATCTACTCTCGGCGTCAGCACATCCCATGCTTCTAATTCATTGAATTCAATGGCGTTTTGAATCAGTTCGCTCTGTCCGGCTTCAATGCTGCCCTCCGTCTCTGCTTCTTCCACGATGGTCAGCAATTCGTCCTCCGTAATAGCTCTGCTGTCCGCAACTTTAAAGAGCTTAGACAGCAGCTTTTTCCATTGGCTGAACAGATAGTTGACTGGCGTCAGCAGCACCATCAGGCCTTTGATCATCGGTGCGGAGAACATCGCAAAAGCCTCTGAATTTTCCTTAGCTAAACTTTTTGGTGAGATTTCGCCGAAAATTAAAACTACAATTGTCACTACGATGGTAGAAATCGACGCGCCGTATTTCGGATAAAGTGTGAGAAACAGGGCTGTAGCCACCGCAGTCATGCCTATATTAACTAGATTGTTTCCGATAAGAATCGTAGAAAGTAAATTGTCGTATTTTTCTTCTAATTCCAAAACTCTTTTTGCCCTCTTATCGCCGTCATTGGCCAGGTTCTTCATTCGAATCCTGTTAATTGACGTAAAGGCTGTCTCTGTGGCCGAAAAGTAGGCCGATAAGATTAAAAATACAACGATAATCCCTATTGAATACCCTATATGACTGTCCATATATTTTTTGTTTTCCTCCTAATTTTTTCAAGGTACTTGTAACAAGTTATTTTAGCATATTTCTTTTGAAAAATAAAGGTTTTCACAGAAACTCCAACTTTTTTCCTATTATAAAATCTGTGCATTCTTGTTTTTTTTTCTAAAATGGTCCATAATGAAAGAAATAACACATCTTAAAAAGCTAAAGGAGGGGTTCCTCATGTCAACGAGAACAAATTTACTGAAATTACTCAGTGAAAATACAGGACTTTACCTATCCGGTCAAAAAATTGGTCAAGAATTGAATGTTTCGAGAAATGCAATCTGGAAAGCCATGCAGCAGCTGCGTGACGAAGGCTATCAAATAGAAAGCAAACCCAGCACCGGTTATCGCCTCAAGTCTAAGACCAACATGCTGACCGTCGATGCCGTCACCGGCGATCTGCGTTTCCCATGTGATTTGCAGATCTTTGACACGGTAGACTCCACAAATAATGTGGCCAAGGAACTTCTTCTCAAAGATAAGCCGATGATAGTCATCGCCAACAAACAGACTGGCGGACGAGGGCGCCTTGGCAGGTCCTTTGCCTCCCCAGCCGGCACCGGCCTCTACCTCACCATCGCCCTGCAGCCAGAATTTGATCTGGACAAAGCACTCTATGTCACCATGGCGGCCGCGGTTGCCGTTTGCCGCGCCATCGAAACGGTTGCGGGCATAAAGACAAAGATAAAATGGGTCAATGATCTTTTTTATAACAATAAAAAAATCTGCGGCATCCTGACAGAAGCGCAGACCAATTTCGAAAACGGCAAAATCGACAGTCTCATTATCGGAATCGGCGTCAACTGCTTTCCCGGCAGTTTTCCTGAAGAACTGGCAGACATTGCTGGCTGTCTCTCTCAAAAAAAGAATGCCTTTTCAAGAGGCCGGCTGGCTGCCGAAATTTTCAACGAGACGATGATAATTCTCAAGGACCTGCAAAGCAAGGCATTTCTCCGCGAGTACCGCACGAAATGCTTCGTTCTTGGGAAAAATATTCTGGTGCACCCTAATTTAAGTGACAATGCCATTAAAGCTCGCGCCATCGATATCGACGAAAACGGCGGACTAGTCGTTGAATATCTAGAAGGACGCAAAGCCCGTCAGATGGAAACACTGACCACCGGCGAAGTTTCTATCAAGCTGGATAATTAGAGCATAGAGCTGTGCACAAAATTGTCAGAACAAAAACGACCAGCCGGTGTCAATAAACCAGCTGGTCGTTTTATAGTCATAAGTATTCACAGAGTCCGTGAATTACCTTGCCGCGAATCCCCTTCACAGTGCCTGCATGGTAAAGTGAACTGATTACAGCTTCTTCCACTATCTCTGCCGTCGCTTCAAAAACCTGATCCAGCGCATCATCATGAAGCATCTTCGTGAGCATAATCTTCGTCTGACTGTGATGTGGCACAAGATTTCCATTCGAAAAAGCGATGGCAATATCTCCGCTCCCGTTCCCCAGATAGGAGCCTGCTCTGGCAAGTCCGACGGCTGCGCGTTTCGCAGTGCGTTTCAGTTGTCGGTCATTCAGCGGCAGATCTGTCCCAAGAACGATGATCACAGAGCCCCGATCCCCCGGATGAACACCCTCTCCCTTCGTTGCGATTGGTCTGCCGTCAATTCTCAAGCTTCCAGGAACCCCAAAATTTGACATCAGCAGGCAGCCGATGGTGTACTCATGGTCGTCAATCGACAAGATTCTGGATGCAGAACCAATTCCACCTTTTAGACCCAGGCAGCGCATGCCAGTTCCAGCCCCCACTGATCCTTCTTCAAAATTTTCTCCTGCACAATCCAACGCCGCAAAAACATGTTCTTCCTTCACATGGAGTCCTCTGATATCGTTCAGCACGCCATCGTTGCATTCTGTTACCACACAGTTCACCGTGCCGGTTGAAACGCCGATTTCCTCATTATCCCGCAGCATGTATTTTATTGATGCGTCGAGCACAGCCCCGATGCTAAGCGTGTTAGTCATTAATATCGGTGCCTCAACGGTTCCCAGCTCTTCTATCTGCACCAGGCCTGTACTTTTTCCGAATCCATTGATGACAGAGACACCTGCCATTACTTTATCTTTGAAAAGATTTCCGCCATGAGGTAAAATTGCAGTCACTCCTGTATGAATATCTTTCTCTTGATCTTCCAATGTAATATGACCAACTTTTACACCAGGTACGTCTGTAAGCAAATTTTTCTTTCCCTTGGTATATTTGTTCTGCAGCTTCACTGCACAATGATCAGGTAATCCCATATTTACGCCTCCTCAATTTTCAATAAGTATATCATAGCAACAACTTCCACTCGTGGCAATCCCTAACCAAATATCGACACTTATGGTTTCATTTAATCATCATAGATTGATAGACACACAAAAAAACAACGCTCGATTGCCAATCTGCCTTGTTATATAATAAGTAATATTAAAAATAATTTTTAAAAAAAGCGGAACTGCTAATGAGTTTAATTTCATAGTAATTTATTTTGTGTGAGTTTTGCTTTTTAGTCTGCGATTAATTGGGAAAAATTAAAAGTAACGCTAAGGAAAACCATTGATAAACGTGTTCTACAAATTGTGCCAATTAGCAGTTCCAAATATAATTTGACAGTATGATATATAATATGATACCGCCAAAGATAAACAATCAGAAAACAAATAGAATTATTTTTCCGTTCCTGTTAATTATAGTCCTTATATCCTTTTATGTCAAATATAATTATCAGTTTATGCAGTCATTATACAATCAAAGCGTCCATTATGCACACAAGGATAATGCAATGCGGCTCTAAATATATTATAGTTTACAAGAGGTGGTAAAAATGGTATCTGAAAGAATTAAGGACTTAAGGGAACGCGATGGCTATTCTCAAACGGCATTGTCCAAAAAGTTAGGGCTGACCAGGTCCTCCATCAATGCCTGGGAAACTGGCATCAGTGTTCCTTCAACGCAGTATTTGGTAGAGTTATCTCGTTTATTCAAAGTATCAACTGACTATATATTAGGGATCGACACATCGGAAAGCCTTCGTATAGATGGCCTGACCATAGAACAGAAAAATGTACTATGTGCTTTGGTCGAACAATTTGAGAGATGTAACAAGTTTGCTCACGCCATGAACGTGGATCCTGCTTGCGAAGCAGAAGAAATATTAGAATTAGTCCGGGAATTTAAGAAAACAAAAGCTTCAGAGTAACTGCGCTCTGGAGTTTTTTCCTCTCAAGTTGCCAAACCGTATGTCAAATATTTTTCACAAAAAAGCGGAGAACATCGACTCTCGCCAAGTCATTCTCCGCCTGCTTCATCACACCCTCATGTTATTCAAACATTTCTTTTGCCTTTTTTAGTTCTTTGATGATCTTGATATGCTGTGGGCAGACATCCTCACAGCTTCCGCATTCGATGCACTTAGAAGCAACCCCGCCTTCACGGGTCTCCCATTCATAATTGCCTTCAGCGCCTTCTTTATTTCCATAAATCATGTAATTGTTCAGTGCTCTGAAGATTCCTGGAATGGCAATCTGCTGCGGGCAGCCTTTCTCACAATATCTGCATGCTGTACAAGGGACCTGCGGCATAGTGTCCAAAGCGGCAGCAGCCTTCTCAATCACTGCTTGTTCTTTTTCATTCAGGGGTTCAAAATCCTCCATGGTCGCCAGATTATTTTTCATCTGTTCCAAGCTGCTCATTCCACTCAGTACAGTCAATACGCCTTCCAGCGAGGCTGCATAACGCAGCGCCCAAGATGACAGCGAAGCGTCAGCATCGGCCTCTTTGAAAATCTTCGAGATTTTTTCAGGCAATACTGCCAGAGATCCTCCTTTTATCGGCTCCATAATGACCACTGGCTTATGATATTTCCTCGCAACTTCGTAGCATTTACGCGCTTCGACGGTAGGGCTTTCCCAGTCGGCGTAATTAATCTGCAGCTGGACAAAGTCCATCTCAGGATGTGCCTGGAGAATTTCTTCCAGCTTCTCCGCCTTGTCGTGCATGGAAAAACCTAAGTTTACAATCTTACCTTCTGCCTTTTTCTCAGCAAGAAAATCCCAGATGTGAAACTCGTCAAAGGCTGCTGTTCTCGTATCTCCCAGATTGTGCAAGAGGAAAAAATCGAAATACCCTGCACCTGTCCTGCGCAGTGATGTTTCGAACATTTCTTTGGCCTCTGTTTCTGTAGCTGCTGCCCAGGCTGGCAGTTTTGTAGCCAACTGGAAGCTGTCTCTCGGATGACGGTCGACCAATGCAATCTTTGCCGCCTCTTCAGATTTCCCATCCAGATAGCCATAGGCCGTATCAAAGTATGTAAAGCCTTTAGAGAGAAATAAGTCTACCATCTCTTTGGTCTGCTCGATATCCACTTCTTCATCATTCATCGGAAGCCGCATCAAGCCAAATCCTAATTTTTTAATATCTTCTATTTTTTCATACATGATAGCTTCTCCTTTATCAAATTCAATCATATATCCAAAGCCGGGGTCAGGAATCCAATCCCACATGTTCCCATTCACCTCAGGAAACAGCGCCTGCATCATCGCCGAAATCACACCGCCATGGCAGACTATTACAGAAATAGCATCCTTTCCGCTGTGGCGATGGGACAATTCCTTTAGACGATGATATCCCTGAAGTTCTTTCAGCCCCTCGGCAATTCTGGCATAAAACTCATTGTTAGACTCGCCTCCTGGCAGTTTCGCGTCGCCAGTCTCGTCATAACACCACTGATCGAATAATTCATAGTCCTTCAGTTCCTCGTAAGTCTGACACTCATAGTCACCGAACTCCATCTCCCGCAGTTTCGGAATCACTTTATGTTCCCTATCACCAAAGAGGATTTCAAAGGTTTGTTCTGTACGCAGAAGCCCCGTGGTATAGCAATCCGCATCATCAGGAATGCGGGGGTAAATTCCTCTGGCAGCCAGCCTCTGCAAGGTTTCTTTTCCTTCCTCAGCTAATGGGATATCGGCTTTTCCATAAAACCATCGCCTCTGATTCCCCTCTGTAATGCCATGCCGAATCAAATAAATTCTCGATACCATTATTTCACCTTGTTCCCGATTCCACAAAATACTCTGATCACTTCTTCCGCCTGCTGTCCCAGATAAGTCATACATCTTCCCGTCATTTCACGCCATGCCCGCTCTGTCTTGTCAATCGGTACGACACCTTGAGAAATATCATCAAAGATTACAATTTTCCCTCTCAGCTTCTCTATGTTGTCTTCTAAGCACTCTTTTGCATTGATTCCCTCTTTTACGCATGCCAGGACGAACTTCTCCAGATCTGCGAT
This sequence comes from Eubacteriaceae bacterium, assembly GCA_902362805.1. Lineage (GTDB taxonomy): Bacteria > Bacillota > Clostridia > Peptostreptococcales > Anaerovoracaceae > Senimuribacter. Next base: position 4,418 of record CABIXY010000008.1, on the reverse strand, counting down.
CACCTTCTTATCAAAATTAATTACCATGGACTCCATATCACAGTGGTAAACATCCTTCTCAACTAATTTGTAGGTACTCAGTGCATATTCCAGTTTCCCCTGATATGCTCCCCCAAATATCAATATCATACTACACCTCTACTTTTCCTGATTTATTAACTCTTATATAATCGCCAGGGTTATGATGCCCGCAAGCTCACTGATACATATAGTGTATCCTGCGATGTCCCCGCTCATTCCGCCTAGCTGCTTTCTGGCATAGGCGCAGGCAAAAAATGCTATGGCGGCGATTACCGCTGCACAGATCAAAGTCTTGGCAGCATCTCGGCCCAAAAATATGACAATTCCGATAACAAGCAGCATCTGTACTGCTACCGCCACCCTGTATTTTCCTCGCCCTGGTTCTTTGTAATCCTCTACATACTGGCTATGACCAATGGGCTTGTAGGTCAGGACGCTCATTCCGCCGATCCCCCTGCTGACCACTGGCAAAATCAGAAGGTCTACATAGGTGATGTGGTAAATTGCCTCCTGCATCGCCGCAAACCAAGCCAGCAGCAAAAAAGCCACTGTCACTACCGCAAATGCGCCGACAGTCGAATCCTTTAAAATCCGCTGTCTTTCCTCTAAAGGCCGCCTGGACAGAATTGCATCGTTGCAGTCCATAAATCCATCCATGTGCATGAATCCACACACGATAAAAATGTAAAACAGCATGGCAAAACTGATTAGAGCCGGTGGCAGCTGCAGATAGACCAGCAGCCAGAAAACAGCCATCCAAAGAACACCGATCACCAGTCCGACTGAAGGCAGAAAAGCGAGCATCATATTCTTCAGCTGCCCATCCCACTTCTTGTATGGACATGGCAGGGTGATGAAATTTCCCCAAGCCATAAAAAATCCAGTAATAAACTTCATCCGTTCTCTCTTTCTCTATTATAATAATATCTTTGTCCATAGGCGACTTCTATGACCTGGTCGCAGACCTTCGCCAATTGTCTGTCCACATAAGCCAGCGACTGTCTGTATCGATCCGTATATGCATCAAAGTTTCTAGCGTCAGAATAGATATAGTCTGACACAAAGACGGTATTTCCTGTTCTTCTAGCAAACTCCGTCAACTCCTCAGCGACTTTTTTACCAGCTTTCAGGTTACAAGTCCCATCACTTCGAAACATCTCGTTAGACAAAAGCGCTGTCACGCTGTCCAAAAGAAAAGCGCCCTTGGGATCAACGCCTTCTTTGAGAAGTTCGCAAATATCAATGCCCTGTTCCAACGTCTCAAACCCCCAGCCGCTGCGTTCATCGATATGTCTTGCAATTCGCTTGCAGTCTTCCTCGTCAGTGGGAATCATCGTCGCTATGTAGTAAAGTTTTGTTCCTTCTGTGTCCGCCATTTCCTTTGCCAGTCTCTGCGCATACATGGATTTTCCGTTTTTGCAGCCTCCGCTGATAAAGATATTCATTAGAACAAGTTTTCCCTTCTGATTTCTTCCAGATAGTCGCCCTCGATAGATGCCTCTTCCAATGTTTTCATCAGGTTCATGGACCCTACTGCCGCTTCGATAATCTTGAAAGCGATCGGGCAGCCGCTGCCTTCTCCCAGTCTCATTCCCAAATCAAACATCGGTGCCAGGCCGAGACGGTCCATAGCGATGACATAACCTACTTCGAATGATCTGTGGGAAGCAAACATGAAGTCCACAGCCCTTGGATTTAACTCTTTGGCCACACAGGCGGCTACGATAGAAATAAATCCATCAATGACGACGGGGATTCTGTAGATCCCAGCTGCCAGGAAAGCACCTACCATAGCACAAATATCATATCCGCCTACTTTTGCTAATTTCTCAATTGGGTCTCCCATACACCAGCTATTGACCGCATCATCTACAATTTTAATTTTCTTAGCCAGGCCTTCGTCGTTGAGGCCGCCGCCCCTGCCGACTACCTCTTCAGCTTTGACACCGGTCAACGCGCTCAGCACTGCCGAACTTGTGGTAGTATTTCCGATTCCCATTTCGCCTATACCAAAGAGCTGGATGCCAGCATCCTTCATGGCTTTCACAGCTTCGATACCAGTCAGCATTGCACGCACCGCCTCTTCCCTCGTCATAGCCGCCTCTTTAGCCAGATTCCGCGTACCGTTGGCAATTCTGCGGTTTACTATTTTAACTGGAATTTTTTGATCCTCGGTAAGCATCGAGTCCGTATAGAGTTCTTCCGGAATCTCCATGGAAACGCCTACATCTGTAACCAAAAGGTCTATGCCAAAATATTTGGCCATCGAGCTTACGCCCGTATATCTTCTAGTGAAATTTATGGTCTGTGATAACGTTACCGACTGTGGAGCGGAAGCGACTCCCTCCTCTACGACGCCGTTATCAGCACACATGATGACAACACACTGCCTGGTCACATCGTTGCCAACAGCCTTTCCTGTAATTCCCGCTATTTTGATGGAAATGTCCTCAAGGCGTCCAAGACTTCCCGGCGGCTTTGCCAGATAATCCTGCCGTTCTTTTGCGGCCTTCATTGCTGCATCGTCTAGTTCCTTTATTTCTCCGATCAACTCAAATAGTTTTTTTTCATTGCTCATCTTTGCTTATCCTCTTTTCTGGTTGTTCACTCGTACAATCATCTTACCATATTTTTGTGCGAAAAAAAAGTTTCTTACCTTGTAAACTTTTATTAATTTTAATATAATTATTTCTGTAAGCAATACTTATTTTATTAGAAAAGGAAATGATTTTATGAACAAAAAACTTAAGAGCGACATCATGTTACTCATCACTGCAATTATCTGGGGATCTGCCTTCGTTGCCCAGAAAGCGGGTACGGTATTAGAGCCCTTCACCTACAACGGTATCCGTATGCTGATCGGCGGACTCGTTTTAATCCCTGTAATCTTCTTGTTCAAAAAGATCAGCAAAGAAGACCCTGATCGTGTTGCGAAGACAGAGACAGAGAAACAGGCAGAAAAGAAAACCCTGCTGATCGGCGGTCTTTCCTGTGGTGTCGTTCTCTGCATCGCATCCTCGCTGCAGCAATTCGGCATGTTCTTTGATACAGATGCCGGCAAGACCGGTTTTATCACCTCGCTTTATATTGTCCTCGTTCCAATACTGGGTTTGTTCCTCCATAAGAAAGTAAAACCAGTTATCTGGTTCTGCGTTGCCCTGGGAGCTGTCGGCTTCTACCTGTTATGCATGGCAGGGAAGGGAGGCAGCTTTGCATTGACCACTGGCGATATGTTCGTGTTGCTGTGCGCAGTCGCCTTTTCTTGTCACATTCTGGTGGTCGATCATTTCGCTCCGAAATGCGACGGCATCAAGCTGTCCTGCATTCAGTTTCTCACTGCCGGGATCATCGGCATCGTCTGCATGTTTATTTTCGAAAATCCAGTCATAGCCGATATACTCGACTGCTGGCTGCCGATACTTTACTGCGGCGTGTTTTCTTCTGGCATCGCCTACACCCTGCAGGTGCTGGGACAGGAACATGCAGAGCCGACAGTGGCGACTTTGATCATGAGCCTAGAATCTGTATTTGCTGTACTCTTCGGCGTATTGCTCGCTAGCGAATCTCTGACCATCTACGAAGGTCTTGGCTGCGTTGTCATCTTCATCGCAGTCATCATTTCGCAGCTTCCATCAAAAGAAGAAAGATTGCAAGGAAAGAGCAATTAGTGTACAATAGTGGATAACAATATGACAAGATAGGAAGTGATACCAATGATTAGTAGAGAAGAAGCCTTAGAACTTCTAAAAAAATACAACAAGGAGGAATTCCATGTCCACCATGGAATTACCCTGGAATGTGTGATGAGGTACATGGCAAAAAAACTGGGATACGGTGACGAAGCCGAATTCTGGGGTCTTTGCGGACTGCTTCACGACATTGACTTTGAAATGTGGCCGGAAGAACACTGCAAGAAAGCTGTGGAACTGTTAGAAGAAGCCGGTGTCGATGAGAAAATCATTCACGCAGTCGTCTCTCACGGTTATGGTGAATGTTCTGATGTATTCCCAGATCACGAGATGGAGAAGATACTTTTTGCCATGGATGAACTGACCGGGCTCATCGGAGCGTCAGTCATCCTCAGACCTTCACACAGCTGCAAAGACATGGATCTCAAATCATTGAAGAAGAAATTCAAAGACAAGAGATTTGCCGCTGGCTGCAGCCGCGAAGTCATCCAGAAAGGTGCTGACCAGTTAGGCTGGGAACTGCCAAAGCTCATGGAAGAAACCCTGGAAGCCATGCAGGCCTGCGAAGACGAAATTGCAGCACTGGAACAATAGTTTCAATATACCTTGAAAGCAAATCGTAAAAAGGGGCTGTGAAAAAATGAAATATTTTTTCGCAGCCTCTTTTCGTTAACTAAACATCTTCTATGTATATGAATTTTTTTATGT
>CABIXY010000007.1 GCA_902362805.1 Eubacteriaceae bacterium | reverse complement strand
AGTCCCTTATCGCGCACCAAAAAATCCCTACACCTTTTGGTGTAAGGGATTTTTTTATGTAATCGTAGGGACTTGAACCCTGAGAGCGCGACCGTGAAGCGAGATAGTTCAGTGAACTGTCGAGTAGGGAGCGGTCCGAGCCGACTGAAAGAGGAGGCGAAGGACGGCAGACTTTGCGAAGAAAAGACTGCGGAGTCCCTTATCGCGCACCAAAAAATCCCTACACCTTCTGGTGTAAGGGATTTTTTTATGTAATCATAGGGACTTGGACCTTGCGAAGCGTCTCCCCTTGCGGGCGACATGTGGAAATATGATTTAATTGTTGACAGGGGAAAAAGTATGTGGTAATATATTACTGTAAATAAGTGTAATTGATTGTTCCGCAGGCAGCGCAAAGTTGGCAAACAGCAAGACGATTCAAGGCGTATCGGAAGATACGCCTTTTTATATACACAAATTTCATATATATTACTCAAGACGACTACAGCGACTGTAGTCTTTTTTGTTTGGCGAAAGGAGAACTAGAAGATGAACCAACAAATGACAGATTTCTTCAAAAAAATCTGGTTGATATTACTGATTACGGCCTTACTGCTCACAATGATGCCACTGACATTATTGACTGGCAACGGTATCGCTTATGGCGCAACGGTTGGAACTTTCCGTTATGGAAGTGCGATTAGAGATGCCGCGGGCAAAACATATAATTGGAAAAAAAGCCAGATGGCACCAGCCTATTGGTGGGATGCAAGGGGGAACAGAATTGCTGATCAAGCAGCAACTTATGAAAGTTCCACTGCAGGGATTGAAAAATACACGATCAAAACAGGCAGTAAGACGATGATAGGATATTGTATTGCTCATGGAATTCGTGTAGATACGACTACTAATCTATCAGGAAAACAAGGTCTGTCTGGCTGGACACATACTGGTGCATATCCGCAGTCCTCAAAACGAGGTATTGAATATGCCTTGATTTATGGCTACCAGCCGGGCAGACAGATCAGCGATCTGAATGATAATGGATTTTCGAAAAGCAGTTACTGGCATAAGACCGCCGGCAGCTATACTCTGGATGACTGGTATATTGCTACCCAGGTACTCATATGGGAATATCAACAGCTGATTCGAACAGATTCCATCAAAGGCGGACATGGAAGAGAGGCAAATGGTTTAGTTGCAGCTAATCATTATTATAACATTATCAGTGGCAGGGCAGCATCAGATATCTACAACTATATGACTGCCTGTATCAAAAAGCATTGGAAAATTGCCAGCTTTGCAAAAGAAAATAAAGAGGCAGCGACAACTTCTAAGGGGTGGCTGATGAAAAAAGATTCTGCTACAGGATATTACACCTGTACTCTGAAAGAAGGCAATAAAATTGACGTGAATATCAAAGCCAGCGGTACTTCCGCTAAGAATTGGGAAGTAAAGAAAAACGGAAATGCATATACCTTTATATATAAAGGGAAAAAACTAGATAAAGACGGTTTGGTTTTCAAGTTCGATAAAATGATTCCAATTCAGGAAAGCTTTAACGGCAGCAAAATGCTAATTTGGTCCTGGTCATCAAGTGGAAGCTTGCGGCAAGCTATTGCCACCGGCGTTCCAGATAATCCGATTTCCATGTATATTAAATTCCGTTCAGGCGGGGAAGAGGAGGAAATCCCAAAAGAGGGCGAGCCTGAACCGGACTATTGGCCAACTTTTGAATTTCCTGTACATAAGGACGATAAAAACCCGGGATGGGATGGCGACCACTGCACACCCATGGGCGATGCGACCTTGGCTTCCACTTTTGTCCTTTACAGAAACGGCGAGGAAGTAGACCGAGTGACACTGGACGAGTACGGTTCTACGGAAGTCATGACCGACCAGCCATGGACTAACGCAGAGGACCTGACCAAGACCGCCTCCGGCACATATACCCATACGGAAACCGATGCAGACGGAAAAATGTCCACCCACTGCACTGTAACGCCTACAAGGCTGGAATGGTGCAACACGGAGAAGGTGGAATACGAGATAAAAGAGATACCGGCATATGCCAGGTTTACAGAGGAAGAAAGCGGGATAGGAACCGGCAGCAGAAAATATGAGGTAAGCTTCTATGCCGTCACTAACGATTCCCGTACCTGCGTGACCCAGGAACCGGCATGGTCAGAAATTGAATACGCTGTAAATTACAAGACCACAGAAGGAACCAATGCCGGAGATGAGACGGCCCTGGGAACCGGTGATTACCTCGAGGACCAGCTTTCCATGAACCAGGAGACCTGGATCAATGACAACTGGCGGGGAAAGCTTTTAATCAAGAAGCAGAAGGAGTCGGAGAATGTATTTAACGAGGAGGGCAGTTCTGGCAGCTTGAATCTTTCAACAAAGTCGCACTGGAAGATGTACCTGAATTCCGGCGGTTATGAAGACCATCCTTATGTCAGATTTATCGAAGACGGACATACTGAAGACGGGGCAAAAAAGTACAAGGTAGTACGTGATAACTCCGGCTATGACAATGCCGTAACCGATATGACCGTGTCTGACACAGGTTCTCTTTTCATCGTCGATATCCCGTACGGCGCATATACTGTCGAAGAGGTAAAAGCAGACGATGAGAGCTTCGTATTGGAAAGTTTTCAAGTGAACATAGACCAGGATATGAAACAACATACCAAAAGCATCACCAATAAAAAGAAAGAAAACGTTATCAAGGTAGTCAAGACTGATGCGGAGACGGGAAAGCCGGTCAACATGAAGGGCACCAAATTCTACATCCGCTATATGGGAAACCACCTCCTTGCAGATCCGACAAAATCCGACAACTACGGCAGGCTGCTGCCAAACGCTGCCAATATCAACTCCACATCAAAAGACTACACCTTCACTTGCAATTCCTATGGTGAGATCGTGCTGCCCTATGACCTGGAGTTCGGCACCTACCGACTGGAGGAGTTCCTCCTGCCTGACGGCTACTTTGTCGGGAAATATGACGGAGACGGTCAAGGGCATGATGCAGACTACGGGGAGTCCGGCGAATACGGCAAGGACGATGACGGCAAGGCAAAGCCTGACATGTCCTGGGAGACGGTAAAGGACGGCGACCCGTCCAATGACCTGGTCGCCGTCTATGACAAGAAGGGCAACAAGGTGGAATATAAGGCAGGGGACATCTTCAACTTCTACACCTTCAAAGTGGAGAAGCAGGACGGTCACATGGACGGCGAAGAATACATCAAGTATTACAAGGCTGTGGCCATGAAGAACAATCCGGTCAAGGGGAAGATTGAAATCGAAAAAAAGGGCGAAGTCCTGGCAGGGTTTGAAAAGACCGAGAAGCATGGCTTCACCGTCTGGACGCCGAAATACATCTGGGGTAAATTGAAGGATGCAGTCTTTGGTATCTATGCCGCTATCGACCAGTGGCTCCAAGACGGCGACGACGGTTCCCAGATTTATGATGCGGAAAGCGGCAAGGAAATCAAGATACCGACGGATAAAAAGACCCACTCCGGCGTGAACGGGGAGGGGAAAATCTTCGAGGAAGGCACCTTTGACCATGAAAGCGGCGCAAAGTTATACTATCAGCTGGGACGCGAAGCATCCATCGATAACCGTTACACTCGCATCTACACCACGCCGGAGCAGAAGCCGACCACGTATAAGGCTAGCATCGAGCGGACGGAAGACGGCTTCAAGTACCGCTACGATATCGAAGCTGACATGACTTATAACGCGGGAGGCCTTAACTATACCGAAATGAGGATTACCAAGGTAACCAGCGTATTGGCAGGCTATGCAGCTGACATCCCCACCACGGAGGCGACCTCCGTCGTGGGCGGCACCATGTACAACCCTGCCATCAACGTGGGGGATACAGGTGGCAACGTCTTCGACGTCAACAAGCAGGTTTACACCTATGAGGCCGACGGAATCAAGGTTTATGACACCGACGGAAGTCTGATCGCAGACCTTGCGGACATCGGCACGAAAAGGTATACTGTCAAAGATTACAAGTTCTATCAGCTCACTGCAGCCGATATCGTGGCAGAAGAGCGTATTACCGAGCCGGGCATCGACCTTGACGGGGACGGCAAATACGACAAAGACGGCGAAAAAGCGCCGATTAAGGAAACCAGAACCAAATTCGAATGGGAAAACGACGTGACCCTGGTGGATTCGGCAAAGGATGGTAAGGCCGTTGCAAAGATGGGTGATGGTGTTTACAAGGTGCTGACTGCCAATTACGACTGGGTAGTTTCAGACCAGGACGGCATGCCGGAAGCGCAATACCAGGTTCCTGACGGATGGATGGAAATCCCCTACATCCCTGACATCGAAGTAGATGAAGGGGAAGTGACCATCAAGAACACCCACCATGCTGTCATCATGAAGATGGACGATGAGGGCGCCAGTTATAGGGTGCTGCTGGAAGACGGCACTTGGCAGGACTGCGACGCCAAAGGGAACTTCAAGAAGATGGTAGTGGAGGAATACCAGTCCAGTTACACGCAGCAGGCGGGCAATGAAAACGGCTTCACTTTTGAACTGGATGGCATCACAATCTCCTCACAAGCCCTCGCAGGCGGCATGGCAAAGACTGTGGTCGACAGCCCATACGATGTGACGCCTGTCATTGAAACTGGCATCGGCTATACCCATGAAACCGACGGCAATACTGCTGTCTTCACAGCGAAAGAGCCTTCTGCGCCGCTGTACTTTCTGAGCGAAGAAGGCATTAGGACAGAGATGTACTACTTCGGCAGTTCCACCAGGACGCTGCTGACCATCCCGATGATGGCTGTGGAAGGAAATTACGAGAAAGTGATCCCGTCCATCACATTCACCCGTACCGGTGAAATCGTGGACTGGTTCCGGGAACTGTCGCCGGACACTCCGGTATATAACCGTGAATGTGCCTATGGCAACACAGTGAAGGCAGTCAGGCATGAGGGTGATAAAAACAGCGAAGTCTATTACACCGTGGAGATCGTGTCCGACCAGACGACAGGCGAAGGCGACGGACCGTTTGAGATCACCTACCCCGACGGCTATACAGCCAGAGTCTACAAGGATGAATCTTCAGCAGACAACGACGTGGGCGTCCTGGTCATGGACGGCGTATACAAGACGTCTACCGCAGCCCTTTCTGACCTGGTGGAGACCATCACCACCGGCGATGACGGCAAAGCGGTCAGCAAAGAACTACCCCTTGGGAAATACATCGTCAGGGAACTGTCATCACCGAATGGCTATATAGCAGATACCGAAAAGACGTGGGAAGTGAACCTGCAGTACAAGGACCAGTATACCCCTCTTGTATGGCAGGCTGTCAAAGCGAAGAACGAATACGTCAGGGTAGAGATTGACCTGTCCAAGGTCTTTGAGACAGGCTACAATACGGATGTGTATATTCCAGGCGGCGGAGCAGTCTTCGGTATTTACAATGCAGATCCGATTTGCTATGGCAATGGAACCCTGAAAGCGGAAACCCTGGTAGACACCCTAAAAGTCGGAGACGATGGGAAGGCATTAAGCAGGACTAAATTGCCAGAAGGCGTATATTATCTGAAGGAACTGGCGACCAGGAACGGTTATATCCTGAATGATACACCATACTATTTTGTGGCAGGTGACAGTGTGAAATCTACTCCGCTAGACATCAGCAAGGATGCCGATGGAATGGATGCCGACGGTATGACGGCAAAGGCAGTCATGGACGGCTACGGCCAGGCGACGATTACAATTGAAACATTAAATCAATTCCCAGCAGCATCTATGATTGTCAATGGAAAAACCTACGTATTGGATCAGGATGCTGATGATCCGTATGCTGTAGTTAAACTGTACAAGGACATGTCCAGGATAAAGGTCACGGTGACGGAAGAGAATCCGGCCACCATCACCCTATCAAATGGCAAGGTTCTGACCCTCACCGTGACAGGCAACACCTATACATACACCTATGACGGAATGGAGGGCACCTATATCCCGACCGTGACAAACACCGGGTATTATGCCCATTACACCCTGCCGGAGAAGCAGGAGAATTTGAAAAACCCAGTTGACAGGACGCTGGTCCTTTCCGCGGCAGAAGGGGCGTCTGCAATTACGGCTGCAACCGTTCACGAGAAAAAGATGAAGCAGAATCCGGAACATCCTGATGACCCGGCAGATCTGGTTGAGGTGATCGATCAGGACGGCAACCCTGTCTTTGACCACTATGTGAGGGTGTCTGTGACGACGGGTACCCTGGTCAGCGCAATGCTGGATCAGGATGGCATCGACATCGATGTCCTGGACAATTTGATCAGGCTTGAGAAAGGAGAAAAGCTGATTCTGAAGACGGACGATAAAGCGACTTACATCGTCACCATGGATAAAGAAGGGAACCTGAAAGTCAGCGTAAACAATACCCTTGCCGCAGCACTGACTGATGACAACGAACCGAAGCTGACCGTAGACGGCGCAGCGACGAAGGCGGGGTTCCATCTTGTAAAGAGCATCACCACTGCCCGACAGGACAGTTCGACGAAGACTGTGCAGGTGAAAATTAACACGATAGACGACATCAATGCGGGTACTGTCAAGAACGAGGCAGACGAAGTGCCTGATGTGCCGGACATACCGAATGTGCCAACACCGGGACAGCCGTCAATCAGCACGACAGCAAAGGACAGCGAGACGTCAGATCATATCGCAAAAGCGGACAGCAGAGTGACGATTGTGGACACCGTGGCATACCACAGTTTAACCACAGGCAGAGAGTACACTATGAAGGGAATTTTGATGGACAAGAATGCGGGCAGACCGTTACTTGTAAATGGAAAAGAAATCACGGCAGAAAAGACCTTCACGCCGCAGACTGGAGACGGGAAGATCAATATGGAATTCACCTTTGACGGTTCAAGACTGGCAGGAAAGACGATTGTCGTATATGAAAGTCTGTGTCAGGACGAAAAGGAAATTGCGAAACATGCGGATATCGAGGATAAAGAGCAGGCTGTATTTTTTCCGTCAATCAAAACAGAAGCAAAAGACTTAGATACTAAAGATCATGTTACCAGAGCGGAAAAAGACCGCAATATTTCTGATATCGTTAGATACAGCAACTTAATATCTGGTAAGACATATGTAGCGACTGGCATTCTGATGAATCAGGAAACCGGTAGACCGATTAAAGTAAATGGGAAAGAAATCATAGAAACGAAGACTTTTGTTGCAGACGAGAGCGACGGATTTGTCAAAATTGTATTCCAATTCGATGCGTCTCTTCTAGCAGGAACAACCACGGTTGTTTTTGAAAGCTTGAGCTATGACAGCGTAGAAGTTGCAACGCATAAAGATATCGGGGATAAAAAGCAGACCGTATATGTTCCCAAGGTAAAAACCAGTGCATCCCATACCACAACTGGCATGATTACGGACGTCGTCAAATATACAAATCTGCTGCCAGAGAGAAACTATACAGTAACAGGGGTTTTAATAGATCGAGCTACAGGAAACCCAATTATTTCTGATGGGAAGGTTGTCACTGCAGAAAGGAAGTTTATACCAAAGAGTGCAGGCGGATACGTAGAACTTACATTTCACTTTGAAGAAAAAGAACTCACCGGAAAGACGGTCGTCGCATTTGAAACACTAAAGTTAAATGACAGTATTGTAGGCGTGCATAGGGATATCCACGATAAGGAGCAGACCGTAATACTAAAGGAGACAAAAGGAAAAGCAAATAGAGTGAAATCTGATGTTCCGCAAACGGGAGATAAAGCAAATCTGCTAGTTTTTGTAAATCTATTATTAGCACTTCTGTTCTTATCCTTTTTGATGGCTAAGAAAAAAATTTTATGAAATATGTGATGCTTCTTTCTGAATATTTGTACGCATTTTACAGATATTAAATAGAGAAAGTAGAAGCGAACGTATTCGCTTCTAAAGATAAAATAGAAGGGAGCAAATTATGTTTAAACACGAAAAACAATTATTTCATCCGGTAGCTGTTGAAAAACCCAATCCTCAATATGCGGCACTGCTGCAGGAACAACTTGGAGGAGGAAATGGTGAGCTGAAAGCGGCAATGCAGTATATGTCACAGAGTTTTAGAATCAAAGATCCGGAAATCAAGGATTTGTTTATGGACATTGCGGCAGAAGAACTGAGTCATATGGAAATGGTGGCACAGACAATTAACTTACTCAATGGTCACGACGTCGATGCGGCTGCTGTAGATGCAGGGGAAATCCAGTCCCATGTTATTCTCGGTCTTAATCCAGGGCTGATCAACGCGTCAGGTTATTCCTGGACTGCTGATTATGTAACAGTGACGGGCGATTTATGCGCAGATCTGTTGTCTAATATTGCATCTGAACAGAGAGCGAAAGTGGTATATGAATATCTGTACAGACAGATTGATGACAAGAAAGTGAAAGAGACAATCGATTTTCTTCTCAATCGTGAAGAGGCTCATAACGCCATGTTCAGAGAAGCCTTTAACAAGGTCCAGGATACGGGTTCAAACCGTGATTTTGGGACAACAAAGGCAGCAAAGATGTATTTCAATATGTCCACACCTTCACCAGTAGGAACAGATTTTCCTAATGTAGATGTAAAACCGCCTTCATTTAATATGTAAAGAAAAACAGAGACAAAGGAAAGGCCGGTTCAAAGACCGGCCTCTTTGTTAATTGGAGGGATATTTCGCCTCGTTTAGATAGTTTATCAATTCCTGGCAGAAATATGGTGATTTTATCTTCGGGTCAAGTTCACCGACAAATTTTGCGCATTCAGCTCTGGTAATAGAAGCTTTATGGGTTCTGATGGTATTTGGAAATTTTTCCTCATACGTCCAGTTGACTTTTTCTAGGTTGTCAATGGAGAACATCAACAGGCTGGCATAAGACTCCATCCGCTTGTCGAAGGCGTGAGAGTCAGTGACGACAGATTTGAACTTGAGGGTCCAGGAGTAAGGCGATTTATCTGTCTGCAGTTCGTTTTCGTAAGAACCGAGAGAGTCTTCGATGTTCAGAAGTTGGGCAATCCGCTCGTTGGCAGGCATGTCACCGACATAGGGGTTCCGCGTTTCGATTAGATTGCGAGCCAGAGGCGATACAAGTATACCGTGATAATTGATGGTGGCGTCGTCAACCTTTAATTCTTGCTTTATAGAATTGATCGGAATATTGAATTGAAAGTCTTTTTCCTTGTGCCAAGGCGAAGGCGGACATCCATAGATGACTACTTTTTGGGTGCCATCTTTTTGTGAAACTATCTTGTAGCGGCAATAGACACTTTTTGTACCATCAAAACTGCCCTCAATAACGGCAGCGCTATTTTGCCGATTCAGTTCGAAGTTCGTGATGGTATAACTGTTTGTCTCATAGCCGAAGATATATACTTTGACAAAAATGGCAATTAAGATGATTAAAACAGCGCTGATAAATCCGATGAACAGTTTTTTCCGATTGCTTTTTTTTACCTTTTTCAAATAGTCGATTTCTTTTTGCTCTTCGATTTTCATCTCTTCTTCTTCGGATGCGATAGACTGATTCATCATCTCATACTTTTTTTGACAGACCGCGCAAACCAGAAAATGCTCCTGCATGTAACTGTTAGTGACGTCTGAAGTCAGACCGTCTACATATAGCGGTATTAAGTCCTGAATTAGTTCACAAGGTATTTTGTATTCACTCATGGTTGACCTCCTCAACGATTTTTTCTTTTCCTCGGTAGTAGGTTACTCTTGCCCAGTTTTCACTTTTTCCCAATATCTCACCAATCTGACCAAATGTCAGGTTGCTGCTGAGCCTGAGATACATGACTTCACGCATGGGATCATTGAGCCTGTGCACCGCTTTGAGAACCTCCAAATCATCCCATTTTGGTGTGGAGCCACCCTCCATAATCGGTGGCGGGACACCTTCAGCATTGAGGATGGTGTTCTCCTTTGCCTGTTTACGCAGATGTTCCCGCCAGAGATTTTTTGCAATTGCGCAGAGCCATGTAGAGATACTGGAATTCCCTTGAAATTTGTCAATACCTCTCACTGCCTGAAAAAATGTTTCTTGGGTCAGTTCTTCAGCCAAATCAGGGTCATGGGTTCTGGACAGGAGAAAACCATATACTGTTTTGGCATGTTCTAAATAGATTTGTTCCATGGCATCCATATATGTTTCCTCCTAGAATATTAATATCAATCTATCAATTAGTGATACTCTGCAGCAATTCGTTACAGATTATTTTCATTTTAAAAGTGGTAAGTATTGAAGGCGCCATAAAGCTTTTCGCCGCAGGAGCGTTTGTAGGCTCTGATGCGAATGGCTTTACAAACCGCGTTTTTGGGAATCGTAATCTTTGTTGCAGCAGTTTTAGCAGAGCTGACAGTCTTTTTTGCAATGATTTTTGAAAATTTTGTGTCAGAGGCTATTTCAATTTCACAGCCTGAACTCTTTGTATCGGGTTTCCATTTCAACTCTACGGTCTTTGTATCTTTTTTGCGAGCAGATAAAATGGATATGCCAATCGGTTTGATTCTCGCCGATACTTTTATCTCTTTTGCCAGATACCGCTCTGTTTCTGGAAGCTTGATGGTGATTGCGGCAAAGCCTTCACCCTTTATTTTGCAAAGACCGGAGGCTTTATCTACGGACAAGATTTTCGAATTTGAGGATTTATACGACGCGTTGATATCTTTTGGACAATCGGGCCATAAGATAAAAGAAGGGTCGCCGTACATTTTGTTCATATCCTTTGGAAATGTCAGTTTACGCAGAGTTTTTTCCTTAAAACGAGGATAGAGACTGGCCGTCTTTGGAGGAACACTGTAAAGCTTTGTCTGAAACATTACTTTATAGCGGCTGACACCGTAAAGATTGCGCAGATACTTTTTCATCTCGTCTTGATATCTCTTCTCAGTGTAATTCTTATAGGCTGTATTGTCAAAGGATAATAGATAGTCGTAAACATAGAAACCATTTGTAGTGATGCGGACTACATCAATGTTCACTGGTTCCATAAGCAATTTTGCTCCCGCTTTATCGTAGAAGCCGTCAAAGTACCAGCCGTTATCGGCCTTTGGTACGATTCCACGGTCTACGAGAGTGGAAAACTTGTAAGATACTCCTTTCTTTATTTTACAGTTTTGGTTATAGGAATCATTTCCATTGCAGAGGAAAAATTCCATATTCTTGCCATAGTTCCAATAGAGCTGGCCGTTGCCAGATGGGGTGAGCGAAACTGTGTAAGTGAGCAGATCCTTAGGCATGCTTAGCGCCCAGCTTGTAACAGGAATGATGACTGCAAGCAGTAAAGCAATCGTTGTAATAAATAATTTTCTATTCATAATATACCTCCTTATGAAATGGGAAATAATATTATAAATGGAAGTAAATGTTATTGTAATTATACATTGCATTGGGCGGAAAATCAAGGTAAAATATAGAACATGAACAGATTATTAAAATTAGAAGTAAAATTGAATAAGGTGATTGATGAGCAAGAAGGTAAATTCATCGACAGGGACGAGACTTTGGACTGGGAAAGGATTCATATGGCTTCCTCTGCCAGATGTGCATGGATTTTGGCTATGCAGAGAGGAGTAGAACCCGAGCTTGCAGCCTGTGCGGCAGCGGTGCACGATTATGGCCGCATTCTCACAGGGAAACAAAAGAATCACGCAGAAGCTGGTTATGAGCCAGTGAGAGGCTTTCTTCAGGAGGTTGGCGTTTTTAACGAGGAGGAAATTGAAATCATTGCACTTGCAGTGAAAAATCACAGCCTGAAAAAAGAGGTCGGTTCGCCTATTGAAGAAATCGTCAAGGATGCGGATGTCATCGATTGTTATCAGCTGGGGCAGCCTTTTGACAGGCCGGAAAAAGAAGTTCGCTACAACAAATGGAGAGAAGAGAATGGAGTTTAAGAAACCAGACAAAAAAGCAATCAAGAGCTGGAGAATTGGAGAGGCCATCGCCTTGGGGGTTATTTTGCTCATCACGATACCTCTGTCGATTTATCTAGTCGTTTGTGGATGGGAATCCTTTTGGAAATACGTCATTATGGGTGGATTGATTTTGCTGGCTCTTTACCAAATTGTTGCGCTGACTATTTTTCCGCAGATTGAATATAAGCAGTGGGGTTATCTCGTTGAAGAGGATAAAGTGATCATAAGGCATGGTATTTTCTTCGTAAAACAGACAGTAATTCCCATCATCAGGATTCAAAATATTACAATCTCGCAGGGTCCTGTCAACAGAGCGTTAGGGTTATATAAAGTGGAGATGGCACTGGCCAGCGGCAGCTTCGAGATCCAAGGGCTGGACCAGGAAACAGCAGACGGGATCTGCGAGAACTTGAAGAACCGGTTATATGACAGAGTTTCTGAGAAGGGGGTTTTGTAGATGAATTTCGGACCCAAACGCGGCCATCTGCTCTTTATCTTTGAAAACTTTATCAAGGACTTCGGGCTTCTTGTCATCGCTGTCCTCATAGGTTTGATGAAAGGGGATATGAGCGTGATTACGCAGAATATTCCTCTACTCATCATCGTTTTGGTGGGACCTGTCGGCAGAGTCGCGCAGTATCTCTTTACGTACTATTCCATCGACGATGAAAAACTCATCGTCAAAAGCGGTTTCCTATCAAAGAAAACGTTGGAGGTTCCCATTTCTACCATTACCACGGTAGACTTTTCTCAAAAAATTCTGCACCAGATCTTTGGCGCCTATCGACTGAATATCGACAACGCCAGCAATATCAGTGAACAAAAGACAAAGATCAGGATGACCTTCTCTAAAGAAGATGCCGTGAAGGTGAGACTCCTATTGCTCAGCGGCAGGAAGGGGCTAAATGGTCTTAATCTGGCGGCAGATGACCAAAAAGGAAGAAAAGAAGAGGGCCAGGCGTACCAGGTGAAAGGCATCGATTTGCTTTTGATGGGAGCAATCAAATCAAAGGGAATCTTCCTTCTGCAGCTAATCGGGCTGCTATCAGCGGGTTCAGCCTATTTTAACGTAACGCAGACCGTAGTTGATTCTGGGCTGGGGAGGCTTTTCGCCAGCATGAGTTTGCTGCAAATCATTATGACCATGATTGCCGTAGTTCTTCTTCTAGCGGTCATTTGCGGCAGCGTAGGCTGCCTGATCAGGTATTATGGATTCCATGTTCTTGATAATGGAGAGGCAATCAAAATTGAATACGGCCTTTTGACAAAAAAGCGCTATACAATACAGAAGAAAAAAATCAGTGGTTTTTCTTACGAGCAATCCTTGTTCATGAGATGGATTGGAATGGGGACGCTTCATCTGTTCGCAATCGGATACGGAGGTTCGGGCGATGAAGAATCCAGCGAAGACCCGATTCTGTTTCCTCTGATCAAAACTGCCCCTATGCGACGGGTCATTGGGGAAATTCTGCCAGAGATGAAGAGGGAGTCGGAATACGTGCGGCCGCAGAAAGGAAGCCTCCGCTATTTCTTTTATAACGCAGGTCTGCTCTTTTCCCTGTCATTGCTTTCACTATCTATTTACTATTCACAGACTATCGTCTTCTGCAGAGATGTATGGGTCATCGGTGTTTTCCTCGTGCTTCTGAGTATCGCCAGCATCATCATGCAGTACAAAAACGCCGCGATCTACGGCAATGATGAGAATGTATCTCTCTCATTCGGCGGATTTAAGAAGAAAACGGTCTTCGTAAAGACCAGCAATGTGGAGAGCATCAGTGAGCAGGCCGGCTATTTCAAACATAAAAAAGGCATCACTAGTGTCATCGTCAGTTACATCGCACCGCTGTCAGAAGCTAATAAAAAGGTAAAAAATATCTCCATAGAGGCATTTGAGAATATCAGAGAGAAGTTGATTTATTAAAAACGGGACCAGTTTCGGTCCCATTTTTAATAATTTGGAAATGGATGATCATTTATTTTTCAAAAAAAGACAGAAGAAAGGCGTTAATTTCCATGTGATGAATCTTGCCGTATTCTTCCGCTATCAGATATCCGTTTGTGAGAGACGGGTATTTTTCTATTTCTTTTACATTTTCTCCAAGGATGGCCTGGGCATCAAAATAAATGGCGCCTGCCTCTGCCTGTCCAGGGACAATCAGTTCAACATCTCTGCTGGCACTGTCCATGGTTAGAGAAAATGGCGTATCTTCTGTTGGAAAAGAGATGTAATCTATCGGTGATTTCAGCTGGCTGCCGAAGACGTGAAGATTGCGTCCTGCCATATTTACTCGCTGAATCAAAACGTTGCCGGCGACAAAACCCAGCTTGAACATGGCTTTGTGAAAATTCACTTTGGAAATGATAGGAAGAATTCTGTAGAGCTGGATCAAATCATCGTGATTGTGGAGCAGAATCTGCCTCTCCAAATCAAAGGATTTGGTTGTCATGTAGCGATGATAGAGGTCTACACTTTCTTTTCCGGAAATTTCGTCATCACGTCCGCTGGCTAACCCCATAAAGATTTCGATGCTCTTTTGCTTCAGATTGGGCAATACTGTTTTCAATTCAGAATGACCGTTGACAATCAGGTACAAGTCCAAGTTGTAAGGGCAGATATCAAAATCTATTTTATGTTTGCGGGCGCGCTTTTCCATAAAAGGAATGTCAAAATGACGACCGTTATAAGTGATGATATAATCCACTGACTTTAAAATATCAACGGTTTGCTGCAGAATTTCTTTCTCGTCACCAACTTGATCTGCAAAAAACTGTATCACCTGGCACTCGTCTCCTTCTGCCAGGAGGATGCCCGATAAAATCACTTTGCAGTAGGCCGGAGAAAGTCCGGTAGTTTCTATATCGAAAACAGCGAAGCTTTTGTTTTTAAAATACATATTAAAGGTCTTTGACACATATCTATCTATATGGAGATGATCTACTATTTTCTTCATCTGCGTCCTCCTATCTTTTGCGTATAAAACAAAATAGACCGCAGGGGTGCAGTCTACTTTGTTCAAAAGGGGTATTGGGATTAGAGATTAATGAGGTTATCAGGGGGATAACCACAATTGAATTATACATAATTTAGTCGAAAAATGCAAGTATAAGTGTGAAAAAAATGAAAAAAAGATTTTTTTGTTGTACGATAGGGTCACTTTTTGTGAATAACCACAAGTATAATAGAGAAAATGATAAATTTTTTAAGGGAGGAAATATTGATGGAAATATTAAAAGTTTCAGCTAAGTCAAATCCGAATTCGGTAGCAGGTGCTCTAGCAGGGGTCTTAAGAGAAAAGGGAGGTGCAGAAATCCAGGCCATAGGAGCAGGCGCATTAAATCAGGCAATTAAGGCCACAGCCATAGCAAGAGGCTTTGTTGCACCTAGTGGCATTGATCTAATCTGTGTCCCAGCGTTTACGGATATTGAAATCGACGGTGAGGAAAGAACAGCCATCAAGCTGATTATAGAACCTCGGTAAACGCCAGGTAGATAATACATGGGGAACTTGGAGAGTTATTTTTTCAAGTTCCCTATTTAATTTGAGAAAGTAACGTGGTAGAATATATCCAAATGATGAATGAGGTGGTTTCATGACTTTTGAAGAAAAAACACTGAAAAGTGAAAGAATATATGAAGGCAAGATTATCAATCTGAGGAGAGATACCGTGACTGTTGTCAATGGAGAGTCTCAGAGGGAGATTGTTGAACATAGAGGTGGTGCCGTCATTGCGGCGGTCAAGGATGACGGTAAGATGCTTATGGTAAAGCAATTTCGCAAACCAGTTGAAAGAATTATGTTAGAAGTTCCCGCCGGAAAGCTGGATCCTGGAGAAGAAGCTGCTGATGCAGCTCTCAGGGAGTTAAAAGAAGAGACGGGTTACAGCGCAGTTGACATCAGGCTTTTGACAAAGATGTACCCTTCAGTAGGATATTCCGAAGAACTGCTCTATCTGTATCTTTGTACAGGCTTGACAAAGGGGGAAACTGCTTTCGACGATAATGAGGCCATCGATATCGAAGAATACGATATCGACGACTTATACGAGATGGTCATGAATGGCCAGATTGAAGACGGCAAGTCCCAAGTGGCGATTCTAATGGTCAAAGGACTGCTTGCAGAAGGAAAGTTTCAAGAATACTTGAACCGATCAGGGCTATCAGACAAAACAGAAAGTTAAACAGATATGGCCTGAGGCCCTTTAGCGCCGCTGGATTGTGGTAATTTTTTTTCACGAATCGTGCCGTCTCGTAAGAAACGATGATGAGGGCGATGTAAGCCGGAAGCTTAAATAGACCGCGGGGCAGAAGAGCTGCAATTACCAGGCTGAATCCCTTTTCCTCAAGGGAAGACAAGATGTATGCGGCAGTAAAACCGAGGGAAAAAGTCTTGCCGATTACCATGAGTATCACTAGAGGCATTAAAAAAAACAATGCTGAAAAAATCATGGCAGCAAGGATGGTAATGATATCACTTTTTATGTAATCTGCGAGACTGGCTGCAAGACCAGGCAGTTCTGTAGAAATCATCATTTTCTCTGAAGGTACGGCGATTTCTGTAAAAACACCGGCAGAAAAACTGATGATTAAAAACAACGAAGCGAAAAATATAAACTTTTTATTCATAGACAACCTCCCCTTAATGGCGCTTGCCACGTTTTATGATAAAACGTTGGAAGGCCTTATGCTGAAAGTTTCCAAATCTGTGATTTGGCAAAACTTTATCGTATAATGGTGCTGGTCCCAATTTGTGAAACAAATTGATGAACAGACCTTATGCAAACACCCTCCAAGAGAGCAGATGAAAATGCCGCTCGATTGGCAAAGGGCTGACTGCTACTAGAAGCATATGTTGTTTTAGAATAAATATGACATGAATAAGACAGGATGAAAACGGAGATGACGAATATGGAACTGAATGCGTTCATTGACTATTTGAGAAAAGAGAAAAAAACTTCAGAAAATACTTGCGAAGCTTACAATCGGGATTTAGCCGCCTTTGAACGATTTTTAAAGGCGAGGGGCATAGAGCAATTAGAACAAGCCTCAAATACTGACATTGTGGCTTATCTGATGGAGTTAAAAAACAGCGGGAAATCCAGAGCGACGGCCAATCGAAAGCTTTCTTCTATCAGGACTTTCTACAAGTTTTTGATAAAGCAAGGGCTGATAAGTGTAAATCCCACAGAGGATATCAAGTCTCCGAAAATTGAAAGAAAGAAGTTGGAATATCTGACAATCGAAGAAGTAGAAGAACTGTTAACTGCGCCGGATGATTCCATCAAAGGGATTCGTGATCGCGCCATGCTGGAGGTTCTTTATGCCACCGGCATCCGTGTAACCGAAATCATTGAACTGAAGATGAAAGATGTAAATCTGCGGATGGGTTTTATCACTTGTAATGGAGAACATGGGCGGGCCAGAATTGTCCCGATGGGAACTCTGGCAAGAAAGGCGCTGGATAATTATATTCTGAACAGCCGTAATTTCCTGATGAAGGATCAGGATCACGATAGCCCTGACAGCGCGCTGTTCGTCAATTACGTAGGGGAACCATTTTCCAGACAGGGTTTTTGGAAAGTTTTGAAGCAGTATGGAAGAAGGGTGGGATTGGAAAACAAAATCACGCCTCATATTCTACGTACTTCTTTCGCCGTACATATGGTGCAGAACGGGGCAGATCTTAAGTCCCTGCAGGAGCTCATGGGGCATGAGGACATCATGGCTACACAGATTTATCTTTCCGTTACAAAGAATCGCATTAAAGACGTTTACGATAAAACCCATCCGAGGGCGTAATCTGAAAGCGAAAAACTTGGAAATGACGGAAAAATTATGGAGAAAGTCGAGTGAAGACTGGTAAATTTTAAAAAACTTGTGCTTGCAAGTCCACTTTGTCTGTGATATAATATTCACGTTGTAATTACGGGCGGTCCTCTGCATACAGAAAATGAGTGGCAAGAACGTCTTGGAGGGAAGGAGGAACTATACAATGAATATTTTAGATTCAGTTGCACAGGATTACTTAAAGAAAGATGTCCCTGCATTTAACGTGGGAGATACTGTCAAGGTACACGTTAAAATTAAAGAAGGTAACAGAGAAAGAATTCAGATTTTCGAAGGTTTTGTTTTGAAGAGACAGAACGGCGGAATCGCAGAGACTTTCACTGTTAGAAGAATCGCTTCCGGCATTGGTGTCGAGAAGACATTCCCGCTGCACTCACCATGGGTAGAGAAGATCGAAGTGGTTAGAAAAGGCCGTGTTAGAAGAGCAAGACTTCACTATATGCGTGGCAGAACTGGTAAAGCAGCAAAAATTAAGACAGCAAAATAATCATGTCTACGAGAGGAACCTGACGGTTCCTCTTTTTTCTTGCCTGGTGCAGGCATAATCCCATGAGTAAACGTGAGACATCATAGGGCAGTCAGTGAGACTCAAAAGGCTGCGCTGGCGATAGCGGCAGATGCCTTGCTTTTCATTATTTCTTAAATAGGCGTGAACTTTTAACATCATTTTGTATTTTGTCCATAAAACCGAAAATCATATAGCCATAAAGTGACGAAAAGTGGTATACTAAAAGAGATTTCGATTTGATTAAACAGCGATTTAGAAAGGAAATTTATGATAGAAAATATAAACTGGTATCCCGGCCACATGAAGAAGACCAGAGAACTGATTCAGGAAAATCTGAAGATGGTTGATCTGGTTATCGAGGTTATCGACGCCAGAATCCCCATTTCCAGCAGGAATCCGATTATTGATGACATCGTCAAGGATAAGAAGAGAGTCATCATCTTGAACAAAAGCGATTTATCTGATCGAGCAGAGAATCAAAAGTGGTCAGATTACTTCGCAGCCAAGGGCAATCTGGTTTTGATTATGAACTGCATGAGTGGAGGAGGCGTCAATCAGCTATACAAGCTGCTGGGGAAAGAACAGGATCTGAAAAACGAAGGACAGATCAGAAAGAAACCGCTCCGCATGATGATTGTAGGGGTGCCCAATGTAGGGAAATCTTCCTTGATTAATAGAATGACCGGCCGTAAGAGCACGCAGACGGGAGACCGACCAGGTGTTACAAAAGGCAAACAATGGCTGACCTTGACTAACAATATGCAGCTTTTGGATACGCCGGGCATACTCTGGCCCAAATTTGAAGATCCCAAAGCCGGCCTGAATTTAGCTTTCTGCGGTTCTATCAAAGATGAGATTCTCGACACAGCTACATTGGCGCTGGAATTGATTGGCGTTTTGCAGAAGGAATATCCGCAGGAGTTGATGGAACGATATAAGCTGACAGAGATATCCGAAACGCCTCTTGCGACTATGGAAGACATCGCGGGAAAAAGAGGCTTTATTCTGCCGGGAAAACGCATCGATTATGAGCGGTGCGGCCGTACGGTGCTGGACGAATTCAGAAGTGGCAAAATCGGCAGCATCACTTTAGAAAAATTATCAAAGTAGGTGCTAAACGTGAAAAAAGCGGAAAGAGAGATATTTTTAAAAAATAGATTAGAAGAACTGAAAACCATAGAAAATCAACTGCGTGCAGAAGGTTTTCAGTACATAGCCGGCGTTGACGAAGTTGGCAGAGGCCCGCTGGCGGGACCAGTGGTTGCAGCAGCGGTGGTACTACCGGAGGAGTTTGACGTTCTGGGCGTTGACGACTCTAAGAAACTTTCGGAAAAGAAGAGAAACGAGCTCTTTGACCAAATCATAGAGCAAGCCATCTGCTATGGAATCGGACAGAAAGATCACCAGGTGATAGATGATGTCAATATTCTGGAGGCAACCAAACTAGCCATGGCTGAAGCCATCGAAGCGGCGGAAAAGATGCTGCAGGATAAACTTGGAAAAGAGATTGATTTTGTTCTCTTTGATGCTATGAAGATTGAAGCGGTGGAGAAACCGCAGCAGTCGCTGATCAAAGGAGACAGTAAGAGCATATCTATCGCGGCGGCATCCATTGTGGCGAAGGTGACCAGAGATCGGCAGATGATTGATTATCATCAACAATATCCGCATTATGGTTTTGACAGCAACAAGGGATATGGCACCAAGACCCACTACGAGGGTATTGAGGAACACGGGATAACTCCCATTCATCGGAAGTCATTTTTAAAAAATATTATTAGAGATAAGTAAGGAAAAGGAGAGCAAAATATGGAAATCAAAAGTGATATTCAGATTGCACAGGAAGTCAAAATGGCCAATATCAAAGAAATTGCCCAGGCTGCCGGAATTGAAGAGAAATATCTGGAACAGTATGGCAATTACAAGG
The DNA here is from genome assembly GCA_902362805.1 of Eubacteriaceae bacterium. Taxonomy (GTDB): domain Bacteria; phylum Bacillota; class Clostridia; order Peptostreptococcales; family Anaerovoracaceae; genus Senimuribacter. Next base: position 144,415 of record CABIXY010000007.1, on the reverse strand, counting down.
CAAAGGTTGACTACAACCTTTTGGATGACAAAAAGGATAGACCTGACGGCAAACTGATTTTGGTTACTGCTATTTCGCCGACACCGGCCGGAGAAGGCAAGACGACTACGTCTGTCGGTCTTGCTGATGCTTTACACAAAATCGGAGTAAACGTCATGACTGCCCTCAGAGAACCTTCCCTGGGACCCGTTTTCGGTGTCAAAGGAGGGGCTGCTGGCGGCGGATATGCCCAGGTCGTTCCTATGGAAGATATCAACCTGCACTTCACTGGGGATTTTCATGCTATTGGCGCAGCTAATAATTTGATTGCTGCGATGCTGGATAATCATATTCAACAGGGCAATGTGTTGGGGATTGATCCTAGAAGAATTACCTGGAAGAGAGCTGTGGACATGAATGACAGGCAGCTGAGACATATCGTAGATGGCATGGGTGGCAAAATGAGCGGTGTTCCCAGGGAGGACGGTTTCGAAATTACAGTTGCCAGTGAGGTCATGGCCATCATGTGTCTGTCCAAAGATATTGATGATTTGAAAGAAAAATTGGCCAGCATCATCGTCGGCTATACATATGACGATAAACCGGTCACTGTGCGCGATCTCAAAGCGCAGGGGGCCGCCGCAGCTTTGCTCAAAGATGCCTTGAAGCCAAATCTGGTTCAGACTTTGGAGAAAACACCGGCCTTCGTCCATTGCGGACCTTTTGCCAATATCGCTCACGGCTGTAATTCCATCATGGCTACGAGAATGGCCTTGAAACTGGCGGACTATGTAGTCACCGAAGCAGGTTTTGCCGCCGATCTGGGCGCCGAAAAATTTGTGGACATCAAATGCCGGAAAGCGGGTTTGACGCCTTCTGCCTGCGTCATCGTCGCTACTGTAAAGGCTCTCAAATATCACGGCGGCGTCAAAAAGGAGGATCTGGCGGCTGAGAATTTGGAAGCTCTGGAGAAAGGTCTGCCGAACCTGTTGCAACATGTGGAAAACGTGACGCAGCACTTCGGTCTGCCAGCAGTGGTTGCCATCAACGAATTTCCGACAGATACTGAGGCGGAACTGAAGCTAGTAGAAGATAAGTGTAAAGAACTGGGCGTTAACGTAGTATTGAGCCAGGTATGGGGCAAAGGCGGCGAAGGCGGCATCGCTTTGGCGGAAGAAGTGATGAGACTCTGCGAGAAAGAGAATCACTTCCAGTTCGTATATCCTCTGGATGTATCTATCAAAGAAAAAATCGAGATGATCGCTAAGAAAATTTATAGAGCTGATGGCGTGATCTTTGAGGGAAATGCGAAAAAGCAGCTGAAACAGTTAGAAGCTTTAGGCTTCAACGACGTGCCGGTCTGCATGGCAAAGACCCAGTTCAGCTTTTCGGATAATCCGGCTCTGCTGGGAGCGCCTAGAGACTTCCAGATTACAGTGACTGATCTGAAAATTGACGCCGGAGCGGGTTTCATTGTGGCGAAGACAGGCAATATCATGACTATGCCGGGTTTGCCAAAGGTACCGGCGGCAGAAAGAATTGATGTAGATAATACGGGAAAAATTACGGGATTGTTCTAAATTTTCAATGAAGAGGCAGAGTGTACGTATCGTACACTTTGTCTTTTCGAATCTAGAGAGGTGAAACGATGAATTTTACAGATAAGAGCTGCAGAGAATTTGTAGAAGTTTTGTCCAGCAAAGCGCCGGTCCCTGGTGGAGGAGGAGCGTCTGCTTTAGTGGGTGCTTTGGGAACGGCCCTCGGAAATATGGTAGGGCAGCTGACTTTGGGCAAGAAAAAGTATGCTGATGTAGAAGAAGACATCAGCATACTGATGGAAAAAGCGTCCAAATTGCAAGAGGCGCTTTTGATTTTAGTTGAAAAAGATGCCGAGGTCTTTGAACCGCTGGCAAAAGCTTATAGCATGCCGAAAGAGACCGAAGAAGAAAAAACTGAAAAAGAGAATGTCATGGCGCAGGTTCTCAGGGATGCGGCAGAAGTACCGCTGGAAATCATGAGGAAGTGTTGTCAGGTTATTGAACTGCAAGGAGAGTTTGCGGCAAAGGGCAGCCGTCTTGCTGTCAGTGATGCAGGCGTGGGCGTGATTTTCTGTAAGTCAGCTTTGCAAGGCGCTAGTCTCAATGTCTTTATCAATACCAAGTCTATGAAAGACCGGGAACTAGCAGAAAAAATTGACCGTGAAGCGGATGAGATGCTGCGCGAATATACCATGAAAGCGGACGAAATCTTTGCCTCTGTATTTCATGAGCTGAGAAGATAGACTAGAAAGGAACACTATGGAAAAATTATTAAAAGGAAAAGATGTAGCTGATGCGATCAATCAGGGGATTTTGAAGCGGACACCGGCGTTGTACGAGAAAGGCATCGTGCCGACTCTCGCCATTGTCAGAGTTGGCGAGAGCCCAAGTGACATCGCTTATGAAAACGGAGCAGTCAAAAAGGCGAAGACCCTGGGGCTCCAGCCGGAAAAATTTATCTGTCCGGCCGATATTGCGCAGGAGGATCTGATTGAAGTTATCAAAGCGATTAACAACGATGAAAAAATACATGGTATCCTGCTTTTACAGCCTCTGCCTAAATCCATCGATGCAGACGCGGTGAGAAATACACTCTGCCCGGAAAAAGACCTGGACTGTATTTCTGACGCTTCCCTTGCCCGCCTCTTTCTTGGACAGGAAGAAGGATTTTCGCCTTGTACCGCAGAAGCCTGTATCGAAATCCTCAAACATTATCGAATTGAAATAAAAGGGAAAAAAATTGTGGTCATTGGCAGGAGCATGGTCATTGGAAGGCCTGTAGCGATGATGCTTCTCAAAGAAAATGCTACGATCACCATCTGTCACACAAAGACGCCGCCAGAGGACATGAGAGCAATCTGCAAAAGTGCGGACATCATTATCGCTGCGGCAGGTCATGCAGGGACCTTGACGGCGGATATGGTCGGCTCTGGACAAGTAATTATCGATGTAGGTATCAACTTCAATGAAGAGGGAAAAATGTGCGGAGACGTGGATTTTGAGCCTGTCAGCGATATCGTATCCGCCCTTACGCCAGTTCCTGGCGGCGTGGGCAGCGTAACCACCACCCTTTTGATGAAACATTTGGTAGAAGCTGCTGAAAGAACAGTAAAATGAATTTTGCATAAAAATTCGTATTGACGAGAATTTATTTATGGTGTAAAATACTACACAGTATAAATAAAACGGAGGAATCAATATGAAACGGAAAGTAATTTTGTACATGGCAGTGAGCCTTGATGGATATATTACGGATAAAGACGGCGGTACCAACTGGCGAAACGGCGAAAGTGAATTTTATCAGGGAGACTATGGCAAGAGTGGTTTTTTGTCTATCGTTGACACTGTTGTGATGGGCAAGAATACTTATAAAAAAATCATGGACAAAGAGGGCGCTGCCAATTGGCCTTACGGGGATATGACCACTTATGTCATCACCCATTTGCCAGAAGAGGACACAGAAAACATTAAGTTTGTGGATTCCAGAATGAGCACTTTCTTGCAGGGGCTGCTACAGAAAGATGGAAAGGATATCTGGATCTGCGGCGGTTCTGATGTCGCCAACCAGGTCATCAGGGAGAATATGGTGGACGAATATCATTTGACGATTCATCCTGTTATTCTCGGCGGCGGCGAGAGATTGTTCGGCGATAATAACAAAGAAATCAAGCTGCATCTGGTAAAGAACGTGGCAAAGAATGGCGTCATCGATTGCCTGTATGAGAAATTATAAACAAGGGGCTGTCGCAACTAAAACAACCACGGCAAACGCATGAAATAACTGTGATCTGCTATACTGTTCGCCTTCATTCTTGATTTTTTTGAATTTGCTTGCGCTACTCCCTTCGCAAAAATGGAAAAAACAAGCAAATCTTTCTTTTTCATTGATTTTCAGCGCTATTTTGAAAACAGCATATCCCTTAAATGGAAAATAAAGAGAAAATATTCCGCCTAAATCGCTGAAATGCGCAAGAAATCAACAATTATCAGTAAATGAAGGCGCGTTGGTTTACAATAATCAAAAAATCCGCCAGAAACAAGCAAAAAAATGAAAATGAAGGCGCGCGGTTTGTTTCTTGCCTTTGCCGTGCTAAAACAATTTCTGATACTTGACATACGACAAGCAAAGCAGGTGTAATCCTATAGAGGTGGAAGTGTATGAAGATTTTTGCAAGCAGGGATGGGGCTGTCGGGGCTGTCGCACTAACGGATATATATCCGTTAGTGACGAGGCCCCTTTTCGTATACAAAAAACATACAAAAACCACTAAAAAGCCTGCGAATCCATTGGAAACGCAGGCTTTTGTGGTAAAATAATTGTATGACAAAACACAATATCTTACGTAAACAGTATACACTGAACGAGCGGAACTATCAACTGAAAATTCCAATGGAACTTGACGCATGCATACCAGAAGATGACTGCGTGAGACTCATCAGCCAGTTTGTGGAGGAGTTGGACCTGGCTGCCCTCTACGGCACCTATGAAAGGACGGACATCTCCTCAAGGACCATCGAGAAGAACTGCAGGCGGGACATCAACTACATGTACCTCCTGGAGGGAAGGAAGGCACCCGACCATGCGTCCATCGCAAGGTTCAGGACGAAGCATTTCGCAAAATGTGCACAGGGGCTCCTGGCACAGATGACGGGGTTCCTTTACGGGCTGGGACAGGTCACGGACGCGGAGGTGCATGTCGACGGCACAAAGATCGAAGCGTCCGCCAACCGGTACACCTTCGTATGGAAGAAGTCCACGACAAAGCACCAGGCAGGGTTCCTGCAGAAGACGGCCCTGCTGGTGGGCGACATCATTGGACGGTACGGCTTCGGTCCCTTATGGCACAGGGAGGTGAAGACCTGTGCCGCGGTAGGGACAACGTGCATGCGGAAAGCATCCTTTTTGCAATGGCCCATAACCTCGGGTGGCTGCACCGCAGGATACAGGATGACAGGCTGGACCTGCATCTGTATGAATTGAAAGAAGATACAGGAAAAGCCGCATAATTTAACAATTCAAAAATAGAGTTAAAACAGGGACGGTAAGAGTACTGCCCCTATTTTGGGTACAGGAAAAGTCCCCAATGAAAGATGACGCATTTAACTGCATCGCAGTAAATTACACATCTATAGCAAAAGGGGCAGATCGCATTAGATTTTTATCTAATGCGACAGCCCCTTGCATGTGTATGTCATAAGGCTGGGGAACGCCAGCATAAATTCTGCCTTGCAGGGAACGCAGTTCCTGGAGGAGCGAAGTGTTGCCAGACAAATCGCCTCGGCTCTTTGGACAGAATGTCATGAGTTGAGCATCATTTCTAACGAATTATCGTTGAAGAACGTGTTAGCGTTGTAGAGGAACATCACCTGCGTAATGCCTTCTGCTTTGATGATGTCGTCGATGTTATCGAAGAAATATCTCGGGTCTACGACGACGATTTCTCTGTACCCCTGTGCTAAGAAGGGAATAAAACTGTTGGCATAGGAGTCTTTGACCAAGAGTAGTTTCTCAGATGACTTCGTCGGCGTCTTGATGGTATACATCGGGTGATTACTGCCGCCGAAGACAGTGTAAGCATCCTTGGTATCGAGATTATCCAATTGGTAAAACTCCGTCGTCTTAGTCTTGGTGTCAGTGTAGTAGATAACTGAGTTATTGTAATCTTTATCCTTGTACGGCATGTAGATTTTGATTGCGTCGTTGACACCGTTGACAAAACCGCTCTTAGAGGCCAATGTACCGCGGAAATCGTTTTTGACAACATACGGTTTGTAAGTCACATTGTTTGTCAATTTCATTTTTTTAGCGGCCTGCTGATAGGCCAGATAAGCACCGTCAGTGGTCCAGTGATGGTCTGTTCTATAATACAGCTGTGTGTCTTCACTCGCCTTCTTAAAAGCGTTCCTTACATCGATAGGTGTGTAACCGTAACTCTTGATTTCTTTAAAAAATTGATCCATATATTGATTTTGATCATTTAATTTAGTGAAATTGGGCAGTTTATCTTCTAAAATGTTACCCGCATTAGGAGCTAGAAGAAAAAAGGCGTCCAGTTTCTTGTAATGTCTTTTGAACTGTTTCAAACTGGCAAGGGTGTTCTGCATTGTTTTTTCACTGGGAACCGTCAGTTCTTCCATCAGATAATTGTCTTTACACCGATAAACTCCGTTGGATTCCAGCTTTCCTGCGGTAACGTCGGCGGTCGCCTTGACTTTGATAAAAGCATTTCGCAGAAGAAACTGATCGTTTACATAAGTCTCCAGTTTGCTTTCATAACGCCCCTCCATATAATTAGAAAGAGAGAATTCTGGTTTCTCCTGCAATACCCGATTTTCTTCTTCAGAGAAGCCTTTATCAGGTGTAAAGAGGTTGACGATAAAAATCGTTGCAAGGAGTATGATGAAACATAGCCCAAGAATTGATGACATCGCTTTTTTGTTCATTTGTAATTCCTCCTCCCCTTAGAACCTGAAATACAGGAATGGATTGTAGCTGCTGAAAATCAGATAAGCCGTCGCCAATACCAGTACCAGTAGTATCATAATGATTGCAATAACTGCACTTTTTTTGCATAAAATGTTGAACTGTTTCATCGGCTCTGGCGATGCGGCAATGCATCCGATGGCCAGCAGAAGCAGATTTGTGCGCAGCAGATAGAGGGTGTAGGTGTTGGCCAAAGGAACGCCCCCCATGCAGAATAAGATCTTGAGATAGTCTATGGCGGCTGTCAGATCTACGCTGCTGAAAAAGACCCAACCGATCATAACGATGATCATGGCATAGAGATGCTGTGCCCAGGTCGGTGCTTTTTCGATATATTTTCCAATCAGGTACTTCTCTAAAATCAAGAGAAGACCATAATACAGACCCCATACGACAAAATTCCAGCTGGCTCCATGCCATAGTCCGGTCAGGGACCATACGATTAAGAGATTGATGATGTGCCTGTGCATGGAAACGCGGTTGCCGCCCAAGGGAATGTAAACGTACTCTCTAAACCAGGTGGAGAGAGACATATGCCATCTGCGCCAGAATTCTGTGATGGTCTTGGAAATATAAGGATAATTAAAATTCTCCATAAATTCAAAACCGAACATCTTTCCTAAACCGATAGCCATATCGGAATATCCGCTGAAATCAAAGTATATTTGTAAGGTGTAAGCGATGATGCCGATCCAGTAGGTGAGTACGGAGACCTGGCTGTCTGATACCGCCATAATCTGGGTATAAATCGCTCCCAGGTTGTTGGCAAGAATGACCTTTTTGCCAAGCCCGAGGAGAAACCTCATTGTTCCATCACCGAACTTTTCCAGTGTTACATGTCTTTCATCCAGCTGCTCAGCAATATCCTTGTATTTTACAATTGGTCCGGCGATGAGCTGAGGGAAAAGAGCAAGATAGAGGGTAAACTTCAAAGGGTTTACCTGTACTTTCACATTTCCTCTGTAAACATCAAAGATGTAGGAGAGCGCTTGGAAGGTATAAAAGGAAATACCGATTGGCAGCGCTAAGGCAGTGTACTTGATATCAGTGCCGAGAATTCCGTTGACAGTATCCATCAGGAATCCATAATATTTGAAAAAGGAAAGGACGAACAGATTGACGATCACCGTGAAAACAAGGGTCGATTTGCCAGATTTCTGATGAACTTTTGCTCTTCCAATATCGATGGCCATAAAATAGTTAAAGATGGCGCTGAAGATCATTAAGAATACATAAACCGGTTCACCCCAGCTGTAGAAAAAGATGCTGGCGATGAGAAGCACGATGTTCTTCGCTTTCTTCGGTACTACGAAATAAGCGAGCAGCACGATAGGCAAAAAGTAAAAGAGGAACACAATGCTGCTAAATAGCATCTTTGAACACCTCCTCATACTTCTCTGGATTTTTGCTGACACAGTAGAACAGATAATTGCCTTTTGTGGTCACAATGGCATTTTTCAACATAGCTACTTGTTCCGGCCCGTATCCTTCAAATGTTTTGATCTGGGAAGAAATTCTCGCATCCACAGCATCTTTTACAGATGACAGATCCTCTTTGCTGTGTGCTTTAACGATTAACACTTCTTCTACACTGAGAGCCTCTTTTCCTTTATAGAAAATATGGGATTCGTATTGTTCATAGTCAAGACCGAAAAACTGCATCAGATTGCGGTTGTCACACTTGGCCATTTTCTCTATATTTGTTTTTTCTATTAGTTGATTCTCTATATCCTCCATCGGCAGATCCTTTGCATTTCCATTGGCGTAAACCATTGCAAGGAATCCGACCAAAACAACGACGAAAACTATTTTCTTTGTCATCATAACCCCGCTTTCAGTATCATGTTATTCATCCAGAGAGGGTAGAATTCAGATACGACATGAATTCCATCTCCTGCATAATAGTTTGGATGATCTTCAATGATATAACTATTGTCAATATAAGTCAATTTTAAGTCCTTGCACATCTTTTTCAATTCATTGTTGAATTTTTTGTAATTTGACAAGATTGAATTCTTAGCGATGGCTTCTTTTGACGGCGGAGTGATTCCATTGATTAAGATTCTCGTATCGGGGGAGACTTTTTTAAACTCTTTGATCAATTTGGAGTATTTTTCGATGAAAGAATCTGCGTTTCCCGAGTAGTTCCCCATGTCGTTCATGCCGAAGGACATAAATGCGAATTTAGGATATGTGTTTGCTGCCGATGAGAATAAATCATCTCCCGAGATGATCGACGCTCCGATTTTGCAGAAAACCTGGTCGCTGCCCAGATAACCGTAGTCTACCAGCCCTTCCGTGATTGAATCGCCCAGAATGGCGCTGGTGCTGAAGATTCTTCTGTACTGCGCCTTTGTCAGTCTCTTTGTGACATCAAAAGTGCCTCTGGCTTCTGTAGTTTCCAGCTTCTTGATCTTTGATTCTACTGTAGTTACCTTGGAATAATCAAAGGTGGATATCGCCGATAGATTTGCATTAATGGTCTTGGAACTGTAGTCCGCAGAACTATTCTTTCTCATAAAATTTATAAAAAATAGACTTACCAATATCAGTAAGACTAAGATAAAGATCAGATATTTTTTCCCATGTGTTCTTTTCGTTTGCGTGTTCGTTCTCATTTCTCCCATTCCCTTTCAAATACATAAATAAAGATTACCTATATAATAATAGCAAAAAAAAAGTAAAAATCAATAGATTCATCTGGAGTTTTTTCTTAATATTTCTTAAGGTATCTTTTGACGAAAAATTGGCTTTTATGCAAGCAAGATGATTGGTCATTCAATGGAGGCGCTGTACGAAGCCATCAGGCTGATTAAAGAATATATTTCAGAGATTCCCGTTGTACAATAATCATGTGATTTAACCTGCTTATTTCGATTTCTTCGTAAAAAAGAAAGCCGCAGCCTTTTGCTGTGACTTTCTTTTTTATAGGAAATATTAAAGAACGAACCACAGAGAATCGTTCTTTAAATCATAGATACGATTTTATCACCAGCTTCTTTTGTACCGATAGATTCATTTCCTGCACAGATGTCCGGTGTCCGATAACCTGCAGCCAAGAATTTTTTGACGGCATCTTCGATATCATCTGCCTCTTGAGATAACTCGAAGGTATACCGCAGCATCATAGCAACAGACAGGATTGTAGCAATTGGGTTAGCCAGGTTCTGTCCGGCAATATCCGGAGCGGAGCCGTGAACCGGCTCGTACATACCGAAGTTGCCAGTAGCCAGACTGGCGGATGGCAGCATGCCGATAGAGCCTGTAATCTGACTGGCCTCGTCGGACAAGATATCACCGAAAATATTACTGGTCACTAGGACGTCAAATTGTTTAGGGCTGCGCACAAGCTGCATGGCGGCATTGTCCACGTAGAAATTTTCTAATTCTACTTCGGGGTAGTTCTTTGCAACTTCCGCAACAACTCTTCTCCAAAGTCTTGAACTTTCCAGAACATTTGCCTTATCTATGCTGGTCACTTTCTTATTTCTCTTCATGGCCATGTCAAAGGCGACTTCCGCAATCCTTCTGACCTCTTCTTCAGAGTATTGCTCGACATCATAAGCAGCAGTTCCCATTTCGGTCATTTTCGTGCCTTTTTCGCCGAAATAGATACCGCCGGTTAACTCTCTGACGACAACGATATCCAATCCGCCGGCGATAATTTCCGGCTTCAGTGGGGAAGCGTCAGCCAGCTCGTCAAAGACCATGGCAGGCCGCAGGTTGGCGAAGAGCCCCAAGGCCTTTCTAAGACCAAGAAGCGCTCTCTCTGGTCTTTCATCGCCAGGCAGGGTATCCCATTTGGGACCGCCGACAGCACCGAGCAGAACTGCATCACTGCTTTTGCAGATATCTACCGTATCTTCTGGCAGGCATTTACCCGTAGCGTCGATGGCTGCGCCTCCGGCCAGGACGCGGTTATAGTGAAAAGTGTGTCCGTATTTTTCGCCGATTTTGTCAAGCACTTTGATGGCTTCGGTCACCACTTCAGGACCGATGCCGTCGCCTTGAACTACAGCTATGTAATAATTCATATATTCCTCCATTTGTTTGTCGTTTTGTATCACTTTGCTTGTGCAGTCTATTTGATACTGTTCAGCAGACCACCCTTTGAGATGATGTTTTTGATAAAGTCAGGGAATGGGAGGGCCTGGTAAGTTTCGTTCTTCGTTATATTGGTGATGGTTCCGGTACCAAAATCGATTTCAACTTCGTCTCCGTCATCAATCTTCTGGCTTGCCTGTGGACATTCTAAGATTGGCAGTCCGATATTGATGGCATTGCGATAGAAGATTCTTGCAAAGGTAGTGGCAATGACACAGCTGATACCGGATGCCTTGATAGCGATGGGAGCGTGTTCTCTGGAGGATCCACAGCCGAAGTTTTCGCCGGCAACCATGATGTCTCCAGGTTTGACCTTGCTGATAAACGCTGCATCGATATCTTCCATGCAGTGACTTGCCAGTTCTTTGTGATCCTGAGTATTCAAGTGTCTGGCAGGAATGATGACGTCTGTATCCACATTATTCCCGTATTTATGTACTCGTCCTTTAGCGTCCATGATTAACCTCTCCTTTCTGGTGCAGCAATTTTACCGGCAATGGCGGAAGCTGCTGCTACAGCAGGGCTTGCCAGATAAACCTCTGATTTGGTGTGTCCCATTCTGCCGACAAAATTTCGATTAGTAGTCGCCACACATCGTTCTCCTTCGGCTAAAATTCCCATGTGTCCACCCAGACAAGGGCCGCATGTTGGCGTGGAGACAACACAGCCTGCATCAATGAAGGTGTCAAGATATCCTAGACGGATGCAGTCTTTGTAAATCTGCTGTGTGGCAGGAATGATGATCGCCCTGACATCTTTGTGGATGTGCTTTCCTTCTAAAATCTCGGCAGCGATACGCATATCGGATAAACGTCCGTTTGTGCAGGAACCGATGACTACCTGGTCAATTCTGATATCGCCAGCTTCTTCGACTGACTTTGTGTTTTCCGGCAGATGAGGGAAGGCAATCGTTGGCTTCAGTTCACTTAGATTGATTTCATAGACGCTGTCATACGCAGCATCTTCATCAGCTTCGAACACGGTATATTTTCTATCAACGCGGCTGTCCATATATTCTTTTGTAATTTCATCAACCGGGAAGATGCCGTTTTTGCCGCCAGCTTCGATTGCCATGTTGCAGATACAAAGTCTGTCATCCATAGACAGACTCTGAGCGCCTGGTCCAGTAAACTCCATGGATTTATAAAGCGCGCCGTCAACACCGATCATGCCAATGATGTGCAAGATGACGTCTTTTCCACTGACATTTTCAGGCAGAGAACCGGTCAGATTAAATTTTAGTGCGCTTGGTACTTTGAACCAAGCCTGGCCAGTAGCAATACCGGCTGCCAGATCGGTAGAACCGACCCCTGTAGAAAAGGCGCCTAGAGCTCCGTAAGTACATGTGTGAGAATCGGCGCCGATGATGGCATCTCCTGCAGCAACCAATCCTTTCTCTGGAAGCAGGGCATGCTCGATGCCCATGTTTCCTACGTCATAAAAATTATCTATATCAAATTTTTTGGCAAAGGTTCTGCACTGCTTGCATTGTTCCGCGCTTTTAATGTCCTTGTTCGGCGTAAAGTGATCCATGACCAGTGAGATTTTGCTCTTGTCAAAGACTTTGTCGAAGCCTGCTCCCTCAAACTCGTTGATGGAGACAGGTCCGGTGATATCGTTAGCAAGAACCATGTCTAATTTTGCATTAATTAACTGACCGGGGACTACCTTATCAAGGCCGGCGTGTGCCGCCAGAATTTTTTGTGTCATTGTCATTCCCATAATTTTTACCTCTACTTTACAAAATGTATTTTCTTATTCATTCTGTTCAGGGCGCTGACCAGGGCATTGACGGACGCCAGGATGATGTCGGCGTGGGTTCCGATACCCCAGTACAGATTTCCAGCTTTATCGGCGATGCAGACATAGGCAGCGGCCTTGGAGTTGGAATCAGATCCGATAGCGTGCTCTGAATAGGTGATGAACTTATAATCAAAGTGATATTGTGTCTTTTTGAGTGCGTTACTTACTGCGTCAAGACGTCCGTTTCCTTCAGCTTCCAGATTGAAAGACTCTCCGTCGATGACCACTTTCATTCTTACGCCTACGCTGTTGTCTTCTTCTGATTTCGTCGATGAGAAGTGACTGAACATGGCTTCTGTAATATCGATTGGAGCAAAATCGTTGATATATTCTGCTTCAAACGCTGTGAAGATTTCGGAAGGGGAAAGCTCTTCGTGACGTTTGTCAGAAATATCTTTCATCATGTAGCCCACTTCTGCTCTCATAGCTTTTGGAATTACATATCCGTAATCACGTTCAATGATGTATGCGATACCGCCCTTGCCAGACTGGCTGTTAATTCTGATGACGTCACCTTCATATTCTCGGCCCACATCATGAGGGTCAATCGGCAGGTATGGCACGGTCCATCTGGATGGATCCATTTCTTCTCTCCACTTCATACCTTTGGCGATGGCATCCTGGTGAGAACCAGAAAATGCGGCGAACACCAGATCCCCAGCATAAGGCTGACGAGGGTTTACCTTCATGCCGGTATACTTCTCGTAAATTTCAACGGCTTGCGGCATATTGGTAAAGTCCAGCTCTGGATCGACACCGTGGGTGAACATATTCATTGCCAAAGTCACGATATCTACGTTTCCGGTTCTTTCGCCATTTCCGAAGAGTGTTCCTTCGATTCTGTCTCCGCCTGCCAAAAGACCTAATTCCGCGTCAGCTACGCCGGTGCCTCTGTCGTTGTGGGGATGGAGGGAAACAACGACATTTTCCCTGCGATGAAGATGTTTACACATGTATTCGATTTGATTAGCGAAGACATGGGGCATGGACATCTCAACAGTGGCCGGCAGATTGATGATGACTTTGTTGTCTGGCGTCGGCTGCCAGATATCTATTACTTCGTTGCAGATATCTTTTGCAAATTCCATTTCAGTACCAGTGAAACTTTCTGGCGAGTATTCGAACTGGAACTGCGTTTCAGGAAATTTCTCCGCATATTCCTTCATTAATATAGCGCCATCTTTTGCAATCTGAATAATTTCCTCTTCGGAAGCTCTGAATACCTGCTGCCTCTGAGCGAAAGAAGTGGAATTATACAGATGTACGACGGCACGCTTCGCGCCTTTCAGCGCTTCAAATGTTTTATCTATGATGTGTTTTCTTGACTGTGTCAGAACCTGTACGGTTACGTCGTCAGGAATCATATCGTCTTCAATCAAGCGCCTTAAGAATTCGTATTCTGTTTCTGATGCTGCAGGAAAGCCGACTTCGATTTCTTTGAATCCGATGAAAACCAGAAATTGAAAAAACTCCAGTTTTTCTTCTAAACTCATGGGTACAATCAGAGCTTGATTGCCGTCACGTAAATCTACGCTGCACCATCTGGGCGCTTTTTCGATGTGATCCTTGTTTGGCCATTCCATTTCGGCCATAGGGGGATTAAAATAGCCCACCCTATACTTGTCGTAATTTTTCATTGTAATAACCTCCGCATTTCATATAATATTGATCATTCAATTTGAGTAACAAGAAAATCGTCTCTTCGGCGATTTTCTCAAAATCACTAAAGAGACGAAATGCAATTCTTATTGACTGCTTCCGCGGTACCACTCTTTTTGACATAATCTAAATTATATGCCCTCTCGTTTTTGTCGCTCGGGGGTGAGACATTATAAAAGGTCTGCGGCCTTCCACCAACCGGACGCTCTCTGAAAAACCTTTGCTTATAATTTATTCCCGTCATTGCAACTTTTAAAATTTATGCTATGATAATAATATAAATGAAGAAGCGCCCGATGTCAACCTAAATTTGTGCTCAATCTTAATTATTGGTGCATTTTTTTGTGAACAAATAACAAAAAGAGTTGACTTTTATAGTGCAAAGATTATAATAGATATATGGGCTACTGCGTTAGCCCGTTTAATGCTAGAAAAAAGGAGAGAGAGTATGAAAATGACAGGATCACAAGTAGTGGCAGAAGTATTGCTTGATCATGGCGTTGACACTGTCTTTGGATATCCAGGCGGAACAGCTCTGAATATCTATGACGAATTATATAAATACAGCGATAGGATTAAGCATGTTCTCACTGCGCATGAACAGGGTGCTGCACATGCTGCCGACGGATACGCCAGGGCTACGGGTAAGACCGGTGTGGTATTTTCTACCAGCGGTCCGGGTGCGACCAATCTGGTAACAGGTATTGCGACGGCATTTATGGACAGCATTCCGATGGTCGCTATTACGGCCAACGTGCCTGACTCCCTGATCGGTCGTGATACATTCCAAGAAATTTGTATTACGGGAGTCACACTGCCTATTACAAAGCACAATTACTTTGTAAATAGAATCGAAGATCTTGAGCCTGCTCTGAGAGAGGCATTCAAGATTGCAAATAGCGGGAGAAAGGGTCCTGTCCTCGTGGACATTACCAAGGACGTAACTGCCGCGAGCATTGAATATACATCAAAAACACCGTTAGAACTGAAACCGCGTCCGGTGATGGAACGGGACGATATTGCAGCAATTGTCAAATTGATTAATGCGGCAGAAAAGCCGGTAGCATACATAGGAGGCGGCGTGGTGGCGTCAGATGCCTGCAAAGAATTGACTGCATTATTGGAGAAGGCGGACATTCCGGCGACCTATACTTTGATGGCTGCAGGTGTCGTGGGATACGACAGTGATCTCAATCTGGGCTTGATCGGAATGCACGGCAGCGTGGCTGCTAACCGAGCCATCGACCAGGCTGATTTGGTCGTTGCCTTTGGCGCCAGATTCAGTGACAGAGTTGCCCTGAATCCGGACAAATTTGCTAAGCGGGCGAAGATCGTACAGATTGACATCGACCGCAGTGAAATCAACAAGAACGTCATGGTTGACAAGTGCTGTGTCGGTGATATCAAAGAGTTTATCACCAGGGCGCTGCCATATATTGAGGAGCAGAACCATACAGAATGGCATGAACGTGTTGTGGGATGGAAGAAGAAAGAACGGATTGTCAAATCGCCAGAATGCAAGCTTCATCCGCAGGAGATTCTTTCTACTATCTGCGATATGACCGATGAGGATACGATTTATGTAACTGACGTTGGACAACACCAGATGTGGGCGGCACAGTATCTCAAACATAACAAAGCGAAGAAGTTCATCACCAGCGGAGGCCTGGGAACCATGGGATTCGGATATGGCGCGGCAATTGGCGCACAGATGGGCTGTCCAAAGGACAGAGTCATCCACATCACTGGTGACGGTTCTTTCCATATGAACTTGAACGAAGCCTGTACGGCGGTCAGTGAGAATCTGCCGATTATTACAATTATCATGAACAACAAGGTTTTGGGAATGGTTTACCAGTGGCAGACCATATTCTATGAAAACAGGTATTCTAATACGACGCCAGAAAGAAAGACCGACTTTGTCAAGTTGGCAGAAGCCTTTGGCGCAAAAGGTTATAGAGCGGAGACCTGTGAGGAATTCACGGCGGCCATGGAAAAAGCGCTGCAGTCGGAAGGTCCTGTTTGGATCGACTGTCTGATTTCGAGAGAAGAGCGGGTACTGCCGATGATTCCGGGAGGAAAGACCGTCGAAGATATGATTATCGATTAGGGAAGGAGGACGCTAAACATGTATAAACCACTTAAGAAAGAAATCGTCAGCGTTCTTGTTCTGAATCAGGCAAATGTTCTGACGAGAGTAGTCAGTCTCTTCGGAAGAAGAGGTTTTAATATCGATTCTCTGACTGTATCGGCTACCAATGATCCGGCACTTTCGAGGATTACCATCGTATTCAGCGCGACAGAGCAGTCAATGCAGCAGATTATCACCCAGACAGAGAAGCTGGAAGTCGTAAAAAGCATCTACATATTAAACAGAGAGAACAGCCTCTATAGAGAACTGTTGCTGCTGAAAGTCAATGCTACCCCAGAGGAATTGTCAACAATCAAGGATATTGTCGATGTCTACAGAGGCAAAATTGTAGACTTATCTACAGACAGCATGATTATCGAATTGACAGGGACTCCAGAGAAAATTGACGGATTTATGGATGTCATCAAGGACTATGACATTTCAGAGGTATGCAGAACAGGTATCACAGGAATTGAAAGTAAAGTAGTAAAAAATAAAAACGATTATTTATAAAAAGGAGATTGATAAAAATGATTAAGAAGTATTATGATCAGGATTGTAATTTAGGATTATTGGACGGTAAAACCGTTGCAATTATTGGGTTTGGAAGCCAGGGTCATGCCCATGCCATGAACCTGCATGAAAGCGGCGTCAACGTCGTAGTTGGTCTCAGAGCAGGTTCTGCACATGTTGCAAAGGCTGAAGCAGCCGGACTGAAAGTTGTAGGCATCGAAGAAGCGGCAGAAGCTGGTGATCTGGTAATGATGCTGACTCCAGATGAACTGCAGGCTAAGATTTACAAAGAACAGGTCGAGAAGCACATGAAGGAAGGCAACGTACTGATGTTTGCTCACGGATTTAATATCCACTACCAGCAGATTCAACCACAGAAGGACATCGACGTTATCATGGTTGCTCCTAAGGGACCTGGACACACAGTAAGAAGCCAGTATGTAGAAGGCAAAGGCGTTCCTTCACTGATCGCAGTATATCAGGATGCATCTGGCAAAGCAAAGGATTACGCACTGGCATATGCATCTGGTATCGGAGCTGGCAGAGCAGGAATCTTAGAGACAACGTTCAAAGAAGAAACAGAAACAGATTTATTCGGTGAACAGGCAGTTCTCTGCGGCGGTGTAACAGAACTGATGAAAGCTGGTTTTGATACATTGGTAGAAGCAGGATATGAACCAGAGATGGCATATTTTGAATGTATCCACGAGATGAAGCTGATCGTAGACCTGATCAACACAGGCGGTTTCGATAAGATGAGATATTCCATCTCCAACACTGCTGAATACGGTGATTACAGAACTGGAAAGAGAATCATCACAGAAGACACCAGAAAAGAAATGAAGAAGGTTCTGGAAGAAATCCAGGATGGAACATTTGCCAGCGAATTCGTTCAGGAATTCAACGCAGGCGGAAAAGCAAGATTCTTGGCTACTAGAAAGAAAGAAGCATCACATCTGCTCTGCAAGGTTGGTCAGGAACTGAGAGAGATGATGAGCTGGTTAAAGAAATAGTATATTGCAAAGCAATATTCCCTATGTTATAAGAAGAGGTTTATGTTATTATGTCAAAACGAAGTGATAACGTAACCAAAGGTATAGAAAAGGCTCCGATGCGTAGCCTTTTTTATGCTATGGGTTACACAAAGGAAGAATTAGAAAGACCGCTGATCGGAGTCGTGTCAGCACATAGTGAAATCGTACCGGGTCATATCAACCTGGATAAGATTACTGAAGCTGTCAAGGCTGGCGTTAGAATGGCAGGCGGAACACCAATCATGGTTCCAGCTATCGGTGTATGTGATGGCATCGCAATGGGACATATCGGCATGAAATATTCCCTGGCAAGCAGAGAACTGATTGCGGACAGTGTGGAGACCATGGCTATGGCTCATCAATTTGATGGACTGGTCCTCGTTCCTAACTGCGACAAAATCGTACCAGGCATGGTTATGGGAGCAGTGAGACTGAACATCCCTACAGTTGTATGCTCTGGCGGACCGATGATGAGCGGACTTGTAGACGGCGTTGAAACTTCACTCTCAAAGATGTTTGAAGCAGTTGGCGCCCGCAAGGCTGACATGATTGATGATGCGGGACTGGAAGAATTTGAGCAGAACACCTGCCCTGGCTGTGGTTCTTGTTCAGGAATGTATACCGCTAACAGCATGAACTGCCTCTGTGAGGCAATTGGTATTGCACTTCCAGGTAACGGAACAATTCCGGCAGTACATAGCGGTAGAATCATGCTGGCAAAGCATGCAGGTATGGCGATCATGGGCTTGATTGAAAAGGATATCAAAGCGAGAGATATTATCAATGAGAAATCCATTCGAAATGCTCTTGCCTGTGACATGGCTCTCGGCTGTTCGTCAAACAGCGTACTTCATCTGTTAGCTATTGCCCACGAAGCAGGTGTAGAATTAAATCTCGAGTTGTTCAACGAGATGAGCGCAAAAACACCGAACCTGTGTCATCTGGCACCAGCAGGCGGTACACACATGCATGATCTGAACATCGCCGGCGGTGTGCAGGCAGTCATTGCGGAACTGAACAAAAAAGGCCTGATTGATACTTCACTGATGACTGCCAACGGCAGAACCGTGGGAGAAAATATCGAAGGTAAGTATATCAAGGATGACAATGCCATCAAGAGCGTAGATGCACCTTACAGTGAGACAGGCGGTCTTGCTATCATGTGGGGGAACATCGCTCAAGAGGGCTGCGTTGTAAAGAGAAGCGCTGTTGCACCGGAAATGCTCACTCACGCAGGTCCTGCCAGAGTCTTTGACTGCGAAGAGGATGCCATCGATGCCATCTACAAAGGCAAGATTGTGGATGGAGACGTCGTAGTCATTCGTTACGAAGGTCCAAAGGGTGGTCCAGGCATGAGAGAGATGCTCAATCCGACCAGCGCATTGGCAGGGATGCAGCTCGACAAGACCGTCGCCCTGATCACAGATGGACGTTTCAGCGGTGCCAGCCGTGGAGCCTCTATCGGACACGTCTGCCCAGAAGCAGCCAGCGACGGAAACATCGGTCTGATCCAGGAGGGGGATATCATCGAAATCGACATTCCTGGAGCAAAGATCAATGCCAAGGTCTCTGATGAAGAATTTGACGAAAGACGCAAGACTTACGTACCTCGTGAGCCAAACGTGAAGAGCGGATGGCTATACAGATACTCCAAGATGGTTGCACCGTCCAGCAAAGGCGCTGTAATGGGAGACCTAACCTAATTGTCTGAGCTATCAAATGCTGTAAGCATTTTGAGAGCAAAAGAGAATTATCGGTAGGTCCCCCGTCAGGAGTGCAGCACTTTAGTGCGTGGCACTCTACGGCGCGAAGACTAACCAGGTTTTTAAGAGAATCTAATTGAAAGGAGTTATTCATACCAGTTCGGTTGAATAACTCCTTTTTTAGTGCGTTCGTGTCTCGCTAAATCTTAATGTTGCTTGCTATTGAGAAAAAAAGTCCAATTGACGGGTAAAACCTTGCCCTTATTTCATATGCGGCATAGTGCAACGGAGAGCTTGATCTTTATGCAGTGTATTTGCCTTTGCTGCAGCCAATTCCTTGTGAAGATGTACAGCCATGAAAATAGTGATGACAGCGGAGAGTACGTCAGCGATGGGCTGTGCATAGAGAATCCCATGCAGTCCCCAATAGGTGGGAAGGATTAGAATGACTGGTACAAAACAGATGCCCTGCCGTAAAGCACCGAGGATACAGCCCTCTTTTGCCTTTCCCATGACGAGAAACAAGAAGGAATATACTGTGTAAAATCCAAAGAGAATGAAAGAGAGGCCGTTTGCCCGCAGCGCGGTCGCGCCGATCTTAATCATCTCCAGATCTCCTTTTGTAAACAGGGAGATAATCTGCTGGGAGAATACGACAGCTGCGAGTCCGAAAATCAGACAAAATAAAGTAGACCATAAAATAGAGGTCCTGATTGCCTCTTGCAAGCGATCAAACTTTTTGGCACCGTAGCTGAATCCGGCAATGGGCTGGAAACCTTTTAAAAATCCAAAGACGATCAGAGTTCCCATGGACATGATCTTTGTCACTGGTCCCATGGCAGCTAGGGCGGAACCGCCGAACTCTTTTGCTGCATCGTTGATCATACTGATAGACAGGCTGGTTAAAAGCTGGAACAGCAGTGTGGGAATCCCAATTTTTAAAATCTCAGACATGATGCTTTTAGAAAAACAGCACTCTTTCATGTGAAAGCTGAAAACACTTTTCTTTTGTAAAATATAAGCGAAGTAGACCAGTGTGGAAACGACTTGTGATATAGCGGTTGCGATAGCGGCACCCGCAACGCCAAGGTGTAATGTGTAGATAAAGATGGGATCTAATATCACGTTTAGTACCGCACCTGCCACTAATGCACACATAGCTGTTTTAGCGGCACCTTCGCTGGATACGATGTTATTCATGGCAACGTTGAATATGTTGAAAATCGAAAAGGTGATATAGATGCTGGTATAGACAGTCGCATAGGGCATGACGCTTTCCATTGCGCCGATCTGTCGTAAAATTGGTTTGAGAAAAATAATCGAGGAGGCGATGACGACTGCGCCGACGAGGATACTGCTGTACAGGGCGGTGCTGGCTACTTTGCCTGCAGTCTCTTTATCTCCGCATCCAAGGAGCCTGGAAAGATAAGCGGCAGCGCCGTTTCCAAATAAGAGGCCCAGACCGACGATAACCTGCCCAAGGGGAAAGGCTACCGTGACCGCTCCCATTTGATCGGTACCCAACCCGCCCACAAAGTAAGTGTCTGCCAGATTATATAGTGCGTTGATAAGCATTCCGATCATGGTTGGCAGCCCCATGGCCAGCAAAGCCTTTGGCACGGGCGAGCTCCCCAATAACTCCATTTTCTTCTTTTGTTCATTCATATGAAATACTCCCTTCTGTTGACAATAGATGTAATTTATATTACTATAGTTTATAGTAAAAGAATCATGTGGCATATACTACTATAAATTATAGTAGTTGTCAAGAGAAAAAAGGAGGTCATAATGGCGACAATTGATTTGATTGTACTGGGAATATTGAAAAAAGAAGCTTTGAGCGCTTATGATATTCAAAAATTGGTGGAATATCGCAATATTTCTAAATGGGTGAAGATCAGCACCCCATCGATTTATAAGAAGGTGATTCAACTGGAAGGTAAGGGATACATCAAAAGCGATATCAAAGAGGGAAAAATGGCAGAAAAAGCGGTCTATTCGTTGACCGATGCCGGAGATAAAGAATTTCAGCGACTGATGCTGGAAATCGCCGCAAAACCGATCCGTATATTTTTAGACTTTAATGCTGTCATCGTCAATCTGACCAGCCTGTCGATGGAGGAGCAAAAAGTCTGCCTGGCCAGCATTGAGGACAACATAAAAACGTTAAAGTCATATATAAAAGAAAACATCGACAGAAAAGAAGGGCTGCCGGAGATACCGGAAACAGGTATGGCTGTGTTGCAGCAGCAGCAGATATTGGCAGAGGCAATCGAAGCCTGGATCACTAACCTGAAGGATTTGTAATTGCAGGAGCACTATTTTTATGATAGACTAAAAATATATTCGATATTTTGACTGATGACGAATCACAGACGCATTAAAAAAGAGACGATCATGAACAACAATAGACAAGAAGGCAATCACAACGATAGGAGAGAACAGAGACTTTTAAGAGGAATGAAAGCCTTTGCTTATACTGCAAATATTCCTGTTACGCTATATGATAATGATCTGAATATCTTATGGGAATGCCGTCCAGAGCTTAGAATTTGCTCAATGTTTATGACCTATGATATTCGAAACCGTCAATGCGATGAGAACCTGAAGCGCGCCGTTGCAGCCGCGGAAAATCTCAATGAACCCTATGTCTTCATGTGTGCATCCAGATTGACCCAAATCGCTTATCCGGTGAAGATAGAGAATGCTCTCAAGGGAACCATGATTGCAGGACCTATCATCATGGGAAAAAATCGAGAGAATGCCCTGAAACATATTTTTAAGAATCTGCCGGATTTTAGAAATCATGTCAATGAACTCTTTGATGTAATTGAAATAAACCCAATAAGGACTGCCTTGGAAGTTTCCTGCATTTATGAAGTGTTTTGTGATTGTATTTTTTCTCACAAACTGATGGAAAACAGTCAGACCTCAGATGATGTGGCTGTAGATCACTTATTACAGTCCCTTCAAAGAAAAGATTTATATAGTGCAGCCGCGGCCATGGACATCATTTTCCAACACGCATATATAGCGAACGGGGGAAATTTAAATTTGATCAAAGTGTATCTGTCAGACTATCTTGCCTCTTTATCAAAGCATTTCTCGTCAAGTTACCTCTCTGCAGAAGGATATGAAACGCTGCTAGGTGAACTTGAAGATGCTGCGACGGTCGAGGGAGTACAAGAGGCATGTAAGAAAATTATCGTATTTATGACAGATGATGACGATAGAATGCCAGCATACAAAGGTTCGTCAAATGTAATCCAGGAGGCAATACATTACTTGGAAGAACACTACGCAAAAGATATTGAGCTAAAAGGGGTAGCCGATCAGGTTCATGTCAATTCTTCTTACCTGTCTTCCCTGTTCAAAAAAGAAACATCCGTGACTTTTTCACAATACTTGAATATGATTCGATTGAATCAAAGTGTGAAACTGTTGAAAAAGACTGATTTGTCATTGGAACAGGTGGCAAAACGCTGTGGATTTGCCAGTCAGAGCTACTATATCAGAGCTTTTAAGCAGCATTATAGTGAAACGCCCGGCAAATATCGACGAGTTTTTAAGGATAAACGTTAACGGAGGAGGTTATTATGATTTCAGCTAAGAAAAAAAACAGTTTTTGTGACGGGGTGCGAACCGTTGTCTTTCACAAATCAGAGCTTGTAGAAACGATAGCAAGTCTGCACAGCTTATATGCTGAAAAAAGTGAAAAACTTCACAGTTTGAAAAACCTGGAAGATCAATTGAATGACCTGGCTCCAAGTGTCAAGTACAGTTTATGGAAGTATGGTGAAAGCTATGCAGGGTGGCTCCTGATCATGGACATCGCCACCTACATCTCCTCCATGCATTACGAAGAAACTGGAGAGACCTATTTGACTTTTGATGCGGCAATGAAAGAGTATGAGAAAATCGATCTTGTCACATACTTGAATATCTTCTTAGGTATGCCGGCTTTGGGATATGAACGCAGTGACGCGGCTCGCTGGCTTAAAGACCCTGATACGATGTCATCAAAGGATATTAAGACCATAGGACAATATATCTCTCAGAAGGATGTGAAAATATTTATTAGAAATATAAAAGAGCTGAAGGACGATTTGCAGGATTTGCTGACTATCTATTGGAACGATGTTTTCAAGTCAGTTTGGAACGAGATAGAGCTCAGCCTGGACAAAACAATCGATTCGGCAAACTATGAGTGCAGTCTTTTGGGTGATGTAACGCAGTATATAGCCAATGTGCATAGCAGCATCAAGGTATCGAAAGGCACGATCTATATTCAAAAGGATGTTCCCTATATGATAGATCTGGATCACGTGAAAAAAGTTCATGTTTTTCCATCTACTTTTTCGGGAGAAGAATTACTTATCGATACCTTTGACGAATCGTTGGTGATTTACTACAACTTGAACCTGATGGATTCAAAATACGTAGGGCAGCAGGGGAAAGAGTTATGCAAAATCTTTAAGGCGCTCGGTGATGACACCAGGCTGAAAATAGCAAAGATACTGTGGGGAGCACCGGCAACCACCCAATATCTTGCGGGGATGCTGGGGATGGCTCCAAGCACGGTATCTACCCATCTGAAAGTGATGAAAGCTGCTGGCATATTGACAAACAAAGCAATAAAAAAATACGTTTATTACGAAGTGAACCAGGAGGCTTTAGCGCAGTTGGGGCAACAGCTAGTTGGTTATTTCAAAGAGTCATAAAAAATAATATGGGATAAAATAAGTGCAATTTGACGCCTGCAAAGAGTAAAATTGCACTTATTTTTTATGCAGATGAAAGCGGTCAGCTTAAAAAGATAATTAAAAATGAAATTGTGAAAATATTTTAGCAAATTGGTTATCTTGTTGACTTCGCATGATGAAAGTGGTAGAATATTCTCAACATTATGATTCGTTAATTCAAAAAGTGTCGAATTGAAAATTGAAGGTTAAGTAAATAAAGGAGGCACACGATGATAAAGTTTGATTCAGATGGAACCATAGGCAGGTTTGAGAGATGGAGTGATGAGGAAAAACAAATGATTCATAAAACCTCAATCAAAATTCTCTCGGAAATCGGCATGCATGTATTCCATGAGGAGGCCAAAAGGCTCCTTGAGGATGCTGGCGCTGTGGTTGATGGAAATTTAGTGAAGATACCGGAGTGTTTGGTTGATGAAGCACTGAAGAGTGCTCCGTCACAGTATTCCATCTATAACGTCGATGGGACAGAAAGCTTTTGTCTTGCCCCGAATGTAGTGACCTTTGGGACTGGAACAGATATGCCGGAGTTTATCGACTTATACTCAGGCGAGATCAGACCTGGCAAGCTGGAAGACTGTGAAAACGCTGCTAAGATTGCCGAGCATTGCAAGTCAATAGATTGGGCAGCGCCTTATGCCCTGGCTAACGATAAAAATCCAAGGGTAGCAGATGTGTATCATTATAAAGCAATGCGCAAATACTGCAGCAAGCCGATTCTTACCTTGGCAACGGACCCATATAGCCTGAAAGGAATCATCGATATGGCGGCAGCACAAGCTGGAGGTTACGAGGAACTGAAGGCCAAACCGACCTTTGTTCACTACGCTGAACCGATTTCCCCTTTGCAGCATTCTGAAGAATCTTTGGGGAAACTGCTTCTCTGTGCGGAGTATGGCATCCCGGTTACTTATACGGCCGGAATCACAGCAGGCGCGACTGGCCCTGTGACCCTGGCAGGAACTTTGGCAGTGGGCAGTGCGGAGTGCCTGATGGGTCTGGTGATTCACCAGCTGAAAGCACCGGGTGCGCCATTTATGTATGGCATAGAAGCCTCTATTATGGATATGAAGACCACGGTATGCATGTATGGCGGGCCAGAGTACGGGCTGATGAATTCCTTTGTGGGCGAAATGGGCAGATTTTATAAATTACCTACTTTTGGTATTTCCGGCGCTACGGATGCAAACCAAGTCGACTTCCAAATGGGCGCAGAGATGATCTACAGCATGATGACTGCTATCTATGGCAGACAAAATTTTGTTCATGACAACGGGTACATGGGCATTGGCCAGATGGGTTGTCTGCAATCTATTTTAGCCGCGAATGAATTGCTGTCCTTTGTGAAGCGTTATGTACAGGGCATAGAGATCACAGAGGAAAGCATCGGCTACAATCTGATCAAGGAAATCGGCATCGGCGGTAATTATCTTCAGACAAAGGAGACGGCCAGAAAGTTCAGAAAAGAGTTCTTTTTACCAGAATTTCTGAACCGTAAAAGAAACGTTGCCTGGGCTGCAGATGGCTGCCCCAATATCCCCGATCAACTTACCGCAAAAGCAAAAGAGATCATAGAGGGTGATGTTCCAACTTTCCTTACGAAGGAATTAGAGGCAGAATTTGATGCCATCATAGAAGAACATGAATCCCGCTATTCGGCTTAACTACAAATAAAAAGTATAAATCAACACACGAAAGGAGATTAGAAATATGTATGTAAACCAAACTGGTAATTTCACCCACGATTTCAAAATGTGTTCTTATGAACAGCTGACACGGCTTCACAACGCAAGTTTAGAGGTGTTAGAGCGAACCGGCGTGAAAATTTATGAAGAGACAGCGCTGAAGATTCTGGCAGAAGGCGGCGCCTATGTAGATTTTGATTCTAAGGTTGTCAAAATACCGGCAGGAATGGTTAAAGCAGCCATTCAATCTGCACCTTCCAGAATTGTGATAGCAAATCCACAGGGAAAGAGAAGCCTGTTTCTTGAAAGAAACAACGTGTATTTTGGAACAGGTACGGATCTTCCTACCCATATGGACCCCTATACAAAAGAGGTTCGGCCTACGATGCTCAAAGACGTAGAAAACATCGCAAAGGTCGTGGACAAAGCTGACAATTTTGCATATGTCTCAAATCAGGGGTTGGCCCAGGACATTCCGCAGCATCTCCACGATATGATTACCCTGAAAACCATGAGAACGTACTGCAGCAAACCGAATCTCTGTACGGCAACAGACAAAGGAAACCTGATGGCTCTGATTGATATGTGCGCGGAGATGGCAGGCGGTTATGAGGAGCTGAAACGCAATCCTACACTGATGCTCTACAACGAGCCAGTTTCTCCTCTGATGAATAGTGAGGAGGCAATCCAAAAGCTGATGCTCTGCGCCGAGTATGGAATTCCAACGACCTACGCTTCAGGCGGTGTGTCAGGCGGAACCTCTCCGGTTACATTATCGGGATCAATCGTATGCAGTAACGCAGAGTGCCTGGCAGGTTTAGTCCTGCATCAGCTGGTTAAGAAAGGCGCTCCATTCATTTACGGTTATATCTTTGGTGCCATGGATATGATGACGACGATGAATGTCTACGGCGGACCGGAGCTGGGCATGGTCCATGCGGTGATGGCGGACCTGGCGAAATATTATGATCTGCCTGTCTATGGAACCTCAGGCTGTACAGATGCACTTGAAGTGGATGCACAGGCGGGTACGGAGGCAATGTACAGCATCATGTGCGCAGCACTTTCCGGAGAAAATCTGGTCCACGACAATGCATATACAGGCGTGGGGGCCATCGGCAATCTGTCCATGATTCTACTGGTAGATGAACAGATCAGCTTTGCAAAGAGATTTGTGCAGGGAATCAACTATGATGAAGATTCTCTTGCCATCGATTTGATCGATAAGGTCGGCTACGGCGGTGCCTATGTATCTCAAAAACATACGGCAAAGAACTTTAGGAACGAGGTGTTCTATCCGAAGTTCTTCAACAGGAAGCAGTATCTGGCATGGGAAAGCGAAGGTGGTCTTACGCTCAATGAAAAACTGGACAATGCTGTGAAGTCGATGATTGAAGAGGATGAGTATAGCTACATCGACGAGCGGACCGCAAAAGTCTTTGACGAAATCATCAAAGACAGGGCGAAAGAATTAGCGATTGAGTATTAATAAGAGGAGGAGAAAAATGTTATTAGAAAAGATTGGAAACGCAGTTTTTGAAGGCGATGATGATGCTGTTTGTGAACTGGTAGAAAAGGCATTGGCAGAGGGCGTAAAGCCGCTGGATGTTTTGGAACAGGGTCTGGTACCGGGAATGGATGAAGTAGGACGACTGTTTAAGACGGGTGAGATGTTTGTACCGGAAGTGTTGATGGCTGCAAATGCAATGCAGGAGGGAAATGACATTCTGAAGCCACTGATGGTTGGCGAAACCCGGGAAATGAAAGGGAAGATTGTCATCGGCACGGTAAAAGGCGACCTGCATGACATCGGCAAGAAAATTGTCGGAATGATGTTAGAAGGTGCGGGGTATGAGGTAATCGACCTTGGCATTGACGT
Source organism: Eubacteriaceae bacterium (assembly GCA_902362805.1). Lineage (GTDB taxonomy): Bacteria > Bacillota > Clostridia > Peptostreptococcales > Anaerovoracaceae > Senimuribacter. The sequence continues at coordinate 116,643 of CABIXY010000007.1, read as the reverse complement.
GACCCCTGAAAGATTTTTAGGGGCTCTTGATGAAACCCAGGCCGACTGTGTCGGGATGTCCGCCATGCTGACCACGACGATGACGGTGATGAGTGAAGTTGCTGCAGCCATAAAAGCTGACCCAAAGTATGATCATGTCAAAATCATGATCGGAGGGGCGCCTGTAACTGCTGATTTCGGAGAAAAAATCGGCGCAAAATTCTCCTACGATGCAGCTTCTGCCGTTGACCTGGCCAATGAGCTGATGGCATAAAGTCATCTTATATCTCCTGTCTTTTGGAAAAGAAGTTACCGCAGAGACAATTTTAGTTAAAATTTATAGAAGGGAAGCGAAAAAATGAGTAAAAAATGGACTCCAAAAGAATTGCTGCTTGATTTAGTTTCGGTACAAAGTGATACATACACTACTTTGGAGATAGATATGGCCAAACATATCTTGGAAGTAATCAAAGGACAGGACTATTGGGAAGAGAACTCCGCGTACTGCGGGCTTTATGATGGGAATGATCGGATGGGGCGTCTCATACCTTGGGCACTTAGAAAAGGAACGTCTAACAGATGTCTGGTTCTCTCGGGACACTTCGACTGTGTCGAAATCGATTGCTATGGTACTTTGAAAGAATTTGCATTGACACCAGATACGTTAAAAGAAAAAATGAAGACCATGGAGTGGAGTGATCCTGATGTGGAGAAAGATCTGAACTCCGAAGACTGGTTGTTTGGAAGAGGAACTGCTGATATGAAGGGCGGCACCGCCGTCATGCTCTGCCAGCTGTTCGAAGTTGCTGCAAACCATATAAATCCAGAGCTGAACCTTCTCTATGTAGGCATTCACGATGAAGAAACCGCGGCGGAAGGGATATTTCAAAGTGTTGCACTGTTTACGGAACTGAAGGACAAATATGACTTTGACTATAAGCTTCTCGTCAATGGGGAACCGACTTCTAAAGACAGCCCTGATAAATACACTTATTATGACGGATCCATTGGAAAAGGACTTCCTTTTATCGTCATCAAGAGCAAGCTTGTCCACGTGGGCAATCTGATGCAGGGGCTAAACGGATCACTGATTGCCGCCAATATCGTCAGACGTATTGAACTAAACACGGATCTCTGCAGCGAGGATTATGGTCAGAAATGTGTGCCGCCGACAGTGCTCTATATGAAGGACAATAAAAAGTACTACAACGTATCCGTTCCACTTTACACGAATTTGTATCTCAATACGCTATTTACAAATTCAAATAATGCCATAAAAATTCTCGATTCCATTGACCATATCTGCCAGGAATCGGCAGCAGAAGCCGTGGAAACTTACAACAAGGCCTACGCCTTTATGGAGCCGAACCACCCCAATCCCAATCATAACGTACGGGTGATGTCCCTGGCAGATTTGCAGGCGCATAATGGCGAGAGTGTTGAAAATTACCAGGAGAAGAAAGATGCCTTTGTCAAGGAGCAAATCGAAATTGTGAACAGGGGAGATTCGCTTACCCAGTTGGCGACGGGCTTTGACATCGTGGAGTGGGAAATTGAACAGTCCAACATTACAGACCCGATGATTGTCTACGGACTGATGGCGCCTTATGTACCTGCTGTGAACAATCACGCCTTTCAGGATTTTGACAGAGAAGGCACCATCAATATTGTCCGCGACGAATTGAAAAAGTATGGAATTACCGTCGAGGTCGTGCCTTATTTCATGGGGCTTTCTGACAACAGCTATATCTCTTGTGTAGACCCGACAGAAGATTTAGAAGCACTGAAAAGCATGGTTACGCCGCAGGAAGTTTACCATATTCCGCTGAGAGAGGCGGAATACATAGCGCTCCCATCCATTATCTGTGGACCATGGGGCAAAGATTATCACACCATAACAGAGAGAGTTTATCTTCCCGACTTGGAAATTCACACGCCGGCAGTGATGAGAAGATTAATTGAATCATTTTAATATTGAAAAGGAGGGAAACACGTGGATACGAATAAACAAACAGTCAGTTTGAAAAATGTAATTAAAATTGCCGGAGTATGGATTTCCTACTGTATCGGATCAGGATTTGCAACCGGCCAGGATATGATGCAATACTTTGTCGCCTATGGTATGAAAGGTTTTATTGGAATACTTGTCGGTATTGCGATTCACATTTATGTGACCACATCCTACATGTCGCTAGGGAAAACCATGCAGTTTGAAAATCCCATGGGCGTTTTCGACTATTTCTGCGGAAAATATCTCGGTAAGCTGGTGGCAGCGCTGACCGTAGTCTATGCCTTGTTTGCGCCATCTGTCATGATTTCCGGGTTTGGCGCTACAATCAATCAGTTGACAGGATTCCCTATGGTTGCAGGAAGTATCATCATGGGTACGATCGTAACTTTGACGGTTATGCTGGGACTGCACAGAATTGCTGACATCATTGGAACAATCGGACCGTTACTGATCATCGTATCGCTGTTAACTGGCGGAATTTACTTAATTGGCAATTGGGAAAGATTGAAGGCAGGTGCGATAGCCGCTGAGGAGATGGAACTGTTGAGCATTGGAGACAACTGGTTCATGGGCGGCGTGTACTTTGCGACATGGGCGCCGCTGATGGCCGCACCATTTTTGACTACAACGGCCAAAACCATCGACACAAAAAAAGAAGGTATCACCGGAATGATTGTAGGAAACGTAGGCTATATGCTTGCAGTGTTCATTATGGTAGCAGCGTTCTTCTGTGATCTTGATGGCGTTTCAAAGGTTCTCGTACCGACTTTATATTTGGCACAGCAGATGTCACCATTCCTTACCGTACTTTTCATAGGTGTGATTATCCTTGGAATATACTCCTCGGCAGTACCAGGAATGTTTACCTTTGTTGCAACCTTTGCAAAAGAGAAGACAAAGAAGTACATGCTCATTTCCATTGGAACAGGGGTATTTGTGACCATCGTGACCATGCTGATCCCGTTTGATTTTCTGACAAATTACATGTTTACCGTCTATGGTGCGTTGGGATTACCGTTTATCTTCCTGATTGCATTTGCCCAGATTAGAACGAAATTATCTAAAGACAAAGCAATAAAATAACTTCTTTGACATCTTTTAAGAGACTGCCTGCACAGGCAGTCTTTTTGTAGTTTTATCATAGCTCAAACCCTGACAGGAACAGTACATATAGGGTATGGGGGTATGATGAAAGAACTTCTTACAATGAGGTTAGGCTTTTTGACGTCTATCCTAAAGACTCTGCGTAACTTTACGGCAGTTTTTGGGTCCATTCTGTTGAAAAGCAGCATGCCTCTGACAAATATTTGTAAAAATATTACATATGGTTACTTTTTTTAATGTTCAGGAGTAAAAGAAATCGATAAATTGATACGAAAAGTAACCGAAACCAGATATACCCCCTCATTTTTCTGTCAGGAAATAGACTGGTTACGCGAACCTGGCTGCAAGTGCTCAAAAAGCGTAACCTTATCGTAAAGAGTTTCTTTAATAGTTCTATTTGACAAAATCAGACATTGAATTTACACTGGTAATATATGAAATTAAGAAAGAGGTACTAGTCATGCTAATTAATTTTGATCAAATAGAGGAAACGATAATTCCTCACTTCCGTGGCGGCGAAAAGGAAACCAGGTCCAGGATGTTTGTGGAGCCAGCCTGTAAAATCATGCGCGGAAAGCTGGAACCAGGCGCATCTATCGGTCTTCACACCCATGATACTAGCAGCGAAATCATCTATATTTTAGAAGGAAGGGGAAAGGCCCTTTTTGATGGGAATTATGAAGAAGTAGAGGCTGGTCTGTGCCATTACTGTCCCAAAGGCTATGAACACAGCTTGATCAATGACAGCGATAGAGATTTAATTTTCTTTGCTGTAGTGCCGGAGCAGTAGGGGAGGGCAGATAATGAACACGAGCAGCAAAGGAAGGATTGCAGTGATTTTGATTGTTTTCCTGACGATAATGACGGCAATCTCACAGCCGATTTCGGCCGCCACATCCTACATCGTCAGCCGCAGCGACAAGAAATACAGCTATTCGGATATGAGGAAGGATATTGAGCAGCTGACGGCCAAGTATCCGGACAGGCTGACCAGCCAGGTTCTGGGAGAGAGCGCCGACGGCAGAAACATCTACGCTCTCTGCCTGGGAAATCCAGAGGCGGAGAAGCAGATCTTTGTTACAGCGGGAATGCATGCTCGCGAATACATCAACTGCCAGGTTGTGATGATGATGTTGGAACGCTACTGCCGAAACTATGGCGGTAAATATAAGGGGAAAACCTATCGCCAACTCTTTGATGAAGTCGCTGTCTACATCATACCGATGGTCAATCCTGACGGTATCGCCATCAGCCAGTCAGGAGCCGGCGCGATCAGAAATGCAGCGCTCCGCAAAAAAGTGCAGAAGATGCCGAGGAGAGGCGGCTACAGCAATTGGAAGTCCAATGCCAGAGGCGTGGATCTGAATCATAATTACAAGATGTATGCCGGAAAACACCCACAGAGGAAGCCTGCCAGTGATAACTATCCAGGGCCGTCCAGGTTTTCGGAAAGTGAGACGAAAGCCGTCCGCGATCTGATGAAGTCCATGACCAACATGAAGGCCTGCCTGAACTATCACAGCATGGGACAAGTCATCTATTGGGGATACAAGAATAAATCTTACAAGTCAAAGAGCTATGCTTTGGCAAAGCTGTTCAAGCAGATGACCGGGTATTATTTGATCGACGAGAGCTATACCAGGGCTACCTACGGCGATTTGGAGCATTATGTCATCAATGAATATCGGGTTCCTTATGTCTGTATCGAGACTGGATATGGAGGGGTACCCGTATCCAGCAAGCAGCTTTTGCCTATCTACAAAAAACTGATGTATTCCTTTGAAAAGACGGCGTATATGTATCGGTGACGACTATCATTTTCTATGCTTTTGTGGTAAAATGAAAAGTAAGATTTACATAGGAAAGGAAAAAACATATGTTAACTTTAGATGCATTTGAAGAAGCCACCGAGGTGGTGAAAAAAGTTGCCATAGAGACGAATTTGCTATATAGTGACTATTTCAGTGAACAGACTGGAAATAAAGTATATTTGAAGCCTGAGAACATGCAGAAGACAGGCGCATATAAGCTGAGAGGAGCTTATTACAAGATCAGCACTCTGACTGACGAGGAGAGAGCGAAGGGATTGATTACAGCCTCTGCCGGAAATCATGCGCAGGGTGTGGCTTATGCGGCAAAAGCTTATGGCTGCAAGGCAACCATCGTAATGCCGACGACGACACCTTTGATGAAGGTGAACAGAACCAAGAGTTATGGCGCAGAAGTAGTGCTTTACGGTGACGTCTACGACGAATCCGCCGCTTATGCACAGAAGCTGGCCGAAGAAAAAGGCTATACTTTTATTCATCCTTTCGACGATCCTGTGGTTGCTACCGGGCAGGGCACCATCGCTATGGAAATCGTCAAAGAACTGCCGCTGGTAGACTACATTCTGGTTCCAGTGGGCGGCGGCGGCCTGGCAACGGGGGTTTCCACTTTAGCAAAGATGCTCAACCCGAAGATCAAAATCATCGCTGTAGAACCGGCGGGAGCGGCCTGTCTGCAGGCATCCTTGGAGGCAGGTAAGCCTGTAACCTTGGATGGTGTCAACACCATTGCTGACGGTACTGCAGTAAAGACACCAGGCGTTGAAATTTTCCCATACTTACAGAAAAGTATCGACGACATCATCACAGTGGACGATGACGAGTTGATTGTTGCTTTTCTGGATATGGTAGAGAATCACAAGATGGTGGTCGAGAACTCCGGCCTGCTGACTGTGGCAGCGCTGAAGCATCTGAAAGTCAAGGACAAGAAAGTCGTATCTATTCTCAGCGGAGGGAACATGGATATCATCACCATGTCTTCCGTCGTGCAGCACGGGCTGATTCAGAGAGACAGAATCTTTACCATCTCAGTATTGCTGCCGGATAAACCGGGTGAACTGGTAAGAGTTGCAAATACCATTGCTCAGGAGCAGGGTAATGTCATCAGACTGGATCACAATCAGTTCGTCAGCACCAACAGAAATGCGGCGGTGGAACTGAAGATCACCATGGAGTCTTTTGGAACAGAACACAAAGACAAAATCATCAAAGCACTGAAGAAGATCGGGTACGATCCGAAACTGATCAGCGTCATGATTTAATTATTTTACAGCAAGGCAAAAGCCTTGCTGTTATTTTTGAGAGTTGATGACAATAATTTTAAGGAGAGATGAATTATGACGTGGTTAAAGAATTATCCAAGAGAATATTATCAAAAGTATGAAAGAGTCCAGGTACAGAATGACTGTGGATGGTATCAGGTTTACAAGCTGCCGAAAAACGTATATGCCATCTGTGAACCCCAGCATTTCCAGGAGGTAAACTTCTTTCTCATCATGGGAGAAAGCTACGCGCTGCTGCTGGATACTGGTGAAGGCTTTTGCCCGATCAGACCTCTGATTGAAGAGCTGTATGATGGAGAAATTATCACCTTCAACAGTCACTTCCATTTCGACCATATTGCCTCCAATCATGAGTTTCAACCGATTCACGTCTTTGAAGATGATTCTGTAAAGCATGTGGCTGAAAATGGTCTGCCAAAGGAGGCTCTGGGCGCCCAATTAGACGAAGAGATGTTTCAGTTCGGTTACCCGCAGACCCTGGATGCGGAGAATTTTTACATCAGACCTTATGAAACAGAATTCGTTGCAGACGGCGAAGAATTTGATCTGGGTGATCGCAAAATACAGGTATTACATACACCGGGACACAGTAACGACTGCATCATGCTCTACGATGAGGCCAATAAGATTCTTTTTACAGGGGATACCTTCTATCTGGGGGCGCTCTACGCCCACTTTGACTGCGCTGAATTCGGCCACGGAAATCTGCAGCAATATTATGAGACCATGAAACGTCTCACTGCAGCGATTCCACAAGACGTAAAACTGTACTGCTCCCACAATGACTTTATTGCTGACTGGCATAAGCTGCAGGAAACAGCTGATGGACTGGCGCATATCCTCCATGGCGAAACAGCAGGGGAGAGAGAGGTCGCTGTCGGTCATACCTATTTAGAAGATGGAAAAACAATCAGTGAATATCCTTGCGACGGATTTTCCATCGTCTATAATACGTCGCATTTGAAGTAAAAGAGATCAAAACTCTGCAATTTATTTATTAGATTTGCAGAGTTTTTGATTGCTATTGTATTCCCCATACATCTAATGTAAAATAATGGAAAAGGAGGATGGAGATGTATAATAGCAATTTATATGTAAAAGAAGATCTGGCCTTTCAGCATTTGCTGCGAAAAAAGTATATGCAGCAGCTGCGAGGGCTCCCTGCAGGGGGATTGTCTACCTCGATCATCAAGAACCAAACTTACTACTATAAGGTTTTAGATGGAAAGAAAACATACATAGGGAGGGCTGATTGTAAAGAAGTAGCACAATTGCAGAAGCGCAGATTCATCGAGAACTCTGTGAAACGCATTGATCAAAATTGTGCATTGATGGAGCAACTGCTGAAAAGATATAAAAGTGTAGACCCCGAGGAGGTCATGGCAGAAGAAACGAGGGCCTATAAGACGCCGCCGGAATGCTGTTTTTCTATGTCGGGAATTCATAACAGTAAAAAATGGGGTAATATGCCATATCGTAAATACAAAGGATTTCCCGCAGGGTTGAAGCACAAGACCTTAAAAGGAGAGAAGGTTAGATCCAAGTCAGAAGGGTTAATTGCCAACATGCTGTTTGTAAAAAACATAGAATATCATTATGAGGAGGAAATAGATGTTGGAGGGAGAACGATCCCACCGGATTTTCGAATTTATGTGAAGAGCCAGAACAAGTTTCTACTTTTGGAGCACTTGGGCCTCCTTGTAGATGAGAAGTATCGGAATGATGCTCTGGAGAAGATGGAGCTGTATTTTTCCAATGGATACAGACTCTACGATGACATATTATTCACCTGCGATGACTTGGATGGACGGATCAACACTCTGGACATCGGAAAACTCATTGATGACTACTGTCTGTGATTTGTACAATAGAGTTAGGTTTTTTGGGCTCCTGGAGCGTTACTCGCGTAACTGAAAAGGATTTTAAGAAGAAAAAAGACCAGGCGGCGTCGATTTTTCGGAGCACCTGGTCTTTTTCTGCGTTGAGATGTGGTAAAATCAGTAAACGAGTTACTTTTCGCCAATTTTATTAGGACAAATATGCCAAATTCTCTAGGAAAAATAACCAATATCCATCATTTGGAAGTAAAGGTTACGCGAGATTTGTCTGCAACCGCCAAAAAACCTAACCTTATTGTACAGCGGCGGTCAGCGGCTGCCGCCAAGTAACTACCTAGTCCCTAAACTGATACTGATACAGCTCGGCGTACATGCCGCCTGCTTTGATCAGTTCTTCATGGCTGCCCCGCTCGGCGATGCCCTCGCTGGTGAGAACGATGATTTCGTCAGCGCTTTTGATGGTCGATAACCTGTGGGCGACGATGATGGAAGTACGCCCGCGACCTAGTTCTTCAAGAGACTGCTGAATGAGCATTTCCGTTGCGTTGTCCAGGGCTGAAGTAGCTTCGTCCAAAATAAGGATCGGTGGATTCTTGAGGAAGACCCTGGCGATGGAGATTCGCTGCTTCTGGCCGCCGGAAAGTTTGATCCCGCGCTCGCCGACCTGTGTATCATAACCGTTTTCCATCGTCAAAATATAGTCGTGAATGTTGGCTTTCTTGGCTGCTTCAATGATTTCTTCATCAGTGGCATCCAGATTGCCATAAGCGATGTTCTCACGAATGGTTCCGTTAAACAGGAAGACGTCCTGTGCCACCATGCCGATGTTTTTTCGCAGGGCATAGCGGGAGATATTGCTGATATCGATGCCGTCTATGGTGATACGGCCAGAGTCGATGTCGTAAAAGCGAGGAATCAGATGGCACATGGTGGTTTTGCCGCTGCCGGATGGACCGACCAGAGCCAGGGTTTTTCCCTGCTTGATATCCATGGTCAGGTTGCTGATGACAGGTGGTTTATCTTCGCCATTGTCGCTGGATTCGTAGCTAAAGGTTACATTTTTAAAGCAGATGTTGCCGTCCAGGTGGTCAGGCTCCAGAAGGTTTTCTGCATCTTCCTCCTCTTCCGGCATGTCCATAATCTCACAAAATCGATTGAAGCCGGTCATACCCTCCTGCAATTGCTCATAGAAGGCAACCAGCTTGTTGACTGGATTTAGGAACATCGTCATGTATAAAAGATAGGCGGCGAATTCTCCGGTGTTGATTTTTCCATAGAAGAAAAAGAGTCCGCCGGCAGATAAGACCACCAGGTAGAGCAGATCCATGAACAGTCCCATACCAGAGTTGAAGATTCCCATTGCACGGTATGCTCCTGCTCGAGAGCGCTTCAGATTTTCGTTAACCTGGTCGAACTTTTCGTTTTCATGTTTTGCAGCTGTGTAAGCCTTTGATACGCGAATGCCTGCGATGGCTGTTTCGACATTGGCATTGATTTCAGCGGTCTTCACGCGGGTTTCTGTAAAGGCTGTGTTCATCATCCTCTTTGTTTTAAATGCGAAGAAGAGCATGAACGGAAGCACTGCAAAGGTAATGCAAGTCAAAGCGATGTTGATTTGTGCCAGCATGATAAAGGCGCCGATCAAAATGATCAGTGAGAGAAATAGATTCTCAGGACCGTGGTGGGCCAGCTCAGACACTTCGAAGAGGTCGTTGATCATTCTCGACATGACAGAACCGGTTTTGTGCTCATCAAAGAAAGAAAATGGCAGTTTTTGCAGATGGCGGAACAGCTCCCGCCTCATATCCCCTTGAATTCTGACGCCTACGATATGGCCCCAATACTGAATGATGTAGTTGAGTAAGGCCTTCAATATATAGATACCCAAAAGCACGACGGCCCAGGTTACAAAGAGCCGGATGTTTTGATTGGGTACATAGTCATTGATGATGTTCTTTGCAATGACAGGATAAAACAGGTCGCAGCATGCCACGATGAATGCACAGACCATGTCTAAGATGAACAGCTTTTTATGTGGTTTATAAAATCTCGCAAATTTTCGAATCATTCTTGTCCTCCTTATGCTATAGCACCCCGCAAGCAACCTGATGCGTTTGCTTTACAAACAGGGATAGGGTTTTACGCGGCTAGGCGCTAGTCGTAAATGAAAATATTCGCTCCTTATAATATACCACAAAATGAGTCCCTAAATCCAATAATCAGTCAGGATTTGGGACTCATTTTCTTGCAAATCTCCTATGTCATAAAAAACTCCTCCGCCAAAGAGAGAAAAGCTTCTGCATTTGTGAGCATGGCGGGATGTCCTCCAGAAGAAAACAGATGTATTCTACCTTTTGACACCAGTTCTGCCATTTGCTTGTACTCGCCCGCCATATCCTCTCGACACATATCGTCCTGAAGGCTTCCGGTGAATAATATGGGGACCTCTAAGTCTTCTAACGGCTTTTGAAACAGGGGCAGCTTCTTATCAGCGCATTCCACAAGTGCCTCTGTATTGAGATCCACGACAGACTGCCAATCTTCTCCCTGACACCATTCATAGAACTGTTTTGAAAGATCATCTTCCTTAGCCGCGGCTCTCTCTGCAAGCAGATTCTTGGCAAAGTCATCGGGGATGGCTCTTCCGTCAAAGCTGTCCGCAATGACGCTGCCGATCAGATTCGGACGTTCAAGGGCTGCATTGACAGCTGCCCACGCGCCGCCACTTGTACCGATTAAATTGATTTTGTCGTAATGCAGATACTCCAGAAGTGCAATGACCTGTTTGGCCTGGGAAAACCACAAATCTGCCGGAAATGCGCTTACTCTGTCTGATCTTCCGTTGCCTAAAAAATCAATTAGAATCACCTGGAAGGAATTTTGATACAGAGGGAGCAGCAATTCGAACATTTTTGATGATGCCGTATCTCCATGCAGCAGCATTACCGGCAAACCGGAACCTATTTTCTCGAAATAAATATTTTTATCCTGGTACTTAAAATATGCCATGTGTATATCTCCTCTTTCAAAATCATTATATCAACTGGGAAATAACTCTGAAACCTCATACTTTCTCTTAAAACAAAGATGTGCCTGAAAAGTCATGGCACATCTTTCTATCTCATTTCTGCTGTTTTATAATTCGCTGTATGCTCTTTTCCGTGAGAAAATACTTCTCTGACAATTGCCCAAGGTCCATTCCATTTTGGAAATCTACGTATATCTGACGATTGCGAGAAGACAAAAATTGTTTCGTATCGGTGTTTTCGCCCCATAGCTTTCGGTTTGCCTTCTTTTTTGGAATGTAAATAATCTGCCCCTCTACATACTCCTGTAATTGTTCGAGCAGTTCTTTCGGCAATAAGTCGATCGGATTTTGATAGCCCATTGTGCACCTCCTAAATGTAATTTTTCAGGATTAGCAAAGGCCACTGTTATTCTTTTCGTTACGTGCTAGCAGCCTTCGCTATGCACAAATTCTATTTCCCATTCGTCAGGCTCCTTTCTCTTATGGTTACAGGGTAGCATATTTTGAGTTTCTTGTCACGAACCTTTTCTTTGTGATACAATAGAAAGCAGAGGAGGGCGACATGAAAAAAATAGTAATGATAGAAGACGACCAGTTGTTTAACGAGGCGTTATATCAGTTTCTCGTGAAAGCGGAATATGAAGTGAAACGGGCATTTTCTTTTGGCGAAGGCCTTTTACTGATTGATGACCATCCCGACCTGATGATCATCGACATCAATCTCCCGGATGGCGAAGGGCTGGATTTATGCAGACGGGCCCATGAGTACAACCATATTCCAGTCATTTTTCTCACTGCCCGCGATGAAGAAGAGGACATGATCCGCGCTTTTGACCTGGGTGCAGACGATTACCTGGTAAAACCATTTCCTATGAAGGTGTTGCTCAAACACGTGGAAGCTGTGCTCAGAAGGACAGAAGAAGAGAAAAATCTGTTTCACTATATGGATTTGGCCGTGGATTTGGACAGCAGACAGGTGACATATCAGGATCAGGAAATTAAACTGACTGTTAAAGAATTTCAGCTGCTTGCGATTCTAATCAGAAACAAGGGGCAGGTGGTAACAAAGGAATTGATTTTGGACCAGGTATGGGACCAGAGCGGCGCCTTTGTGGAAGAACACACGATCAACGTGACGATGAGCAGACTGCGGAAAAAGATAGAGCCGGATCCGGCAAATCCAATTTTCATCAAAAATGTTTTTGGACTGGGTTATGTTTTTGGAAAGTAGGGGGAAAATGTTTCAGCGGAAAAAAGAAATGGAAGTCCTTTCTCAGGCTCTGGAGAAACTCATCAGCGGCGAATCTGCTGATCAGATTCTGCGCGACGAGGATACACTGCCGTCAAAGGTCGAGCATCAGATTTTGCGCCTTTCTGACAAGATCAGAGGGCAGGAAGCGCAGCTGACCAAAGACAGAGATGAAATCAAAGGGTTGATCAGTGAAATCGCTCACCAGCTGCGTAATCCTCTTGCTAACATGGAAGGGTATCTGCAGCTGCTGGAGGAAGAAGGAAACAGCAGAGAGCAGGAACTGTCATATATCGAAGCTATCGCCGCTTCAGAAAAGAGAATCCGTTTTCTCACAGAGAGTTTTATCAAAATGGCCAGACTGGAGAGCAGGATCATTCAAATCAAGAAAGAAGCAGCCCCTCTCAAAGATACATTGCTGAAAAGTATCTTACAGGCGGAGGCCGGCGCAGAAGAAAAAGGCATTATGATCAGGCTGCAAATGGATGAAAACTTACAGATTGCCCATGATGTCAATTGGCTCAGTGAGGCGGTATTCAATCTCCTTGATAATAGTATCAAGTATTCATCCCCCAATTCATATATCGATATAGAGGTACGGTGTAACGAAATGTTCGCAGAAATTTCGGTCAGGGACTTTGGCATGGGCATCGAAAAAGGTGAAGAAAATCTGATTTTTAAGCGGTTCTATAGAGGAAAAAAGATAACGAACCAGGAAGGTTTCGGCCTGGGATTATATCTGACTAGAGAAATCGTACTGCAGCATCAGGGATTTATGAAAGCCTCTGCTCTGGAGCAGGGGGTGAGAATTTCAGTTTTTCTGCCAGCTTAAAGGCATGTGCGAGACGCCACGCCTTTTTTTTCTTGTTTGTAACTACCTTGTGAGTCTTAACTGCTATGATGAACTTATAAAGTAATAGGAGGTTAGAGATGGAAGTGCTAAAAACTACTGATTTGAAAAAAATATACCAAACCCCATCTGGTGAGGTAAGAGCCTTAGACGGCATTAATATTTCCATAGAAGAAGGTGAGTTTATCGCAATTATCGGTTCTTCGGGCAGTGGCAAGACGACCCTGCTCAATATGCTGGGCGGTCTCGATGATCCAACCAGCGGCGATATCATCGTCAGAGGAAGAAACCTGACGACCCTTACGAGCGAAGAATTGACCGTGTTTCGCAGAAGAAATATTGGTTTTGTCTTTCAGAATTACAATTTGCTGCCCATTCTCAATGTTAGCGAAAATATCACGCTGCCCCTGAAGCTGGATGGCATGGGACAGGATTTGAACTTCTTCGATCAAATTACGGACAGCCTGAAGCTGAGAGACAAGCTGTACAGCATGCCCAATACCTTATCGGGAGGGCAGCAGCAGAGAGTGGCCATTGCCAGGGCGTTGTCCATGAAACCAGCCGTCATATTGGCTGATGAACCAACTGGCAACCTGGATTCCAAGACTGGTATCGAGGTAGTGGGACTCCTGAAAGCCAGTGCTGCCAGATTCAGCCAGACCATCGTGGTAGTCACTCACAACGAGGAGATCGCGCAGATGGCAGACCGGATGATCCGCATCGAAGACGGCAAGGTAAGGTGATCCCCATGAGAAACAATAACCGAGAAATCATCCGCCTGCTGGCCTTTGCCAGTTATAAGGAGAACAGAGGCCGCAACCGCATTCTCATTGGAGCGGTAGCCTTTGTTGTCATCACCCTCTTCGGCGTATTCAGTCTCTCCATCGGCAAAATCGAAGCGGATTACCTGCTTTACTTGAGAACTTCTGGTACATCAGCCTATACGACGCTAGAAAGACCGACGGATCGACAGATTAAAACCATTGAAGGCCTCAGCTATATAAAAGAAACGGGGAAATCAGTGTATTTGGGCAGTACAGACGTCTTCACCTGCGAAGTTTTAGATAAAAACGCATATGAGACCATGCAGCTGCCCGCCTATACCGATGTTCACGGAGACTATCCGTCAAAGGAAAACGAAATCATGCTGCCGATCCGCGCCCTGAAGGAGACAGGCATTGAAAATCCCAAGCTGAACATGAAAATCCCAGTAAAACTGACACTGGACAGCGGAGAGACGATTAAAAAAGAATTCCGGCTTTCCGGCTTCTACACGGAGTACGTTGACCCTTCTGTAGCGCCGCCGCGAGGATTTTGTTCTCAGCAGTTCTTGGACAGCTTACCTGTCGACGTCGAGATGAATTCTCTGCTGCTGATGCAGCAAAACGACACCCTTGAGGATGAGCAGATAGAACAGAAGCTGTATGACGACGTGCCGATGAGGGACGATACCCAGCAGTTTTTCGGCGGAAATTCCATGAGCTACCAGTCTGTTTACGATTTGGCGGGAGGTTTAGACACGGCATTTTTATTAACTGTTGTGATTTTGCTGGGCGCTTATCTGCTGCTGAACAATGTATTGCAGATATCTCTGAACAGAGATATCCGTCAGTACGGGCTGCTGAAGACTCTGGGTACTACCAAAGGACAGCTAAGGCGTATCGTCTATCGTCAGGTGACAAAAACCGTCCTGTGGGGCAGTGGGATGGGCGTGGTCATCGGCAGCGCAGTAACCCTGCTGATCATACCGAAACTTCTTTCCAGCATGTATCTCCACGGTCTGGGAAACGCCTCGACCATGATTGCGTTTAAACCATGGATTCTCATTTTTGCAGTCACTTTTGGGGCTGTCGTGACTTTTCTCAGTGCATCCATGGCCATGAGGAAAGTGATCAAAATGTCACCTGTAGAAGCGGCAAAGTTTACAGAACAGAGGACGGAGACAAAGGAAAAAGAAAAGAAGACCACGAAAGGCGGGGCTATTGCTCATATGGCCTGGAGGAATATTTTCCGCTTTCGCAGACGGTTCTGTATCACCGTACTATCCCTGGTTCTCGGTATCACCATTTCTCTTTGTGCGATTGTCCTCTCGAAAGGAACGGATCAGACCAATCAGATTAACTATGAGAATTCGGATTTTAGTATCATATCTCATATGAACGCCATGCAGGTGGAAAACTATAGTGATGACGACGTTTTTATAAAAGACGATTTTAAAGAAAAGATTGAAGACTTGGCAGGTATTGAAGAAGAAGTCGTCGTTCACGGCGGCTACGGCAGAGTTTTTAGTGATGAAAAGGCCTTGGCGCCGAGAATCGCCTCATGGGGTTATGACAAAAAGACCTCGTTCACTTTCGTCGTCCAGGCGCTCAGTGATGATATCCTGAAGCAGATCAAATCCTTTGCAGAAGAAGAGGGGCTGACTGTAGACGTGGACCGCGTGTTAGACGGAAATGGATTTATGATTCTCCACTATCACAACTTGTCCAGAATTATGACGGAGAAGAGTGAGAAAACCATCGGCATGCCGTTGAACATCTATAATTTAGCAGGAGAACAGACGGGCACGCTTTCCTGCAGCGGGTACTTGGATTTCACCAAGAAAGGTCTGCCGAAATTTAAGACGACGTGGAATGGATCGGGCATCCTGTATCTGCTCACTAGTGAAGAGGGCTTTCAGAAGATGAACCTGACGGAGCAGACTTTTGGCATAGAACTCAATGTAAGGCCGGAACTGGAGCCTCTGCTGAAGAACCAGCTGAACCTATTGATTACCGACTACAACAAGACCATAGCGCCCAAGAGGAAACTGGGCGAGCATACGGCAGATAAGGAAATGATTTTGTTTAATGCGAAGTCAGATGTCATGGAAGAAGCGAAGGACTACCTTACATCCAGCAGAATTGTCATGGGGGCGCTCTGCACGATTTTGATTCTCATGGGCCTTGTAAACTATGTCAATGTTACGATGACAGGGCTGGCCTTACGGCGTAAAGAATTTGCTGTCATGGAGAGTATCGGACTGACACGCCGGCAGCTGCGAAAGCTGCTGTTGATAGAGGGGATCTTCTACAGCCTTGTCGTGACGGTTGCGACGATGATTTTTGGAAGCGGTCTTCTGTTTGCACTCAAATGGATTATGAACCAAAGAATTGCCTATTTTGTATTCAGTTATCCGTGGGGCTGGCTGGCAGGCTGCATCGCAGGAATTTTTGCCATCTGTATCTCAGTACCGCTTTTGATGTATAAAAAGACAGAAAAAGAAAGTGTAATCGAGCGATTACGATATTATACAGATTAGTTCTGTAATAATTTCGTAAGACATCGTTCACCATTTCATCACAAAATCATACCTATATACTACATAAATTTTCTGTATAATTGAACTGTCAAAAGGGGTTATAGAAAAATCTAAAACAGGGCTTACCTGTCAGGAGGGAATTATGAGTGACAAAATGAGTGAAAAAGAAAAGAGGGATTTAATTTATTTGTGGCTGCTAAAGCACGCACACGAAACGTCCAGTACCATGACGATGATGAAGTCGTGGTCATTGGAATCTTGAAAGTACATATAGAAATCAAAGAGGAGCGGATCACTTTTGAGTGAACGCTCCTTTTAACGTTTATATGAACGATGTCTGTTCTAATTCTTAAAAATTCTAAAGAAGTTCAGCTCTGAATTGTAATGCGCAAGTCAATATGATAATATGGAATCATATAAGAAAGTTACTATTGATGAAGAAAGGTCAGGTAGAGTATGAATCTGGGACAGAGTATTATGACAGGACTTGTAGCGGCAGTAGGATTTTTTTTAACATGCGTTTTCGTAGGAATGGTTTTTTCTGATTATCTAATAATTCTCTTTATGCTATCTTTTTTTGTTGGATTGATCGTGACCTGCACCAGCCTGATTATCTATGAGATCGGGAAGCTGAAAGAAGAAGTAGCCCAAAAAAGTTCCTCGGGTGATTGAGATTTTGTAAAATTATGTAATTTTTCTTGCATTTTTTCACGCTTTGATGTAAAATTATGGTAATGTATAGTTGGAGGAAATTAGCATGGACAGCTTTACTGATCACTTAATCGCAGAGGCAACAGAATATGAGTTCAAGAGCGCATTAGAAACAAAAAAGGCAAAGAGCTGGCTGAAAACTGTCAGTGCATTTTCCAACGGTTTGGGCGGAACAATTTACTTTGGAATTAACAGTGATGGTTCTTTGGAAGGTCTGTCGGATTTACAAAATGCATCAGAAAAAATCAGCGAATTAATACTGGCAAAGATAGAACCTGCGGCTTACTTTATATTGACACCAGTCAAAGCTGATGATGGCAGAGCGATTTTAAAGTTAGAAGTCAAAGCAGGAAATTTGGCTCCGTATTATTACGTCTCGGATGGTAACAGGATTCCATATGTGAGAATGGGAGAAGAAAGCGTACAGGCTCCTCCTAACATTTTGAGCGAACTGATTTTAAAGGGTCAGAGAATGTCCTTTGACGCAATGATTACCGAATATAATAAGTCGGATTTTAGTTTTTCAATTTTTGAAGCGACCTACAGACAACGCATGCACAAAGCTTTAGAACCAGGGGACTATATTTCCTTTGGTTTAGCTGATCGCAGCGGAAAATTGACCAATGCGGGTCTTCTGTTTACTGATCAGTGCCCTTTGCTGCAGTCCCGCATCTTCTGTACCAGATGGGATGGACTTGAGGCAGGCTCACTGTTTAAAGATGCCTTAGATGATAAGGAATACGAAGGAAATATTTTGTCACTTTTGGAAAACGCAAAGCTTTTTGTCAAGAATAATTCTAAAAAGCGGTGGTCGAAGACTGCAGACGGGCGGATTGAATGGCCAGACTATGAGGAGGCAGCGATTCATGAGGCGTTAGTCAATGCGCTGGTTCATCGCTCGTATCTTTCTCTTGGCAGTGAAATCCATGTGGACATGTTCAACGACAGACTCGTGATCTGTTCGCCTGGCGGCATGATCAACGGCAAAAAGATTCAGAACCTGGAACTGACAGCACTGCCCTCCGAGCGGAGAAATCCAGTAATTGCAGACGTTTTAAGCCGTATGCATCTGATGGAACGCAGGGGAAGCGGGATTAAAGAAATACTGCGTCTCTACAGCGACAAAAAGCCACCGGAATTCTATTCAACGGATATTCAATTCACCATCAAATTCTGGAATCAGAATCATCAAGAGTACTCTGATATAAAAACATGGAACAACAGCATGGATGTTCATGAAACCATAAGTGAATATTCCGCGCCAGAGTTATTCAGGCGAGAAAAGATGAAGGAAAAGATCAGAAAGAGCGCGATGCATCCATCTCAGAAAGCGTTATTGATATGGGTACTAGACACGGTGGATCTGCAGGAGAAACTGACGGACGCTCTGCTTTGTGAAATGACAGGCTGCGATCGGCAAGAAGCTGTGAAGCTGATTCACCAGCTGGAGGAGCTGGATATGCTTGTGCAGGCGGGGGCCAAAGGCGTCTATTTGTTGAAACAGGGCTGACCAGCTGGTCAACCCTGTTTCAATTTAATGTCTCAATGATATGTTACTGATCGAAAGGCACGTAATCCACGTCGATGCCGAAATGTCTGGGACCGAAGATTTCCAAACCTTCACGACACTTCCACATTTGTGGGGCAGGAAGTGCAAAGACAGTCATCTCGTCGCCTATGGAAAAGTCCGGTGTGGTCATCGGATTTCCCTCTTTATCTATCATACAGATCAGATCGGGAACTGTAACGTCGATTTTCCCATTGCGGTAAGAAGCGATGTTTTCGTTCTTAAATTTGATCTGATAGGTCTCGTTTTGATAGCCGTTCAGGCCTTTCAGATAGATATCACCGTATTGAAAGCCATCGCGTAGTTCCCACGGCATATCGGTTACGGTTCCCTTGAAGAGCATTTTTCCAGCCATTTGGGAGACAATCTGTGATGCGGCATCATCGCCGCTTTCTTTTGCCTGGTGTAAAATTCTGCCGATTTTCAGAGCATAGCTGATGGCACCTGGAATGATGGCTTCTCGGTACTGCTTGCCGGTCATGGGATGATCGCAGACGCTGATATCGTCGCCGCTGACGATGGCGATGGAGCGAACCAGGGTTTCTATACGAAAGTCGTCAATCATCTCTTTGAACACCATGACTTCTCCGAATTTGGTAACGACTGCCATCGGTTCGCTTCTTAAGCCCTTCATATAAAAAGTGGACTGGGAAAGCTCTGGTACCGACCTGCCAGCAGGGTCACCATCGGCGAGTGGAATATCGAGGAGACAGGCGATATGGAGAGCTTCTGCTGTATTCATGCCTCCCAGTTCAGAGGAGGATACAGCAAAAAACTTGTGCCCGATTTCTTCCTCTAGCGTTTGAAATGCTATGACAGCAGAAGCTTCCACTTTGGGAAGTCTGTCCAGGTCAGGGGGCAGTTCTGCTCCAACGGCTGCAGGTGCGCCACAGCCGTAAGGAATGCTGATATAACCATCATCAGGAATTTCATCTAAGTCGGCCAGCTTAAGCGTCCGTCCCAGCGCAAAGTCTTCTTTCATGATTTCAAACCCGTGGTCGATTTTACCGCCGCCACCGGTTCCCAAGACGGCACAGCCGTAAAGCAGGTCGATCATATCTTGTTTGTTCAATTCTCTCATTTGTCGTTCCTCCTGTTCTGCTTAAAAGGTATATAATCGGCGTCGATGCCAAAATAGCGGGGACCGAAGATGGACAGCCCCTCAGCAGTAGTCCATAGCTGCGGTGCCGGCAGTGCAAAGACATTCATTTCATCACCGACACGAAAGTCCGGTGTCGTCATGGGATCTCCATCTTTATCAATCATGCAGATCAAATCCGGCACAGTGACATCGATGCGATCATTTCTATAAGAGGCGAGGTTTTCATTTTTGAAGATAATTTTATATGCTTCGCCGTCATATTCTTTGATGCCTTTCAGATGGATTTCTCCGTAGTCAAAACCGTCACGACATTCCCAGGGGAGCGCCGTAACGATGCCGCGAAAAAGCATGGCACCTCCCATAGCGTCTGCGATGGCCGAGGCGGCATCGATATTTTCACGCCGCGCCCTTCGTAGGATTCTGCCTATTTCCCAGGCATGGGAGATGGCGCCGGGGATGATGGACTGACGGTACTCCAGACCTGTCATAGGGTGATCGCAGACGCTGATTTCATCACCGCTGGCACAGGCCATGGCGCGGACCAAATCTTCCGCCCTAAAATCACTGACGGCATCTTTTAAAATTGCCACATCACCGAATTTGCTTGCTACAGCTAAAGGCGTGATGGATTTGCTTTTCAAATAGAAGGTGGAATGAATCAGCTCTGGCACAGAACGTCCGGCGGGATCTCCGTCAGCGAGAGGAAGTTCCAGAAGACAGGCGATGTGGAGGGCTTCCGCCGTGTTCATGCCGCCTAGTTCTGTAGAAGAAATGGCAAAAATCTTCGTCTGTAAAAACTCTTCCAGTGCCTGAAAGGCCAAGACAGCAGGGGAGCCTTTCACATGGGGCAGTTTTTTAAAACGATCTTGCTCTGTGGCAGCCGCTGAAGGTGCGCCGCAGCCATAAGGAGAGGCCACCATCGCATCATCGGGTATTTCACTGAGAGAAACTACAGTTAGAACACGATTTAGCTCAAAATCCTCTTGCATGATTTCAAGTCCTTGTGCCAGACTGCCGCCGCCGCCCGTTCCAAGGACGGTACAACCGTAGAGCAGGTCGATGATATCTTCCTTATACAACCTTTTCATTTCTATTCACCTCCCTGGACTTTGACGGGATAAACTTCTCAGCGATGTAATATGCGACTAGTGAGAAGAGAATGCCTGTATATGCATATCCGGTTAGATAAGCTAGAACTGCACCTACGACCCAACTGATGATACCCGCCCAATTTACACCATCGACAGAATGCCAGTTTTTTGCTTTCCCCTTACCGACCAGCCAATAATCAGCCATCATGGCACCGCCTACGGGGCAGACTAGAAAGGCAAGAAAACTCAGAAAGGATTCGATATGGTCCAGCACGCCGAATGCGCCCAGTAAGGTTCCGATGATACCTGCGACGACGGTCACTTCACGTCTTCTGTTATCTGGCAGGTTGAAGGCCATGACCACATCCAGACCTCCACTGTAGATATTGGACGAATTGGTCGTCCACGTGGAAAGGATGATGGAAAGAATGCCAATGATCGGAAGTCCGACTTGAATTAATACCAAGCTGATGTCATATTCCCCTGATATCTTTGTTAAAATAGCACCGAGAGAGAGGGTGATGACAGCTACCGGCAATACGCCTAAGACTGTCGACTTTGCCGTCTCCACCCTGTTTTTCTGAAATCTTGCCACATCGGCAGCTGTTACGACGCCTACTGCATAAAAGTCGAATGCCAGACTGACGCCGGCCATGAAGGACATGCTGCGCTCCACTTCTGCTGTTGCAGCATCAAAACCGTATTGCCGGATAGCCAGATAGGTGCCAACGGCCATCACGATTAAAAGAAAAGGAATCGAAACCGCGTTGAGTTTTTCCATTGCGCGCATGCCGTATACGGCAGTAATTAACATGATCAGTCCCCATAAAATATTGGAGACAATGAGGGGGATCTGAATACCGAAGGTCTCTGACATGAAGTTGGTAAACGCGTCACCGCATATTTCATTGGTTATGCCAAACCAGCCGATGAGGTTGATGGCAAAGACTACGCTGACCAGATAGCGGGCGCCTTTTTTGCCAAAGGAGGATTCAGACAGCGTACAGGAGGCAATACCCAGGTCAGAACCTTGAAATCCGATGATTGTCATTAAAACTACTACGATCAAATTACCTAGAGTACCAGCTAAAATGGCCTCCCCAAGAGGCATTGCCTCTGCCAGAAGGGCTCCCTCTAAAAAAGAGGAAGCGCAGACGCAGATTCCAGCTTGAACCAAGGCGAGGGAAATCCATCCCTGACGTTCCTCAACAGGAATCGGAGTCAGTGCATTGGCTTCAACGTGCTTATTGTTATTTTCCATTTTGTTTCTCCTTTCAAAGTAGTATGTAATCAGAGTGTATCATTTTCAGATTATTTTGTCTTTGAGCAGTGTCCTAAGAATTTTGTTATTATTTGTGACGGAGCACAAAATGGTTGTGGCTGTATCTCGTCTATGTTACTATTCTCTTAAGGAGGAGAAACAGATGAGTATCACTTTAAGAGATTGCCTCAAGCTGCCGTCCCTCAGTTTGGGACGTGTGATTGCAGGCCATAAAGGCCTTGACAGCATCGTAACCACTGTATCCGTTTTGGAATTCAACGATACAGATGAACTGGATATCATGACACCGAATGAATTACTGATATCCGCGCTTTTCACCATGAAGGATGATGTCGAAGCACAATGCAAGCTTCTGCAGAAGAGCAAGTACAATGGAGACGTAGGTCTGGTCTTATTTTATTCTGACGTCATCTTGGGGCATATCGATGACCGTTTTACCGAAATGGCAGACCTGCTCAATTTTCCAATTATTCTTTTACCAGAAAGGGATATGGGACTGAAATACAGTGACGTGATCAGCGATGTCATGGAAGCGATTTTCTATGACCGGAAGGTAAATAACTATTTTGTCAGCAGTACCATCGAAAGGCTTTCTCAGACTTCAGAGGCAGTGCGGAGCCCGTCTCTTGCACTGCAGATTGCCAGCGATTATGCCAAAGCTAGTTTTTTTCTTTGTGATGAGAGCTATCATCTGATCGCTTCATCTTTTTGGCCGGCAACCAACTTTCTCGATTTTAATAGGGTGAAGGAAACCTTTGAGGAAAAGATTTTGACAGAAAACACCGTCATGGAAGATAGGGAAGAAGGCATTTACTTTCGCACGCCTTTTGTGGGCAAAGCGGGAAATAAGCTGATGTTATGCGCTGTTACCCACAATGATATCCTCTATTCCGGCATCATGAGTGAGGTCGTGGAAGTCATTCAGCTGTTTACGGCTCTTTGGAACTATAATCTGAACGTCTCCGCAAAAGAGTCTGTGATACCGGCACTCTTTGAATGCAATGAAGACCTGGTGAGACATATCTGTCAGTTTACTGGGATCAAAGCGGAACTCTACAATGAAGCCGTCATTATAGAACTTCTGCAGACTGCGCAGGAGCGAGAGATAGGAGTATGGCTGACACAGACGAGAAGTCTTTTTGAGCAATTTGCGGTGCCTCTGATTGCTGATCATTTAGGTACTCATATTATCATGCTGTATTTTAACGGAGAAGGGACAAAAGACATGCTGCTGGAGGAAGAACTGCAAAATCAATTGACAGGATGGCAGGCTGCAAAGTTTTGTACTACTTATCATTCAGAACAGCTGTTTGATAAAATGGGTGCTGTTTTTAAGGAGTATGCGGCTGGCAAAGATGCAGCGCAGAAAATCTATCCTAATAAAAGACAGTTCACCGAGGAGGATATGCATTATGCCCGCAGAGTACAGAAACTTTTTAACTCCATCGATGCAGAGAAAGAATACTATCTCAATCTTTTGACTCCAATCATGGATGACAGAGAACCAGAACTGATGGAGACCCTGGCCTGTTACCTTCTTGATGCGTCTTCTGGATTGAAGGCGGCTTCCGCACTGCTCTATGTTCACAGAAATACAGTGCTGTACCGTCTGAATAAAATCAGGATGCTGCTTGGTTATGACTTGGCTAAAATGCCCATGGCTTATGATATCTATATGGCGGTATCCTTGCACAGGCTGCGTGAAAACGAGAAGGATAATTTGTAAAATTTTGTGATTTATGTTTAAATAAATGATAATCTATTATATAATTTGTCGAAACTACCTGCTATAATTAATATATCTGATTATAAGGAGGAAGAAATGGATTCATATGGAATACTGAGTTTGTTACCCGTTTTATGCATACTGGTGATTGCGGTAACAACGAAAAGAACCCTGTTTGCTATGGTCTGTGGTCTCAGTGTAGCCGCCGCAGTACTTGCCGGAGCAAACGGCGGTTTTGTAAACAGCTGGTTCAGCTATGCCTACGCGTCTATGACCAACGAAAGCCTGCAGTGGCTGATTCTGGTCGTCGGCATGTTTGGAATGCTGATCGTATTATTTGAACGTTCTCATGCGGTAAAGGATTTTGGCATCTGGGCTGGAAAGTTCATCAAGACAGAGAAGCAATCTTTATTTGGAACAGCTTTTTTAGGAATTATCATTTTTCTTGATGATTATCTCAATAATCTTGCCGTGGGAACGACAATGAAAGGAATCACAGACCGGTTGAAAATTCCGAGAACACAGCTGGCTTATGTAGTTAATACCGTTGCGGCGCCTGTCTGCATTTTGATTCCGCTGTCATCGTGGGCTGTATATTTCGCTGCGCTGCTGAAGACTGGCGGTGTGACAGTGGATGGAAGCGGCATGGGCGCATATCTGCGGGCGCTGCCTTTTACTTTCTACGCATGGCTGGCAGTCATTGTCGTAATCCTGCAGATTATCGGAATCATCCCGAAGATTGGTCCGATCAAGAAGGATTATGAACGGGCAAAGGCGACAGGAGATGTTTTTCCAGAAGGAACAGACTTGGCGGAACTAGGTATAGATGAGGATGACGTACTGCCAGAAGGTTACAAAGCGCATCCATGGAATTTTCTGATTCCCCTGATTGTGATGATTGCAGTCACACTTCTCATGGATACAGAAGTGTTATACGGTTCTGCTGCAGGCGTAATAGTAGCTTTTGTCCTTTATCTTATACAGAAGAGAATGGGCTTTAAAGATCTTCTGACCTGTTGTTACGACGGAATTATGAGCATGGGTTTCGTCATGGTTTTATCTGTCCTTGCTTTTGCAGTACAGGCAGCAAATATTGACCTCGGCCTTGCAAATTATGTAATCAGCGTGACAGAGCCGATTATGAAAGGTGCTTTTCTGCCGGCAGTCGTGTTTTTGGTTTGTGGTGTATATGCTTACGCTACAGGCTGTTTCTGGGATCTGGCGGCAATCATATTGCCGATTGTTATTCCGCTGGCAAATGCAATGGGTGTAGATCCTATACTCGCTTCTGCAGCAGTATTTTCAGGAGCCGCCTTTGGAAGCAACACCTGTCTGTATGGTGACGGCGTTATCATGTGCGCGCAGGGTTGTCAGATCAAACCGATGGAATTGATGTTTGCCACCTTGCCTTATGCTATGATTGCAGGCGGCGGATCGGTTATTTTATATCTCATAGCTGGCTTTGTTATGTAAGGAGAGCAAAATGTATAGTGAAACTTTGTTAAAAACTTTAATCAATTTAGATAATGTGACGGGCGTTTCTGGTGATGAAAAAGCAGTGGCCGAGATGATGAAAAAAGAGATGGAAGGACTCTACGATGAATATATCGAAGATCCGATGGGCACCCAGATTTTTATTCGTTATGGAAAGGATAGAGACAAAAAGATCGTCTTTTCCGCCCATATGGATGAAATCGGCTTTATCATTAATTACATAGAACCCAATGGACTGGCTAGGTTTTTGCCGGTAGGGTATCACGATGACAGAACTGCAGTCAATCAGGATATGTATGTTGTCACAGACAGCGGCGAAAGAATCTTAGGTGTGACAGGGTCAAAACCTGCCCACATTATGACGCCGGAGGATCACGAAAAGGTAATCGACATTGAAGAACTCTACTTGGATTTTGGGACAGACAGTGCAGATGAGACTCGGGCTCTTGGCGTGGAAATCGGTTGCTATGCAGGCTTTGCCAGGGAAGGGTATCTGATGAACGGCGGTAAATATTATACTGGAAAATCCGTGGATGACAGAGCTGGCTGTGCAGCCCTTGTAGAAACCCTGAGGCGTTTGAAAGGGCAGGAGGTTGAGCCGACGATTGTCATGGCAGGTTCTGTGCAGGAAGAAGTCGGCATGAGATCGGGAGCACCCCTTGTAAATAGATTGAATCCGGAATTGTTTATGGCTGTTGATGTAGCTCTGACTGGCGGAACCCCGGGTATCGATGAAAATAAAATATCTACATTGATGGGATTGGGTCCTGCAGTGAAATATTATGATTGGGATCCAATTCTCGGGGCGACGGGGAGTAATGTCCCAAGAAAACTTACGAATAGGATTATCGAAGTTGCAAAAGCCCATAATATTCCATTCCAGAGAGAAGTCATCACAGGCGGAGGAACGGATGCCTGGTCTGCCGCCATGGCGGGCTGTGGTGTACTTGCTGGCGGGATCTCTATTCCGCAGCGGTACATGCATACTGCAGTAGGCACGGTGAATATGGAAGACTTGGATTATACGGTGGAACTGATTGTGAATTTCATCAAAGAATATAAGACGATTTAGAAAATGAAAACAGACAGCCTGACCGAAATGGTCAGGCTGTCTGTTTTCGTTATAATTTAAGGAGTTTATTTATCATAGTATTATTTAATACCAATGCTAACGAGTTGTATGAACTGCTTAGCCGTCCGCGGGCTTCTGCCGTTTGAACGGATTGCAAAGGCTTCCGCCTTGCGGTACAGTTCGGATTCTTCCATCGCTACGCCGTACTCTGCTGCCAGGCTTTTGACAATCTCCAGATAGAGGTCTTTTTCTGGCTTGGAGAAGGTGATGGTCAGGCCAAATCTGGCTGACAGACTCATGGTCTCTTGTAGGGTATCATTGAGATGAAGATCTGTGCCCAGTCGGTCGTCCATAGACTCTTTGATCAAATGCCGCCTGTTGCTGGTTGCATAGATGGCAATATTCTTGGAATAGCTGGTCACATTTCCTTCTAGGATGCCTTTTAGATAACAAAATGCGTCGTCATTTTGGCCAAAGCTGAGGTCATCGATATAAAAGATGAACTTCAGCGGGTTATCATACAATTGGTCTATAACTGCCGGGATATCAGACAGTTGAGATTTATCAAACTCAACAAGTCGTACTCCCTGATCATAGAATGCATTTGCACAGGCCTTGATAGTGGAGGATTTGCCAGTGCCAGCATCTCCATAGAGGAGGACGTTGCTGGCAGGTTTGCCTTCTGCCAAAGCTCTGGTGTTCTCAAGAACCTGGTTGCGCTCTCTGGCGTAACCGTATAGTTGATCGATGGTCTGCTGGTCTGCATTTTTCACTGGCAGAAGCTTACCATCGTCGACTTTAAATGCCCTGTACTTGGCAAAGATTCCATGTCCTCTTGAGGAAAGGGAATCCAGCATCGCGTCGTACTCTTTTTTCAAATCTATTTTCTGAGTATCCCAACGAGGAAGGTATTCATCATAATTAATTAAGTCTTTGATTTGAGGAGTGGTTATATTGGCTAGTTTTTGCAAAACAAGCAATTCCTCATCGAGACACTCGTAAATAGATCGACTTATTATGGCATTATTAAGTCTCTTTATCAAAAAGAAGTTTTCATCTTCTATGATAAATGTTTTTACAAATTCTGTTAAATTGCCACCTTGTTCATATAATGCTCTTGAAAAAGCTCCATAGAGATTGAGTTGCTCGTCTAAGGAGCTTTTTTCAATCGCATATAAAAGTTTTTGAAGGCTCGAAACAACATCGGTTTCAAGCATACTTCGAAAAACGGAGAGGGCATTTAACTGTCTGTTTAAATCAAATAAAGTGTTATCCATAGCTTATTCTACTGGAACCGTCCAATCCATAAAGTCTTCTACTTTGCCAGTCTGGATACCGTAGATGGTATCATACATTTCCTGTGCGACTGGACCGATTTTATTGTCATTGATGACCATGTTTTCACCCTTGTAGAGCAGTTCTCCGACAGGAGAGACGATAGCTGCTGTTCCAGATGCGAACATTTCTTTCAGCTGGCCAGCTCTGTAAGCTGTTTCCAGTTCGTCGATGGAGACTTTTCTTTCTGAGACTTTGATGCCTTTTTTCTTGCAAAGGGCGATGATGGAATCTCTGGTGATGCCAGGCAGAATGGAACCGTTGAGTTCACTAGTAACCACTTCGTCGCCGATGACAAAGAAGGCGTTGGCCGCACCGATTTCTTCGATGTATTTCTGTTCATAAGCATCCAGCCAGAGAATCTGCTCGTAACCTTTGTCGTGGGCGATTTCCTGTGCCTTCAGGCTGCCGCCGTAGTTTCCGCCGCATTTGGCTTCACCGGTTCCGCCTTTGACCGCTCTGACATAGACATCTTCTACGTACATCTTGGTAGGAGCGAGACCGTTTTCAAAATAAGGGCCGACAGGACTGAGGATGATCATAAATTTATAGGTCATAGATCTTCTGACACCGAGGAACGCCTCGTCACCGAAGATAAAAGGTCTTATGTAAAGAGCAGTTCCTTCACCTTCTGGAATCCAGTCCTGATCGATTTTGACCAAAGCTTTGATGGCTTCTACGAATAAATCTTCGTCGATTTCTGGAATGCAGAGTCTGTCGTTGGTGTTGTTGGTACGTTTTGCGTTCATATATGGTCTGAACAGCTGCACACGGCCTTCGGGCGTCTTGTACGCTTTCAGTCCCTCGAACATTTCCTGACCGTAATGGAGCACCACTGCCGCAGGATCCAGTTCAATCGGTCCATAAGGAACGATGCGGCCGTTATTCCAGCCTTTGCCTTCGCTGTAATCCATGATAAACATGTGGTCGGTGAAAACAGTACCAAAACGAAGTCCCTTTGGATCAGGCTTCTGCTTTGGATTTGCCGTCTTGGTGATAGAAAATTCATAGTTCATATTTGGTCCCTCTTTTCTTCCGTTTATTTACACTTTTACAAATAATAAAAAAACAAAAATTCTGCTTCTATCTTAACTCTAAAGTTGTATTATGTCAACAATTTTGAACAAAAAATATTGTCTTTAATAACAAAAGATTGCAATGTAAATTTGACTGAGAATTCTTAATTTTTGTTAAGAATTATTGTATTGTAGGAAAAACGTGATAAAATAAGTTCGTGCTTTGCTGGAATACTATTCCAATGATATGTTTTAACAGCTGGAGGAATAATATGAAAATTTTAATCTGTAATGCCAATTACCATCGGCATTGAAGTGAAGGAAAGTCTTATGTACAGATCAAACTGCCCATTGATCACCTTTGCACAAATTACGCTGAAGCGATGAAAGAAGCTTATGGCAGCAATGTGATTGGTTTTCTAACTAAGCCAATTGATAAAACGGAACTCTGACTGTATCTAGATAAGGCCATATAGCTTCTTCCATTAGGTAGAAAAGTAAAAATTAATGAGGAAGAAACCATAATTGATGCAGCGTCGTATACGAGCCCCATACGTACGGGGCAATGGTAGGATGAGGAATAACCCTTACCCTACCTTATTTAAGAATCACTATTATAATACTTGTTATGTGATTATTGCACATAGGAGAACAATATGTTATGAAACATAATATCGTAAAAATAGTTTTAACTATGGGATTTATCATTTTAATTTTACTATATAATATCTCCTGGAATATTTCTCGAGAAGTGAATGGTGTCATGATCAAGCTTGATGATTCGTCTTTTCTTGAGCTAATTACTGTTAAACTAGAGGGCACTTATGACGTCAACTGTCTTTGTAAGGATGTTTATAAAGGATATATTCGCATATCAAATAATGACCTGACAGATTATATCGTAGATGATCAGTTGGAAATAAATGTAGAGAATGGTAGCCCGATAACGTACATGTATGATAAATCTGATTGGCAGTTCAAAGAAAATGGCGAGGCTTTTTATCATTATGGCTATCTTCTATCAAAACGTGGTTTGTTCAAATTATCATTTAAAGTGGCACAGAACCGAGGCTGGATGTCGGACTCTGGTTACTGCATTGTCACAGGTGTCGAATCCTATGATAAAGCCATGCGCATTCTAGCTCAGGATTATGGAATTAGCCCGCCACCTGATAGCTAAGCTCTTTTGTTCCTTCTCTAAAATTATGAGTTGTCTTTCATTGACATTATCGAATATCGATAGTATAATGGAAGCAAGATTAACGATAATCGATATTTGGAGGATTTTGATGCCGAGAGAAAAGTTTCAGACGCTGACGGAGCAGATGTTCTATATCCTGCTGTGCCTGCGGTCGGAGTGTTATGGCATGGACATCATGGAAAGAGTGGCGGCGATGACCGATGGACGTGTCAACGTAGGACCAGGCACACTCTACAACCTGCTGGAGCAGTTTGTCTCCGCGGGGATGATCTGTCTCACGAGAGAAGAGGGCAGGCGGCGGAGCTACATTTTGACCGAAAGGGGCAAGGTGGCGTTAGATAGAGAATGTGCAAGGCTTCGCAGACAGCTGGCTGATTATGATGCCTGCTTTGGAGGGGAGGAACCAAAATGAAAAATACCAAACGCCGGATTGAATGGTTCGCTTTCTATGACAGATGCGGGATGGAGCGGCATTTGGAAAAGATGGCAGAGCAGGGCTGGATGATTACAAAACTGACAGGCTTCTACTGGCAGTATCGCAGGATAACGCCGGCTAAACTTCACTTTGCTATCACGTATTTTGAAGAAGCCTCAATCTTTGATCCTGTGCTGCCTGCTGGTCAGAGGGCTTATTTGGCGTATTGTCAGAAGGCGGGCTGGCACCTGGCGGCAAACTCTGCGCAGTTTCAAGCCTTTTATAGCGGGGAAGAAGATCCTGTTCCTATTGAGACAGATGCTGCGACCCAGGTTACCAACATTCATCGGGTGATGATGAAGAGTCAGGTACTGGCTTTTATTCTGTTGCTGTTTCTCTCTATTTTTCAGCTTGTCAGCAATTTGCAGATGATCTTTGAGGAGCCGGAGATAGAATTAGCAAGCAATATGACAATTTCTGTAATTTCCTTATTTAGTCTTGCGATGTTCTTGTGCATTTCACAGCTCTTGGGATATTTTCTTTGGTATTATAGGGCAAAGAAAGCAGCTAATTTAGACGGCAGTTTTTACGACAAGCCGTGTGGGGTGTGGATTGCAAAACTGGCACTTTTTTTCCTCGTGGTAAACATGATATTTTTGATCTATTCGATTGTAGTTTCGAGACTTGGCATCATCGGTGGGATGGCTTTTGCAGTGGTGCCTGTTGTTATCTGTCTAAGTCTTTTGATAAGGAATACATTGATTCACTGGGGCGTGCCGAAAGGGCTTAATCGCCTCGCAACCTTTGCAGCGATTACCATATTGACTTTCGTATTCTTGGGGAGCGTCGTATTTGTGGGTATCTTAACCGGAGATGACCATTTGTTTACCATTAAGGAAGCCGAAATAAAAGCCCCTCTGCTGGTCAGTGATCTCACGGCAGCTGATCGTACAAAATATGAAATCCACTATGATCGGGACCAGTCTATCCTTCTCGATCGAATCGAAGTAGAGGACAGACTTAAAGACCGAACGGACGAAGAAGCGCCACAGCTTCTTTACACGTTGACGAAAGTCAAAGCTGACTCAATCTATAATATCTGTTTTGACGCGATATTACGCAAAAACCAGGAAAATTGGCAGGGCATGTCAGCAAAATATGCTTTGGAACAAGATCCATCTCGTTGGCACGCCGAAAAGGTCTACTGCCTGTATCGGGGAGTGGATTCTTTTCATAATTACATCGTCTGCTGGAAAGACCGCATCGCAGAAATACAGTTTTACTTTGATCCGACAGAAAAAGAGATTGGAGATGCTGCGAGGGCATTGAAAAGCTATTGATTTCGGCACTGCAGGCTCATAGGAATATATTGACCTTGTGGTATTAAATGAGTATAATAGAGTTAGAATTATACTATGTTGAAAACGTGTGGAGGTGACATCATGAATATTCGCCCATCTGCAGCAATTCGCCAGAATTATAACGAAATCGCTGATTTGTGCAGAAAAACTGCAGAACCGGTTTACCTTACCAAAAACGGCGAGGGAGATTTGGTCGTCATGGATATTGAAACCTATAACAGAAGAGAAAAGATGCTCAGATTAAGAGAGGAACTTTTGGCAGTTGAAGAGGATAGAATTGCAGGCAAAAAAGGCTGCACTCTCGATGAACTAGATGCTTTCCTTGGTGAAGTGATTGCCGAGGTATGACCTATGACAGAAAACAAAAAATACAAAGTTATCGTTTCTGATAGGGCAAAAATAATGCTGGGGATGCATATCCGGTTCATGGCGAAGGTCAATAAAGATGCCGCTATGGCGAAAAAGAAAGAGATTATGACTGCGATGCGGTCTTTGCAGCAGATGCCGTATAGGTTCCCATTTTTTGAAGAAATGTATATTATGCCCAACAAATACCATAAAATGTTCATTGAAAAGTGGTATCTAATCCTTTATCAAATCAAAGATGATACTGTCTTTGTAGAATATATTTTGGACTGCCGCGAAGACTACAGGTGGTTCATTCGTTGACAACAAAAGGGATGAAATAGTAAGAGAAAGATGGATAACAATGCAAACTTATTTATGGATAGAAGATTGCAAGGGGAAGGCAGGAATCTGTTCGAACTGGTAAGCCGCAGGATTGGGGGGCAGACCGAGCTGAGCATACAACCCTATCTGTGAATAGCGGATTTTTCCCGATAATCCTTGAGGTTCGCGGCATAATTGTGGTACAATGTCCTTACCCGGCGACTGGCAAGGCAAAGCCGCAGACAGAGCCGCAGACAGAGCCGAGGTACGACAGGTGCCCAGTGCCTCTTAGCGATGGCGACGCCAGAGCTTAGAGCATATGGTACAATAAACACATCAATCTATCGAAAGGATTACCAACATATTAATGGACAAAGATAAGATTAAAGAAGGTGTACGACTGATTCTGGAAGGAATCGGCGAAGATATAAACAGAGAAGGGCTTCTCGAAACTCCGGAACGGATTGCCAAGATGTATGAGGAGCTGGCTGCCGGTTATGAGGACAGCGCAGCGGAGCATCTGTCCAAACGGTTTCATGTAGAGGACAGCGATATGATCATAGAAAAGGATATTACCTTTTATTCTTTCTGTGAGCATCACATGCTTCCGTTTTATGGACATGCTGCGGTGGCATATATTCCGAACGGAGAAGTTGTGGGATTATCGAAGATTGCCAGAACCGTGGAGGTTTTTGCCAAGCGTTTTCAGCTGCAGGAGAGACTGGCTGCACAGGTGGCCGACGCATTTATGGAAGAACTCAATCCAAAAGGCGTCATGGTGCTCATCGAGGCAGAACACATGTGCATGACTATGCGCGGCATCAAAAAGCCGGGAGCAAAGACAGTTACTGTTGTGACACGAGGCGCTTTTGAAGAGGACCAGAAGCTGCAGAACCGCTTCTTTCAGATGTTAGGACAAAGAGCATGATGGAAAGAGTGAATCGTATCATCCGTCATCCCCTTTGGAAAGGTGCACTGCAGCAGATCGAAGCGTTAGAGAAGGACAGGGACTTCTGCCGGCATGATCTCGATCATTTTCTTCACGTTGCCCGTATAGCGTATATCGAGAATCTGGAGCAGTCTCTCGACTTATCAAAAGAAACCATCTACGCAGCTGCCCTTCTCCACGATATCGGCAGAGGCCTGCAATATGAGAAGGGACTTCCTCACGAGGACGCCAGCACTGTTTTGGCACAGGGGATTCTGACGGACTGCGGCTTTTGCGAGGGTGAAAAGAAAGTTATTGTTGATGCAATCGCTGCCCATAGAAATGCTGATGTGGCAAGGGGGTATGACCTTGCAGGCATTCTATACAGAGCGGACAAAGCTTCGCGCAACTGCTTTGTCTGCAAAGCAGAGACGGAGTGCAATTGGAGCAGAGAAAAGAAAAATACACATATAAAGGATTGAAAATGAAAATAGGCGACAAGAATTTTGATATAAAAAACAATTGTTATATTATGGGAATCCTTAACGTAACGCCGGATTCTTTTTCTGATGGCGGCAAGTGGGACGACCTGGATCGTGCTAAGAAACATGTAGAAGAGATGATCAGAGATGGTGCGGACATCATCGACGTTGGCGGTGAATCCACAAGACCTGGCCACGTGAAGATATCTGTCCAGGAAGAAATCGAAAGAGTCGTGCCATATATTCAGATGATTAAGGAAAACTTTGATATACCGGTGTCCATCGACAGCTACAAAAGCGATGTTGTGGAAGCTGCCCTCAAGGCTGGTGCTGATTTCGTCAACGATATCTGGGGGCTCAAATACGACAGCCGCGTCGGGGAACTGATTGCTGAATATGATGTGCCTTGCTGTCTGATGCATAATCGCGCCAACACCGATTATGACGATTTCATGGAGGAGATGCTGAGCGACATGAAAAAGTCCATCCGCATCGCAAAATTCGCCGGCATCAGAGACGAACAGATTATTCTCGACCCAGGTGTCGGTTTTGGTAAAACACAAGAACATAACCTGACTGTCATCCATCGTCTTGCGGAACTCTGCGCTCTCGGTTATCCCGTACTGCTGGCGACTTCCAGAAAGTCAGTCATCGGAACGACGTTGAATCTGCCGACGGATCAAAGGGTAGAAGGCACCCTGGCTACTACGGTTCTGGGCGTAATCAATGGCGCTGCCTTCGTCCGTGTTCATGACATCAAGGAAAACTATCGCGCCATCAAAATGACGGAGGCAATTTTACATGAAAAAATATGATGAAATTCGCATAGAAAACCTGCAAATCTTTGCTAATCACGGTGTGTTTCCAGAAGAGACAAAACTGGGACAGAAGTTTTTGGTTTCTATCATCATGTATGTGGATACGAAAAAGGCCGGACAGAAGGATGATTTGAATTTATCCATAGATTATGGCAGTGTCAGCCACTTCATCACCCGTTTTTTGCAAGAACATACTTATAAACTTATCGAGGCAGCGGCGGAACATTTGGCAGAGGAATTGCTGCTTACCTTTCCCCTCCTAAAAGGCGTTTCTGTGGAACTGAAAAAACCCTGGGCGCCGGTGGCACTGCCGCTGGATACCGTATCAGTGAAAATCGAGAGATTTTGGCATCAGGCATATGTTGCCCTGGGTTCTAATATTGGGGATAAAAAGGCATTTCTGGATATGGCAGTAGAAGAACTGAACAAAATGGAGGATTGTAAGGTAGAGCGGGTGTCCGACTATATTACTACAGCGCCTTATGGCGGCGTGGAGCAGGACGATTTTCTCAACGGCTGTGTACAAATTTCCACGTTGTTAACCCCGGAGGAATTGCTCTCTGCACTCCATGGAATTGAAGGAACCGCTCATCGCAAGAGGGAGGTACACTGGGGTCCGAGAACCTTGGATTTGGATATTTTGCTATACGATGATTTGATTTATGAGAGCGAGAACCTGATGATTCCGCATGTCGAAATGCATCTGCGGGATTTTGTGCTGGAGCCTTTGGCTCAGATTGCGCCATGGGTCAGACATCCGGGGTTGGGCAAGACCGTCAAAGAATTATTAGACGACCTAAAATGAGCGTATTGCCTGAAGAAAAAATTAAAAAAGCGAATATGAGATGACAGCAGTCCGTACAATCTTACCTCTTTGTACGGACTTTTTTGTAAAAAATCTTATCCATAGATACGGGCTGTCGGCATTGACAGAAGGGGAATTATACGATATATTGGTAAATGCAAACAAATGATATGTGGAAATATTTGTATATAAGAGGAAACGTAAGGTCTTAATCATTATGGAGAAAAAAACATCAAATCAGACTGTATCTAAATTGATACAACTCATATCCTGTATTTCTGAAAGCCGCACGCCGATGCGCCTGCAAGATATTTCTGAAAGGATTGGCGTACCCACTGCTACAGCTTTTCGTTATCTGAATGCTTTGATGCAGGAAGGGCTGGTATTTCAGGATGCGGCCACTAACCGCTATGCGATGACTTGGCGCATCTGCGAATATGGAAAGCTAGTGAGAAACCACATGACCATAAGAACCCTTTCCGGAAACTTAGTCAGTGAATTGTCGGTGAAACTTTCCCTCGGTGTCTGTCTTGTTATAGAAAGAAACATGGAATGTGTATATTTAGACTGCGTATACGACCCTGACAGTATCAGCGATGGGGTCCCGCTGCAGCGCATTGGATTACAAGCACCGATTCATGCAGTTTCCTCAGGCAAAATGTTTTTGACGGAGTATACAGAAAACGACATTGATTTATTGATCAGCAAAAAAGGCTTGGCTCAACTGACAGAAAAAACTATCACTACGAAAGAAGGCCTTTTGGAAGAAATGCGCCGCACGCGAGAAAACAATTATGCCTTAGAGGATCAAGAATGTGAACCGGGGCTGCGTTGTGTTGCTGTGCCAATTTATGACTATCATAAAAAAATCGCGGCTGCGTTAAGCTGTTTTGGAAAAGTAGAGACGATGTCTTTTGAGCACATTCAGAAGGTGATTCTGCCGGATTTGAGAGCGGTAGCAAAAGAAATCTCTTTTAGGATGGGCTATGAAGATCCACACTGATAAAATATCATAAAGGACAGCATATCTGCGCTGATGTTGAATCGATACAATTCAACATCAGCGTTTTTTAATGCATAAAAATGAAAAAGCATTTCAAATAATATTGACAATTTTCAGAAAACGATTTAAAATGAAATTAGATTTCAAAATATAGTTTTACTGAAAGGAATGCGAAAATGAATGTCGAAAGAAAGAAATATTGCGTGAATGGTGAATGGCGTCAATCAAAGTCTAAAAAATACATGCCTATCACTGATTCAAGCACTGGAGAAGTCATTGCGGAGGTGCCCAGCTGTACTGCAGAAGAAGTCGAATCTGCAATTGCGGCTGCACAGGAAGCGTTTCCAGCATGGTCGAAATTATCTCTCAGTCAGAGAACACAGCTGATGTTTAAATGGAGAACGATTCTGCTTGATCATTTAGAAGAGTTGACCCTCTTGTGTGCAAAGGAGCTGGGGAAAAACCTGGCAGAAGCACGAGGTGACATCTTGAAGGCAATTGAGCCGACGGAACACGCATGTTCTCTGCCCACCTTGATGCAGGGGGACGCATCACTTCAGGTAACAAGCGGCTTTGATACGGCCACTTACCGCATGCCGCTGGGGGTTGTGGCAGGTATTGTGCCCTTCAATTTTCCAGCAATGATTCCATGGGGCTGGATGGTGCCTTTAGCCATTGCCACTGGCAATACTGTTGTGTTAAAAGCATCCAGTGTAACTCCCCTTACAGCAATGCGTATTTTGGAACTTTTTTATGAAGAAGGGGGATTCCCAAAGGGCGTTGTCAATCTTGTAACCTGCAGCAGAAAGGAGGCTGATATTTTTCTAAGTGACGCTAGGGTAAAAGCAATTACCTTTGTTGGTACGACAGGAGTCGGTAAACAAATCTATTCTACGGCAGCTGCCCATGGAAAACGTGTACAGGCGCAGTGTGAGGCGAAAAATCATGCGTTGGTATTAGAAGATGCGGATCTGAATAGCACGGTGAATGCAATCATCAATTCTACATATGGCTGCGCAGGCATGAGATGCATGGCACTTCCCGTTGTCGTTGTTCAAGAAAGTATAGCGGATGAATTTGTTGCATTATTAAAAGATAAAGCGATGAAGATGCAGGTTGGCTGTGCATATGATCCTAAGACTAATTTAGGACCGGTCGTATCCGCAGAGCATAAAGCCAAGATTTGTGATTGGATTCAGAGGGGAATTGAAGAAGGTGCTGAATTAGTGCTGGACGGCCGTAACATTGTCGTTCCAAAGTTTGAAAGCGGTTTTTTTGTCGGACCGACAATTCTCGACCATGTAAAACCCGGTATGTGCGTTGGTGAGAGAGAAATCTTCGGACCTGTGACACTCATCAAGAGAGTGAAAGATTTCGAAGAAGGTATCACTTTGATGAATGCAAATCCATTTGCCAATGGCTCTGTAATCTTCACACAAAATGGATATTATGCGAGGGAGTTTGAGATTCGGACTGACGGCGGCATGGTGGGCATCAATGTTGGCATTCCCGTTCCGTCTGCCTATTTCCCATTCTCCGGAAATAAGGATTCTTTCTTTGGTGATTTGCATGTGCTGGGGAAGGACGGCGTCCGCTTCTATACCAGAGCTAAAACAGTAACGAAGCATTGGTATGAGGAGTCTGTGAGAAAAGAGGAAAAAGAACTTGATACCTGGGAAGGAACCGTTGAACGAATTTAGCAATCGGTTTCCTGCGATATTTTCATTGATAAATTGAAATTATGAAAGGAGCACAAAATGGAAAAGAAAAAGAAAAAATTTGCGGTGCCAAATGTATTCATCATACTCTTTGGGATTATATTAGTCTGCAGTATATTATCCTATATCGTTCCTGCGGGAACTTACGAGATGATGGACTTGGACGGAAGATCAGTCGTAGATCCGGATTCTTATCACAACATCGACCAAACGCCTGTATCTGCCATGCAGATGCTGACTTCCATCACGAGAGGCCTGCAAGAGAGTGCACAAATTGTATTTTTCCTCTTCATCGTTGGCGGTGCCATGGCTGTGATTCAGTCAACTGGAGCGCTGGAGGCTGGTATTGGAAAATTAGCAAAATCCCTCAATGGAAAAGATTTGATCATCATCCCGATCGTCCTCTTCCTATTTGGCATTGGCGGTGCCATTTTTGGCATGTGTGAGGAAGCTGTGCCGCTGGTTCCGCTTTTTGTCGCATTATGTCTTGCCATGGGATATGACTCTATTGTCGGTATGGCCATCGTTATGGTCGGCGGCGCCATCGGCTGGGCAGGCGAGTTTATGAATCCGTTCTGTCTACAAGTTGCGCAAGGCATCGCGGAGCTGCCGCCTCTGTCTGGTATGGGACTAAGAATTGCACTGTTTGCGGCATTATTAATCGTAACCTCTCTGTGGATTATGCGATATGCTAGAAAAGTAAAAAAAGATCCGCAACTGTCGCCCATGTATGAACTTGATAAACATAGAGAGGATTCTTTGGACTTGGATAACTTGCCGAAGTTCGGCGGCCGCGAAAAGGCAATTTTGGTCGTGTTTCTATTGATGATTGTATTACTGGTTTACGGTGTGATTGAACTGGGATGGTATATGGATGAAATCAGCGCATTATTCCTTGGCGCTTCTATCATCTGTGCAATCATTGGCAGAATGCGTTTCAACCGCTTCGCTGAAGTGCTGGGAAAAGGCATGACCGATCTTGCTACAGGCGCTCTGATTGTTGGATTTTCTAAGGCGATTGTCGTAGTATTAACAGACGGAAACATTTTGCACGTGATTTTACATGGAGCGGCATCAGTCTTAGGTGTTTTACCACCGATTTTTTCTGCAATCGGCATGTTTATCTTCCAAAATTTGCTGAACTTAATTGTCGTATCCGGTTCTGGACAAGCTGCATTGACAATGCCTTTGATGGCGCCCTTGGCTGATTTGGTAGATGTGACAAGACAAACGTCGATTATGGCTTTATCTATAGGAAATGGATTGTCCAACGTACTGACACCGGTTTCAGGATTTTTGATGGCGGGTCTCGCCCTGGCCAAGATTCCTTGGGAGAAATGGGCGAAGTGGGTTTTACCTCTCATAGGCATTCAATTTGCAGTGGGCCTCATCTTCATCATTATCGCACAAGTCACCGAGTACGGACCATTCTAAACAGATGGATAAATTTGCATTTGTGAGACAAAAGAAAGAAGATTGCTAAAGAGCAGAAAGGGGGCTATTATGGTAGAAGAAAAAGATTTACTAAATAGCCCCTGCTCAATACGGCGAAAGGAGATCAGCCCGTGACAGACTTTTTTAGACCAAATAACTTACACGAAGCATTGGAAATTCTCAAAGAATATGGGGAAAGAGCTGCTATCGTCAACGGCGGCAGCGATATTGTCATCAGCATCAGTCAAAAGAAGATTGCGCCAGACATCATTGTTTATATAGGTAACCTGCCGGAATTACGATATATCCGTGAAGAAAAGGGCGTTATTTCTCTGGGCGGAAATGTGACTTATCGAGAAATGTCACATGACCCAATATGTCAAAAGGCTGCAGGTTTGATGAAAGCGATTGCCAATTTAGGAAGTCCGGGGGTTCGTGCTGTAGCTACACCGGCAGGAAACATCGGGACGGCAGCACCGGCAGCAGACTGCGCTACAATGTTAATGGCCTTAGGTGCAGACGTTGTACTTGCCAACAGTAAAAGAGAACGAACAGTGTCTTTAGAAGACTTTTACGTGGGAAGAAACTGCACGGTAAAACAAGCTGATGAGATCATTCGTGAGATTCGTTTCTCTGCAATCAGACAGAGAGAGGGTACTGGATATTGCAAAGCTGCCCGCCGTAAAGCACAGGATATAGGGAAGGTACTTGCAGGCGTTCGTGTCCATTTAGAGAAAAACATTGTTAGAGAAGCAGCAATCTCTTTGGGTGCGCTTAATGCTGAAATCGTGCGTGCAGTCAGTTTAGAAGAGGCGATAAGAGGGATGAAAAAAGAAACGGCATACCAATATCTGAAAGAAAACTTTCCGGCAGAGGCAGGCCTGCGAGAATCTTACTTTAAAGAATATAAGGAATCTGTAACGAAATCTATCATTGCACAGGCATTTTCTTGTGCACTTGCAGATGCTGAGAAAGGGAGGTTTTGATATGATGCGGGTATCCTTTGTTTTAAATGGAAAATCTGTGTGCTGCGAAGCAGAAGGAGATGAACTTCTGCTCGACACCATACGCAGCCGCTTTCAGCTTACAGGTACGAAAAGAGGTTGTGGTACGGGAGACTGCGGTGCATGTACTGTTTTAGTAGATGACGTAGCAGTACGTTCCTGCACGATGCTTACCGGTATGATAGAAGGTAAAAATGTGATGACGATAGAGGGCTTAGGCACGACGGAGCATTTGCACCCAGTCCAACAGGCCTTTGTAGATGTCAATGCTGTGCAATGCGGTTTCTGCATTCCGGGAATGGTATTAGCTGCATATGCACTGCTGAAGGAAAATGAAAACCCGACAGAAGAGGAAATCAGAATAGCCATTTCTGGAAACTTATGTCGATGTACGGGATATCAAAAAATTGTAGAGGCGATTCAGCTTGCTGCCAAGCGGATGCAGGAACAGGACGTATAGTTTAGAAAGAAGAGGATACGAACATGGTTCCATACATCTCGTTTTTGTATAGTGGGAGAAGAATATGATGAAAAAAGAAAGCAGCCTTATCGGGCAACGAATGGTCAAACCAGATACTGCCGCCAAAGTGACTGGAGAGGCAAAGTTTACAGCTGACATTGCAGTTCACCGCACAGATTTGCTATATGCGAAGGCTTTATTCCCACCTTTTGGACATGGGAGAATCGTGTCTATAGACACGTCCGAAGCTGAGGCCGTGGAGGGGGTTGAGGCTGTTATGACTGCCAAGGATCTGCCGCCAGGAAGCAGCAACGGGTACGGGCTGGATGAGCATGACAAACCAGTTTTAGCCGCAAAGAAGGTGGTCTATGAAGGTGATGCCGTAGCGATTTTGGCCGCTCGGGACTTAAAGACGGCAGAAGAAGCAGTCTCACTGATCAAAGTGGAATATGAGCCGTTGCCTGCATATGATGATCCAAGAGAAGTATTTAAGAGGGAAGCGGGACTGATTCATGAAAAGCATCCATACTCCGGCGACAGTAATATCTCCTATAGCGCAGAGATAGATCATGGCGATATTGAAAAGGTTTTTGCAAAAGCAGATGTGATTCTCGACAACTATTTTGAAACGCCCATGGTTGATCACGCCTATCTTGAGCCTGATGTCTGTATCGCAGAACCTGACCCAGTCCAAGGGGGAATTACCA
This sequence comes from Eubacteriaceae bacterium, assembly GCA_902362805.1. Taxonomy (GTDB): domain Bacteria; phylum Bacillota; class Clostridia; order Peptostreptococcales; family Anaerovoracaceae; genus Senimuribacter. The sequence goes on along the minus strand of CABIXY010000007.1, from coordinate 74,773 downwards.
TATATAGCCCGCAACATAACGTTCAAGGTGCGAAAAAAGCCCTCTGTGGTGTCTTAGGTCTGCCGCAGAGTAAGATTCGCATAATCAGCACCATTGTCGGCGGTGCATTTGGCGGAAAGGAGGACTCCACTTTTGACGTTTCTGCCATTGCAGGTGTGCTGGCTCTGAAAACGGGAAAGCCTGTCTTTTACGAAGAGACGAGAGAAGAAGTGTTCCGCACTACAGGAAAGAGACACGCAACATTTCTCCATCACAGACTTGCAGCCGATAAGACGGGGAGAATACTCGGCATAGACGTTTTTAATATTATAGATAAAGGTGCCTATCAGTCTGTAGATGCGATTCCAGATCGAACCTTATTATACGCAGGAGGTCCGTACAAGATCTCTTCATCTCGTGTTTCTGCCCACTCTGTTTACACCAACCACCCCTATGGCTGTGCATTCAGAGGTCTGGGCGCACCGCAGGCACATTTTGCCATAGAATGCCAGATGGATATGCTGGCGCATGAGCTGTCCATGGACCCCATTGAGCTGCGCCTCAAGAATATCGTACGTGATGGGGACGCAATCCACACAGGGCAAGTCATGTTAGGTGAAAGAGGCGTCGGTTTGGAAGAATGTCTATTGAAAGTAAGAGATGCACTGAAGTGGGATGATAAACGTGGCAGGCAAGACGGCACAAAGAAACTGGGCAAAGGTGTGGCTTGTTTCATGTATGGAATTGGAACAGGCAGTTCTCCTGATGGAGCACATTGTATCATACAGGTGCAGCGGGATGGATCTGTCAATATCGGCGTATCCTCTAACGAACTTGGACAAGGCCTGCTTGTTGCCATGAAACAGATTGCGGCAGAAGCGCTGGGTGTGACTGCTGATAAAGTTTATGTAGATTATTCTGATACATCATCTTCCTTAGAAGCAGGGGCAACAGTATCGTCTCGTACGACGACATTAATGGGAAATGCGGTAATCGCAGGATGTAAAACGCTGAAAGAACGCTTCAGCAAGCATGCTGCCGATGAAATCTTTAAGGTCGGGACGGCATCGGTCGACATAGACGGAAATATGGTTTACGTAAAGGGGAGACCGGAATTATCAGTGCCATTGGGAACGGTCGCAGCGAGTGCGTATAAGGCACAAGTTCCGCTGTCTGCAATCGGCTCCTGGTTTCCGCCGAGAGTATATCCTCGCTCTGATAATACCCACGATCAGATGCACGCCTTTACTTTTGGGGCCTGCGGCGTAGAACTTGCGGTGGATACAGAAAGCGGAGAGCTGACGATTCTGCGCTGTGTACTTGCCTGTGATGTCGGTAAAGCGATCAATCCGAGTACAGTAGAGGGGCAGATGGAAGGCGGTATGGCACAAGGCATTGGCTGGGGCATCATGGAAGAACATTTCATGGAAAACGGCAGGATGAAAAATCATACCTATCACGACTTTTTAATTCCAACTGCCTTAGATTTGCCGAACTTAGAAACCATCATCGTGGAACATCCTAATGCACTGGGACCTTATGGGGCAAAGGGAATCGGCGAACCGCCAATCGTAGGTATCGCGCCGGCAATTAGGAATGCTGTCTTTGACGCTACGGGAGTCTTCATCAACAGCATTCCACTTACGCCAGTGCGCGTGATGGCAGCGCTGAAGAAACCTCTTGAAGGGAAAGAAAGGAAGGAAGAGAGAAGTGAAGGAGAGCCTTGTTAAAAAAATCGCCGCGCTGTTTATGATCTTCGTTTTGCTGCTGGGTGTATCTGCATGCAGTAATCCAGGTGGAGCGGGGACAGACGTGAAGAATAAGGAATGGGAAAGTATCACGGTGACAGACCAGGCAGGTCGTGATGTGACCATTTCTCGACGCCCGCAAAGAATCGCAAGTGGGTACTATGTCTCAACTTCTCTGCTGCTCGCTTTAGGCTGTCAGGACCGCCTTGCAGGTATTGAAGCAAAAGCAAAGGACCGAAATATCTACGCACTTGCGGCGCCAGAAATCATTGACCTGCCTAACATGGGATCTGCGAAGGATTTTAATTTAGAGGCCTGTATCGCCTTAAAACCGGATTTGGTAATTCTGCCGAAAAAATTACAGGAGCCTGCGCAGACCCTTGAAGAATTAGGCATTCCGGTATTGCTCGTCAATCCGGAAAGCGATGAGCTTCTGAAAGAGGCAATCCGTCTGATTGCCAGTGCAGTTGGAGAAGAAGCAAAGAGCGAGGCACTGCTGGATTATTATGAGGAGACAAATGAGAAACTGGCTGCGTCTATAAAAAATGTAAACACGCCATCGGTTTATCTGGCCGGCAATAGTGACATGCTGCGCACTTGTCCCGGCGGTATGTATCAAAACACTTTGATCAAAAGTGCAGGCGGAAAAAACGTCGCTGAAGCAATCAAAGGCGATAGCTGGGTAGGGATTTCTTATGAGCAGCTCTTAGCATGGAATCCGGATTATATCATCATCGCAGCCGAAGCCAGCTACACAGCAGAGGACTTGCAGTCGGTACCAGAACTAGCCAGTTTAAAGGCTGTGACTGAGGATCATGTTTTGACGATGCCTTCAGATTTTGAAGCCTGGGATTCTCCTGTACCGTCGGGGATTCTTGGAAAGCTGTGGATTTTTGCTGCATTACATCCAGAGAATTACAGCCTGCAGACACTTCGAGAAGATGTGGCAGACTTCTATGATCGGTTTTATGGATTTACAGCAGATAAGGAGATTCTTACAGTGTCATGAATAGAAAAAGAGTAAATAAACTGATCTGTGTTTTTTGCGTACTACTGTTTTTTCTCACAGGTCTTTCGCTGCTTGTCGGAAAATATCCTATATCAATGCAAGAAATCGTAAAGATTTTCACTGGGCAAGAGGCTGACAAGGCAACCTACGATGTGTTTATGACCCTGCGGCTGCCGCGCACTTTCATGGCGGTTCTCACCGGTGTAGGGCTGAGTCTGGCAGGCTATATCTATCAGCTCTTATTTAAAAATATTCTGGCTTCCCCGGACATTATCGGTGTGGCAAGCGGTGCCAATGCTGGCGCTGCCTTGGGGATTGTCATCATGGGTGCAGGTTCCGTACTAGTGCCCATTTATGCGTTTTTCGGCGGCATCCTGGCGGTTCTGCTCGTAATGCTGTTTGCAAATAATAGCCATAGAAATTCACTGGCATCTATTGTTCTGTCAGGCATTGTCATCAGCGCCATGGCGGAAGCTGCAATTATGATTCTGAAGTTGTTTGCAGATCCAAACAGCGAACTGGCGCCGCTGGAATATTGGGCCATGGGCGGACTTTCGGCTATCACAGCCTCAAAGGTGCTTTGGGTGCTTCCTTTCTTTTTACCGGGTATGCTGGTCTTGTTTCTGGTACGATACCAAATTACCATCTTGGGCCTGTCTAATGAGGAAGCTTCTGCATTAGGCGTCAGAGTAAAGGTGATTCGCAGTGTTGTGCTGGCAGCAACAACGGTGATTGTTTCGGCGATTGTTTCGGTAACGGGTTTAGTTACCTTTATCGGTTTGGTTGCACCTCATGGGGCAAGAATGCTTACGCAAAAGAGCAATTTGCAGACTGCGGCCTTATCCTGCATCTTAGGGGGAATCTTGATGATTTTAGCAGATTGTGCCTCGCGAGGTTTTTTTGATATAGAAATACCAATCAGTATTTTAACATCCTTTATTGGCGCACCATTTTTGGTCATACTGATGATAAAAAGGAGGGGCTGGCGATTTTATTAGAAGTTGATAAACTGGAATTTGCTTATGGGAAGAAAAACGTCCTAGATGGTATGGATCTGGAAGTGAAAGAAGGGGAAATCTGCGCTCTGCTAGGTGAAAATGGATCAGGAAAGTCAACCTTACTGCGGATTATCTGTGGAATAGAGAACGCAGCAGAAGGACGCATTTTGCTCTCGGGGAAAAATATACAGAACCTTTCTGCAAAAGAACGGGCCAGATTCACAGCATATCTGCCACAGCGATTCGGCGTGTATTTTGATACCGGCGTATTAGATATCGTTCTCATGGGAGCAAATACCAATTTAAAGTTTGGACAGACGCCGACAAGGGCACATATCCGGCGTGCCCATGAGGCCTTAAACTACTTGCACATATCGCATTTGGCGCAAGCAAACTACATGTATCTGAGCGAGGGAGAAAAGCAGATGGTGATGATTGCCAGATGTATTGTGCAAGGTGCACCCTTGCTGCTCTTTGATGAGCCGGACAGCTCTTTAGATGTGAATAACCGCTATCACCTTATGAGGATTTTGTATAGACTCGCAGCGGAAGAAAAGCTGGGCGCTTTGTTGGTGCTGCACGATCCGCAGTTGGCCTTGGCCTATTGTGATAAAGTCTACTTATTAAAGGACGGAAAAATCTGCGCAAAGATTGAAAAAGGGGTATCCTCTGCGGATGCTGTAGAGAAAAGTCTTAGGCAGGTGTTTTCGGGTATAAAAGTCTATGAAAAGGAGGGAGAATTATTTCTGGGCTATGGTCGAGAATCACTTTAAATAGATGTGGGCGGCAAATCTTCTTTTGTATCCACGTCTTTTAATTCCTGTGAGTTGGTGACGGCCAGATAGGAAATCGCCTCGGGATATTTTTTTACGAGATATTTACCGCTATGATGAGGCGGCAGCGTACGTAACTCTGCGAAAAAGCGCCGCGGGAAGATCACCGGATTTCCGCTTTCTCCCTGACATATAGGAATATGTATTTTTTCAGGTTTATTATAAAATTGCCCGGCTAATCTTCGGATAGTTGCTGTAGTGAGCCAAGGTTGATCGGAGGTGAAGAACATACATCCGTCTTCAGAATCACTTGCCATATCAATACCAAGTGCAATCGTCTTTGCAATATCACCGGTGTTATCATCGTTGTACGCTGAGAGATAACCATATTTCTCACTCAAAGCTAGAATTTCTTCATAGATGGAGACAACGATGACTTTTTTGAATAAATCTGTCGGCATGATGGAGAACAGATGTTCGATCATAGCGATGCCGTCAATTGGGTAGAGCAGTTTATTTTCTCCGAAACGTTGACTGTGCCCAGATGCTAAAATGACGGCAGATAATTTTTTCTTACAAGCCATTGCTATTTCCTCCCCTCTTCTTTACAGTATACAATAAAAAGGAATAATATAAAACGGAATTCACTTCATTTACCTTACTGTTTTTCTATTGTATAGAACAAGATGGAACTCTAATGATAAAAATGATATCTATCGTATGACAGAGATTGTTCTGATTTGGGGGGTATCAAATCAGAATGAATAAAGTGGAGCATGGCAACATCATTGCATTCCATCCGGTCTCAAAACGATGTATGATAGAGACTTTTTAGTAAAAATATCCGATTCAGCACCAGTATCAGAATCTCAGATTCTTCATGCAAATGTGCAATAATGACTTGCAAAAAATAGTTTTTTTGGTAAAATAACATAATAGGCTAATATTTAGACGTTGAAGAAGAGGAGTAGGCGAGAAAACTCTTTACAGAGAATAAGGTTCACAGGCTGAGAGACCTTAGAGAAACAGTATCCGTCGAAGGTTGCTTTGGAGTCTTACGATGTAAATGAGAGCCGCAAGGTTTATGCTTTGCGGAACAAAGGTGGTACCGCGGAATTTTTCGTCCTTTGTAGGAGCAATCCTACAGAGGACTTTTTTATTTAATAATGGGAGGATTACGATGAGCAAAAAAGACAATCGCTTTGAAATCAGAGAGACGTATACAAATGGACTGGCAAAGTCCTTTGAAGTCATTGTGGATAAAGAGACTGGTGTGAACTATCTGATGGTCAATACTGGTTATGGTGCCGGATTGACGCCGCTGCTTGATCGGCAGGGCAAGCCAGTGATCAGCAGCAGAGATATCTGTGCCTTTAAAGACGAGTAAGATGTTCTAAGAAAGAAGGCGTAACGATGAGACAAATTCAAAAAGTACAGATCATGACTTTGACCATACTGGTAATCACCTTGCTGATCGTGGGATTTCATATGCGCATAGTCCCTCTTTCGGACTGGACCGTGCGGATAACCGGTATCGTCATGCTGGTCAGTGCTGCAGTGTGCGCTTACAGTACAGTCAGAGCATCTCAAATAAAGAAAAAATAGTTAATAGTAATAGAAAGGAAGTAACATGGAGAAAAATTTAGCAAAGACTTATAACCCAAAGGATTTTGAAGACAGAATATATCAGATGTGGGAAGAGAACGGCGCGTTTAAGGCAGAGGTAAACCCTGACAAGAAGCCGTTCACCATCGTGATGCCGCCGCCAAATATTACAGGGCAGCTGCACATGGGACATGCACTGGATCAGACACTGCAGGATGTTCTGACCAGATGGAAGAGAATGCAGGGTTACAGTGCGCTGTGGCTGCCGGGGTCGGATCACGCCAGCATCGCCACAGAGGTCAAGGTCGTAGAGAAAATCAGAGAAGAAGAGGGCAAGGAAAAAGAAGACCTGGGCAGAGAGGAGTTCCTGAACCGCGCCTGGGCTTGGAAAGAAGAGTACGGCGGCAGAATCACCAGACAGTGCCGCAAACTGGGGGATTCCTGCGACTGGAGCAGAGAGCGCTTTACCATGGACGAAGGCTGCAACAAAGCCGTAAAGCATTTCTTTGTACAATTATATAACAAGGGCTTGATCTACAGAGGAAACCGTTTGATCAACTGGTGCCCGCAGTGCGGTACATCCTTGTCTGACGCAGAGGTAGAACACGAGGACAAGAACGGCCTCTACTGGTACTTCCGTTATCCAGCAGCAGAAGAAGGCGCCAGTGATATGATCGTGGCAACTTCAAGACCGGAAACCATGTTCGGCGACGTGGCTATCGCCGTTCACCCTGACGATGAGAGATATAAAGGCATGGTCGGTAAGAAAGTCATCCTGCCGCTGGTAGGAAAAGAGATTCCAATCATTGCAGACCCATATCCAGATCCGGAAAAGGGAACAGGCGCCGTGAAAATCACACCAGCTCACGACCCGAACGACTTCGAGGTGGGACAGCGCGCAGGTCTGGAAAGTCCATCCTGCATCAATCTGGATGCGACCATGAACGACTTAGCAGGTAAGTATGCAGGTATGGATCGTTACGAGTGCAGAAAACAGTGGGTCAAGGACTTAGACGAGGCTGGCTACCTGGTTAAGACAGAAGAAAAGGTCATCCCTGTAGGCGAGTGTTACAGATGCCATACCGTCATCGAGCCGATGCTTTCGGATCAGTGGTTCGTCAAAATGGAAGATCTGGCAAAGCCGGCTATCGAAGCGGCAAAATCAGGCCAGCTGCAGCACGTTCCGGAGAGATTTGAAAAAACCTATCTGCACTGGTTAGAAGAAATCAGAGACTGGTGCATTTCCCGTCAGCTCTGGTGGGGACACAGAATCCCGGCCTGGTACTGTCAGGAGTGCGGCGAGCTGATCGTCAGCGAAGAAGATCCGAGCAAATGTCCGAAGTGCGGCTCGACAGATCTGAAACAGGACGAGGACGTCCTCGACACCTGGTTCTCCTCAGCACTGTGGCCGTTCTCAACTTTAGGCTGGCCTGATAAGACCAAAGACTTGGAATACTTCTATCCGACCGACGTATTGGTAACGGGTTACGACATCATCTTCTTCTGGGTTGTCCGCATGGTATTCTCTGGCTGCGAGGCCATGGATATGCCGCCGTTCCATCACGTCTACGTTCACGGTCTGGTGAGAGATGCAGAAGGCCGCAAGATGAGCAAATCTCTGGGCAATGGCATCGATCCTTTGGAAGTCATCGACCAGTTCGGCGCCGATGCTTTGCGCTTTATGCTGACGACTGGCATCACGCCTGGTAACGACATGAGATTTAAAGAAGATAAGCTGGAATCCTCCAGAAACTTCGCCAACAAGCTGTGGAACGCATCCCGGTTTGTAATCATGAACCTGCAGGATGAGGACGGCAATTTCAGAGAGCTGGCAAAATGCTGCGGTGACTGCTGCGGCATGGCTTGCGGCGACACCACTAATTTCAGCAACATCATGCTGCGAGATGAAGATAAGTGGATGATCAGCAGAGTCAATGACGCGGTAGAATACGTTACCAATGCCCTGGAAAAATACGACCTGGCTTTGGCAGGTCAGAGAGTTTATGAACTGATCTGGAACGAATACTGCGATTGGTATATTGAACTGGTGAAGAAGAGACTTTGGGGTGACGATGAAGAGGATAAGAAAGTCGTAAGGTTCGTTCTCGTCATGGTTCTGAAGAACATGCTTGAGATGCTGCACCCGTTCATGCCGTTTATCACCGAAGAGATTTGGTCCTTCCTTCCTCATTCAGAATGCGAGAGAGAAGACAATCCAAACTGTTACCTGATCAAAGCAAAGTGGCCGCAAGTTTCTGAAGAGAGACGCTTTGCAGCGGAAGAATACAGACTGGAAACTGCTATGGAAGCGATCCGCGCTATCAGAAATATCAGGGCGGAGGCAGAAGCGGTACCGAGCAAAAAGCTGACAGCAGTTATCTATGCGGAAGGTGAAAAGCTTGCGACCATTCAAAGTGGTGAGAGATATATCAAGGACCTGGCAAACATCACCGACATTAAGTTCGTAACCGACAAAGGAGAAGTTCCTGAAGAGGTCATGTCAGCAGTCATCGAAGGTATTGAAATCTTTATTCCGCTGGACGATCTGGTTGACTTTAACGCCGAGTTTGACCGATTGACCAAGGAAAAGAAAAAGCTGGAGGGCGAAGTCAAGAGAGTGGCCTCCAAGCTTTCCAACCAGGGTTTCCTTGCCAAAGCACCCGAAAAGGTGGTCAATGAGGAAAAAGAGAAGCAGGCGAAGTACGAAGATATGCTGGCTAAGGTAGAAGCCAGACTGGAAATGGTAGCAAAGAAAGTGAACAAATAATATGGATGCAATAAACAAGATACACGAATTCTTGCGATTCGGCAGTGTCCTGGGACTGGAACGAATGAACATTCTCTTGAAAAAACTGGGAAATCCTCAGGACGACCTAAAAGTTATTCATGTGGCCGGTACCAACGGCAAAGGTTCCATCTGCAAATATGTTTACGAAGTATTACAGGCGGCCGGTTATCAAACCGGCCTCTATACTTCCCCTTATATCGAGGTATTCAATGAAAGGATCGAGTTCGATGGAGCATATATTTCCGACGAGGATCTGAATCGCTGCAGCGAAATTGTTCTCGCCAGGGCTGAAGAAATGGTAAAAGAAGGAGATGAGTCGCCGACAGAGTTTGAAGTGGTGACGGCAATCGCCTTTCTTTATTTTAAAGAGCAGAAAGCCGATTATGTAGTGTTAGAAGTGGGCCTTGGTGGAAGAGGGGATTCTACCAATGTGGTAAAGCACCCACTGGCTTCCATCATCGCTTCAATTTCCTTGGACCACACTGATCGGCTGGGAGAAACCATTCCTGAAATCGCTTTCGAAAAAGCGGGCATTATTAAAGCGGGGTGTCCGGTGATTTCTACAACAGACAGAGAGGATGCAAAAGAAGTCTTTATCAAAAGGGCGGATGAACTGAATGCGCCTTTCTTTGATGTGCAGCAGCTGGCATATAAGATTACAGACCAGACTTTAGAGGGTTATTGTTTTGAAACAGAAATCCTGGGGAAGAAATATGATATAGAAATTTCCATGTTAGGCAGGCATCAAGTGCAAAATGCTTTGGCGGCGTTATACGCCATTGCGCTTCTTGCTGAGCAGGGCAGCATCACTGTCTCTACGGAGGCGCTCAAGAAGGGGTTTAAGAAAGCAAAGCAGATTGGACGTTTTGAAATATTGAGGCGAAATCCTTCTGTCATTATCGATGGTGCGCATAACCCGGATGGATCAAAAGCGCTGCGAGAAGCGGTCAGCAGCCATTTTGAGGGGAAAAAGATTCTAATGACCATTGGAATTTTGCAGGATAAGGATGTGGACGAGGTACTGCATAACTTCCTCGCTATCACGAAAGATTTTGTCGTCACAGAGCCGGACAATCCGAGAAAACTGCCGGCTGCTGATCTCGCAAAAATGATTACCGCAAAGGGCGGGAATTGTATTATAATAGAATCACCAAAAGCCGCGGCAGAATATGTGAAAAAGCGATATGCGGAATATGACCTGCTTCTCTTTGCAGGGTCACTATATTTAATTGGAGAGATGAGGGGGTACCTACATGAGTAAGAACGTGAAGAAAGTGATTTTGTTCTACAATCCGAGCTCGGGAAGTGGCATGTTTAAGAATAACCTGGATAATATTATCGGTCGATATCAAAATGAAGGATACCAAGTCGTGCCCATCAGGGCGGCTCACGGCCATGCCATTTTTGATTACCTGGCGGATCTGGATAAGGAGACTTACAGAGAGGAATACCGGCAGATTATCGCGGCTGGCGGAGATGGCACCATCAATATCTGTGTCAACGCTATGATTCGAAACGAAATTTATCTTCCACTGGCCATTATGCCAGCTGGCACTGCCAACGACTTTGCCTTTTATTTCAACATTCCTAACGAGATAGACAGAATGCTGGACATCGCTTTGGGGAACAATTATACTTATGCAGACGTGGGCAAGGTCAATGACCGATTCTTTATCAACGTGGCTGCCATCGGACAGGTGGTAGACGTCAGCCAGAAGACCGACCCGACACTGAAGAATACAATCGGCGTTTTGGCATATTATCTGAAGGGACTTTCTGAAGTACCGAATCTGAAGCCGATCAAAGTGACGCTGACGACGCCGGAAAGAGTCTACAAAGAGAAGATGTACTTCATGGTGGTCATGAACGGAAAATCGGCAGGCGGCTTCAAGAAGATTTCACCGGATTCAGAAATCAACGACGGATTGCTGGACGTCATGCTGTTTAGAAATATGACTTTATTGGAGATGCCGGGCGTGTTTATGAAGATTCTGCAGGGCAACCATCCGTCCAGCAAGAAGGTCCTCCATTTTCAGACCGATAAGCTGAAAATCGAGGCTGACAGCGATCTGCCGACAGACATCGACGGCGAACACGGTGAGAAGTTCCCGCTGGAATTTGACGTATTACATAACAGATTGAAAATCTGTACTTTAGAAGATAATATGGGGGAAGAGATATAAAATGATGCGTTTAATCATGAAAGAGACAGATGAGTACGAGAGACTGGTCAAGTTTTTCGTCGAAAATGAGTTGGAGTTTGACGGTGATGAAGAGGTGGATACCGACATCGTAAAGTGCTACAAGGTGACCCACGGTGACGAAGACTTTTTGGTCGGCGGTGTGGTTCTTGCCAAGCGGGAAGGACGCTATATTATCGATGGTATTGCAGTGGACAAAATGTACCGCAAGAGCAAGGTGGGCGAGATCATGCTGAAGAAGGTGGTCGAACAGGTAAAGGAGCTGGGCGGCAAAGAACTGTATCTGGTGGCGAGAGCGCCGGGGTTCTTTAAGAAGAACGGTTTTGTGGCTGTAGATCCTGACACTGCACCAAACTTCTTTGAGTGTAAGTATTGTCCGCAGTATCAGGTGAGCTGCCATCCTGAGGTGATGAAGCTGGAGATTGCATAATGGACTTTGATAGAATTTTGCAGGGAATTCTCGATATCGGTGAGGAGATGGTAGTCTGCGGCGCCGAGGTGAACCGCGTAGAAGACAGCATCTACCGCATGTGTGAAAGTTACGGTGCTGATCGAATCAACGTCTTCATCATCACCTCCAATATTCAGGTAACCATGGAAGCGCCTGACGGCAGGATTCTCACCCATATACGGCGTATCGTCCGCTATGACGCGAACTTTGACCGGCTGGATTATCTCAACGATCTCAGCCGTTATATCTGTGCGAATCAGCCAGAGCCCGATGCCATGCAGCAGAAGTTTGACGAGGTCATGAATCGGCCAAAGCAGCATCTGACACTGAAGTTTATCGGCGCAATTCTGGTTTCTGGCGGATTTACGGTCTTCTTCGGCGGCGGCTGGCTGGATTGCATCGCAGCTGCCATTGTGGGAGTTGTCATCGTTTTGATGGAATTGTTTCTGGCATCGCGGGAAAAAAATCAGATTGTATATAACTTCGCAGTTTCTGTGACTGCCGGTATTGCTACCCTGCTCTTGGTACAGCTGGGCGTGGGTGTCAACTCCGATAAAATCATGATCGGCGGTATCATGCTGCTGATTCCGGGTATCGCTATGACCAACGCCATCCGGGATATGCTGATTGGAGACATCGCCTCCGGTTTGCTGCGGCTGGTCAACTCAATCCTGGTGGCGGCGGCCATAGCCTGTGGTTTTGCCTTTACAATTATTGCTTTGGGAGGTGTGCTATGATTACGCAACTTGCGGCAGCCTTTCTAGGCTCTCTGGGTTTTGCCCTGATTCTCAAGATCAAAGGCAGGCAGGTGCTGTACGCCGGCATTGGCGGCCTGGTCACCTGGTTTATCTACCTGATGACCTTTGCGCAGCTGCAGAGTGACTTTATCTGCAACCTGATTGCGGCGGTCTATGTGGCGGTCTATGCAGAACTGATGGCCAGGGTCAACAAAGCGCCGGCGACCATCTTTCTGACGGCGGCGGCAGTTCCGCTGATTCCCGGCGGCAGATTGTACTACACCATGTTCGGCCTGGTCAGTGAAGACGACGCCATGTTCGTAGAAAACGGCACGGCGGCTATCATCATCGCTTTAGCGATCTCCCTGGGATTCGTCTTTGTAGCGGTGGTGAACAAATATGTGAACCGATTTCTGTACGGAAGAAGACAGAAGCGGCTTTCAGCCAAAACAGAAGAGAATAGGAATTAAATTTTGAGACAAATCGGTTGCCGTGGGCGCCGGTTTGTTTTTTTGAATTTTCATGGCAATTGAGTTATAATGGTTCTATAATCTTACAGCGTTGCCGCAAGGAAAGAGCCATTGAATATGATATTTGATTCTATTTTTAGAGGAATTGTCAGGGTATACTGTTCGTACCCGGCGAGTGACGAACCGAAATGCGAAGACAGAGCTTAACGCATATGGTACAATATAAGTGAGTTAATGAGCGTCGATGTCTATAGTAAGCAGGTGAATAAAATGATAAAAATTGTAGTTTGCGATGATGATTTATATGTTGCTGAAGAACTTGCAAGCTTATGTGAAAAATATATAGAATCTAACCAACTGAATGCAGAATGTGTTTCTACCACGGACCCGACTGAACTCTTTGCCATGCGTCCCGACATCCTATTTCTGGATATTGAGATGCCAGAAGTTGACGGAATTGAAGTGAAAAACAGGCTGGAGCAGCAGGGCAACGGAACCTTTATCATTTTCGTATCTAGTCATCCGGAATCTATGCAGGAGGCTTTTGGTAAGAATGTCATCGGATTTCTGACAAAACCTGTGGACGAGGACCAGTTTGAACTGGTGCTTGACAAAGCGGTGGAATTTTCGGGCAGCAGCCGAATTGTCACTTTGGAAGATGGCAGTGTAATCAGCAGTGAGAAAATAGTAGCAATCAGAGTATGTGGTAATTATACGGATGTGTACACGACGGGCGGACTCGTGAAAAATCAGAGGAAGACATTAAAGGCATGGATGGATGAACTGGAGGTGGCAGGCTTTATCAGAATCAGCGATTCTTATGTGGTCAATTGCAGGTGGATTGCCAAATTTTCGAATGATGGAAAAAAGATTCTTGTTGGAGATGAGGCTTGGCTGAAAGTTAGTGAACGCAAAAGAAAAGAATGTGCAGAAAAATACACTGCGTATTGTAAGAAAATGGCGAGGTATTTATGATTAATTTACAGTTAGCTGCGGTATTCCTTGTTGATGCGATTGAGCTGATCTTAATCTTTACATTAATTTTGGGATTTTCGTTCCGAAAAGGAATAAGGTATTATGCCGCAGCGATAGCTGTGGTAATTTGCTGCGTCTTGGTGATATTTGGGCTGCGAGATGCAAGTAATCGAATATTCTTTACATTGGCGGCGCATGTTTTAATGGCTGTGGCGCTCTTCGAAGGGAAAATTACAGTGGTCGGAGAACTGGCAGTATTGGTTCATTTCCTTATCGGAATCATTGATTCACTTTGTACAGGCATTATGATGCTCTTTTTTCATGGACAAAAATTGAGTGACGAAAGTATAGGTGATTTTAAGTCAATATCAGTTGGCCTGGGGATAGTGTTTCTGCTGATGATAGTTTTGTTGTGCTACAAAAAGAGTGAGACTGTCAGAACGTATTTGAATTATTTTAGTTTTAAGAAATTTTTATATTACATTTTATATGTAATTATTTCAGTAATTGTTATTGGATACTCGCAAATTGTTGTGTTGGATGAAGATATCGTGTATCGTTTACGCGTACTATTCATTATAGGCGCCAGTCTTTTTAGTATTTTGATTATCGTATCCTGCATCATGGTCGATGTCCTTCTTTTACAGAAAGGTAAGCTCAATGAGCTGATTTACGAAAACATGAGATGCATTGATGTGCAAACGAAACAATATTACCTTCTTAACAAAAAGCAAACTGAATTGAAGAAATTTCGACACGACTATAATGCTCATATGCAAGCTTTACAAGGTCTGTCTGAACAGGCAGAAACAGAAAAATTATATAGATACATAGCGGATATGCAGGAGATGAGAAAATTCTTCGATTACATAAACACAAATAATGTTATTGGCGATGCTATCCTCAATGAGTTTTACGAAAAGGGTCTTGAAGAAAACATAGAAATTAAGGCAATCGGCAAATTTCCAGATAAGCTGACCTTGTCGGAATCTGATCTTTGCATTGTTTTATCCAATATTGTTAAAAATGCTTATGAAGCAACACAGAAGTGTGACGATAATCGGAAAATACTAATCAGCATCGGCGTCTGCCAGGATAAAGTGTTGATTACCATCAAAAATCCTGTAGAAAAGGAGCCGACAATAATAGACGGCATGATTGAAACGTCAAAAGGAGATAAAGAGAATCACGGAATTGGGCTGAGAAACGTATTCGATGTGATGAAGAGAAACAATGGTGATTTCGAGATAAAATGTGAGAATAAAATAGTGACAACAGAAATACTTCTGTAATCAGAAAACTCTGAACACTTATCACAGAGTTTCTGCACTTATCCCATGACGAATTGTATTCTACTATGTACAATGTTAGAATCATAGTAACAAATTGAACTGTTGTTGATGATTGGAAGGAGGTAGACCCATGCCAATGTATATTGATGATAACTTTTGGGAGTGGTTGAAGAAGTTATTGGGATTGTAACAATGTTGTTTTCTGAGATTCAGTTAATAAACCAACTCTAAGCTGTTTTATACGTTATACGTTTCTAAAATAGGAGGTACTTATGAGTGTCAAAACGAAATGTTCTCTAAATAAGGCTAGAACTCGAGCAATTTTGATTGGAATCCTATGCGTATGCTTTGTTTTGATACCTACAGCTTTTACAGGATGCAGTGATGGGATAAAAACTGAACCAGATAATTCGCCCTTTGAAATGAGCGTGCCGCTAAGCTTTGAAAAATTGGTAAGCCACTTTGCTACAATACAGAAGATTACTGAAAATGAGGCGAAGGGCAGGCTTAGAAAGATGAATGTCATTGCTAATCAAGATGCTACATTTCAGATTGCATCTAAAACGGTTGAGGTTGATGCAGATTATGCAGCGAGTTTGGAATTTTATTTACAAACTCAAAATGAGGGTGAAGAATGGATTATCACAGAACTCAAAGGTGCTGTTGTAAGCATGAGAATGGGCAGCGAAATAAGAACCTTTGTTGGAAACCTTGCGTATTGGCTGAGGGGAGGAAAGCAGATTGAGTATAGCCTAAATGGCGACTTTATATCTGCAGACCTGGTTGATTCTGTTACGATGAAGACAGACATAAAACAAAAAAATGATGGGGAAACCATATATGTTATAAATCGAGACACGAAGGGCCTAGAATCAAAATATGTGTATCAGCACAAAACGATATCCCTAAATGATTAACAATTAGGGTAGAAAGGAAGAAAAAATGAAGAAATTTATTGTAAGTTTACTTGCAGTTGTCTTGGTGTTGTCAAGCACAATGTTGTCATTTTCATCGAGCACAGATCAGATTGAACAATTTGGAAGCACCGACATTAGTGCGAGTAAGGCAATGACTTATGAGGAACTCATTCAATATCATGCTGATAGAAATGGACTGTCCTTTGTTGAAGCTGAAAAGGAAGTTAATCCAGATGGAGTAATGAATCCACCTAGAACGAGGGCGAGGGATTTGAGGTACAAAGTTCTAAGCATAACATTAAATGTAACAAGTTCATATAAGCCTTCACTCGACTTATATGTAGTAGCGGATTATTGGAATTCATATTGGGCAATTGATCACATATATTATGTGACGATGAATAGAGGATATAATGGTATTTCAAAGCAATTTGGCGGAGAAATAGCTGTTTGGAATCGTGGCAACAATAAGATACAATACATTGTTAATGGCGACTTCTATAATAATGGGACAACCTCGGCAGGAGTAAACGTAAATATCGGAGTTGGTGAAAAAGCTAGTGTAGGATTTTCCGTTAGCAATAGTTCCAATCACTACAAATATTTCTATGTCAGTAACACAAAAACTTGGGCGGGAAACTGAAGAAACAAATCTTTTGAAAGCTACTTATGATAGCTGACTGTGCAATGCAGACAAAGAATCTTTCTTACAAAACTGTAAACACTTTATGAATCCATGACAGCGCCCCTTTCTCAGCGATACCACCATAGTATCAAAGGGAAAGGGGCGTTTTGTGACTGATAAATTGTATTTTTTTGAATACAGTGGTATAATGATAGTATAACCATTGCAAAAGGAGGTTCCGTCATGAAAATCACTGGTATCACAAATCAAGACAGATTGGAAGCCACTGAGGGAAGACGCTCAAAGCCTAGTTTTCTGCAAATGACCTCGATGCTTGCGGGGTTTGGCTATTTCTTGTTTTGCAAATACGCAGATAGTATATTTGCAGAGGTTCATACAAGGAACATTGTCTTTGGCGTGTTTACTGCCATCATGGTAATGCTGGTGATCGTGCTGGGTCTCTATTCGCGAAAAAGACGGGACGCAGAGTATTCGTCGGACGCATGGGTGCTGGTCATCATATTCTGCTGTGTAGGCTGTATCATCTATATTCCGTGAACGACAGGGACTGAGAAATGTATTGGGTTTATTATGGCTTATTTAGTCTGATATGAAATGAGGTGTAAATATGAAAAAGATTATGAATTCCACAGCGCTGAAATACATTTTAATGTATTTGGCATTTATACTATGCATATGCGCATATTCGTATTATAAATATGGGAGTTTTACGGCTGTAAATTATGATTCATGGCTCATTGCAAGCGCTGTTTTTGTTGTGGCAATTACTGTTAATGAATACAGAAAAAAGAAGGATGATGCTCATGAAAAATAAAACGATTTTTTGGACGACCACAGTGGCAACCCTGGTTTCATTCGGCTGCAATTTGAATTTAATGATCGCGCCAAACCCGATCAGACCATGGAATATGATTGTTTCAGCTGCAGCATTCCTGCTGTGCTGTATCAGTTTAGCAATGTTACAGAAAGATTCTCAAAAACCAAAGAGGACCTTTGTTCTCCTGCTGGCGGTTTTGGCAGTTCTACTGATATCGACTTTCTTAGTATATTTCACCAAAGGAAATCGCCCCGAACTTGTCTATGGGTTCATTCCAGTCGCTTTTTTGGCGACGTGTCCTTTTGTAGGGATTGGCGGAATCGTATCCCTTACAGGTATTCCTGAAGTGATCCTGCCGATATCGCCATATATGATCTTCCTGCTGATCACCGTTGCCTCGTATTACCGACAGAAAAGCCGCAAGAAGAGCGAAACGAATCTTACAAAACTGTAAGCACCCTGTAAGTCAAAGCTATGGCAGCACCCCGTTTTCGGAGATACAATAGTAGTATCAAAAGGAAAGGGGTGTTTTTGATGAGAAGATTGTTCAAAGGTTTCGCCATTACCGTTTTAGTTACCGTGTTGATTGGCGCTATTGTCAGTGCGCCGACGGTGTATAAGGGATATCAGCTTTATCGGTCGGTGGTCAAAGAAACTGCCATCGCGGAGAAGGTTGCAGAAATCAAACGGAGCGTCAACTATGTGGAACTCGACGACATTTCGGATTATTTCAAGGATGAAATTATCAAATCCGAAGACAAGCGCTTTTGGTTCCACTTCGGCATCGACCCCCTTGCCATCATACGGGCGATCAAAAATGACATATTGGCAGGCAGCTTTGTGGAGGGCGGCAGCACTATCACTCAGCAGCTGGCAAAAAACATGTACTTTGACTTCGACAAGAACTTTGAGAGGAAGGTGGCCGAAGTCTTTGTTGCATTTCATCTGGAAAAAGACTACAGCAAAGACGAAATTCTGGAGATGTACCTGAACTGCATCTATTTTGGTGAAAACTGTTACGGCATCAAAGAGGCTGCGAACCATTATTACGGGGCAGTGCCGGAAACGATATCAAAATCACAAGCGGACAGCCTGGTCATCACGATAAAGTGCCCAAACCTGTATAATCCCAACGAAAGGAATGCCGCTTAATGAATGTCAGCAAAATGTCATACTTTCCCTATCTCAGAATAGAATGTAGTAATGCGAGTTTCTGGGAGGGAAAATATGATAAATTTAGAAGACAGCAATACCAGTACAAATGTAGCCCATGTTTGCGGGGAAATAATAGATGGTCTTAAATTCAGCCATAGAACATACGGAGAAGTTTTTTATACTTTTGAAATAGGTGTTTTGCGCAATAGTGGCTATGAGGATCAGATCATCGTCATGGCTTCGGAGCGGATTTTGAGCACCATGAACATAGAACTGGGTCAGTATGTAAGCATTGAAGGGCAAATCAGGACCTATAACGAAGATATAGAAGGGCACAACAAGCTCAATATCGTCATCTTTGCCAGGGATATTACAGAGGCAGATCCAGAAGAGGAGGCGGTAAATGAAATCTATCTGGAAGGTTTTTTGTGCAAGAAGCCTCTGCAGAGGACTTCACCGTTGGGCAGAAAGATTTGCGATCTGATGTTGGCTGTGAACCGCATGTACAATAAATCAGACTACATACCTTGTATCGCTTGGGGACGAAATGCGATTTACTCCAGCACTCTTGATGTCGGAGATAGAATCGCCATTCACGGCAGGCTGCAGAGCAGACAATACAAGAAAAAATGTGATGATGGAGACGTTTTGATCAAAACCGCTTATGAAGTTTCCATATTAGCGCTTGAAACCTTTACAGCGGATATGGTATAATGAACGCACAATCTTACGGCGTTGTCGCAGGGAAGCGTTCATTGAATCATGACGTTCGATTCTAATTTCAAAGGTATCGTCATGGTATAATAGTTCCATTCATCTGACGGCGTTGCCGCAAAGATAGGAACTGTAAAGGAAGTGGATAAATGTTTAACAAAGATGCTACAGATAACAGCACATACAATGTGGAAAATTACGAGTTTATCAAAGAGGCTTCTCCAATCGTGGGAGAATTGATTGAAAAAGAATATAACAGACAAAAAGACAATATTGAATTGATCGCTTCAGAAAACTATTGTTCAGAGGCGGTGCTTGCAGCTTGCGGAAGCTGTCTGTCTTGGAAATATGCCGAAGGCTATCCTTATGTAAGGACATCAGGAAATACTAGCAGATATTATGGCGGAACAAAGTATGTCGATGAATTGGAAGAATACTGCTGCACTAAATGGAGAGAAGTATTTGATACGGACTATCATGTCAATGTACAGCCTCACAGCGGTTCTCAGGCAAACTTTGCAGCCTACAAAGCGATTTTAAAACCAGGAGATACAATTTTATCACTGAGCCTGGATAATGGCGGACATCTGACCCACGGGTCAGCCGTAAACTTCAGCGGCAAACTCTATGACATGGTATTCTACGATGTAGACGAAAGAGGTTTCATCGACATGGAAGATGTCAGAAAGAAAGCCCATGAGTGCAAACCGCAGCTGATTCTTACTGGAGCATCCGCTTACTCCAGAATTATAGATTTCAAAGCTTTTGCTGAGATTGCAGAAGAAGTAGGCGCTTATTTCATGGTAGACATGGCTCATATTGCCGGTTTAGTAGCAGGGGGTGAACATCCATCCCCATTCGGATATGCAGATATTGTAACGACGACGACGCACAAGACACTGAGAGGTCCGAGAGGCGGACTGATCTTTGGAAAACCTGAACTGGCAAAGAAGATCGACAGCGCCGTATTCCCTTATGCTCAAGGCGGCCCTTTAGAACATATCATCGCCGGAAAGGCTATTTGTGCAGAAGAAGCACTGAGACCGGAATACAAGGAATACGCCCACCAGGTCGTTGTCAACTGCAAGGCGTTCTGCGATGAGTTTCTCAAATTGGGATACAAAGTTGTGACGGGAGGAACAGATAATCACGTGTTCCTTCTCGATTTATCAGAATTTCCGTTCAGCGGTAAAGATCTGCAGGACAAGCTGGATGATGCAGGAATCACATTGAACAAGAACTGTGTTCCTAACGAAACCCGCTCTCCAAAAGAGACCAGCGGTGTCAGAATTGGAACCGCACCGATGACCACCAGAGGTTATAAAGAGGACGATTTTAGAGAAGTTGCGCATAAAGTCGATGCAGTCATAAAGGAAATGCTGAAATAAAGTGAAATAGACTTGAAAGAGCTGTCTCTCGTGAGACAGCTCTTTTGAGTAAAGTGTAAAAGGAGAGCTGCTGTATGGTATCCAAAAAAATATGTTTTCGTTTACTTTCGTTTACTTTGATCTGCATACTTTTAGTTTGTCTAACAAGCCCTGGTTTTGCTGAGTTAGACAAGTCTGTCAATAGAAAAGTTAAGGCAGGCTTTTTTCATTATGAGGGTTATCATGAAGTGAAAAATGGTCAGAAAAGCGGATACGGATATGAATATCTGCAAGAAATGAAAAAGTATTCCAACTGGGTCTACGATTATACAGGGTATGACAAGAGTTGGGCAGAAATGCTGGAAATGTTGAAAAATGGTGAAATAGATCTTTTGACTTCGGCGGTAAAAACAGAGGAGCGGGAGAAATTTTTTGACTATTCAAAGGAACCGATTGGCACAACGGCCACTATTTTTACGATCAAAGCGGATGATAAAGAACATGCATTAGGAGACTACGACTCTTTTGATGGTATCAGCGTCGGTGTTATGAAAGGCGAATCAAAGCGTATTCAGGGGTTTGAAAAGTATGCAAAAGAGAAAGGCTTTTCCTATCATTTGGTAACATATGACGATGCAGATCAATTAGAGCAGGCTTTTCGAAAGGGTGAAGAGATACAAGGGATGCTGGCCTCAAACTTGAGATCGTTAAAAGATGAATGGGTGGTCGACGAGTTTGATCCTGAGCCTTTTTACGCCATTGTCAAGAAGGGTAATGCAGAGCTGTTAAAACAGGTGGATTACGCCATTGAACAGCTTAACATCTCCAATCCCAACCTACAGAATGTTTTAATGGATCGATACTATCTTCCAGACGGTGCAGGCGGCATTGCCTTTACTACAGAAGAACGGTCCTATATAGAACGATTGAAACAGAGCAAGAAACCTTTGAAAGTCCTGATCAATAGTGACAGAAAGCCGGTTTCTTATGTAGAAGATGGCCGGATGAAAGGGATTATACCTGAAATTGCAGATAAGCTCTTTGCAAATGCAGGCATTCAATATGAGTTTGTCATTCCTGATTCACGTGAAGAATGGTACCGCATGATCGAAGAAGGGAAGGCTGATATCTGCTTTGATTTCCGCATGGACTATAATAAAGCGGAACGAGATGGATATAAGTTGTCCAGCGCTTATTTAGAGGTGAATATTTCCAGGCTTACGGGCAAGTCTTTTGACGGACAGGTAGACACGGTTGCTGTTTTAAAGAATTCGGATCTCATGGACCAATTTGGCGAACCATTAACGAAAGATACCGAGGTCCTTTACTGCGATGACAGTGAAGCGTGCGCCGATGCAATTTTAAGAGGAAAAGCTGAAGCCGCGTACCTTTATTCCTATTCAGCAGAACTGTACGCCAATAAGGATATCAGCAACAGACTGAATTCTACACTGATTCCCGGCTATTCAACATCCTACGCCATAGGCGTAAAGGAAGACAACGACCCTCTATTATTATCCATATTGAATAAAGCATTGACCTCAGTATCAGAAGAGGAGAAGAACCATATTATTACAGGTTATACCGATCCAACTGTCTATCGGACCACATTAGCGGATGTACTGAAACAATACAAATTTCCAATTGCAGCTTTCGCATTTCTTTTATTGGCTTGCATAGGACTGTTGGTATACAACCTATTATTGAGACAAAAGCATTTGAACAACATGCGGCAGAAGAATCTTCAGCTGGCAGAGGCAGTTCACCAGGCAGAGCATGCGAATTTGGCCAAGAGTCAGTTCCTCTCACAGATGAGTCATGAGATCAGAACACCGATGAATGCTATCGTTGGATTGACGACCATTGCTAAAAATTATATCAGTTCGCCAGAGAAGATTTATGACTCTCTGACAAAAATTGAATCTTCCTCTAAGATTTTGTTGAATATTATCAACGATGTTTTGGATATGTCAGCCATTGAAAGCAAAAAAATAAGGCTGTCGAGGGAATCCTTCGATTTGAAAGAATTACTTTCCTCCATTTCAAACGTTTATTATGGCCAATGCAGAGACAAAGGAATTGCCTTTGAAATGGTGATTGCCAATATGGAGCATGAACGATTTATCGGTGACAGCCTGAGGTTAAATCAAGTATTGCTCAATTTGATTTCGAATGCCTTTAAATTCACGGAGTCAGGCGGCAAGATTAAAGTGACCGTAGCAGAATCCGCACAGAACGATAACAAGTCTGCAATGCTGACCATCACCGTTTCCGATACAGGAATTGGTATGAGTCAAGATATGATGAACAGAATATTCAAGCCCTTTGAGCAGGAAAGCCCTCTGACTGCACAGGAACATGGCGGCAGCGGCTTGGGATTGTCGATTACAAAGAATCTGCTGGATTTGATGAGCGGGGCGATTTCTGTTGATTCCCACAAAAATCAAGGCACAAAATTCACTGTAAACATTCCTCTTTCCATTGACATTGACCAAAATACCCGGCCTATCATGAAATTTGAAAAGATTAAGGCTTTCGTAATTGATGATGATGATCAAACTTTAGAATACACAGGCATCGTTTTAGATAGAATGGGGGTAAAATATGATACAGCAGATAGCGGCGAAAAAGCTTTGGCTATGATGAAGCAGGCTTATCAAAACGGCAGAGGTTATGATATCTGTTTTATTGATTGGAAAATGCCCATCACTAATGGATTAGAAGTCACCAGGCAAATCAGAAGTCAATTTGACAAGGATGCGGTTATTATTATTGCGTCCGCTTACGATTTATCAGAGATAGAAGCAGAAGCAAAAGCTGCAGGGGCGAATATCGTCGTAGCAAAACCGCTTTTTCAGTCTACAGTGTATGACCTTTTAACCAATATGACTGGTAAACGAAAACTGGACTATGATGAAAAATCTGGAACCTATGACTTTGGAGGACGCTGTGTCATTTTGGCCGAAGATAATGAACTGAATGCAGAAATTGCCACGGAACTGCTTTCTATGGTGAATATGAAAGCAGTACGCGCGCACAATGGAAAAGAAGCGGTGGAACTCTTTGAGAACTCTGCTGCTGGAACCTTTGCGGCAATTCTGATGGATATTCAGATGCCAGTCATGAACGGATATGCGGCCGCAGAGGCGATTCGAAAATCGAATCATCCACAGGCAGAGGACATACAAATATATGCTATGACTGCCAATGCGTTCAGTGAGGACGTCGCAAAGGCGTATTCAGCAGGTATGAATGGGCATATTGCAAAACCAATAGAGACGAATGTTTTATACCGTTCTTTGCAACAAGTTGTCGAAAAAGAGAATCGCCTATGATAATTGCATATGCTGGGGAATTATGTTAAAATAACTGTGTATAAGCACGATTAATATGGCAAAATATAACCCAAACAAGTTTTGGGACAACTTTACGATACGACGAAATCCATTGGAGGATCTGATATGAAAATTTTAATAGATGGTATGGGTGGCGATAACGCTCCTGACGAAATTGTTGCAGGCGCTATCGCAGCAGCAAAAGAAATCAAAGATGATATCATGATAATCGGAAAAGAGGATATCATAACAAAGAGTCTCGAAAAACACGGCTATCATGGCAGTCAGATTGCTGTCATCGGTGCAGAAGAAGTCATTACCAATGATGAAGCGCCCGTAAAGGCTGTAAGAACGAAAAAAGAATCGTCCATTGTCAAAGGTCTGAACATGGTCAAAAAAGGCGAAGCAGACGTATTTTTATCGGCAGGCAGCACCGGTGCGCTGCTGGCAGGCGGACTCTTTATCCTGGGAAGAATCCAGGGCATCGACAGACCGACGCTTGCTACGGTTTATCCTGTCATCGGAAAAGAACCTTCTCTGCTTGTAGACACAGGAGCCAATGCCGAATGCAAACCAAATAATCTGTTTGAATTTGCTACGATGGGCAGTATATATATGGAGAAAGTGATCGGCCGGAAGAATCCGACGGTAGGACTTGTCAACAATGGAACGGAAGAAGGAAAAGGTACGACCCTTACCAAAGCCGCCTACGAGTTGATTGAAAAGAGCGACCTGAATTTCATTGGCAGTGTCGAGGCGAGAGAACTTCCCAATGGAGCCTGCGACGTTATCGTAACAGATGGATTCACAGGGAATGCCATTATCAAGTTGACGGAAGGTATGGGATTGATGGTACTCAGGGAAATGAAGAGAAGATTTCTCTCCAATACCAAATCAAAGCTGGGTGCCATGCTTTTAAAGGACCAGCTTTCTGGGATCAAAAAAGAATTTAACTATGCAGAGTACGGTGGCGCGCCGCTTTTAGGCGTCAAAGGGGCTATGCTCAAGATGCACGGATCTTCCGATGCACTGGCGGTTAAACAGACGATTATCAAAGCCATTCCGTATGTGGAAGGAAATGTCGTTGATACCATACAAAATTCAGTTTTAGAAATTGAGGAGATTTTGATTAGTGAATAACGGTGAATTTGAAAAAGTAATAGACTACACTTTCAAAAATAAAGCTTTGCTGGACAAGGCTCTTACTCACAGTTCATTTTGCAGAGAACATGCAGTGGAAACGAGAGACAATAACGAAAGATTGGAATTCTTAGGTGATGCTTTTTTTGATGCAATCATCAGTGTTGAGTTATATAAGCGTTTGGAGAAGGTTGACGAGGGAAAATTGACAAAGACAAGAGCGCTGATTGTCTGCGAAAAATCTTTGGCTACCGTTGCCCAAAAGCTCGGAATTGGAGAATATCTGAACATGGGAAAAGGTGAAGAGCATTCTGGCGGAAGACACAGAGAATCCATTATGGCTGACGCGGTAGAAGCTGTCATTGGCGCTATATACCTTGACGGCGGGTACGACGAAGCCGCCCGCTTTGTTTCAAGAGAATTTGAATCCACAGTGGTTGACGCACTGGCTGGGAAATTATTTACCGATTACAAGACTCAGGTGCAGGAAGCCCTGCAGAAGAGAGGGCAGAAGACTTCTATCTCCTATCATTTGGATAGGGAAGAAGGTCCGGACCACGATAAGACGTTCTATGTACATCTGGTGTGCAATGGCAAGACTTTGGGAAATGGCAGCGGAAAAAGCAAAAAAGAGGCCGAACAAAACGCTGCGAGAGCAACCCTAGAGGGAGGAATCAAATAGAATGTATTTTAAGAGACTGGAGATGCACGGCTTCAAATCCTTTGCAGAGCCTGTAGTCATAGAGTTCCACGAAGGTGTCACTTGCATTGTCGGACCCAATGGCAGCGGAAAGAGCAACATCAGTGATGCCATCCGCTGGGTGCTTGGGGAACAGAGCCCGAAGGCGCTTCGCGGCGGCAAAATGGAAGAAGTCATCTTTGCAGGCACTGCCAACAGAAAATCCCGCGGCATGGCCGAAGTGACGCTGGTCATCGATAATTCGACGGGAATTCTTGATATCGACTACAACGAAGTGGCCATTACGAGGAGAATGTACCGATCAGGCGAAAGTGAATACCTGATCAATAACAACCAGTGCAGACTTCGGGACATCAGAGAACTGATTATGGATACTGGTATTGGGGTAGATGGGTACTCCTTAATCGGACAGGGAAAAATTTCAGATATCGTAAGTAACAAGCCGGAGAGCAGAAGAGAAATCTTTGAAGAAGCTGCCGGCGTTGTCATGTATAAAAGTAAAAAGGCGGAAGCCGAGAGAAAGCTGGACTCCACCAACAATAACTTGGAGAGAGTCAGGGATATTATCGCTGAAATCGAAGGACGAATCGATGGACTGCGGGAGGACAGCACCAAGGCAAAGGAATACTTAGAACTGAAGGACCGTTACAGAGAATTAGAAATCAACATCACTCTGAAGAATATAGAAAACATCAACCAGAGAAACGAAGCATTTCGGAATGACATTTCTCAGCTGGAAAAGGAGATTGCTTCAATAACAGCCTCCAAGAGAACCGTCGATGAAGAAGTAAGCGCTGCCAGAGAAAAAAATGAGAGCCTGGAGCGCCTTGGAAACGAAGCTAGGGACAAGCTTCTGGAAATCGTAGAAAAAATCAATACCCTGACCAATCAGAATCAGCTTAATGAAGAGAGACTTTCCAGTATAGAAAAAGACAGTGGCAGGCTGCAGGCTGAGGCAGAAACACTGACGGATAAGCTGAAAAAAGAAACGGCAAACAGAGATGAGCTGAAAAAGACAAAAAGTGAAATTCTTGCAAAACACGCTGCGGCATCAGCAGAACTGCAAGATAAGATCAGCCATCACAGCGAAATTACAAAAGAAGCTTCCGAGACTGCGGAAGCCATTGATAGCGGCAAAGAGAAGCTCTTTGAACTACATAACAAAATATCCGCTAAGAACAGCGAAGTCAAAAGTTATGAGAGCATCAAAGAGACTCTGACAAAAAGAAAAGCGCAGCTTTCGGAAGATTCGTCTAATGCAGAAAAGAACAGTGCTGACAATGAAAAGATGCTGCAGAGCAACGAAGAGGAACAGAAGCAACTGCAACTTGCGCTGCAGGATTTAGTGAAGCGGCTGTCGGTCCTGAACCAGGAGCAGGAGGCGCTGACCGAACAGCAGCGGAACCTGCGGCTTACTTTAGAGGATTTAAAACTGCAGGGCGGACAGAAAACCTCTAGAAAGAAAACCATCGAAGAGATGGAGAATAACTATGAAGGATATAACTATGCTGTTAAATACATAATGAAATCGGATATTTCAGGTATTGAAGGTGTAGTAGCTGAGTTGATGGAGGTTCCCAGCGGCTTTGAAATAGCTATCGAGACCGCTTTGGGCGGGCAGATGCAGAACATCATCTGTGACACCGATCAAAATGCCAAACGCGCCGTCAATGCCTTGAAAGAGAATCGGGCAGGCCGATTGACATTTCTGCCAGTATCCTCTGTAAAAGGCAGTTCCGCAAAGGTAGACAGCCGAATTTCCGGGGATAAGGGCTATAGAGGGCTGGCGGTAGACTGCGTCAGCTTTGATTCTCGTTTTCACAGCATTTTCACCTATTTATTAGGCAGAGTTGCAGTGGTAGACAATATGGATACGGCTATCAGGCTGTCCAAAATAGCAGGAGCCGGTATTCGCTTTGTGACATTAGATGGAGAAATCATCAACGCCAGCGGTGCCATTACTGGCGGAAAATTCAAAAATAAGACCGCAAATCTCCTGGAGAGAAAGAGTGAAATCGCCAAGCTAGAGGAAGAAATTGAAAGACTTCGTGAGGAAGTGACTGCTGCTTCCAGCCAGTCAAAGAAAGCGACAGCCAGGTTAGACGAAATCAGAGAGGTAAAGCTTGATCTGGAAGCAGAGAAACGTGAGAAAGAAATCGCGCTTGCGGCTTTGGACAGTACGATTTCTGCCCTGAGAGATACCCTGTATGATATTCAGTTCAGCAGCAAAAAATATGATCGGGAACTGGCATCCATCGACAAGGAGATGGCCGATGCAGATAATATGATCGCATCTTTTAAGATGGAAATCGCCGATGCAGAAAACGCAATCGTAACGACCAATGCTGCCCTGGACTTGGACATGAATAACTACGAAACCATGAGGGACACTGTCGAGCGTGCTAGCGAGGAGATTACCAAAACGAGAATTGCCGTAAACGACTGGGAGAGCAAAAAGGCCAATGTCGAAAACCTCCTTTCGCGGATAGAAGAGACGGCAGAAGACTACCAGTTCCAGATAGAAGAGAAAAAGAGACAGCTGACTAGACTGGATGAAGAAAAAAATCAGATTCTCTTTGGCAGCGACGACAGCGAAAAAGATGTGCAGCTGCTGATGGAGGAAAAGAAATCTACAGAGAGTTACATCGAGGAAGTTGCAAGCGAAAGAGGCAGCTTAAATGAACGAATTAGCGTCATAACAAAAGAGCAAGAGGCGGCAGGTGCAAATCTGAACGCTTATCAGGATCAGAAATATCAGTTAGAAATCAAACTTGCCAAGAATGAGACGCAACTGGATACCCACAAGGAACGATTGTGGGAGGATTTTGAGATTTCTTATGCACAGGCGCTGGATCTGAAAAAAGAAGATTTTGTCATGTCGACATCGATAAAGGAAAGTCGTGACATCAGAAATAGAATCAGAGAGCTGGGTGAAGTCAATGTGGGTGCCATCAAAGAGTATGAGTCTGTCAGCGAGAGATACAAGTTCCTGACAGAACAGAGAGATGATATTCTGACGGCCACGGAAGAGCTTAAGACCATCATTAAGGATATGGATACCACCATCAAAACCAAATTCAAAGAGAATTTTGATCAAATTGTAGAGAATTTTGAGGTGATTTTCCACGAGTT
Source organism: Eubacteriaceae bacterium (assembly GCA_902362805.1). GTDB lineage: Bacteria > Bacillota > Clostridia > Peptostreptococcales > Anaerovoracaceae > Senimuribacter. The sequence goes on along the minus strand of CABIXY010000007.1, from coordinate 45,824 downwards.
ATTCGGCGGTGGCCATGCAGAACTTCGCATGGAAGACGAGAATAACCCTCTGGAGTCAGGCATCGATATTATCGCGCAGCCGCCAGGTAAAAAACTGCAGAACATCAATTTGATGAGCGGAGGTGAGAAGACCATGACGGCCATCGCTTTGATGTTCGCCGTATTGAAGACAAAGCCGACGCCGTTCTGTATATTAGATGAGGTGGAGGCGGCGCTGGACGATGCCAATATCGATAGATTCGCAAATTATTTGCGAAAGTTTGACGGCATCCAATTTGCGCTGGTTACCCATCAAAAAGCGACGATGGAACACGCTGACGTCCTTTATGGCGTAACTATGGCGGAAAGAGGTGTTTCAAAAGTGCTCAGCCTGCGGCTTGGAGACGATTTTGATCTATAGAAATCAGTAAGAAAGGAATACAAATGGCACTATTTAAAGAAAAAAAGGGATTTTTTGGAAAGCTGTCCGAAAGAATCGGAGATGCCATCATGGGCAGACCGGAAATAGACGAAGATTTGATGGACGAACTGGAAGAGATTTTGATTACCTCAGATATCGGCATGGATACGACCATGAAAATTATGGAGAATTTGAGGGTTTATATCAAAGATAACTACATTACCAATCCAGCCAATGTGAAAGAAGCATTGGCGAAAGTCATCGCGAAACTGATGGACAAGGGCGAACGAAATCAGCTTTGCCAGGATGTTCCTCTTGTCATTTTAATGATCGGCATTAACGGGGGCGGTAAGACGACTTCCATTGCCAAAATTGGCCATAAGCTCCGACAGGAAGGCAAGACGGTACTTCTTGCAGCGGCGGATACCTTCCGTGCGGCAGCAGGGGAACAGCTGGAAATCTGGGGCCAGCGCATCGGTGTCAACACCATCAAACACCAGGAAGGCGCTGATCCGTCAGCCGTCATCTTTGATGCCATTCAGTCTGCAAAAGCAAGAGATATGGACGTCCTCATCTGTGATACTGCCGGCAGACTGCAGACGAAAAAAAATCTCATGAATGAGTTGGAGAAGATGAACAAGGTGATTTCTAGAGAATTTCCGGAGGCTGCCAGAGAAACGCTGCTGGTTCTCGATGCGACTACTGGCAAAAATGCGGTTTCACAGGCGCAGGAATTCAACGAAGTGGCAGAAATTACAGGCGTGGTGCTGACGAAGCTGGATGGTACCGCCAAAGGCGGCATTGCTATCACCATTGCTGACGAGTTTGATATGCCGATTAAATATATCGGTGTAGGAGAAAAAATGGACGATTTGAAAGAATTTGATCCGTTAGAATTTGCAGGAGGTATTTTTGAGTGAGTAAACCAATCGTAGCCGTAGTCGGCAGACCAAATGTGGGAAAATCCACTTTCTTTAACAAGGTGGTCGGCAGAAGGGTTTCTATTGTCGAAGATACCCCAGGCGTTACAAGGGACAGAATTTATGCCGAGGCAGAGTGGAATGGAATTCACTTTGCGCTGATTGATACAGGCGGCATTGAGCCAGACAGCGAGGATGTGATTCTCTCACAGATGAGAGAGCAGGCGCAGATCGCGATGGATATGGCTGACGTCATTCTTTTCATGGTAGATGGAAAAGACGGCATGACCCACGCCGATCAGGAAGTGGGGAATATGCTTCGCAGGACGGGGAAAAAGGTGATTCTGCTGGTTAACAAAGTGGACAATCCCGGCAATCTTCCTGTCGATTTCTATGATTTTTATGAACTGGGCATCGGAGAGCCCATTGCCATTTCGGCTGCAAATATGCTGAACTTCGGCGATGTTCTCGACGAAATCGTGGAGAGTTTTCCTGATGGTGCAGGGGATGAAGATGAAGATTCCATCAAAGTCGCCGTCATCGGCAAACCGAATGTGGGGAAATCGTCGTTGATTAATACACTGCTTGGAGAGAACAGAGTGATCGTATCGCCAATTGCAGGGACGACCCGGGATTCTATCGACTCACCTTTTGAATGGGGAGGAGATGAATATATCCTGATTGACACTGCTGGAATCAGAAGAAAGAGCAAAGTCAATGAAGATATCGAACGATACAGCGTCATCAGAGCGATTGCTGCCATCGAACGGTGTGACGTCTGCCTCTTGATGATTGACGCAGAAGAAGGCATTACAGATCAGGACAAGAAGATTGCCGGTGTTGCCCACGAAGCGGGCAAAGGCATCGTTGTCGTCGTGAACAAGTGGGATTTGATTGCAAAAGAAACCAACACTATGAGGGATTTCAAGCGGGTGATTGAAGCTGAATTGCAGTTCATGTCCTATGCCCCATCGGTGTTTATTTCTGTCAAAGACAAACAGAGAGTGTTTGATGTGATCAAAATGACAAAATATGTAGCGGAGAAGCGCGCTATGAGAGTACCGACAGGACAGCTGAACAGTTTGATTACTGATGCGACCATGATGAAACAGCCGCCGTCGGATAAGGGCAGACGTTTAAAAATATATTACGTTGCACAGATCGGAGTAAAACCGCCATTGTTTTCTTTCCAGATCAATAAACGGGATTTGATGCACTTTTCGTATGCCAGATATCTGGAAAATAAGATCAGAGAAGGGTTTGGCTTCGAGGGGACTTCGATTAAATTTGTATTTAGAGAAAAAGGAGAGAAAGTACAGTAATGGAAACATTTCAGTTCGTGTTAGCTATTATTATCGCCTATTTCCTTGGAAATATTTCCCCGTCGATCCTCCTCGGCAGGGCTAAGGGAGTTGACATTAAGAAAGAGGGCAGTGGAAATGCAGGCACCACCAATGCGCTGCGCGTTCTCGGCAAGAAGGCTGCTGTCATCACCTTGATTGTCGATATCGGCAAAGGGTTTGCCGCTGTCCAGATTGGTTACTGGCTATCGGGCTCACAGGCTGCCATGTTCTGTGCCCTGGCAGCATTTATCGGTCATATCTGGCCGCTGCTCTTTAAGTTTAAAGGCGGAAAAGGTGTAGCCGTGGCCTTTGGAACGGTTCTGGCAATTAATTGGCAGCTGGCCTTATTGGCGCTGGGGATTGTCGCTTTGACAGTACTGATTACGAGAATGGTCTCCATGGGATCGGTAATGGCGGCTGTTAGTTTTCCGCTAATCAGCTATTTTCTAGAAAGAGATTTTTTCTGGTTTGGTATTGTCATGGCTCTGATTATGCTGTATGCTCATAGGAGCAACATCAAACGTATCATCAAGGGCGAAGAAAATAAATTGAGTTTTAAAAAATAGAAAGGCAAAAATTATGAAGACAATAGGAGTTATCGGCGCAGGCAGCTGGGGAACAGCCCTCGCGATTACATTAAGTAACAAAGGTCACAATGTCAAAATCTGTGACGTCAACGCAGAGCATCTTGCAGAGATGCGCGCAAATCGCGAAAATGTCAGATATCTGCCAGGCATAAAATTTTGCGACCGTCTACATATCGTAGATGATGCACAGGAAGCATTAGAAGGTGCAGACGTGGCGCTTTTTTCTGCACCGGCGCAGCACTTCAGAAGTGCTTTTGAGGGTGCGCTGCCTTATCTTACCGACGATATGGTGGTCGTCAATGTGGCAAAGGGGATCGAGCAGGGTACTTTGATGCGCCTGTCAGAAATCGCCTATGCACTCAAACCGGATGTGAAATATGTAGTTCTTTCTGGCCCGTCTCATGCGGAAGAGGTGGGCAAAGCTCTGCCGACGACAGTTGCTGTGGCTTCCAAGGACATGGAACTGGCGGAATACGTGCAGGATGTCTTCATGACAGATCGATTCAGAGTCTACACCAACGATGACGTTTGCGGCGTAGAGCTGGGCGGTGCATTGAAGAATATTATCGCCCTGGGCGCCGGCATCTCCGACGGAATCGGTTTTGGAGACAATGCCAAGGCGGCTTTGATGACCCGCGGCATCACAGAGATGTGCAGACTGGGCGTCAAACTGGGAGCTGATATCGCAACTTTCTCTGGACTGACAGGCATTGGAGACTTGATCGTAACCTGCACCAGTATGCATTCCAGAAACAGGCGCTGCGGCATTATGATCGGCGAAGGCATCAAACCGAGTGAAGCAGTGGAGAAGGTGGGCATGGTCGTGGAAGGTATGTTCACAGCTGAAGCCGCCTATGAACTGGCTAAGCGGGTCGGCGTGGAAATGCCGATTACCGAGTGCATCTACGAGTGCATCAACGAGCGGATTTCTGCAAAGGACGCTGTAGATATGCTGATGGGAAGAGATAAGAAGAACGAGAAACATATTGGTTAATGGTTCTGGTCACGAAAAAATGGAAGGACAGCTTTTATGCCTTGGAGGACCTGACTTGATTTTACAAGGTGGAACGGTTGGCACTCTAAGCCCCCAAGAAGGCAAGGGATTACGCAGACTGATTGGTAGAATTTAGTTTAACGGTTCGGTGGATTTTATGAGACTGCTTCGAAAGAGGCAGTTTTTTTATGTACCGCCTAGCTGCCTTGTATGAACCATAATAGAAAAAGAAAACGTGAAAGTATCATTTCCACGTTTTCTCTACAATTTGACCTAAAGGTATCCCGTGCCGCTGTGTAAAAAGGTTTATTCAGGCAAAGGCCATCAGCCCAAGTATATGCGCTACATTGCAGGCCATGAGAGGAGACGTGCCATCGAGGCGGCGTCGCAGGCCGAAAAAGCAGAACGCCAAAATCATATTGACGAATAGAAAAATTTCGTCTATACTTATTTCAGATAACACGATTGCTTTTCGCACCCCCGGGTGCGGATGAATACAGCATTCCGATTTCACTCCGTTAGGGCCATTTTATGGAGGGGTGGAACGGAGTGCTTTTGTTTTTGAAAGGAGAATATGATGAACAATACGTTTACAGCGCAGGAAGTTTACGATGCATATGAAAGAATCAAGGAGTATATATACAAGACGCCTCTTGAGGAATCCCTCTATCTGGGGACGGATGAACAGAAATACTTTTTCAAACTGGAATCCACCCAGACGGTCAAAAGCTTTAAAATTCGCGGGGCGCTGAACAAGATGTCAACCTTGACAGAGAAGGAAAGGCAGCAGGGCGTCGCCACAATCTCTTCTGGAAATCACGGGGCATCAGTCAGTTACGCAGCTAAACTTTTGGGTATAAAGAATGCAAAAGTCATTGTACCGGAAACAACACCCCAGGCAAAGGTTGACAAGATCAAGTATTATGGTGCCGACGTTATGCTCATGGGCAGCGGCTATGACGAGGCGCATGCTATGGGAATGTCTTATATCGAAGAAAACGGTATGACCTATATCGACGCTTACTATGACGATCCGAAGATTTACGGAGGACAGGGCACCATCGCTGTTGAAATTCTCAGTCAAAACCCGGATATCGATACCATCGTCGTACCAATTGGCGGAGGTGGATTGATCACGGGTATTGCAGTAGCAGCGAAGGCGATTAAGCCGGACATCAGAATTATCGGTGTCCAGACCGAGGCCTGCCCTGCCATGATTCGTGCCTACGAAGATAACGTATTTTATGAGGAATATCCGACTACAGGAGATACGATCTGTGATGCCCTGGTCGGCGGTGTGGGCAAGCTGTCTTATGATATCTTAAAAGACTATGCGGATGACTTGATTGAAGTAAAAGAAGCGACCATCAGAAAAGCAGTAAAACATATGATTAAAGAAGAAAAGTTCATCGTGGAGGGTGCCAGTGCTGCTACAGTCGCTGCAGTGATGGATGACAGGGAGCGCATCGGCGGCAAAAACATCGCCCTGGTCATGAGCGGCGGCAATATAGACGGAGATTTGATGGTCAGACTGTTAAATGAATAATGGAGGCTTGAAATGAATAGTGAATTAGAGAAGAAAATCACAGATACAGTAGAAAATAATTTATCCGAGCTTTATGAAATCAGGAACTATCTTTATGAAAATCCAGAAGTGGGTGGGGAGGAAGAAAAAGCTTACGCCCTTTTGACGAATACTTTAAAAGAACATGGCTTCGCAGTGACGGAAAATTTTCATGGAATTGATCATTGTTTTAGAGCTGTAGCGGACAGTGGAAAACCGGGTCCAGCCATCGGCCTTACCGCAGAATTTGATGCGCTGCCCGGCATGGGTCACGGCTGCGGCCATAACATCATCGCTGCTGCGCCTATGGGTGCGGCCTTCGCCCTGCAAGCAATACTAGAAGAAACTGGCGGGAAGGTAGTTCTCTTTGGTACGCCGGGAGAAGAATGCATCTGCAGCAAAGTACCTCTGGCGGAGGAAGGTGCGTTCGATGAGGCGGACGTGGTTATGACCGTCCATCCAAATCCAGTGAATCAAGCCAGTGGAAAGACTACGGCTATCGATTCCTGGCAGATTGACTTTTACGGCAAATCCTCCCATGCCGGTGCTCGTCCAGAAGAAGGCATCAATGCTTTGGATGCAGCCGTTCACTTTTACTCGTTGATTGGCTTTGAAAAGCAATATTTAAAAGACACCAATATTTACGGCGTCTTTGCCGACGGCGGTGAAAAATGCAGTGTGATTCCAGATCACGCTGCAGTAAAATATTTAGTAAGAGCAAAAGATATGGAGACGATCGAGCAGATTCGCGGCATGTTTGAACGATGTGCGGAAGGGGCAGCGAAAGCGGTGGGTGCGACCTATAAGATTTGGAGAAATGAACCAGCGAACAAAGATATGGTGACCAATGAGACTCTTTCTGCAGTATTTAATCAATATTATGAAGGCCTGGGCGGCGGAGAAATGCCCCATATCGACAGCACTGGATCAACGGATATGGGCGATGTCAGTTATGTCGTTCCATCTATTCATCCGTGGATTGGTCTCGATTGTCCATCCTATCAGCTGCATTCAAAAGAGTTTGCAGACGCAACTATGACAGAAGCGGGAGACCGGGCTGTTAAACTGGGGGCGGAAGCTTTGGCGCTGACCGGCGCGGAGGTATTGACATCACCCAAATTGCTTGATAAGATAAAAACAGAATTTAAAAAAGGAGAGTAAGTCAATGGAGATACGGGAGCTGAGAAAAGAGGAATACGAGGCAGCCATAGGTTTATCTTGGCAGGTCTTTCAGGAATATGAGGCTCCTGAATACTCACAACAGGGAATAGAAGCTTTCTATAAGAGCATACACGATGAGGAATATATGCGCGGGCTGAAGATATATGGAGCTATTGAGAGAGGGCGTCTGCTCGGCATCCTTGCCACTCGCAGCAATGGCAATCACATTGCACTTTTTTTCGTGGATGGAAAATATCATGGCAGAGGCATCGGAAAACGTCTGTTTCACCTTGCGGTTGGCGACAATAGTTCTGGGCATTTGACGGTAAATTCATCGCCCTATGCAGTTGAAATTTATCGCCGCTTGGGTTTTGTGGAGCTGGACAGCGAGCAGATATCTGACGGTATCCGTTTTACGCCGATGAAGTGTTGCCATCTGTAGAAAGTGATTTTTTCTGAGATACTCTTGTATTCCCCATACATCCATGTTAAAAAGGTCAGATTTATGGTAAAAATCATCAAGACGGAGTACAATAAAGGAGAAGATGAAAATCATTTTTCAGGTATTTCCTACATAATAAAAAGGACGCACAGGTTACGCCAATGTCTCTTAACTTACTGGCATTGGGCTGATCTGTGCGTCTTTTCTTTACCTATATTTTTACTCCACAGCCGTGTCTGGCCGTCTCGTCAAAAGACTTGTCGTAGAGTATGTATTCGTAGAATCCGTAACCGCCAGACAGGTTGTAGCAACGGTATCCCAGTTCTGATAAAATTCTGCAGGCGACGTAGCTGCGCAGACCGCTATAGCAGTTGACGTAAACTGGCTTCTCTTTTTCAAGCAGATGGAGATTCTCTCTCAGAGAATCCAGCGGAATGTTCAACGCATTTTCAAGCGGACTCTCCTCAAACTCTCCCGTTGTTCTCACATCGAGACAGGTAACTGTTTCATCCTTAGTGAGGTCAGGAATAGCCTGCCAATGATATTGACTGACTCTGCCCTCCAAGATGTTTTCAATGACGAATCCTACCATATTCACAGGGTCTTTGGCTGAGGAAAATGGAGGAGCATAGGCCAGCTCCAATTCAGCCAGATCGTAGCCAGTCATCTTGCCGCGAATGGCTGTTGCCAGTACGTCAATTCTCTTGTCTACACCATCAAAGCCGACAATCTGTGCACCTAATATTCTACCATCTTCAGGATCATAGAGCGTTTTGATAGTCATATCCCCAGCGCCAGGATAGTAGGTGGCGTGAGATGGTGAAAAGTTGATGACTTTATCGTACTTGATTCCAGCGGCTTTAGCGGTCTTCTCATTGAGACCCGTCGATGCACAGGTCATATCAAAGAGCTTGATAATGGAAGAACCCTGGCTTCCTTTGTATGTGCTCAGGCGGCCACAGATATTGTCCGCAGCGATGCGCCCCTGCTTATTGGCAGGACCTGCGAGGGGAATAACGGTTTTCACACCGCTGACGAAATGGGTCACTTCTATTGCATCACCGACAGCGTAGATATCTGAATCTGAGGTCTGCAGATGTTCGTTGACTGCAATTGCATCTTTTATACCCAAAGTAAGACCTGCATCCTTGGCGAGATGGGTATCTGGCGTTACGCCGATGGCCAGAAGGACCATATCCGTCATCAAACTTGAGCCGTCTTTGAGAAGTATTTTAATACCATCTTCCGTTTCTTCGTATCCTGCAATTGGACTGTTCAGGTGCAGATCCAAGCTTTTGCTGCGCAGATAGGCATGCAGCTGGCAGGCCATATCGTAGTCCAGCGGCGGCATGACCTGACCGCTTCTCTGCAGCAGTGTGGTCTGTATATTTTCATGAAGCAGATTTTCCGCCATTTCGAGACCGATAAAGCCGCCGCCTACAACGACAGCAGATGCAGGCTTTTGCTGCTCTATGTACTCACGGATGCGGAAGGTGTCTTCCACAGTGCGCAAGGTAAAAATCTTCTCTGAATCGATACCTGGAAGTTCAGGTTTCATGGCCTTCGCTCCAGGTGAAAGAATCAATTTATCGTAGCTTTCTGTATATGTCTTTCCCGACTGCAGATTTTTTACAGACAGCGTTTTTTTCTTTGAATCGATGGACAAAACCTCACTGCTTACTCTGACATCGATGTTAAATCTGTCTTTAAAATCCTCGGGCGTTTTCAGGGTCAGTTTTTTCTTGTTCTTGATAACGCCTCCGATATAGTAGGGCAGTCCGCAGTTGGCATAGGATACATAGCCCGTTTTCTCGAAGATGATGATCTCTGCTTCTTCATTGAGTCTGCGAAGTCTGGCCGCTGCAGTTGCACCACCTGCCACGCCGCCGATGATTAAAACTTTCATTCTATTACCTTTACCTTTCTAATTCTCCACTGTAATTTGAAATACCACCGATGTTTGCAGCCTCAAAACCCTGTTGCTTGAGATAAGAACAGGCCCTGCCGCTTCTGGCTCCGCTGAGGCAGTAGACGAACAGAGGCTTGCCCTTATCCAGTTTGGCGCTTTGCAGGCTGTCGAGAGGGATATTGACAGCGCCCGGCACATGACCAGCCTTGTATTCTTCCTTTGTCCTCACATCGAGCAGGATAGCTCCTGCTGTTTTTCTAGCCTGTTCAACGCCCTCGTTAAACTGACTTCCTCTATTAAAAATGTTAAAAATGGACATGATTTCAATCTCCTTTGTTCGATTTGATAATATTATCATACCCTGAAAATTTGTTTTTTACAGTGACTTGGTTACAAAATCGGAATTCACGGAAAAAAGTTACCATCTATTTGCTCCAAAAAGCCGAAAAGCACCTAACAATCAAAGGTCTGCAAAGGGAGCGGGCACTGCACCTAAGGCTGTAACCGTTGAAACTTCGTCACGATTTTTTCATACAGACTCATTGTGGACGAATTTGTTAGGGGTTATTGAGAAAAAAAGAGTAATTGACGGGTAAAATGACTGCGATTGCCAGGGCGCATCGGCGCAGTGCCATAATACCGTCTCGAAATTTTTGTTTACCCCTGTAACTTACCGTCATTTTATGATATACTACATTTTTAGTTGAGAAAATAGAGGAGATTTACATATGTCAATAAAACTAATCTTAGCCATCATCACTATTACGGCGGCTCTCATATTTTATACCATCGGTGTTTTTTCCGAGAGACGCAGCGGTACCCTTCAGAAGAAACACGTGGTTTTGTTTTGGTGTGGTCTGATCTTTGATACGACAGGAACATCGATCATGTCCAGTATGGCGAAAGGCGCCGGCCTTCTCAGTGCTCATGGACTTACCGGTGCATTAGCTATCGTCTTGATGCTGTTCCACGCACTGTGGGCGACAGTGGTATACCGCAAACAGGATGAACAAAAACTGCGCAGTTTCCACAAGTTCAGCATCGTAGTATGGTTGATCTGGCTGGTACCGTACATTCTAGGCATGTTTATCGGAATGAGAGGATAATGAATAAGCAAGGAGAAGATTCAATGAGCAAAACATTTCATATAACAACTTTTGGCTGCCAGATGAACGAGCACGATTCAGAGGTTATGGCGGGCATGCTGCTGGAGAAAGGGTTTGAGCCTGTAAAGGAGCGGCGAGATGCGGATGTCGCTATTATCAATACCTGTAGTGTGAGAGAAAATGCGGATAAGCGTTTCTTTGGAACCTTGGGACAGCTGAAGCGCAGGAAAAAGGAGAATCCGGATTTTATCGTCTGCGTCTGCGGGTGTATGATGCAGCAGCAGCACGTTATCGACACCATCAAAGCAAAATATCCTTGGGTGGATATCATATTCGGTACCCACAATATTCACCAGTTTCCAGAACTGGTCGATAACGCTTTGAACGAGAAAAAAAAGCAGGTTGAGATTTGGCCTGACGGCGGTGAAATCGTAGAAGGCCTGCCCGCTAAGCGTCTTTTTGACTGTAAAGCGCTTGTCAATATCATGTTCGGCTGCAATAATTTCTGTACTTATTGCATCGTGCCTTATACCAGAGGGCGGGAACGAAGCAGACGTCCAGAAGAAATTATCAAAGAGGTCAGAAACCTGGTATCTGATGGAGTGAAAGAAATCATGCTGCTGGGACAGAATGTCAATTCTTACCGTGGCGATGAAAAAACTGACTTTGCGGATCTGCTCTATCGCCTCAATGAGATAGATGGGCTTGAGCGCATCCGCTTTATGACTTCTCATCCTAAGGATTTATCGGACAAGCTGATTCAAGCTTTTGTGGACTGCGATAAACTCTGTAAGAATATTCATCTGCCGGTACAGTCTGGCAGCAGTCGAATTCTAAAGAGAATGAACAGGAAATATACAAAAGACGCGTATCTGGAACTGGTGGCAAAGCTGAAAGCAGCTGTGCCGGGTATTACCATGTCTACAGATATCATCGTAGGGTTTCCGGGTGAGACTGAGGAGGATTTTGAGGAGACCCTGGATTTGGTTCGAAAGGTGAGATACGATTCTGCTTTTACCTTCCTGTACTCCATTAGAAAGGGAACCCCAGCAGAAAAATATGAGGAGCAGGTGGCAGAAGACGTGAAGCATGAGCGGTTTAATCGGCTGGTAGACCTGATCAATTCCATCAGCGCAGAGAAAAATGCCCAGTATACTGGAAGGATTGAAAGAGTCCTCGTGGAGGGAGCGAGCAAAACCAACAGCAAGACCCTCTCCGGCAGGACCGACGGATTCAAATTAGTCAATTTTGAAGGGACAAAGGACATGATCGGTAATTTGATCGACGTAGAAATTACCGAAGGGAAGACCTTCAGCCTGGAAGGCAGACTTAGAAAGTGATGGCAGCGGATATGAAAAATCTGAAACATATTGTTGAAAACTATAGACCGACCTGCGAACAGGAAACATGTGATCGGAAAATCATGTTGCAATTCTTAACTGCAAATGCGGATTGTCTGACTCGTGACAACCAGATCGCCCATTTTACTGCATCATCGTGGATTGTCAATAGGGGGAGAGATAAGGTTTTGATGGCATACCACAATATTTATGACAGTTGGGCCTGGACTGGAGGTCATGCTGACGGAGAAGCGGATCTGCTGCAGGTGGCTATCAGAGAGGCTTGCGAGGAGACGGGCATCACATCAGTCCGGCCAGTCAAAGATAGACCGTGTTCTTTAGAAATCATTACCGTGGATGGGCATATCAAGCGAGGAAGTTACGTTGCTTCGCACCTGCACATGAACTTGACCTATCTTTTGGAAGCGGACGAGGGCCAAGACCTCTTTGTGAAAGCCGATGAAAACAGCGGTGTCAGATGGATACCTTGTGATGAACTCGACAAATACGTCAGTGAGCCGTGGATGATGACGCGGGTGTACGAGAAACTGCTGAAACTGCTTTGAAAAAAGCAGTTTTTTTCCTTGAATACTATCAATTGATAGTGTATCAGGAGACGAGATTGATTTTGAATTAACAAAAACAATGAAAATCCTCAAGAAGCCGATGAAAGTTTCTCCCCAATCTGTTGACACGGTCAATTTAATATAATATAATTTTATCTGTTGAAATGAAATTGAATAGAAATATTGGTTGACAGAACAAGTCGTAATATGGAATCAGGTGAAAAACCTGAACAGTCCTGCTGCCGTAATGATTGAGTTTCATGCGAGGCGAAAGCCAGCCACTGAGGGGTCCCCTTGGGAAGGTGCATGTGAGACGCCTGAGATCAAAGTCGGAAGACATCCCAATATTTGGCCATAAAAGTCACAGGATATGAGTTTTAGGTTAATATTGGAGAATTTATTTTAGAAGATATTAAGAACCCGAGTCCTGGAGATTCGGGTTCTTGTTTTTGGTAAGGAAGTATATGGAAAAATTTACGGTTAAGAATGGAAAAAGACTGAGATTTGGATATACCACGGGAAGCTGTGCGACGGCCGCTTCAGCGGCGGCGCTGGAAATGCTGCTATTTGGCAGCAGAGTGGCACGAGCAGACATTACGTTGCCTTCGGGAGAAAAAGCGTCCTTTGAGATTGGAGATATAGCTGCCGAACCTGACCAGGTCAGCTGCTCGGTCACCAAAGACGGCGGCGACGATCCTGATGCGACCCATGGGGCTAAGATCTTTGCCAAGGTTCGTCTCACAGAGGGGGATATCTGTGTCAAAGGCGGCGAAGGCGTGGGTCTGGTTACGGCTAAGGGGCTGCAATGTGCAGTCGGAGAGCCAGCTATCAATCCGGTGCCAAGAAGGATGATGATCGAAAATGCCCGGCGCATTTTGCAGCGTTACGGCGCAGACTGCGGCGCAGAGATTACCATTTCCGTGCCGGGAGGAAAGGATATCGCGGAGAAAACTTATAATCCCCGCCTGGGAATCGTAGGGGGAATTTCCATTCTCGGGACGACTGGAATCGTAGACCCTATGAGTGAGAAAGCGCTCGTGGACACCATCAAAGCAGTTATTGACAAACAATATGAGGAGGACCCCGAAAACATTCTCATCTCCCCAGGCAATTACGGCAGGGACTTTTGCCGGGATTATCTGGGTCTGGACATCGAAAGGGCGGTGCCTGTGTCTAATTACATTGGTGAAGCTTTGGATTACATCAAATACAAGGGTTTCAAGAAAATACTCTTTGTTGGGCACACCGGAAAACTGATCAAAATTGCCGCGGGCGTCATGAATACCCATTCCGCTTATGCTGACTGCAGAATGGAGGTAATCGGTGTTCACAGCGCTATCTGCGGCGCTGATGCGAAGACCGTAGAACAGATTATGAACTGCGTCACTACAGACGAAGCTTTCGATTTGATCAAAGACAAGTCCTATTATGCGGAAGTGAAGAATAGAATTTTAGAGAAGGTGCTCTACCATCTGCTTTTTCGGCTCAAAGGACAGGCAGAGATTGAGACGATCATGTTTACAACAGATAGAAGTCATATCATCAAAAGCCCCGGGGCTGATATGATGACGGAAAGGTACATATAAATGAAAGGTAAATTTTTTGCAGTAGGTGTAGGACCGGGAGACCCGGAATTGATTACCTTGAAGGCAATCAACACGATGAAAAACAGCGATGTCATCGCAGTGCCGAAAAGCGGCGCTTCAGAGAATATCGCTCTGAAAATTGCAGGGGCATATATAGAAGGCAAAACCCTTTTAGAGTGTGATATGCCTATGATCAAGGACAAGGAACGGCTGGATCAATACCACGACCAATCAGCAGAAGAAATCGGAGCCCTGCTGTTAGAAGGCAAGACCGTTTCCTTCCTGACATTGGGCGATCCTGCCATTTACAGTACCGTGATGTACGTACACAGAAGACTGACAAATCAGGGATTTGATACAGCCATCATTCCAGGCATCCCCTCCTTTTGCGGTGCGGCAGCCAGCTTGAATACTTCTCTCTGTGAAAGAGATGAAATGCTGCATATCGTGCCTGCGACTTATAAAGGCCATCAGGCGGAAGAACTTGAAGGAACTAGAGTTTTGATGAAATCTGGTAAGAAAATCATGGCTTTGAGAGATGACCTGATCAGGCAGAACGCCATGATGGTGGAATGCGCCACCATGGAAAACGAAAGAGTTTACAAAGATCTGAGCGAGCTGAAAGAACAGTCCAGCTATTTTTCTTTAATCGTTATTCCCTCAGAAGATAGACAGAAGGAGAAATAAACAATGATATATTTTATCGGAGCAGGTCCTGGTGCAGCAGATTTAATTACTGTGAGGGGAGCAGAACTACTTAAAAAAGCTGACGTTATCATCTACGCGGGCTCACTGGTGAATCCGGCACTGCTGGATTATGCCAAAGAAGGCTGTCAGATTTTCAATAGTGCAAAGATGACGTTAGAAGAGGTCATCGAAGTGATGAAGAAAAATAAAGAAAAAGATGTTGTCAGACTTCACACAGGCGACCCTTGTATTTACGGAGCTATCAGAGAACAGATGGATATTTTGGACAGAGAATCTCTGGAGTACGTATCCGTGCCGGGGGTCAGTTCCTTTATAGGCGCAGCGGCCGCCCTGAACGCAGAGTATACGCTGCCAAACGTAAGCCAGACAGTGATTTTGACCAGAATGGCAGGAAGAACACCGGTTCCCGAAAAAGAGGAAATTTCAAAATTGGCTTCTCACGGCGCTACGATGGTTGTATTTCTTACATCCACCATGCTGGCAGAGTTGTCTGCGCGATTGATCGAAGGCGGTTATGCGCCGGATTCTCCGGCAGCGATTGTGTACAAGGCGACTTGGCCGGACGAAAAGGTCGTGAGAACGACGGTTGAAAACATCGCAAAAGCCGCAGAAGAGAATGGCATTAACAAAATGGCGTTGATTATGGTCGGAGGATTCCTGGGCAGTGAATATGAGAGATCCAAGCTGTATGACCCATCCTTTACCCATTTATTCAGAGAGGCTAGTAAATAATGGAGAAAGTAGGAATTTTAGCTTTTACAGACCGGGGAAAGCTCATGGCATCAAAGGTGGCAGGCAGGCTTTCAGCAGAATGTGAACTTGAGATTTTCGATCATAAAGGCAAAGCGAAAGATTATTTAAAAGAAAACTTTGATCAGAAAGATACCTTTATATTCATCTGTGCAGCAGGGATTGCTGTCAGGATGATTGCACCGCTGATTAAATCGAAAGATGTGGACCCGGCAGTGATTGTCATGGATGAATTTGGGCAATACGTGATTCCCATTCTGTCGGGACATTTGGGGGGCGCTAACGAGGCGGGAGAGCGAATCGCCTCTGTCATCGGTGCGACACTGGTTTTGACAACGGCTACAGATATCAATGAGAAATTCGCTGTAGACGTGTGGAGCAAATATGCGGACTGTAAAATCATCGATGTCAGCTGCATCAAAACTGTTTCTGCTGCGATTCTTCGCGGAGAGAAAGTTGGCTTTGAAAGCGGTTTTCCCTTTGAAGGAAAGGTTCCTGAAGAACTGACTCTGGATGCGGCGAACTTGGGCATCTGTGTCAGCCTGTCAGATAAATTGAAGCCTTTTCCACAGACGTTCAATATGGTGCCCAAGATTGTGACTATGGGGATTGGCTGTCGTAAGAATACCAGCGTCGAACAGTTCGAAAAGTTTGTACTGGGGGTTTTAGAGGAAAACAAGGTGTCGATACACGCCATCGAAAAAATTGCCTCTATTGATATCAAGAAATATGAAAAATGCATTCTGGCATTCAGCGATAAGTATCAAATTCCTTTTATCACTTACAGTGCCGAGGAGCTGAACGCTGCAAAAGGAGACTTTGAGGTCTCTGACTTTGTAAAAAGCATTACTGGCGTAGACAATATCTGTGAAAGGAGCGCCAGTCTCGGAAGCGGAAACGGCAGAAGAATATTATCAAAGACCAGCGGCGGCGGTGTGACCTGCGCTCTGGCGATGAAAGATTGGAAGTGTAAGTTTTGAATATCGTAATGTCATACATCGATTATAATATGGCTGGGCTTTCAGAACGTGAGGCCTTTTCCTGCACGAAGACGCAGACTGAAGAAATTTACATGATGCTGAAGGCGAAGCCGGAGATTCTTGGCAGCGTGCTGATTGCTACCTGCAACAGGACGGAACTTTACTTGTCGTTGAGGCCGGGCGTCAAGATCAATCCTTTCAAAACACTCTGTGAAGCGATAGATCTCAATTATAACGACTACGCTTTTATGAACAAAACTTTGACGGGAAATGAGGCGGTGACGCATCTCTGTAAAGTGGCTGCTGGCGCTGAATCTCAAATCTGGGGAGATGGACAGATTACTCGTCAGGTGGACGATGCCATCAAAGGGGCACAGAAGGTCAAGGCCTCAGATGCTGTTCTCAACGTGTTATTCCGTATCGGTGTCACAGCAGGCAAGAAGATTAAGACTTCGGTGGACTTCAAGGTGCATGATAATTCTACAGCCTCGCGGGCGGTGGCGATTCTGAAAGAATACCCAGACGTCAAAAACGTCCTGGTCATCGGCAACGGTATGATTGGACGGCTGGTAGCTGGACTTTTAGTCAGAAACGGTATCCATACCACCATGACTCTGCGTCAATATCGACACGGAGAGAATATCGTACCTAAGGGAGCGGCTACGGTCAATTACGGAGAACGTTACAGCGTCATTGAAAAAAGTGATGCTGTCATCAGTGCGACCCTGAGCCCGCACTATACGGTCTATTATGAAGAAGCAAAAGCACTGTCCCGTCTGCCGGAAGTTTTCATCGATCTGGCTGTTCCCAGAGATATCGATCCGGAGATTGAAAAATTTGACCAGGTTACATATTATGACATCGACCATATCAGCCAGGGAGAGCGCGACCTTCGCCAGGAAGAACAGCTGCGAGAAATTGAAGCCATCATAGAGAAATATAGTACGGATTTTTATAAATGGTACGACTATAGAGAAAAACTGAAATTGAAAGAGGAAGCATAGATGAGAATATATGTAGTGGGCATCGGCCCAGGTAACAGTGAATATATGACACCCCAGGCCAGAAACGCAATTGAAGAGAGCGACGTGGTAGTAGGTTATACACTTTATGTCGACTTGGTCAAAGAATTGACTTGCGGTAAGGAAGTCAAATCCACAGCGATGAAGCAGGAAGTGGACAGGTGCAAGATGGCTTTGGATTCTGCATTGGAAGGAAAGAATGTAGCCTTTGTCTGCAGCGGAGATGCCGGCGTATATGGCATGGCAGGGGTCATGGCTGAGGTAGCAGAGGATCATCCGGAAGTAGAGATTGTGACAATTCCAGGTATTACGGCGGCTTGCAGCGGAGCGGCGGTTCTGGGAGCGCCTCTGATTCACGATTTTGCGGTCATTTCTCTCTCTGACTTGCTGACTCCGTGGGAAAAGATTGAAAAGAGATTGCGCCTGGCGGCGGAAGCCGACTTTGTCGTCTGTCTCTATAATCCCAAGAGCAAAAAGCGTCACGACTACATCGACAAGGCGGCAGACATCATGAACTGCGCAAAATCCTGGGATACGCCCTGCGGTTATGTAAAAAACATTGGCCGTGAAGGTGAGAAAGCAATCGTCTGTACCTTGGCAGATTTGAAGGACAATGACGATATCGACATGTTCACCACCGTATTTATTGGAAACAGCACGACGAAAGTGATCAATGGAAAGCTGGTAACACCTCGTGGATATAAAAACATCTAAAAAAACGGCTTGTGCCATGGCGCCAGAGAAAATTCTCGTCTTTGCTGGCACCTATGAAGGCCACGCATTGGCAGAGTATTTTGATCAGAGGGATTGGAATCTGCGCGCCGATTTCTGTGTGGCTACGGAGTATGGGACAGAAGTCTTTTCCGATATCAAAGGAATATCGATTATCGAAGGCCGTCTGAATCAGGCAGCTATGGAGAAGCTTCTGCTGTCCGGCACGTACGGTCTGGTCATCGATGCTACACACCCTTATGCCGATCTAGTGACAGAAAATATCCGGGCTGCCTGCAAAACAGCCTGTGTTGAATACGTCAGACTCCTGCGCAGGGAAAGCTTTTTTGACTATCCGGGTGTAGTGGCTGTGGATTCTGCGAAAGAGGCGGCGGCATATCTTGTGGGAACTGAGGGGAAAATCCTTCTCACTACAGGGTCCAAAGAATTATCAAAATACGGAGAACTGGCGGATCGGGTGGTGGCAAGGGTTCTACCCAGCGTAGAATCCCTGCGGCTGTGCGAGGAAACAGGTATCCCGGTGAAGCACATCATCTGCATGCAGGGACCCTTTACAAAGGAGATGAATTTAGCCACGATGAAACAGTATGGCTGTAAATGGCTGGTAACTAAAAACACAGGCAAACCGGGAGGTTTTGACGATAAGGTCAAACTATGCGAAGACGGTTATCAAGTCGTTGTCATAGGCAGACCCCAGGCGGAAACAGGATTGTCGCTTTCAGAGGTTATAGAAAGAGTGGAGGCTTTTTATGGAAAATAGAGTTTTTCCAGTATTCGTACCTTCAGACGGAAAGAAGGTTATCATCTTTGGCGGTGGCAAAATCGCCAGCCGCAGGGTGAAATCTCTTATGGAGTTCGATTTTGATGTGACTGTCGTGTCTAGTTCCATCACAGAGGAAATCGAGAAATTTGCTGATGCAGGCAAGCTGACTTACATCGACGACAGGTATGCTCCTGCATATATTGACGATCAGTTTATGGTCATTGCCTGCACGGATAATAGAGAGGTGAACCGTAGTATCGGCTTTATCGCCAAAGAACAGGGCTGCCTGGTCAGCGTCTGTGATCGTCTGGAAGAGTGCAATTTCTTTTTTCCGGCCATCGCAGTCAACGATGAAGTGACAGCGGGTATCGTCGGCAGTGGTAAGACACATCACATTACCAAAAGAGCTGCTGCAGAAGTTAGGAAGATCATCGAAGGAAAGGCGTACTGATGAAAGTAATAGTAGGGAGCCGTGAGAGCAAGCTGGCTGTCATTCAGTCAGAGATGGTGATGAAGGCCATCAGAGAATACGATAACAAGATTGATGTTGAATTGGTCACCATGAAGACCACGGGAGACATCATTTTAGATAAGACGCTGGATAAAATCGGCGGCAAAGGACTCTTTGTGAAAGAACTGGATAAGGCATTGATGGAAGAAAGAGTGGACTTGACAGTCCATAGCCTTAAAGATATGCCCATGGAGGTGCCTGCCGATTTACCATTGCTGGCTTTCTCCGAGAGGGAAGACCCAAGGGATGCTTTGATTCTGCCGGAAGGTGCCACTGAAATTGATTTCAGCAAACCCATCGGCTGCTCCAGCCTCAGGAGAAAGCTGCAGCTTGAGAAACTCTTTCCGCATGCCAGCTTTAAGCCCATCCGAGGCAACGTGCAGACACGCCTTAGGAAGCTCGACAGCGGCGAATATGGTGCCATCGTCTTGGCTTATGCGGGTATCAAGAGATTGGGCCTCGAGGAAAGAGTCAGCAGGCTCTTTTCGGCCGCAGAAATTCTGCCAGCAGCCTGTCAGGGGATTTTGGTAGTTCAGGGCAGAGCTGGATATGAAGTGCCGTATCTTGCAGACTTTGCCGATGAAGAAGCAAAGCTGATTGCGCTGGCGGAGAGAAGTTACGTCAGAACCCTGGACGGAGGATGCAGTTCACCCGTAGCGGCTTATGCTTGTCTGGACGGTGAGGAAATCACGATCAGAGGGTTTTACGTTGATGAGGAAGAAAACCAGTACATAGATACAATCAAAGGGAATAAACACGAAGGCGAAGCCTTGGGCAGAGAGCTGGCACTGCGGATGGTAGGACAAAAAGGAGAACATTATGACAACAGGTAAAGTATATTTGGTGGGAGCAGGTCCTGGCGATAAGGAACTACTTACCGTAAAAGCTGTCAGGCTGATAAAAGAAGCCGATGTAATCGTCTACGACAGACTGGTCTCAGGCAGCATTATGGATTTGATTCCAGAAGAAATGGAACTGATCGACGTAGGCAAAAATGTAGGGAACCATCCAGTGCCTCAACACGAGATCAATAAGATTCTTCTCAGAGAAGCGCAAGAAGGCAAGATGGTAGTGCGCCTCAAAGGAGGCGATCCCTTCGTCTTCGGCAGAGGTGGTGAAGAACTGGAGCTGCTATCAGAGAACAACGTACCTTTTGAAGTGGTACCGGGAATCACTTCCAGCATCGCTGTACCAGCCTATGCGGGAATTCCTGTCACGCACAGAGACTTCTGCTCTTCTTTACATATTATTACAGGCCATGCGAAAGCTGGCGCAGAACTTTCCATCGACTTTGACGCCCTGGTCAGACTGCATGGAACACTGATTTTTATGATGAGTGTATCGACAGTAGGCCGGATTGCTTCTGGTTTGATGGCAGCGGGTATGGCCGAAGATATGCCTTGCGCGGTGATAGAAAACGGAACCTATCCAAAGCAGAGAAAGTTTATTTCAGATTTAGCGCACATAGAAAAAACCGTGAAGGAAAATCAGGTGAAGTCCCCGGCAGTCATCGCTGTGGGCAAAGTCTGCTCCCTTTCAGATAAATTCGATTGGTTTGATCACAAGCCACTGAAGAACAAGCGCATCATGGTCACACAGCCTAGGAGCAAAGCTTCCAAACTGGAAAGCAAACTGCGTCTTTTAGGCGCAGAGACGATGCTCTATCCGTGCATCAAAACGGAATTTATCCGGCCCCTCGCACCACCCTTTGAAGGGTATGACACTCTTGTTTTTACTAGTACAGAAGGCGTGCGATCCTTTTTTACCTGGCTTTTAGATGCAGGCAGAGATACACGGGCTGTTTTTGGTAAACGCATTGCCTGTATCGGCAGCGCTACCGCAGAGGCACTAAGAGAATTTGGATTGAGGGCTGACTTCGTGCCGTCTGTCTATGACGGAGAGCACCTTGGCAAAGAGATGGTTGAAAGTGGCTTTGTCAAAGCAGATGACAAGGTGATTCTCCTGCGGGCCAAGATCGGGACCGAGGACTTGACAGAGGCTTTGGATAGAGGCGGTATTCCTTACTTGGATTACCCGGTATATGAGACCTCCTATGTGAAACACGAGGCAATTGTGGATTTGGAAAGCTGGGACTATGTGACCTTTACCAGTAAATCCTGTGTGGACGGATTTGTCAATACCCAACAGAGAAATAATTTCGCAGGCGTCCGCGCCCTCTGCATTGGAAAGCAGACAGCGGCAGTAGCGGCAAAATTTGGATTTGATACAGTAGTTTCTGAGATGGCGGCCATAGATTCCATGGTCGAAAAAGTTTGGAGGGATAGTAATGATTAACAGACCGAGAAGACTGAGAGAAAATCCTCTGATCAGAGGGATGATTCGCGAAACCAGAGCGTCAAAAGACAGCTTGATTTATCCGATATTCTTTGAAGAAGGTAAAAATATCAAAGCACCGATTTCTGCCATGGACGGACAGTTTCGCTTCAGCCCGGACAGAGCCAGAGAAATTATTGACCAGTGTCTGGCGCACGGCGTCAGCAAAGTGCTGCTCTTTGGCATTCCAAAAGAAAAGGACGAAGTGGGAAGCCAGGCTTATGCCGAAAACGGTATCGTGCAGCAGGCTGTACGAGCTATTAAAGAAGAATACAAAGATGAGATCTACGTTATTACCGACGTATGCATGTGTGAATACACCTCCCATGGACATTGCGGTATTCTCTGCGGACATGACGTGGATAATGACGAGACTTTGAAATATCTGACTGCCACAGCCGTATCTCATGCAGCAGCGGGAGCAGATATGGTAGCCCCATCAGACATGATGGACGGACGCATTGCAGCGCTTCGGTCAGGCTTGGACGAAAACGGCTTTAAAAACACGCCGATCATGAGTTATGCCATCAAATACGCTTCTAAGTTTTACGGACCGTTCAGGGAAGCGGCAGGTTCGGCGCCATCCTTCGGCGACAGAAAGACTTATCAGATGGATCCTCACAATGTGCGTGAGGCTATGAAAGAAGCTGTCCTAGACGAAGAGGAAGGGGCTGATATTTTGATGGTTAAACCGGCGCTTTCTTATCTGGACGTGATCAAAGAACTTTCTTATAACACCAATCTTCCTATTGCAACCTACAGTGTCAGCGGCGAATACGCTATGATTAAGAACGCAGGTAAAGCAGGCTTGATTGACGAATATGGCATCATGTGCGAGACGGCAACCTCTATGTATAGAGCCGGTTCTGACATCATCATGACCTACTATGCCATGGAAATTGCTGACGCAATACAGAGAGGAGATATCGGATAATGAGCAATCAATCACAAAATCTCTTTGAAAGAGCACAGAAAGTCATGCCTGGCGGGGTCAACAGCCCTGTCAGAGCATTTAAATCTGTCGGCCTGACACCTAGATTCATCGACAGAGCTTGCGGAAATAAGATTTACGACGCAGAGGGTAGAGAATACCTGGATTATGTCGGCTCCTGGGGACCGATGATTTTGGGACACGCCGACCCGAAAGTGATCGAGGCAGTACAGAAGAGAGTAGAAAAGGGACTCAGCTTTGGCGCATGTACGGAGGCAGAGGTTGAACTGGCAGAGCTGATTACATCTAACATCGATCACATCGAGATGATCCGTATGGTTAACAGCGGCACAGAAGCTGTCATGAGTGCCTTGCGTCTCGCCAGAGGATATAGCAAGAAGAACAAGATTATCAAATTTGAGGGCTGCTATCACGGTCACAGCGACGCAATGTTGGTAAAAGCCGGTTCCGGAGCTATGACTTTTGGCGATCCCGATAGCGCAGGCGTGACGAAGGGAGCAGCAGAGGATACTTTGTTGGCTCGTTATAACGATTTAACCAGTGTTGAGGCTTTGATGAGGGAAAACAAAGATGACGTGGCCTGTGTCATCGTAGAGGCAACTGCGGCTAACATGGGCGTAGTTCCGGCAGCGGCAGGTTTTCTGGCAGGACTCCGTAAGCTTTGCGACCAGTATGGCGCACTTTTGATCTTTGATGAGGTTATCACTGGATTCAGACTGGCTTTCGGCGGTGCGGCGGAATACTTCGGTGTGAAGCCTGACTTGGTGACTTACGGAAAAATCATCGGCGGCGGTATGCCGGTAGGGGCTTATGGTGGAAGCCGGGAGATTATGGAGCACGTATCCCCGGTAGGCAGCGTATACCAGGCAGGGACATTGTCTGGCAATCCAATTGCCATGACGGCAGGTATTGAAGCCTTGAAGCAGCTGCTGGAAAAACCAGAGATTTACACACAGCTGAACGAGATGGGTGCATATCTGGCGGATGGTCTGCGAGAGGCCTGCGGTTTTACGGTGAACAACATCGGCTCCTTGACCTGCATGTTCTATACAAAAGAGCCAGTTTCTGATTATGACAGCGCATGCAAATCTGACACTGCAGGGTTCAGTCACGTGTTCAGAGAATTGCTGGCGGCGGGCATTTATGTAGCGCCGTCTCAGTACGAGGCCATGTTCCTCAATACGGCGTTTTCCAAGGAAGATCTGGACTTCACCATTGAAACCTACAGGAAGATTTTGACCCAGTAAAAAGAAGTTATTGTAGTAATAGCCGATTCTGAATTAGTCCGAATTAGGACTAGTTGAGATTGGACATAGATATATACACAGAGGAGACAAGCATGAAAGGCGTACTAATTTTAGCACACGGCAGCAGGGTAGAAGCTACAAAAAAGACCATCAATGAAGTGGTGGATTTGGTAAGAGGAAAGATCACTGATATGCCGATTCAAATCGCATATATGGAGTTTTGCGAGGAGAATATCGAGCACGGAATCAAGATGCTGGTAGAAAAAGGCGTTACTGAGATCAAAGCGGTACCTTATTTTCTCTTTGAAGGTATCCACATCAAAGAAGACATCCCAAATGAAATTGGAGAGATTCTGCAGAATTATCCTGATGTAAAGCTGGAAATGGGACATACCCTAGGCGCAGACGAACGTTTGGCAGATATTTTAGTTGACAGAATTAGAGGATAAGAAGAGATGAAAGCAATTGTTGCAGGCGCAGGGCCGGGGGCACTTTCAGATTATACTGGACGAGCTGTCAATGCTGTGCGAGAAGCGGATATCGTTCTGACGTCTGACAGGCTGTCAGAGTCTCTGAAGGAATTGAATCAGGACGTCAAGGTACTGGGTGTCATGGATACGGTGCACTTTATCAATGAACATGCAAATCAGGACTTCACCGTTTGCGTCTTAGCGTCGGGAGATACGGGCTTTTACAGCATCGCCTCTACTATCGCAAAGCGAATCGATCCGGCTGTAGAACTGGAGTTTATCAGCGGCATCGGCAGTCTGTCCTATTTTGCAGCTAAGGTCAAAATGGGATATGAGAATATGAAACTTTGCAGTCTACACGGCAAAGAAAAGTCCGTCATACCCTATGTATGCTATAACGAGAAGGTTTTTGCTCTGACCGGCGGCAGTATTCGCGCCCACGACATTGCAACAAGCCTGTTGAATGCAGGGCTGTCTAATGTCACCCTTTATATCGGTGAAAAGTTGTCAATGGAAGGTGAGAGAATCGTCAGAGGAACACCGGCCGAAGTAGCTGATTTGATTTTCGATGATTTGACAGTGATGATTATCGAGAACAAAGATTATGTAAACCGATATAAGTCTTTGCGAGATGAGGATTTTGTGCGGGGAAAGAGCCCCATGACGAAGGCAGCCGTTCGGAACCTGTCTGTTGCAGCTCTCGAGATTGAACCGACCGACGTGGTTTATGATATCGGCGCCGGCACAGGTTCCGTAACCTGTGCTATGGCACTGAAGGCAGCAGAATCCATGGTTTACGCTTTGGAAAAAGAGGACTATGCGGTAGAGCTTGTCAAAGAGAATATGGAAAAGACAGGTGCACGCAATATCTGCATCAAGAAGGCGACAGCGCCGGACGGGCTAGCGGAGTTTCCGGCTGCCGACAAGGTGTTTATCGGCGGAAGCACAGGTAATCTGAAAGAAATCATAGATGTCATTTTGAAAAGAAACGACAGGTCTGTATTCGTTATTACGGCAGTGACTTTGGAAACGATTTCGCAGTCCCTCGAAGTATGCAAGGAATTGGGGTTGGAAACGGAAGTGATCTGCGCCAATATTTCAACAGCGCAAAAACTAGGCAGGTATAACCTGATGAAGGCGGAAAACCCTGTCTATATAATAAAAGGAGCAAAAACCCTTGAAGAAAAACATTAACAGAGTCATGTTGGCAGGGACAGGAAGCGGCTGTGGCAAAACCACTGTGGTCTGCGGATTATTAAAAGCACTGGCAGATCGAGAACTGGACATAGCCAGCTTTAAATGCGGACCGGACTATATCGATCCCATGTTTCACAGCCGTATCATCGGCACAAAATCGAGAAACCTGGATCTTTATCTCTGCACAGAAAACACAGTGAAGTATCTGCTGGCAAAGAATGCTGCCGATGCTGATTACGCTGTCATAGAAGGAGTTATGGGGATGTATGACGGCCTTGGCTTCGAAAGTGATGATTTTTCTGCCAACCACATTTCCAGAGTTACCCGGACTCCTCAGATTTTGGTTGTGAATGTGAAAGGCAAGAGCCTCTCGCTTTTAGCAGAGATTTCAGGTTATCTGCATTTTGCCCCTAATCAGGTGCAAGGCGTAATTTTGAACAATTGTTCTAAAGGTATGTATCCGGCTTATCAGAAAATGATAGAAGGAAACTTAGATTTGAGGGTCTATGGTTTTCTGCCGAAGCTTGCAGAAGCTGAAATTGGCAGTCGTCACCTGGGTCTGGTGACGGCTGAGGAAATTGAGGATTTGAAATCGAAGATTGAAGCTATGGGAAGGGCGGCAGCAGAGTTTCTGGATATCGACGGAATTCTAACCTTGGCAGAGTCGGCTCCAGCAATTTCATGTGAGAAAATCGAGATACAGAAGGCCAGCAGGGAGCCTGTAAAAATCGGCATTGCCAAGGACAAGGCATTTTCTTTCTATTACGAAGACAACTTAGAGCTTCTGATGGAACTGGGCGCAGAACTGGTGCCTTTTTCACCTATGGAAGATACAGCGTTGCCAGAAGAAATCAGTGGATTGATTTTAGGCGGCGGCTACCCGGAAGAACACCTGCAGGCTTTAACGGAAAATTGGTCTATGCTGACATCTATCAAGGCTGCTGTGGCTGGCGGTATGCCGGTCTATGCAGAATGCGGCGGATTTATGTATTTGGGAAGGACGATTACGAAAGATGGCGAAACCTATGAGACTGTGGGCGCCTTAGACGGGAATTCCCACATGACGGACGGTCTGGTCCGCTTCGGATACAAGACGCTGACTGCAAACAGAGATAATTTAATGTGCAAAGCGGGAGAACAGATACGTTGTCACGAGTTCCATTACAGCGATACTGATCATCATGGAGACGGATTCACAGCAGCAAAGGCCAGCGGAAAGACCTGGCAGACCATAGAAGCAGGGGATACTGTCTTTGCAGGATATCCACATCTTCACCTATGGAGCAATGTCCGCTTTGCGGAATGCTTTGTTAAAAAATGCAGGGAGTTTGGAGGAAAGCAATGGAAGTAGTCATCGTAGTTTGTGCTGGATTTGTTTTGGACCTGCTCTTCGGAGATCCACACTGGCTGCCTCATCCTATACGACTGATCGGACTTATGATCAGTGGCTGCGAAAAAGTTCTGCGCAGAATATTTCCCAGCAGCAAAGGAGGAGAGTTTATTGCAGGAATTTTTCTCAATGTTATCATCGTATGCACATCCTTTGCAATCCCTTATTTTTTACTCAAAGGTCTGACATGGATACACCCATGGCTAAGATACACAGTGGAAACACTATTTTGTTATCAAATCTTTGCGGGCAAATCGCTGAAGCAGGAGAGCATGCGGGTATACAAATGCGTCAAGGAAGAAGACCTGCTGGGGTCCCGCAAATATCTGTCCTGGATTGTCGGCAGAGATACAGAGAATTTAAACTTCAAGCAGATTATAAAAGCTGTGGTAGAGACCATCGCTGAAAACGCATCAGATGGTGTGATTGCACCGATGCTCTTTATGCTTGTCGGCGGTGCACCGCTCGGCTTCTTATACAAGGGAGTCAACACCTTGGACTCTATGGTTGGATATAAGAACGAGAAGTATCAAAGCTTCGGCAAATTTTCTGCCATCGTGGACGACGTGTTTAATTTCATTCCAGCCAGAATTACCGGGATTGCCATGATTATCAGTTCATTTTTCGTTGGATTCGATGGAAAGAATGCCTGGAAAATCTTCTGGCGAGACAGACACAACCATGCAAGCCCTAACAGCGGCAATCCCGAGTCAGCCTGCGCAGGTGCGCTTAATATTCAGCTGGCAGGTGACACGTACTATTTTGGAAAACTCTATAAGAAAAAGACAATCGGTGATGACAACAGGCCAGTAGAAGCGGAAGATATACCGAGGACGGCAAAAATCATGTATGCTGCTTCGGTGTTGTGCCTTGTCATCTTTGAAGGAATCAGACTCATTTTGGTGGTAATTATATGATAAAAGAAATACATGGCGGAAATATCTACAAGTTCGACCACAAAATATACGATTTTTCTGCAAATTTGAACCCTCTTGGCATGCCAGAGGAAGTGAAACAGGCGATTATAAGCAATATCGACAAATATGAGAGCTATCCGGATCCTTTTCAGAGGGAACTCACGGCAGCAATCAGTCATTTTCATCACGTAAAAGAGAATGTGATTTGCTGTGGAAATGGTGCGGCAGATATCATCTTTAGAAGTACACTGGCTCTGCGGCCGAAAAAAGCTTTGATTGTATCGCCTACATTTTCTGAATATCAAGAGGCGCTGATGGCATCAGCGTGTAACAAAATCAATCATTATTTGTTAAAAGAGGAAAAGGGGTTTCAGATTCAGGAAGATATCTTCGATGAACTGGATGATTCCTATGACATGTTGTTCATCTGTAATCCCAACAATCCCACAGGAATCCCTATTCCCAAGGAGATGATGCTGCGCCTGTCGATGCGATGTGCCCAGACTCATACTTACCTGATGATTGACGAGTGTTTTTCGGAGTTTCTTGACGATGAAGAACAGTATTCTGTCATGGACAGCATCGAGAGTCTTTCTAAGGTCATCATACTGAAAGCTTTCACTAAGATTTACGCTATGGCGGGTCTCAGATTGGGTTACTGTATCTGCAGCGACGAGAAGACAGCAGAATCAATCAAAGGATGTCTGCAGCCCTGGTCTGTTTCCACTCCGGCATCAAAGGCCGGGAAGGCAGCTATGGAACTGACCGGGTTCATAGAAAAGACAAAGGCCTATGTCAAGGAGAACAGAGATTATCTCCTGCGTGGTCTTGCGGAACTGGGGTATCAGACTTATAAGCCGAAAGCCAACTACATTTTCTTTCGTAGCGAAGAGGATTTGATTGGACCTTTGGAAAAGTTTGATATCATGATCAGAAGCTGCGCCAACTATTTAACGCTGGATGAGCACTACTATAGAATCGCAGTAAGAACCCGAGAAGAAAATGAATATTTTCTGGCGAGTCTTGCGCAAATTACAAAGAGAAGCGAGGGAAAAACCAATGGCTAAGACAATTATGATACAGGGTACTTGCTCCAATGCAGGGAAAAGTCTGCTGGCTGCAGGAATCTGCAGAATCCTCAAACAGGACGGCTATAAAGTGGCTCCTTTTAAGTCACAGAACATGGCACTGAACTCCTTCATTACCAAAGAGGGACTGGAGATGGGAAGAGCGCAGGTGATGCAGGCGGAAGCCTGCCAGATCGAACCTGATGTGCGCATGAATCCGATTTTGCTCAAACCTACCAGCGATCAGGGTTCTCAGGTCATCATCAACGGAGAGGTTCATGGAAATTATTCTGCGAAGGACTTTTACGAGAAAAAAGAAGATTTCAGAGCGGCCGTAAAAGAGGCTTTTGACAGTTTAGCGGCTGAATACGATGTCATCGTTTTAGAAGGTGCAGGCAGTCCGGCAGAAATCAATCTGAAAGATAACGATTTGGTTAACATGGGTATGGCTAAGATGGCAGATGCCCCGGTGCTCCTTGTGGGAGACATCGACAGAGGGGGCGTCTTCGCTTCTCTGGCAGGCACCATGCTGCTCTTCGATGAAGAAGAAAAGGCCAGGGTCAAGGGCGTGGTTATTAACAAATTCAGAGGTGACGTGACGATCTTAGAGCCGGGGCTTCGCATGCTGGAGGATATCATCCAGGTGCCGGTTGCCGGAGTTGTGCCTTATATGCAGCTTGACGTGGATGACGAGGATAGCCTGACAGATCGTTTTTCGGGTCGCAAAGGCGAAGCCCTGATTGACATCGCAGTCATCAGAACTCCGCGAATTTCCAACTTTACAGACTTTAATCCTTTCGAATACATCGAAGGTGTAGATGTAAGATATGTCGGCTCCGCAAACGAACTGGGAGATCCGGATATGATCATGTTGCCTGGCACAAAAAATACCATGTCGGATCTGCTGTGGCTGAGACAATCTGGCTTGGAAGCTTCTATCCTCAAATTTCATGCGAAAAATAAACCGATTTTTGGAATCTGCGGAGGATATCAGATGCTGGGGCAATCTCTCTCTGACCCCGCAGGGGTAGAATATGGCGGTGACATGGCTGGCATCGGCTTGCTGCCTCACAGCACAGTATTTGAGGATCAGAAGGTGCGGACAGCTGCGACTGGCATTTTGTCTGAGGTTGACGGCATCTTTGCGGGTCTTTCCGGCAAAGAGTACCAGGGTTACGAAATTCACATGGGTGTCTCTGGCACTGACAATAACATCATCAACGAAGGGAATGTTTACGGCACTTATATTCACGGCGTCTTTGATAAGGAAGAAATTGCAAAGACCATCGTTACCGCACTGTTGGCTGCGAAAGGTTTGGACTTTTCTGATGTAAAAGCTTTTGATATTGAAGCGCATAAACAGACGCAGTATGATATATTGGCAGAGGGACTGCGAAAGTCTTTAGATATGGAGCTGTTGAGAAAAATAGTTCACTTGGAGGTATAAATATGAAAAAGAATGATTTAGGATTGGTCCACATCTATTGTGGAGAAGGAAAAGGAAAGACAACTTGTTCTGTGGGATTGACGGTCAGGGCTTGTGGCTACGGTCTGCACGTTTTGTTCATGCAGTTCCTCAAGTCAGGAGACAGCAGCGAACTGAACGTGTTGCGTAAATTGCCAGGAATAGAAGTTCTGGGCACCAAACCGATTAAAAAATTCTCTTTCCAGATGACGGAAGAGGAAAAGCAGGAAACGAGAGCGGTTAACGCGCAGCAATTTGCCGACATGGTGAGAATGCTTGAGGCTGATCACTACGATATGCTGGTATTGGATGAGTGTCTTGGTGCCATTGAAGCGGGACTTCTGGATGACCAAGTGGTGGTCGAATTTTTGAAGAACAGACCGAACCAGCTGGAGGTTGTACTGACAGGAAGATACCCGACCGATGAACTGGTAGAATTGGCTGACTATGTTTCCAGAATTGATAAAGTAAAACACCCGTTTGATAAGGGAATTCCAGCAAGGGCAGGTATTGAAGGCTAATGAAAATCGAGAATATAAAACCGGATCAGATTGAAGCCAAAAGCTTTGAAATCATTGGAGAAATCCTCGGCGATAAAGAATTAGATCCCAGGTATGAGGCGGTAATTAAGCGGTGTATTCACACATCTGCTGACTTTGAGTATGCGGACAGCATGTATTTTACAGACGGTGTCATCGATAAAATACAAGAGGCCATAAAAAAAGGCGCATATATTGTGACTGACACGACAATGGCGCGAGCTGGCATCAATAAAAAAAGAATTGAGAAGTACGGTGGAGACGTCCTCTGCTTCATCGGAGATGAGGATGTGGCCGCAGAGGCGAAAGAACGAGGCGTAACGAGATCTCTGGTCAGCATGGAAAAGGCCAGCCGTCTGGATCGACCTGTTATCTTTGCCATCGGCAATGCGCCGACAGCACTGATCTCTATTTATGATTTGGTAAAGGCAGGAAAACTTTCTCCTGTTGCCGTCATTGGCGTACCGGTGGGCTTTGTCAATGTAGTAGAGTCGAAAGAACTGCTCATCGGCTCTGGTGTGCCTTGCATTGCTGCCAGGGGCAGAAAAGGCGGCAGCAACATCGCCGCAGCAATTGTCAATGCAATTCAATATAAAATTGAAGAATAGATGAATATATCCGGAACTTCCTTCATACTATTTTATAGAGTTATGTGAGAAAGAGGATGAAGGTATGACTGATGGAAATATTTATAAAAGTATAGCTGAGAGAACAGGCGGAGAGATATATGCAGGAATTGTCGGCCCAGTTAGAACAGGTAAATCTACATTTATCAAGAGATTTATGGAACTGTTTGTTGTGCCGGGCATCGAGAATACATATGTCAAAACCAGGGTGGTCGATCAGCTGCCGCAGAGTGGTGACGGCAGGACTATCACCACGACAGAACCGAAATTTGTTCCTGAAGAAGCTGTAAAAATCAAAATCAACAACGCAACCATGTCTATGAGACTTGTAGACTGTGTAGGTTATCTTGTTCCAGGTGTGCTGGGCCATCAA
Source organism: Eubacteriaceae bacterium (assembly GCA_902362805.1). GTDB lineage: Bacteria > Bacillota > Clostridia > Peptostreptococcales > Anaerovoracaceae > Senimuribacter. Next base: position 13,863 of record CABIXY010000007.1, on the reverse strand, counting down.
GAGGATGGCAAGAGCAGGATGGTAAAAACTCCTTGGGATGAGGAAGAGATGCCTTTTGAGGCAGCAGCTGAACGGGGAACAGAAAAAGTAATTACTGATCATTCAACTGTTGGAATCATGGTCACCTGTGATGGAAGTTTTGGCGAAATTCCGAGAGAAAACTACATAAAAGCAGAAGAGAAGACAGCTAACCAGCTCAAGGAGCTCGGTAAACCTTTTGTAATCATATTGAACAGCAGCGAACCTTCGTCATATAAAACCAAGGAACTGGCGAAAAAGCTGCAGACGAAATATTCTGCGCCGGTCATTCCTGCCAACTGTGCTACCATGGAAAAGGACATTCCAGAGAAAATTTTTGACGAACTGCTGAGGCAGTTCCCGGTCAGTGAGGTGTTTATCGACCTTCCTGAATATATGGATGCCCTGTCTCCGGATCACTGGATTAAAGCAGGTATTGTAGGGACGGTTCTGTCCTGGATGGATACTGTCGATACGATGGGCAGTGTGGAACCGTCGATTCAGGCAATCATGGCCAATGAGAACGTAAAGAAGGCCAATGTAGTCAGCTGTGAAATGGCTACAGGCAGAGTCATCATCGAGATTCAGTTGAAAGACGGACTTTATTACCAGATTATCGAAGAATTGCTGGATCATCCAGTAGCCAGTGATCGAGAGTTGTTCCTGTTGCTAAAGGAATACTCCAAGGCAAAACAGGCCTATGACGATATGGAAGAGGCGCTCAGCAGCGTCAGCCGTACAGGATACGGCATCGTCCATCCGAAGCTGCATCAGATGAATCTGGGACAGCCGGAGGTCTTCAAACAAGGCAATAAGTTTGGGGTCAGGCTGGTGGCATCGGCGCCTTGCCTGCATATCATCAGAACGGATATCAGCACAGAAATTTCCCCGATTGTTGGAACAGAGCAACAGTCTGCTGATCTGGCGAGCTTCCTGATGGAAAAATTCACCGGCTCCGAGGAGGAAAACGATATCTGGGACACCAATCTCTTCGGCAAATCGCTGAAAGACCTGGTATCAGAGCAGATGGACGGCAAACTGACCTCCATGCCAGAGACATTGCAGGTGAAAGTACAGAGATCCCTGCAGAAAATCAGCAACGAAGGAAAAGATTATTTTATCTGTATCATATTGTAATTGAAAAGACCTGAAATTCTCGAAAAAAACGATTATTTCAGGTCTTTTATTATTTAGACTTTTCTATATAAGCTAATGCGTCGGATTCTTTTATCTGATATTTTTCCATCAGTTTTTTCAAAATTAAATCATCTGACAAATCGAATTCTCTGTAGGCGGCAATCAGATTGGCGATGCCTTCGTCGCGACCTTTGTTATAATATTCTTCGGCTGCTTCCTTCGCTCTGATTTCAGCAAATTCTTCACTTGTGATCTCCTTAAACAACATACTCCCCACCTCCGGACTGTTTTTCTCCAGAAAATCTTTTAAGATGCCTTCTCTGATACAGCGCTGGATGGCCGTATTGACTGCATCTTTTGCGTCTTTTCCCTGGCTGCGGTAGTCCTTAATGTATTCCAGTAAAAGGCTGTAGCCCCGTAGTTTTTCACTCCGCTCCAGAACTTTCTGACTCTGTTCGTCATCACTATTATAATGCATCTTGATGATTTTTACCACAAGTTCTATCGAATTTTCCGGTGGTGTATTCAAAAAACTGTCAGATAATCTTAATGTTGTTGTCTTCCATTTCTGGCTTCCGGTATAGACGACAAAAAATTCAGGAGTGGGGATTTTGACCCTCTTACTGCCATATAGAGCGACTGCATCTATCAGCTTTTCATAGGTTCTCGCGATATATTCTAATTGGCGAAGGGGCATGTTATTATTAATGGCAGCTTGATGTTCCGTCAAAATGATGAATTGCTTGTCGATGATAAATCCGAGATCATTTTTTAAGTTTGTGTAGACGGCATCTTCCAAAGTGGTGAATTCCACTTCTGTATCGGGTCCGTAGTCAGCACCTTCCAGTGCATTGAACAATTCGATTGCGCTTTCTTTTTCAGAAAATAGCATACGGAAGACAGTATCTTGATGATTTCGTTTCGGTTCGGCTTCTTGATTCATAAATCAACCTCCTGTAATTATTTACCAATATTATACTGCATAGAATTGGTAAATACAAGATTAAAATCCATATTATGTAAAATAAGTGCAAGTATAATATTTACCAGAGAAAGATAAATTTTATGGATTCTCTTGCAGATTTGTGATAGAATATTCCCATTAATGGGTAAAGCTAAAATCAAAACAGGGGTATATTCAATGACATATTTTATCAGCTTTTTCACAGAACGCGATTGGACTGCGTTTATTTATAGTATCAACTTAATCATCGCACTGGCGATTATCTTTTTGGAAAGAAAAAATCCGGCGGCTTCTCTTGCCTGGATTTTAGTGCTTTTTGTTCTGCCCATAGCAGGGATCTTTTTTTATATGATATTGGCGCAGAATATTTCCAGGCAGAAAATATACAAACTGACGGACAGCGAGAAAAGCGTTATCACTGAGGAGTTAAAATACCAAATTGAAAGTATCGACAATGGTAAATTCGAGTTTGTAAACGAAACCGCAAAAAAATGGAAGCATATGATTAAGTTAAATCAAGTGTATGGCGCTTCTTATCTGACGCAGAATAACGATATAGAGATTTTTGACGATGGTAAGAAGATGTTTCATAAATTGATGCGGGATATCAACCATGCGTCAAAGTCCATCAATGTCATGTATTATATCGTTAAGGACGACATGGTCGGCAGAAAGTTCCTGGAGGCTTTGACTCAGAAGGCTAGAGAAGGGGTAGAAGTGAAGTTGATGATGGATGCCATGGGGTCCAGATTCATCACCAACAGGAAACTGCGTGATTTTCTGGCGGCAGGCGGCAAAGTCGCATACTTTTTTAAGCCGAAATTGAAATACATCAATTTGAAACTGAATTATAGAAATCACAGAAAGATCGTTGTTATAGACGGCAAAGAAGGATACATCGGCGGCTTTAATATTGCCAACGAATATTTAGGCTTTAAAAGGCGGTTCGGTTATTGGCGAGACACTCATATCAAAATTCGCGGCAGCGCCGTGCAGGATCTCAATGCGACCTTTGCCATGGACTGGCGTGTTGCTTCTAAAGAAAACATCGAACTTGCTGAAATCTATTTTAATCCTATGGAAGATAAAGGAACATCTCCAATCCAGGTTGTCTCCAGCGGACCGAATTCTGTGAGAGAAGAAATCAAACGGGCCATGATGAGAATGATTACGTACGCGGAAAAGACCGTATACCTACAGACTCCCTATTTTATTCCAGATCCGAGTATGTTGGAGTCGCTCAAAATGGCCGCTCAGTCCGGAGTAGACGTGAGAATAATGATTCCCTGCATGCCGGATCATATTTTCGTCTACTGGGCCACCTATGCCTATTGCGGGGAATTGATCAGATCCGGCGCAAGAGTATATATTTACGATTGTGGTTTTCTTCATGCAAAGACCATGGTCGTGGACGGCGAAGTGGCGACTGTCGGATCAGCTAACTTTGACAGACGCAGTTTCCGCTTGAACTTTGAATCCAACGCTTTCGTTTACGACGAAGTATTTGCGAAGAAGATGGATGCACAATTTATGAAAGACATTGAACAGGGACATGAGCTTACATTAGAAGACTATAACAACCGTTCAGTTATCATTAAGTTTAAAGAAGCAATTTCGCGATTGCTTTCTGATATACTATAAAGTGGAGGATACAGAATGAAATTTTATATTGCACTTTGGTTTGCAAAGATCATCAACGTCATTATCAACATTGTGGACAAGAGCAGGGGCTCTAACTTCTCAGGGGAAAAAGCGATGAAGATTGACCCGCAGATGGTAGCTCATTTTAAAGGAATTGATTATACAAAAGTTCTTTTTATTACCGGCACCAACGGAAAATCAACTACGACGAACCTGGTTCATCACATATTTAAAAGTAATGGCAAAAAAGTGATCGCCAATCTGGAGGGAGCCAATTTGATCTATGGTGTTGCAACAGCACTCTCAAAAGCATCTACGCTGACAGGGCGAATAAAGGCCGATTATATCATCTTTGAAACTGACGAGAGATACCTGCCTCTGATTCACAAACAGCTGCCGGCAGAAAACATCATGATTACCAATCTGCAGAAAGATCAGGTACAGAGAAACGGCGATCCGGATTTTATATACGGAAAACTTTTTGATGCCATCGGCGGAAACGTGAGACTGTTCCTGAACAATGAAGAACCGCGTACGAAATCTTTTGATGAAAACAGCGACAAGATTGTAACTTACGGCGTAGAAAGACATAAGGAATCCTTTACAAAGGACGCTTCCTATCCAACTATGGCTTGTCCGAAGTGCAGACATAAAATCGTCTTTGATTACTACAACAACGATGGTGTGGGAAAATTCCATTGTGTCAACTGTGACCACAAAAGCGACGATACAGCAGACTACACTGTAACCGATGTTGACTTTGAGAATCGTTCCTTCAAACTCCAGGATATAGATTTCAACATGCCATATGATACACCATATATGTGCTACAATTACGCCGGCGCGCTTGCGGTGGCAAAGGAACTGGGCGGCATAGAGCCACAGGAAGCGGCGAAAGCCTTCGGCGAGTTTAAAAACGTAGGCGGGCGGTTTGAGATATTAAAATATAAGGGGAAGACAATCAAGTATATGCGCATCAAGCAGGAAAATCCTGAAACCTTGCAGACCTGTATCAATGTCATGGCAGCAGATCAGGAAAAGAAAATGGTCTGTCTGGGACTATGCCCACTGATTGACATGATTCCACACTATGCAAACTCCTTTTATGCTTTTGACTGCCAACTGGACAAGTTGGTACAATCCAATGTAGAGAAGTATTTCTGCTTTTCTGACAGAGTCTGCTATGATACTGCAAATCGCTTGATTTATGAAGGGGTGGACAAATCCAAGATTTCCATCGCTGATACGGAAGAAGTGGACACGATTTTCAAAGAAATCGAAAGCGTAGAGACAGATAATATCTATCTGATCACGTGGATTCATACGTTCTATTATATGAAGAAGTATATTGAAAAGGAGGGAAGATAAATGAAAACAATGAATATAGCATGGCTCTTCCCAGATACGCTGTATCTTCACGGTGAAAGAGGAAATATTCTGGCTCTGATGCGTTTCTCAGAATTAGCGGGATTTAAAGCAGAGTTGAAAAAGGTTGATTTTGAAACAGAAGACTTTGACCCTATGAATTACGACATCATCTTCTGTCCACCGGGAGAAATGGTCTCCTATCCCGTCATCCTAGAGTGGCTGAGACCTTATAAGCATCAGTTTGAAGCGTTTGTGGAAGCTGGCAGACCTCTGATTGTTACGGGTAATTCCATTGCGCTGTGGTGCAGCAAAGTCCTCCGCAAAAATGGCAGTGAATTTGAGGGAATGGGTTTACTATCAGTAGAAGCGAAAGAAAACGAAGCTGTTTACGGCGATGATATTTACTTTTCATGTCACTATCACGGGGTGGATATGGAAATCATCGGAAACCAGATTCAGATGGCGGATTTCACCAATCAAGGAGAAGAACCTTTTGGAAGGGTTCTTTACGGCTATGGAAATACAGGCAAGAATCGAGAGGAAGGATTTCAAAGGAAGAATTCCATCTTCACAAACACTCTGGCACCGATGCTGGTGGTCACTCCTGAATTGACCATAGAAATCATCAAAGCAGCAGCGGAAAGCAAAGGCGAACTAGTTGAGAACATCGAATTCGACATGGAATTAGAAGAGAAATCCTTTGCGACAAAAAGAGAATTCATCTTTGGAAAAGAGAGCCGATTGACGAACTGTAAAGAGCAATAATAGAAAAAGACGGCGTAAATAGAGCGCCGTCTTTTTGAGTCTATGTTCACTGCCTATGATTTTCTGATTGTCTTGCTGCAGTCATTATCGTAATTGCCGCAGCCGTTGTGAGAACCGAGAGAGACCTCCAGTCCAATTCCGCCTCTGACAGGGGAAATGACCATGCCAATCACGATTCCGGCCATGAGACCAGCTGCAACCATAAGCCCCTTTTCAATGGGCGTATGCTGTCTGTTAAAGAATTCCTTTATCTTACACGGCTTGCATGCTGCAGCGGTATTAGTATCTTCGCACATCTAACGTTCCTCCTTAGTTTTTTTATTATTTTGTCACAGTTTAGAGTGGGATGTAAAGTTCTGTACCGATCATCAGGTTATACGGATCGATATTTGGGTTCGCATTCATGACGTCGTCTAATTTTACGCCATGTTTTTTTGCGATTAAGTACAGGGTGTCGCCCGCTTCTACGACGTGAACCTTCATTGAAGGCGTCGGTTTTTCTTCTGGTTTTGTCAACTGAGATTCATCTCCAGGGATGCATAGTCTCGTTCCAATTTCCAGATTATATGGATTGGTAATGCAGTTTACTTTCATCAGGAGACTTACAGGCAGATCATATTTATCTGCAATGGTATAAAGTGTATCACCTGCTGTAACAGTGTAGACGTCGATACACACAAGAGAATTATTCATAAAAAACCACCTTTCATTTTTGACCATAAAGGCCATCTTTGTAATATAATATTTCCAATTGTTCGATTTTGTGATAAAATATGATGAAATATATTGGGAAAGGAAAGAATTAATTTGAAACGTTTTTTTAAATCGCCTGCATTTGTCATTCTGATTATGCTGGTCATACTGAATATCGTAGAGGGGCGCTTTGACAATCCTATGGATTGGCTCATGAGTGAACTGCTCATGCTTCCGGGAATCATCATCGGCCTCTCTTTTCATGAATTTGCTCATGGTGCAATGTCCTATGCCTTAGGCGATCCTACGCCAAAGCTGCAGGGGAGGCTGACCATCAATCCGGCTTCACATATAGATCCCTTTGGCTTTATCGCACTACTTCTGGCTGGATTTGGCTGGGGTGTGCCAGTGCAGATTGACCCTAGATATTATAAGCACAGGAGAAGAGACGAATTTTTGGTGTCTATTGCCGGAGTTGCTATGAACTTTTTAGTCGCCATCGTTTTCTCTCTTATCATCAAAGTCATCTTTATAATCCAACCTACATGGCTGATTGGTGAGGTCGGAGACATCGTACTGAATATTTTCCATTACATCATCTTGATCAACCTGGTGCTGATGATCTTCAACTTGCTGCCGGTGCCGCCTCTGGACGGATTTGGCATCGTTACACAGATCTTCAATTTAGAGAAATACTCATGGTACTACAAAGTATATGATAAAGGTTTTTTAATATTATTGTTGTTGATATTTTTAAATATCACAGATTATGTGCTTACTCCAGGTGTCGACTTTGTTTACAGCTGGTTGGTGAATACGATTATTTTCTAGAGAATATGCGACCCGCAGATTTTATCTGCGGGTCGTTCACTTTTTGAGGCATTTTGACGACAAATATTTGTAAAATTCCCATTCTCCAAAACCATTGACTTCCCCATAGAGTAGATGTAAAATAATTCCATTAAATGGAATAGGAAATGGTTAGAATGAGAGGAAGATTATGGGACTATTTGATAACGGGCGCAGGCAGCTGTTTCACCTGACGGACGACTGGGTGTTTTATGCGGTCTACGGAGCAGGAACGGAGGAAAGCAACCGTGCGCTTATTGCAATCTTAAACATGATTCTTGACAGAGGGGAGGATCCCATTGTCAGCATCAGGATCCTAAACCCAGTCATGAAGGGCAGGCGCATCAGACGCAAAGGTTCTGTTCTAGACATCAAGGCGGAGACCGGGGCAGGGGAAATCATCGATATAGAAATGCAGAACGGTGGATTGGCGGTCTATCGTAATCGCTCCGTGTTTCATGGCGGAAAACTTATCACTTCCTCATTGGAAAAAGGGCAGAACTATGATAAAATGAAAAAAAGCATAGTAATCTCCATCATCAACAGCAGGCTCTTTTCAGAGACGGAGAAGATGCACAGTATTTTCCGCCTGAAGGAAATCGACGATGGCTTTGTGCTTTCGGACCGGATTGAGCATCACTTCCTGGAGCTGGGGAATCTGCCACAGATCAGTTCTATGGAGGACCTGGAGCGACTGGAGCCGCTGGAGCGGTTTGCGTTTTACCTTAAGTATGCGGGAGTCCGGGAGATGGAGGATTACCTCTGCGCTTTGATCGAATTTGACGAGGAGGCGGTAAGGATGAGCGAAAGGGTATTCCATGAACTGACGGAGGATGACATCGCATATGAGATGCTGGAGCGAGAAGAAAAGTTCGAACACGATCTGGCAGGCTGGATTGACGCAGCTGAGCGCCGGGGGCTGGCAGAAGCACGACTGTCTATTGCCCGGGCGATGAAGGCAGAAGGATATCCTATAGAAGAAATATGCAAGCTGACCCATATGCCCGAAGAAGAAGTGGAAGAGTTATAAATTTGCAGTATCAGTTTTTAGAGATTGAATCAATGAGATTTGATCTCTTTTTCTTTTACTGAGATTAGCAAATTGAAAATTATTAGCACTCTATCAAAGTGAGTGCTAAAAAACTCTTTACTTTTTGTTTTAACAGGTATAGAATAGGACTAGAGATTAAAAATAAAGCTAAGCAAATAAATGATTCATAATTTGGGGGTGAACATGATGAACATAGAGAGATTTACACAAAACGCACAGACTGCCATTATGGACTGTCAGAATATCGCTATTTCTGAGGGCCATCAGATGCTGGACGGGGAACATTTACACCTGGCCCTGCTGATGCAGAAGGATGGATTGATTCCTAAGCTTCTCAAGTATATGGAAGTAGATCCGACATCGCTGATCGCTGACCTTGAAGAACAGATGGAAAAGCTTCCGAAAGTATCGGGAGCAGCAGACAATATTTATTCCTCAAGAAGGTTGAATCAGCTTTTGATTGATGCAGAAAAAAATGCAGACAAATTCAAAGATGAATATGTCAGTGTGGAGCACATCTATCTGGCATTGCTGGGAGAAAGAAGCACGCCGTCTGCTAAGATTTTTTCAAAATATGGTATCACAAAGGATAAATTTCTGGAGGCTCTGTCAAAGGTCAGAGGCAATCAGCGAGTGACCAGTCAGAATCCTGAAGAGAACTACGATGCTCTGAACAAATATGGCCGCGATCTAGTAGAGATGGCCAGGGATGGAAAACTTGATCCCGTCATCGGAAGAGATAGCGAGATCAGACATGCAATTCAGATTCTGTCAAGAAGAACTAAGAATAATCCAGTCCTCATCGGTGAGCCGGGTGTCGGCAAAACCGCTGTCGTAGAGGGTTTGGCGCAGAGAATACTCAACGGTGACGTGCCAGAAGGCCTGAAAGATAAGACCATCTTTGCCTTAGATATGGGCGCTTTGATTGCAGGAGCCAAGTTCAGGGGAGAGTTTGAAGAACGATTAAAAGCAGTTCTCAACGAAGTAGAAAAATCGGAAGGGCGCATTATCTTATTTATCGACGAGATTCATAACATTGTCGGTGCTGGCAGGACAGAAGGTTCTATGGATGCCGGGAATTTGCTGAAGCCGAAACTGGCTAGGGGAGAACTGCATTGTATCGGTGCGACGACCTTAGATGAATACAGAAAATACATCGAGAAGGATGCGGCATTGGAGAGGCGCTTTCAAAAAGTCATGGTCGATCAACCATCGGTTGAAGACACGATTTCTATCCTCAGAGGTCTGAAGGAACGCTTTGAAATTCATCATGGCGTCAGAATCACAGATAACGCGCTGATTGCCTGTGCGACCTTGTCCGATAGATATATTTCTGATCGATTCCTGCCGGATAAGGCTATCGATTTGATGGACGAGGCAGCCTCAAAGATCAGAACCGAAATAGACAGCATGCCGACAGAACTAGACGAGATTTCTAGAAAAATCATGCAGTTGGAGATCGAAAAGCAAGCGCTCGGCAAGGAGACAGACAGAGGATCAAAGGCTAGACTGGAAACTCTGGAAAAAGAACTGGCGCAGTTGAAAGAAGAAAACGCCTCCATGAGAGCACAGTGGGAAAATGAGAAAAAGGCCATTACAGAACTAAAGGGAACCAAAGAACAGATTGAAGAAGTCAAGCATCAGATGGAAGAGGCTGAGAGAAATTATGACTTGGAGAAACTGGCACAATTGAAATACGGCGTCCTTCCAGAACTGGAAAAGAAACTGGAAGATGAAAAGCTGAAAAAAGAGAAACCAGATGAAAACAGACTGCTCAAGGAAGAGGTTGGTGAAGAAGAGATTGCCGATGTCGTATCTGGCTGGACGGGAATCCCTGTAGCCAAACTGGTAGAATCGGAAAAGGAAAAACTGCTGAAATTGCCGGATATTCTGCACACCAGAGTCGTTGGTCAAGAAGAAGGCGTTTTGTCTGTCTCAGAGGCCATTTTAAGGGCGAGAGCGGGACTAAAAGATGAGAATCGGCCGATTGGTTCGTTTATTTTCTTAGGACCTACTGGGGTAGGTAAGACAGAACTGGCCAAGGCTCTTTCAGAGGCCCTTTTTGATACCGAAAAGAATATGATTCGAATCGACATGTCTGAATATATGGAGAAGCATTCCGTGTCCAGACTGGTAGGTGCGCCTCCGGGATATGTAGGTTATGATGAAGGAGGGCAGCTGACAGAAGCTGTCAGAAGACGGCCTTACAGCGTCATTCTCTTCGACGAGATTGAAAAGGCACACCCTGACGTATTTAATATCTTGCTGCAGCTGCTTGACGATGGACGCCTGACTGATAATCAAGGAAGAACGGTAGACTTTAAGAACACCATTATCATCATGACTTCTAATATCGGGAGCAGTGAATTGATTGACAATATCAAGGCTGATGGTACGATTGATGCATCAACAAAAGAGAATGTTGAAAATCAGCTGAAGAACTATTTCAGACCGGAATTCCTCAACAGAATCGACGACATCGTCGTATTCAGTCCGCTGACAGAACAGCAGATTGTTAAAATTATCGAACTGTCACTAGTTGGTCTTGCTCATCGCCTGGCAGAACGGGAAATTAAATTCGAATTGACAGATAAAGGCAAGAAGTTTATCGCAAGAGAATCTTATGACCCGAATTACGGCGCTAGGCCGGTAAAGAGATACCTGCAGAAAAACATCGAAACGCAGTTGGCATCCAAATTGATCAGAGGTGAGATCGTCGACGGCGATACCGTTGTCATCGATTCTGATGGAGAAACGCTGCTGTTCACAACAAAATAAAGATAAAATAAAGGATTGTCTCATAATTGAGGCAATCCTTTTCTAGATTATTTAAATTTCCGGCTTCCTGAATTATCCATGTGAATACTCATCGCAAGAGCACCGCCCTCGACGTCTTTGGCCATAAATGCATCAAAGATCGCTTTGTGTTCCTTCAGTACGTTGGTCAGATAGTCTGGCGCGTAATAATTAGAAGGATTACAGTGTTTTAAATAAACTTGATAAGAAGACAAGAGCTGCTTCAGCATTCTGTTGTGGGTAGCATTATAAATAATCTGATGAAAGGCGGTATTGATATTCAGCATTTTATTGATATCGTTTTTCATGGTATAGAACTCCATAAACTCAAAAGTCTCCTCCAGCTCGTTGAGTTCTTCCTCTGTAATTCTTTCTATCGCCCAGCGTACCGCTTGAACTTCGTACGCCTTGCGGAGAACGTACATGTCTTCGACGTCCTGCTCTGAAAGGCCTAAAACAAAAGCGCCTCTGTTAGGGATATTTTCAATCAGGCCGTCCATTTCTAATTGGCGCAGGGCTTCACGCACCGGCGTTCGGCTGACTTTGTATTCGTCACAGATTTTTTGCTCCGTAAGCTTTTCTCCCGCCTTCAATTTTCCGGTGAGAATATCTTCTTGCAGTTCAGAATAGAGATTGGTAGACAACGGCTGGTTACTAGTTTTTCCGTCCTCTAAATATTGAATGATTGACATTTTGTTCCTCCTTAATTACTGTATACAATTATATGTGTGGCATACAATTTTGTCAAGACGGTCAAAATCTTTCTAAAGGATTAAAGGTTGTCAAAATTTGATTTTTCTTGTATAATCGTTTGTATGAAAAAAGAAGTAATTAATAAGATATTGGATATCTTGGAAGAAACTTATCCTGAAGCGGAATGTGCCCTTCATCACCAAAATGTATTTGAACTGATTGTTTCAGTGGCTTTATCTGCGCAGACGACGGATAAGAGCGTCAATCAGGTCACGCCTGATTTGTTTGCTGCATATCCGGATGCCTTTGCTCTGGGTAATGCTGACCCGGAAGAGGTCAGCAAATACATAAAACGCATCGGCATGTACAAGACGAAGTCAAAAAATATCGTCAATATGGCCAAGACGTTGGCGGAAAAATATGATGGACAAGTTCCCGATGACTATGACAAACTGGTAGAATTGCCAGGGGTAGGTAGAAAAACCGCTAACGTGGTACTGTCGGTAGGTTTTGGACATCAGCGCATTGCTGTTGACACCCATGTCTTCCGAGTAGCAAACCGCATCGGTTTTGTGAATGCAAAAGACGTGTTGAAAACAGAACTTGCTTTGATGGAGGTTTTGCCAGAGAATCGTTGGTCGAGGACACACCATTCTCTGATCTTTCATGGCAGGAACTGTTGTGCGGCGAGAAAGCCGGACTGTGAAAACTGCAGTATCGCTGAATACTGCGAAAAACATCTGTAATGATGAAAAGGGTATTGGGGAAATAAGTTAAAATCTTTTAGTTCAATTTTTAAGGAGAACGTATGAAGAAAAAACTTTTCATTTCCCTAATGGTAGTGGTATTGACGGTCATCGTGTTGCCGTTCAGCACCGAAGACGTGAACGCAAACAGTGAGAGTGCGAACTTCTCGGGAAGCACTTGTACCAGTGACGACAATGCTGCCGCAACGATTGACTATGTCAAGAGCGAATAAAAGCACATGAGCCGTTATACTGGTCCTGGACAGTGCTGGGGTTACGCAGAAAAAGTAAAAGACATGCTGGCAAGCGCAAATAACACGAAGTATTATACGGGTTTAAAGAACACTACTTCTAATTTTAAAAAGAAGTGTCTGGGCATCAAGGCCGGCTCTCACATTCGGTTTTCCCATGGAAGTAGTTTTAACGGCTGGTCCGGACATTCCGTAGCGCTGCTGAAGGTCACGAAGGATCAGGTGATCTGGGCAGACAATAATTACTATAGCAGCAATATCGTTTCATATTATAAGGGAACCTTGAACGATTTTATGAAGTGCTATGGACAGTATGGCTACATCAATATGGTATCAGAGACGACAAAGTTTAAAACTTATGCGGCACCGAAGCTATCTGTAACCGCCAATCATTCTGCAGGCAAAATCAAACTCACCTGGTTGGCCGTAAAAGGTGCAAAAAAGTATGAAGTTTATCGCAGTTATTCTAAAAAGGGTGAATACACGCAAATCGCTGAAGTAGAGACTGCCAACTATACGGATGATTCCGTGCAAGCAGGGAAGACTACATACTATAAAGTCAAGGCCATAAAAGAGAGCGGTATGAAATCCAGCAGCATCGAAAGCGGCAAGCTGAAAGGTTAACTAGGCACAGTAGCAGTCCAAAAACTGTAAAAAACTGTATTGACAATAGGGGAGATATGGGGTATATTTTAAGTATAGTATAACTATATGCAAATGACTGTTGCTTCTCGATATGCAACGAAAAAAAGGTCGAGTTTAAATGATTTTAAGATCCTATTATTTAGTGAATAATAGGATCTTTTATTGGCGCCGAATAGGCATGATAAAACCACCAGTTCAACTGGTGGTCGGTAAAAACTCTTATAGATAAGTTAAACGAACCTCCTT
>CABIXY010000006.1 GCA_902362805.1 Eubacteriaceae bacterium | reverse complement strand
TGATATCTTCTTAAGAGATCCGTTAGGATCAAACGCTTTTGCGTTCGCAATTCATTTCTTTCGAAATTATTGTTGTTTTTAAGAAATTGTCGGAAACATTCATGTACATATTGTCTACCAATTTGCATTTGATTGTTTCTTGTTAGTTTTGAGAATCAAGATTCTCTTTGACTTAATTTCTACACTATGAAGTTTTCTAGGTTCTTGGCAGTCCCGCAGGGCTGCTGCACTGTCCGTGATGTCGTCTTCCAGGTTGCCTTCCATAAGACAGCTTGATTATTATATCACTTGGGAGGCTGCTCTGTCAAGCACTTTCTTCCGGCTTTTTCTCGCCCGTGCCTGCCGCCGCTCTCTGACAGCTTGATTATTTTACCATCTTTCGAGGTGACTTGTCAAGCACTTTTTTCAGTTTCCTTTTTCACCGCTTTCCGGTGTGGAAACCTGCGCAGACCGTCTCTCTCAGACAGCTTGACTAGTTTACCATCTAATACGCCCTTTGTCAATAGGACTATATAAGAAAAAATAAAAAAATATTATTGTAATGTTTCCTACATTATATATAAATTTACTTTTTTCTGCTTATTCTTACCTTCCGGTAACTACCCTTATAATATAAGGCTTCATTTTTCAACGTTTTCGCTTTGTTAACAATTTCACGTTTTATTGTATGAAAGTCCTGTGACAAAGATGTGACAGAAAATTCACATAACCTTGACAAATTGGAATTTAGCAAATATAATGTAAGTGTGCTTGGGAAAGCACGGATTTTATTTTATTTTACTTAATTTTATTAAGGAGGACTTATTATGGGTAGAAAGATTCCTTTATGGCAATGCTGTATTGTCATACTCGCAATGATCGGCCTGCTGGTGTATTCCATTTTGGGAGACAGAGGCGGTGAACCGCATCTCGGACTTATCGTAGCAGCCTGTGTCGCCGCCATCGTCGGCATCGCAAACGGCTGGAAATGGGCCTATATGGAACAGGGCATCCTGGCAGCGATCAACAGATCCATGCAGGCCTGCCTGATCCTGGCTATCGTCGGATGTATGATCTGCTCCTGGCTGGCAGCAGGCACCATCCCTTCCATGATGTATTTCGGCATCAAGGTCATCAGCCCGAAGGTATTCCTGGTTACAGCTTGTATCCTGTGCTCCATCGTATCCCTGGCGACAGGTTCTTCCTGGTCCACGGCAGGATCCATGGGCGTGGCCCTGATCGGCGTAGGAACGGCTCTGGGGTTCCCGGTCTACATGACGGCGGGTGCAGTCGTATCCGGCGCATACTTCGGAGACAAGATGTCACCGTTATCCGATACGACCAACCTGGCGCCTGCCATGGCGGGCTCCCAGTTATTTGACCATATCAAACACATGATTTATACTACGGGTACATCCCTAATCATCGCCCTGGTTGCATACACTGTCATGGGCTTCATGCACTCCTCGTCCAATGCGGTGGACCTGACGACGCTCAATGACATCACGGCATTCATCGAAAGCGCATCCAAGATCAGCGTCCTGGCTCTGCTGCCGCCGGTATTCGTCATCGTGGCAGTTATCTTGAAATTCCCGGCACTGCCGGCACTGCTGGGCGGCGTCTTCATCGGCGTGCCTTTCATGTTCTGGAACAAGGAATATATTGAACCTGTTTTGAACGACGGCAATGGCGACACCCTGATCAACAACATCTTCAACATCATGAACAACGGTATCACCATGGGCAAGATTCCTGAGGGTGCATCCGAAGTAATCCAGGAGTTGGGCAGCCTGCTCAGCAATGAAGGTATGCAGCACATGTTCTGGACCATCTCCATCATCCTCTGTGCGATGTGCTTCGGCGGCATCGTGGACTGCACCGGCATCATGGGTACCTTCGCAAGCCTGCTGCTGAAGGTTGCAAAGGGCAGGGGCGGCCTGGTGCTGGCAACAGAATTCAGCTGCATCTTCGTAAACGCCATCTGCTGCGACCAGTATCTGTCAATCGTACTGCCTGGCAGAATGTTCAAGGAGGCATTCGAGGATATGAGGCTGGAGGCGAAGAACCTGTCCAGATGTCTGGAGGACTCCGGAACCATTACATCCAACTTCTTCCCATGGAACACCTGCGGTGCAACCATGAGGCAGTTCCTAGGCGTAAACAGTGCGTACATACCATATGCTATCTTGAACTGGGTTAATCCAGTCGTTTCCATCATCTTCGGTTATACGGGGATTACCATGACCAAGATGAGCGAAGAGGAGTATGCGAAGATTCTGGAAGAGAGAGAAAGAGAAAAAGCAGAAGCTCTCGCAGCTTTGGAGGCTTAACATTTATTTTATCGTTAGAAATAGAATAAAATCTATAAAAGACAGGGTGCACATTTGTGCACCCTGTTTTGTTGCCTCTATCCCACC
This sequence comes from Eubacteriaceae bacterium, assembly GCA_902362805.1. Taxonomy (GTDB): domain Bacteria; phylum Bacillota; class Clostridia; order Peptostreptococcales; family Anaerovoracaceae; genus Senimuribacter. The sequence goes on along the minus strand of CABIXY010000006.1, from coordinate 221,414 downwards.
ATTTGACATCGCGCTCCTATATGTTCGTCCTTTCTCCCCCTATCTCTTCCAACACCTCATACATCCTATCTACAGCAGCTTTAAATTCTTTCTCTGGTAATGCTAAAGAAATTCTTATCCAATAATCGTCTTCCTTGGCTGCTTTTAGTGCAAATCCAGACTCAGTAAAAACAGCAATGCCGGCTTTATGAAGAAGTTCTTTGCATAGCTCCAACTCTCCCACACATTTACAAGTATTTAACTTGATCAAATAATTAAACCCTGTATCCATCCGTGTCTCTCCAATTATAAAGAAGGAAAGTTTCTCACTTAAATATGTTTTGTTCAATGTAAAAGTCTTTTCTTTAGCAAGCGCCTCTGATTTAAACATCTCATATTCATCCCAAATACGTCTTTCCACTAATTCTTTTACGTAATCGCGCACGTTTTGTGAGCACAACTCTGTTGTAGCCATAAACATTTTCTTAAAGCATTTTATAATCCGCTCTCGTTCCTTTTCGGTCTGACCATATTGTTCACTTAAATACAGACACCTAAATAGCATCGTAATCCATATTGCAATGGCAGGCATATTCGGCGGATTCATCAGCATCGCTTGCTTTGTTCTAACAAAGTTCATCAAATTATAATCACCGGCAATATAGCCAATCCTAAAACCTGGAACACTCTCCGTCTTAGAAAGAGAATTTACAATGATACACTTTTCCAGCATTCGATGTTTCATAATATGTGCCTCTGGAAACACCGCTTCATTTTTCGAAACAATCATATTACATACGCAATCGAATATGCAGTGGATCCCTTTTTCGTGCAGTATACCCATAATCCAGTCTAATTCTTCGTCGGTATACGTTTCCCCTGATGGATTGCAAGGATAACTAAAAACAATGACCTCGGGTTTTTTGGTCTCAATTGCGGTGATCAATTCTCCTGCCGTTGGCATATCCCGGTTTGGTAAAGCCGAACGGGTTTCCTGGATCTGATATCCATACTGGTCGCCTAACATTTTGTACAAAGGATAAGTTAAGCCAACTAAAAGCATTTCCCTTTTTCCAAGAGAGCGCAGATAATCTAGTGCAATATCCATGGCTTGACTTGCTCCTATTGTCATGCTTATATCAAGATCAGCCTGCAGAAAGATGTCCCCTCCTGAATACAAAAATCTTTCATATAGTTTTATTGCATATTTTACTGCTTGAAAACCAGTCGTAGCGGTGTACTGCTGATACAGAAAATCTTCTTCTAGTTCTTTCTGCATAGTTTCTTTCCAAATAGTCGGTATGGGAAGGTAATTTACGCCAGAGGACAAATCTGTGTAATTATTCTTTTGTGGCAGGTAAAATATTTCTCTATGAATCCCAAACTGACGATCAAAAAAATTATTAGGATCCCAGCCTCCTTCATTCTCTTTCCAAATTTCCATTTTCACTCCTACATCGATATTGGTCGAATATTTTGATTATTAATTTCATATATACAGTCCCCGATATCCATCAGACTTTTCCGATGTGTAATAACGAGAATTGTTTTACCACTCAGCTCTTTAATGGTATTAAGAATCACACGCTCTGTGCCTTCATCCAATGCAGATGTCGGTTCGTCAAAGATAATAACCGGTGCATCTTTTAGCAATGCTCTTGTGATCGCCAGTCTCTGTCTCTGCCCTCCCGAAAGCGAATATCCTCTATCTCCCAACTCTGTATCCAGTTTATGAGGCATCTCCAAGACTTCTTCCAGCATTCCCGCCTTTCGTAGCGCAGTATATAATTCTTCCTCTGTATATTGATTTTCCTCTTCCATCAAGTTATCTCTAATCGTTTCGTTAAAAAACAAGTTATCTTGTGAAACGAGAGAAATATGTTTTCGCAGATAATCCAAATTTATCGTTTCAACAGGATATCCTCCAATGCTCAATGAACCTTCGGTCGCATCCCAAAGACCTGTAATTAGATGAATCATCGTAGTTTTGCCTTGACCACTGGCGCCCACGATGACATGAGTTTTGTTAGATTCCATTTTGACTTGAGCATTTTTGAAAACCCTTTTGCCTGTAGGGTAGCAAAAACCAACGTCATTAAATTCAATATCAAACTTCTTGAAATCCGGTTTGTCGCCGCCCTTGTCTGTCTGAGAATCAAAATAAATCTTATCAAATCTCTTGAGTGACGGCATCAGTTTGTTTCCCTGCACTCGCAAGGCAGCAACGAGCCTGCCAGGGTCAATTAAAAAATCCGAATATTGTATAAATGCAACTAAAACGCCGATGGTTGCTGTTCCCATAAAAATCTTATATCCTTCATATATAATTGCAATAGAAATTGATAAAATGATAAAGCATTCTAATGACCCAAAACTAAGATTAGAATAAGTTACAATCTTTTTGTACATCATAGACAACTGCATCAGCATTTGGCGGTATTTTCGTCTGCACTTTTCCTTAATACCATGGGCAGCAATCAAAGCTGCATTTGAAATAAATTCTTCCGATAAAGAATTTTCTCGTGCCATTTCTGCCCTGAATTTGTCGTACCAATCATCGAGCTTCCACTCTAAATTATTCTGAATAATTAAGATAAAGGGAAAACAAGCTAGCAGTATCAGTACCAAATCCCATTGCAGATAGGCCAAAACTGCAAGAATTGCTATTGAATTGACCAAATCAGCTATCGTCCTGTAAACCTGATATGTAAACACCGCTACCTGAAGGGTATCTTCCATAATGACTTCCATCATGTCTCCTGTGGTATTTTTAATGTAAAAATTTTGATTATCCCGAAAAACCCTTGAAATACAAGCACATTCGCAGGATTTCAGATTGATTTTACTACCAATTTACTACTTTTAACGGATTGCGCCTTGATATGCCGGAACATCTTGCGAGCATGAAACAACCCAATACAAACGCGACGCACTGGCGGCGCGGCACGTCGGCAATCACACAATTTCATATAGCACCGCACTGGCGGCGTTACCTTATCCCAACCGGGAAACAAGGAACGCCGCTATTTTTTTACCCTCATGTTACGCAGTAGGGGCAAAAAGAGTCTTGCTACACAAGGCTTTGCGGGTACGGTTTTCACAGGGTAAGGGATTGATACCTAAACCCTTAAAATCGCTGTTCTACCGCGTAACAAATATGCAGCAAAGGAGTTGATGAAGCTATGGCAGTTTTCCGCGTGGAGAGAAACACAGGATATACGGTTATGAGCAACCACCATTTACGCAACAAAGAACTTTCCCTAAAGGCAAAAGGGCTGTTATCGCAAATGCTGTCCTTGCCGGAGGATTGGGACTATACCCTTGCGGGACTGTCCTATATCAACCGGGAAAAAATCGACGCTATCCGCGAAGCTGTCCGGGAGCTTGAAAGAGCCGGATATATTCAGCGTTCAAGGGAGCGCGACGAGAAAGGACGCTTGCGGGGAACTGATTACATCATCTATGAGCAGCCGCCTAACTTGGATTTACCTACATTGGAAAATCCAACATTGGAAAATCCTACGCAGGAAAAACCTACGTTGGAAAATCCAATGCAATTAAATAAAGATATACAAAAGACTGACTTACCAAAAAAAGAAAAATCAAATACGGATTTATCAAGTAACCATTCCATTCCTATCCTTTCCCCTAACCCCTCTCCTTTGAGGGAAGAAACGGCAGAGCCGGAACGGAAAGGAACGGAAGCGGCAGACGCATACAGCGTGTATGAGGAAATCATCAAGGACAATATCGAGTATGAGCATTTTATCAAGCATACCAACATTGACAGGGAACGCTTGGACGAGATTGTGTCCCTTATCCTTGAAACTGTCTGCACCAAACGAAAGACAATTCGTATCGCCGGGGACGATTATCCGGCAGAGCTTGTCAAAGCAAAGTTTATGAAGCTGAACAGCAGCCACATTGAATTTGTCTTTGACTGCATGAAAGAGAACACCACGAAAATCCGTAACATCAAGCAATATCTGAAAGCGGTACTTTTCAACGCGCCCAACACCATTGACAGCTATTACACCGCCCTTGTCAACCACGATATGTACGGCGGCTATTAAAAAACAGGAGGATTTTAATATGACACAGAAAACAGGAGCTTTGATTTTTGATGAAACGGCAGACCGTTACGACATTCGCTTTGACCTTAACGACTACTACGGAGGATTGCATTGTGGGGATTGCCTTGAAGTGTTTGTACGCGGCAAATGGAAGCCGACCCGCATGGAGTACGGGGACAACTGGTATCTTGTCGGTGTGAGGGCTTCGGATTTGAACGGGCTGCGGGTGCGTATCTAAAGGCGGCATGAAAAATGTACGCCTTATTTTTATGCCCCGAAGCGGCACACCACCCTAACCAAACTATGAAAGGAGGGATTTCATGCAAGATGAAGTCAATGAAAAAGTCGTGTCTTTAGCAATCAAAACATCTAAGCTGACCGCCGAAGTGCTGCAAAAGGCTATGAAAGCCCTGCTTGCCAAAGGCAAAGGGCAGCTAACCAAAGCCCCGCATGGGAAAATCACTATGCGGCAGCTTATGAAGCAGGGAGAAAAGGTTTCCAACATTGAGATTACCGACCAAAATATCAAAGCCTTTGACCCTATCGCAAGGAAAAGCGGGCTTGATTACAACGTCAAGAAGATTGAGAACGGCAAGCCGCCGACCTATCTTGTGTCTTTTAAGGGCAAGGATATTGACGTTATGACCGAAGCGTTCCGGGAATTTACCGCAAAGAAATTAGGCAGGGATAAAAAGCCCTCTATCCGCAAGCTGCTTTCCACTCTGAAAGACAAGGCGGCAGCTCTGAACGCACAGAAGGACAAAGTGAAGAAAAAGGACAGGGAGGTATCGCTATGAAGCCGGAACTTAAAAAGCTGCTTATCCTAAATGCCCCCTATCTGCTCTTTGTCTATCTCTTTGACAAAATCGGACAAGCGGTACGCCTTGCGCCGGGGGCTGACCTTTCCGGCAAGGTGCTTTCCCTTGCAGACGGCTTTTCCGCTGCCTTTGCAACCCCGCTTCCGAGCCTTGCCCCTATGGATTTGCTTATCGGTATTGTGGGGGCTGTCCTTATCCGGCTTATGGTGTACTTCAAAGGCAAGAACGCGAAGAAATACCGAAAAGGTATCGAATACGGTTCAGCCCGTTGGGGCAACGCCGAAGATATAAAGCCCTATACCGACCCGGTATTTCAAAATAACGTGCTTCTGACACAGACGGAACGGCTTACCATGAACAGCCGCCCGAAGCAGCCGAAGTATGCAAGGAATAAAAATATCCTTGTTATCGGGGGAAGCGGCAGCGGCAAGACGAGATTTTTTGTGAAGCCCAACTTAATGCAAATGCACTCAAGCTACGTTGTAACTGACCCGAAAGGTACGGTTTTAGTCGAGTGTGGGAAGCTCTTACAGCGCGGCGGGTATCGGATAAAGGTGCTGAACACGATAAATTTTAAGAAATCCATGCGTTATAATCCCTTTGCCTATATCCGCAGCGAAAAAGACATTTTGAAACTGGTAAATACCTTGATTGCCAACACCAAAGGGGACGGGGAAAAAGCCGGGGAGGATTTTTGGGTAAAATCGGAACGGCTCTTTTACTGCGCCCTTATCGGCTACATTTGGTACGAAGCCCCGGAGGAAGAAAAGAACTTCACGACGCTGCTTGAAATGATAAATGCCAGTGAAGCCCGCGAGGACGACCCGGAATTTCAGTCCCCCGTTGACCTCATGTTTGAACGGTTGGAGGAAAAAGACCCGGAACACTTTGCCGTCCGGCAGTACAAGAAATTCCTGTTATCTGCGGGAAAGACACGAAGCTCTATTCTCATTTCCTGCGGTGCGCGGCTTGCCCCTTTTGACATTAAGGAGCTGCGCGACCTTATGGAAACCGACGAAATGGAGCTTGACACCATAGGCGACCGCAAGACCGCCCTGTTTGTTATCATCAGCGACACCGACGATACTTTTAACTTTGTCGTGAGTATTCTTTACACGCAGCTTTTCAATCTGCTTTGCGACAAGGCAGATGATGAATACGGCGGCAGGCTGCCCGTCCATGTGCGCTGTCTGTTAGACGAGTTTGCAAATATCGGGCAGATACCGAAGTTTGAAAAGCTCATAGCCACCATACGAAGCCGGGAAATCTCCGCGTCGATTATCTTACAGTCGCAAAGCCAGTTAAAGGCAATCTATAAGGACAACGCCGATACCATAGTCGGCAACTGCGACACCACCCTTTTCTTGGGCGGCAAGGAGAAAACCACCCTCAAAGAAATGTCGGAAATCTTGGGGAAAGAAACCATTGACAGCTTCAACACTTCCGAGAACCGGGGGCGCGAGGTATCGCATGGGCTGAACTATCAGAAGTTAGGCAAGCAGCTTATGACGGAAGATGAAATAGCGGTTATGGACGGCGGGAAATGTATTTTACAGCTACGAGGGGTGCGCCCGTTCTTCTCTGATAAGTACGACATTACAAAGCACCCCAACTATAAATATCTTTCCGACTATGACAAGAAAAATACTTTTGATATGGAAAAGCATTTAAGGCGCAGACCCGCCCTTGTGAAGCCGGACGAAGTATTTGACTACTACGAAATCAGCGAAAGCGATTTGCAGGAGGACACCGACCATGAATAGACGTATCAGAAAGAAAAAGGACAAGAAAATCACAGAAGCCATAAACGGGCTTGTTTCGATTGCTGAACGACGGGAACAGCAGCGGCAGGCTGCTATCCGGCAGTTTGTGAAACGGTGTGAAGCCCTGTATGAGCAGCAGCGAAAAGAAAGGAGGAATTGACGCAGTAACAAAGAAAAAGACAACTTGCATGATACGCGCCCCTACAAAAATTCCTATCGCCCACACTGACAACTGAATACCGCCGCGCAGCAGACATTTAGGCAGCGCGGGGACTTATGACCGCGGCAGTTTGAAAACTGACCGCCGTTTTTTATGCCCTTTTACGGGCAAGCCGCATTTGCGGCAGAAAGGAGTTTTATGGAATTTTTCAACAGCGCAATCGGCGTATTACAGACTTTGGTTATCGCTCTTGGAGCAGGACTTGGCATTTGGGGCGTTATCAATCTCTTGGAGGGCTACGGAAATGATAATCCGGGCGCAAAATCACAGGGCATTAAGCAGCTCATGGCGGGCGGCGGCGTTGCCCTTATCGGCACTATCCTTGTACCTCTGCTTTCCGGCTTGTTCGGTTAAGCGCGGGTAGCTGCCTATGCAGAGCATACTTGACGCGATTAACGAATGGATAAAGGAAATCCTTATCGGAGCGATAAACGGTAATCTGTCAACTATGTTCGGGGACGTAAACGAAAAAGTCGGGACTATCGCAAACGAGGTAGGACAGACCCCGCAGGGTTGGAACGCAAATATTTTCAGCATGATACAGACCCTTTCTGAAAATGTAATCGTTCCGATTGCGGGGCTTGTCATTACCTATGTCCTATGCTACGAGCTAATCAGCATGGTAACGGAAAAGAACAATATGCACGACATAGACACATTCATGTTCTTTAAGTGGATATTCAAAGCCTTTGTCGCGGTGTTTATCGTAACCAACACGTTCAACATCACAATGGCGGTCTTTGATATGGCGCAGCATATCGTTTCCGGCGCAGCGGGGGTTATCGGCGGCGATACGAATATCGACGTTGCCGAAGCCCTTGCCGCCATGCAGGAGGGGCTTGAAGATATGGAAATCCCCGAACTGCTCTTACTTGTGCTTGAAACAAGCCTTGTAAGCCTTTGCATGAAAATCATGTCCGTACTGATAACCGTTATCCTCTACGGCAGAATGATAGAGATTTACCTTTACTGTTCGGTATCGCCTATTCCATTTGCGACCATGACCAACAGAGAATGGGGACAGATTGGAAACAACTACCTAAAAGGGCTGTTCGCTCTTGGTTTTCAAGGCTTCCTCATTATGATATGTGTCGGTATTTACGCCGTACTGGTAAACGATATGATAATCGCAGACAATCTGCACAGCGCGGTATTTTCCCTTGCCGCCTATACGGTTATCCTCTGTTTTTCCCTGTTCAAATCCGGCACACTGGCAAAATCCATATTCAACGCCCACTAAGGGCAGAAAGGAGGTATTTTCTTGGCGTATGTACCTGTACCCAAAGACCTTTCCAAAGTCAAAACAAAAGTCGCTTTCAATCTGACAAAGCGGCAAATCGTTTGTTTTGCGGCGGCTCTCTTAATCGGACTGCCGCTGTTTTTTTTGCTCAAAGGCAGCGCAGGGACAAACCTTGCGGCTATGGCGATGATTGTCGTCATGCTCCCCTGTTTCCTGCTTGCCATGTATGAAAAACATGGGCAGCCCCTTGAAGTGGTGGTAAGAAATGTCGTTCAGACAAAGTTTACCCGCCCAAAGGAGCGACCTTACAGAACCGAAAACCTATACGCTGTCTTGGAAAAGCAGCGAAAACTTGAAAAGGAGGTATCAGCGATTGTCAAAAGGACAAACAAAAAAGACGCGGGAAGCCGCAGGAAACAGGCGTAAGCTGACCCGCGCCGAAAAGAAACAGATTGCCGAAGCTATCCGAAAGGCAAAGGGGGACGGCAAAGCCCGCACCGCACAGCAGACCATTCCTTACCTTGCCATGTACCCGGACGGTATCTGCAAGGTTACGGAAAAGAGATATTCAAAGTGCGTCGTGTTCGAGGACATCAATTATCAGCTTGCACAGGCAGACGATAAGACCGCCATTTTTGAAAACTGGTGCGATTTCCTCAACTACTTTGACGCGAGCGTGAGCGTGCAGCTTTCTTTCATCAATCAAGGGACGCAGCGGGAACAGGCAGAAAAAGCTATCACTATCCCGGCACAGGAGGACGCTTTTAACTCTATCCGCACCGAGTATTCGGATATGCTGAAAAATCAGCTTAGTAAAGGCAACAACGGGCTTGTGAAGCACAAATACATTACCTTTACCGTTGAAGCCGATAACAAGGCGGCTGCAAAATCAAGACTTTCCCGTATCGAAACCGACGTGTTTAACAATTTCAAGGTGCTTGGCGTAACCGCCCGCCCCTTATCCGGCTATGAACGCTTAAAGGTGCTGCATGGGGTATTCCACCCGGAGGGCGAGCCGTTCTCCTTTTCCTTTGACTGGCTTACCCCGTCGGGGCTGTCTACAAAGGATTTTATCGCCCCGTCCTCTTTCCGTTTTGGCGAGGGCAGATATTTCCGCATGGGGAAGAAAATCGGCGCGGCGAGCTTCCTTGAAATCCTTGCGCCGGAGCTTAACGACCGTATGCTTGCCGACATACTGGACTTGGAAACAGGGGTAATCGTCAATTTACATATCCGCAGTATCGACCAGTCGGAAGCAATCAAGACCATTAAGCGCAAAATCACAGACCTTGACAAGATGAAGATTGAGGAACAGAAAAAAGCGGTTAGAAGCGGCTATGACATGGATATAATCCCGTCCGACCTTGCCACCTTTGGCAGCGAAGCAAAGAACTTGTTGCAGGACTTACAGAGCCGCAACGAGCGAATGTTTCTCCTTACGTTCCTTGTGGTAAACATGGCAGACACGAAGCGGAAACTGGAAAATGATATTTTCGCTGCGGCGGGTATCGCACAGAAATACAACTGCCGCCTGACACGCCTTGACTATCAGCAGGAAGCAGGGCTTTTATCCAGTGTGCCGATTGGGGAAAACCTTATCCCGATACAACGGGGGCTTACCACATCAAGCACCGCTATTTTCATTCCCTTTATCACGCAGGAGCTTTTTCAGACGGGGCAAGCCCTGTACTATGGCTTGAACGCCCTTTCTAACAACATGATACTCTGCGACAGAAAGCAGCTCAAAAATCCCAACGGGCTTATATTGGGAACGCCGGGAAGCGGAAAATCTTTTGCGGCAAAAAGGGAAATGACAAATGCTTTCCTCATTACCGACGACGACATTATCATCTGCGACCCGGAAGCCGAGTATTTTTCCCTTGTGCAGCGTCTTAATGGGCAAGTGATACGTCTTTCCCCTACGGGCAGGGGCATTGACGGCAAGCCCCAGTATGTAAACCCTATGGACATAAACCTTAATTACAGCGAGGACGACAACCCCCTTGCGCTGAAAAGTGATTTTATCCTTTCCCTTTGCGAGCTTGTTATCGGAGGCAAGGAGGGTTTGCAGCCTGTCGATAAGACCGTCATTGACAGGGCTGTAAGAAATGTGTACCGCCCGTTCCTTGCAGACCCCGACCCGGCAAAAATGCCTATCTTGGGCGACCTTTACGACGAGCTGTTAAGACAGCCGGAGCCGGAAGCTGCCCGTATCGCGGCGGCATTGGAGCTGTATGTTTCCGGCAGCCTTAACGTATTCAACCACAGAACCAACGTGGAACTTTCTAACCGCCTTGTCTGCTTTGATATAAAGCAGCTTGGAAAGCAGCTTAAAAAGTTAGGTATGCTCATTGTGCAAGACCAGACATGGAACAGGGTAACGATAAACCGGGCAGAGAAAAAGGCGACCCGCTACTATATGGACGAATTTCACTTGCTCTTAAAAGAGGAACAGACCGCCGCTTACAGCGTGGAGATTTGGAAGCGTTTCCGTAAATGGGGCGGTATCCCAACAGCCATTACGCAGAACGTCAAAGACCTTTTGGCAAGCCGCGAGGTGGAAAATATCTTTGAGAACAGCGATTTTGTCCTCATGCTCAATCAAGCGCAGGGCGACCGTACTATCCTTGCAAAGCAGCTTAATATTTCCCCGCAGCAGATGAAGTATGTTACCCACACCGAAGCGGGCGAGGGGCTTATCTTCTATGGAAATGTGGTGCTGCCTTTTGTAGACCGCTTCCCGAAAGATACCGAGCTTTACAGGGTAATGACAACGAAGCCGGAGGAAGTTTCCGAAAGCGGAAAGTGAGGTGCAGACCATGAAGCAATATAAATCCCGCGATAAAATCACACAGAAAATGACCCGCGACGGGCTTATTGAGGTAAACGAAACACAGCAGACCGCCGAGCGTATCAGTAAACGGGAACAGGACGCGGATTTTCAAAAGTCCCCGGAGCAGCAAGCGGCGCAGGACGGGACGCAGCTTCAAGGTGTAGCGTCCCAAACTTCCCCGTTACCCCACGCACCGGGAGCTTCCCCCGCAAGGGACACCGCCACAGCAGAGCGCGTTATGGAGCATATCGAAGCAGCACAGACCCGCAGAGCCAGTAAAAAAGCGGTACATAAAGCACAGGAGGAAGTTACCGTACAAACAACATCTTCCCGCTTGCAGTTTACCGAGGAAGAACTTGCCGTCCCGGAACTGGAATGCTATATTGAGAAATCAAACAAAGCCGCTGACCGACTGGACGCAGCAAAGGCAGCTATCCCGAAGCAAAAGAAACTGGTTAAGGAGCGCACCTTTGACGAAGCCGCAGGAAAGGCAAAGACCCGACTTCACTTTGAAGAACAGGAAAAACCGATACCCGGCGGCAAAAAAGGAAACCCGCTGTCCCGCCCCGCACAGGAAGCAGGGATTTTCGTCCACAACAAGATACATTCCGTTGAAAAGGACAATTCCGGCGTTGAGGGGGCGCATAAATCGGAGGAACTTGCCGAGCGCGGCGCGAAATACGGGGCGCGGAAGTTAAAACAGGGCTACCGCAGCCATAAGCTGAAACCTTACCGGGAAGCGGCAAAGGCAGAAAAGGCAGCATTTAAGGCAAACGTCAACTTCCAGTATCACAAAACCCTGCACGACAACCCGCAGCTTACTTCTAACCCGCTTTCCCGTTTCATGCAGAAACAGCAGATAAAACGCCAGTATGCAAAGGCGGCAAAGAAAGGAGGGGCAAAAGCCGCAGCGGAAGCCACAAGAAAGACGGCGAAGAAAACCGCCGAGGAAACGAGGAAAGCCGCCGCATTTGCGGCAAGACACCCGGCGGGCATTTTGATTGCAGTTGCCGCGCTGCTTCTCTTTATTATGATTTCCGCAGGGCTGTCCTCTTGCGGGGCTATGTTTTCGGGCTTGACAAACGGGGTGCTTGGCACTTCCTACACATCCGAGGACAGCGACCTTGTGGCAGTTGAAAACAACTATGCCGCATTGGAAAACGGGCTGCAAAGTGAGATTGACAATATCGAAAGCACCCACCCCGGCTATGATGAATACCGCTACGACCTTGACAGTATCGGGCATAACCCCCACGAACTTGCGTCTTATTTGACCGCCCTCTTGCAGAGCTACACCCCGCAGAGCGCACAGGCAGAGCTTGAACGTATCTTTTCCATGCAGTACACCTTGACGCTGACCGAGGAAGTGGAAATACGCTACCGCACCGAAACAAGTACCGACCCGGAAACCGGGGAAACCACCACCGAGGAAGTCCCTTATGAGTATTACATCTTGAATGTGAAACTGACAAATAAGCTGATTTCCGAGCTTGCGGAGGAACTTCTTACGCCACAGCAGCTTGAAATGTTTCATGTGTACTTGGAAACAAGCGGCAACAAACCGCTGATTTTTGGCGGCGGTTCTCCCGACGGAAGCCCGTCTGAGGATTTAAGCGGCGTGGAGTTTGTAAACGGTACGCGCCCCGGAAATCAAGAGCTTATGGAACTTGCAAAACAGCAAGTCGGAAACGTGGGCGGCTACCCTTACTGGTCTTGGTACGGCTTTAACAGCCGCGTGGAATGGTGCGCCTGTTTTGTATCATGGTGCTACAATCAAGCCGGAAAAAGCGAACCCCGATTTGCGGGCTGCGAATGGCAGGGTGTCCCTTGGTTTCAGTCAAGGGGACAATGGGGCGCACGCGGCTATGAGAATATCGCACCGGGCGACGCAATCTTTTTCGATTGGGATTTAGACGGTGTTGCCGACCATGTGGGGCTTGTGCTTGGCAGGGACGGCAGCCGCGTCTATACCGTTGAGGGCAATTCCGGCGACGCTTGCAAGATAAAGAGCTATGACCTTAACTATCAATGTATCAAAGGCTACGGGCTGATGAACTGGTAAAGCAGCCCAAAAAAAGAAAGGAGAAATGACCTATGGCAAACAATAAAATCGACCGTATCAATAAGGAAATCGCAAAGACCCGCGAGAAAATCACAGAGTATCAGAACAAGTTAAAAGGACTGGAAGCGCAGAAAACCGAAGCGGAAAACCTTGAAATCGTGCAGCTTGTACGAGCTATGCGTCTGACCCCGCAGGAACTGAACGCTATGCTGTCCGGCGGCGGTATTCCCGGCATGACTGCCGCACCCGCAGAAGAAAACGAACAGGAGGAAAATGCAGATGAAGAATAAACTGAAAAAGACCATGACTGCCCTTTGTGCCGCCCTTATCCTTATGGGCGGTTTTTCTGTCCCTGCCTATGCACAGGGCGCAGCCACAGAGCCGCCCGCCGGGGACGCGACCAACGACAGTAATGTAGTTGTGGAGGAAAAAGAGGAAACGCCGCCCCTTACCCCAAAGGGAAACGCTACACTGGTTGACGATTACGGCGGCAATAAGCAACTTATCACTGTTACCACCAAAGGCGGCAACTATTTCTATATCCTCATTGACCGCGCCGCCGAGGGCGAACAGACCGTACATTTCCTAAATCAAGTGGACGAAGCCGACCTTATGGCACTGACCGAAAACGGCGAAGCTGCCAAAAAGCCGGAAATCTGTAACTGTACGGAAAAATGCGAAGTCGGAAAGGTAAACACGTCCTGCCCGGTATGTGTTACCAGTATGACAGGCTGCACAGGCAAAGAACCTACCCCAACACCAACGGAGCAGCCGGAAGAACTGAAAGAAAAAGGCGGCAATCCCGGTGTGGTGCTTGCCTTAGTCCTCTTTGCCCTGCTTGGTGGCGGCGCAGCGTTCTACTACTTTAAGTTTCTAAAGCCGAAGCAGAATGTAAAGGGCGATACCGACCTTGAAGATTTTGAATTTGAGGACTACGACGAGGACGAGCCGGAAGCAGATACCGGGGAAACTCCCGAAGATGAAGAAACGGAGGAAGAAACCCTATGACCCTGTTTACCAACAATCCCTTTGAAAAGATGATGATACAGAAACCGAACGGGCGGCGTGATAATGCGCCGCCTGTTCCTTATCCCCCTGCTTGTGCTTCCTGCCCTTACAAGGGACAGTCCCCTTGTGTGGGGTACTGTCTGAAACAGGTACAGGAGAAAAAGAAAACCGAGCCGGAACGCTGAAAGGAGGAACTTATATTTGATTTTAGTTATCGCAGAAAAGCCCAGTGTGGCACAGACAATCGCTGCCGTACTGGGGGCAAAGGAAAAGAAAGACGGATTTCTCACAGGAAGCGGCTATATCGTTTCTTGGTGCGTGGGACATTTGGTAGGGCTTGCGGAAGCTGCCACCTACGGGGAACAATATAAAAAGTGGAGCTATGACAGCTTACCGATTTTGCCGCAGGAATGGAAGTACACCGTTGCTTCTGACAAGGAAAAGCAATTCAAAACCCTAAAAGAGCTTATGCACCGGGCAGACGTTTCCGAAGTCGTCAATGCCTGCGACGCGGGGCGCGAGGGCGAACTCATTTTCCGCTTTGTCTATGAAATGGCGGGCTGCAAGAAACCTATGCGCCGCCTTTGGATTTCTTCTATGGAGGACAGCGCAATCAAAGAGGGCTTTTCCCGTCTGAAGAACGGCGAGGAATACGACGCGCTCTTTGCTTCCGCATTGTGCAGGGCAAAGGCTGACTGGTTAATCGGTATCAATGCCACCCGCCTTTTCTCTGTCCTTTACAATCATACCTTGAACGTGGGACGCGTACAGACCCCGACCTTAAAAATGCTTGTTGACCGGGACGCAGCGATTACCACATTTAAGAAAGAAAAATACTACCATGTGCGCCTTGTCTTATCCGGCGCGGAAGCTGCAAGCGAAAAACTATCTGACCGTTCCGAAGCTGACAAGCTGAAAGCTGCTTGCGAAGTGTCAAAAGCAGTCTGTGCTTCCCTTGTGAAAGAGAAAAAGACCGCAGCCCCGCCGAAGCTCTTTGACCTTACTTCTTTACAGAGGGAAGCAAACCGCCTGTTCGGTTATACCGCAAAGCAGACCCTTGACCTTGCACAATCTCTGTATGAAAAAAGACTTCTTACTTATCCGAGAACAGACAGCGCATTTCTGACCGACGACATGAGCGACACAGCGGCGGGCATTATCAAGCTGCTTTGTGGGAAATTTTCTTTTATGGCGGGAAAAGACTTCACGCCGGAGCTTGGAAAGGTGCTGAACAGTAAAAAGGTATCAGACCACCATGCCATTATCCCGACTATGGAGCTTGCAAAGACCGACCTTGCCACGCTGCCGGAAAGCGAAAGGAATATCCTTACCCTTGCCGGGGCGCGTCTGCTCATGGCGACCGCTGCACCGCATACCTTTGAAGCGGTTACAGCAGTTTTTGAATGTGCCGGACAGTCTTTTATCGCAAGGGGAAAAACGGTGCTGTCCGACGGGTGGAAAGAGATTGACCGAAGATACAGGGCAGCCTTAAAGAACAAGCCCGAAACGGACGACGCAGACAGTGACACAGAAAAGACCCTGCCGCCATTTACCGAGGGACAGACCTTTGAAAATCCGACGGCAAAGGTAACGGAGCATGACACAACACCGCCAAAACCTCACAACGAAGCGTCGCTGCTCTCTGCTATGGAGCGCGCCGGAAGTGAGGACACCGACCCGGACGCAGAACGCAAAGGGCTTGGAACTCCCGCCACCCGCGCCGCCGTCATTGAAAAACTGGTAAAGGGCGGCTTTGTGGAGCGAAAAGGCAAGCAGCTACTTCCCACAAAGGACGGTATCAATCTTGTGTGTGTCCTGCCGGACACCTTGACAAGCCCGCAGCTTACCGCAGAATGGGAAAACAATCTGACGCAGATTGCCAAAGGCAAGGCAGACCCCGCCGCATTTATGGAGGGTATCGAGGATATGGCGCGGGAACTGGTAAAGACCTATCCGTTTCTTTCTGATGATAAAGCGCAGATGTTCAAGCCGGAACGGGAAGCGTTGGGAAGCTGCCCCCGCTGCGGTTCTCCTGTCTATGAGGGAAAGAAAAACTACTATTGCAGCAATAAGGAATGTAGCTTTACCATGTGGAAAAATGACCGTTTCTTTGAAGAACGAAAAGTAACCTTTACCCCCAAAATTGCCGCTGCACTCTTACAATCCGGCAAAGTAAATGTGAAAAAGCTCTATTCCCCAAAGACGGGCAAAACCTACGACGGAACTATCGTATTGGCTGATACAGGCGGGAAATATGTCAACTACCGCATTGAACTGTCGAAGAAGAAATAACTGAATAGCAAGCATAGGAAAAGAGTACCCTTTTCCGTAAAATCCCTGCTTTCTCTACCGAGAACGGCGGGGATTTTTGCTTGTTGGGAAGTTTCCCAAACCCTCTGTTTTATGGAGGGTTTTACCCTCTGAAACCGAAGAAAGGAGGTTACACATGGCAAGTTTACGGGACACCGTAAAGGACTATCAAGAAGAATTAAGGGACGGTATCGCTTGGGTGGCGTTTTGGAAAACGGGACGTTCTTGGAACGCCGAATATTTCCACCTTGAAATGAGCGACTACATTTACCCGGAGGACAGAAGCCGCATGGAAGAAATCAAACAGGCTGACCCTGCCGCCGTTGTGGTAAACGGCTATTATTCCGGCTATCTTGGCGAGGATATGAACCTTGACGAGCTGACCGCCGGGGTGCGCCGCCACTACGAAAACGGATATAGCAATATCGGGGAATTTATCGAAGCCCACGACGACAGGCTGCCGCCGGAGCTTATCGAGGAAGCAAGAGCCGCCGCCCACGCTGCGGGGCTTCCTTTCTCTGAAAAAGCCTACCGGGACGGCGAAGAACCCGACCCCTATATTTTTGACGGGAGCATGAGCATGGAGGACTACGAACTTATGCACCGTATGATTGAAAACGAAAGGAGCGAACGCATGGTAGAAACGATTTTAAGCGGGTATCTTTCTAATCTTGGAAAGTACACCGAGGGCAGACCTGCGGGCGAATGGGTATCATTCCCCACGACTGCCGAGCATTTGAAAGAAGTCTTTGACCGTATCGGGATAGACGGCAAAAACTACGGGGAGCTGCATATCACAGAATACCAGTCCTCTATTGCAGGACTGGCAGGAAAATTGACCGAGCTTGAAAGCCTTGACGAACTGAACTATTTGAGCGAACTTTTGAAAATGCAGTTTGACGACGACCGGGAAAAATTTGTTGCAGCTATGGAATACGGCGACCATACAAGGGACTTGCAGGATATTATCAACCTTGCACAAAACCTTGATTGTTACTGGCTTTACCCGTCCGTACAGAGTGAGGAAGATTACGGGCATTATCTGATTGAAGAACTGGACGAGTTGGAGCTGCCCGAAGAAGCAAAAAAATATTTCATGTATGAGGAATACGGGCGGGACGCTGCTATCAATGACGGGGGCAGCTTTACCGAGCAGGGCTATATCTACAATAACCGCAACACCTTTACACAGTGGTACGACGGGCGCGACGTGCCGGAGGAATACCGGGTAACGCCGCAGCCGCCAGTACAGGAAAAGGAACAGGCAGACCTTGACGCTTCCGCAGCCATACAAACCGCCGCCACAGAGCAGCCCCCGGTTCTCCCGATTATCCTATCTTCTGAAAAGCCCGCCGATAAAATGAAAGAGATTACCGACCGACTGGAACAGGGAATTTTAGGACTGTATGAAAGCGACCGTTACGCCGATTATCTGCGTACCATGTCAAAATTCCATGATTACAGCCTTAACAATACAATCCTTATCGCCATGCAGGGCGGCAATCTTGTGAAAGGCTATAAACAATGGGAAAAGGAATTTGACCGCCATGTAAAGCCCGGAGAAAAAGCTATCAAGATACTTGCACCGTCCCCGTTTACCGTCAAGAAGCAGGTGGAAAAAATCGAACCGGACACCCAAAAGCCTGTTTTCGATAAGGACGGAAAACCTGTTACCGAAGAAAAAGAAATCAAGATACCCGCTTTTCGTGTAGTATCTGTCTTTGATATTTCACAGACCGAGGGAAAAGAACTTCCTGCCCTTACCTATGAGCTTACGGGCAACGTGGAACAATACAAGGATTTTTTCGCTGCCCTTGAAAAGACTTCCCCGTTTGCTATGGGATTTGAAGCACTAAGCGGCGGCGTAAAAGGACGCTGCAATTATGAGGAAAAGCGTATCTTCATCAACGAGGGCATGGACGAATTGCAGAATATCAAGACCGCAATCCATGAAATCGCCCACGCCACGCTGCATGATACCGCCCTTGCCATGCCGGAACGCCCCGACCGCCGCACCCGCGAGGTACAGGCGGAAAGCGTCGCCTATGCGGTCTGCCAACATTACGGGCTTGATACGTCGGACTATTCTTTTGGGTATATCGCCGGGTGGAGCAGCGGAAAAGAACTTGCAGAACTGAAAGGCTCTCTTGAAACAATCCGCAGCACCGCCGCAAATCTGATTGATACCATAGACGGACATTTTGCAGAAATCCAAAAGGCACAGGATAAGGAACAGACCACCGAACAGGCACAGCCCGCACAGGAAGCCGCCAAACAGCCCGAAACAAAAGCAGCCGCGCCGGAGCTTCCCGAAGAAACAGCCCCGGTACAGGAAAAAGAAGCACAGCCGGAACAGGCTGCACCCGCCGCCCCTTATTATACTATCAATGAAGCTGCCGCCAAACGTGCAAAGGATATGAACAGTTTTTCCGATTATAAGCAAGGCAGCGCGACGGCTGAATACAGGCACTATGTAGATGAAGCCGTACAACTTGCAGAAAGGCAGAAACAGCGGGTAGACCCGATGTACCATGAGAAAATCGACAGCCTGCTTGACACCTATGCCCGGAAACTGGCGGCGAACATGAATAAAGGCTATGAGATTGACGCGCGTGTTCCCTCTATCCTGATTGCGGGCGGCTCTAACTTCCCCACAAGGAAGAAAGAAAAGCAGAACGCAGCCCGCGACAGCAATTACCGGGAATGGCAGGACATACAAGGGCTTCTTGATAAAATCCGCAGTACCGGCATGGGCGGTATCAGCGCAGACGACCCGCAGGCAGTACAGAAGTTAGAAAAGAAACTGGAAAGCCTTGAAAAATCACAGGAAACCATGAAAGCCGTAAACGCCTACTACCGCAAGCATAAGACCCTTGACGGCTGCCCGCATTTACCGCCGGAGGAACTGGAAAAATTGAAAGCAGACATGGCGAGCAGTTGGCATTTGGAGGACAAGCCCTTTGCGACTTGGGCGTTATCCAACAACAGCGCAGAAATCCGGCGCGTGAAAGACCGTATCAAATCCCTTTCACAGCAAAAAGAAATCGGTTTTGTAGGTTGGGAATTTGACGGCGGCAAGGTGGAAGCAAACACCGAAGCGAACCGACTGCAAATCTTCTTTGAGGATAAGCCGGACGAAGCCACGCGGGAAGCCTTAAAAAGTAATGGCTTCCGTTGGTCGCCAAAAGCCGGGGCATGGCAGCGGCAGCTTACCAGTAACGCCTACTATGCGGCTGATTATGTGAAAGCGATTGCTCCCCTTACCGGGGAAAAGCCTACCGAGTTACAGCGGGCGCATATCCGGCAGCAAAAGGTAGCTGCACAGGAACAACCCGCACAGGAGCAGCCGGAGCAGGAAGCCCCACAGGACAAAGACACCTTTTCCATTTATCAGATAAAAGGCGGGGACGAAACAAGGGACTTGCGTTTTGAGCCTTACGACCGTCTGATTGCCGCCGGACACCGGGTAGACCCGAAAAACTATGCCCTTGTCTATTCCGCACCTCTTACGCCGGGGACTTCCCTTGAAGATATTTACACCCGCTTTAATATCGACCACCCGAAAGATTTTAAGGGACACAGCCTTTCTGTTTCCGACGTAGTGGTGCTTCATCAGAACGGGCAGGACACCGCCCACTATGTAGACAGCTTCGGTTATAAGAAAGTGCCGGAATTTTTGCAGCCGGAAAACTATCTGAAAACTGCCGAGCAGACCACCGAGCAAAACTACAACATGATTGACGGGCAGATAAACAACACCCCGACCGTCGCAGAATTGGAAGCAAAGGTAAAGACAGGAGAAACCATTTCCCTTGTTGACCTTGCGGAAACTGTCAAGGCTGACAAGGAACGTGGCAAGGCAGCAAAAACGGAAAAGAAGCCCTCTATCCGGGCGCAGCTTAAAGCAGCGAAAGAACAGACACCGAAGAAACAGGCAAAACAGAAAACACAGGATTTGGAAAGGAGCTGACGCATGAATAAGTTTGAAAACGTGGATATTTTCGCTTCTCTTGACGCTATCATGCGGCAGAATACAGGATTTTTCCAAAGTGATTTTGACATTGACAAGGAGATTATCGCAAAAGCAGCGGCAAGCCCTAACAGAGAGGATAAGACGCTGCTATGGTTTTGCCGCCCGTCCGGGACGCATTGTTTTAAGGAGCGCGACGTGTTCCTAAAGGATACCGCCGCCCACAATACATGGTGTTTTTACAAAGAGCAGACCTGCGACTGCGTTCTTGCCTATGCCGTCGAGCTGACGGGCAGGGAGCGCGGGAAAATCAAAGGCAATCTTTATGAGCTTGACTATGCAAGGCAGTATGAGCGCGTTAAGGACAATGCGCTTGCCGCCGACACAGTCAAGTTGATTTATGAGCATGGGACAAGGGAGATACCCGCCGGACAGCATTTTAACGGAAATCCCGATACTTCTTTAGGGAAGTTTGAACACTTTGAAGCAGTACCCAACGACCCGGACGCGCTACAATTCCTTTTACGGGAAGAAAAGCAAAAACGGGATAAACTGACACCGGGCGACTTCAAGGAACATACCGCCGCCCTGCGTGCTGGGCTGATTGAAGCCGAAGCGCGGCGCATTGTGCAGGAAATGAAGCGCAGGGACACGCCCAATAGCCCTAATAGGACACATTTCATGGTGGAGCTGTCCCCGACATTTATGCAGCTTGCGTCCTCTAAGGACACCGACCGTCTGTTTTCCATGTTGCCCTATAAGACACTTTCCTTTTCCAAAATCGAGGGCAGACATGGAACATACGCCTTGATTGATAAAAATGAAAACCGGGGCACAGATATTCGCAGGGTGCGCCCCTCAATCCGGGCGCAGCTTGCCGCTGACAAAAGAAAAGCCGCCCCGAAAAAGGCGGCTGTAAAATCAAAAAATCACGAATTGGAGGTATGAGCATGATTAGACTGACAGTTGAAGAAACAAACCTGTTGAGCATTTACAATGAGGACGGCAAACGTGGGCTTACAGAAAACATCAACGCTGCGCTGCCGTTCATGGACGAGGATATGCGGGAACTGGCGAAACGCACCCTTGCGAAAATCGCACCTCTGACAGAAAATGAGTATGCGGAGCTTGCTATTTTCGCCGCTGATGAGGTATGACCGGGATAAAGCGGCTTACACCACCCCAAAGCCGGAAAGTCAACAGCCTTATAAAAAAGGAGTGCTGCAACTGCGATAACGGACACTGTATTTTACTGTACGACGGGGAGGAATGTGTCTGCCCGCAGCTTATTTCCTATTCGCTTCTTTGCAAATGGTTTCAGACCGCCGTATTGCCCCTTGATAAGCTGCTGTATGCAGAGCTTTTCAAGACCGAGGATAAAAAGCGTTGTACCGAGTGCGGAACTTCTTTTGCGTCCACCTCTAACAGCGTCAAATACTGCCCGGACTGCCGGAAGCGTATTACCCGCAGACAGGCAGCGGAGCGCATGAGAAAACGGCGCGCCCTTGTTACGTAGTAGGGGCAAAAAAAGCCTTGATTTACGGGGCTTTCAGTGCTTGAAAATGACGCGGCAAGGGTTTTATACCTTATCCCCTAAAAATGACGTTCTATTGCGTAACAGATACCAAAAACGCACCTACATAAAACAGGGCGCGGACAGTCTTTTGTTGGCTGTCTGCGCCCTGTTCTTTTACTTTATTCGTGCAGTTCTTCTATATCCTTTATTCGGTTTTCCAATAGGATATACAGCTCTCCATTCTCTCCCCTTATAACCAGAGTATCATTTTCATCGGAATAAGTTCCATATTCCACACATTCTATATATCCGATAAGTGTATTTCCGTCCTCAAAAGTAATTTGGATTTTACTGTCTGCGTTAATATAAGTTTCTACGCCATAACTGCCATTTTCTAATGTTATTCTGTAACATGGTGTAATACCAACCATTTTCATAATTATTCCCGTTCCTTTCCTTTCTTCCGTTCCGGCTCTTTGCCTTGCCGCAAAATATTGTCTATGTTCTGTTTGATAACGTCGTATTCCTTGACCTGTTTTTTCAGCTTGCCATAATCAGCGTAAAGGGCTTCTTTTTGCGCTTGTAGTTTCCCGTATTCTTCCTGCATGGCGGCAAGATTGGGGAGTTTAGTAACGCCCGCCGCTTTCAGTGTCTTTACTGCCGCTTCATGGAGTATCAGACTGCTTTCCTGCTTTGCCCGGTATGCGTCCTTATCCTTTGCCCTGCGGTATGCTTCATAGACAGGTTTTGTCTTTTGGTAGGTAGTAACGTGCTTCATCAGCACCGCCATATCTGCAAGACGCTTTTCCACGCTCTTTAATGCGTCTGCTGTCTTTTCATTTTCCGCATTTACTTCCTCAATCCGGCTGACTAAATCTGCGTACTGCTCAATCTTATGTTCTGTCAAGAAATTCATAGTCTTTGCAGCCAGTTTCAGATTATGGATTTTCGCCCACTGTTCATAGCCCCGGCTCTCTTGTGCCTTGATACTGTTTTCAATGTCAATAAGCAGCGATACGCCGCGCTGCTCTTTGGGAGCTTTCGCTGCCTTTGTGCGTTTGCCCTCTATCCGTTCTCTTATGGCTTCCTCTGTATAATCTGTACCGAGAGTTTTCAGACGGGTAAAGCGTTCCTGTCCGGGAGCGCGGCAGGAGATATATTTTCCCGGCTTTATCTCATAACCCGCTGCCTGTAACCGCTGCAACAATTCTTCAAAACTTGCTACTTGGGGGATAAGCGTATCAACGGCAATTTTCAGCTTGCCTTTCCAACTTGTACCGACCTTTTCCGCTTGATATTCTGCATAGCTTTTTCCCTTGCTGCCTTTGCCCGGAACGACAACAGACAGCCCGTTTTCCCGGCACAGCTTATCGCTCATGTTCCGTATGCCGTAGTAACTGCGCTTATTGGAATTGTACTTATGGTAGTCAACAAAATTGACCGCACAAAAAATGATATGGTTATGGATATGCCCTTTGTCTATGTGGGTAGTTAAGACGTATTCATGCTGTCCCTTTGTTACCGCGTCGGCAAGCTGCTTTCCGATTTCGTGGGCTTTCTCATAATCTACTTCTCCCGGCTCAAAGGACTGTATCAAATGGTGGGCGAGATTGTTTCCCTTATCTATGGCTTGTGCAAGCGTAAATCCAAACTCAATATCTACCGTTTCATAGCTGCACCCAAAGGAGGACACAAGCATTTTCCCGTCTGTTTTATCCGGGTTTTGGATATAGTCAAGGGCTTTGCTCAACGTGCTTTTAATAGGCTTAATCTTTGTAACCGCCATATCTCCGCAAGCACCCCCTTTATTTCCTCTATGTCCTCTTGGTAAACGCTGCCTGTCGCATTGACACGCTTTGCAATCTGATTGATGTTGACCCCGATTTTCTGTATCTCTGCTGTCATGCCTTTTATATCGCTATGGTCTGTCTGAATGATATACCCGTCAATGGCAATCTTGCGAAGATACGCCGCCATGTTCCGGGTAGGGACAAGCTTCATTTTCTGTTCAATCAATGCCCTTTCTTCCTCTGTTACATAGAATTTGATTTGTATTTTTCTTTTGCGTCCGTTCATGCAATCGCTCCTTTCCATTCCGAGGGTTTGGGACACTTCCCAACAAGCAATTTTCAACCGACGCACCGCAGGACGGGAGGGCGAAAATACGGAAAAGGGTACTCTTTTCCTATGCTTGCTACGAAACTTTATCCCTTACTACCTACAACACCGGGAACGGCAAATTTGACGAACTTTCCCAAAAGAAAAACGCCGCAATCTGCGACGTTTCAATCACTCTATATAAACAAAAACGAGAGAACTTTATTCCCCCGTTTCGTCGTTGTTGGCTTCCTCTATTCCTTTTGCAGTAGCAGACAGGATTTTCAAATCTTTTTCGCTCATACCGTCAAGCATAGTATCGAGCTGACGGCGGCGCGTGGATTTCTCCTGTTCCCGTTCCGGGAAAAAGAACTGGTCTACTGATACATCAAGCAGGGTTACAAGCTCATATAAAATCTGTAAACTTGGGTGCTGCCCGCTGTTCTCAATGGACGCGATATATCGGGGCGCAATATTCAGCGTATCGGCTAACTGATTGCGTGATATTCCCTTTGCTTTTCTTGCTGCTTTAATGGCTTGCCCGAAAGCCTTAAAATCAAATTTTTCTTTGTTCTGCTTCATAGTCATTTCACCCAACTACATTGTATATTTCATCTTCCTTTCGAGATATGATTACACACAGCACATTATTGACTGAAATAGAGCATATCATATACTTGATATTATTCGGCTATCCGAGTATAATTATACTGGTAAAATTTGAGGAAAGGGCGTTTTGATTATGGAATATATGTCTTGTCCCGAAGCGGCAAAGAAATGGGGAATTTCTGAAAGACGAGTACAGATACTTTGTAGCGAAAATCGCATACCGGGCGTTTCAAAACTGGGGTATATGTGGCTGATACCAAAAAACGCGGAAAAACCTTTTGATATGAGAAAGAAACAACATAAAATGCAGATACAATAAACAAACAAATAAACCTTACAACAACTGTAAGTGGTGTGGTTGCTTCTTATGCAGTAAAATTATATTCGTAAGATAAGCGTAAGCAAAAAATGTGAGGTGTGAGATATGAATGATACAAAAAAACTATTAGAAGTACGCGACTTGCACAAAGCATATTCCAAAGAGGGGGTTCCAACAAAAGCACTAAACGGAATTACCTTTGATGTTCTGAATGGCGAATATTTGGGAATTATGGGAGCCAGCGGTTCTGGAAAAACAACATTGTTGAATTGTATTGCTACGGTCATTAAACCAACCTCTGGACAAATTTTACTTTCAGGTGCCAATATAAGCTCTTTTGATGGCACGAAGTTGGCTGAATATCGTGGCAACAAGATTGGTTATCTATTTCAAGATTTTGCTTTACTTGATAATCTAACTGGTAAAGAAAATATTATATTGCCTTTATCAATTCATAATATTGACATTGTTACAGCGGAAAAAAAGCTAAAAGATATAGCAGATTTTCTTGGAATTACAGACGTTCTTTCTAAATTTCCGTCACAAATGTCGGGCGGTCAAAAACAACGCGTAGCTGCTGCACGTAGTTTGATTTCTGACCCCGATATTATTTTGGCTGATGAACCTACAGGTGCATTAGATACAAAATCAGCACGTTTACTCATGGAGAAGTTACAGGAAATCAATCTTAGGCGTGGACGCACAATCCTAATGGTCACGCATGACCCTAACGCCGCGAGTTTCTGTTCTCGTATTTTGTTCATTCAAGACGGTGTTATTTTCCATGAGTTACGTCGTAAAATTCCAAATGAAACACAGGAAGATTTTTATGCACGTATTTTACAAGTGATGGCTCAAATGGGGGGAGGAAGTGCAAATGTTCTTTAATCTCACATGGCGAAACGCCAAACGGAGCCGTAGCGAAAACCTAATTTATTTTCTGACAATGATAACAGCCGTAGCAATGTTTTATATAGTGCTTTCTCTTGGACAACAGGACGTAATACGTTTTTTAAGTGAAATTGAGAGCGACGCAGTAGAACGGTTGCTTACTAATCTTTTACCGACGGTTTATCTTTGTGCTTTATTATTTGTGTTCTTTCTCGTAGTATTTGCAAACAAATATCAACTTGAATGTCGTAGTCGAGAACTGGGGCTTTATTTGATGTTTGGAATGACAAAGATTAAATTATTTATTCAAATAATGACAGAGGGGCTAATCACGTCGTTTTTAGCTCTTTTAGGAGGGCTTGTATGCGGTGGCTTTTTATCCGAAGCTATAAGTCTTACAACCGCGCGTTTAGTAGGGCATGGTATCATTACACACCAATTAAGTTTTTCTGTAAGTGCCGCTATTTTCACATCGTTAGGCTTCTTGATTATTCAGTTTGTAGCATTGTTTGTTCTATGCGGAAAGCTGTTCCGTAAAGAGCTACATCAACTTGTTTATGGAGAGATGGCGAAAAAGCAACGCACAGGGAATCCATATGTAAGTTTCGTATCGTTTGCTATAGGCACCGTAATTTTGCTTGTCGCGTACTGGATTGTTGTAGAGCATTTTATGGCTGCGAGTGGGGCAATGCTGCTTATTGCCGTTTTACTTGGAATTATCGGAACAATTCTATTTATTCGAGGACTTGCAAGAATTTTGAGTATATGGGCAGCTTCTATAAAACACAAAGCCACAAGAGGACTTTATGTATTTACTTTACGGCAGTTGCATGAAAATGTCGTTAATAAATATATTTCAATCAGCGTAGCGTCCATTCTGATGATGCTTACTATTATGTTAATTACCGACGGCTCAGTGCGCATAATGTCATATGGAAGTGAATTGACACGAGGTACTTCTGTTTATGACTTTACTGTAATGGGCAACGACCAAATTGTTGAGAAGTATCTTTCCAACGAACAAATTCGTCCTTATGTATCAAATCTGAACCGTATGGAAATAGGAAATATAAAATCCACTGCTTCGGATGGGATAAGTTCTCCTGTTGATTGGTCGAAATTTAGGAAACAAATCGTGCAGCATTTACCTCAAGATGTAGTAGACCCTGCCACACAAGAAGATGGTATGTATAGTTTTGGCTCCGACCAACCTGCTGCCTTAAACCTTTTAGGTCTTATTGATACTGGTAGTTCTTCTCCTTATTTGCTTCCTGTATCTTCCTATAATCGGTTATTGGATGCCGCGGGAGAAAAACAGATTAGCCTTGGGAACAATGAAGTTGTCTATTATCTCAACCCAGATTTTTTAGGTAATGCTCAAGATGAAACGGTTACACTGTTAAATCAAATTGCAGCAGACGCACAGGCGAATAATGAAGCGTTGCTTTCTATCAACGAAAGACCATTTTATCTTGTTCCCTCTGTACCGATGAAAGGGTTGACCGCAGATGAAAATATCAAGATTATAACTGCATTGATTGTTTCAGATGAGATATATTCAGAATTTGTAAATTCAGACACTTGTATGGTTTATTGGAACTTTTGTATTCCTAATGAACTTGTTGAAACAAAAGGTTTAATGTTACCGATTATGGAAGCTCGTGATTTGTTAAAACCATCTGGTCTATATTACGAAAGCTATCTTAATAATTTTGGGCGACAATTATTTTATGTTATTTCCGGAAGTTATACAACACTATACATGGGATTTATGTTTTTGATTATTGCGTGTGCATTACTTGCCCTGCAATTCTTGACGCAAATGCAAACTACAAAATCAAGGTATCTAACACTCTCTATTTTAGGAGCACGACGTGAACAAATTAAGCGTTCTATCAACCAACAAGTATTATGGTATTTCCTGCTTCCTCTTATATTAGCGTGTATCAGCGGAGCAGTAGGGATATATGCCATGCAGCTATATTTATATTCAGGAGCGGCACACCTTGAACAGTCCTATCCTCTTTTAATTGCTATGGCTGTTATTGTTGTTCTTGTTATGGTAATTTACGGTGTGGCTGTTGCTCGAACAGCTAATCGTGAAATAGGAAAGCTCAATTACAAGCCCAATTCTTAACAGGCTTATAAATATTATGGGAAAGGAGGCGGACATATTGGCAAAGATAGTTGTGGTTGAAGATGATGTTTATATGCGAGAAGAACTGTTGAACTTATTAGAAAAATCGGGATATGATACGATTGGATTATCGGATTTTGAAAACGCAGTATCAGAAATAGCAGCATATTTTCCCGACTTAATTTTGCTTGACATCAATCTTCCCTTTCGTTCGGGTTTTGAAATATGTAAAGAGT
Source organism: Eubacteriaceae bacterium (assembly GCA_902362805.1). Lineage (GTDB taxonomy): Bacteria > Bacillota > Clostridia > Peptostreptococcales > Anaerovoracaceae > Senimuribacter. Next base: position 193,333 of record CABIXY010000006.1, on the reverse strand, counting down.
TGAAAGCTAAACAGATTGGTACGGTACTCGTATTGACTGCAAGAGATAAATTGCAGGACGAACTGCACGCATTAGACTTGGGGGCTGATGACTATTTAACAAAACCTTGTAATATGTCACGTTTACTTGCCCGAATTAAAAATCTTCTTCGACGTAAAGAAGAACAGGTACAGCAAGGGTTACTTGATGGAGGTGGTTTTTTACTTGACCCGAATACCTTTACAATTTATGTAGGGAATAGCTCTTACCTTATGCCACCGAACGAAGGAAAAATATTACTTGCTCTCTTGAAAAATAGCCCTAAGATTGTTTCTAAAAAAGAATTATGCATTAGACTATGGGGAACAGAAGAATTTATAGACGAAAATGCATTACAAGTAAATTTTACTCGGCTGCGAAAAACGCTTCGTGAATTTGGTCTTGAAGAACGTATAGAAACAGTGCGCGGTCAAGGCTACCGCTTGAAAGAGCAGGTGCGCTTATGAATAAGTTGAAAATACTTTTAATCTATATTTCCTCTAACCGGGTATGGATTATTACACTTGCCTGTTTGGACTTGTTCTTTATATTTCTTGCTTGGTTGGCTAACCCTGATTATTTTATAAATTATGCTGCATTGATAATTTTTGTGTCATTTGCCGCACTTGCTATTCCTCTTGCTATATCAATCAGAAAACGTAACAAGGCAGACGCTATTTTTCGGCGTTTTCTATTAGAGCCGGACGATACCAACGAATACTTACTGTGTGAAGCTGTTCCCGCTGTAATACGCCCTCTTATCTGTGAATTGGGAAAACATTTGAGGACGCAGCAAGAATATATCAACGAACAGAAAATTACAGTTACAGACTATGAACACTATGTTGAAAATTGGGTGCATGAAATCAAAAAACCACTATCCCTTATGACCTTGCTACTGGATAATCGAAAAGATGAAATGTCCCCTTTGGTTCATACTCGTATGCTTTATGTACGCGACCATACCCGACAGGATATAGAACAAATTCTATACTTTTCAAGGCTTGGGGCTACACATAAGGATTACTCTTTTGAGTCGCTTTCAATTCTTGGAACTTGCCGTGAAGCAGTTGAAGATAATTTAACGCTTCTTGAAGAAGCCGGATTTTCTATTGAATATACCGAAAACGATTATCAAGTGATTTCTGACAAAAAAGGTCTGATGTTCATTTTAGGACAGATAATCAGTAATAGTGTGAAATATGTGGGAAACAACCTTGCCCCACGGCTCATATTTTCCATAGCTGATAGTATGAATAGTGAACAGATTTCTTTATCTATCAAAGACAACGGCACAAGCATACCATTGTCTGACTTACCCTTTGTTTTCGACAAGGGGTTTACCGGAGATACGGGCAGTTACCTTAGTCGTTCTACAGGTATGGGCTTATACCTTGTTCAGAAAATGGCAACTGACTTATTTATCACGGTGGAGCTTAAAAACAATTCATACGGTGGAACAACCGTAACCTTGACGTTTCCAAAAGTGTAACGTCTATTTGGGAGGTAGTGAAATGCAGTTACAGAATGAAATAGTAAAAAAGCACACGCCAATAAAAAGCTTGCTCATTGATTGGTTAATTATATTTGGAACGTATCTTTTTATCCGCATATTCTTTGCCCTCTTTGGGCTTCATCAGAATATTGTCCTCTTGGGCTGTTGCCTTGCGATATTGCCCTATCTTTTTGGGGCGTTATATTTACAGAAATCCCACAAGCAATGTCAATTATGGCTTGCTGCATTGGCTATTTTAATACCGTCGGTCGTTGAAAAAGCAGCAATATATTTATTTGGTGCGTACTTATACAATTTAAGACCGATAAATGTTGTAGGAGTTATGGAAGCGATTAAGAGTAACGCACCATATACAAACTTCATTAAAAATCAATCAGCACAGAATTTAATAAATCTATCATATTTTAATTGGACATATATTCTATGCAGTATAGCTATTTCTGTTTTGGTTATCCTGCTTTTACATAAGACAAAACAAAAAAGTAATAAAGGATAATGAGAAATTTTTGAAATTGACATAGTATAGAACATCTGCCGGACGACGGCAAAGAAAAAAAGCCGTCGCAACGCAGACAGGTTTTCACGCGCCTATTCTATTTCGGCGGCTTTGATTTTCAGAGCCGCCGTTTCTTTTTATCTATCTAAATTCTAACGATAACTCTCCTACTAGATAAAGACATGGCGGTATCAAGGAGGTATCGTCATGTCCTTTTTCCTATGCCCTAATAGACTGTTATCAAAAAAAGCCATTACCCGCCAACGGGTTATTCTGGCTACATAGATGAACTCACAAATCATACATATACTTTTGATAATTCCTTTGCGCCTGTCTGCAATTTGCAGACGGGCGCATTTTGTATTTTATCAAAAAACTTTTTCAAAAAATTTCTAAAACCAACGTCCATTTTGAAGTGCGTTGGTTTGAGGGTTTACGAAAGGGGACATTTCAAACTCCACCGCTTTCGCGGCAGCGAAAGGAGGTGAGAACATGAACGAGCCTATTCGTACCCAATGGCAAATCCGTTGTGCTTTTAACGGCTTTTGCAAACTGGCGTTGAAGCGAGAAGCTATGAATGCCCACAGGGACACAAAGCAGCGACAATTACGCGAGGTTACTTTTTCTGACCTGTCGCCACTGGAAGAAAAACAGCTCTACGTCTGCGACGAGTATTTTGCAGATGATGAAGCAGAACAGTCTTTCGTTGTCGGCGGCAAAGAAATTACTGCGAAGCTGCTTGCCGAAGCCCTGCACAGTTTGCCGGAAGAAAAGCGGGAAACCGTACTGCTGTATTATTTCTTTGACATGAGCGAACGCGAGATTGCAAAGTTTTGTAATCTGTCAAGGACAACGGTACAGTCCCGCCGGACAAGCTCAATGAAGCTGTTAAAACGCTATTTGGAGGAAAAAGCCTATGACTGCACAGATTAGTAAATCAGAACAGGACGAACGCGGCTTGTTGCCTTACCCGGTAATCATAGCCGCTACTAAGGGCGACCCGGAAGCTATGAACATTGTCGTACAGCATTACGAAAGCTACATAGCGTCCCTGTCTATGCGAAAGCTGCGTGATGAGCGCGGAAATATCTATTGGGGCATAGATGAGGATATACGCGACCGCTTGCGTTCGCGTCTTATGCGGGCTGTCCTTTCATTCAAGGTTTGAGATAACCACAAGCAGCGTCCCCCTTTCCGCTGCCTGTTGACTTGACCTTACTTGCTCTTTGACAAAGAAAGCGACGCAAGATAACGGCGACGCAGTATAGGGCAAATCGGATACGTCCTTTTTGCGTTGAGCCATACGGCAGGTGCGCCATGACGCTTTTCTTCTATTGGAGAAAGTCGAGCGACCACCACCACGCCGGGGAACAAGTGTAGCGGCTTGTGGGCGACGACACGCACTAAGGGTAGACAAGCCTTTATAGCCATAGTCCGAGCGTTAAAAGCGTCGCAGGCATTGGGTAGAGCTGCCTTAACGGGCAGGGGTGGAACTCCCGCGAGGTTGTGCTAACAGCCGTCCGATTAAAGCCCCTTTTACTATTCACTTTTCCTAATATTGAAAGGGGGACGATACTATGAGTAACGCCGACGTGCCTATTTGGGAAAAATACACGCTTACGATAGATGAAGCAGCTAAATACTTCCGTATCGGAGAAAACAAGCTGCGTAAATTAGCCGAGGAAAATCCTGCCGCCGGGTGGGTTATTATGAACGGCAACCGTATTCAAATCAAGCGCAAACAGTTTGAAAAAATGATTGATACCATAGACACAATCTGATAGTGAAATTGAGCCTTGAATGTGCTATAATGGGATAAGCATATCAAGGCTCTTTCCGTCTTGGAAAGGAGCATTGAAAAATGTCAAAGAAAAGACGTGACAGCAAAAATCGAGTTTTGCGGTCGGGAGAGAGCCAGAGAAAAGACGGAAGATATGCTTACAAATATATAGATACCTTTGGTAATCCGCAGTTTGTGTATACGTGGAAGTTAGTACCTACGGACAAGACCCCTGCCGGAAAGCGTGAGGATATATCCCTACGAGAAAAGGTAAAAGAGATACAGAAAGACCTTGACGACGGGATAGACACCATAGGCAAGAAAATGACGGTCTGCCAACTTTATGCAAAGCAGATACGCCACCGGGGAAATGTAAGGTACAATACGAAAAACGGACGCAAGCGGCTGATGAAGCTACTGGAAGAAGATAAACTTGGGGGCTGCCCGATTGACAGCGTGAAGCTGTCCGACGCGAAAGAATGGGCAATCCGCATGAAAGAAAAAGGAATTTCCTATAAGACTATCAGTAATGACAAGCGTTCCTTGAAAGCTGCCTTTTACACAGCGATACAGGACGATTGCATAAGGAAAAATCCTTTTGACTTCCAGTTAAACACTGTCATTGAAGATGATACAGAACCAAAGGTTCCGCTAACACCAGCGCAGGAAGAAAGTTTTTTGTCCTTTGCTCAAAATGACAAAGTTTATCAGAAGTATTATGACGAGCTTATTATTTTGCTTGGGACAGGGCTTCGTATCTCTGAACTTTGCGGGCTGACCGATACTGACATTAACTTTGAGAATAGGATAATCAATGTAGACCACCAACTTTTAAGAAGTGCGGAAACAGGATATTACATTGAAACACCAAAAACGAAAAGCGGTATTCGTCAAATTCCAATGAGCGAAAAAGTATATGAAGCATTTAACCGAGTGCTGAAACGGCGCAGGGGTGCAAAAGCTGTTACTATTGACGGTTACAGCAACTTCCTTTTCCTCAACCGGGACGGCTACCCGAAAACAGCTACCAATTATGACGGTATGTTTAGGGGGCTTGCAAAGAAGTACAACAAGTACCATGAGGAAGCTCTACCGAAAGTAATGACACCGCACACCTTACGTCATACGTTCTGTACCAACATGGCAAATGCCGGAATGAACCCGAAAGCATTACAGTACATTATGGGACATTCCAACATTACTATGACGCTGAACTATTACGCACACGCTACTTTCGACAGCGCAAAAGCTGAAATGCTGCGGATAGCAGCTTAGTAGTAAATCAAGGTTTTACTACTTCTTTACTACTTTTGAAAGCAAAAACCTAAGCGGATATAAAAATATATGTGAGTTTCTTCCGATACGAAAAATGCCGGAAAAGCCTGTAAATACGGGCTATACCGGCATATAAGAACTTCTAAAAAGATAATCAAAATTCATATCTAATTTTAACATAAAACTCTCCCTTTTTTTTGAAGAAGCAATCCATTAAAATCCATTCCAGGTCTTTTCCATACTGAAATTCCCTTCTCGTCGTATATATATTAATCACAGCTCGAAAAATAGCTTTTGTTATATTTGCGAAAAAAAACAGCAGCGCAAGTAATAAGAACTGTCTGAAATCATCAGCCTGCACTAACGCATCAATCACGTTTACAGTTATTAACGGCAATAAAATAGTAGCTCCTGCATAAATAAAAAGCAGCAGCATATACCCCTTCATTTGTGCATCGTGTTTCTTCGCAAGTTGCCGCGTTCGCTTTAACGCCTGTATAAAAGTTCCACTGCCTCGTAACTTCATACCAAATGACTCTCTTTCATAATTAAAAGCAAGAGGCAGTGTATGAACCCGTTGGATGCATACACTGCTCTTCTTTTACTACTCCGTTTTAGTATACTGCACATTTATGCCTGCAAGTAGGCGGGTCGTAATGCGGACATTTTTGCTTGCAATCGACTAAAATCGGTTCAACGATCATCTTCATAGTCTCTTCCTCCTTTCTTAAAAAATCTTATATAATGCACTTGGGCTTTAACTAGTCAACAGCATCACATTTCAGCTTTATGTATTCCTCCAATTCATATTTCCAGTTTTCGCAAATCGGTTCTCCGATACCTATGCCATTATACGGGCAACCGCCCATACAAAACGGCAGCAATTTACACTGTCTGCACTTGTTATAATTAAATGGTGACCATGTCATGTACTTGGTATAATTGAAATTCGGGTTCTCCATGAACACATCAATACTTTCCGCGTTTTTAAGACTACCAATACTGTTTTCCTTAATGCCAATATCATTCCAGCATTTGTAAACGTCTCCATCTGCATCAATCACATAAGAGTATAGATAATCGGCTCCGCATTTCGTGCGAGTAGGAACAGGATAATCCGTTGGCAAATTCGCTTTAAATAACAACTTTTCAAAATTTACCGCAGTTCGTGCAAATTCTTCAGTACTTAAACAATTGTCACAGAAAGACTTACTGCTATCTGTATTGGCTATTACATGACCTAAATAAAGATTTTCGCTTAGTCCTTTTTCTATTGCAAAATCCAATAGAGGCTCCAATTCTTTTTCCGTTTCCTTATCAACGTTAACACGTATTGCCATCTCAAATTCATGTTCTTTCGCACGAACTGCATTTTCAATAATCTTTGTAAATGTAGGTTCCCCACTGCCGTTCTTTAGACGCCTTTTTTTATTATGCGTATCGTGAAGACCGTCCAAGGTTATTTGCATTGAGGTCACTTTATATTTTTTAAGTTTTAAAATAGTTTCCTCATCCAAGAGATACCCATTTGTAACAATGCCAGCTTCATAACAAACCTGTTCTTTCTGACAGATTTCCATCATTCGCTCTGACATACGGTAAATTATATCTTTGCCTAGCAGCGGCTCTCCTCCAAACCAGGTGATATCAACATTCTGTCCGTCTTTTGCAAAAACAGATACCATAGAGAGTATTTTTTCTTGAAGTTCCTCAGACAGAATGCCGGTTTGCATACCTTCAAAACAATACGGACAAACAAAATTACATGCCATTGTAGGTGCGATTACCAGACCTAATCCTGACGGTTGATATTTACCCCAGTTATACTTCATTTCTAGTTGCTGGAGTTCATCAGCCTCATCATCTACTAAAAATCCTACTCGTTTCATTTGCTTCGCTAGATCAGATTGCTCTATGCTTTCGCCTCGTCTTACAGCCTCCAGTATGTCAATGGCCTCTTTATCTAACGCTGCCGTTGCAATTGTCCTACTATTAAACACAAGATACTGATCTTTGTATTCTACATAAATGTTATACTTTGATTCTTTCATATCAAACCCCTATCATAGCATCCTCTAGATTCCTTCTCCATAAGATAATTATATCATATTTTTCTTTACGCAACAATCGCTTTTATCTAAATGTTCAAAATTTTTAAATTAAACTTTTTTAATTTTTATCTAAAGTTTCTCAAAAAACACTCCGCTAACACCCCTTCTATTCAATGAAATACAACTCGTAGAATGTTTTATTGCAGAAATTTCCGATATATGATATAACATGTATATCAATGTATGGGGATATTGACGCGATTGGAACAACAGGGATTCATTTGACATCATTTTCAAGGAGGACTTATTTATGGGTAAAAAAATCCCAATGTGGCAATGTGTGGTGACAATCTTATTCACTATTATCGTCCTGCTGTACTGTCTCGGAATATTAGGAAAAGTTTTCGGCAATGCGTTCAGTTGTGATTACGGGGAAGTCCATATCGCTTTGATTGTCTCTTGTAGCTTTGCCTCACTTGTAGCCGTAGTAAATGGTTATAAGTGGTCATTTCTGGAAACTGGCATCCTGTCTTCTATTAATCGCTCCATGCAAGCCATGCTGATCCTGTTGACAGTAGGTTCTTTGATTGGCGCCTGGATATCAGCCGGCGTCGTACCGGCTATGATTTATTATGGTTTGATGATTCTGAAGCCTTCTATCTTTCTGATGGCCAGCTGTATTCTCTGTGGCATCATATCCCTATCCACCGGCTCTTCCTGGACGACAGCCGGCACGATAGGTATCGCCTTGATCGGAGTTGGTACAGGATTGGGCATTTCTATCCCTATGACAGCTGGAGCAATTGTATCCGGCGCTTATTTTGGGGACAAGATGTCACCTCTCTCTGATACGACAAATCTAGCACCTGCTATGACAGGGGTTGCCCTCTTTGATCACATCGAACACATGCTTTGGACCGTAACGCCATCATTGCTGATTTCTCTTGTTATTTTTATGATTCTAGGATTGCAGGCATCAGGCAAGGCAGATATGGCAATCGTAGATGACATGCAAACAGCGCTACTGGCCAACTTTAGAATCAATCCTGCACTGCTGGTTCCTCCTCTGATGGTCATTCTGATTGTAGCATTAAAGCTGCCCGCACTGCCGGGCCTCATGGGCGGTATTGTCCTTGGCTGCATTGTCGGTTCAATATTTCAGGGCATTCCGCTATCCGATTGGCCGGAAATCCTTCATTACGGATATAGTGTTGATCATTTCAGCCACGTATTTCAAGCCGCTGCCGATACCCTGAATATGGATCCTGCCTCAGTACTAGGGATGGACAACGGAGATTTTGCGGTCGCTGCATCTAGCGAGGGTTTTAGTTCTGCCGTTATAGGAGAATACAATATCGGTGCTTTAATCAATGAGAAAGGCGGCATGAATTCCATGATGTGGACAATCAATCTGATTATCTGTGCCATGTGTTTTGGCGGCATCATGGACGCTTCTGGCATGCTGGGAACCTTGGCTGGCGCACTGCTGAAATTAGCAAAAAATACGGGCATTCTGGTAACCGTAACAGTATTCAGCTGTATCTTTATGAATATCATCGCCGGCGACCAATACCTCTCTCTGGTGTTGCCAGGACGGATGTTCAGAGAGGCTTATGAAGATAGAAAATTGGCTCCAAAGAATCTATCCCGATGCCTGGAGGACTCCGGAACGCTCACATCCAACCTGGTGCCATGGAACACCTGCGGCGCTACCATGAGCACCTTCCTCGGTGTCTCTCAGTGGGGTGCAGGCGGTTATGGTCCTTATGCCATCCTATGCTGGATAAATCCTCTCGTATCCATTTTCTACGGATTTACAGGAATCTCAATGGAGAAGATGAGCGATGAAGAATATGAAAAAATTCTGGAACGAAGACAAAAAGATAATACGGATGCTTTGCAAAGTATGGATGCTTAATCGATAAATGAATAGAAAAAACTACAAAATGGTGATGCAGATTTCTGCCTCACCATTTTTAAATTGTTATTAACTTTCTAATTCTGATAAATAGAGATACAGCCTGTCAATTGTCTTGCGGAACAATTCAATAGGTGCAGCTAGGGAAATCCGCACCCAATAATCATTTTCCTTTGCCTTTTTCAGCGCAAAGCCCGATTCCGTGAATACTGCAATCCCAGTTTTTTGAATTAGATCTTCACAAAAATCCAATTCGGTAATGTTATGACAAGGCTTCAATTTAACTAAATAGTTAAAACCTCCGTCCATCCGCGTGGAACCATCCAAAAAAAAGAGTAATCTTGTTTCCACATACTCCTTATTAGAAACAAAAATTTTTTCCTGAGCAAGCATTTCTTCTTTGTATTTCTCATATTCATCCAATAGACGTTGATCTATTAATTCCGATACATAGTTTCTAATGACCTGGGAACATAACACTGTAGTAGAAAAAAATATTCGCTTAAAGCAACAAATGAGTCTTTTTCTTTCTTTTTCCGTCTGCCCATATTGCTCACTCAAATACAAACAGCGAAAAAGCAATGTAAGCCAGACAGCAATTGTTGGCATATTGGGCGGATTCATGATACTTACTTGCTTTAATCTAACAAACTGCATCAGATCGTAGCAACCAGCAATATAACCGATTCTGAATCCAGGGACACTTTCAGTTTTAGAAAAAGATGTAACAATAATGCTCTTTTCCAGCATTCTGTTTTTTAAAATAAACGGCTCTGGCACAGTCACCTCTTTTCCAGACATGATGATATTACAAACGCAATCAAAGATGCAGTAAATTCCTTTTTGATGCAATGTTTGCATAATCTCATCGAGTTCTTCATCCGTGTATTTTTCACCAGATGGATTGCATGGATAGGAAAACACGAGGACATCAGGTTCGAACGTTCCAATATCCTTTTTCAGTTCAATCACTGTAGGCATATCTTTGTTTGATAAAGCAGACCGGCTCTCTTGAAGGTGATAACCATATTCACTAGCAAGAGTCATATAAAGAGGATACGTCATCCCGACTAATAAAATCTTCTTTTTACCAATGTCATGGAGGTATGCAAGAGCTAAATCGGCGGCTTGACTCGCTCCAATCGTCATACAGGCTTCAATGTCCGCTTTGAGGAATATATTTCCTCTTGAGTATAGGAACCGCTCGTAGAGAATAGCTGCATATTTCACCGTTTGAAATCCATCCAAAGAGGTATATTGTTGAAACAAGAAATCTTCTTCAATTTCCTTCTGCATAGTCTCCTTCCATATTGTTGGTACGGGAAGATGATTAACACCTGAAGAAAGCATCATATAATCGTCCCTCACCGGTAAATAGAACACTTTCCCATGGATTATAAACTCTTTTGATAAAAATAGGTTCGGATCCCATGACTCATCATTTTCCATTCTATATCTCATCTTTTCCTCCTTAAAATCACACGGGCCGGATATCCTGGTCAATAATTTGATACATATAGTCACCAATGTCCATGAAGCTTTTTCTATGGGTGATGACGAGAACAGTTTTGTTCCTTAGCGCTTTGATGGTGTCGAAGATGATGTGCTCCGTCCCTTCGTCCAGGGCTGAAGTTGGTTCATCAAAGATGATAATTGGTGCATCCTTCAGCAATGCCCTGGTAATAGCCAGCCGTTGCCGTTGTCCACCAGAAAGTGTATACCCTCTATCCCCTAGCTCTGTATCCAATCCTCCAGACATGTCCATGACTTCCTCCAGCATGCCGGCTTTTTTCAACGCACAAAAAAGTTCTTCATCCGTATGTTGATTCTGCTCCTCGACCAGATTGTCCCTAATTGTCTCATTAAAAAACAAGTTGTCCTGGGAAACCAGTGAAATATGTTCACGCAAATAATCCAAATTGATATCATTAATAGCATGTCCGCCAATAGACAGCATTCCTTCCGTCGTATCCCAGAGACCTGTAATTAGATGAATCATTGTCGTTTTTCCTTGTCCGCTGGCACCAACGACGACATGTGTCTTGCCCGATTCCATTTTTATCTGTACATGCTCAAAGATTTTTTTACCTGTCGGATAACAAAAACCCATATTCTGAAATGCAATATCAAAATTTTTAAATACGGGTCTTTCCTTTCCTCCACAGGTTTCAGCAGTATGGTAAATCTTATCAATCCTCCGCAAAGACGGCATGAGTTTATTGCCCTGGACACGCAGCGCAGCAACAACTCTGCCGGGTTCAATTAAAAAATCTGAGTACTGTATAAAGGCCACCAATATACCGATAGTTGACATCCCTTGAAAAATTTTATATCCCTCGTAAGCCATCGCTGCAGCAATAGACAGAATAATGAATCCTTCTAGCACACCATAACTGACATGGGAGAGGGTTACAATCTTTTTATAAGTCAAGGCCAAATCGTTTAACATATGTTCATATTTTCTTCTGCACTTTTTTTTGATACCGTGAGAGGCAATCAACGCCGCATTTGAAACAAATTCTTCTGTCAATGAATTTTCTCGCGCCATTCCTTCCCGCAACTTGGTATAATAATCATCCAACTTCCATTCCAAATTGTTTTGAACCAAGAGAATAAAAGGAAGAAATAGCAGTAAGATCAATACCAGATCCCACTGTAAATACATCAACATTGCGAGAATAGCCAATGAAGTTGTAAGATCCGCTATCGTTCTGTATACTTGATATGTGAAAGAGGCTACCTCCATATTATCTTCCATAATTACTTCCATCATATCGCCGGTCTTATTCTTAATATAAAATTCACCATTTTTTTCAAAAAAATGATCCATAGAGATTTTTTCTAATTTCTTCCCATATTGGAACTCTCTTTTTGATGTATAGATATTGATGATTGCACGTAGAATCGCTTTGGATATATTAATTGAAAGAAATAAAAAAGCCAATAAGAGAAACTGAAGGAAATTTTTTGTTTCCACTAAAGCATCTATCACATATACGGTAACTAGCGGCAGCAAAAGTGTAACTCCCGCATAGACAATTAGTAAAATCAAATACCAACTCATGGTTTCATCGTGCTCTTTAGCGATTTGATGTGACCTCTTTAGCGCTTGTAGAAAAGTCCCACTACCACGTAATTTCATTATGTAACACTCCCTATTCTCCTCTTGAAGCAGGAGGCAGCGTATGAGCAAAAACCCGAATTCATACACTGCCCTGCCTTCACGTTATCATTCTAGTAAACTTTGCATTTGTGACTGCATCCTGGAGTTGCAACCGTTATACAGATAGCCATTTTTACGCTAGTTTCAGCTGGTTCTACGATCACCTTCATCACATTCCCCTCCTTTCTTCAATGTTTATAATACGTTCTGTATTATCGTTAATTAAATGCATCACATTTTAATTTAATATATTTCTCTAACTCGTATTTCCAGTTCTCACAGATTGGCTCTCCTGCTTCTCGTCCATTATATTGACATCCTCCCATGCAAATCGGCAAAATCGAGCATTCTCTACATTTTTTAAATTTAAAGGGAGACCACGTCAAATACTCGGTATAATTCTTGTTAGGATTTTCTATTAATTGGCTGAACTCTTCCAGCGCACATATATTCCCAATACTGTTCGCCTTGATACCAATATCATTCCAACATTTATACATCTCTCCGTCCGCATCAATGACATACGAATAAAGATAATCTGCACCACAACCTATGCGCGTTGGTGCTGGATAATCGGTCTGCAGATTTTTAGAAAACAGCAGGTTTTCAAAGTCTGCACACACACAAGCGAATTCTTCCGTATTCAGGCAATTCTCGGCAAATTCTTTACTGCTATCGGTATTTGCTTGCAAGTGACCTAGATAGAGGTCTTCACCCAAACCATTTTCAGTCATTAGTTCCAGAAGCTGCTCTAGTTCCCTTTGTGTATCCTTGTCCATATTGATTCGTATTGCTACATCAATTTTGAGTTTTTTTACGAGAAGTATATTCTCTAAAATACGATCAAAGGTCGGCACTTCGCTGTTATTTTTTAATTTCCGCTTCTTGTTATGTGTCTCCGAAAGCCCATCCAGGGTAATTTGCATGGAGGACAGCTTATATTCTTTTAACTTTAGAACAGTTTCTTCGTCCAAAAGATATCCATTTGTAATCATCCCTGCCTCATAATCTACCTTCTCCCTCTGGCAGATTTCAATCAACTGCTCTGACATGCTGTAGATGGTTTCCTTGGCTAAAAGGGGTTCTCCCCCAAACCAAGTTATGTTGATATTTTGACCGTTCTCTGCAAAGTCTGTTACTATAGAAATGATTTTATTTTGAAGTTCTTCTGACATAATGCCCTTCTGTGTACCTTCAAAACAATACGGACATGCAAAATTGCAAGCCATGGTTGGTGCTATAACCAATCCTAACCCGTCTTTTTCGTATTTACCCAAGTTATAATTCATCTCAAGCTGCTGTAGTTCATCAGCATCATCATCTACTAAAAATCCAACTCTTTTCATTTCCTTCACTAAATCAGTCTTTTCTATCTCGATTCCTTGACGAACTGCATCCAATATGTCTAACGCCGGTCTGTCCAAGACTGCAGTGGCTATCGTCCGGCTGTTGAACATCAGGTACTTACCGTTATGTTCCACGCTGATATTGTATCTTGATTCTTTCATGATGTACTCCTTTTATTACAAAGGTGATAAAATATATATTTCAGTATTGTTCACTAATTATACTATTATCATAATTTTTTAGTTGCTTATTTGTCAGAATTATGATAGTTTTCTAAATATTTCAGCATTCTACTTTAAATTAGCCTAATTTACTAATATGTTATCTGTATGTTTCTAAAACTAAAACACTTATCTATTTTTAAAGGTAAAAATTGCTCTTTGCATGAAAAAAGAGCAGGATTCCATTCTAATGAAATTCTACTCTTATATAATTCAGTTTATATTATCCCAAGTTATAGAGACATTGGATAGGTTCAAATCTAGATAATCAACTCGCTCAGTGCCTGCAGCTTTTCATTGCTCATCGGCGCGAGCCCCTTGAGTTTATACTCGATCCCCAGCTTTTCATACTTGCTCTCAGCCATGTTATGATATCCGAGCAGCTCTACTTTTCTGATAATCTCAATGTCCGTCAGAAAATCATTCAGCGCCGCAATATACGCTTGCGTATCATTCAGCCCCGGCACGATGACTTGTCTGATCCAAATCGGTTTTCCCAAACGATTGACCACTTCGATCAGCCTGAACAGCGATTCTTGTCCGCGCCCGGTAAGTTCTTTGAAAACTGTCCCATCGGTATGCTTGATATCGAGAAGAACCAAATCCGCCTCTGCGATTGCAGACTCAGAATCTTCATCAAAATAGGTTCCGCTGGTATCAATAGCGCTGCCAATGCCTTCTGCATGCAAACTTTTGATCGCTTCAAAGAGAAATTTGCCTTGCAGCAGCGGTTCGCCGCCGGAGAATGTCACTCCGCCGTCCTCGCCATAATATGGTTTGCCTCGTTTTGCGCGGCTGACAATCTCATCAAGATCGACTTCTCTGCCTCCGCAAGGGTCCCACGTGTCCGGGTTGTGACAATATGCGCATCTGGCCGGACAGCCCTGGAGGAAAAATACGGTACGAATACCAGGTCCATCTACCGCGCCAAAGGTTTCTATCGAGTGCAGTCTGCCTTTGTTCATTTCTCTAACGCTCCTATAGGGCTTCGTGGAAGGTTCTCTCGATGACTTCCTTCTGATGCGCTCTTGACAGTGCGTTAAAACGAACAGCATAACCGGATACTCTGATGGTCAGGCTCGGATATTTGTCCGGATTATCGTAGGCGTCAAGCAAAAGCTCTCGGTTGAGGACATTGACATTGAGGTGGTGTGCCCCCTGCCCAAAATATCCTGCCAGCAGCTTGACCAGGGTCTCTTTTCTGCTCTCCATGTCCTTGCCCAGAGAATCAGGTGTAATGCTGAAGGTGTTGGAGATACCGTCCTGACAAGTATTCCAATCCAATTTAGCTACAGAGTTCAGAGAAGCGACCGCACCTGTGTCGTCTCTGCCGTGCATCGGATTAGCACCAGGAGCAAATGGCATGCCTGCCCTTCTTCCATCAGGGGTATTGCCAGTCTTTTTGCCGTACATTACATTCGATGTAATGGTCAGTACAGAAAGCGTCGTCACCGCATTACGATAAGCTGGCTGTTTTCTCAGTTCTGTTATAGCTTTTTCCGTGATAGCCACGGCGATGTTATCTACTCTGTCATCGTCATTGCCGTATTTCGGGAATTCACCTTCCGTTTTGAAGTCGACAATAATACCATTCTCGTCTCTAATCGGCATAACCTTGGCGTGCTTAATCGCTGACAGCGAGTCTGCCGCTACAGAAAGACCTGCAACGCCAAAAGCCATCAGTCTCTTCACTTCCGAGTCAAGAAATGCCATCTGCGACTTCTCATAGTCGTATTTGTCGTGCATGAAATTGATGATATTCATGATTCTGGCGTAGATGCTCAGCAGCCACTCAAGATAGATGTTGTACCTTCTCCACACCTCTTCGTATTCCAGAGGACCGTCACCCATGGATTCCATCTGCGGGCCCACATGTTCACCGCTTCTCTCATCGATACCTCCATTGATGGCGAGGAGTAAACATTTTGCCAAATTACATCTTGCGCCAAAGAACTGCATCTGCTGTCCCATTTGAATGGCTGATACACAGCAGGCAATAGAATAGTCATCCCCATAATGTGGTCTCATCTTATCGTCATTCTCGTACTGGATGGAGTCTGTATCGATGGACACCTGGGCACAGAATTTCTTAAAAGATGCCGGCAGGCCCTTTGCCCAGAGAACCGTCAAGTTCGGTTCCGGTGCAGATCCCAGGTTGTAAAGAGTATTTAAAACTCTGTAAGTATTTTTTGTAACTCGATGTCTGCCGTCTGAACCCATCCCTGCCAGACCTTCTGTAATCCACATCGGATCGCCGCCAAAGAGCTCGTTGTATTCACTGGTTCTAAGATGTCTGGCAACTCTCAATTTCAAAATAAAATCGTCAATAAATTCCTGGATCTGTTCTTCCGTATATCTTCCGGCTGCCAAGTCGCGTTCTGCATAAATATCGAGGAACGTAGAGATTCTGCCGATTGACATGGCGGCGCCGTTCTCCTCTTTGATACCGGCCAGGTATGCGAAATAAGTCCACTGAATCGCCTCTCTGACATCGGTCGCCGGTCCAGAGATGTCGTATCCGTACCGCTGCGCCATTTTCTTTATTTCTTTCAGCGCAACGATTTGATTAGAAACTTCTTCGGCCAGTCTGATGTTATCTTCACTCATGATCGGACGAGAAGAAATTTCGTCGTGATCCTGTTGCTTCTGCTGAATGAGACGGTCAATGCCGTAAAGGGCGCATCTGCGATAATCGCCGATGATTCTTCCCCTGCCATAAGCATCAGGAA
Organism: Eubacteriaceae bacterium; assembly: GCA_902362805.1. Taxonomy (GTDB): domain Bacteria; phylum Bacillota; class Clostridia; order Peptostreptococcales; family Anaerovoracaceae; genus Senimuribacter. The sequence continues at coordinate 176,819 of CABIXY010000006.1, read as the reverse complement.
GACCTGTGATATAACCTAAGTGGCGTACTTGCCTCATTTCTGGAGAGTAAGCCTTGAATACGCCGTCATTATGAGTCGTAATGTAGTTGAACATGTGGTCAATCTCTTCTGGCAATTTCTGTCCGTATTCAGCCAGTTCTTCTCTTACCATTTTGATGCCGCCAAAAGGACAGATGCCTCTCTTTAGCGGTTCATCGGTCTGTAGTCCCACGATCAAGTCTTTCCCTTCGATAATGTATCCCGGATCAAAGGAGTTGATTCTCATGATTTTGCTGGAATCAACATTCAATGTTCCGCCAGCTTTTCTTTCTTCTACCAGCAGTTCCTTGACTCTTTCGTTACATTCTGTCGTCCTCGCTGTCGGACCCTGCAGGAAACTTTCGTCCCCATCATAAGGTGTGTAATTTAAATTGATAAAATCATCCACATTGACCGTATCAACCCATACTCCTTTTTTAAAACCTTCCCATGCTCTCTCCATTTACTTCTGTTCTCCTTTTTCTCTTTCAACACTTTATCCGATTAATGTATTAATGTATTCTGCCAAAAAACTACGGTTACGACAGCGGATCGTATTTACTTACCGACGGTAACCGTTATTTCTATTTTATACTACCGTAAAGGGCGGTCTTTCGTCAACACCATCGCCTGAAATTTTTATGTTTTTTCCATGTTTCTCAATTATCGTTCGATACGTATCTAACAATATATCCTTATTATTCGTTTTCCTTCGGAAATCATTCTTTTTATCTGTTCTACATCAACACTTTTCTCTTCTAGGGTCAAAATGACCTGACTGCTGAAATCTCGTCTCACAATTTTGATCCGTTCTTTTTTTCGGTCAATCAGTCGCAAACCCTGCGGCTCGTATTCAGAAATCATCAGAGGAAACGCCCCTAGCCCATCATCGAGTGTCTCCAGGCTGTCAATGCAATGTCTCAGCCTCAGAGAACGATAAAGTCCTCGTGAAAAAGCATTGCACACGTTGAGGCCGTAATCTCCATAAACCGGCACTTTCGCTTCCAGAAACGCCTGTAGCCAGCCCAGGTTTCCGATATAAATCCCCCTGTCTTTATAATGCTCACAGATAGCATCAAAATGGTCCTCGATAAACTGATCTTCTTTGCCCTTGGTGATATTGGTGATATATGGAAGTACCATCTTCGCTTGGGGAATTTCTGTGTAATGGCGCTCATACTCGACTAAAGGAATCACAGCTACCTTGTCCACATCCAGAGCCTTGAGATCGTCAGGCATCACATAGTTAGAAAAGGAATCCCAGTCATAAAAGTAAAATTCGAGGGTATTGTCGTGACCTTCTTCACTCATCAAATATCCCGGAAAGTTCCCTCCGCTGCGCCGCAGCACTAAGGCCTGTTCCAACTGTTCCAAGGCCCTCCTCCTCATATTGTTTATTGACGATATTTGCATTTTCCTGTCGATATCATCTTGAATCTGAAGTTTCCCGACCACAAAGGGTGTGTTGCCGGTTTTCCGCAGCGCCTTCTCAACTCGGCCTGTCTCCACAATATGCTCACCGTCCTTCTCAAAAGGACCTTCCTTCACTGTGAATTCTTCATCACACAAGGCGCTGTGCAGGGTCAGCCGGGCGAAACCCTCATCGTCACAGAAAAAAGCCATATCCACCGGCGTTCTGCGCAGATATTTTCCTTCTTCAAAGGTTTTGTTTTCGAAGGTCCTTCTGGCCGCCGAAAGCTGCTCTTTGGAGGAAATTTTATATAGAGGGTCCCCGTGCTCTACATGACCTTTCAGATCTCCGATGCGGGTGAGGCCGCTTTTTAACTCTTTATAATAGGTAACCACATTGCCCGTCACGTTTTTTCCTTGTATTTCAATACCATCGCCTATCGACAATTTATGATATAATTTGACATCAATCAAACTGCTTCCCTGCACCATCTTCACTACTTTGCCAATCTTTATACCGCGATGTTTTGGAATCTCTCCTGCCATCAGCTCCCTGCCTGGATTTTCGTAGAAGTAGCCTTCTGTAAAACCTCCTCGATTGAAAATCTGTTCCAGCGCTTCCCGATCTTCGGCCGTGACGGTATCACTGCCCTTCTCATAATACCGATCCAAATACTTTCTGTAGATGGAAGTGACAATGGCCACATACTCCGGCGATTTCATGCGCCCTTCAATTTTCAGAGAGGCTACGCCGGCCTCAACCAGTTCGCCGATATGATCAAGCAAGCAGAGATCTTTGGGGCTGAGCGGATATTGAAAAGTTTTCATCAATCTGCCGTCCTCATCGAAGGATTTATATGGCAGCCTGCAGGGCTGGGCACACTGTCCTCTGTTTCCGCTTCTGCCGCCGAAATGACGACTCATCTGGCACTGCCCTGAATAGCAGATGCACAGTGCACCGTGAACAAAGACCTCAATTTCTATTTCCGTGTTCTGACAAATCTCTTCAATTTCGTTCAAGGACAACTCTCTAGCCAGAACGACTCTTTCATAACCCAAATGCCCCGCCATCTTTACGCCCCGAAGGTCATAGACACTGGCCTGTGTTGACAGGTGCAGTGGAAAGCCGGGCAGGTTCTCTCTGACAACGGCACCCAGGCCTGCATCCTGTACAATCAAAGCATCCACGCCGATCTCATAGAGAAACAAGACATATTGGAGAGCCTCATCCATTTCCTCGTCAGCAATGAGCGTATTCATGGTCACATAGACCTTCACTCCTCTTTTGTGGGCAAAGTCTACGGCCCTCGTCAATTCGTTATTGTCAAAGTTTCCTGCGTTGATGCGGGCATTAAACGATCTGCCGCCTACATAAATCGCATCGGCACCATTTTCAACTGCCGCGATAAATTGCTTTTCTCCTCCTGCCGGAACCAGCAGTTCACATTTTTTCATAAAATTCGTTCCTATTCTTTCAATAATTTTTCACTATTTACATCATACTATTTCCAGGAGGTTCTGGCAACTATGTTAAAAATTCTAATAATCTTCGTTCTGCTGCTGGCCATTTTTTTATTGCGTCATGCACTGATACCACTTTGTATCGGCATCACAATCGCATATATTTTAGACCCTTTTGTCGATTACCTGGAAAGAAAATTTTCCGGCAAGAGATTTCTCTGCGTCATTCTCTCCTATCTGGCAGTGATTGCAGCGATTACATTTTTAATATGGGGTTTTGCTGATATCATCGCTGGCAAGATGGCTACAGGATCACTGCAGGAAGCCATTTCCTCTCTGCAGTCCTATTATAACCAGTACAAAGGCGTCCTCAATGAGCTTTTCGGATTTTCCATCAAAGGTCCCAACATCAGCCATTTACTCCAAAGTTTTGGCGGTGGTGCGGTAAAATTCCTTATTGGTATGATTGCCGGAATCTATCTTCTCAAAGACAAAGACTTCTTCTTGCGTCTGATGAATAAAACCATGCACCTCCTTCTGGGGCAAAAGGTACATGGGATGGTCAGAGAAATCCTCTTTGAGATTAACGATGTAATATCAGCATTCCTGCGGGGTGTCTTTGTCGATTCTGTCATTGTCGCATTCTTATCTTCCCTCGCTCTGGCATCCATCGGTATCGACTTCGCCGTCTTTATCGGCTGTTTTGCTGGCATTGCTAACGTAATTCCCTATTTCGGCCCCATTATTGGAATCATACCGGCGGTTTTGGCAGGCATGGCCGACGGAGGCATTTCCAAAGCCATACTGGCGGCCATTGCACTCTTTGCCGTCCAACAGGTGGAATGCAACTTCATCTATCCACGTATCATCGGCAAGTCCACCGGTCTGCATCCCCTCTTTGTCTTAACCGCCGTCTCCATTGCCGGTTACTTCGGAGGCCTTCTATGGATGGTACTGGCAGTGCCGGTGGCCGGAGTGATCCGCGTCCTGATTTGCAAATGGGCAGAAGAACAATAAGGTGAATTGCAAAAGCTGCCCATTGCTGGACAGCTTTCTGTATGTAAACGTAATGTCATCTCTTGTTGCTCTTGCGCCAAATATTCTGTTCTTCCGCAGCTTTGATCAAATCATCGCGGAAATCTGGATGCGCGATATTTATGATGGCTTCTGCTCTCTCCCAGCATGTCAGCCCTGACAGGCACGCTACACCATATTCTGTTACCATGTACGGAGCCTGTGTTCTCGGCGTCGTAATAACGTCGCCATTGGTAAATTTGCCAATGATGTTAGACGTCATGCTGCCATCCTTGTTCTTATGTACAGAAGGCATCGCCAGGAACGCCTTGCCCTGCTCGGACATGTACGCGCCTGTAACAAAATCAAGCTGTCCGCCTGTGCCGCTGATGTGGCGGGTTCCAGCTGTTTCTGAGCATACCTGTCCATAAAGGTCCATGGAAATGCAGCTGTTGATGGAAACGAATTTCTTGAACTGTCTGATGGTGCAAGGATCATTGACATAGTGCATCGGTGCTGATAAAATATCCTGATTGTGATCCAAAAACTCGTACAACTCTGTAGAACCATTACAGATAGAGAAGATACCTTTTCCTGTATTCAGCTCTTTTTTCTTATCAGTCATCTTTCCTGATTGATACAGTTTCAGATAGCCATCTGACATCAACTCGGTGTGCATACCCAGATCCTTGAGGTCGGAATCCGCAATCAGAGTTCCCAGGGCATTGGGCATGCCGCCGATTCCCAGCTGCAAGGTAATGCCGTCTTGTAGATATGGGAAAATATATTCCGAGATTTTCTTATCGATATCGCTGGCTGGTGCAGTTGGTGCAATGCCAATCGGACAATGGTTCTCTACCACATAATCTACCTGTGAAATATGAATATGGTCGGACTGCGTTCCGAAGATTACCGGCATATTCTCGTTGACTTCCAAAATGATGTGGTCTGCATTGTCCAGCATTTCCTGCATGCAGCAATTAGTCAATCCGTAGTTGAAGTTACCCTGCCGATCCATCGGTGTCACTGTAATCATCGCCACGTTTACCTTGGCAAAGCCTCTGGTATAATAAGAGCCGCAGTTTCTGAACAGCATCGGTTCATAGTAGGTATTACCTTTCCCCGCATATTTACGATCCAATCCTGAAAAATGCCATAAATTATATGTAAATGCTTCTCCTTCGGGATCCTGCTCTACGACCTGAACAGGCTTCATGGAAATTGCATGTCTCACCTTGACGTCTCTCAACTCGTCCTTTCTAGCAGCTAAAGCTGCATCCAGTGCTGCCGGGAAGGAACAAGTCTGGCTGTAGTCTACCCAATCTCCATCTTTTACAAGCTTAACAGCTTCCTCTGCTGTACGCAGCTTGGCCTTGTACTCATCATAAATACCCATAATAGTGGTTTCCTTTCTTATTGGTTAAATTGTTAACGGCGATTAGTTATAATTATAACAAATCGTGCATAAAAGTCAATGCAATTTCTATGTATACATTGAAATTTAAGCTTTTAAGCGCATTGTTTGGGATATCCGTCTGGTGCCCGCACAGTACACATTCCCAAATTTTTCAGATACGATTCTGCTTTTGCAGGCAGTCATTGCGATGAGCATTCTTCTATTTAGCATTCCCTGTAGATCTTACCGATCTTACGAATATAGAACGATATTCTCTGCTATGACGCTAGCCTTTGAAGCACCTTCATACCCTGCCTTGTTAAATTGTTAACATTATACGATACTAATTATAGCAAACTGACTCTATAAGTCAATAGACTGATATGTATACTTTAAAAATTTTCTGAACAATGCTTGATTTCTTCTGCACTATGTGTTTCTACTTTGCTGAAGACGACATAGTATATATGCCTTTGCGGACTGACAAGGCGGGTTTTCGGGTTATGGCAGTCCGCAGTTGATCACGCCGGAAAAAATGTGCGGGACATTTTTCTCTCGCCTTTGCCTTTGCGGACTGACAAGGCGGGTTTTCGGGTTAAAACAGTCCGCAGTTGATCACGCCGGAAAAAATGTACGGGACATTTTTCTCTCGCTTTTGCCTTTGCGGACTGACAAGACGGGTTTTCGGGTTATGGCAGTCCGCAGTTGATCACGCTGGAAAAAATGTGCGGGACATTTTTCTCTCGCCTTTGCCTTTGCGGACTGGCAAGACGGGTTTTCGGGGCAAAACAGTCCGCAGTTGATCACGCCGGAAAAAATGTGCGGGACATTTTTCTCTTGCCTTTGCCTTTGCGGACTGACAAGGCGGGTTTTCGGGGCAAAACAGTCCGCAGTTGATCACGCCGGAAAAAATGTGCGGGACATTTTTCTCTTGCCTTTGCCTTTGCGGACTGGCAAGGCGAGTCTTCGGGGCAAAACAGTCCGCAGTTGATCACGCCGGAAAAAATGTGCGGAACATTTTTCTCTTGCCTTTGCCTTTGCGGACTAACAAGGCGAGTTTTCGGGTTATGGCAGTCCGCAGTTGATCACGCCAGAAAAAATGTGCGGGACATTTTTCTCTCGCCTTTGCCTTTGCGGACTGGCAAGACGGGTTTTCGGGTTAAAGCAGTCCGCAGTTGATCACGCCGGAAAAAATGTACGGGACATTTCTCCCTCGCCTTTGCCTTTGCGGACTGACAAGGCGGGTTTTCGGGTTATGGCAGTCCGCAGTTGATCACGCCAGAAAAAATGTGCGGGACATTTTTCTCTCGCCTTTGCCTTTGCGGACTGCAAAAATCTGCGGACAGCAATACATCAGTTTCTCTTTAGACTGCGAGAATTCTAAGACATTTTCATGGTATAATGAACGCATCGATTTTACGGCGTTGCCGTAAGGAAGCGTTCATTGAATCATAACGCTCGATTCTATATTCAAAGGTATCGTCATGGTATAATAAACGCAGACGATCTTGCGGCGTTGCCGTAAGGAAGCGTTCATTGAATCATGACGCTCGATTCTATATTCAAAGGTATCGTCATGGTATAATAAACGCAGACGATTTTGCAGCGTTGCCGTAAGGAAGTGTTCATTGAATCATGACACTCGATTCTATATTCAAAGGTATTGTCATGGTATCATAAACGCAGACGATCTTGTAGCTTCGCTGCAAGGGTATGTTCATTTGAATCATGTGTCCTGATTCTTTTTTTAGCTGAATGCACATGATACTATCCTTAAAGGAGATTTTGACATGAAAAGAATTTTAGTGGTCGAAGATGACCTGATTTTAAATAAAACCCTCTGCTACAACCTGACGAATTGCAATTATCAGGTCCACTCTGTAACCACTGCAAGAGAAGCAGCAAGCAAAATTGCCAGTATTCAATTTGACCTGGCGATTCTGGACGTCAATCTGCCTGACGGAAGCGGTTTTGACCTCTGTAGACAAATCAAAGACCTAACTTCTACACCTGCTGTCATCTTTCTGACAGCTCGGGACATGGAAGAGGACATGCTCAGCGGCTTCGAACTGGGCGCCGATGATTATGTGACGAAACCTTTCCCTATCAGTGTTTTACTGAAAAAAATTGAGATCCTGCTGTGCCGCAGCTCCCAACGCTCTACTGATGAAATCTATGACGACGGCGTGCTGCGCATCAACTTTTCTGAAATGAATACTACATTGACAGGCACTTCCATCGCCTTCACCGCTACGGAATATCGCATACTCAAACTGATGATCTCCAATACAGGCATCGTGCTGACCAGACAGATCCTACTGGAAAAATTGTGGGACATCAACGAAAACTTTGTTGACGAGCACGCATTGACCTCTGCGATCAGTCGTATCCGCAGCAAAATTGAAAAGGATGGCGCTCAATATATCAAAACAGTATATGGGATGGGCTATATGTGGATTGGAGGTCTCAAAAAATGAGTTACTTATTTGCTGCAATCATATACCTTCTGACTAGCGGGTTGACGATTTTTCTGCTGCGCAAGCGTTTTGTTCAGTTTGCCGACGATATGATTCGGCAGATGGACGATATAATCGCTGGCCGCTTGGCAGCTATTGAAATCAAAAATCAGGATACACTATCCGATAAGGTCCATCACCGCATGGTAAAGTTATACAAAATTATGACCAGCAGCCAGGCTCGCATAGCAGAAGAGCGTGCAGAGTTGCAGGCGTTGATATCCGATATCTCTCATCAGGTTAAAACCCCTATTGCGAACCTAAAGATGATCAACTCCACCCTGATCTGTAACGAAATGTCCGACGGCCAGCGAAGAGAATTTTTGGAAACCGCTGACGGCCAACTGGATAAACTGGACTTCCTGATGCAGTCCATGATCAAAACCTCCAGGTTGGAAACTGGTGTAATTACCTTGAACAAAACAGCGCAGCCCCTCTACGGCACCTTGGCTTCAGCCCTGGGCGGCATCCTTTTGCCTGCTGAAAAGAAAAAAATTGACGTAGCGGTGGATTGCCCTGAATACTTGTCCGTCTCACACGATCGAAAATGGACCGCTGAAGCTCTTTTTAATATCTTGGATAATGCCGTCAAATATACGAACAACGGCGGCCACATTGCAGTGAAGGTTCTAGACCAGGAAATGTACGTTAAAATAGAAATCTCAGATACAGGCAGGGGCATTCCTGAGCGTCATCAAGCAGATATTTGGAAGCGATTTTATCGCGAAGAAGATGTCCACGATACAGAAGGTGTCGGCATCGGGCTTTATCTGTGCAGAAAGATTATCATATTGCAATCCGGCTATACCGTCGTCAGTTCACAGCCCGGGAAAGGCTCCGCCTTCTCCGTCTATCTGCCAAAGAAATTAAAAGAGTCTTAAGAATTACGTGATATTTCTGCGAGATTTCTCTTTTATAATGGAGCCATCAAAAGAAAGGCGGTATTGATTATGAATATCTTACAGACAAAAGATTTAAAAAAGTATTATGGCAGTGAGCCGAATATCACAAAGGCTCTGAATGGGGTGACCCTTTCTGTAGCTGAAGGCGAGTTCGTGGCCGTCGTTGGCACTTCGGGATCTGGAAAGTCCACTCTGCTGCATATGTGCGGCGGTTTGGATATACCAACTTCCGGCGAGGTAATCATCAGTGAGCAGAATTTGTCACAGATGAACGATGAGAAACTGACCATATTCAGGAGACGCAACATCGGATTCGTGTTTCAAAACTATAACTTAATCCCTATTCTCAATGTCTACGAAAATATCGTCGTACCAGTAGATTTAGACGGTGGTACCGTAGACAAAGATTATTGCGAGGAAGTCATCAATTTACTGGGATTGACTGATAAACTGACTGAAATGCCCGCTAATTTGTCTGGCGGTCAGCAGCAGCGCGTGGCCATCGCCAGAGCTTTGATTGCAAAGCCTTCCCTGATTTTGGCCGATGAGCCTACAGGAAACCTGGACAGCAAGACCAGCGCAGACGTACTCGGTCTCCTGCAGAACACCAGCAAACGTTTCAACCAGACCATTGTCATGATTACTCACAACAACGAAATCGCCCAACTAGCCGATCGCATTGTCCGTATCGAAGACGGCACAATCGTACAGTAAGGGAGGCGATCAGGATGAAAGACGTATTTAACAAAAACAATAACAGCAATCTGGTCAAAAAAATGGCAGCCAGAAGTCTCAAGAGCGCCAAGATGCGCAACACCTTTACGTTGCTGACCATTATTCTTTCCGTAGCACTGGTCAGTGGCCTCTCCCTCTTCGTCTTCGGTGTCAGACAAGCCGATAAAAACCAACTGGCTCAAATGCAACATGTTCTCTATGAGAATTTGAGCCACTCTCAAGTCGAGAATCTGCAATCCGATGAGCGAATTACGGATTCCTTAACAGTGAAATCCGGGATCCGTGTGGAAGCAGGCGATTACACTATCCAGCCGCTCTATGTCGAGCAGGTCAAAAGCACTATCTACGCTGAGAAGGTATCCGAGGGCCGCTATCCTGAAAAAATCAATGAAGTCGCTGTCGATAAAGCCTATATGAAGCACCTCGGCAAAGCTGCCCAAATTGGCACCAGCCTGGAACTTCGGAACTTCGACGGTACCACAGAGACTTTCCGCATCAGCGGATTCAGCGATAACGGTTCTTCTTCCACCCTGTATCCTGTTATGTTCTCAAAAGCTTACGCCGAAAAAGGACCCTGGCTGAAAAATCAGCCCTATACCCTCGCTGCCAAAATCGATGGTGCCACGAGGATGAGCGAAGACGACTTTCTGCAAACAATCACTGCCATTGGCGCAGACTATGGAGTCGAGAGACCTGATATCAACGAGAATGACAAATTTACTACTTCACTAGTAAAGAATATCCAGGAAATTTTGACCGTCGTGTTGATAGCTCTCTTTATTCTCTTCGTCAGCATCGTCGTCATCTACAGCATCTTCTATATTTCGGTCATGAGCCGCATCCGCCAGTTCGGGCAGCTCCGTACCCTTGGTGCTACGCCGAAGCAGATTAGGAAGATTGTCCGCAGAGAAGGCATGACCATGTTTCTCATCGGCGCGCCAGTCGGGCTGCTCCTGGGAACTTTATTCGGCTACTTCATAGCGCCGCACGGCTGGCTCTGGAGCAATACCATTGCTGTAGCCGTCGTAACCCTGGCAGCTGATTTCCTGACCATTATGATTTCTGTCAAAAAGCCGGCGAAGATTGCCGCTGCCATCTCGCCCATCGAAGCAGCCAAGGCCAGCGGCTATGAGCCCCCGGTCAAAGGGCGGGCAGCAGTGCTTCATCGCAAAATCACGCCTTTCACCCTTGCAAAGATGGGAATTAAACGAGACCGCAGGAAGTTCATCATGACGGTGTTATCCCTGTGCATCAGCGGCATCGTCTTTATGGCAGGTGCAACGTTTCTCTCCTCTTTTGATAAGCTGGATTTTTCCAAGCAGAGCTACAACAGATATAGCGAATATCAGGTTTGGATTTCCGATAACGCCATCAATGCCAATGCCGAAGGACTGACTGGCGTGCAGAAAGAGAATCCTCTAAATGCAGATCTGATTCATGACATAAAAGCCATCGACGGAGTGAAGAGAGTCATGGCACAGGAAAAAATTAACGTCGATTACCGATACGGCAGCAATCAGCGCAGCGACGGCTTCGTACCCTTTACCAAGAAAGAAACAAAATACATCAACAAGTATCTTACTGACGATCAGAAGATAAGTTACGAACAGGCGGTAAAAGAGAAAAAAATCTATGTGTTGTCCAACGATACCGCCGAAAAAGTTTTAGGAAAGCCTTTTCAAGTTGGTGATCCCATCGACATCACCTGGTTTGATGGAAAGAAAGAGCATACTGACACCTTTACCATCGCAGGAGAATTGGACAACGATATTTACAATGACGACGAAGCCTATCGCATCGTCAGTCTGGCTGGCTTCTTTGTCGTTCCCGATGATACTATAAAGAATATGGTCAATAAAGGCTTCAACTACAACCGCGTACTGCTGATTTCCACCGATTGGCCCGCTACAGAAAAGCACGTCACGGCTCAGCTTAACCAATTAGTTAAGGGGAACGATAAACTTGTTCTCGACACCCTGCGTCAGCAAATGAAGGAAGATGCACAGATTACAGCGCAGTTATCCACAGTCTTTCTGGGGCTCAGCGCCTTTATCATCCTCTTCAGCGTCATCAACCTGATCAATACCATTATCACCAGCGTCATATCCAGACGGCAGGAATTCGCTATGCTGCAGTCCATCGGCATGGGTAAGGGACAATTGATCAAGATGATCCAGGGGGAAGGGCTGACCTTGGCCATTTATAACATCTTCTTTTCGCTGACCCTAGGAGGCGGACTGGGTTGGCTGATCATCTACGCCATAAGACAGACTGGTGTGAAGTATCTTCATTGGAATTTTCCGCTTCTCTACGGAGCAGGCTATTCCTTGTTTGTAATCATTCTTCCACTAGTCGTCTCTGCCGTGGCTATCAAAATGGCGCAGAGCAAGTCTATCGTAGAGCGGCTTCACGAAGTAGAATAGCGCCAAAGGCGTATGGAACATCAAAACCGAGTGACTGGGACGATTGTCCAAACCACTCGGTTTTCTGCAATTCTGCGCGTTCTTGACTTCATATGCACAATCTGTTTTTCACAAACCTTTCCAGACGATTCAAGCCCGCTTCTAGCACTGCTGGGCTGTAGCAGCAAGAAATTCTCACATATCCTTCTCCGTCAAAGCAACTGCCTGGGGTGAGCGCAAGCCCCTCTTCTTCAATCAGTCTGCGGCAAAAAGCGTCCGACGACATGCCGAAATCAGCAATGGAAGGAAAGACGTAAAATCCCCCGTCCGGCGGTCTCACCGCAAGACCCATCTCTTCCAGCCTGTCACAGACATATTGGGTGCGGCGTCGATAAGAAGCTCTCATATCCGCCGAGTCAAAAGACAAGGCTTCTTCACAGGCGGCCTGCACAAAAGAAGGAATGGAAACCACATTATACTGATGTACTTTTTCCAGTATCTCTACTACTGGCCTGTCTGCCAGCAGATAGCCGGCTCGGAAGCCAGTCATCGCGTAAGGCTTTGAAAAACTCTGCACAACGATGAGCCGGTCTTTCAAATCTCCATAAGAAGGAAAGGACCTGTAGTCTTCAAAAGCCAGCTGTCCATACACCTCATCACAGAGGATAAACAGAGGCTTATCTTTCAGAAAATCATGGAGGCAGTCCAGAGTTTCTTCTGTATAAACCGCACCAGTGGGGTTATTGGGAGAGTTGAGGATGATTGCTTTTGTACGGGACGAATAGGCAGCCCGCAGCTGTTCTTCCCCAATCTGAAACCCGCTGTCCCTCGTATCCAGCCGTACTGTTTTTCCGCCGCACATAGTTATAATGGACTCATATAAGCTAAAGGCCGGCACCGGCACGATGACTTCGTCACCTGGCGCAAGAATGGAAAACAGACCTGCAAAGAGCGCTTCCGTTGCTCCGATAGTAACGATGACCTCCTCCGGTTTATAAAAAATCCCCTTTTGTTGTTCAAAATCGGCGATGGCCTTCCGTAAACTGTCATATCCGGCATTAGGCGCATAATGAGTCAAGTTGTCGTCAAGGGCGTTCTTCAGTGCCCCCTTGATGTTGGCCGGCGTGTTGAAGTCCGGTTCTCCCAGGGTCAGACTGATACAGCCCTCTTTTTCTTGTGCTAAACGTGCAAATTCTCTGATGCCGCTGCCGCTTAAATGCTGCAGCGGTTTTTTGAGCAAAGTCGTCATGTCCATAAGATACTACAGCTTTCTCAGAGCATCGACAGTCTCAGTCTTTCCTACTGTGCTCTCGTCCTTCATTTTCAGCACCTTAGCCGGCACCCCCGCAACAACCGCGCCTTCCGGAACGTCGCGGGTGACCACTGAACCTGCCGCCACGACGCTGCCTTTTGCCACCCGTACCCCTTCAATGACCACGGCATTGGCACCGATCATCACGTCGTCCTCGATGATGACAGGTACTGCACTGGCCGGCTCTATGACTCCTGCCAATACGCTGCCTGCACCGATGTGGCAGTTTTTCCCCACAGTCGCTCTGCCGCCCAGGATAGCACCCATATCAATCATCGTGTTATCGCCAATGGAAGCCCCGATGTTAATCAGCGCCCCCATCATGATGACCGCATTCTTTCCGATATGAACCCTCTCTCTGATGACCGCCCCCGGCTCGATACGAGCAGGTATCTCCTTCATGTCCAGCAGCGGAATCGCGCTGTTCCGGCAGTCGTTCTCCACGACTAGATCGGCAATCTTATCCTCTGCCGCCGCAAGAACTGGAGCCGCATCCTTCCAGTCGCCGAAGATGATTTCGTCCCCTGCGCCAAAGCGTCTGCAGCCTGGAAATGCTACTCTAGATGCCCCCTCTTTCCATTTTACATACACCCTAACCGGCGTCTTTTTCTCAGATTCACTGATATATTTTATAATTTCACTTGCGTTCATGTGCTCCTCCTTTATATGAGTTGATCAAAGGTGTAAAGACCTTTGTCCTGCCTGACCAGTTTTTCTGCTCCCAGAAGCGCCCCTCGTGCGAAGATCTCCCGACTTTCTGCACTGTGGGCAATCTCAATCTGCTCATCTTTACCAAAAAAAATCACCTTGTGGCGTCCCGCTTCTGTTCCGCCTCGCAGAGAATGAATACCAATCTCTTGTCGTCCTCTGGTGCCCTGCTGCCGCCTGCCGATCACCCTCTGCAGTCTTCTCTCTGGGTCAATTTCCGAAAGCAGCGTCTTTGCAGTGCCGCTAGGGACGTCTTGTTTCTGACTGTGGTGTGCCTCAATCAGTTCCGCTTCAAAGCCATTATCTAATAGATATGCAGAAAACTCCCTTAAAATCCTTCTTATTATGATGATTCCGGCAGAAAAATTGGTACTGTAGAGTACCGGCGCACAGGTTGCCAGAAAAGCAAGCTGCTGTCTTGCGTCCTCATCATATCCTGTGGTGCCGCAGACCAGAGGTGTTTTGGTCTTCTGTATGTAATCTGCGATGGCAGGCAGTGCCTGTGGCGAAGAAAAGTCAATCAAAACGTCTGCCGGTTGATCAAAGTCTTTTAGTCGGTCTATCGTTTCTGTGTGGAAACTGTCCGCAACCACCATCCCCCGATCTAACGCAAGCTTTCGTATCAGGGTTCCCATCTGTCCATTTCCAATTAAGAGAATTTTCATAACAGCTGCGCCTTTCTCATTGAAACCGCCAGTGTTTTTCTAGCAGATTCACTCATATCATATAGAGGCAGCCGCATATGAGATTCACATTTTCCCATCATGGAGAGGGCTGTTTTCACAGGAATCGGGTTGACCTCAGAAAACAGATTGTGAATCAATTCTAAATACCCAAGCTGTATCGATGCTGCACCGGCAGGATTCCCTTCTAAATACCTCATGACCATACGATGGGTTTCTGTCGGCAGAATATTGGCCAGCACAGAGATAACCCCTGAAGCGCCGATAGAAAGCAACGGCACCGTCATATCGTCATTGCCACTGTACATGACAAAATCGTCAGATAAAAGCCTGGCGACTTCCATAGCATAACCCAAGTTTCCTGAAGCCTCTTTGATACCGCAGATGCGCGGATGTCTGGCAAGCCGTTCCACGACTTCGACGGGGATACTGCAGCCCGTTCTGCCTGGCACGTTGTATAGAATACAGGGAATTTCCACCTGATCAGCAATGGTCAGAAAATGGCGCGCCATGCCCTCTTCATTGGTTTTGTTGTAATAAGGCGCTATGAGGAGCAGACCATCAGCACCCAGTTCCTGAAATTTCAGGCTTCGTTCCAGCATCGACTGGGTACAGTTGGAACCGCTGCCCGCGATAACCGGAATCCGCCCCGAAACCCGCTCTACGGTAAACTTGCAGACTGCATCATCCTCTTCCTGTGTCATGGTGGAACTCTCTCCCGTGGTACCAAGGATGACGATACCATCTGTTCCAGCAGTAAGGTGCCAGTCGATCAGCTGGCCCAGACGGTGAAAGTCCGGGTTCCCCTCCTGATCAAAGGGTGTGACGAGAGCGACAAGGGACCCTCTCAAATTACTTAAATTCATCTTTCTTTCCTACCTTTTCTCTGATTAGATAGGGAGTGCAAGATTCTGCCAGCAAAAGAAAAAGCAGACCCGAAGGCCTGCTATGGATAACTCGATATCAATGCATTCTTCAAAAGCGCTTAAAATAGAATGCAGCAAATCAAATTTTCCGACAGCACTCCTGCGAACAACTCATTTCTGAAAAGCAGTTCGCAGACAGTGTTATGGATATTCTCCATAACCCCACCCTGCAGGCATACCTGTCTGCAGAGTTCGGCGAGATTGCTGCTCTCTGTGATCGTTGCCCGTCGGCTCCCACAGAGGCATCGTTCCCGCGACCTCTATCTTGAAAACTAGATTAACATGAGATTTCTTCCCTGTCAAGAATTTTTTGTTGTTGCAAAACAATTATTTGCTTTTTTGTTTGTGTTAGTTTATAATTTTTAACAAATATTCGAAAGGAGCACCGTTATGCTCGATCTACTGAGACAATACAGGCGCGATCTTCACAGAATTCCCGAGCTGGACTTCGATTTGCCTGAAACCACCCGCTACATCAAAGAGGTGCTTGCAAAATACAGCTGCCGCCTCTTACAGCCATCCCCTTCAGCCGTCTGCGCCTGGTTCAATCTGGGGAAAAGTAAAACCGTCGCCTTCCGTGCAGACATGGACGCTCTGCCGATTTCAGAGTGTTCATCAAAAACTTACGCCTCGCGCCATCCGGGAAAGATGCACGCCTGCGGCCACGATGGCCACATGGCCATGGTTTTGGCATTGGCAGAAGTCGTGGAAGGCCGCATAAAAAATGGTGAGACACTGCCTTATAATGTGATGCTGATTTTCCAGCCTGCTGAGGAGACAGAAGGCGGTGCAGAGTCCATATTAAAAAGTGAGATCCTCACTGCCTATCACGTCGTCCGCATCTTCGGCTGCCATCTGTGGCCAGACCTGCCTGCAGGAACCGTTGCCGCTCGTTCTGAGGCAATGATGGCAAGGAGCAGCGAAGTCGAGGTCAAAATTCAAGGCCGCTCCGCCCATATTGCCAAAGCCCGTCAAGGGCAGGACGCGCTCTATGCCGCAGCTGCATTCCTGACGGCATCCTATAAAATGGAGCGAGAGGAAATTCCCGCAGGCGTTTACAGACTGCTGAAATTCGGCATTTTGCAGAGCGGTACGGTCTGTAACGCCATCAGCGCCTCTGCCTTCCTCAAAGGCAGCCTGCGCGTCTTCGATGAGGAAACCTTTGACCGCATCAAAACACGGATGGAGGAAATCGCCGGACACATTGAAAGATCAACGGGCTGTACCTTTGAGATTGGTCTTTCAACAGGGCACCCCCCTCTCTTAAATACACCCAGCCTTTTTGAATTAGTCATGAACCACTGTGCGGAAGAAGTGCAGCTTCTGGCAGAGCCCTCCATGACCAGCGAAGATTTTTCCTATTATGCCCGTCACTGCCCTATATTTTTCTTTTTTCTGGGCTTAGGCGTGGATACGGCCCTCCACACCGACAACTTCGATTTTGACGAGGCGATTCTGCTGTCGGGGCTGGAATTTTACGAAAAACTGCTGCTGCTGCCCTAAGCAAAGGCAAAAGCGGGCGCTTCCTGGAATTGCGCCCGCTTTTTGTCACTATACTATATAATTAAGATTTCTAAGCATTTTTCTTTGCTTTGCCTTCGGCCTGATGTTTCTTGGCAAGCAGATCAGCGTATTTTTCTTTTACAATATCAGTCCAGAGATCTGCATTTCTGATGCCGCAGTCTGCTGGCTCAAATACTGGATCCAGACCTAAGTGTTTTTGTCTCTCGTAGTCTTTGAGCAGCTTCACTGCCTTTGTAGAGAGAATCAACAGTGCGATAAAGTTAATCCAGCACATGATGCCGATTCCGATATCTGCCGTGTTCCAGGCAGCATCTGAAGATCTGGTGGCTCCGATCAGAACGATGACGACGATGATCGCTCTAAATACGTTGGTCATGATCTTTCTTGCGCCCTCACTCTTGTTTTTCATCACATATGAAATGTTCACATCTGTGTACAGTACGAAAGATAGCAATGTGGTGAATGCGAAGAAGAATACCGCTATAGCGATGAATACAGAGCCTACGCCTGGGAAGACAGAATCGATAGCCGCTTGCGTATAGCCCACGCCTGCCTTTACCCCCGGAAGTCCTTCTGTAATCATTGCACCAGTTTCCTCGTTGGTTACGTTGAACATTCCTGTGGACAGAATCATGATCGCTGTCGCCGTGCAGACGAACAGGGTGTCTACATATACAGAGAAAGACTGCGCCAATCCCTGTTTTGCCGGGTGGGAAACTTCCGCGGATGCTGCAGCGTGAGCACCTGAGCCGTAGCCGGCCTCGTTAGAATAGATACCTCTCTTGACGCCCCACATCACTGTGCTGCCCCAGATGGCTCCGTAAACAGCATTCATCTTAAATGCACAGCCAAAGATCAGTCCGAACATCTCCGGAATCTGTTTAAAGTTGATTCCCAGGATAACCAGTGCCAATAAGATATAGATGATCGCCATGACAGGCACGATCAGTTCTGACACTCTGCCCAGTCTCTTTGCGCCGCCAAAGGCGACAAATGCAACGCAGACTGCCATCACAGCGCCGCCAATCCATGGGTTCAGGTTGAACGCATTGTGCGCTGCGTCAGCAAAATTGAAGGCCTGGATGGTCGGTCCTGTAATACCGTTGGCCAAAATTGCCGCCAGGGCAAAGACAATGGCGAAGATCTTCGCAACTTTGTTTCCGCCCATTCCTCTTTCTATGTAGTAGGCAGGGCCGCCCTTATATTCGCCGTCAATTCTGGTCTTGTAAACCTGCGCCAGAGCGGACTCAGAAAATGCCGTTCCTGCGCCGATGAAGGCGATAACCCACATCCAGAAAACAGCACCCGGTCCTCCAAAGCAGATGGCTGTTGCTACGCCGGCGATATTGCCGACGCCGACACGGCCGCCCAGCGCAAGGGCGAATGCCTGGAAGGAAGACATTCCCTCTTTACTAGTCCTGTCCTCTCTCTTCCTGTCTCTTCCCAGCAGATAATGTACCATGTCTTTAAAAAGTCTGACCTGCGGGAATTTCATACGAAGTGAAAAATAAAGTCCGGTTCCCAGCGCAAGGATGGTCAGTGGCAGCGCCCAGATCACGTTGTAAATCTCAGTCGTGAGATCGTCTAAAAACGTCATGTTGCTCTCCTTTCATAACTAAAATCCTAAAATAATAACATATCGAGTAAAACTATCTTGATATAAGATTAACAAACCTTTTCAAAAAAACTCAAAAATACTCAAAAAGAAACGGAGAAATATTCTGAATATTCCTCCGTAGTTACTTTTCGGTTACTATTCTGTTATAACAGAGACTTTCGATAGAGCAGAAGTCCCTCGATGAACTTTGAGATATTCACCCTGCCGCCTCCGCTGCTGCTGCCTTTGATAAAATCCATCTCGTCTTTGATGTTTTTAAAGTCAAAGACATAGTTGGCATAGACTTGAAACACTTCGTTACTGTAATCGTCGATTCCCAGATTAGCTACATTCGTGAGGCCTTTTTTGATGGCGCGGCGCATTCTCTGCTCCAAATTCTTAGAAGTTTCCAATTTCTCTGCTGCAATGTGAGTCAATACATTTTTGCTGTACTCCTCGTTGTGTCCAATCAAATATTGGCAGACGCTGAGAATATCTGAAGTTCCCTTCTCGCCCAGCATGCCCAAAAGTCCCAGAAAGACGTTGATTTCCCTAAGAACGTTGTCCTTTCGTTCCAACGGTGCACTCTGCTCTTCTGTTTCTGCAAACATTCCCTTGATGCCCGCCACAAGGCTGTTCATTTTGATCTTGTCAGATACGTGGTTAAGCACTTTCTCCACTTCGATAATGTTGATTGGCT
Organism: Eubacteriaceae bacterium; assembly: GCA_902362805.1. GTDB lineage: Bacteria > Bacillota > Clostridia > Peptostreptococcales > Anaerovoracaceae > Senimuribacter. Next base: position 157,515 of record CABIXY010000006.1, on the reverse strand, counting down.
TGTTGATGAAAAACTCCACTCCGGCATTGTAGGCCTGCTCAATCATGCCTTTATCCGCAACCTGTGAGATCATCACAAAGCTGATCTGCGGGCGGACGCCCTTAATCTGATCCACCAAGGCGATGCCATCCATTTTGCTCATCAAGAGATCCACTAAAACGATTTCCGGGTTCAGCGCCAGTATCTCACCCACCGCCTTTTCGGGGTCTGTGGCATAGCCGATGACGTCACCCAGCCCGCGGATTTCTACGATATTCTCCAAAGTCTTTACCGTACCGATTTCATCATCAATGATGTAATACTTCATCTGTCTCCTCCTCAAAACTCGTCTTCGGGATGGTTATCACAAACTCGGTTCGTCTGCCCTTTTCGCTGTGCACTGCAATCGTTCCATGAAAGATATTTTCCACATAATCTTTAACCAAAGTCAAACCGAGACCTCTCTGCACGTTGCCAGTCTCCAGGTTGAACTTCGTGGAATAGCCGTCAAAGAAAACAGTTTCCAGGTCATCCCGATCAATGCCCGGGCCGTTATCTTTGACTTCCAAAACATAATTTTCTCCATCCTCCCGCAGGGATAAAGCGATTTTACCGCCTGTCTGTCCAATGGCCTCCGCCGAATTGAGGGTCAGATTGCGGATAATAGACATCATTTTGAAATACTGACGCACATAAAAATTAGCTTTTACCCTGGTAATCAGTTCCACATGATAGCCTCGGTTTTTGATGGTGCTCTGCAGGTTTGCTTTCTCTATGGAGATGATGTCTTTCATGGCCAAACGGCCTTCGTCGATATCGTCGAGGAAGGTATCCTTGAGCACATTGATGATATTCAAATAATCACCTTTAATCTCGTGGGCGTTTTTTTAGATGTCCAGAGAGCAGTCTTTCAGTTCTTTCGGCGCGTTGATGCCTTCCATGGATTTGTAAAGAGCAAAGGCCTGCCTCATGATGTCTTCAATTTCGGCCGCGTTCTTCTCCATCACATGTAGTTCACTTTCAAAGATAGAGGCCTGCACGATCAACTTCCTGTATTCCTTGTCGTGTTCCTCTTTAATCAGCAGGTTAGAATAGGTCTCCAGCGCCAGCAAGATCACCTGAATCAGCACAGTTCTGCAGAAAGCGACGATGACGAGGGAAATCACTGTGTGGGCTGCGATGACCAAATAGCCCTGAATCAGGCTCCTGGTAAAAAGTTCCGCTATGTTAGATAAGAAATCACAGAGAAATATGACATAGGGAAAATTTCGGATGTCCTTCGGCGCCCTGATGATGTATTTGTAAACCAAGGTATAGAAAATCCCGTAGGTGAAAAAAAATGCCATATCCGGAATGACCAATATAGCTGTCAGACCAGGTTGTCCGCCTTCCAGCACCATGAAGAGCAGCCTGATCAGCGGGGAAAAAATGCCCGAACAGAATGCCACATATCTAGGTGACAGATCTTCATAGCAGTAGATGAAAATAGCCATCACTGCGACAGACATGGCGATGATAAATCCATCAGTGATAAAGTTGAATCGAATCTGCGACGCCAGGGATACGAAAATGGCGATGTATATCGTTTTCTTGATTTTTACCATGCGTAACTCTCCTTCTTACTATGATGATACCACAAGTAGGAAAAGAATTCCACGGCGGCGTAATGTTAATAAATCCTTTAAATGTAATAAAATGTATGATACTATGTAATTACTGCTGAACCTTCAGCTAGTTTGCGGGAAGGAGGTGGTGCTAATTGCTAGATTTTATTTTGACGCTAGTAGTCTCTGTCATAGGCGGTGTAGCAGCCAGTTACATAGTCCGGTGGCTGGACAGAGAAAAATAGCCAGCAGTCAGCCAAAAGAAAAACCAGGTCGTCCACAGCGACCTGGTTTTTTGGTGATGCTAATTGTTTGCTAGATTTTTATTAGCTATGTCTATATATTATCTCACTTCTATGGGGAAGTCAATTACTAAAATTAATTTATTAAACACGAGTCATGTATTTTGACAGTCACTCTGCTCGGTACACGATTTTTCCGCCAACCATGGTCAGCACCGGAGAAGTCTTTAGAAGCTCTTCGGACTTGCATGTGAAGATATCCCTGTCCAGCACGACCAGGTCAGCATAATATCCTGTTTTGAGTCTGCCTTTGACGTCTTCCCGGAATTCGTGATATGCGCTTTCCAAGGTATAGGCGTCAACCGCAGTTTCTACATCTACGCATTCTTCGGCGTAAAAGCCGTCTTCCGGCTGTCCCTTCAAGTCCTTGCGAGTGACAGCGCAGTAAATGCAGGCCAGCGGATCCAAATCTTCCACAGGACAGTCTGTCCCGTAAGAGGCGTGGATCCCCAGCTCCGCCGCTGTTCGAAAGGCGTAAGAAGTTTTCATCATTTCATCGCCGCAGCGGCTGGGCACAATATACATGTCGCTCAGCAGGAAAATGGGCTGATAGGCGACAAGTAGGCCGGAAGCTTTGATGTGCGCCAGCAAAGTGTCGTCGGTAATCTGGCAGTGAATCAGACTGTGACGCAGAGGGTTTTCCCCATTGCTGCCGCCGTTTGCCTCGTCATACATGCGGATGACCCGTCTGATTGCCTCGTCGCCGATGGCGTGAACGACCACTTGCATCCCATGGTCATGGGCGCAGTCTATCATTTTCTGCATATATGCATCAGAATTGACCTCCACTCCGCGGTTGCCCGGATCGTCAAGATAGTCAAACCCCAGCATCGCAGTTCTGGCGCCCAGGGAACCGTCTTTCAACAGCTTGAGCGGACCTCTCCGAAACCAGTCGTCTGCATAGCTTTCGCCAAATTGCGGGCTTTCACAATACCCCTTAAGGCTCTCTACATCATCATAAAACATCTGCCCCGTATAGCGCAGCAGTCCCTTTCCCTCATCGTAGACTTCTTTCATGAGGGAGCAGCAGGCTTCCTGGTCTTTGATCACGTAACCGATATCGTTGGACTGCACCGTGGTGAGTCCTCTGGAGACAGCATATTTCATAGCACCCGTCAGAGCCAGTTTCAGTTCTTCTCTGGTCAGGTTCGGCACCAGGTCCAGCGCCGCATGAAAAGCCTTTTCCGTCAAAATGCCAGTCGGCTCGCCTCCTTCATCCACTTCGATTCCCGCACCATCAAAGACGGCATGTTCACGATCAATTCCCAGCCTTTGCAAGACATAGCTGTTTACACAGCAGGCGTGGGCGCAAATCCGCGTGAGAACGATGGGAATCTCCTCGGAGACCTTGTCCAGATCCCTTTTGTCCGGTTTTCGCCTGTACGCCGGAGCCCAAGTCTCCTCATTCCAACCCGCCGCAGAAAAGCCTTTGCTTTCAGGATTCTTCTGCAGATATTTCTGGCAAAGCCTCGTCAGATCCTCGGCGCACTGCGCCTTTGTCAGATCGGGGAAAAACATTGCTCTGCCCATGTAAAACAGGTGCTGGTGACTGTCGTTGAAGCCGGGAATGACTGTTTTTCCCTGACAGTCGATTCTCTCTGCGTCTCCTGCGGCTGTAAGGACTTCTTTATCACTACCCACTTGCAGGATGATGCCATTCTCTTGGAGAATCGCCTGGGCATAACAGCCTCTCTCCACATATACTTTTCCATTGTACAATACTGTCCTCGACATTTTTGCTCCGCCCTCTCTATTTATCGGTGTCATACGCACCTGTGACGATGTAGTCGTCGGGATATTTTTTTCTCGCACCATCTAGGTGAGGATCCCAGGCGTAGATATCAAAACCCAAGTCCTGACTGGTGGCAAACCAGCGTCCTCTTTCATCAATACGCGGAAAATAAGCGGACATGTGCTCTTCTACTTTCTGTTCCCTCGCTACGTCATAGAAGTGCGGTTTCGTGCGCATGATCACGTGGTGGATAAAGGGCCTGCCGATTGCCTGTAAGTCCTGATAAAACGCTGATTCAGGGTCTCTCGGTTCAAAGAGTTCGATGGTGATTTCCCCATAATCGCACATGCAGATGCGGGCATCGATTCCCTCTGCTGGCTGACCGTTTTTCACCACCTGCTGTACGTTTTCAGAGTCAGTGTAGAACTCTCTCCAAGGACCGACGATGCCGTAGGCCTTAAACGTCTCAAGTGATTCTTCTATATCAGGTGTCAAAATGACAAATCCGCCTACTCTTTCAAACGATTGTTTCATATTATTTTCCTCCTTTTTTCTCAGCGATATCCTTCAGGTAATATTTCCCCGGCGTGTTGAAAAACTCTTTGATCAATTGTACGACATCGCCGTGAAGCAGGAAAACACCGATCATATTGCTGATAATCAAAAGGGCAAAGAAGAAGTCCAGGAAACGGTAGACGAATTCCAACCCTCCGATAATACCGAGGAACATGCCGATAAAATAAACATATCGGAAAATCTGCCCAAACCTATAACCAAAGCAGTACTCTGCAGATTTCGTACCCACCTGCACCAAAACGATCAGAGTAGATACGACGAAGATCAAAATCAGTACGGTCAGAAAAATCGGTCCGGCAGAACCAAATACGGAAGAGAAGGCAATGCCCGGCATGGTAGCCGCATTGCTTCCGTCAATTTTCATCCATGCGCCGCTGACAACACAGATCAGACCGGTAAAGGTGCAGACGATCATAGTATCTACGAATACTTCAAAGACGCCGAAGAATCCCTGTCTGACAGGATGATCGACAGTGGCAGCCGAGTGGATAAAAGGCGCTGCACCGTCACCAGCTTCGTTAGAATATGCTCCGCGGGCTGCACCCCACTGAATCGCGGCGGCGATGGAAGAACCGGCAAATCCGCCCACAGGTGCCATCGGTGTAAAAGCACTCTTGACGATGACGCTCAAAGCTTCTGGCAGTGCTGTAACATTGGCGCCCAGAACAATCACGCCACCGATTACGTAGGCGATGACCATGATTGGAACCATCTTGTCCGTAACCGCCGTGATTCTTTTGATTCCGCCCAGAGCAACCATGGCAACAACGACGATAATAGCGATACCGGTACCCATGGCCGGAAGACCGATCGAAGTCGCATTCTGAATGGCGGAAACCATCTGCGCTGCTGCGGAAGGAACATTTTCAAACATCATGACCAGAGCAAAGATAAATGCCAGCGCTGCACCCAGCTTCTTATTTTTGATACCTTTCTTCATATAGTACATCGGCCCGCCGACCCATTCACCGACCTCGTTCTTCTCCCTGTATTTGATACCCAGAGCGATTTCACAGAATTTGGTGGCACAGCCCATAAAGGCAAGAATCCACATCCAGACCAAAGCGCCGGGACCGCCAAAGGCGATAGCGACAGGTACGCCAGCGATATTCGAAGCGCCCACACAGGCGGCTAAAGACGCAGTACAGGCCTGGAACGGCGAGATGCCGTCTTCTGTTTTCTTGAACATCTTGCCAAAGGTCTGTGAAAAAATATATCCGATATGGCGAAACTGCAGGAATCCGAAACGTACGGTGAGAAACAATCCTCCACATCCCAAAAGAATCAATAGCGGCGGTCCCCAAAGCCAATTGGACATGGCGACAATGGCATCGCCAATCTTTGTCATAGTATTCATATTACACCTCCTGTGTCATCGTCTGAATCACGTTGTTGTATTCAGGGTTTTGTTCGAAAAGAATATTGTAGACGCCACGGCCGTATTTTGCAAGGTACTTGGCATAACCGCTTTCATCATCCAGCGGCTGGATGATTTCGAAGACCACGTCGCTGCCGTCGCTGTTCTGCGTAAAGCAGGCTTTTCGATACAGCCCTTCCTTCTCTTCTATTTCTGTAAATGGCCCGAACCCATAAGCCTCATAAGCCGCCATCGTTTCTGTCAAATTCTCCACTACGACGAGAATCTTTTCCATGCGCAGATACATCGGCTTCTGCAGATGGGGTTCTGTCCCGTCCTCCAACTGCACGTAAGCGCCTGTAGCCATGTGGTCTCTCGGATAGACGCGCTTCTTCGCTTCTTCTGTCTGATCCCAGGTAAAGATATTGAAGCCTAAATCTTTTCTGGTATCGTGCATTCTCATCACCTGTGTAAAAATATCGTCCTCGGAGAACTTGTGGTTATATAAAGTGAACTTCATGATTTCCTCTATGCCCCGTTCTTTAAGAACTTCATAATATCTTTCTGTCGGGGTAAACATGATGTCGCAGACCCCTTCGCCCTGATTCTTGATGAATTCGCTCCAAACGGTGTTTTCAAGGGGCTGCAGAAGTTCAAAGGTCACGCCGTCTATCTCGTACATCAACGTGCCAAATCGAATGCTGTCCACTTTCTTCCCGTAGAGTTCGCCGTTCTGCACAGACTTCTCGGTGGAAATGAAGGACCGCATGGGACCCATACCGTATTTTTTACATACCGTCCCTGCCCGGTCAATATCCCTGACCGCGATTCCGATCTGACCCATTCTGGTAAAACATTTTTCTGTCATTTGTCGCCTCCATGATCTTTTATATTGGCAGCTGCCGTCTTTCTTCTTCATGTACATAACTATATTTTATTGACTTTTTTCTCTTTTTTCTGTGCTTATTTTTCGTATCTTTTCGGACAAAATTACGTTATCTAAAGATTCTGTGAGATTCCAGAACAGAAAAGAGCAAAAAAATCGCAACGAAAAGGCAAAAAAGTCTAAGAGGCTGTTTCATCTGCACACAAAAAGAAGGCTGTTCAGCCTTCCCTGTCATTTTTTCGTGATAGATAAGATTCCTGCTTTTCCCGGTCCAATTTTGAACGGATGTCCTTCTTCACCCCGCCTCAGCATCGCAGCGCTTAGAGCCGGGCGCAAAATGTGCGTCATCGCTTTCATGGACTTCGCCGGAACCTGAGAAAGAACTCCCAGAACGGAATTAGAAAACTCATATTCTAAGACAAGGTATTCCTGCTCTGTTTTGCCGAAGTCGATTTGAAATTCAATACTCTGTTCCAAAGAACCGTTCCAAGTCAGCAGAAGCATCGCGCCGTCCCCTTCGCGGTTCCGGCAGGCTGCCCAATTGTTGCCGTATTCCCAGCATCCATCTGCGCAGTCTGCAGCCTGAAGCATGTAATAGAGCGGCGTTTGGATGCCGCCCATGGCATAAAGCCCGTTCCATCCGCCTGGAGAAGACTGAAGTGCGACAGACCTGTCCTTCAATGCCTGCATCAGTTCTACCGGCCACATCTTTGCATCTCCAAAGGAAAGCTTTCGTGAATCAGAGTCTGCAATTTCAATTCTGATTTTTGCAAAGTCCCGCTCCAGCGCCTGCATCAGCTGCCCAGGATTCGCCAGTCGATGCAGTTCTTCCTTTGTCACCAGGACAGTGAGACTGTCCTGCGGGTTACTGCCTGACCGACTGCCCTCTTCTGCTGCAAATGAAAGATGCGTCGCTTTGCTCTTATAGAGGCCATCGTCTTTCCAGTATTGTCCTAACCGTTCTCTCAGGGCATCATCATAGGTGATTTCTCTTTGACGACTGTCTGCCAAGGCGTCAATCTCCTTCTGATTCTTGTGGTTTCTGCGAAATTCCGCTGGATTGGCGTAAAAGAACTTTTCAAAATACTTGTGAAAGTATTTTGGGTCTGAGAATCCACTGTCATAAGCGATGGTCGTAATGCTCTTATCCGTTTCCAGCAAAAGACGGAGAGCCTCTTCACAGCGGACGTAATTCAAAATTTCCGTAAAGCTCATGCCAGTCAGCTGTTTGATACTGCGCGAAAGGTAGGTCTGGCTGACATGGATATGGTCTGCAAGATCAGCCAAAGTCACCCGCTCTGCGTAATGTTGATACACAAAATCGTAGACGCCAAAAAGCCGGTCAAAAGTGTGCTGATCTTTATAATCGATATAAGTCGTGCCGAGAAAGTTAAAGTGGTTTCGAATCAAGAGGAGCAGCTGGGTAGCGATCTCGATGACCTGCTGCGACCCCGCATCGCCCTGATACTCCCTGACCATCTGCGCCAGGAGCACCCGCATTTTTTTCAAGTGGGGGATCTGTTCCTGCGTCCTGTACCCCGGATTCACATAAAGTCCCACGTTGAGAATATCTTTGATGTATCTCTGAAAGTAAGGCAGGTCGATATAAAAGGACAGATAACGCAGCTGCCCGCTGATCTTACGCACCTTGTGAAAATCGGCATCGACGATCAGCATCAGGTCGTCCTCCGCACTGAGAAAATACTCTTTGTTGTTAAATGTAACCCCTGCTTCTCCCTCCAGAAGCCAGATCAGTTCCTGCGCATTTTTATGCATGTGGTAGGGCTGCGAATTGCAGCTCTCCATGATTACAATCGGACCGCTCCCAAAATTGATATCACTGTTCATATGATGCCTCCTCTTTCATTTCTGGCAGTTTCAGTATAGCACAGGAAAAAAAAAGGGACAAGGTTAAAGGATCCTTGCGGGAAGGAGGTGGTATAAATACAAGATATCTTGGTGGCACTCGCCGTCTCTGTTGCAGGAAGTGTAACAGCCAGTTACATAGTCAACGTTCGACTTCGTCTCACTCCTCCAGTCACTTACGTTCCTTTCGCTGTCCGTTCTGCCAAGCCAAGCAAGCTTGGGGCAGATAGGCAATGGCTGAACAGAGATAAATAGCCAGCAGTCAGCCAAAAGAAAAACCAGGTCGACTCCACCGACCTGGTTTTTCTGTGGCACAAATTTTGTGCAAGATATCTTGGTTATCTCTGACTTACATTCTACCCACATTCTATGGGGAAGTCAATTACTAAAAATATATTTATTAAACGCTGCCGCACCATTACAATAACGTTATGCTTTTTGGGCGTTTCCAGCCATGCTCGCGTAACTGAATACTCATCCAATGCAAGTTGCCAGGGGGTATCTACGATTTCGGTTACTTTTCACTGGAATCTCAAGGCTAAAAGCAGAGATTTAAACTATGAAAAGTAACCTCCCACAACACTTTTATACATTTCGCAAGCAGCAAGACCGTTTTCCAACAAAATAACCTTGAATCCTGCTATCGAGTTACGCAAAACTTACGGAACGGCATCAAAAAACCTAACCGCATCGTAAAAAACGTTCTGAATATACCCCTCTCCCCTATATACCGGCAGGTCTGTGAAATTGTACTTGGTTCTACAGCACGTTATACGCAAGCTCGGTGTCTTTCTGCTTCAATCCAATTGCGATGGCAAAGATTCTAGCTGTGTCCATACAGGTATGTACCGGCAGACCACGCTCGATAGCAGCCCTTCTGATGGGGAAGGTATCCGCGCCCACTTTGTTGATGGTCTTTGGCGTGTTGATGACAATCTGAATTTCCTCGCCGATCAAAGGTTTTACGTCAGCATAGTCGATGATTTCTGTCGCTACACCATGCGCTTTGAGGAAGGTTCCCGTCCCTTCTGATGCGTACAGCTTAAAACCCAGCTCCGCGTAGTTTTCCAAAATCTCGGCGCTCTCCTTCGTCTTATCGTGATCTTTCAGGGAGACAAAGAGGCCTCCTTCTGTGGGGATCTTCGTTCCTGCGCCGAGGAAGCCTTTATAAATCGCCTTGTCAAAGTTTTTGTCGATGCCCAGGACTTCGCCAGTAGACTTCATCTCCGGTCCTACAGCCACATCTACATCCGTCAGCTTTGCGTCAGAGAAAACCGGGATTTTCACCGCATAGTAATCCTGCTTCTTATATAAGCCTGTGCCCCATTCCATGTCAGCCAATTTTTTACCAGTCATCGCCGCCACGGCAATTTTCACCATCGGCACTTTCGTCACTTTACTGAGAATCGGCACTGTCCGGGACGCTCTCGGATTGACCTCGATGACGTAGATAGTGTCTCCGTCCCAGGCATACTGGATATTTACAAGGCCCACGATATGCAGCGCTTTGACGATTTTCTTGGTATTCTCGATCAGCTTGTCGATCACCTCCTGGGGAAGGCTGTAAGTCGGATAGACGGTGCAGCTGTCGCCGGAATGGACACCGGTTCTCTCAATGTGCTCCATGATACCTGGAATCAACACGTCGTCTCCATCGGCAATAGCGTCGACTTCTATCTCTTTGCCTTCTACGTATTTATCAATCAAAACAGGATGCTCGTGAGAAAGTTTTACGGCTTCCTTTAGGTATTTCAACAGTTCATCGTCGGAGTAAACCACCTGCATCGCCCTGCCGCCGATGACAAAGGACGGCCGCACGACCAGGGGATATCCCAGTCTCTCTACCGCCTCAAAAGCTTCTTCTCTGGTCCTGACCGCACAACCTTTTGGCGTTGCTATATCCAGAATATCCAACAGATCAGAGAACTTCTCTCTGTCTTCTGCCAGGTCAATATACTTGTTCTGGGTACCAAGAATTTTGATGCTTCTGGCTGCCAGCTTTGACGCCAGATTGAGAGACGTCTGACCGCCGAATTGAAGGATGACACCCTCCGGACGTTCCTGTTTGATGACGTTCATCACATCATCGGTATGCAGTGGCTCAAAGTAAAGCTTGTCGGAAGTATCAAAGTCAGTGCTGACCGTCTCCGGGTTGTTATTGATGATGATGGACTCATAGCCGAGGTCTTTCAAAGCCCACACCCCTTGGACACAGCAGTAATCAAACTCGATGCCCTGGCCGATTCGAATCGGTCCCGAACCGACGACGAGGATTTTGTCGTGCGGTGTTTTGACACTTTCGTTCTCACCGCCGTAGCTAGAATAGTAATATGGCGTCAGCGCCTCGAATTCTCCAGCACAGGTGTCTACGACTTTATATACTGGATAGATATCGTGATAGAGCCTGATATCCTGCAGCACATCTCTCGCCATGCCCGTCAAGTCCAGGATTTCGTCGTCGGTAAAACCGCGATATTCCGCCTCGCGAATCAATTCCGCCGTGACCTCGCTGGTCTGTAGAATTTTTTCCATTTCGATGATGCCATAGATTTTATGGAGGAACCAGCGGTCGATCTTTGTCCGCTCGAATATTTCTTCCACATCGGCAACTCCCCTTCTGAACGCCTCCGCGATGCAGAAAATGCGCTCGTCGTCCTGTGCCATCAGCTTGTTCATCAGCTTCTCATTGTCAAGACCCGTGACGTAAGGTACTCTGAGGCCCGTACCCTCTACTTCTAAGGAGGCGATAGCTTTCAGCAAAGCACTTTCAAAAGTTCTGTCGATAGCCATGATCTCGCCGGTGGCTTTCATCTGGGTGCCTAGTTTCCTGGATGCCGTGCGGAACTTGTCAAAAGGCCATTTGGGGAATTTGACCACACAGTAGTCCAGTGCCGGTTCAAAGCAGGCGCTGGAGCCTTCTGTCACGTAGTTCTTCAATTCGTCCAGGCTGTATCCGATTGAGATTTTTGCCGCAATCTTGGCGATGGGGTAACCCGCCGCTTTGGATGCCAGAGCGGAAGAACGGCTTACACGCGGGTTGACCTCGATGACGATATATTCGTCTTTGTCCGGATTGAGGGCAAACTGCACGTTGCAGCCACCTTCGATCTCCAGGCTTCTGATAATCTTCAGGGAAGAATCGCGCAGCATCTGGTACTGGCTGTCGTTCAGCGTCTGGGTCGGCGCTACGACGATGCTGTCTCCTGTATGGACGCCCACTGGGTCCAGGTTCTCCATGCTGCAGATGATGATGCAGTTGTCCTTGCCATCGCGGATGACCTCGTACTCCACTTCCTTCCAGCCAGCTACCGACTTTTCCAGCAAAATCTGCCCGATGGCGCTTTTCTCCATGCCCATCTTGCAGAAGTGCTCCAGCTCTTCCTGATTATGGGCGATACCGCCTCCCGTGCCGCCAAGGGTGTAAGCCGGTCTGATGATGACAGGATAGCCGATTTTCTCGACAAAGGCCTGGCACTCTTCCATGGTCGTTGCAATGGTGCTAGGCGGAATCGGCTCGCCGATTTTTAGCATCAAATCCTTGAAAGCCTCCCTGTCTTCGGCTTTGTGGATGCTCTCTTTGTTCACGCCCAGTAGCTTGGCGCCATATTTCTCGAATATGCCCTTTTCGTCTAAGGCCATAGCCAGGTTAAGGCCGGTCTGTCCGCCAAACCCTGCCAGGACGCCTTCCGGACGTTCTTTCGCCAAGATCTGCTCCACTGCATCCTCTGTGATTGGCTCCAGATAAACTTTGTCGGCGATGCCGTTGTCTGTCATGATGGTGGCAGGATTGCTGTTGATCAAAATTGTCTCAATGCCTTCCTCGGAAATAGCCTTGCAGGCCTGGGTGCCGGCATAGTCGAACTCTGCGGCCTGTCCGATGACAATGGGACCGGAACCGATGATCAAAACTTTGTTCAGGGTAAAATCTCTAGGCATTACAGTCTTCCTCCTTCCATCAGGTTGATAAATTTGTCGAACAGGTATCCCGTATCATTGGGTCCGGGACTGGACTCTGGGTGAAACTGGACGGAAAAGACCGGTTTTGTCAGGTGCTGCATCCCCTCTACGGTTCCATCGTTGAGGTTGAGGTGGGTCACTTCCAGCCCTTTGAGCACGATGCTCTCAGCTTTGACCGCATAGCCGTGATTCTGACTTGTGATATAGCTTCTGCCGCTGTTCTTATCAAAGACGCCGTGATTGCAGCCGCGGTGGCCGTATTTCAGCTTGTATGTATGTCCTCCCTGGGCAAGGGCGATGAGCTGGTGTCCCATGCAGATGCCAAAGATGGGCATCTGATCCGGTCCGTAGTTGCTGTTGGTGATCAGCTTTTCTATGACGGTAATCGCTTCTTCGGCGCTTTCCGGGTCTCCCGGCCCGTTGGTCAGAAACACGCCGTCGGGCTTTGATGCCAAAATGGTCTTCGCTTTGGTGCCGTAAGGGTAGATGGTCAGATTACATCCTCTTTTGTATAATTCATTTAGGATGCTTTTTTTGACGCCGAAGTCCAGGACAGCTACATGATATGTATTGTCCGGGGTTTCCCATTTCTCTACTTCTTTGACGCCGGCGTCCTGCATCTGATCGCCTCGCAGCAACCCGTCTTCGCAAATTTTCTGAATCGTGTCTATGGAAAAGTCCTCTGTAGTGATGACGCATTTCTGATTTCCTGTATTTCGAAGCTTCCTGGTAATTTCTCTCGTGTCCACATCGTAGACGCCGGGTACCTTTTGTTCTGCCAGCCACTGGTCGATATTCATGACGGACTTCCAGTTGGACGGTTTAAAACACACGTCAGAGGCCACCACACCAAAAGCGTGAATCTGCTCCGACTCGTAATCCGTCTCGTTGATTCCATAATTGCCCAGCAGGGGATAAGTCATAGTGATAATCTGTTCTTTATAGGACGGATCGGTCAGGGTTTTCTGATAGCCAGTCATTGCCGTGTTGAAAACCAGTTCGCCAATTCTGGTTCCCTCAAAGCCAAATCCCTTTCCTTTATATATACTCCCGTCTTCCAAGTAAATCGTTCCTTTCATCAAGAAGCCTCCAATCAATATTTCTAAGGAGAGAGTATACTATAGGAATTATAAATATGCAAGTACAAATTTATATTTTTGCATATTTTATTATTTTTATTAAAATTTACTCTTGATTTCACCGTTTATTTGTGGTATATTACATACATTAATTAATTTTTATTCAGATATTTAAATATTTATATAATTTTGGAGGAAAGAAAAATGGCAAAAGAGAAAATCGTCCTGGCCTACTCAGGCGGCCTGGACACATCGATTATCATCGCTTGGTTAAAGGAAAATTACGATTGTGAAGTCATCGCAGTCTGCTGCGACACCGGTCAGAAGGAAGACTTTGATGCGATAGAAAAGAAGGCTTATGCAACTGGCGCAGATAAAGCATATATCCTGAATATCCAGGAAGAATTCATCACTGACTTCGTCTATCCGACTCTCAAGGCGGATGCAATCTATGAAAACGACTATCTGCTGGGTACTTCTATGGCAAGACCGCTGCAGGCCAAGAAGATCGTAGAAATCGCCGAGCAGGAAGGTGCCTTTATCATCTGTCACGGCTGCACCGGCAAAGGAAACGACCAGGTGCGTTTTGAATCCACCATTCACGCACTGAACCCAGCCATCAAAATCATCGCCCCTTGGAGAATCTGGGATCTGAAATCCCGTGAGGAATGTATCGACTATGCAAAGGCGCACAACATTCCAATCGCTCAGACAGTTGAGAAGATTTACTCCAGAGACGAGAACATCTGGCACATCAGCCACGAAGGCGGCAACCTGGAGAATCCTTGGAACGAACACAAGCCTGACATTCACGTCCTCTCCAAAACACCCGAAGATGCGCCGGATCATCCTACATATGTGGAAATCTCTTTTGAGCAGGGCGTCCCTGTGGCCATTAATGACGAAGAGATGGGACCTGTGGAGCTTTTGACCGCCCTCAACAAGCTGGGCAGCGAAAACGGCATCGGCACCATCGACATCATCGAAAACCGTCTGGTGGGCATGAAGTCCAGAGGCGTATACGAGACACCGGGCGGCACTATTTTGTTCGCGGCCCACAAGGATCTGGAAAAGCTGATTCTGGACAGAGACACTCTCCAGTACCGGAACATCGTCTCCCAGAAATTCGCGCAGCTGGTCTACGACGGCCTCTGGTTCACTCCGCTGCGGGAAGCCATCTCCGCTTTCGTGGATGAAACCCAGAAGCAGGTTACGGGCAAAGTAAAGATGAAGCTGTACAAAGGCACCGCATGGCCTGTAGCAAGCCAGTCCCCTTACTCCTTATATAATGAAGAGTTCGCTACCTTCAGCGAAGACGAAGTCTACGACCAGAGCGACGCAGAAGGATTCATCAACCTGTTCTCATTGCCGTTAAAAATCAGAGCCATCCAGAAGCAGAACCTGGAAGGCATTCCAGAAGCGCAGAAAGCCCTGCCGAAGAAAGTATTCAAAGGCGGAGAGTTTGTGGAATAGGAGATATAACTTAGAAACCCCTGGAACATTTCGTTCTAGGGGTTTTGTTTGTATGGTTCCTCTCTCGTAATAGGCATCACTTATAATTTCTTCATTATTTTTAGATATTCTTCAAAGTCGATTCCAACAGCCTTACAGGCTTCATATAGTGTTGAACCATCATATCTCTCTACAGCTGCAAGGATGCCTCTGATTTCATCTAACGGAACCTTGGCGTTAGACTCTCGCAAAAGCAATCCTTTATAATCATCATAAGACATCCCGATTGCTTCGCACGCTTTCTCTATAGTCGTATCCTTATGCTTGGCAATATTTGCAACAGACCTCAGGACCCCTTTGACTTCATCATCCGATATATATGCAGTCGGCTGGTTGTTTTTCACATCAGCTCTGTCTAATATCTGCTGATCTGTGTAATTGATATTTCCCAGATAAGTGGATCCATCTTCATGAACTACCATCACATTGTCAAAAGTATCTATGAAGGTTCTCCCATTTTGGGTATACTTGTAGCCTACAACTTTTACAAATTCCACTTTTTCATCATAGGCATATTCGAATTTATGGCTTTCTTTTCCGGCAATGAGTTTTTCTGGCTTGTTTTCATCAGTTGCTTCAATGTAACTCAAATTTTTGTCGCACGCATAAACTAATATTCCTTCTAGTGTAAATGAATCATCTGACACATTTTTTGCTTTGTAAGATACTTTTTTTATTCCTGAAGAATCATCTTCAACACCGGTAAAAGATAGAATAATCTTATCCTGAACTGAATTCAATACTGCTTCACTTTTATTATCACCTGGCTCTGAAGAACAAGCCACGAAACAGAAACATATTGCAGCAGCCATGCATACCGTACATATTATTTTTTTCATATGCTTTACCTCTCTTTTATCTCCTTTTGTACTATGTTTATTACAACTATTTTTAAAAGTACGCATCCTTTCCAATTACGCTCTTTATATACCAAACAAATTTTAGCGCCGAAATTGGACAAAATTTATAATGATCCATCTATAATCGAATCAACAAATTTTTCTTCTGTTACCTTACACTTAACATTATGGGTTACTTTTCCATCTATATCAATAATATTTCCCATCACGTATCCTTTAGAAAACCCAATATTCATGATATAAACAGTTGCCTTTCCCTCATTATCGGATGTGGGAAGTTCAATTTGATAACGATAAGATGACTGCTCAAATTCTTGATTATCCAAACTATTGGTAATTTCATTTGCTACATCTGTTAAAATTGTGATTTGCTTTTTTTTATCCCATGGTATTGTCCTAATCAGTTCTTTATCTTCAGATGATACTATTTTGTATACCTTTGCTGAATATTCCTTAGTATCATCGTTCATTTCCCGAGAATTACTGCAACCAGTGATAAAAAACGAAAGAATTAAGATTAATACTATAAAACTTTTTCTCTTCATTTATTTCCTCCTTATTTAGTTAAATATTTTTCCTTGAAGATCGGAGATTTTTTACTTCTTATCTCAGCTAGATGAATCATATCCACAGACCCGTTCTTTAAAAATCCCTCTTTTCCATGCTATGCTTTTATTAATCTCTTTGCAATACGGATCATTTCCTCCTGGCTCATATCTCCAGATATCATCATGATGCCTTCTTCCATATACATTTCTACAGACATTTTATCTTCAGATGGTACAATGGTTCTATCCTCTAGCTCTATCATTTCTCCCCGACTATTAGAGCCATAGGTTGCACTATCACTCTCCATAAAACTCATCCCTATATTCAATTCTTTCTCCCCCCTTTTTGAAGGTATAATCTGCATCAACCCCCCTTTTGTTTTTTCAACAACCAAACTTTCCAGTTCGAACCCCTCTGGCAGATATTCCGGCACATACAGATCCCTACACAGGTCTTTTGCTTCCTCTATATTTTTCAAATCGGTGATTTCCACACGGCTATCTCTTTCTTGATCGGTTCCGTCCTGCACGTCGGTTCCAATCCCCATGGAACTGCCAAAGAGCCGATGCAGAACCCCTTTGTCTCCATAGGCGGCATCGTTTCCGATCATCGGATGGACTACCGTAACAATACAGATCATCGCAACCGCTGCAGCCGCAATCAATGAATATCTTCTGCGTTTTGACGATTTCTCATCGGACTTTTTTGCGTTCATAAAAGATTTATCAAGAGGTGGGATTTCGCCATAAGTCTGATCAGAATACTCCTTCTCCGCCTGTCTGAATAATTCGCACAGTTCTTCCCTGGTAAATGTTTTCTTTTCATCTTCACTCACAATTCTCACCTCCTATTACTTTCGCATATTCTTCTCTTAAACAAATAAGTCCCCGCCTGTACCTGGTTCTTACCGTTCCCTCTTTCATATCCAGAGTCTCGGCGATTTTCTCATATTCCATCTCCTCTATAATCCGAAGCCACACTACTTCGCGGTATTTTTCTTCTACCTGGTACAAGGCTTTGATGGCCTCCATCTTTGATTCTTTCAGAAGAACTAATTCCAAAACATTGCTTTCCAAGTCGATAAGTTCGAGTTCAGTGCCATCGTACAGAGTTTCTTTAAATAGAGAGCGTTTGTTCCTGTTTTGTGCGCGGAAATACAAATTTTTTTCACTGTTTGCTATGGACAGAAGCCAGCTCAGCGCCGCCTCAGTATCCCGCAGCTGTTCTAACTTGAGCCAAGCTTTTTCGAATGCGTTCTGAGTCAGATCCTGTGCCAACTCCTGATCATTTGTCTGGCTGAGGATGAAGCGGTACACATTTTCGTAGTATGGTTCGATCACTGCTTCAAATAATTTACGTTTCTTTCCTTCTCGCATAGTCCACCTATAAAGAAAGGTACTCTTTCTCTAAAAATGTTTCAATAATTACAAAAATAATTCAGAATTTATTCCATCTTATTACTCGCGCTGAGTCAACGGAGGTGATAGAAAATTAAGAATTACTAAGATTTTCTATACCAGGAAAGAAGGATTCAATAAATCCAGATACTCTTTAGTAGGAATTCCTGGAAACTTTTCGCTGTTCATAATAACCTCACCTTCCCTATATTTGATTCTGTAACCATATGAGCCAGCACGCATTTTTGTAGAAAGAGATTTACTTTTACTTACAATATCATAAGTAATTAATACCATGACCATAAATGTAGTGGAAATCATTATGGCTAATTCATCATTAAACAACATACCCAAAATTGGTGCAAGTAATAATAATCCTATTGTCATAAGAAACAGAGAACTTAAAATTGCTATTGCTACTTGTTTTAATCTTTCCAAAATAAACACCTCCTCAAAATACATTTACTTTTGTAATGTAATATACTTAGTTCCCATTTCCTTCATCGTACTCCCAAAGCTTATACTCAGACCCCTCCATCAAATGATACAAGCATTGCATTACACAAAAATTAATATTTTACAGCAAATAGCCAGGTTACGACTTATCCTTCTTATATTTATCACCTATAGCCGAAAAAAGTACTGCTAAGACTGCAAATAAAGCAACTACCTCTATCTTATGGCTGGCACCGTAAATCACAGCGCCTGTTGCTGCCATCATCGAAAGTCCCTTATAAATCCAAACTTTTTTGTTCATCATTCCTGCTCCTCCTCATAAGCCACTATAATGGGATGACATCCTGTTACAATAACGTTATGCTTTTTGGACATATCTACCTATTCTCGCGTAACCCAATTACTGCTAGAAGACTCCAGAAGGGGGTATATCTGATTTCGGTTACTTTTCCTTTTAATTTTCCTGCTTTAAAAGTCCTTTGCAATCCATAAAGGTAACCGAAAGAACCATATTTGTGAATTTTGTCAGGAATATGGTTCTATTTCAAGGCGCATGGCGAGATATGGCATCTGATACCACCACAACGTCACGCCAGATGTCTAGAAAAACATCAGAAAACCTAACTTTATTGTAAAAAACGTGGAAATGACGGAATCCAAGATTCCTATTTCCACATGTCGCCCATAAGGGGCGACTCTTCGCAAGGTACGTTCTTTGCCTTTTCGCCCCAGCTTTAGCTGGCTAGGTGAAACGGACAGCGAAAGGAGCGTTAGCGACTGGAGGAGTGAGCAAAGCGAACGATGAAACATACGGAAATACGTCCTTTGAACGATATTTCCTATGTTATATAAAAGGCATGGCACATACCTCCCCCCGTATACATCGCGCCAAACAATCCCATGATATACGATTATAAACTTTTCAAAAGTGCATCACACTAATTAGACATGACACTCACGATGTTTTTATGTTTTTGAAAGTATTTTTTTGATTTGACATAAAACCTCGTGCCGAAAGCCTTAAGACAGGCAGCATTCTACCTCTGTAAGGGGGTGATAATCTGCATTCTTTTGTAAAAATCGCACCTTTTGTTATTTTCCTATGACTTTGTAACCCTTTTTTCGGTGTAAATTCGCTTCAAAAGTAATTGCCTCGAACGACTTTGCTTCTTCAGACCCCGATTTGCAGAAGGATGTTATGTCAGATTGAACAAACAATCCGCAAAAACATAAAAACACCATGGAGAGACCTGCCGCATATGGCTATCAGTACGTACATAGGTTTATACTTTCCCAGAACGTGCTCTGCTAATGCCTGTCTGATAGAACATTCACTTCAGATCATCTTCAAAGAAAGTTATGAACTGGTCACAAAGCTCCTGAGATGAAGCGTAACACGTTCCGTTAATATAGCAGTAAACTGCATTGATTCCAATATCCTTTTCTTTTCCATTCCTGTATATAATACTATAGCTATATGAGCCAGCACGCATTTCTGGATTCTCAATTCGCATGCCGGTTTTTTCTACAGAACTGACCAATTTTTCAAACGCGACAAAATCGTCTTTTGAAAGTGCTGCTTCCTGCATTGGATTGAGAAAAATGATGCTTTTCACGTCTCCTTGGTGAGCCTGCCAGTACATGCACCCCCCTGCAAAGGTCAGCACAAGGGAAAGCCCTATTGCAAGTCCGATGTACAGTTTTCTTCTTTTCATTTGCGTCACCTCTTCCCTTACCTGCAGAACTTAAACGTGGCTGCGGCTGCAAAACAGATGAACAACATGGGCAGTCCGATAAGCATAGCAAAACTTAGAAATTTTGCGATGATGATGAGCTCCGCACCTACATATAAGCATAGTAGCAATATCGCGAACCGCTTGCTGTTTTCACGCAAATACCTGCACAGATAAAATCCAATGATAAACAGGCCTGTAGCGACATGGTGCGCATCAAGACTGCTGTAATCGTAAAACCAACCTTCGCCAGACAAGTATTCCTTATTTAGCTCCCCTGCTGAAATCAAATCTCTGAGGATATTTTCTCCTGCATTCTTGGAGAAACAAACACCGAAAAGCAAAATCAATATTGAGGTCACACCGCAAACCAAAAATAATTTCCTTCTCTCTGGCATCTCTACACCTTCTTCCTTCCTATCATTCAATCAAAGTCCTCCTCGACATGATGTATATATTTACTGTACTTTGACTCTTCCAGTTTTATATGGATTTCGTTATTTTTCCTAATCGAAGGTCCGACAAATCAGATCTATATCGTCTTTCGTATCTCCAAGAATCTTCTTTAACTGAGCACCAGTCTTTTTCGAATTTCCAGGTATACCATTTAAAAAATACGCTTCACCAATGTCATAGTAAAGACTTTCGATTCTCAAGTACAAATCGACTATCGTTGACGACTCATCCCTCACACCGCTCTTATCAGTAAATGGCAATTTACTTTCTGATGCAAACTCATAGAAAGGTCTTGCCCAACCATTAAGCTCAATTTGCAGGCTCACATAAGAAGCCGTTATCTCTCTATAGGTCACGGGATTGCCCTCTATGACCGCTGTCGCTTCATGATAGAACTCATAATACGCTTCTTTTGCTGCCATTGCACATTCATTATAAGCCTCTTTGGCCTTATTCTCCCTGTAGTTTGCAAAATTCAAAATACCCAGCAGGCAGACAACAAATAACACGCATATAATTATAATATGTTTTCTCTTCATATAAGCCTCCTGTAAAGGTTTTCCATTGGAATTCGGTACATATGCTGCTCGACCTCATCCTTTTTTATAGTTATCACCTATGACTGAAAAAAACTACCTTGAGATAGCATCCTGTTACAATAACATTATGCTTTTTGGACTTATCAGCCTATTCTCGCGTAACTCGATTACTGCCAGAAGTCTCTAGAAGGGGGTATATCTGATTTCGGTTACTTTTCCTATCAATTTCTCTGTTAAAAAGTCTGTCTACAGTCCACAATAGTAACCGAGAGCAGCATATTCGTGGATTTTGTTAGGAATCAGGTTTTATCTAATAGGTATATGGCGGTTTATGACGTCTGACATCGCCGCAGCGTTACGCGAAACCTTTGGGACAGCATCAAAAAGCCTAACTTTATTGTAAGGAACGCCCAATGTATACCCCTCTCCCGTATATTTCTCCTGCATTCTTGGAGAAACAAATGCCGAAAAGCAAAATCAATATTGAGGTCACACCGCAAACCAAAAATAGCTTTCTTCTCTCTGTCATCCCTATACCCTCATCCTTCCTATTATTTAATCAGAGTCTTCCTCGACATGATGTATATATTTACTGTACTTTGACTCCTCCAATTTTATATAGATTTCCTCCAGATTCTCTTCGCTGGTAAAAATCTCTGTGCCGGCATCTAGCATATTGGCAGTGAAATTTCTCTCCACCATGGGCTCCAAACTCGACACCTTCTCTTTTACCGTCCCCGCCAGCTTGAACCCTTCAGGAGGTGAAGTTTCGACAATACCGATCTCGCCATAAACTCGATCATTGATATAGACCAGCGGTTTATATCCGTATATCTCCTTTGCCGGGAAAGGGTCGCCAGACATAAACACCCCAAAGATTACACATATGCATACAGCCAGTAATAGAGGCAAAAGAGGGTTTTTCAAAATTCTTCTCATACTATTTCTCCGATTTCATTTTGCTGTAAAGATAGAACTGAAAAAGCACAAACGCTGCCGCTGCCAGGAATGCCGATAGCCAAAATGTTATCATTGCACTGGATAAGCCGAAATGTAAATCCATGGCGGTATCAGGTTCATAGATGGTCCATAGGTACCTTTTGAAATAGAGGACGGAATAGATGTATATCCCTAGGGCTCCTGCAAAGGCGGCTTCTCCCAAGATAGCATACCACCGCTTCGGCTTGTCACCCCACGCCCAAATGAACAGGATTAGGACAACAAAGGGTATCCACAAGTAATGCTCCATCACAACCTCAAATCCCCAGAAAAGAGGCGCATTCGCCCCTCGGTCGAACCACGGCAGAAGGCTGGAGCAAAGCATCAAAATAAATACGATTTTGAAAGTACGCGCAATCACTTTTTCCTTGTCAATGCCAAGATTCACTACCATACGCTCTCCTCCGTATCTTCTACACTCTTCCCCGAAGTAACTGATAAATCTTGTACAGCAAAATCGGTGTTGCAATAATAGCAAACCCAATTGCTGCCTTAATCAAATACGAAATTATCATCAATAAAGCTGGTAATATAGTCATAATGTTATCTTTTCCTTTCAGTCCTTAAATAGGCGCGAGAAGGCAATAAAGCATCCACTGCTAAGTATTGACAGCGGCAGAAGTCTTGCGAGCAACTCATCTGCTATATAATTGCTAAACAAATACAAATAACCTATTGCCAAGACGTTAATAATTAACGTAGCAAAAGTTAGAACAGCAAAAACCTTCTTTATCATCATGTTTTCTCCTCCCCTCTAACTCTTTCTGTCTACATTTTATCTTATAATTTCATTCAGTCAATATATAGGCAACATATTTAAGAATTCTTAAGAATTGTCTACGCGCCCTCTGCCATAATTTCGTCCATACAACTAAAAAACGGAGTGAAAATTGAATAAGATCAATTTCCCTCCGCTCCACGTTTTTTATTTCGTCAATGCCGCCTGGTGCAGTTCCCGCAGCCCTTCCACCTCGTCGCAGACTGGCTTCAAGTTGCAGGCAGAACAATCCATGACCAGGTTATTAAAAATGTGGTTCATCGACTTGGTAATTTGCTCTCCCTGGTGTGCCAGCTTCGCAAGCTGCTCATAGGGAAAATCCGCCGCCGTCACAAAAATCAGCTTCACCGCCTCTACCTTTGGGTGGCTGTGATAGCCTTTGATGAAAGACCGCCCCGCTTTTTCAAGGGAAAGTCCCTGATTCAGCGCTTTGCGGCTGATGCGCACCGGCTCCCGCTCACTTGCCGTAGAAATCCGCATCATGTAGCCCTCCGGGTTGACATGGTATCGCGTGTACTCCATTTTTCGCAGGTCAGAATAGGCTTCCGCCTCGCCAGAAAAACAACCCTCTGCCACACGGATCAGCGTCAGCCTGGCATAGGGCACATCCTCTGTGATTTCAGAAAGATCCGCCCCCAGCCTCCAGATTTCATCCTCCGGTACAAAGCTTTGATCTGAGGTGAAGAAGAGACCGCTGACTGCCGGAAGGCTCCCGCCGCCCAGCTCATAGGCCATATCAGATTTCAAGATCAGATCAAATTCTCCGCTGTCACGGCAGGCCTCCCCCCGGCACTGGCCGCACATTAGCTGATCCCCGCCACTGGAGGCGATCAGCTGCAACACCTGTGCAATCAATTTGTCATATAACCGCATCGCAATCAGACCATCCTGTCTCGTTTAACCTTATCATAATGAGGCGCCAGCAGGTCTCCCAGCTTTGCCGCCATCTTCATGTCCAGATTAAAGAAAAACACTAGAAGACTGAGCAAAAACAAAGCGACTAACACGCAGACGATAATCAATATTATCTTTAACATTATAACGCCATTCCTTTCTGCCGCGCAAACTCAGCGGCTCCTAGCGCTCCCATCAGCTGCGGATCCACAGACAAATCCACTACTCTGACCTTGAGAACTTTTTCAATTGCCTGCTTCAAACCGCCGTTTTTGGCACAGCCTCCCGTCAAAGTCACGCTATCCGTGACTCCTGCTTTCTTCGCCATGACAAAACAGCGCTTCGCAACAGATACCTGAATGCCGGCGGCAATTTCTTCCATGGGCTTGCCTTCTCCGGCCAGGGAGATGACTTCACTTTCGGCAAAGACCGCACACTGCGCCGTAATGGGGATCACATTTTTTGCCTGCAAAGACAACTCTGAAAATTCGTCCAGCGACAACTCAAAAGCCCTTGCCATAGTCTCGAAAAACCGTCCGGTTCCTGCGGCGCATTTGTCGTTCATGGCAAAGTTCAACACTGTTCCGTCCGTGTCGATGGCAATGCCCTTGACATCTTGGCCGCCGATGTCGATGATGGATTTAACCTCCGGGTTGACCACGTGTACGCCCATGGCATGACAGCTGATTTCCGAAATGTTTTCATCTGCAAAAGGCACTTTGTTGCGCCCATAGCCTGTTCCTACAAGATACGTCAAATCCTCTGCACTTTTCAGATTCTCTACCTGGGAAACCGCAGTGTCCAAAGCCTCACGGGCGCTGAGCACTGGGTTGATCCGGCTCTTGTTGATTACCGAAGCTTTGATCGCTCCGGTTTCATCTATAATCACACTCTTTGTATAGGTACTTCCGGCGTCACAACCGCCAAAATAGTTCATTCTCATTCTCCTTAATGGTCCTCACTTTAATTTGTAATGCAAATAGTTTTTTCTGGGGAGATCTTATGATTTAACGCCCCAAAATGTAGTCAGCGGCTAAGCGCTGGTCAGATAATCAAATTGATCAAACATCCGGTTACGCTATTTCGTCGATTTCTTCCAATTCCTTTACCAGCACTTGGCGTCGTCGAAGTCCTCCAGTGACGGATCCAGCGGCTCTTCTCTGAGCACGGTGCGCATGTACCGATTGACTTCCATGCGCATGTCTCTTCTCGATGCGTCTTCCGGCTTCATCAGGTTGTGCGTCACCCAGATCAGGTGAATGCCGTGTTTCCTGGCTTCCTCTTCAAAGATACCGTGATAGCCGCTCATGGCCTTGCATCCCATATGGGTGTACATGACCACCATATCCACGTTGAAGTATTCGCAGTAACGCCAAAGAGCTTCTACGCCCACTTCATATCCGCCGTTGGAGCGGTTTCTCATAATCATGTTCTCGTAAAGGTGCGCCAAATCGTAAATGGCCTGCTCCTTGTCTTCGGTATCGATCTCCTCCATGGAAACCAGACTCAGCATATCGGCAATGGGCACGATGCCCCAGCAGTTCTGCATCCAGATCGGGAAGGCCGTATAGTAGGCAGCCTGTACACCCCAGGTGATGGCCCGATGGCGCGCTTCTTTCACCACCGGCGCTTTGCGCTCAAAGGCCTGCATAGCCAGAGCCGTCAATTTTTCGTCCACCTTCAGGAAATCGTCATTCCTGCCGCCTGCCGCCTGATAAACACCGTAACGATACAGGGCCAGATTATCCCCGATGACTTGGGGATAAGGGGTACGGGAAATCTCCAGCCATTCCTTTGCATGCTGAGACTCCGCATTAAACCGCTTCATAGAAGTAAAAAAGGCATCCCAGTCAAAAGTCTCTCCAGTCTGTTCTTCAATAAAGTGGATCGCATTCTTGATCTCGTCAGCGGCATATTCCTGCACGCTTTCCTGCGTATGACGAATCGGCACCGCCAGCTGAAAGGTGGGAATCTTGAAACGCCTGGCTTCGATGCCGTTGCCCATGGCACTGCCGTCGCAGGTAGTGTTGCACTGCACCGCACATTTTCCAATCAAAGGGAAATCGTCGTCAATGGCCAGCCCCAGTTCCGCCGCCGGCATCGGGCACACATCGCCCGGCACGCCGTATTCACTGGTCACGTCGATATAATGAGATACACCGGTCTGATTCATCATGGCACTGGTATAGATGGCAGGCACCTCTACCGATACCCACTGCAGGTTGGGGAATCCATTCATGATCTCACTCATCATATTTTCATCAAAGAGCACGATTCGGTCGTTGAGTTCCTTGTCGTTGCCGATGCGGGGGTCTGCCTTGAATACCGTATTGACCATCTCGCACATGTCGGCTACGATAAGCCCCAGACCTGTATGCGCCATGCGCAGCTGCTCTCCCCGCATTCCTTCCGTATGGCGATCAAAAAAGTCCGGTACCGCCAGGTAGTTGAGCATCCATCGATAGCGGAAAAAGCCTTTGATGTTCCTCGGTTTTGCCATGAATTTAATCAAGACCTTCCAGATCTTAAGCCACTGGGTGTAAGCATACCAGGTATCCCTAACGCCACGCCACTCCCGGCGTTTCCTTGCTTTCTTCCCGTTATACAGCCGGCCAAGGCGACCGCTTCCTAATTCTTTTCCCATTACTTCGCCCCCTTCTGCAATTTCTTGATTTCGATGCTTTCCACAAAGGCCTGGATTCTGGTGCGAATCTGGCCCGAGCTCCCTACCGAATAAGGGTGGTCGATGGAAAGGACTGGATAATCGTACTCCTGCCGCATGATGTGGGTAGAGGCGGCCTGCTCATAGCCCCAGTAATCACAGAACTTCAGATATTGATAAATGATGCCGTCGACCTTGTACTCCCTGGCCAGGCTGTCTATGTAAGCCTTTCGCTCCTCAATTTTTTCCGTATTCATATAGCGTGGGCACTGGCCACGCATCATATACTGCCTGCAGATCTGCGTCAGGACATCTTCATCCTCCGTCAGGAGCAAAGGCTGACGGTCAGGAAACGCACCAAAGCAATAGCGGTCTGCCGCCACAAACGCGCCTGCATCCTCAGCCAGCTTGACCAGTTCCGGGCTGTCCAGCTCCGAGCCTGCCAGCAGAACACGGGCACGAAAAGATTTTTTCTCATCGGGTTTTCGTTCCTGCACTTCCGCCAAAGTCTCTTCCAGCTTCTCTATCAGAAGATCGTGGGGACAGCTGTAGGTTGCCAGACATAAAACTGCAAATTCATATCCCGTAATCGGCGGATTTTCTTCCTTGCGGAAAGAGCCAATCTCCGTAATCAACCAGTTGATTCGGTTTTGATCTTCTACCGCCTGCCGCAAAGCCTCGTCAGACACATCGATACCGTACACTTCTGCCAAAGGGGAGAGCACCCGCAGGCGCATCTGTCTGACATAGTGGGCTAGAGCCGTCTCGTCGGCCTTCATAGGCACGTCAGCATAAGATACGAAAAATTTCTCCTTATTGCATAATTGCAGCTTCTCGATATTCTCTACGCAGCGATTCATCTGAGCACAGGCGTCCGGTGCCAGGATACAGTCCAAAAATTCGTATCCTCCCTCTAGGGCTCGCTCCAGATAGGCACGGCAGCCTTCGCAGAGAAGGCTGGTCATATAATAAGTTCCCATTTCGATAGAACCGGTCCGCGGTGCCCGCAGACGCACAGCAAAGGTCCCTGGCAGGTTGAGCAGTACCTCCGGAATCAAAGAACAGACGCTGCCGATGGCGATATCGCCCCGCTGCGTCCCCTCCCTGACCAAATCGTTGTTGACCTCTTCTAATAAACTTTCGAAGTAATACAAATGCTTTAAATCTTTCACTGTTTCTCTCCTGTTTCCGTAATTCCCAGAGCATCCAAAGCCTCTGCCGCACCCCGGACAATTTCTGCCTCATCGGGCAGAAAAAAGACATTTTCGCCTAATAGATCAAACTTCGCCAGCTGATCATCACTCATAATATGGGATAATACCGGCATTTCTCCTGTATCGACCAGCTGTTTGGCTTCTGGTCCAGGAATGCGGTTGACGATAACACCCATCTTGTCGTACATGACCAGACGGTCTGCCACACCTTTGATGGTTTGAATCACCTGTATCCCTTTGCGGCTGGTATCTGTCACCAAAACCAAATGAGTGACCTTTTCCATCACCCTGCGGTTGATCTGTTCGATGCCGGCTTCTCCGTCAATGACCACATAGTCAAAGTTCTGTGACAGCATTTGAATCACGTCTTTTAAGTAGGAATTGATTTTACAATAGCAGCCTGCAGATTCCGGTCTGCCGATGGCGATAAATGCAAAACCGTCCTGTTCTGTCATGGCCTCATAGATTTGATATTTCGCTTCGCCCAGAAGCTCGATTGCGGCCTTCGTCTGTCCATCCTCCACGGTCTCCACGACTTCCATGCGGATATCATCGATGGTCTTTCCCTCTTCAATTCCCAGAGCAGTAGCAAGCCCTACGGCCGGATCCGCGTCAATGGCGAGAATCTTCTTGCCGGGAAACCGCTTTGTCAATATCTTTACCATAGCAGCTGCGATGGAAGTCTTGCCGACTCCCCCTTTTCCCGCCACCGCTATCATCGTTGTTTTTTGTTCTTCCTTCATTTTTTACACCTCTGTCTCGATCAACGCGTTCATTATACCAGGACGATACCTTTGAATATAGAATCCAGTGTCATGATTCAATGAACGCTTCCTTACGGCAACGTATGCTTCGCATACTCCTCCGCTCACGTTGTTC
Source organism: Eubacteriaceae bacterium (assembly GCA_902362805.1). GTDB lineage: Bacteria > Bacillota > Clostridia > Peptostreptococcales > Anaerovoracaceae > Senimuribacter. The sequence goes on along the minus strand of CABIXY010000006.1, from coordinate 129,249 downwards.
GCTGCGCTGTCCGTTTTGCCTAGCCGCTCGCTACGCTTGCGGGGGCAAAAAGGCAACGCCGCAAAATCGATGCGTTCATTATACCACGATTCCCTTTTTTTGTGCAAAAAGAATATAAATTACTGATTATTATATCAAAATTTCCAAAATTACGACTTCATAACCAACATCAAATATGATATGATAAAGGTATAGTATTTAATTAGGGAGATAGAAAAAAATGCAGATGCAGAAGCTGGCGGAGCGGAAAAAAGCCTTAGTCTTTGCCGCCGTATTTTTAATTGTTAATGTCGTAGGAATTTTTTTTATCAGCATACATGAGTCTAAGATGATTGACAAATACCTGATAGAAGAGGCCAGTGATACGCGTCACGACTTCAATGACGTATTAAAGGACTACAAACATTCATTTCAAATTTTCTCGGAGATGCTGTCACGAGAAATTGAAAATAACCCCGATCCTGACCAGATCTGGGACTACCTGAAAACCATAGACTCTACCATGTTGGACATCGAAGGCGATACCTTCGACGGTCTGTATATGTATTACAAAGGCCGTTATCTATATAGTTGGGATACGCCTTATTCTGAATATGAGAAAAGCGGCTATGTGGCGACAGAACGGCCCTGGTATAAAGACGCGGCCGCCGGCGATGGCGAAATCGTCTTTACACCGCCCTATATGAGTTATGCCAATCATTATATCCTATCGACGATCTCACAGCTTCAGCCCGATAAAGAGACAGTCTTTGCCTATGATATCAAGATGGGCAATATCCAGGCTTTAATCAATTCCATGAACCATTTCGAGGATGAGCAGGTCATTCTCTACAACCAAAACGGCACGATTATAGGCAGTACCGATGACGACTATCTGGGCAGCAGTTTTCACGACTCTATTCCTGAGGCAAAGCAGAGAATTGAGGAAGCAAACGCAGAGCTGTCAGCTATCGACCAGGAGGATGCCGACGAGATAGAAAAGGCGAAAGAAAAAATTGCTTCGGCTACTTCTTTTTATAAATTCCGAGAGTCATTTCAAGATAATCTGACTCTGCTCTCAAAGAATGAAAAAGAAGCGCACTCCATTTCCATTGGAGGAAGCCGCTATTACGGGTATCTGCTGCAAGAGGAAGAATATAGTTTTCTAGTGCTTATTCCTTTCTTTTCCGTCCTAAAAGCAACTCTGAGCAGTTGGCTGGTACCGCTGCTTCTAGTCGAACTGTTTCTAATTTACGTTCTCAGCCAGGTAAACAGAGGGCTTAAGAATCGCGAGCTGAAAGAGGCTTATGTGGAACTGGGGCAGACGCAGAGACGTCTCGAAATGGCATTGCAGGTGGCACAAAAAGAAGCAGCTATTGATGAACTGACTGGCATGATGAATTTCAGTTCATTTAGGAAAAACATGACTAAGATTCTAACCGAAATGGAACCTGAAGACGGCGGAATCTTCATCATGATTGACGGAGACCATTTTAAACAAGTCAATGACAACTATGGTCACAATATCGGTGATGAAGTCATCAAATTGACGGCTCAGATGATTGTCGGCCGTATCCGAACCATCGATATCGCTTCCCGTCTCCACGGCGATGAATTCGCTATTTTTGTCGCCGATACCGAAGATTACTCTGTTGCACAGAGAATCATGGAAGATATCAATCAAACCCTGGCAAAAGAAGCCGCGAAGCGAAAGATGCCCGCCATCACCTTATCTGCCGGGGCAGTATTGGCAAAACAGGGCGATACCTATGTGGCTTTATCAAAAGCTGCCGATGTTGCACTATACCGAGCAAAAGAAACCCACGACGGTGGATTCGCTCATAAATAGATTACAAAGGGGACTGCCAAAAATGACAGCCCCCTTCTCTATAATACTCGTTTCTTAAACCTGTAACAAATCTTTTTGTTCTATTCTTTCTCCCATTTTGCATAAAGCGTATAATCTCGATCTGCGCCCTTGTCAATGTAGGTAATTTTTCTTGTACGGCTTCGGTCCGTGTACCAGCCCTTGAACGCATAGCCCTTTTTTACCGGGTCCTTGAGAGTGACTCTTTCGTTATAATAGACACGCGGGCTTCTTCTGGCAAGTCTGCCGCCCTTCGTGTGGTATTTGATCGTATAACCCACTGTAACCTTGCAAATAGCCCTGACACTGGGATTTGAGCGCTGAGATACGATGATATTAGTCCTGCCTGGACTGATGCCTTTCACAATACCATCAGATGTTACCTTGGCCACCTTTCGATTGGTCGATACCCAGCGAAAGTTCTTTCCCTTCTGGGTTGGCGGATAGTAAAAGGCCTTAAGTCTCAGCTTTTCCCCTTTGCCGATTTTCGCACCTTTTCTGTTGATTTTAAGCTTGGGAAATGACGAGGCATTCTCCACGCCAGGAAAGCGATTTCCCGTATCCATCCCTTGCATTTTCAGCTCTTTAGAAGAACTATCTCCTACATTCCCCTGATGTACTGCGTCTATTGTCTGCCCAAATGCACAGATAGCCGTCGCTGAAACAATCATACTGGCCGACAACAAAATGCAGATGAGTCTTTTTATACTCTTCATAACCTTCTTCCCTTCTGTAATGATGCTGCTATTGCTGAAAATATTAATCTCTACAAACCATAGTAACACATTTTCCGGTAGAAAGTATACTATTTTAAGAATTTTTAAGAATTACAAGAGTGTTCCAGTGCCGCTCTCTCCAGCCTTGTCTAAGGGAACGGGATGAAACTTCCCAGCCTGTCGTGTATGACCTGTTTATGATCCAAGGCCACGCATCCGCCGATGAGCACAAGATCAATCCCCTCCGGCTGCTGATATAAGTCATCGTATGACGCACAATCCAAAATCGTCTGCGGGTCAAAGACGGTCAAATCCGCGTCAGCGCCAATGGCAATACGTCCCTTCGAGGTCAAAGACAACCTTTCTGCCGGATACAGCGTCATCTTTCTCAATGCGTCCAGCAGGGACAGACACTTTTGTTCCCTTACATATCTTCCCAAAACTCGCGGAAAAGTTCCCGCCGCTCTCGGATGTCCCTTTCCCCTGTTCAAAATACCATCGCTGGCAATCATACCGCCTTTTCTGCTCACAGCCTGTGTGATTTCTTCTTCATCCATGATAAAACCCACTGCCAGCATATCGGGATACTCTGACCTGGCCTTCTGGAGCAAGTCCTCTGTGCAATAAGTATTTTTATATGGTTCCTGGGTCAACATGATGGTTCCGATGTCTTTGCACCACTGTTTCCGGCTCTCCTTCTCGAACACCTCGCTGCCGATCAATGTAGAAAAGGCGTTATAAGGATAAATATCATAATCGATCCAGGCATGCTTCTTTTTTGCCTCGTCAATGAGTTCCAAAGACTCAGCCATCTGTCCCGTAGCCGCGCAGCTGCCCAGGTGAGAAATCTGAAATTTTGTCGCCGAAACTTCAGACAGCGCAATCATCTCTTTGATTGAATCAAGTGCTCCGTCCGCCGACTGACGAAAGTGTGCCGCCGCCAGATACCTTTGATTGCCATGAAGCAGCGTCAGAGCCTCTGCCAGCTCCTCAAAGGTGATAGCGGGGTCGTATTCTATGCCAAAAGAAATGCCGCTGGCGCCTTCCGCCAGTTCTTCACACAGCAAACGCAGCACCTGCTGTTGCTGCCTTGGTGAGATGCGCTCACTATGTCCGATTCCCAGAAGATAGCGCATCTGGTTGTACCCTGCCAGCATGACATAATTAACAGGAGCGCCGCCCAGGTGCTCTATCATCCTTTTAAATTGTGACAGCCTTTGATTCTGCATACCGCAATTGCCGCCGCAGACAGTGGTGACACCCATTTTCAGCATCAGTTCTCCGATGATATAGCCTGTTCCATCCTCTTGAAAGTTTTCTTCGTGCATGTGGATATCTATGAAACCGGGGGACACGACCCGCTCCGCCGCATCGATATGCCTTCGTGCAGACGGCCTTTGGTCACCGATATAACTGATCTTTCCATTTTTAATCCCGATATTTGCTTCTATCAATCTATCTCTTTCAAAATCAGGATAGCAGCCGTTTATAATCAACGTATCTAGCATTCTGCATCACGCTTTTTTCTTCTTTTCACAGCGAGATAGATTGAGATTGCCAGGTACGTCAGGGCAAAAGCCACCGCTACACCGTTAACACAGGCGGGCAGCGGCAGCGTGTCTTTGACCAGAAGAAACACAGACATGGCCGCTACCGCTGCAATCACCAAGGCGCTTTTCTCCCGTCCATAGGCGAGAGAAACGGCCAGTGCCACTGCTGAGCAGATGGCAGGAAGGAACACCAATACATATACCATGATTTTTACCTCTCAAAATCCTCTTTCAGTTTCTCCATATTTTCTGGTTCACAGAGCAGTTTTGCAACTTGTCTGCAGATAATCCGCGCCCCTGTCTGCAGCGCCTGATGCGCCCGCTCTGACTTCATTGCCTCGGCAAACTCCCGCGTGTGAACTGCTACGCCCCGATCCACTACCTGCAGGGTCGGATGAAATACCGGGCAGATCATACTCACATTGCCTGTATCCGATGAACCGAAGATTTCTTCCGCATCGCCGTTTAAGGGCAGATTGAGTTCCTCATAAACCTGCCTTAGATTTTCAATGCCAAAGGCGTTCTGCTTCATATTGTCGTAGACCTCTGCCGTTGCCTTCTTTTCCCATGTGGTCTGGGTTGCAATGGCAGCGCCTCTGGCACAGTCGTCAATTTTCCGAACCACCTCATTGAGATTTTCCCGCTCCAGTGCGCGAATATACATCTCCAAGGCGTTCTCCTCTGGCACGATGTTCGGTGCCTCTCCCGCATACCTGATAATTCCGTGAATTCTCACGTCAGAGGTCACGTGCTGCCGCAGCATATCCACCGCATGGAACATCAGCTGGCTGGCGTTGAAGGCGTTGCGCCCTTCCCACGGGCAGGCTGATGCATGTGCCGCCTGTCCATGAAAATAATAAGTATAGGTATCCATGGCCTGCAGTTTGGTATAAACCAAATTAGAGTCATACAGGTGTACCATCATTGCCATGTCATATCCGTCAAAAGCACCTGCTCTGAGCATTTTTACCTTGCCTCCATCGTACTCCTCGTCCGGCGTTCCTATAATATCGATATCTGCATCCAACTGATCCTGCAGGTCTTTCAGCGCAAGCCCCGCAAGTAAACTGATGCTGCCGCTCAGACAATGCCCGCAGGCGTGGCCCAATTCGGGCAGTGCGTCGTATTCTGCCAGAATCGCCACTTTATATCTATGTCCGCCGCCCATATGGGCTTTGAATGCGGTTTCAAGGCCGACGAAGGGATAAATGATCTGAAACCCCTCTTGGGCCAGCAGCGCTGTCATTTTCCTCGAGGTTTCATACTCCTTGGTCGAAACCTCGGGATGATCAGCAATGTCATCGTTGAGTTCTGCAAGGTTTTTGTGATAGCGGCGGATTGTTTCCTCCGCCGCATCTACTATCTTCTCATAATTATTCATCATTACCTCTTAACTTAAAATGGTCCCCAATTCATCAGATGTGCAATAACGATCAGAACCGCGCCCAGCAGGTATTGCAGACCGATCAAAGGCAGAATCCATTTTGCCCACTTTTCCCATGGAATCTTTGCCAGAGCAAGTGCCGCCATAAAGTATCCCGACGTCGGCGTAAAGATGTTGGAAATGCCGTCGCCCAATTGGAATGCCAATGTGGCTGTCTGCCTTGTGACACCGACCAGGTCTGACAGCGGTGCCATGATTGGCATAGACACTGCCGCCTGTCCGCTTCCTGATGGGACGACAAAGTTGAGCAGACACTGGAAAATATACATACCGATAGCGGATATAACGGACGGAAGTTTCATGAGCACATTTGCCGTCGCGTGGAGAATGGTATGAATGATGTTGCCGTCTGTCAGCACTACCATAATACCTCTCGCAAAACCGCAGACCAGCGCACCTGTTGCGATATCGGCCATTCCTTTTCCCATCGCATTGGCAAACTGGTTCACGGACAGTCCGCCCAAAATGGCTGACACGATGCCCAGTCCGAAGAACAGACCTGCAATCTGCTCAAAATACCATCCCCATTGAATGGTTCCATAGGCCAAGAGGCCGACAGTGATTGCCAGAGCGATCAAAATCAGTTTCTCTCTGATGCCGAAAGGATGCGTCTTCTCGTCCAGTTCCAGTTTGTCCTCTCTTGCCTGGTCAATCTGGTACATCGGTGAAAGCTGTGGGTTTTTTTTGACTCTTCTGGCATAGATAAATACAAAGGTGATGGTCAGAAGTACCAGACATCCGTAAACCACCAATCTGTATCCCAACCCCGAAAACATCGGCAGTCCTGCAATACTCTGTGCCACCCCTTCAGTGTAAGGGTTCAGAAACGCGCCAGCAAAGCCTGCGGCTCCTCCACACAATACGATGGCAGTTCCCGTAATGGAGTCAAAGCCAAGTGCCAGACACAGGCTCACGCAGATCGGAATGTAGGGGAGCAAGTCCTCCGCCGAACCGATGATAGCGCCCATTACTGAAAAAATGACCATTAATACTGGAATAATTACTACTTCTTTGCCCGAAAGAGCCTTTGATGCCTTGACCAGACCCGCCTCAATCGCTCCGGTTTCTCCGATAACGCCAAAACAAGCGCCAAAGATAAAAATCAGAAATACGATTTCCGCCGCTTCCAGCATGCCGCGGAATACAGCGGACATGGTTCCCATAAGGCCTACCGGCGTCTGCTCGATATAGTGGAAGGTATCGGGATCCACTACCTCACGGCCATCCTCCAGGGTCATCATGTCATAGGCGCCAGCCGGGATAATATAGGTTAAAATAGCGCAAAGGATGATCAATCCTACCAGCAGCGCATAGACATGTGGTACTTGAAACTTTCTTTTTTTCTTTTCCATTTTCTTCTCCTCTCTATTGTTTATATTACAACTTATAGTTATTGTAATATAAACTATAAGAGGGTGTTTATTATTTACTTTGGGTTTTTTGGTAAAGACTACGTGTTTTCCGATTATTCTAACGATATTGCAAAGTGTAGTCCGAACACAGATGAATGTAGGATCCGACATTAGCGGTGCTTTTTTTAACCATAATAAAAACGACGCAGACACAAATATTTACCGTGCCTGCGCCAGATATTCCTTTCCTCCATATTAAAACCAGTATGATCAGGGGCTTGCCTCCCTCCACAATTCTGTCACTTCAGTCTTTTCCCGATCATAAATCATTTTCTCTGCCACATTTCTAAATTCAATTTCTTCTCTGTCCAGAAACAATACCTTGCAAAGGAATTTATCTTATGATAACAAGTAACGGTTTTACATTTTCCTATCTTCTGACTTTCGGCTTAAATATGTTTTGCATATAACCCATCTCACAAAGCAAACCAGTGAAGCAATGATACAGAAGATATTAAATGGCTTTAGGAAGCCAATATCAACATTGATATTTAAAAATTACAAAATAAAACATGTTGCTGGTATTGCAATAGCGGGCTTTAAAGCTACTATGATCATGGTTCTACCCTTTGCTCCGAAAGGATTGTGTCCATGTCGACTAATCCAGTGAAAGTAACGTAATTATTCCATAGTTTCGACCAGCGTTTCTCCTTTCTCTACAAAAACACCTTGTCGGTTCTTTTTGATATGCATATAAAATTCCTTGGTTTTTTCGTCGCCTATAGTGACTTGGGCATAGATATTATAGATTTTTCCATCCTTTTCTTTTGTGTCAGCGACATATTCTGAATAAATATTATACACAAAATCTTTTGCCCTAATCTCGTCATTATGCTGAGTATAGAGCATCTCCTCTGCGGCTTCTTTATACTTTATTGCCTTTTCCGCCATAGCAAAGGATTCTTTGCTGTCTGCCTTTCCATCTTGTGAACCCCCTGCGGTTTCAGGCATTGGGTAATTACGTCCCGCCAACCGCTCCACCACCGCAATAAAATACTCTCGCGATACATTGTCGGCTGTCAAGAAGGCATTTGTACCCTCACCGTCTATGTCAAAGATTTCAGCCAAATAACACTTCCTGTCAGAGTTAAACTTTGTCGGAATCTCAGTAACTCTTGCCTCTTTTTTGTTAATGTGTGATTTTATATAAGAAATCTCTTCTAAATCACCTCCATCTTTAACTTGTAGTCTCTGTGGCTCCTCTTTGTAGAAAGATAATTCTACATAACCCCTATCGGCTGTCACACCTTGATTCCCACTATTTCTGATCAAAAAAAGAATTTCGCTTTGCGCATCTTTATAGACTTCTGTTTCCCACTGGTAAATCTCGTCATAATCCTCTGTCGGCTTCCCCGTTTCTCCCTTTAGTTGATAAAAGTGTTTCAAGTTCACCGCTTGTTCCGGTAGATTTATTTTTACTTTATCCTCTTCATGCCCAGGGAATTTCCTACTAAAATTTTTTTTGGAAAATATCATATATCTTTCATCATAAGTTCCGACAGCAGTAACATAATTTTCTCCTTTGTTAAAAGATATCTCGTCACCATTATTGAGTTCCACGCTATCCAATCTTTCATCCGCCTGATTCATAACCAGAGCGTAATATACTACTGCTATAATGACCATAAATACGCATAGGATTGCAACACCCTTTCTCTTACTCATCTTCATCGTCCGCCTCCAAACTTGATTAACCCATCCTATATATTTTCTTTGACAATATATAGGCACACATGCGATATGGCACAAAGCCATATCGCAATAAATCTCTCTACATTAAATAAGAAAACTAAACAGGAAAGCCACTGGACCTCTATCTCTAATCGTTTCTTTTACATCTATATAGCCTGGCACCTTAACCCAAGCATCCCCCTTTTTTTGATACCCAGTCCATGTATAGTAGTATGTATCATGTTGATGTATTCTCTTACCTGAGCCATCCCTGTATACATGATACAATGCCTTAAGTGTATACGTGCCTTTCACCTTCCTTTTTTTATCTGCGCTATATTTTGTAAACGGTTCGTCTTCTTTCTCCACTACAATTTGAGGGTACCATCTGCTACTTTTTGGTTCTATAGCAGAACCGTAACCATCCTCATTTACCAGAGGGGCAGCCACTTCTGTAGAGACAGTCGAGTCAGCATCCTTCTCTACTGCGAAGATTGCCTGCGGCACTAATGTCAGCATCATAGCGACACAAATTACTAGTGCTAAAAATTTTCGCTTCATCGTTTCTTCCTTTCCACCATATAATGGCTTGACTTCGCCCGTGCTATGTTTCATAATAAAGAAAAGAGTTTTTCTTAAATGCTTATTCTGATGCGCCACATCGATTTGTTTTTATGAAAGGCTCTTTTTCTCTATTCATAACAACGAGTCTTTGTTGTAAATTACGCTTTCTTTCCCTAATCATTTCCCTTTGTCAGTTTAATTGAACATCGGTCTGTCCTCCTCCCTTATCCTCTGAAATATACTTCAAGCGTTTGCCTAAAGCCACCTCATGTTCTATGATACTTTTGCCAAGCTCCAGGATTGCTTTACCTTGACCTTCTTCGTGGATTTGTTGATATCCACAAATCCTATGGTAGTATTCAGTTTGTATTTACTCTTAATAATACTCCCCTTCACAGAATATGCTGTTAAACTGTAAACACAATGCATATTCACATCCGATGCGCCTGGTGTTCTCGCCACACTATCAGTTATTTGTGGAGTCCCATTAGTTATTGAGCTCCCCATACTACTGCATGAACAGGTTGCTATACCTGGTCTTTCATCAATACCGTTTGCAGACAACTCATATCTGTTGGTCAAGCTCATATTCGCAGTGCCAATTGCACATTTCACCGACGCTTTTGCCGTAAACGACCGGTTACCATATCCTAACCACTTTGGATCAGATACAACCGCTCTTGATGTTGCTGGCAAATATTCTTCGCTTTTGTCGCTAAGTTCGATTACGAACTCACATCCATCACCAAGGTCAAAACTTTGTTCGCCATATAATGACCCGTCTGTCTGTTCTTGCATATCCGCTGTAAACTTCTGTCCGCCAATCAACTCTACAGCTTGATTCAGTTTCTCTCCCATAAACTCTGCTGCAACCTCCGGCGCTACGATATCTTTTAAATCTTCCATTCTGACATCCTGCTGCAAGACTGACTTCAATTGATTCACATCGTCTATGTAGCCTTGTTCCGCTTCTGCGAAAGATGGAATCGATGTCACTCCCAGAATCAGCGATGCGCTGATCAGCGCGGTTAATAATTTCCTTTTCATCTCCTATCCTCCTTATATTAACACTGTTCCTTGCTTCTAACCGCACTATACCTCATTCATTCCTCTGACGCAACTTCTGTGAAATAACTGGTCGTTTTTTGCAATAACTGGTCATTTTTCGTCGCAAAGCAGCGTGATACGGGTCAGAACTACGCCGCCTCCGTCATATTCCCATGTCACATCTCCGCCATTTCGAAGGGCGGCTTCTCTCATATTCCTTGTACCATATCCGTGGCAGACCTTATCCTCTTTCGTTGTCTCTATGAATCCATCCCTGATTACCAGTTTTTTTACTGTTGGATTTGTAATCTCGATGAGAACCATATTTCCGTGACTTCTGATTTCAAAATGAATTTTTCTATTGCCTTCACACTTCTTTGCCGCTTCATAGGCGTTCTCTACAGCGTTAGAGAGGATCACGCAGAGATCCACCTCGCAAATCTTCATGCCTACGGGAAATTTTCCCATTACGGATAATTTAATTTCATCTTGAATGCACAACTCACAATACTGATTGAGAATCGCGTCGCAGATGATATGATTGGCGCTGATATAATCAAGCCTCTCTTTGATTGTACCTAAATCTTTGATGTAAGATTTCAATACTTCAAGATTCCCCTTCTCCATCAGCATCTGCAGCATTGTGACGTGCTTGTTATAGTCATGGAGGAACTTTCTTAATTCCTGATCTTTCTCCCCCATAAACTGATACTGCTTTGACTGTTCTTCAATACATTTCTCGTTCAATAGGACTTGGTGCTTCAATATTTGCTTTTGACTGCGCAGGTAGATTACCAGGATACAGATGACGATGACAAATATCCCCTGCAGTCCGTTACTTGTCATATTGGAAGCGTATATCAACTGTGCTTCATTCTGTTCTACCGCACCAACGAAATATGAGCTCCACCGAAATGCAAACATGGCGACTGCAAATATTATAAAGGCAAACGGCGGTATTTTTTCCATCACCCAATGAATTTGTTTTCTCTTCTCTCGCAGAAAAAATGCCATGCAGCAATAGAGAATCAGCAGTACAGCTTGCATAATCAACGCAATATGCGTCCCGTCAAGTGCCTCGATGTCCCCTTTTAATGCAATCAACGCAATACCTAAAAACATATTATATAAAAGTGCTACAGCCATTTCGATGCTTGCACTCAGCCCAGCAACAACACAAACTCTGCCCTTACAGAAAAAAGCCGGGAGCATCGTTGAAATCCCCGTGATTAGGTAATCCACCTCATACGTCATGCTGTTTAAAAAAACAATCCTGAGTCCGCAGTTCGCCACAATCAGAATCATCCCTATCGCAATAGGGATGCGAGTTTTCCGAAACTCGTATCCCAGTACATATTTAAACAATATAAACAAATTCAGCAGTTCCACTGCAAAGACAATCATAGCGTCCCCCTTATACATACTTGGCAATTTTGTTGCAAAATGCAATATACTTTTCCCGGCATTCCTTTCTCCTGCGTCTGGCGATCTCGAACTCCACCGTATCGGGTTCTGCTTCCAAACCCTTTGCCGCATTGTGCAGAACCACCTTTTCAAAGGAATACCGCTGCACATGCCTTGCATTGATCAGGTGTTTCTCGTCGATACGGATAAAACCACAGACCTCCAGTTCCTGTTCCCAGAACTTCAAGGTTTTTTTGCCGCCGTCCTTCACACGGCCGTTCACAAGTTGAAAATCTGAATAGCCTCTGTTTGCCGTAATCCAGAGGATGTCTTTGGTGCTGCCAATGCTGCCGTCATCATAGCGAACCTTCTTATCGATGGTCAGATGGGTGATTGCCGTGTCCAGTAACTTCGACAGCTGGCTCAGCTTCAGGGGCTTCATCAAAAAGCCGATCACGTTTCGGTTAAATGCCTCTAATATGGCATCCTGATAATTGGTCACGAAGATAATCAGCGGCCCATCGGCCTCCATGGCCAGACGGTCTTTGACCTCAATCCCGTTCTCTTCGGGCATTTCCACATCGAGGAGCAGGATATCCGGCTTTTCCCCCGCCAACTCCGCCGGATCCGTAACCCCCTTGATTTCCGCATTGATTTTTCTACTCTCTATGTATTCCCTGCAGCATTCTACGATGCATTCCATCTCCTTGATCTGATCATCACATATCATGATTTTCATAGGCGTCTCCCGTTTTCCGAAAATTCTCACACCTATATTATACCGCATAATCAGACTCAGGAAAAGTATCCCTTCTGATTTTTATGTTACCACACTTTTGCGTACCAAATCACCACGATTCCATAACTGGTCGTTTTTTGCAATAACTGGATTTTTCCAACAGAAAAGCTGCCCGCGAGGGATATCCCCACAAAGCAGCTCTTCTACTGACGTTATTATATTTTAGGCAAAAGTGATGACAGTACCAGTCTTTCCTTCTAATGCGTCTATTGCACAATCCAAAGAAGTGATAATCGCCTTCTTGTTCGGATTTGCTCTTACAAACTTCATGGCAGCTTCTACCTTTGGAAGCATGCTGCCTGGAGCAAACTGTCCTTCGTCGATGTATTTTACTGCATCTTCCAGGTTCAGCTTGTCTAAGTCTTTCTGATCTGGCTTATTGAAGTTTACTGCAACCTTTTCAACCTCTGTCAGAATCATCAGCACGTCTGCGCCAACCTGCTCTGCAAGCAGTTCTGCAGCAAAGTCTTTGTCGATAACAGCAGCAACGCCTTCCATAGTACCGTCCATGTTTTCAACGACTGGAATTCCGCCGCCTCCGCAGGAGATGACGATGGAAGAATCCCACAGTTTCTTCACTGCGCCGATTTCTACGATCTTTCTCGGCAGCGGGGAAGCTACGACTCTTCTCCATCCTCTGCCAGCGTCCTCTTTCATAGTGTATCCCTTTTCAGTTTCTAAAGCTTTTGCTTCTTCTTCTGAATAGAAAGGTCCGATCGGTTTTGTCGGGTTCTGGAACGCAGGGTCCTTCTTTTCAACGATCATCTGCGTTGCAACAGTCAGAACCGGAATGTTCTTATCTCTCTTGTTCAGCGCATATTTCAGAGCCTGCTGCAGGTGATATCCGATATATCCCTGAGACATCGCGCCGCATACGTCAAACGGCATGGAAGGTGTAACATCTTTTGCAGTTTCAGATGCAAGAAGAATTCTGCCTACCTGTGGTCCATTTCCGTGAACCAGTCCGATTTCGTATCCTTTGCAGCTGATATCTGCGATATATTCACATGTCTTTTTAACTACTTCTAACTGCGCTTCTGCAGTAGCTTCGCTCTTACCTGACTGAAGAGCGTTTCCGCCTAAGGCGATAACAATTTTTTCTGCCATGTTTTTTCTCTCCTATTTTACAAACAAATTTAGTAAGCGAACCTAAATAAATGCGCAACACTTCAGCCGAAATACAACTGCACGCCAGGCGCCCTGTGTACACAAAGCACACGGGGCACGCAGCGAAAGTTGTTTACAATGCTGTGAGTGAAATAACAAGCATTTTTTATAGGTCGTCTCTATTAACAGGGCAAGACATACATCTTGGGCCCCCTCTTCCTCTTGAAAGCTCAGCACTTGGAATGGTCAGCACTTTTACGCCCTTCTTATCCAGCAGGTCGTTGGTCACGTAGTTTCTCTCATAGGTAACTACTGTTCCCGGAGCGATACAAAGAGTGTTGGAACCATCGTTCCACTGTTCTCTCTGTGCAGCCATCAAGTCAGTTCCTCCGCAGCGGATTAACTCAACTGCTGGTAAATTGAGAACTTTCTTCAGGATATTCGGTAAGGAGTCTGTAACTGATTCAAAATGCGCCTTTCCATCTTTTTCAAGGGTGATTTCGAACAGCTGCAGAGGTCCTTCAATTTCTGGATGAATTGTGAACTTGTCAAAGTCAACCATTGTGAATACGGTATCCAGATGCATAAATGCACGAGTCTTAGGGATGTCGAATACCAATACCCTCTTGAATGTGGACTTGTTCAGCATGTTTTCTGCAAATCTTTCGATGGCAGCGGCTGTCGTTCTCTGGCTCAGTCCGATTGCAACAGTCTCAGCGTTGAGAACTAAAACGTCTCCGCCTTCGATTGAATATTCATGGTCATAGTCATACCAGATCTGTGAACCTTCTGGTGCAAAATCTCTGTTGTGAAGGAACATATACTTCAGAAGCAATGCTTCTCTTCTTCTTGTCGCTGTGCTCATGTGGTGAATGTTGATACCATTCCCTACGCATGCACCAGGGTCTCTTGTGAAGTAAAGGTTCGGCATTGGATCCATATAGAACGGATAGGATGATGAAATAAAATCTGCTAAGGATTTACTTTCAACGCCCTGAATTTCCTCTCTCTTTACTCCTGCGATGATTTTCTCTACCATCTGCTTCTCAGGCAGTTTGATCAGATAGTCAAAGATTGCTTCTCTGATGCCTTCTGAATTCAGATGGCTTTCGTCTAACATCTTGTTTAAAAACTCTTTTTTTATAGTCGGATCAGCTAAAGCCTTTGCAGTTTCGTCTACGTAGTAAACGACTTCGACGCCGTTTTCTCTCAGTACTTCTGCAAATCTATCGTGTTCCTGCTGGGCAACTTTCAGGAAAGGGATGTCGTCGAACAACAGTCTTTCAAAGTTGTCTGGAACCAGACCTTCTACTTCTTCACCGATTCTGTGAAGAAGCACTTTATTTAATTTACCAATTTCAGAATAATTATGAATTCCAGGATGCATAATTTATCTCCTTTTCATCTTTCGTGCGAGGCTTCACGCCAAGCACTTCTTTTGCGGACCAGGTCCGCGTTATTTTTTACTTAGAAATCTTAAAAAGGACCGCCGCCTGCGCGGCAGCCCTTGGGTTTTTGTTTGTCCTTACTAATATAATGCGAATAACGTTCATCAAGCTGAACTCCTCCGTTTCGCCTATCCAGGCAAGCTTGGGGCGAAAAGGCTAGCCGATTGTTGCTACGATAACAGCCTTGATAGTGTGCATTCTGTTCTCAGCTTCATCAAATACAACGGAGTTCTTGCTTCTGAATACTTCGTCAGTAACTTCGCGGATGTCATATCCTTCTTCCTTCTGTGTTTTAGCCATCTTTGTTTCAAAGTCATGGAAGGAAGGCAGGCAGTGCATGAAGATGCAATCTGGGTTTTCAGTTGCTGCCATTAATTCTTCAGTAACTTTGAATGGAGTCAGAAGTCTAACTCTTTCAGGAATTTCTGCTTCTTCACCCATGGAAGCCCAAACGTCAGCATAGATAACGTCTGCACCTTTCAGGCAAGCTGGATCTGAGGATACTTCGATTGTTGCGCCAGTCTCTTTTGCAACTTCCTGAACCTTTGCGATAACATCCTGCTTTAATTCAGCTTTCATTTCGTCCGGTCCATATGCAACATAGTGCATTCCCATCTTAGCGCATCCATACATCCAAGCATAGCTCATGTTGTTTCTGATGTCTCCGCTGAATACAACTTTTACTTTGTTCAGTGGTTTTGCAACGTGTTCTTCGATTGTCAGCAGGTCAGCTAAGATCTGAGTAGGATGGTCAACGTCAGTCAGACCGTTCCATACTGGTACTCCAGCATATTTCGCCAGACCCTCTACGACTTCCTGATCGAATCCTCTGTATTCGATACCATCGTAGAATCTACCCAATACTTTTGCAGTATCTTCCATAGTTTCCTTCTTGCCCATCTGGGAGCTTCCGGAGTCTAAGAATGTAACGCCAGCGCCTTCGTCCATAGCTGCTACTTCAAATGCACATCTTGTTCTAGTTGAAGTCTTCTCGAACAGAAGAACGATGTTCTTTCCTTTCAGAACCTGGTTGCAGATTCCTGCTCTCTTTTTTGCTTTGAGATCGTGTGCCAGATCAAGCATATATCTGATTTCTTCTGGTGTGAAATCCATAAGTGTTAAAAAGCTTCTTCCCTTTAAATTTACTGCCATTGGTGTAATCTCCTTTTCTCTTTGAATAATTTTAAATTTCGTTCATAAGATAGTTTAACTCTCGATAAAAAAATCATACTATATTTGTCAAAAAATTAAAGTACCAGCGCTTTGCTTTTTTTGTGTACCAGTTTTATCCTTTCTTTACCAAATTTGTCCTATTTTTGCTCTTATACCAACTCCCTAATAATGTCAATCAGATTTTCCATGCCCAGCTTGATTCTACTGATCGTCTCGTAGGAATAATTCAGGCGGATATTATTTTGACCGCCGTTTCTCATGGGGTAAAAAATTTCTCCAGGAATGATGGAAATACCCCGCTTCAAGCTTTCGGATACGACCGCTTTGCTGTCCACTGTCTTCGGCAGCTGACACCAGATATAGACACCGCCGCGAGGCTTCTGATAGCTGACGCCGATATCAGACATCCGATCTAGATAAGAACACATCAGATCCCTCTTTGTCTTGTTAAGAGCAGCGATTTTCTGGACGTTTTCGTAGTATTTGCCGTCAGTTATGTATTTCGCCAAAAGTTTCTGCGTCATCCAATCCAGGGTCATAATTCGAATGGAAACCAGGTAACTGAGGCTTTTGATCAATTTCTCCGGTGCGGCTACAAATGCCATGGACATGCCCGGTATAAAAGTCAAGGCAAACGAATAGATATAAATGACATTCTCGCTGCGATCCATGGATTTGATGGTAGGTAAAAATTTTTCCTCGAAGGATAACTCTGAAGCCGCATCCTCCTCGATGATTGGCAGTCGATAGCGGTTGGAAAGTTCAAGAAGTTTTCGCCTGCGTTCCACTGACAAGATATTGCCAGTAGGGTCGTGATAGCTGGAATTGACATAAATGAATTTGGGATGATGGGTTTCTATGAGGGCTTCCAGATTGTCACAGATCATACCATTTTCATCCACCGGTACTGTGACGGGCTTGCCCCCAGCTAGCTCGATAACGCGGTAAACATCAGGGGAAACCGGCTCTTCAGTAATCACTCTGTCTCCCGGCCTCAAAAGGGACGTGACGATAAAGTCGAGAGCTTGATTCGTTTCGGAAAGAATTTGTACCTGGTTCAGCCCCGCTTTGATACCCTTTGTTCTTAAATAGGCGATGATTTTGTGACGTAACGTCAAATCCCCCTGATAAGGAGATAGATAGAACGGTCGTCTACCCTCTTCCCTAAGGATCGCGGCGAGATCAGCCGCAAGATCTTCTTCGTTATAGATGGCAGGCGGCATGCCCGTAGAAAAGGAAATATTGTTTTCTTCCGTGAAACGAAGGAAAATATCATCAAAAGTGCGTTCCATGTCCTGATATTCATCCTTTATAATCGTACTCCAATTGACCTTTTTCCTCACATCCGGCTCATAAAAACTTTTGCTCTTGTAGGTCACTCGATAGCCGATGCCCTGTAGCGAATCAATCAGTTCCTGGTCCTTGAGGTGAGAATAGGCTTTGATAATGGTGTTCCTGTGCACGCCCAGCATTTGAGCCAATGATCGTTCCGACGGCAAAATCGATCCGTCCGCCATCTGCCCTTCAATAATCATCGACTTAATCTGATCCGCAATCTGCCAATATAGAGGAGTTCTGATACTTTTATCTACGGTAATGTCCACGAGAATTTACTCCTTCTTTCCATGAAACTGATAATAGCATACTTCCAATCTTCCATTGTAGAGTTTCCGTCTTCTGTCTGCCGGCCTTCCCATGATTTTTCCTTCTACGGTCTTGTCCGTCGTAATGAGGAAAAGTGACCAGGTCGGATTTTCCGCCATGAATGTTCTGTACTTCTTATATATCGTTTCAATTTGCTTCTCTTCACCGATACGTTCACCATATGGCGGATTGGTGATAATGATGCCGCTGTTCTCCCTGGCGGAAAGTTTTGCCATATCCATCGTCTTGAAGATGATGCAGTCATCCACACCAGCTTCAATGGCGTTTTCTTTGGCGGCCTCAATGGCTTTGCCATCGATATCAAAGGCATAGATTTTCAGTTCTGCGTCATAATCCACCGCTTCAAAAGCGCTGCGCCGCTCCTCTTTCCACGTCTCCTCTGGTATCATCTCCCATTCTTCAGATGCAAATTTGCGGTTGAGTCCAGGAGCGATGTTTCTGCCAATCATAGCTGCCTCAATTGGAATGGTTCCAGACCCACAGCAAGGATCAATCAGCAGTCTGCCCACCCGCCAAAAAGACAACTGAACCATAGCTGCCGCCAGAGTTTCTTTGATTGGCGCCGCCACATCGCGAACCCTATAGCCTCTCTTGTGTAGTCCTGGGCCGCTGGTATCGATCGTCAGCGTGACTTTGTCCTTCAAAATGGTCGTTTTAATAGTATAGTCTGCACCTGTTTCCTCAAAACGGTCGATACAATAGTATTCCCTGAGGCGCTCCACAACAGCTTTTTTAACGATGCTCTGACAGGATGGCACACTGTGCAGCTTCGACTTTACGGATGTGCCTGTCACTGTGAATTTTCCATCGATGGGAATCAGTTCCTCCCAAGGAATCGCCTTCGTCTGCTGAAATAACTCCTCAAAGGTCAGTGCAGTAAACTCTCCCATTTTCAGCAGCACTCGGTCTGCCGATCGAAGCCATAAGTTACTTCTGACGATGGCCCGCTCATCCCCCAAAAAAGTAATCTTGGCGTCCTCCGATTTGACCACTTTGTATCCCAGATTCTGTATTTCTCTCTTGACAACTGCTTCCAAACCAAAAGTGGCAGTTGCGATTAACTCTAATTTCATAGGTTCTCCTATTCTTATCTACTTCAGTTTCTAATACTATTATGATACCCGCTTTTTGCGAGAGTGTAAAGGAAAGTTTAAACTCTCACTAGCTAATCCATCCACGGTAGGCGTGGTTCTAAGAGTCAAATCCATCTACTGTAGTCGCGGTTCTGATAGTCCGCAATTGACCGGGTTCTCAAGAAATGTCCCGCACTTTTTTTCTGGCGCGCTCGGCTGCGGACTGCAACGGCCTGTTTTGCGGTTCTGACAGTCCGCAATCGACTACGTTCTCAAGAAATGTCCCGCACTTTTTTTCTGGCGCGCTCGGCTGCGGACTACAACGGCCTGTTTTGCGGTTCTGACAGTCCGCAATCGACTAGGTTCTCAAGAATGTCCCGCACTTTTTTTCTGGCGCGCTCGGCTGCGGACTGCAACGGCCCGTTTTGCGCTTCTGACAGTCCGCAATCGACTAGGTTCTCAAGAATGTCCCGCACTTTTTTTCTGGCGCGCTCGGCTGCGGACTGCAACGGCCTGTTTTGCGGTTCTGACAGTCCGCAATTGACCGGGTTCGCAAAAAATGTCCCGCACTTTTTTTCTGGCGCGCTCGGCTGCGGACTGCAACGGCCCGTTTTACCTCTCTAAGAGTCCGCAATCGGCCGGGTTCTCAAGAAATGTCCCGCACTTTTTTTCTGGCGCGCTCGGCTGCGGACTGCAACGGCCTGTTTTGCGGTTCTGACAGTCCGCAATCGACTACGTTCTCAAGAAATGTCCCGCACTTTTTTTCTGGCGCGCTCGGCTGCGGACTACAACGGCCTGTTTTGCGGTTCTGACAGTCCGCAATCGACTAGGTTCTCAAGAATGTCCCGCACTTTTTTTCTGGCGCGCTCGGCTGCGGACTGCAACGGCCCGTTTTGCGCTTCTGACAGTCCGCAATCGACTAGGTTCTCAAAAAATGTCCCGCACTTTTTTTCTGGCGCGCTCGGCTGCGGACTGCAACGGCCTATTTTGCCCCTCTAAGAGTCCGCGATCGGCTTCAGCCGTTCAATCAGCGTTGACATTCTCGGAACTAGTCCTTACAATAGATATAATAGATTTATACGAAACGTTGGGTATCGCCCGCCAGGCGGCAGACTCCACTTTAACTTCATTATAACTAGGAAGGGGAACACTATGATTTCTCGTTATGGAATTTTCTGCAAAGTCATAGAGACAGGCAGTTTTACAAAGACAGCTGACATCATCGGTTACTCTCAAAGTGCAGTCAGCCAGACCATCAAATCTTTAGAACAGGAACTCTCGACTACTCTGGTCAATCGTGGGAAAGATGGGATCACACTCACTCGGGATGGTGAGCAATACTTTCCTTATCTGCATTCTATTTACAGCGCCGAACTAAATTTAAATCGCAAGCATTCAGAGATGCAGGGACTAAAGAACAGCACGATTCGCATCGGTACTTTTATTACAGTCAGCCGGTTTCTACTGCCTGAACCAATGATGGCGTTCAAAAAAAAATATCCCGAAGTTAAATTTGAACTGCAGCAAGGCAGCTACGACAGTATCGAAAGAGGGATCCTTGATGGCAACATTGATTTTGGCTTTGTCAATCCAGATGCGGTCACAAAATTAGAAACAAGACCGCTGCTACGCCAACGGCTGCAGGCCGTTCTGCCCAAAAACCATCCACTGATAAATGAAAAAGAAGTCACTTTAGCACAATTGGCACAGGGGCCAATCATCCTTCCCGATGAAGGGGAATACAATCTGCTTCTCCGCGCCTTTCAGCAGGAACAGTTGACCCCTAATATAGAATATAAAGTTTATGATGATTACTCCATCATGTCTATGGTAGAGCAGGGTCTAGGTATATCAGCCTTTTATGATATTTTGCTCGCAAAAGTCAAACCAGACTTAGAAATCCGTGAAATCAGGGAAAGACCTGAACGTACACTATCCTTGGCATGGCATAACTGGGATACAATGCCGTTAGCTGCCCGAAAATTTATCGATTATATTGTCAACAGCATATCATCATAATTGCATTAATACAAAAATTCACACAGAAATAGGGGCTGCCATCAGCCCCTCCCTGTTTTATTATACGGTTTCTGTGGTTCCTGTAATCATCACCGGGCAAGTGGTGAACACCACCGCTGCAACTACATCGACCGTCATCAAAATTTTCTCCATTGCCCAGTTAATTTCTGCTAGGCAGATTATAAAAGTCACCAGCACCACCACAGCTAAACTCATCAACATGATCAAAGTCCAAATTTTACTGTTATTTCTCATGATATTGACCTCCTTCTCATACATTCGCTTTTCTTGTCTTTATTCTATAGCATCACTCAATATAAGTAAAACGAATTGTACTTATCTAAGAATAAGATTTACTTATGTTTACTAGAAAAACGTGATAGCGTTTCCCTCCTTAGCACCCAAGGGCTTCTCAGCCTCTAATGAGATAGGCGGTTATCCTGATGTGATATTGTAAGCTAATGTAACCAAAAAGACACATCGGCTAGTGCTGCGGAGTCTGCCGCATAGCCAATGCGTCTTTGGATAATTTGTTTTATAAATAAGGTGCTCTTCTATTCAGTGAATTGCTTTCCAACGACTCTAACTCATTGAGCGCCTTTCCTGTACCGATTGCTACACAAGACGTCGGGTCATCAGCGATTCTCACCTGGATGCCTGTCCTATCCTGAATCCTTCTATCGATGCCGTAAAGCAATGCACCTCCGCCGGTGATGACAATACCAGAATTACTGATATCCGCTGCCAGTTCAGGCGGGGTTTGTTCAAGAACGCTATGGGCTGCTTCACAAATAGTGTGAAGTGGTTCTTCCAGCGCTTCCATGATTTCCTCGGAACTGACCTCCACGGTCTTTGGAAGCCCCGTAACTAAATCTCTGCCCCGGCATTCCATGACCATGTTTTCTTCTCTTGGATATGCAGTACCAATCGTTTTCTTGATTTCTTCGCCAGTTCTTTCACCGATATACAGCTTGTGTACTTTTCTCATATATTTAATGATGGAATCATCGAATTTATCTCCGGCCATCTTTACGGATGTACTTGCAACAATACCGCCAAGGGAAATGACAGCGATATCTGTGGTTCCGCCTCCGATGTCGATAACCATGACACCATCCGGCTGGGCAATATCAATTCCAGCACCGATCGCTGCTGCAACTGGTTCTTCCATCAGATAAACGTCTTTTCCTCCTGCTTGTGTTGCCGCTTCCCTGACAGCTCTTTTCTCAACCTCAGTCACTCCGCTCGGGACACAAACCATGATTTTCGGTTTAAAGAATCTGCCGCTTCCGCATGTCTTTTTGATAAAATACTTCAGCATCCTCTCAGTAATATCATAATCTGAAATCACACCGTCACGAAGTGGACGCACGGCGATGATATTAGCAGGTGTTCTTCCCAGCATCTGTCTTGCTTCTTCACCCACAGCGAGAATATCATCCGTGTCTTTGTTAATTGCCACTACTGACGGCTCGTTCAGTACTATGCCCTTGTTTTTTATATATACTAAGACATTGGCTGTCCCTAAGTCAATTCCTACTTCACTTGCCATTTCCATACTCCTTTTCTCTAAAAAATAATATATTCTCAATTATATATAGCATTGCCATTTTTTGATACATTATACCATGACTTACCTCTGAATTCAGAATCGAATGTCATGATTCAATGAACACTTTCTACTATAATGCCCACGTCATGGTAACGTCGTTTAGGATTACGGAACTATTATATACAATTTTTCATGTTTTTTCAACGAAATTGCTGATATTTTCAAAATATAGATTTATATGGCATATTTTTGTTTGTATTCTGTAAACATCTTTCTGAATTCAGGGTCGTCCATCGCTTTCAGCTTGTCCAGATATTCGTGGGTGTCAAAGGCTGATTTTGATAATTCAATCATAGCGACAGCGATATTTGAACAGTGGTCTGATACTCTTTCGTAGTTGGTTAAAATATCTGAGAGTACAAATCCCTGCTGAATGGTGCATTTACCCGCCTGCAGTCTATTTATGTGGTTCAGCTTAATGCCTTCGATGATCCCGTCTACAACCTGTTCCAGCGGCTCTACACGATAAGCCAGTTCCAAGTCGTTTTCGTCAAAAGCCTTGATGGCGATTTCCATGATCTCCCTGATTGCCGCAGTAGCTACTTTTATTTCCTCTACCCCTTCCGGTGACAGAGGAACTCTCTTTTCCTCAATTTCCCGCGCTGCTTCCATGACGTTTACAGCATGATCGCTGATACGTTCAAAGTCTCCAATGGTGTGCAGCAGCTTTGATATCTGTTTGCTGTCGGTATCTGAAAGATCGTAACCCGACAATTTTACCAGATAAGAACCGAGGCGGTCTTCATAAATATCAACCTCTCCCTCCAATGCTTTGACACCAGTCGCTTTTTTCTCATTGTAGGCAAAGAGTAAATCCATAGCGTCCATCATGGACTGCTTTGACACATATGCCATCTCTGTCGTAATATGATTGCATTCCTGCAGTGCGATGGACGGCGTCTTCAACAGTCTTTCGTCCAGGAAAGCGATTTCTTTCTCTGGTTCTGTCTTGATGGTTCCTTCCGCCAGTTTTACCAGCTGTTTTGAGAACGGCAGCAGCAGGATCGTCGTCGTAATGTTGAAAATGCTGTGCACAATGGCGATTCCCACAGGATTAATTGCTGTTTCAATAAAGGTCAAATCCACGACAAAATGCAATATGAAATAGAGCAGCAGGCACACTGTTGTACCCAGAAGATTGAAAGCGATATGAATCACCGCAACGCGTTTGGCATTTTTATTTACACCGATACTGGAAATCAGCGCTGTGACACAAGTTCCGATATTTTGTCCCATGATGATCGGAATGGCCATTCCATAGGAGATTCCCCCAGTCAGGGATAGTGCCTGCAGAATTCCTACCGAAGCAGAGGAACTCTGAATTACCGCCGTCAGTACCAGGCCAGTGACAATACCCAGCAGCGGATTGGTAAACGCAGTCAGCATAGAGGTGAATTCAGGCATATCCGCTAGCGGACTCACCGAATCACTCATGAAATTCATGCCATACATCAGGATGGCAAAGCCGATCATGATGCTGCCGATGTCCTTCTTTTTACTGGTCTTGGATGACATCATCAAAATAATGCCGACCAAAGCCAGAATCGGCGAGAAGGACTCTGGTTTCAAAAGCTTTACCCATACGTTATCACTTTCGATGCCTACTAAACTGAGAATCCAGGCGGTCACTGTCGTTCCAATATTAGAACCCATGATGACGCCTACCGTGCCAGAAAGCTGCATGATTCCGGAGTTAACCAGACCTACCAGCATGACCGTGACAGCCGATGAACTTTGAATTACTGCCGTGATGCCGATTCCCAGAAACAGACTCTTCACCGGATTTGAGGTCATTTTCTTGAGAATCCCTTCCAATTTACCTCCAGCCAGTTTTTCAAGGCCTTGAGACATCAGGTTCATGCCATAAAGAAATAGCGCCAAGCCTCCAAACAGTGTAATAAATGAAAAAATATCCATGTACGTTTTCCTCTCTTAAATCAGTGTCAATTTATTAAAAAATAATTGTAATACTTGTTCCGCAGTTCAGCTTGCTGTCGATTCTGATCTGTGCATTGTGATAAGCGGCTCCATGCTTTACGATAGACAGACCCAGCCCGGTACCGCCTATTTCTTTGGAGTGACTCTTGTTGACCCGGAAGAACCGTTCAAAGACTCGGTCCAAATCCTCCTCCGGGATTCCGATACCAGTATCACGTACTGTCACAGCCGGCTTTCCTTCCTCTTCGTGGACGTTGACGGTAACGCTGCCGCCCTCCTTGTTATATTTTATCGCATTATCGCACAAGTTATAGATGATTTCTCCCAAAATCTGTCCCACGCCTTCCGCATAGAGGTGCTGTCCCGTTAGAGAAACCTCCACATGGCGCTCAAAGGCCGCCGGTTCCAAGGTGTCGATGACGTCCTGGCAAATCAAATAGAGGTCCAACCGTTCTTTTTTCGCCGCAATCTGCTTCTCGTCCAGCTGCGACAATTTGATGATGTCTCCTACCAGGGTGATCAGCCTTTGAGCTTCATCATAAATTCTTCCCGCAAACCGCGGTATATCTTCTTCTTTGACGATACCATTCTTGATGATCTCAGCAAAACCGGAAATGGAGGTCAAAGGCGTTTTCAACTCGTGAGAAACGTTAGCTGTGAACTCTTTTCTGAAGTCTGCTTCCTTGGTCTTCTCGTCAACGTCTACCTGCAGTTGATTGATCTGATAGTTCAGAGCCTTATTCTGCTCCGAAATTTTGTCCACCAGAGGTTTTACTTCTTCATAAATTTGCACCGCTTCAGGATGTTCCAAATCGATTTCGTTAATCGGATTGACAATTTTCTTAGCAATCTGTGCCGCTAACAGCAGTGATAAGAGGACTGTAAGAATCAATACGATCAAAATTGGCTGCAGCATGCTGAGAATCAGCGTAATAATTGAAAACTGCACTTGGGAAACACGCATCACAGTTCCGTCTGTCAGCTTGACGGCGCTGTATATGGTTTTTTCGGCTAACGTCTTTGAATAACGGGTGTCCTCGCCATACCCCTTTTCCATGGCCTCCAGCACTTCCGGTCTGCTGCCGTGATTCTCCAGTTTATCACCATTGACGGAAGAATCGTACTTTACAGTGCCATCCTGACCAATCCAGGTGATTCTATGATTTTCTGCCAGCTTCAAGTCAGCAAAATATTCCCCGCCGTTCTGTTCAACAGCATGGGCTACCAGATAGGCTTCGTTTTTCAGTTCCCGCACGTACTCTCCGTTGTACTGCATGTAAAGTGCTCCCATAATAAGAATCATGCATGCAATCCATACTAGAATAGCGACTAGAAAGATTCCTTTAAATATTCGGCTTTTCATATTTATCTTCTCCAATTTTATAACCGATACCTCGAACTGTTTCAATCAGTCCACCACATTCGCCCAGCTTCTGTCTCAAAGATCTGATATGAACGTCAACCGTCCTGCTTTCGCCGTCAAAGGCATAACCCCAGATTTTGGTGAGCAGCTGATCTCTCGTAAATACGATGCCCTGATTTTCTACCAGCAGAACTAACATCTCAAATTCTTTCAGAGTCAAAGTTACATCTTGGCCACAGGTGCGGACTACGTGTTTTGAAGGAGAAACGAAGAGTTTGCCGATAGTATAATCCCTGTCGGTATCGACGACTTCTGCTCTGCGCAGCAGTGCTTTCACCCTGGCAATCAGTTCCATCATGCCAAAAGGTTTTGGCACATAGTCATCCGCACCGTAGTCCAATCCGATGACTTTGTCGTATTCTGTCCCCTTCGCAGTCAGCATCATGATAGGTATTTTGCTGGTTGTCGAGGAGGCCCTCAGCCTCTTCAAAATTTGCAGTCCGTCTTCTTCCGGCAGCATGATATCCAGCAAAATCAGCCGCGGCGCTTCTTGTTTCAGTGCCTCCCAAAAGAGCGACGGTCTTTCAAACCCTCTGGCCTCATAACCTGCATTGTTAAGTGTATATAAAACAAGTTCCCTGATACTGTTGTCGTCTTCAACAAAATAAATCATCGCGAGTTCCTCCATTTTTCTACATTCAGTCTACTATATTAGCGATATGAATTCTATAGTTTTAATGTTAAATCTGTGTAAAACCATAGTCTTAAGACACTGATTTGTCAAAGGGTACCCGTCTTCTCCGCCGATTGTCATAAAGTTCGAAAGAACTTGGCTTGTGTCAAATGAAATTCTATGTGAAATCATCATTCCTTTGCATATCCCGTCAAACCGCTGCATATATTGGTTCTAACTTGAGTTTAAGGAGCGGTGTTTAATATGAAGGATTACATAGAAGAGAGAGTACTTGCGCTGGCTGAATACATAGTTTCAACTAATTCCACTGTCAGAGCCGCTGCAAAGAGATTCAAGGTCAGCAAGAGTACGGTGCACAAAGACGTCACAGAAAGACTGCAGGAAATAAGTCCTTCTCTTGCCGCACAGGTAAAGGCAGTACTTGATGTCAACAAAGCAGAGAGACATATACGCGGTGGTCTTGCGACCAGAGAAAAATATAATCATATTAAAGAAGACGAATAGAGAAAAAGAGGTAGCTGCGCTGACAAGTATTGTCGACGTAACCACCTCTTTTAATTTGCAGCGATTATTCCTTCTCTAAACTGGCTTTGATAAACTCACGGAACAGCGGGTGGGCGTGATTTGGTCTTGATTTAAACTCCGGATGATATTGTACGGCTGCAAAAAAACGCTTACCGGGGATTTCAACAGCTTCCACCAGTCTGCCGTCAGGAGAGGTTCCTGCAATCACCAGTCCCGCAGCTTCCATAGACTCCCTATAATCATTGTTGAACTCGTAACGGTGTCTGTGCCGTTCCTGAATTTCTTCTTTTCCATATGCATCCGCCAAAATAGTGCCTGCTTTGATTTTGCACGGGTAGGCTCCCAGTCTCATGGTTCCGCCTTTAGGCAGGTTGCCTTGCTGATCAGCCATCAAATCGATGACCCGATGTTTGCTCTCCGGCACAAATTCTCCTGAATGGGCGGCTGTAAGTCCCAGCACGTCTCTGGCAAATTCAATGACAGCAGTCTGCATGCCCAGGCAGATTCCCAGGTATGGAATATTCTGTTCCCTGGCAAACTTAGCCGCCAAAATCTTCCCTTCGATGCCCCTGTCGCCGAAGCCTCCGGGAACCAGAATTCCATCTACATCTCCCAGCAGGCTGTCTGCAGTATCCTCAGTCAGATCCTCTGCTTCAATCCACTTGATATCCACCTTGGCATCGTTTTCATAACCGCCGTGGCGAAGGGCTTCAGCCACAGAAAGGTAGGCATCGTGCAGCTTCACATATTTCCCTACCAGGCCGATCATCACTTTTTTCTCACGGCGTGCGATACGTTCCAGCATGGCTGTCCATTCTTCCATATCACAAGGTCCGGCGTTGAGGGAGAGTTCTCGGCAGACAATCCAGCTCAGATTGGACTTTTCCAGCATCATAGGCGCTTCATAGAGCACAGGCAGTGTAATATTTTCAATAACACAGTCCTTCTTGACATTGCAGAACAATGAAATCTTATCGATGATTTCCTGGTCTACCGGTTGATCCACGCGCAAGACAATGATGTCAGGTGAAATGCCCACAGTCCGCAGCTCCTTTACAGAATGCTGTACCGGTTTGGACTTATGTTCGCCTGAACTCTGCAGATACGGCACCAGGCAGACGTGGATAAAGATGCAGTTTTCTTTCCCCACTTCCAGGGATACCTGCCTGATGGCTTCTAAGAACGGCTGACTTTCGATATCGCCCACGGTGCCGCCGATTTCCGTAATGATAACATCTGCGTCAGATGTCTCGCCCACATTATAGATGAAAGATTTGATTTCATTGGTGATGTGCGGTATTACTTGTACTGTATTCCCAAGGTATTCCCCATTGCGCTCCTTGTTTAAAACATTCCAATAGACCTTCCCCGTTGTCAGGTTACTGAATTTGTTCAGATTTTCGTCGATAAATCTCTCGTAATGTCCCAAATCCAAATCTGTCTCCGCCCCATCCTCGGTGACAAAAACCTCTCCGTGCTGATAAGGACTCATGGTGCCTGGGTCGATGTTAATATACGGGTCCAGCTTCTGTGCGGCCACTTTCAGTCCTCTAGCTTTGAGCAGCCGTCCCAAAGATGCCGCAGTGATTCCCTTGCCGAGACCTGAGACCACGCCGCCTGTAACAAAGATATATTTTTTCATAATCCTGCTCCCTTCTATCTCGCTTGACAAAAAAAACAAAAGCGCAAAAACCAAAAAGAAATAAGGTCTGCGGCGTTTTCAGTGAGTAGGATATCTAAGACCCCGAAACTCGCCATCTTTTCCTCATTTCTATATGTTTTGCGCATTTTTAAATAATATTACTGAAATATTATACGCTCTTTTTCATGACTTGTCTAGTGTTTTTTGCGCATGACCATTTGTCAATAATCATCCAATTCTTTCAGTAATATCGAGTGACTTCAATATATAATCCTTGCAGCTATCTACATTGTAAAAATTTCGTAAATATCTTCCAAAAATAGATGAATTGTTCTGAAAACTATTCTATAATAGAGGTATCTGACAGATTAGAGGAGGAAGATAACAATGATTTATTTTAGAAGTGATTATAGCCAGGGTGCACATCCTGATGTTCTGCAGGCATTGATTGATACCAATTTGGAACACACCGACGGATACGCCCTGGATCCGCACAGTGAACACGCAGCACAGATGATCAAGGACTTAATTGGCAGGCAGGACTGCGAAGTATATATGATGGTCGGCGGTACGCCATCGAATATCATCACCATCACAGCTGCTCTGCGCTGTTACGAAGCAGCAGTGGCCCCTAAGTCAGCTCATATCTGCACGCACGAATGCGGCGGTGTAGAGGCAGCCGGACACAAAATTATGTATTACGATACCGAAGACGGCAAGCTGACTCCAGAACACATTGAAGCAGCATGGGACGAGTTTGAAGACGACCATACTGTCATTCCAAAGATGGCATGCATCTCTCATACTACCGAACTAGGTACGATTTATACCAAAGCAGAGTTAGAAGCGCTGAGCAAATGCTGCAAAGAACACGACATGTATCTCTACATGGATGGTGCACGCCTTGGAACTGCTTTGACGTGCGAGGACAGCGATTTAACCATCAAAGACATCGCTCAGCTGGTCGATGCCTTCTACATTGGCGGAACCAAGAACGGTGCGCTTCTAGGAGAAGCCATGATTATTTTCAACGACGCCATCAACGATCACTACAGATGGGTCATCAAACAGCACTGCGGTATGCTGGCAAAAGGACGTCTCATCGGCGTACAGTTTGAAGCCCTGCTCAAGGGCGGCGAAGACAGCATCTATTTCCAGATGGCTGCACACTCCAACGCAATGGCAAAAATGCTCCGTGAGGGTATCGAAAAGGCCGGTTACGGATTCCTGGGCAACTCCCATACCAACCAGATTTTCCCGCTTCTGCCTGCTGCCAAGGTCAAAGAACTCGAAGAGAATTTTTTCTTCTATGAGTGGGCTCCAGAAAAAGACGGCCTGATTGCCATCAGACTGGTGACTTCATGGGGAACTACGGAAGACGATGTGAAAGCATTCCTAGATGCTTTACATAAATAAAACCACTTATTTCTTTAATAAGGTCTGTCCTGCGATTTACTCCGTAAATCGGGACCAGTACCATTTGCAGTCAGCCCTTTTCCAATCGAACTTCGCCCGTCGGCTCGTTCTCTTGGAGGGTGGTTGCATAAGGTCTGTCCTGCGATTTACTCCGTAAATCGGGACCAGTACCATTTGCAGTCAGCCCTTTTCCAATCGAACTTCGCCCATCGGCTCGTTCTCTTGGAGGGTGGTTGCATAAGGTCTGTCCTGCGATTTACTCCGTAAATCGGGACCAGTACCATTATACGACTAGCGCCATTCCGCTCTCTTTGTTCGCGGGGCGCTAAAGCATAAGGTCTGTCCTGCGGTTTTCTCCGTAAATCGGGACCAGTACCATTATACGACTAGCGCCATTCCGCTCTCTTTGTTCGCGGGGCGCTAAAGCATAAGGTCTGTCCTGCGGTTTTCTCCGTAAATCGGGACCAGTACCATTAAGGAGGCGAATTATGCGAAAGAACAAGAGATTATTAACGATTTTGCTGGCTGTCTGCCTGGTTGTTGCGATGATGCCATCCATGGTCTTTGCCGCAAACGCAAAATCAGACGACATCGTGGTGCTCTATACCAACGACGTCCACTGCGGAATCGACGACAGTATCGGTTATGCCGGTCTTGCCGCCTACAAAGCAGACAAGCTGAAAGAAACGAAGAATGTCGTCCTCGTTGACGCAGGCGATGCCATCCAGGGAGACCTGGCAGGCGCTCTTTCCAAGGGTGACTACATTGTCGACATCATGAACCAGGTCGGCTACGACGTGGCAGTGCCGGGAAATCATGAGTTCGACTTCGGCATGGAGCAATTTTTGGAGCTGACAAAAAAATCCAACGCTAAATATATCAGTTCCAACTTCATGGATACCAAAGCAGATAAGACCGTCTTTGATCCGTATGTCATCAAAGAAATCGGCGGCAAAAAGGTCGCATTTGTCGGCATCAGCACACCGGAATCCATCACCAAATCTACGCCGGCTTTCTTCCAGGACGAAAAAGGCAACTATATCTACGACTTCTGTAATGATAAGACAGGCAAGAAACTCTATGCAGCTGTTCAGAAAGCCATCGACGCTGCAAAGGCAGAAGGCGCTGACTATATCATCGCTCTCGGACACATGGGAATCGACGAGCAGAGCAGCCCATGGACATCCAGAGAAGTCATCGCCAACACCACTGGCTTAAACGCTTTTATCGACGGTCACTCCCACAGCACGGTAGCCAGTGAAGCCGTAAAAGACAAAGCAGGCAAAGATGTTACTCTATCTCAGGCCGGAACAAAGCTGGCCGCTATTGGTGAATTGATCATTACAGCGGATGGAAAGATTTCCACCAGCCTAGTCACCGACTATGCGACAAAGGATGAAAAGACCGCAGCTTTAATCAAAGAGATCAATGACAAAATCGAGGCAGTCTCCTCCAAAAAAGTGGGTACTTCTGAAGTCCTCTTGACCACGCTGGATGCCGAAGGCAAACGCGCTGTCAGAAATCAGGAAACCAACATGGGTAACTTCTGCGCTGACGCTTACCGCATTATCGGAGGTGCAGATATCGGCATCATCCAGGGCGGCGGTGTCCGTGCCGATATCAAGGCAGGCGACGTAACCTACGGCGATCTCATCGCACTCCATCCTTGGGGCAACATGTACGGCGTCATCGAAGCGACCGGACAGCAGGTTCTCGACGCTTTGGAACTGGGCGCAAGAAATACGCCGGGAGAGGTCGGTGGATTTCTGCAGGTATCCGGTATCACCTACGAAATTGACACCACCGTTCCGTCTACCGTAGAAACTGATAAAAACGAAATGTTCGTCAAAGTTGCCGGTGCAAGAAGAGTGGTCAATGTCAAGGTAAACGGTGTGCCAATCGATCCGAAAAAGACTTATACTGTCGCATCGACAACTTACATTCTGACCCAGCAGGGTGACGGCTATACCATGTTCGACGGCTGCAAGGAAGTCACTAAGGAGTCGCTGGTTGACACAGAGGTCATTCAGAAATACATCGAGAAGCTGGGCGGAACCATCGGTCAGCAATATGCGAAGACCGAAGGCAGGATCAAGGTGCTTACTGCAGCAGACAAAGCGCCTATCAAAGAATACAAAGCTGCCCTCGCGCGCACGACGAAGCTCACTTCTGCAAAAGCTTCCGCCAAGACTAAGAAAATTACCGCTAAGATCAGCGGCAACAGCAAAGCTTATGGATTTTACTATAAGGTGACAAACTCTAAAGGCAAGATCGTATCTTCCTTATCAAAACCTGGTAAAACCTTTACCAGCAAGAAACTTGCCAAAGGAAAATATACTGTCAGCGTAAGGCCTTACACCTATGTAACTGGTGAAAAGGTATACGGCAAGACGGTCAGCAAAAAAGTAACGATTAAATAACATTATAGTTTTAGGGACTCTGCCTGCGGCAGAGTTCCTTTTCTAAAGATACAAAACTGAAAAGGAGGAGGAAGTATTGAATGACTTGCTAAAACGAGAGTTGAGGAACAAAGCCATGGAGATGGGAGCCCAACAAGCGGCAATTTTCACCCTGGATCAAATTGTCTTCGACCAGAGAACCTTTCTAAAATGTCTCTTTGGATGTCCCGGTGGAATGCCCTACTGCCCATCCAAACAAGATGTCGCTAATTCCTTGGTATACGCCGATATTATAAAAAATTACAGTTGGGGGATTATACTGTGCACAGAGGATTTAAAACTAGGGCAAAAAATTACCCTGGAATTAGAAAGCCGCGCATTTCTATCAGGCTGCCACTTTGCCTTCGGCGCAACAGAATGCGAAAACTGTGATGCCTGTTCTTTCTCGGAAAAAGGAACCTGCATCAATCCAAAAAAAGTCAGACCCCCGCTATATGCCCTCGGCATAGACGTGTACAGCACAGCAAAAAATTTAGGCTGGGGATTGCAGGTTGTCCAGCATAAAGGCGATCCCGCAAAAAACATCACCGCAGTATTCGTGGAATAATAAAGCAGGCATATCATTAAAACCCCCGGCGCAAGACATCGTGTCAACACGCCGGGGGTTTTCTGTATTTTTCTAAAGCAGATCCACTCTGTTGCCGTCTTCGTCATACTGGTATCGTCCAGAATTCTTGTATTTCTTGAGTAGTCTGTCCAGGCGCTCATTAGTGGCTCGCTGTTTTTCCAGAACTTTCTGCTCGTAAGGCGTCAGGCTGTCAATGTCTTTGATATGCTTTCTCACAGGCTTAGGCACCACAGCAAAATACAGCAGCGGCGAAATTAAGAAAATATCGACCAACAGCCAAACTGCGATAGCGATGATGCACCCTGCCGTAGAAAGATGATTGATTCCGACGGCAGCCACGATAGCCGCACCGATGGTAGCGATGAAGAATGTCAGGTATAAGCGTTCAATCTTTCGAATGGCCGCTGTCAACGCCTCGTCAAACCACTGGGTTTTTAACTTCTTAAAAATGAAGCCCGCCCCCCGAAACTGGATATTGGCCAAATACACACAGGCCTTAAAGTCATCAAAGGTCGGCTTTTCAGGCGGTATGACGGTAGGTCCCATCTCCTCCTGATGATAGTTAAAGAAAATCTGCGCTCTGATCAGATGTCCCTCGCCCATAACCGATATCATCGGAGCCTTGCCATTCTCACTGTTGATAATCAGTTGCTGTCCCGCCGTCAGCATCACAGTCTTGTGGTCTATGGTGATCGTTGCAAATCCGTCTCTGCAATAATACCCCTGTGTACACTGCTCAAATTCTGGATACTGCTCCGTTGCCGGCGTCTGGCTGTTCTGATCCGGTATAATCACATCCAGAAAGCCTTTATTCCCCTTTGCGACCATCAAATTGTAATCTGTGATTTTGCCGAAGCTCTTCGTGTCATATCCTCCGTCAAAGCTGTCCTGCTCCAATTCTCCAAGTCTGGCCACTCTCACGTCCTGATGCGCCAGCACCACGTCGCCTTCCAGTACCATCAAAACACGATCAAAATCTGCCAGCTTCGTAAAAGCAGACTCCTCTTTTTCACAAGTAGCAGTACTTAAACGCCAGAGAAAGTTTCTCTCTATGTACGCTGCCGTCTCCGGGAAAATTGCCAATTGAGTTGTCTTTCCGCCCGTCCAATTGGAAATGCGAAAATCGTCCTGTTTATAAATTTTGTATTCCATACTCATCATCCTATATCGCTGCGTAATAATTAATATATTCTTAATTATAACGTCCATTTCTTGATTAAACAACCTTTTTATAGTATAATTGCAGGCAGATTAGCGATTGGAGATAGTAATGAATAGAACAGACGGATATAGACTGAAGAATTGCGATCCGATGTACGAAATCATACCGCATATCATGACAAAACGGTATGACGCGACCAACTACATCGATCTGGATCTCGATTTGGACGCAATACAGAGCTATATAAGCAAGTGCCGCAGCAGGGGGATCAAAATGAATCATATGAGCGTGATGGTGGCAGCCTATCTCAGGCTGGTATCCCAGAACCCGAACCTGAATCGCTTTGTGGTAAACAAGAGGCTCTTTGCCCGAAACCATTTCTGCGTTTCCTTTGTGACCCTGAAATCCAACGGGAACAGCGGAGAAGAAACCATAGCGAAAGTATATTTTAATTTGGATGACGACATCTTCGAAGTAAACAGGAAAGTGACCGAGGCGATACAGATCAACCGTGCTGACGGAAGCACCAGTTCCATGGACCGCCTTCTTCGCAAAGTGATGAAGGTGCCCTTTTTAATCCGCACGACAGTCAGTTTCCTGAAGTGGTGGGACAGACATTTTTCACTGCCCTTCCCAGTCATCGACGGCAGTCCTTTTCACACATCCCTCTTCATCACCAACCTGGCTTCGATCCGGCTCAACGCCGTGTACCATCACGTATACGATTTTGGAACCACCGGCATCTTCATTGCCATGGGGCAGCCCCAGAAAAAACTGTTCAAAATCGGTGAGGTCGTAGAAGAGCGAAAAGTCATTCCTGTCAAGGTGACTACCGATGAGAGGATTGAAAGCGGTTATTACTTTGGGCGCTGCTTCAAAGAGTTCAAGAGATATCTGAGCAATCCTGACGTCCTTGAAATCAAACCAGAAACCATCATAAAGGACCCCAATGTATATGTAAAAAATCCAAAATTCATAGTGAAATAGAGGTGAAATAAATGAACAGAAAAGAACAAGCAATCGAACTCCACGGAAAAGGCTACAACTGTGCCCAGTCTGTAGTCTGCCCTTTCTGCGAAGAACTGGGTACCGACCTTGAGACAGCATTCAGACTCTCAGAAGCCTTCGGCGGCGGCATGGGTACGTTCAGTACCTGCGGAGCAGTATCCGGCATGGCCATGGTCATCGGCATGAAACAGTCTGACGGCAGTCTGGACAAACCGAAATCCAAAAGCCAGTGCTATAAGCTGATGAAGGAAGCCACCAACAGATTTCTTGCCATGAACAAATCCACCATCTGCCGTGAAATCAAAGGCATGGACGGCGGCGAAGTCCTCAGAAGCTGCAACGGCTGCATCGAAGATGCTGTCGCCATCGCAGAAGAACTTCTTTTCGATAAAAAAGAGGACTAGACCGATACTAAAAAATCAAACGCTGAGAACGGCAATTGTGCCATCTCAGCGTTTTTAACGATTTAGGAACTGGTACCTGCTGTAATCACCAAGATTATAATTATCATTCAAAAACTCCCCTGCACTTCAAATCACAGTGGTAGTATTCCATGAAGCAGTCCGACCGATACGCGGCCAGCAGGGAGTTTTCTTTTAGATTCATCCCGCTGCACGGCAAAAAACTGCACGGCTTGATTCTGCCGTCCGTGCTGACGCTGCAATAATACTTACCGGCAATGCAGCCACCAGTCATCGCCTCGTCTTTACAGAAGTTGATGGTGAGCAGCGTTTTTGACTCACGGTATTTTTTAATCTGCTGGTAAACTTGGTCCTCAGACTCCGCCAGAGACGAGAAAAACCAGCAGAATTTTGCTCCCCGCTCAATGGCATCGTCAAAAAACGCCTCCCGGGCAAACCGTTCCGCATTCGATTTGTCATACATGCAGTACTCCCCATAAGGCAGTTTTTTTGTTCTGAGAATAGCAAAGACGTCGTCCAGCTTTTTGTCGTCTGCCGCAGCATATACGCGGATAGCCGGAATAAAGTTCTTCACCCGCAGTGCCTGCACTGCAAAATCTTCGTCAATTAGCAGACCGTCTGTAAAAGCCATGAACTGGCAGTCTGTATGCTTGTTGCAGAGGGCGACAACCTCTTCCTTGCGTACAAGCGGTTCTCTGCCGGTCAGTAAGAACATAAACGTCCCTAAATCCTTCGCCTGCTCTATGATGCCGTCCAAATCGTCGAAAGAAAGAATTTCTCCATCCCCTTCCCGTCCCATATCCAGGGCAATGACCCAGGGAATGTTGCACTGGTATTTTACTGTCGACTCCCTTGCCTGTATCGCCGCCAAAGCATTGGCATTGATAACAAGATTTTCGAATAAGACCTTTCGGACATCATCGTCTATATCCTGCCACAAACTAGCTAGCAGACGATACCAGTTGCTGTCTTTTTCCGCAATGATCTTTCTAAACACGTCTCTCTGCACGGTCAAAACGTCATCTCTGACAAATTTGTCCACCCATTCCATCAGCTTCGGCATATTCGTCTCAGGATCCCTATCAAGGTAATGGTAGGCAGCTTTCATCCCTAATTTTTTTAATTCTCGTCCCACACTCATATCATCCTACTCCTCATTCTTCTCCTATTATTACCTCATCATATTAGCAAGTAAATCTTTCCTCAATAGACAAAGAAAAAGACGTGCAACATTTTGTGACACGCCTAGTTGATTGTATAAAATTCTTACAGATGCATAAATCCTATTTAGCGAACTTCTCCAGCGTTCCTTCCATCGTTCCGTCAATCACCAGAAAGAACTTATTAATGCTGCCTTTATATTCCTCGCTCATACCGTCAGAAACCCACTCTGTGATAATGCCTACCAGGCCAAAGGTAAATACGTTGACCACGAAATCCAGATCTTCCTTTTCGATGCACTTTCCCTCTGCAAAGGTCTGGGCAATGTCAGCAATAGCCGGTCTGGCAAGATTCTGCATGAATTTCTCGAGCTGCCTGCGGTTTACCGAATAAAAAGTATTCATAATAAAGGCTTTATCACTGAGCAGACGGTTCATCAGCGCTTCTATGCTCTCTTTCCAATCCCTGCCTTCTACGCAATCGTTCATGAACTTCTTTGCTTCTTCTGTAAAGATCCACTCCACCAGGTCGTAGACATCGTGAAAGTGATAATAAAAGGTCTGCCTGTTGACCCCGCAGTCGTCGGTGATATCCTTTACCGTAATCTTATCCAAAGTTTTCTTTTCCAGCAGCTTCTTAAGGGATGCTGCCAATGCTTTTTCTGTCAAAAGAGACATAATCGCTTCCTCCCATCTCTTACATCTAATTATATAGTATAAATTGATTCTTGTAAAATTCGATCAGCCCTTCGTCTTTCATCTTGGAAAGTTCTCTCGACAAAGCGCTTCGCTCCACCGACAGATAATCTGCCAGCTGCTGCCGATTAAAAGGAATGATGAGTTCCCGCTTCCCTTGCCGGCTGCTCTCATCTGAAAGGTAAGAAACCAGTTTCTCTCTGATAGACTTTCGGGACAAATGCGCCATCTTTCTAGTCAGCATCAGATTCTTCTGTGCCATGGCACGCAGCATATTCTTGATAATTATATTATGAAAATCACAATTTGATGAGCAAGTCGTCAGCATCTTCTCCATAGAAAAAAATGCAACTTCGGCCTGCTGTACCGCCACGACAGCGATGCTCTGATACTCCTCAGCCAATACTGCATAGACTTCGTCAAAGATATCGCCTGGTCCCACTTCCGTCAAAATCTCTCGATTTCCGAGAAAGTCTTCTCTGATGATGTGAAGCTGTCCACTGATCACCAGACCGACTCCCTTTGCCCGCTCTCCCTGGTGAACGACGAATTGATCCCTGTCGTAATGAGACAGCTTTACGTCAAAACAACTGATAACACGTTCAAGATCTTCTTCTTTGATCCCCAAAAAAAGAACTGATTTTTTCATGGCATCACATATTTTTTTCATTTTTTCTCCTTTACGTTGCAGAAGCAACGGAAATATATTTTCCATTGTATTATAATCAGACTATAAAAGTCAAGAAAAACAGAGGTAAGTAAAATGATTAGAAGAATAATACACATAGACGAAGAGAAATGCAATGGCTGCGGCGCATGTGCCGCGGCCTGTCACGAGGGTGCCATCGGCATGTTGAACGGTAAAGCAACGCTGCTGCGGGACGACTACTGCGACGGCCTCGGTGACTGTCTGCCAACCTGCCCCACTGATGCCATCACTTTTGTAGAAAGAGAAGCTGCCGCCTACGACGAAGCTGCCGTCAAAGCCAACATGGCAGCGAGGGCATTGGCAGAAGAGCGCGCCTGCAGCTGTCCCGGTGCAGCAGCCAAAGCTCTGCATCCGCAGGCTGCTCAAGCCGCCAGTCAGGAAATACCGTCACAGCTGGCCAACTGGCCGGTACAGATCAAATTGGCACCAGTCAGGGCCGGATATTTTGACGGAGCAGACCTTCTCATCGCAGCAGACTGCACGGCTTACGCTTATGCCGCCTTTCACCAAGATTTTATCGCAGGGCGGGTCACTTTGATCGGCTGTCCAAAACTAGACGATGTGGACTACACCGAGAAGTTAGCAGAGATCTTCCGGCAGAATGACATCCGCTCAGTCACGGTAACGCGCATGGAGGTGCCTTGCTGCGGCGGTCTGGAAATGGCCGTCAGACGCGCCGTCGATGCAAGCGGAAAAAAACTTGTCCTTCAGGTAGTGACTATTTCCACAGATGGTGGTAAAATTTAAGACAATCATTCTAAGAAAAGGTCGTACTTGTCAATGAAGAAAATTTTGCTCATCGGCTCTACCGTAGCCGACATCATCATCAATCTGGATCATCTGCCAACAACTTCCGGCGACGTCAACGTCATCTCACAGGAGATGTCTCTGGGAGGCTGCGCATACAACGTTTCCAATATGATCCACCTCTTTAACGTCCCTTACAGGCTCTTCTCACCTGTAGGTACAGGGCTTTACGGAGACTTTGTCAGAAATCAGCTGGCGGTAAAGGGACTGGCGTCACCTATGCCTACCCCCGATCAAGCCAACGGCTGCTGCTACTGTTTTGTCGAAGAAGGCGGCGAACGGACTTTCGTCTGTGATCACGGAGCGGAATATCTTTTTTATAAAGAATGGTTCGACACCCTCAAGATGGAAAAGGTCAGCAGCATCTACATCTGCGGCCTGGAAATAGAGGACAAGACCGGCGGCACCATCGTGGACTTTCTGGAAGCCAACAGCACCATTCCGGTATTCTTCGCGCCTGGACCGCGCATCTGTTTCATCGACCGATCTTTGATGGATAGAATCTTTGCCCTGCATCCCATTGTCCACCTCAACGAAGATGAACTCTGCGGATTTACCGGCGCAGCATCTCTAGAGGAGGGGGCCAGAGCCCTTTACGCTCTGACCGGAAATACAGTCATTGTCACTCACGGTGCAGAAGGCGCCTATTATTATGATGGAGACGAGTTTATTCATGTTCCACCTGTCAGAGCAGAAAAAGTAGTCGACACCATCGGCGCCGGCGACTCCCATATCGGCACCGTTATGGCCTGCCTGGCCAAGGGCAAGTCAATCTATGAGGCCATCAAAACAGCCAATGCGGTTTCTTCCCTGGTGGTGGGTAAGAAAGGCGCCACCCTCAGCCGCGAAGAATTAGCCATTACAATATAAGATTGCCTGGGGTTTCAACTAGATCTACTAGTTGGAACCCCTTTTTCGTGGCATCATACTCGGTCGCCATCTCGGCTGCCTTAACTGCCTCCCAGGTATGACGTTCTGTTCAGCGAGATAGCAAATCCAGCTGCAGATGCCTGCCGCAAAAAAAACGCCATGTTTTTCTAGATTTCTAAATCTGCCTTGCGCAAATCTGCCTTCCTGCCGCAAAAAACGCCATGTTTCCTCGATTTCCAAAGACCCACTTGCGCCTTATTTGGGAGTTATTGTAAAATCACTGGATTTTCCCATGTTTTGCGAAGGGAGTAGCGCAATTGCTATGTACAATTTGGTTATAACATGGCGAATTTTTCTTTGAAATTCTGTTTTCGCGCAAGTGAATATCTGTTTCTTGGTCAAACATGGCGAACCCAAACGTTTCATCACATTAAAAAGTCTTACAGATAAAAATTTCCAAGTAATCTCAAAAAAAAATAATATTATCAAATTTTTTTCATACAATGTCGGAAGGCAAAGTGCCAAAAATAGCTCATTTCTAATTTTCTGAAAATGGCACAACTCTTGCAGTACTTTACCGTGTGAAAGGAGCGTGAAAAACTAACATGAGCGCAAACAAAAAAACGGTCTATGTAAATGGCAGACTATTTACATCTGACGATCACAATTTATATGCCGACGCGATGGCAGTAGAAAACGGTATTATTACATGGGTGGGCAAAGAATCCGAAATGCCTGCTGATTATTCTGAAAAAATTGATTTAAAGGGTAAACGCGTCTTACCTGGATTTGTCGATGCACACATGCATCCAATTATGCTTGCCGATTACAGCAAAAAGATTTCGGCCCTGCCTCCAAACGTAAATTCTCTCACCGATCTGGCGGACAGAATCCGCACAGTCAGAGAGACGCAGAGTGCAGACCAGTGGATTGAAGGCTGGGGTTACGACGAAGGCAAGCTGGCCGAGAAACGTTCTCCAAACAGATACGACCTGGACAAAGGCTGCAGCGATGCACCGGTTTCCATCATCCGTACCTGCGGTCACATCAGATGTGTCAACAGCAAAGCGCTGGAACTAGCCGGCATCACCAAAGATACGCCAGATCCACAGGGCGGCAAAATCGACCGCGATGAAAATGGCGAACCTACCGGCGTGCTGCGTGAGAACGCCAGAAATCTCGTAACGCCTTATATGCCTGATCTGACCTTTGACCAGACCATCGATCAGCTGCTGGATCTGGGTAACCTGTTATCCTCCCAGGGCGTCACATCCATCAGCGATATGGGACTCCTGGATAACAACGATCCTTATGACTACTACACAAGAGCTGCTGCAAAAGGTTTTAAACAGAAAGTCAGCATCTATTACATGTGGGACAATTTCATGAACGACGACAGTTTCAAAATCACTAAAGAACAGTTCAACAAGGATCAGCAGATCCAGGCTTCCGGTCTGAAAATCATCGGTGACGGGAGTGTTTCCGGCAGAACCGCCTGGATGAATCATCCTTATCTGGGAACCACCGACGACTACGGTATCTCTGTCTGCTCCGATGAAGTCATGGAAACAGCCATTGCTTTCTGTAAAGAAAACCACTGTCAGCTTTCCATGCACGCCATGGGTGGCAAGACCATCGATAGAATTGTAGACAGAGCTTACATAGAAGATAAATGGACAGATGACGATACACCCCATCTGCGCCTTGAGCATGTAACGGAACCATCAGATGCGGCTATCGCCAAAACAGTAGAAAAAGGGTTTGGCTTTGCTACGCAACCGATTTTCCTCTACTGTGAAATTGAAAGTTACCTGACGAACCTGGGACCTGAAAGAACCAAAACCACCTACCCAGTAAAGAAAATGCTGGATGCCGGGGTCAATCTCTGCTTTTCCACTGACGCCCCTGCTACTTCCTGGGCAGTGCCGTCCGATCCGTTCCCTTGCATCAAAGCGGCTGTCACCAGAAAGGCTTACGATGGCA
Organism: Eubacteriaceae bacterium; assembly: GCA_902362805.1. Classification (GTDB taxonomy): domain Bacteria; phylum Bacillota; class Clostridia; order Peptostreptococcales; family Anaerovoracaceae; genus Senimuribacter. Next base: position 87,277 of record CABIXY010000006.1, on the reverse strand, counting down.
CAGACTGTGGTCAGGATCAGAAGGTAGATATTGAAACAGCTATCAAGCTTTACACGAAGAGCGGTGCCAAAGTCTCCGGCCTCAAGGGTGTCGGCGAATTGAAGCCTGGATATCAGGCAGACTTTATCGTGCTCAGCGATGACATCCTGTCCGTACCGGCAGACGGCATCGACAAAGTGTGCGTAGACAAAACCTATATCTCAGGGGAAATGATTTATGAAAGGAACTAATTGTTTATGAATAGTAAGAACGTCTTAAAAGACAGTTTAGTCATAGGGTTCGCCATGTTTGCCGTTTTCTTCGGCGCAGGCAACTTAGTATTCCCGCCTCAAATCGGACTGGTATCCGGTTCGGCCATCTTTCCAGCCATCATCGGTCTGACCCTTTCCGGTATTTTATTCCCGATGTTAGCGGTAGCTGCAGTGGGCAACGTGGGTACCAATCTGGAAGATATCTGCCGTCATGCTCATGCAAAACTGCATTTGGCTTTCATGGCTGTCGCAATCTTAGGCGTCGTCTTTGGAACCATTCCAAGGTGCGGCGGCGTGGCTTACGAAATCGGTCTCTGCGGCATCTTCCCGTCAATTCAGTCCACCGCAGTAAAGTGGGTGTTCCTCCTGGTGTTCTTTGGAATCTCTTTCCTGCTCGCCAGCAGTAAATCCAGCGTCATGGACAATATCGGAAAATTCATTACGCCGATTCTATTGATCTGTCTGCTCATCATCGTGGTGTTGACCATCATCAATCCGATTGGCAGTCCGAAGGGCGGGGTCGTAGAAAATTCCTTCAGCAATGCCTTCCTGACGGCCATCAACACCGGAGACGTAGGAACGGGTATCCTATGCGGCGGTATCTTCATCGCGACGCTCAACGCCAAAGGCTACAAACCTGGTAAAGAGCAGAAGAAGATTTTGTTCAATGTCATCGTGGTAGCCTTCATCATCCTGTTTGTTGTATACGCAGGTCTCTGCTACCTGGGTTCTACAGGAACAGACCTGTTCGCACCAGATACAGACAACACGGTATTGCTGGTAGGCCTGATCAGAAAACTGGCCGGATATGGCGGTATCGTCGTATTGTCTCTGGCCATCATCTTTGCCTGCTTCACCACGGCAGCCGGCATGATTGCCACTGCTGCAGACTGGGTGGTTATGCTGTCAAAAGAGAAGGTTCCATATAAGTTGGCAGCTCTGATTCTGGCTATCGCCATCATGCTGGTCGCATCCACAGGTGTCAGCTTCGTCATCAAGTTATCTGGACCGCTGTTTATGCTATTGTTCCCTATGTGCATCGCCTTGACTGTTTTGGGTGTCTTCAAAAAATTCATCCCTAACGACGGCGCATGGAAGGGCGCTGTTCTGATGGCTATCATCGTCGGCTTCTACCAGGCATACAGCGTAGCCATCGCCAACGGACTGATTCCGGCAGGACCTGCTTTCATCGATAATCTCTTCAATGCCATCCCGCTGTCTCAGTACGGCCTCACTTGGCTGGTGCCATGTCTAGTCGGGGGCATCGTCGGCGCCATCATCTGGAAGGTTCTCGGCAAAGAGAGCATCGTCGATGAAATCGACAAGATTATCGCAGAAGAAAACGCGGGAAGTGTTAGCGCGTAAAATTGAGATTGTGCTCCAAGATCGCCTTGGTTGTGCGCTGCGGGGTCTGCAAAGTTGCGCTCCGCGCTCCATTGATGCGCGCTGCGAGATTGCCAGATTGCGCTCCGCGGGATTTAAGAATTGCGCTCTGCGAAGCTTCGAGCAAGACATCTTGGGGCGCTCCGCGGGACTTCGAGGAGCATACTCATGGGGGCGCTCCGCCAGATTGCCTTGATTACGCTCCGCGGGACTTCGAAGAAAATAGCTTGAGATTGCGCGCTGCGAAGCTGGGTTAAGTTAACTTAGTAATCTAATAAACTCCTAGAAATTATAATAACGAATTAAAGGCGGAAGGGCCGGTGGAGAAATTCCACCGACCCTTCCGCCAGTTTTTATCTAAAACATCTAAAGACTTTACAGCGATTTGAAGAATAAATAGATAGTCTGGATAGTAATCGGGATCCCAACGAAAATGAAAAATAGTCTCCAAATTTTTCATAACTATTATCTCATTTTTTCATCTTATATCTACCAAATATTGAAAGAAATCCACATCAAATCAGCAAATATGCAGATGATAAGTGTTACTGTCGATAATTTCAATTTATGGTTCCTTCTTGCGGAATACATCAATGCAAAAAGCTATCCTTAGACATCAAAGCCTCCCCGTCATGCGCAGGCGTTTGATGCCGCTTACAGCGATGTAAAGAATGCATAGATGGTAAAGATAAAAAAAGGTATCCCGATGAAAACACCCAGATAATCAACAAATTTTTGTACGGAGTTTACCCAATCTTTTGCTCGATACCCTTTGATTGTTGTGTATAGAAATGCAATTTGTGTCCCCATACAGAATAGTAAAGTCATACTTATTTTACTCATGTATTTCACCCCTAATTACTTTAGATTTGTGTCATCTCATGTATTTTGCATGTCACAACAAAGATTTGCATATAGACCCGCCTCCTCCGTATCCAGTTCATGGATGTCAGATGACACGACATATGTCAGCGTTCTAGTTTCACTTGTCGAATTCTGTTTTGTTAATCTTAATATTGGTTGCTGTAGCTTCTGTCTTAATTCGACGAATGACAATTACTCTACTTATGTGCTCTACAGGAAATAATACATTTCCTAAAACTATTTCAAAACATCTTATATTGATGCTCCACCTATTTGGCAAGCTGATTTCTAGATGGTTTACTGGGATCACATACTATAATCTGAAATAACGTTATCCAGCAGCCATCTACAGGAAGATTAACGCACCTGCAAACTGCCTTGTTCCTCCTCGCCTATGGCTGCTGCATTTATACAAACCTAGTTGAGATATCTTTCTTTAACTTCCAATCGATTCTTTGTTTCCATGACTATTCCTTTATACATTTCAACTTAATATTTGGATTTTTATATTGTCTTCCTTCAACCCATCTACCTCCTTGATGTTTATAATACGCCCATATTTCGTACCCAACTGTAACTTTCGTGTATCTATACCCCGCGTAGCTTGCAATAGTAGCATATCCCGAGACTGCCCAAGAAGCAATATTTAGAATAGGAACGAATTTGCTTCCTATTTTTGCAATGATAGCATTTTTAATTTTTGTTTTTGCTGCAGCAGTTAGAGTAGTACACCCCGTTCCAGCTACAAAAGATTGTAATCCAATCACGTTATGATCTAATGTGCATGATTCAGTTGCATCCTCTATCTTGTGATTCGTAGGTCTCGTTGCTGTTGGTGTTGCCGTAACTGGAAATGATGTATTCGCATCGAAGTCAATAACCTGAACAAGTGACGTTCCAACTAAATCGTAATGAGTCCTGACAGAATTTCCATCGGCATCGGTCGCTTCTGCTGGATCAATAACCGCAACGATTTCATCATTACCATCGAGAATATAAATCCAACCCTGTTCAAGCATTAAATCTTCCTCGTCTTGATCTGCCGCCTTCTTTTGTTCATAGAAATAGTCTTCAGATTTCATCATCCTATATCCATTAGGCAAATCATACCTGAAAGAATATTGCTTTGGAGCAGAAGCATTTTTAATTTCAACAAGCGTTTTATTTCCAATAAGGGATACGCCGGCTTCCTCCTTCTGTAATGGCGAAACACTTATATCTACGTTAGTGTTTCTGTCAGGCAGAATAGAATTACCCTCCATTACAGCTTCCTTACCAGCTTTAATTTCCTTTGGCTGTATCATAGCCAGATCTACAATAGCTGCCTTTGAAGCCTCCAAAATTCCACTTTTGACCACTTCCTCAATCAGTTCCGCACTCTTGTCTTCTTTGACAGAAGGAATCGCTCCATCAGTTGCAAATGCTGCAGAAGCCGAAGTTAAAAATAAAGCAAAGCATAACATGCTACATAACATTTTTTTCATTTTACCCTTTTATGATGCTTATAAACTTATTGCATCATACTCCTTTCCTCATCATACTGTGAATTAACAAATTTTAGTAGTGCTAATGGCTTTTTCCATCTTACTTTAAGTCAGTAACGCTTCGCCGTGGTATTTTCCGTAATCGTCTCCACTACCTTTCCTGACTTATAGCACTTCACTACCACATGCAGGTAATAAGTGCCCTTGCCGGTCAGCTTATGACTGCCTTTCCATGCAATTTCTCCACCTTTTGGATATACCTTTTGACTGAAGGACTTTACTGTTGTTCCTGAACTCTTCTTGATATATGCATTGACTTGCGCATATCCAATACTTTTTCCAGCTTTGATAGGCATATTAGCGTAGCATGAAGTATTTCCTCCATTAATAGTGAAATTCAAAGTAAGCCAATTTGCATATGCATATGGCGACTGAGCGTCTTGCTCTGGTCGTACACTCTCAACAGTATCTGCCCATATCGGCATTGCTGAAAAGATCAGACATAAGACTACAGTGATAACGATAGTAGTTTTTCTCATATAAAAAAACCCTTTCTCATTTGTTCTTTCACTATATACAACAAATCAAAAAGGGGTTTTGTGACATCGTCTTAAATTTTTCTGAATTTTTTAAAATTATTCCTTCAATTTGACATTCCTTGCAATTTCTATCGTTTCTTCTGTGCTTAACCCTGTAAGCAAGTCCAGGGTATAATCCCCCACCTGCCAGATAATTGCACTATTCATATCATCATAAAACAACAACGCCTGGTAACTGTTGACCAAGATTTCTCTTTGCTTAAAGGTGTCGTTGTCCACAGACATATTGTAGTCTTCGCTCCTGTTCACATTAAAATGAATATACTGTTCCTTATCATTGCCATAGACAGTCTTCCATCCGAAAATATCAGAACTGTGCTCCAGGAGTTCATACCCTTCTGGCACATATCCCAGTTCGAACTCAGGGATTTTGCTCTCATCATCCTCACCATCAAGGTAGGACAAATCCGTATGCCCCTCTTTCTCGTCAGCGAAGTAGTTGAACATCTTCTCCTTCACGCCTTCGGAGGATATGACCACCAGTCCCATGATTAGCACAAGCACGGCAACGAGAATCAACGCACGGCGGAAGGTTCTTCTGGTCCTCATCTTCTTTCTCACTGGTTCTGCAAAGAACGGCGGATCTGGCACGGAGTCATCTTCCAAAGCGTCAAAATATGCTTTTCTGCTCTTGCACAGTTCTTTTCCATATGCAGTAAGAATATCCTCAGCCAGCTTATCGATGTCCTGATTCTTATCAATCATCTTATTCCACCTCCCTGTCAATCAGTATTGCGCGCAATTTTATAGTTGCCCGCTCCAGCCTTTTCCTGACGGCTGCTTCGCTTTTGCCCACTACCTTGGCAATCTCGGCATGGCTGTATCCACAGCCGAACCGCAGAAGGATGATATCCTTGTCAATATTGTTCAGTTCACCGAGCAGTTCCTGCAGCTCCGGGCCAAATCCATATTCATCATGAAAAGAACCTGTGTCAACCTGGTCCATTGTCAGTTCATTGATGACAAAAGGGTCCTGCACATCCGCTTTCTTCTTTTGGTTGTACAGGTTTATCGCCGTATTCTTCACTGCAGTGCAGAGATAATTTCGAAATTCCCCTTTAGGAAGATTCAGCTTATCTGTATGCTTATAGATAATTTCCCATAAGGCTGTCTGAATCACATCTTCCACCTCGTGCTCATCATGCAAAATCTCATAAGCCAATTTTCGCATCAATCTCCCATATTGGCGTTCTACCTGCTCAATAATTGCATCTCTTACATCATCACTCATCAGATTCCATACCTCAAATCTTACTATATCTTAGTAATCTGATTATATCACAGATATAAATTGGTTGGAATAATCAAAATGAGATATCAGCCCTTCTATATATAAAACAGTTCTGATACCCCACTTGTGACATAAAGCATAAATTATAGCGTTTTGAAAAATGCATAGATAGTGAAAATAAAAAGTGGTGTCCCAATAAAAACCCCGAAGTAATCAGAAAATTTCTGTATAGAGTTTTCCCAATCTTTTCTTCGATATCCTGTAACCGCTGTGCTGAGAAGCATCACTTCCCCTGCCATACAAATAAGTATTGTAATACTTGTTTTATCCATTTCAACTTCCTCCCTACAAATGCCCGCCCAAAATGCGCTTATACCAAGGACATAATGACTTTAACAATTATGAAAATAGTAAAAGGGATCTTACCCTTTTCTCCCATCCTTATAGGCTCTCAGCTGGAAAGGGGTAATTGCCAAAGAAGCACCTAATGAAATGTAAATTCCGAGAACACTTTCATGAACAAAAATAAAAAATAGCAGAGCAGCAGAGATTATTAAATTGACAATATACCAAAAAACTTTTTTCATTCTAATCTCCCCTCATCAAAAACCATCAAAATCAGGATCGGCTGTATCAAAAGGATACACCCCTGTATAGTACTTGCTTTTCAAATAGGCCGTGCCCGCGCTGTAAGCTGAATCCGCACGCTTATAGATCCGCGTCTTTTTGTCTTTTGTAATCAGGTAGTAGTTCACTTCCCTTTTCCCCAGCCAATTCTCCTTGCCCGGTACAAACGTAATCCGCCCCAGTTCTTCATTGTTTTCATTCAATAGCAAAATGGTGCCCACGCCGTCATATTTGCACAAGTACCACGTAGTTTCCAGTTTTCCGGTCTCCTCATCATACATGGTATCTTCCGGGTGCCTGATAAAATAGCAGTTGAAGTTTTCGTATATATGCTTTTCTGTATTTGTAAAAATCAAATTTTTTTCATCATAATTCAGGTTCTTATTGCTGACAGATACGCATATGTCGTCTCCCTTTATCAGCTTCAGTTCATTCTTCCAGTCACGCACATCAGTAAAGGTGCCATTAAATAGCCCTTCCGGGGTTTCAATCTGCTGGTCAAAGGATTCTGCATTATCATCCCTGATATGTATCAGCAGCGACATCAAGCCTATTGCTAGGATAAGAATAAAAATTATTACGCCTGTTGCTTTACTTTTTTTATCCGTCATATCATACTGTCTCTAAGTCAAACTCCGGTCTAGCTAAGGAAAGACAAACCCCTGCATAACCCTCGTCAAATCTAATTCCTTTCCTCTCCAATTCGCTGTGTATTTCTCATCATAGTGGATCCAAAGGATTTTGTTGAAAGAATATTCAAAGGTGCCGATCACTTTGCCATCCTCATAAGCATGCAGCTTGTTTCCCTCTTTTTCCGCCCTGAATATCTTGTTTTCATCAAAGCTGTAAACCCAACATCCCTATACAGCGATTACCATTATCATTGCCAAAATCATAATCAATACTTTTTTGTATTTTTGACTCATAGCAGTTACCTCCTATATGTCCCGCCTTGGCCAGCATGTCTCTCACTATATAAAACAAATCTAAAAATAGTTTTGTGACATCCTTTTAATATTTCCCAAATTTTTCGCGATTCTCTGTCCATCTTTTTAATCCGCATCAAATCCAGTGGATAGCAATATAACCATTATATCAGTTATCTATATCTTTAGTATACTTTTACCATAGTTCCTCGTCAACAAATACTCTGAAATTTAAGAATTCTTAAGAATTGATGCAAGCAAAAAGTGCCCGTCAGCAAGCACTCTGAATGAGGCGTTCTGCTGACCGACACTTCGTATTCTCTTATAATTCGTTTCTGATTTTTCTCAGCTGTCTGGACAACTTATTGATGTTGTTGATTCTTCTCACCACAGTATAGGCATTTTCCTCCCGATAAAGCAGAATGCGATTCAGCGTATCGGTGAGGTTCTGGCAAAGAAGTTCCACTTGTCTCAGGAATTCTTCTTTGTCCATGGAAATCAACCCTGCCGAAAGCTGGGTAATCTCATAATGGTATTCCATACCGAAGAGTTCCAGGACTTTCTCTGACAGTTGCAACTTCATCTCGTTGAGATGGATCTCAAACCCGGCCTCGCAGCCAGCGGCCTTTGTTTTGATGTCCTCTATAGTCTTTGCTATAGCAGCAAAGCGCTCATCAAGCTCCTTGTATTCCATGTTCATCGCTTTCCAATAAAAGTTCAGCTGCGTCAAAGCGCTGGTGATGACATCTTTCAATTTCTTTTCTGTGGACTCCTCCAGAATTTCTCTGGCAGATTTCTTGCAGTCGTGAACGATGGCCTTTTTCAATTCCTCTACGCCGCGGCCGGTTTTGGCGCTGACGGGAAACATAGCAATCTCATTCATATCCATCATCTGGCACAGCAGCTTTTCGCAATAGTCCATGTAAGCAGACAGATCATTGTCATCCACGATATCTGCCTTGTTGACAGCAAAATAAAACTTTCCGGCAAACTCCTTGGTATTATGTAAAAAGTCAATTTCAATCTGGTTAATCGGGCTGTCCACGGACAGCAGAAAAATCACCGCATCACTTTCCTTCATGTAGTGATATGCCGTTTCTGTATTGTTCTTATGGAACGAACCGACACCCGGTGTATCGACAAAAGTCAGTCCATTCTTCAGAAATTTTGATGGTGTGTGGAGGATGACGGATTCCACGCCCAGCTTGTTTCCCATATTCTCCTGCTCACTGATGAATTCTGACAGCCGCGCAAATTCAACTGGTTCCACTACGCCATTCTGGTAGTGAACCTCGGCAGCTCTCTTACCATAAACCACCTTCGTCACGGCCGATGTAATCGGCACAATGCCCACGGGTAGGACACAATCCTCCAAAATCGCATTGGCCAAGGTGCTCTTGCCCCGCTTAAATTGCCCGATAATAGATACCGTGATATCTCTATTTTCCAATTTATCAATCAGCGTCTTCACATGATCCGCCTGCCCACAGCAAGCTTCATCCCCCGAAAGAAGCTGGTATGTTTTCTTTCCTTGTTCTAATACATTGTTGTTCATTTATTCTCTCCTGCTCTGGATGATGTCATATGCCCACTGCCCAGATCCCCTGGGTGGCATAACTATTCTTTAGAATCTTCCTTGCGACGAAATCGCAGGATTGCGGAATCATTATATTGCAGACATCCTTTTGAAAATAATCGTAGTCTGCAATGCAATGAACGCTTCCTTGCAGCAACGCTGTAAAATAGTCGCGTTCATTATAACACGACGCTTCCTTAAAAAATAGAATCGAGCGTCATGTTTCAATGATTCCTTCCTTTCGGCAGCGCCGTAAGATTGCGGAATCATTATAACACAATCTATATCTTGGAGCAAATCGTTCTTAGTTAGTAATAGACTTTCAATTGTCATGAGGTTTGCGGCCTCTTCAGTCCGCAACTGACGCATCTAAAAAAAATGTCTGCAACATTTTCTACATCCTATCCCATCTGCGGACTATTCTGTCCCTGAAATGGTTCTATGTAGTCCACAATCAGCCCAGCTAAAATAAATGTACTGTGCTTTTTTGAAAAACTCTACCATTTGCGGACTGCATTACCTGCTTGCAGGATCTAAACAGTCCGCAGCCGAGTTCGTCCCAAAAAAAGTTCAGAACATTTTCTGAGCAGCATATCGTCTGCGGACTATTGCAAACACATCATTGGGCTCCAACGAATTTCCGTAACAAGCATTATGCCCATTGTTTCCCTACTAAACTAGTAGTATAATGGTTCTACCTTTTAACGGCGTTGCCGTAAGGAAAGAACCATTGAATCATGACGTTCGATTCTAATTTCAAAGGTATCGTCATGGTATAATGGTTCTACCTTTTAACGATGTCGCCGTAAGAAGGTAGAACCATTGCATCATGCGAAAGTTCGTCCTTCAGACGATATTTCCTATGTCATAAAAAAGTCAGAAGAGGTAAACAATATGATGAAAATATCAACAAAAGGTCGTTATGCCATTCGAGTTATGATCGACCTTGCCGAAAATAATACGGGCAAATATATTCCCCTAAAAGACATCGCCGCCAGACAGGATATCTCAGAAAAATATTTAGAGAATATCATCTCCGCGTTGACTAAAGCTCATTTTCTAGAAGGGCTTCGAGGCAAAGGCGGCGGCTATAAGCTGACTCGTGAGCCTGACCAGTATACCATCGGCAGCATCCTCCGTCTGACCGAAGGCAGCCTCGCGCCGGTCGCCTGTCTTGAGGACAATCCCAATAAATGCTCTCGGATCGCATCCTGCAAGACCCTATCCATGTGGGAAAATTTCTACAAGATGATAGAGGATTACTTTGACGGCATCACCCTGGAGGATTTGCTCCAGTCAGGAACACCTGGCAATAACTATGTGATCTAACCATCAAAAATTTTGCACGATTTCCATTTCCCTATTGACATAATAGGTTTTTAGAAGTATAATTCCTATTAATCTAGTAGGAATATAGGAATCTATGACAGTTATAACAAATACAATACAGCAACGAAAGGAAGACAGAGCGATGACAAATACCACCTATCAATTCGAAACACTACAACTTCACGCAGGCCAAGAAAACCCTGATCCTGCAACTGACGCAAGAGCAGTGCCAATCTACGCGACTACGTCTTATGTCTTTAAAGATTCTGCCCAGGCAGCCGGCAGGTTTAACCTGACAGAAGGAGGCAACATCTACTCCAGACTGACGAACCCAACATCGGACGTCTTTGAACAGAGGATTGCCGCCCTCGAAGGTGGTGCGGCGGCCTTAGCCGTCAGTTCCGGTGCGGCAGCCATTACCTATGCTGTACAGAACGTCACAAAGGCCGGCGACCATATCGTGTCTTCCGGCAGCCTATACGGCGGCACTTACAATCTATTTGCCAATACACTGACAGACTGCGGCATCACGACCACCTTTGTAGACGGCAGCGACCCGGAGAACTTTGCCTGCGCCATTAAAGAAAATACCAAAGTCATTTACCTGGAATCCCTGGGCAATCCCAATTGCGATATCATCGACCTGGAGGCCGTTTCAGAGATTGCACACAGAAACGGCATTCCCGTCATCGTAGACAATACCTTCGCCACGCCATATCTGTTCCGTCCCTTAGAACACGGAGCCGATATCGTCGTTCACTCAGCCACAAAGTTCATCGGCGGCCACGGTACCGTATTAGGCGGTGTCATTATCGATGGCGGAACCTTTGATTGGACAGCCACAGCCAAATTCCCAGGTCTTTCCCAGCCAAACCCGTCTTACCATGGCGTCAAATTTACCGAGGCCTGTGGAAATCTGGCATATATCATGAAAATCCGCACCACTCTGCTGAGAGATACCGGAGCCTGCCTGTCACCGTTCAACTCCTTCCTGCTGCTGCAGGGACTGGAGACTTTGTCCCTGCGAGTGGAACGCCACGTCAGCAACGCCCTGCAGGTCGTGAAGTTTCTATCAAAACATCCCTTGGTAGAAAAGGTAAACCATCCTTCCCTGGCAACAGGCCAGGAGAAGGAACTCTACGATGCCTACTATCCAAAGGGCGGCGGCTCTATCTTTACCTTCGAACTGGCAGGCAGTGAGGAGAGAGCGAAAAAGTTTACAGAATCTCTGAAGCTATTTTCTCTTCTCGCCAATGTAGCCGACATGAAGTCCCTGGTGATTCACCCAGCTTCTACGACACATTCACAGCTTTCCAGAGAAGAACTGCTGGCAGCGGGAATCAAGCCGCAGACCGTCCGGCTCTCTGTCGGTACAGAACACATCGAAGACATCATCACTGACCTGGCACAGGCTTTTGATGCTGTCAAGTAATAAAGGAGATTATATAAGATGAAAAGAATTTATCAATCAACAGATCAGCTGACAGGCGGCACACCGTTACTGCAGCTTTCCAAAATAGAAGAGAACTATGCGTTAAAGGCTTCCATCATCGCAAAACTGGAAATGTTCAATCCTGCCGGTTCCGTCAAAGACAGAATCGCCAAGGCCATGATTGAGGATGCGGAAAACAAAGGAATATTGAAGTCTGGCTCCACAATCATCGAGCCAACCAGCGGCAATACCGGTATCGGACTTTCCGCCATGGCCGCGGCCAAAGGCTACAAGACTATCATCGTAATGCCAGAAACCATGTCCGCCGAGCGGCGGGCTTTGATGAAAGCTTATGGTGCGGAGCTGGTTTTGACCGACGGAACCAAGGGCATGAAAGGCGCTATCGCCAAGGCAGAGGAACTGGCTGCAGAAATTGCAGACTCTTTCATTCCCGGCCAATTTGATAACGCCGCTAATCCAAAGGTGCACAGAGAGAGCACTGGCCCGGAAATCTGGCAGGATACTGATGGAGAAATCGACATCTTCGTCGCCGGAATCGGAACCGGCGGCACCATTACAGGTGTCGGTGAATACCTCAAAGCAAAGAACCCGCAGATTAAAGTCGTCGCCGTCGAACCCGCTGCTTCTCCCCTGCTGTCAAAGGGTACTGCCGGCGCTCACAAAATCCAAGGTATCGGCGCAGGTTTTGTTCCATCTGTTCTCAATACGGAAATTTACGACGAAGTGATTTTGGTTGAAAACGAAGAGGCCTTTGAGACGGGCAAAATGCTGGGTGAAGTGGAGGGATTGCTGGCTGGAATTTCTTCTGGCGCCGCCCTCTTTGCCGCATTGCAGCTGGCTCGCCGCCCGGAAAACGCAGGCAAAACCATCGTCGTTCTGTTGCCAGACAGTGGAGACAGGTATCTTTCCACGCCTCTTTTTTCTGACAAATAATTTGAAGATTAGAGAATAGACCAAGCTCTTTCCTAATACATATTAACATATTGAAGAAGCATGGTGTTTATATGTTCTTAGGAAAAGTAAAGCAAAATATCATCGTTCTGGCCATATCCAATTTGATTATCGGCTTGATCGAGTTCATATTTAATATGTATCTGTCTCGAATTTTCGGTGCAGAAGGTTTGGGACTGCTCAGTCTGGTCTCACCGATCAACTGTCTGTTCCTCTCCTTCATGACCGAAGGACTGGTGGTCACCATATCAAAGATATCGGCAAAACACCAGCATTTCCGAAACTATGCAGAGATGGACATCAGCATCAAAATCTCCACCGCATTCAGTTTTTTGTGGTCCCTGTTCCTGGTGGGCGTCGTTTTTCTGACGGCAAAACCCATTGCGACCTGGTTCCTGGGAGATGCGCAACTGACCTATACAATTCTGGCGACTTGTCCGCTGATGATTCTCATGTCCATATCCAACATCGTCAAAGGACATTTCCTCGGCCTGGCCAAGATCAAAGTCCCCTCTGCCATCAATATCAGCGAAAAGATACTCAGATTTCCCATCCTGTACTGTCTGATCAAATTCTGTCTCAATAAAACGTCTTTTCCTCCGGTTACGCTAATTTACCTCTGCTATGCCATCGGCGAGATGCAGAGCGTCTTGTTCCTGATGATTTACTATAAGAAAACAAAACCGAAAGTTCCTCCGCTAAAGATGAAGTTTGATTTAGTCGGCAGCACATTAAAGCCTTTGATCAAAGGCGCTACGCCAATTTGTCTGACGCAGTGCCTGATGGAATTTGTCAACGCCTTTTCTTCCGTTATTGTGAAATCGAGGCTTTGCTCCATCGGTTACACGGCTGCAGAGTCACTGACTCTGATGGGCAAGTACAAAGGCATGGTGTTTCCGCTGATGAACTATCCCATGATTCTAGTTGCGTCTACCTGTTCCATCGTCGTGCCAAAGATATCCACCATGATGGCCACAGGAAAATCCTATCAAGGGAACCGGCTGATTCACAGAGCATTGCTGACAGCCTTCACCATTGGTCTTGTCACAGGAGTCGTCTTCTGGTTTTTGGCCGACGAGATGGGCATGTTTTTTTACAAGAGAAATGACCTGACTTGGATGATCAGGCTGGCCGGTCTCTGCGCCCCTTTACTGTACGTCACCGGCACGACCACAAGCCTGATGATCAGCATCGGCCAGGAAGCGCAGTCCTTCCGCAATTCTCTGTTCCAGCAGCTGCTGCTTTTGATCTGTCTCATCATTTTTACGGGTATTCCATCCCTTAATATATATGGCTACATAGTAGCAATTGCGATATCCAATGTAGTACTCCTGATAAGAAATATGCATTCGCTTAATCTACACCGAAGCGCCCAAATTTCTTCTTAAAATCATCACACTTAGGCGCTATACTGATATTGTCAAAAGGAGATAGGTTACGCACAAACTTTTGAACGTTCTTTCTTAATTAAATACTAAATATCGCAGGCAGAATCCCCGTCCAAGTGGCGGGGATTTTGCTGTTTATATCAATATTTATCTTGCTATTCTATAAGCCTTGTTAGACCATTTTGTATAAATCGTCTGACCATCTATCACTCTGACACCTCTGATCTTATAGTAATATCTGGTGCCCTTCTTCAGTTGTTTCGTGTTGGTATACATGTTCTTTGTCCCGCTCTTCGTCGTAAAGAAAGGTTTTTTCCCAAATCCGCTGTTCTTCTTCGTCGATCTGAATATCTGGAAGCAGTCGACCTTATATCCCCATGATTTTTTCCATCTGATTATCATTTTGCCTTTCTTCGCCTGAGAGGAGGCTTTGATCGTCGTCGCCTCAACCCCTGCGATCAGCCTGTCTTCCGGAGTTTCTTCCGGTTCAAAGGTCACATCGATTGTATGGGGTTTTGTTATCGTTTTGAAGGTATAGGAAGATATGGCGCCTGCACTTTCTCCGTCGATGACTACGTCTTTCACTTTATATCCGTCTTCTGGTACAAACTGAAAAGTCTTATCGCTTCCATAAGCTGCCCATACCGTGCCTTCTGGAGAAATCGAACCATGTTCTCCTGCCGATGCCGTGATGATGCTCCCTAATGGTGATGGTGATGGCTGTGGTTTGACGGTATACGGCTGCTTTACGGAGCAGGAAAGCTCCACGCCGCTCTTGTCTCCGATGTTTATTGTCTCTTTAAATTGATAAGACAAATTCCCGCTGAGTCTTTTTGGAACCGCCCATACTACCTCCTTATTTACATCATTATAGGTGCCGCCATAGATGTTCCCCTGCATAGCAGGGCTGTCCTTCGTAGGTACCTTTACCGCAATGGCAGCGCCGTCAAAGGTGATTGGCGGCAGCGTAACCGTAAGCATAAGAGACTGCAATCCAGCAAACTCCCCGGCCAGGTTTTCAAATAAATCCAATTCCTCTATGTTCCCTGTTGTATTTATCGAAATTATGTTAATAGCCTTTAAAGACTTTAATCCGGCAAGACCATTGAGGTTCCCCAATATTTGGTCTCCACTCAGGTAAAGACTTTGCAAGTTGTCCAAGCTGCTCAATTCGCTCAGATCGCCTTTTAACTCTGTATAGCTTAATCCGAGTATTTTCAGAGTAGGCACTGCACTTAAACCGCTGAAATCTCCGCGGAGCCCTGTTGTTCCTACTTCAAGCCTCTCTAAAGCTTTAAATCCGTCAAGGTTCGTCAGTTCCCCCTCTATCTGTGTGCTGCTCAGATAAAGTTCCTTCACCTTCGACCATTTCAAATCATTCAGTTCCCCCCGAACCTGCGTCGCTCCCAGATTGAGAGAAGTCAGCCTCGGATTGGTCCTATCCAAATCAGCCAGTTCGGACAGTTCTCCGTGCAACTTTGTATTGTCCATGACCAGACTCTGCAAGTTGGAGAAATTTGTTACATCGCTTAAGGCTCCAGTAATCTGACCGCTTTCTAAGACTAGCTTTTTCAGGTTTGTCATGCCTTTCAAATCAGACAAGTCTCCCGTTATATTATCATTTATGCCGCCTAAATTGAGATCCTCCATCTCTGTCAAACCAGCGAGGCTCTTTAAGTCGCCTGATACTTTTGTCGGCCACAAATTCATCCGTTTCAGCGCTGTAAGACCGCTCATCTTGGATAAATCACCGGTCACACCTGTCAAAGTCAGATCAAGGTACTCCAGATTTGTCATATTGTCACAAACAAAATTGAAATCCGTCTCGTTTAATGTTCCAGAAACCGTAAGAGAGGTAATCCCTTTATAATCAGGCAACCCCCCCAGCTTTTGATCTACAAGGGCCTGCAGACTTCCCTCTGTGGCATTGGCGATACTTACATTCGACATGGCTGCCGCACGCATGGTCTGAGAGTCTGGCTGTTCGGCGGCAAAGGTCATCCCCGACATTGAAAGCGTGCAGATGGTTAAACAAAAGCACAGTCCAATGACCAGAAATCGATTCTTCTTTTTCATTTTCTATCTTCCTTTCTCTACTTATGTGATTTTTCTAATTTAATTACATTGTACAAACCTGCTAGAAAAATACAAGATGATTTGCACAAGCCGTCGATATACGACGCAAGCCGTTTCTGATTCAACATTAAAAAACGTGGAAAGGACGGAATCAAGCGTTCAAGTCCGTCAAATCGAGATTTGGGGACTTTTCGCATGAGACCTGCCAACGATTTACTTAAAGTAAATCGGGCTAGGGCTTCAAGATTCCCATTTCCACATGTCGCCCGCAATGGGCATTAACGGCTGGTGGGTGTCATTTTTAGTGGTGGAGCATAGGGGGGGCTTTCACGGACTGCTTGCAGTCCGCCGTCCTTCCCCTCCCTTTCCAGTCGGCTCGGACCGCTCGCTGTTCACCCTTCCACCGGAAGGGTTCACTAACGCTCGCGCCCTTTCAGCCTTTTTCGCGCAGCTTTAGCTGCAATGCGAAAACGGACAGCGAAGCATGGTGAAACCATGCGGAGGAGTGAACGAAGTGAACGTTGGTTCGAGCCCCCTTTTTTTGTTTTCTTCACGCAAAAATGACACCCATTTGGGTGTCATTTTTAGTGGTGGAGCATAGGGGGCTCGAACCCCTGACCCCCACACTGCCAGTGTGGTGCGCTCCCAGCTGCGCTAATGCCCCGTATCAAATAAAACACTTACAAATCTGATTATATGATATTCAATTTCATAATGCAAGTCCTTTCTTTTATTTTTTCAAAAAACCGCGATTTCTTTCAAAAACACCGGTACTAAAAACAGTACCGGTGTTTGTAATCTCAGACTTAAATTAGTTTTACTGTGCTCGCGATACCAATCTTATGCACGATCAATTGCGACGTGTTACCGCCAATAATAAACTGACCTGGCGAAAACGCCTGCACTGTCACCTGTAAGTTATCGCCAACATTCAGCAGCACCACTGCTCTGCGGGATATCTCGTATAAATTATCAGGTGCCATGGTAATATGCGCGATGGAATTCAGAACCGGAGTTCCATTGACGGTTACAGCCGTATCATACTGACCGGCAACTGACGTAGACGCCCCACTGAAATCATAATAGATTTCGTAGTAACCTGCTTCATAAACTGTCAAGGTTCCTGGTGTAATCTTATAGGGATCGAGATCAATGCTTCCTGCCTCAAAAGAGAAATTCCCCTGAGTCGGTGATTGCTGATCGAATAGAACAGGCACAATCTGTCCGGCTTCGGTTGTAAGAACCGGGTAACCGGTAATCGTGTGCATCCCGCTGAAAACGCCCATAGTACCAGTATTGGTGTTGCAAACACATGGAGAAATGGGGTCCATGGCAAAACCTCCTATTTGCTTTAAAAGCAATAACAGTATATGCCTTTACTACAGGTCCTGTGCGTATTTCATCCTATTTTATTCCCTAAAAAATTCTTCCGCCATCACAATCATATCCTCAGTATCTTTGACACCTGCCGTTTCCCAAGCCGAATGCATGGCAAGCTGGGGCAAGCCGATGTCTACACTTTTTATTGGGACCATCATATTTGAAAGATTCCCCAGGGTAGAACCGCCAGCAATGTCTGATCTGTTGGTAAAGGTCTGCGTCCGCAACCCCGCTTTCTTGCAAATCTGGCGAAAGAATCCGGCAGAGACGCCATCAGTGCAGTATTTCTGTGCAGCATTAAATTTGATGACGATACCGCCGCCCACGACGGGTCTGTTGACTGGATCAGCCTTATCCTGATGATTAGGATGCAGACCATGAGCATTATCTGCGGAGACCATAAAGCCCTCTGCCAAATCGACGAGATAATCTTCGTAAGATCTCCCCATCGCGCCATTGACCCTCTGCAGAGTGTCGTAGAGAAAGCTGGATGCGGCTCCCTGTTTCGTTCCACTGCCGGTCTCCTCATTATCAAAGACGCAAAGGATTGATACATGCTTTTTCTCCTTTGCTGCCGTAAAGCCTTTTAATGAGGAAAAAGCACACTGCAAATCGTCCAGCTTCGGCGCAGACAAAAATTCCTCGTTTCCGCCTAATACCGTTCCCCGTCCTCTTTGGTAGAGGAATAAGTCATGACCCAAAATGGCATCGGCCTTCGTTCCTGCCGCCGCTGCCACTTCTTCCATAAATCGGCCCTTTGACCCAATCGTGCCATAGAGAGGCTGCAAATCCTTTTGCGGATTATACTTATATCCTGTGTTGACTTCCCGATCCATATGAATAGCCAGGTTTGGTATGATTAAAAGATCTCTATCAATGTTAACCAGCCGCTCCGTAAGCCTGCCGCAGTCATCCTGACAGACAATGCGACCTGCAACAGACAGTGGTCTGTCATACCAGGAACTGTAAATCATGCCGCCATAGTTTTCTACGTTTAGTTTCACATACTGGTCTTCCACTACGATCTCCGGGTTTTCTTTAATCTTAAAACAAGGTGAATCGCTGTGACTGGCCATGATGCGATAGCCTTTTTCTGGTTTCGCTGGCAAGTCCAGTGCAATGATAGAGGAGTGATTCCGCATGACAAAATATCTGCCGCCAGCTTTGATCTCCCATTTTTCGTTTTCTTCTAACTGTTTATATCCAGCCTCTGCTAGGCAGCTTCTTATTTCGTCCACTGCGTGAAAGCAGGACGGACTCTTATATAAAAAATCAAGCAGTTCTTCCGTATGTCTCATATTGCCTCCTTTTTACTAAACCAAGGTTATCATTCTTAATCTGAAAATGCAAGTTCTATCATGTAATATTCTACACGGAAATGAAAGTTTCATGCAACGCGTATTGTCTGTGAGTGGGCATTCACCCAAGTCTGTACCTTTCCCCAGTCAAATTCCTTGTGTATTTTCTTTTTACATCAAAAAACCAGATAAAGTACAGATCTCCCAGTCTGTGCCTTATCCAGCAATTTTCTTATGCATCGTTTTCTTATTTATCGCACGAATGCTTCGAGTAGAAGCAGTATCTTGCTCGTCCGGCTTGCTTTGCTTCATAAAGCGCAGCATCACTCTGCCGGATCAGCTCGTCAATATCGAGATCTGCCCCCTTGGTACTGGAAATCCCAATACTGGCCGAGAGCATCTGAAAACAAACTGAATTAGAAAAGGTTTGTCCCATTCTATCAAGAAAATGAGAAGCCTCTTCAGCCAGTTTTGTTTCTGTAAATGCGCCAAGCTTTGTAATCAAAAACTCGTCGCCTCCAATGCGAGCGATGAAGTCCTTTGGAAAGCATTCTTTGAGCAGCTCGGCCGTTATTACCAGCGCTTCATCTCCTACTTTATGTCCATAGGTATCATTTATATATTTAAATCGATCCAAATCAACGTATAACAGTCCTAGTTCCTGAAAGCGTCTGTTTTCACGGATATACTGATAAAAGCTCCGGCGATTGTTTAAGCCCGTTAGAAAATCAGAGTTTGAACTTTTGATAATCTTTTCTTCCAGTTCTCTCTCCTTGGTGATATCTCTATAAATGCACAGTCTGCCCGCCTCATTGTGAAAGACGTCATGTATTGGCACTTCGTTGATTTCCAGAATGCGCGGTCCCATATCCGGCGCGTCGTAATAGACTTTGGCCTCTGTATATCCGACATCATTCATCTCTTTGAAATCTTTTAATATCTCTTTGCTCCATGCCGTGGATTTTTGTCCAATGATTTCACTTTTGCTGATACCAAAGTATTCCTCGAACTTCTCGTTGCTGTTGATAATCGTCCCTTCTTCGTTCCACACCAAAATAGCAAAAGGCATGCTTCGCAATATCAGTTCCAATTCGGCACTCATATTTTCCAGTGCCGTAATATCGTGTCCAATCCCGACAGTACCAAGCAGGTTCCCCTGGTCATCGATAACCGGCGCCTTGTAGGTGTTAAATTGGCGCATCCCGTGCTGACTGCTGACCTTTTCAGTAGAAAAACATTTTTGCCGTTTTGTCATCACAAATTCATCTGTTTCTTTGCAGACAAACTGGCCCTTTTCGAATTCCTCTTTTGATATATCCCAAATGAAGCAGTGATCCTTGCCCGTGACGACTTCTTTTGGTTTTCCCACTGTCTGACAAAATACACTGTTTACCTTTACATGGCTGCCCTTTACGTCTTTAAACCAGACCATATCCGGCATGCATTCAAGTAAAGTGTCCAGACAGAGTTCCTGGATTCGGCTGTTCTTACGGGATTGTGCCATCTCCAGAAGCTTGAGGAAGCGCAGTGTGAGTAACCTGTCGTTATAAGGTTTCTCCCATACCTCATCTGCCCCCAGCAGCTCGTTCCCCAGTGTCTCAATCTGATCGAGATCTGCACACGCCACCAATATAAATTGTATGTAACTTCCATCTTTGAAAGCAGGAATCTGCCCCGCTGAAGGATTGTCCAAAAAGACGATGTCCCCGGCGGAATGGATTCCTTCTCTAGCTTCAGTATAGGTCTCAATCTGACAGTTCAAATGCTCTGGCAAATCTGCCCTTCTTAAAAGTGTCTCTAAATCAAGGTTTTGGCTGAATATCTTAATTTTTAAATTGCCGAGATACATATTATGTACTCCCTTCCCTACGAATACAAGTATCCGAATCTTTAGTTAATTACTATAATATCACAGAACTGTACTAAATTCCATCGGTAAGGGAAGATTTATTCTTTCAGATTATCCAGCAGGTTAATTGAGCAGCCCATATCCGTAAATCATATTGTCTTTGACAGAATAACGCCCCTCACGACAGGCGTCGCCTCTATTGCCTTCTATAGTATAAATAATACCGTCTTTATATTGTTTTACAATACCCACATGATCCGCTTTTTGATTACCGTCCCAATCAAAAAAGATGAACATTCCTGGCTGTGGCGTTGTATTTTGCTCATACCAGCCTTTGTTGGAAATAAACCAGTTAACGCCGTCTTGACAATCGGAAAACTTAGGCGCCCTCTTTGCTTCAATATATCCGCCTTTATCTGCACACCAACTGACAAAGCATGCGCACCAGTCTACAGGCTCGTCAAAGCCATACCAGCTCCAATAGGGCTGTCCGCCTTTGTTTCCGATCTGGGATTCTGCAATCTCCACAATAGTCTTGTTTTTTAACACATTTGCCCCATCCCCACTGTATAAAATCACAAATATAGCCAGCATGACGGCGATAATAAAAATTAAGACGAACATAGCTAGAGGCCGTGATATGCCCTTGGTTACAATAGACTTGTACAAGCCAGTTCTATTGTAACCACGACAAAACCCCCACTTTTTGCGTGTTGTATATACATTTTTTTTAATAAAAGTTCTTCCTGCTCGGTGTATCTTTATGTTTTGCATTTATCCCTCTTTTCAGTAGAAACGCTCCGGCTTCGTCTGTCTCTTATCAGAGTATGCTCTCGTTTACTGAAACATGTACGAAGTCCTCCCTTTTATCCTGATGTTTTCAGCTTATAATTATGGGTTGGAGATAAAAATCATACTGGCATATAAACCGGAAGCTGCTTCTGTTTATTGGCCTCAATCATCCATCACCGTGTGCAAAAAAATATCGAAGCAATAAAATGTTTCGATATAATTCCTGGCTGAACCAATCATTTCATCTTTTTAGTAAGCACCATTACAAAATGAAAGAGGGGAAACGAACTACAGACCTGTCTAATATAAAATTTTATTATTTTCTACTTTCAACTCCCTCGTTTCCTTCAAATCATTGATTCCGCTTATCACGTACTCGACGAAGGCTTTGTATATCCCCTCTGGCTCTTTCGCCCGCGGATAGGTCAGATAGGTATTGTATTCAACTGGTTCTTCCAGAGGCAGCGCCGTGATTTTATCGCAGATGATGCCTGCTGCTGTAGACTCTGTCGCAAAGGTAATTCCATCGTCATTTGCAATCATCTCCACGATCAGGTCTCTGTCAAATGAGTTTTCCAGCACCACATGAAAGTCAGCATTTCTGTCTTTGTATATCTTTTGAAAGTCAGTCCATAAGTTCGTAGTTTTCTCTCCTACCAATACGGGCAAAGCAGTCAAATCTTCCGCCGTAATCGCTTGGTGAGACGCAATCGGATTATTTCGATTAATTATCACCAGCAAATCCTCTTCAATCAGCGGGATATACTCCAGCTGCTCTAATCGATCCTCCGGCCTCAGCTTCACAATGGCAAAATCTAAATTTCCGCTCTTCAACCCTTCGTAGGCCCCATAATTATCGGTTATTCGAATCGTTCCCAAAACATTGGTATTCGTCTTGTAGAAGTTTTTGAGGATTGACGAAACGCCAACTGTCCAGGAAAATGGAAAGGCACCTACATTGATGATTGCCTTTTCAGCTTCTGTATTCTCGTTAAATTCTTTCATGAGGACGTCGATTGCCTCAACGACTCCCTTTGCACATTGACAGAATCTCTCTCCATCTTTGGTCAAACTGACATTATGATGATTTCTGATAAAAAGCGTCGTTTTCAGTTCTGCCTCCAGAGAACTGATTTGCTGGGATATATTGGATTGTGTTATGTACAAAGACTGTGCTGCTTTCGTGAAGTTTTTATACTTTGCTACCTCAAGCACATAATATATTTGTCTTATCTCCATGATCTCTCCTTTCCCATTCCTGTCTTCAATCTAAGAACGTATGATTACTGTCACTAATGCTTACAATTATAACCTTTAATTTCCATTTAATCAACTCGAATGCTATAATCCAATTATCAAAAAATAGGGATAACTCAAAGTTGTATGTGAATTTCAAAAGGAGGCAGAACAATTTGGATACCATTTTAGCAAAGGCAGAAACGCTCTTTGAAGAGATTGTCGAAATCAGACGCGAAATCCATCGCCACCCTGAGCTAGGGCAAGAAGAGACCCGCACATCTGCGCTAATCAAAGAACAACTATTAAAATATGGAGTTGACGAAATACTTGCTCCAGGCGGTACATCTGTCATCGGCGTTGTGAAAGGACGAAGGGGTGCAGGTAGCTGTATCGGCATCAGGTGCGATATGGATGCGCTTCCTGTCTTAGAGGCTACAGGTCTTCCCTTTTCCAGTGAAAACAACGGAGTCATGCACGCATGCGGCCACGATCTGCACACTGCGATGATGCTTGGCAACGCAAAAATTCTTTGTGACATGAGAGACGAATTTGCTGGAACAGTTAAGTTGATTTTCGAGGCAAGCGAGGAAAAACAGCCCGGCGGTGCTCGCGCAATCATCGATTCTGGCACAGTAAACGACGTCGATGTGTTCCTGGCAATGCACGTTCTCCCAAGCGAAGATGCGCTGGGCAAAATCGGCTTAAAAAAAGGCTCCGTAACTACTTCAGCAGATGAGGTTTACATCACCATTTATGGCAAAAGCGGGCACGGTTCACAGCCGCAGGAGGCAAAGGATGCCATACTAGCTGCATCACAAATCAATATTCTCTTACAGCAAATTCAGGCGAGGAATGTCAATCCACTGGATACCTGTATTTTCTCCATTAATTCTTTTCACGGCGGCGTAGCGACGAATATCATAGCCGGAGAATGTAAAATGGCAGGCGCGATGCGTGCTTATACAGAAGAGACTCGTAGGATTGCTGCAGAAAAGATTTATGATATCTGTGCCGGTGTCGAAAAGGTATCTGGGTGCACTATCGATGCAAAAGTAATAAAAGGCTACGATGCCTGCATCAACGATGACAAAATTGTTGATTTGCTGACAGCTGCTTTTGAAGGGACTCTCGGCCCAGAAAGTTATTATATCATGATGGAACCTTTGGGCTTCAGCGAAGATTATAGCTTTTTTGGAACGATCACGGAAAAGCCATCTGTACTGATGTTTCTCAATGCGGGCCATGCTTTGGGAATGGAAGTTTCTACATTACATAGCCCTGACTGCACCTTTGACGAAGATGCGATGAAAAATGGAGTTGCTGCGATGACACACAGCGTTCTTGCTCTACTGAAAAAATGATGTAATTCGTTATTGTTATTTATATATTCAATGAATATGAGAAAGGAATTATTATGATACTTTATAATGCATTTTTAGCTGTAATCATCGTTGGTATCGCCTATGTAATCGGTGAATGGATATCAACACTGACCCATGCATGGGTGCCTTCTGTGTTAGTGACAGCAATTATCTTCCTCATCGGTTTCTGGACAGTGATACCAAAGACAGTGGCTGCTGACTCGGGACTCGCTCCTTTCGCCAGTACCATTGGCGTTTTGATGTTCATCACCCATATCGGAACCGTAATCAGCCTCAAACAGTTGATCGAACAATGGAAAACCGTCGTCGTCTGTCTGGTAGGCTTGGTCGGCATGGTCGCCCTATGCTGGTTCATCTGTCCACTCATTATGGACAAAGCCTTGGTAATCTCTGGACTGCCGCCGCTTACAGGCGGTATTGTCGCAGCACTTACAATGCAAGGCGCTGCTGAAGCCGCTGGCTTAAAGGAAGCCGCCGTGTTTGCCATTGCAATGTACAGCGTGCAGGGGCTTGCCGGGTATCCTATTACGGCACTGTGTCTGCACTCGGAGGGCAAAAAACTCTTAAAAGAATGGCGTTCTGGTGAGTTAAATCTTACCCAGTCTGAAATCGATGAAATGAAGACTATCGGCCTCTCGACAATCGCAGATGACAGCGGATTGAAGAAATTGGTTCCTCCAGTCCCAGAGCAGTTCAATACCCCTGTCTTTATCATCGTGAAAGTTGCCGGCAGCGTCTGGATTTCCTCCATACTGGGTCAGCTGCTCCCTCAAATCCCGACCATCGTTTGGTGCCTTATCGTTTCCGTAATCCTGACACGGATCGGCATTCTCGATACAAGCTCCCTTTCGAGAGCAAATACCTATACGGTCTTCATGTTTGCCGCCATGTTAAGCGTATTCTCAGGCCTTGCGGATTGTACGCCGAGTATGCTCAAAACATTGATTATCCCAATGCTGATCATGATCGTCATCGGCGTTGCCGGTATGGGTTTAGCCGCCTTCGTCATCGCAAAAATATTCCATATGGATTTCCAATTAGCCTTTGCCAATGGACTTACCGCTTTATATGGTTTCCCTTGTGACGCGATTATCACCGAAAGTACATGCAACTCACTTACAACCGACGCTGACGAGCGGGGATACTTGATGAGCAAAATGTTCCCGTCCATGGTAGTAGGCGGATTCGTTACTGTAACAATCACATCCGTCATCTTCGCCGGTTACTTTGCTAAATTATTAGGCGGAGCAGGAGGCGTTATATTTTAGAATTATGGGCAGCATTTTGCTGATGACTTGCTGGCCGTTAAGAGAATAACGTACAAAACCCGCCTTTGGGCGGGTTTTGTAGTCTTTGCAAACATAGAGAAACTGGATTTGTTAATATCTATTTTTATATATTAATTTAGCATCATCCGTTTTTTTCTTGATAAAATCGGATTTAGCATTTGTGTAACCGTCTCGGTCATGCTCATACTCTCTCCAAAGCTTTCGTTTCATTTTCTCATATTGTCTGGCTACATCAGGAAATTCATTGAGATAATCTCTGAAATACAACTCATCATTGTCTCCAATATATCTCAAATGTAAGTGAAATACTCTTTCAGCGAATCCACATTCAGTATATCCTTTATTAAAAGAAATCCTTTCGGTACTCTCCGTCATACAAATGTAGCCATTATTCACTAATATATCTTTGAAATCAGATAAATTACATTCTCTTTGCACTTCGACAAGAATATCAATAATGGGCTTTGCCCAAATAGTCTTTATGGCTGTACTCCCTATATGGTTCAACTTCGCTGTTTGAGGTAATAGTGGCTTTAATAAAGTTTTTTCCTCAGCGTACCAATCTTTCCAGTAATCTTGATGTTCTGTCAAAAAGATAGGAAACAACTGCCACAATTCTTCCAAACTCATTTCTGATAGTTTTTTGCTCACAGCACACCTCTTGTAACGTAAAATTCAATTGCAATGAAAGTAATTGTTCATTGCAATTCAAGATACCATTTTTTACATTTAATGTCAACACCGTTATTTCTGTTTCATAGGTGAAGTGAAATGCCCTGCCCATCTGCTGTCAATGATGGAGAGGGCTCAGTCCGCATCCCGCTTCTCAGTCTGCCGTCC
This sequence comes from Eubacteriaceae bacterium, assembly GCA_902362805.1. Lineage (GTDB taxonomy): Bacteria > Bacillota > Clostridia > Peptostreptococcales > Anaerovoracaceae > Senimuribacter. Next base: position 61,070 of record CABIXY010000006.1, on the reverse strand, counting down.
AACGCCTCCCCTTCCAGTTGACTGGGCTATGCACCGCATAGGAACAGAAAAGCCCTACCCTTCCTGGGCAGGACTTTTTTGTTCTTGGTGGAGATGCCCAAGTGCAATACAGTCTATACTTGTTGAAATTTATAGCTTTCTTTATTCTCCTTTTATTGTCATCCCCTTATCAATCCCTTATGGACTTTTCAATTACCTCTCATTCGCTTTTCCTATTTTCTTTTCCAGTTTGTCAATGTGCTTTTCGAACTTTTCTACCGCATCAAAATTCATACGATTAAACACATTTGCATATGTGTCTAATGTAATATGGATATTCTTATGTCCCATCCAGTTTTTTAAAACAACAGGTGGTATGCCTGCCTCAATGCATCTTGTTGCAAAAGTATGGCGCAAACAATGTTGTCCATAATATTCTAATCCGCATTTTTCGCATAATCTTCTAAAAAAGCAATTCACTTGGTAGGTCGCAATAATGCCTTTCTTATTATAATCATAAAACAACAATCCCTCTGGATTATCTTTTCTTTGATTAAGGGCCTCAATCAAAACAGGTTCAAGTTGCTTACTAATCGGAATGTCTCTAATTCCTGCATAAGTCTTAGTTCCGTCTTTAATAAATTCTCTATACTCTATACCTCTGGAAACAGTTGACTTAACATGAATTATTTTGTGTTTTAAATCTATGTTTTCTGGTTTGAGCGCATTGATTTCTCCCATACGCATCCCACTGTACAATTCAATAAGAAGTTGTAGTTTGTAATTATTCCTATTCTTTGGAACCTTATATTCCTTCAAGCCTCTTATTAGTTTATTTTGTTCTTCCTCTGTAAATGCACTTACTTTCTTATCTTTTTTATCTGATTTTGGACAACGTAAATTTCTTGACAGCATTAAATTGTTTGAAACAATTCGCTTATCTGCTGCAATCATAAAGGCAACTCGAAGTTGTTGGTATACCTTTCCAATTACGCTGTTTGAATAATTTGTTATACTGCATAGAAAAAACTCAAGTTGCCTTTCAGTTACTTCTATAATTGGGATATCTCCAATCAGACTGCGTTCTATAATTCCTAAATTCGCCATATTTCTAGAATATCCCTGTTCATTTACATAATTTTTTTCTAAATCAGATTTGTATTTCATTTTGATAATGTCAGGGATTGTCGAATCTATGTCAATTCCTCTATTCTTTTTTTCCTAAATTTCTAAAAACGCAGCAGCCTTTTCCATACACATTTCTTCATTGCCACCAGTTACAGATTTTATTTTAATTTCCCCATATTCATTACGATAAGGAAATCGATATTCTAGTTTTCCGTTATCCTTAACTCTAAATGAACCCGTTCCCCTTTCTCTCCTTCTCATTTTTTTCGCCATTTACTCCTTACCTCCAATAACGTTCATTCTCTTTTGTATGTTTCTGGGAGAAAAAATCTATCAATGCATGTGCTTCAACAATTTTTAAACGCCCATAATCCGCTGACCTTATCGATAAACAGAACCGGAGTAAACCCATTGCGGAAATGAGTGATATTGAAAGGCTTTGAGCTGAAAACAGGATCTTAAAAGCTCAGCTGAAACGAAAGGAATTGGAGAATCTCTACTTGAAAAAATGGGACGGGATAGAGAGGGGACGGTACTAGGACGTGTAAGGCATGGATACACATATATGGCAATAAAAGAACTTAACGAATCGGAAGCTGCAAGCATTGCGGAGTTCTATACAGTTGCAGGAATTTCAGGATCATCTTATTACAAATTATGTCACAGACTGATTCCTGATGATGAAAAGCTCAACTAAAAGCTGGTGCTGATAGTAAAAGCCATCCATGAAAGCTGCCCGGATAAAGGCTGTCGCAGAATCAAGGAATGATATATACAGGGACTATGATATTGGCCTCAGTGAAAACCAGATCCTTCATCTCTGCAGGTTGCTGAATCAAATCAGCAGTCAAATACAGGAATGAAGGCTGCACAGTCAGCGACAGGAACCCTCAGCATGTTGCAGCAAATATACTTAACCGGGATTTCAAGTCTGAAAAGCCCAATGAAAAATGGCGAATGGATGTGACTGGGTTCAAATACTACATAGGATTAGCGAAGAAAAAGATATACCTGGGTGCGCTACTGGATTTGTATGACAGGAGGATTGTCGCTTATGTGATCGGTGAACTCGTATTCGATACTTTTGACTAAGCGGTGGAGCTGGAATCGGACGCCCATCCTGTCTTTCATTCGGACAGGGGATGCCAGTACACGGGCAATCAATTTCAGGAGAAGCTTCTGAAACAACAGATGACACAAAGCATGTCCATGCATGATAGGTAAATGCATCGACAGCAGTCCTATAGAAGGGTTTTGGCAATCCTGAAAAGGGAACACTACTATAAACATAAATTTCAGAACAGAGAAACAGTCATTACAATGATTGAATAGTATATATACTATTCAATCAACAAGCGATGCCAGAGAAAGGTGGGGTTCTGACACCTATGGAAAAACATCAGCAGTATCTGCCTGCCGCATAAAAACACCACTGGAGAAAATGGCGCTCTAAATTATCGTGTGGGTAGAAAAAGATACCCTCCATGTATTATGATTATCTTGTCAATAATTCAATGTCACATGAAGGGAGGAATGAGTTATTCCTAATATTGATTTTATCACAACGCTGCTAAATGTCACTACCTCTGATATCGCAAAATGCGATATCAGAATGGAAGAAGATGCTGTCCGTTATGAAATTACTCTGGTAAGAAAACCGATTTCCTGTCCTGTATGCAGAGGCCCGATGATAGGTCATGGACAATAAGCCAAGGGTCATCAATCACCCCGCCCTTAGGAATCAAAATGGCATCATTCATTACAACGCCAACCAGTATATCTGTAAAGACTGTAAGAAGACAGCTTTTGAAAAGAACCCTTTTGCTTTTAACGGCTTCAATTCATCATTCTTTCTGCTGCAAAGTGCAATGAGACTCCTTGGAAACCTGAATTACACACTTCAAATGATTTCTGGAGAACTCAGCATATCACCGACACAGCTCTGCAGATACCTGGACTCCTATGTCACCATCCCTCCAAGGCGCCTTCCGGAATGCCTCGGTATCGATGAAATCCACAACGAATATCTTTCCAAGAGGAATTCCAGTTATCTCTGTGTACTTGTCGATAATGAAGAAAGGCATATTTACGATATCCTTAATTCCAGGGCCAAACATGATTTATCCCTGTATTTTTCAAAGGTTCCCAGAGAGGAACGGTGTCGTGTCAAATATGTCACCATTGACATGTGGCAGCCCTACAAAGATGTTACCAGGACCTATCTGCCTAATGCTATCGTTGCCGTTGACCCGTTCCACGTTGTAAAGCATCTGACACAGGATTTCTCACAGCTCAGAATTGATTTGATGAATCAGTGCGAATACGGTTCCAACGCATGCTATCTGCTGAAGAGATGGCACTGGCTTCTGATGAAGGATGACGTAACGCCAAGGTATACAACCACAGATTTGGCATGGCCCTTAACCGCAGGGATATTTTCAATATGATTATGGAAACCTTCCCGCTTCTTGAACTGGCATACGGATTGAAGGAAGAATACCGCAAATTCAACAGAGACAGCACTTATGATGAAGCTGCTGTCAGGATAAATGCCCTTATCGATAAGTTTAAAAAGGCAGAAATCAGACAGTTTGATGAATTCACAGCCATTCCCTGCACCTGGCGCAATGAAATCCTTAACTCCTTCATACGCCCTTACGGCGATAGAAAGCTTTCTAATTCATTCACTAAAAACATCAACGGCAGAATAAAAACTTATCTGGCAGTATCCAACGGCATTAGCAACTTTCAAAGATTCAGGAAGCGTGTTATCTTCGCTTTGTCCCCGGACATCTACTATGCGCTGACTCCGATGCTGGCAAGCGAAAAGAGAGACAGAAAAAAGCGTGGACCTTACAACAAATCAAGAGATTAACCCAACCAAAAGGGAGCATTTGAGGCTGAAATGACAGCTGAAAATGCTCCCTTTTTTTATTCAGCACCCACACGATAGTTTAGAGGTCGTTTTCTTTAACCCACACGATAATTTAGAGTACCGTTTAGAATACCCAAGTAAAGAGCATCTCATGCTGTCATTTCAGCTTGAGATGCTCCAATTTCAGATTTACTGCTCACATGATAGGCTGGATTATCGCTATTATCTCAGTCGAAAAAGTGTTGTTCCTGCTGTGTAATTAGATGGTACATATAACGTTTTATGCTGCATCAAAGGACCTTGACCCCATTTAGACTTAATTGTAGAGGTCGCTGCAGTCGAACCTGCGGTAGCCACTATTCCTGAATGACCGCCTAATGATGCCGCATAAAAAATTTTATCGCCACCCTTAGGAACAGTTACGACTTTATAGGAATTTGTATCAAAGCGATAGGTACCACAGTCATTCAACCATACTCTGTTAGGTAAACTTTGTTTATACCATGCATAAGAATGGCAATTATATACATTTGATGCATTTCTCAAAACTGTTGCATTCGGATAAGTTCTTTTATAATCTGCTGTAATTTGTGCTATTTGAGCTGAAGAAAATTCCGGGTTGTCAACTGCATATAATGATGTTGGTACAACTTTTCCAGATGGAGTTTTTAGGGTAATTGTTGCACGTGTTTGATTTGCCGAGTTCTTGTACAAAGATGTTTTGCTGCGCAGTTTCTCTTTTAAGTTGAAATTATTCTCATACGTTTTGAGCTCACTAGAAGATAGGGATATTGCTTCACTCGACAATAATAACTCAATAAACTGTGTTTTATTCACATCTGCAATCCCTTTATAAAAGGAATTATATTCTGCGCGATTTGTTTCTTTCAATTGATTTAATATTGAAGTGAACTTTTTATCAGAGAATTCAGCTGCATTTACTTCATTTGCAACTTCTTGGGGTATAGTACTGGCTTTTGTAACTGGAATTGAACAATATGCATTAACTAACCCTGTTGCACCGTCTTTTCGACGTAACAATTCTTGGAGTCCATTAAAGTTAGTTTTTAACACCTCCAAACCTTCTTCATACGAATTAAAACATCTAAACTCATTTAATAAGGGATAGTCCAGCACTAACTGAATCAGATCTTTCGTTGAGATAGATTTTAAAAGATCTTCCGGAATCGTACAGGCCTCCACCATCTCATTATGTGTTTGGAAATTTTTCCACTCTGGAGAATCTGGAGTGATTGGAAACATGTATTTCCCGTTGCTTGGATCAAACCAGTCTTCCGACTGTGTCATTGCTTCGATTTTAGGGAATTCACTTCCTCCGCTAGTAACAGAGTCTGCCCCATAAGAAAATACTACACTTGTCAAAAGGGCAAAAATCACACCAACTGTTAAGATTACTTTTTTCATTTGTAACTCCTTTCTTTTTATAAACTACTTGAGTTAAAATTATTTAATATAAAATACCATTTTCATCTCTGATTATAATATAGCTGCAAAAAACTACGCCTATATAATGCATCACCTTCTTTAAAATCTTCTCTGCCTACTCATATTACTAATACTTGACTACCAATGTATCGTTACAATTTTTTAAAACTCTAAATTTACTATAATTCATCTCCCTTTCTGTTCTCTTTTGCGATTATTTCATACTTTGTTTACTTGCTTATAACGGCCTTTCAAATTCTCTGTTAAACTCATAATATATGTAAATAACTCACATCCAATGAAGCCCCCTGTTGTGTTCAGCACAACATCCATTACATCAGCCAGTCGACCGTAGCAAAGCTGAGTTAGTTCAATCACTATAGAGAAAATCATACAACTTATTACAATCTTCATTTTTATATGCGTATTTATTCTGCTGATCCACATCGAAAAAAAACCGATAGGTACAAACAATACCATATTGCCCACCCAATTTATTGTTGCATGAAAACTTCCTGCAAGGCTAATTAACAAAATATTTTGAAGAAACCCCGAAGGGTCAAAATGTACCTCCTTTAAATTGGATAAATTGGATAAATTAAAAAGTTCAAAAAACTCATTGGAATAGCAAGTAGCTGCAAGTATCAATAAAATTGACAAGCAGAGTAAAACAAATGCCAAAGTTTCAAGGTATATTTTCTTCTCTCCAGTTTTTTTTCTTCTTCTAGTTCTAATCATTACACCACCCAGTATGACTGGTATCGCACAGATATACATTGGATACGCCTGAAGGACTGTCATCATAATCATATCAATCATTAGTTTTGCTCCCTCCTTGTGCAGTATCTATTTTTTTACAAGTTAATATGCCACCAACAATAATAACTGCAAGTATTCCGAGTCGAATCAAACTCTGAGGATACATAATAAACTCACTATTAAAGTTATTGTCCACCTGCAAAAGTACCTCTTTGCAAAGAATATAAGCAATGGAGTAACAGATTACTACATTCAGAGAAAGCTTAACGACATTCCTCGTTTTATAAACTACGCTACGTTCGTTAGTTGAACAAGTCTTCATATTCTTTATCCATAGCCATAAGTATAATAAAATGAGGATAATCCCTCCAACAGTTAAACTTCTTAACAGAGTGTTTTCTCTTTGCGATAGTTTATTATGAATATTAATAGTATTCTCTTCCTGACTCAAGGGCTCACTTGGCTTTTCATACTGCCTTCTAGCTTTTTCTTCAAAGTTTGTAAAGGACTTTTGTATTGCATCAATATTAAATGCAAAATCATAGTGTTGATTAATCTCCTCCAACTCTTCAATCACAGAGGGAAATTGTTCAATCTGGTTTACGCCAAGATAGCCCTCACTTTTTTCCAACATCATAATAATGTTATTTTTCTGTGTTCTAACGGAAGTTTGTTCTTTTGGTATCTTTATATCCGGTAAAATAATATAGCTACTTATATCCCACGATATGTTTGGTAAATTTATTGTTGCCCCTTTTTCTAAAAATCCAATTACTTTGATGTCAATGAATTGCAAATAGTATCTAAGTTTTAGCGTATCACCGATAGCAAAGTGTTTTTTAAATTCATATCCTAAGACTACCGGCATCTGATCTCTATATGTTAATGAAAAGTCGCCTTTTGAAAATGATTGTCCTTCTTCCAATTGATTTCGAATCTGATCTACCATATTTTCAGGTATTTCCAAAGAATTTATAGATGTAATCCATTCGCCAGTTTCTATATCTTTCTGATTTCTATATTCTTCTCCTCCTACAATGGTAGTTGCTCTGCCCTTATACTCACCAATATAGTAGATAGAAGGTTCCGTCAACTGGTAATATGTGAAATTCTCTGATTGGTTTAATTTCTCATTGATTTCAACCAACTCATCTAGAACGTGCTTCCTAGTCAAGAATTGATCTAAACTTTTATTACCCATGCCATAGGTATCCGATAACGGTACACCATATTTTGGTAAAGAAAGTTCTTCTTCAATTTCCGGTTTATCAGATAAACCTGTTATCATCAGATTCCCATAATAAAGGAAGGATGAACTGATAACAATAAGTATCATACCTACCATTAACAGAAGCGGACGAATGCTTTTTCTCAGACAACTTTTCATAATTTCACCTTTTAAAATTCATAATATACTGCAGATCTAAATGCATTTAACAAATTAGCATATGGAGGCTTAACATACCCGGTGGTTGTTTGAACCTTACCCGTTCCCCATTTTCTAACAACTTTTTCGGTATTCCAACATACCAAATATTCAACTGAAGTTCTATGGTATGTTGAACTGGTCGTATAGCCTGCTGCACCAGAATAAAAGTATTGATTTCCTGGGCGATCATCTATAATAGGTAAGATCCAATGATCAGACGCAGTTATTGTTCCTTTGGCAACTGCAACTGTAGATGCATGCCCGTCTAATGACGAATTAGCATTTACCGTCATGCATCCTCCTAAAATCATGGATAGGCAAATTGAAAAAATAGCGAACTTTCTTTTTAAATCTTTCATCTTTTCGTTCCTTTCAACTTTTAATAGTCAAGTCTAAACTTGTGCATTAAAATTTCAGTTTAGTTTTACATCCTTATCTTCTTATTTTTAGTCGATAAAGCGTTGTTCCCGCTGACTACTCAGCGGAACCATATAGTGTTTTATGCTTCATCAAAGAACCCTGTCCCCATTTGGACTTAATTGTAGAGGAAGACGCAGTAGAGTCTGCCACGGTCACTATTCCTGCATGACCATTTGGTGATATATAATAAATTTTACCGATCTACGATATAATTACAATTTCATAGGAATTCACATCAAGGTGATAGGTATCACAGTATTTTAGCCACACTATGTTAGGTAAACTTTGTTTATACCATGCCCAGGAATGACAATTATACACATTTGTTGCGTTTCGTAAAACTGTCGCATTCGGAAACCGTCTTTTATAATCTGGTGTAAACTCTGTTACTACCTCTGCAGGATATTCTGATCTGTCAACTTGATACATCGATATCTGTACAACTTTTCCAAATGGTGTTTTTAGGGTAATTGATGCACGTGTTTGATTTGTTGAGTTCGCGTATTGAGACGATTTATTACGCAGTTGTTCTTTAAATTGTTTTCTTCATTTGTAACTCCTTTCACTTAAAATTGAATTCATTTGTTCCTGCCTTAAGCAGTTTATAACATCCGCATACACATCCCTCCAGATTTTACCATTTACAATTTTTAACTTTCCACATTCTGTACTAATAATGATAACTATCTTTCCCCTATCTCCACTCACTTTAAGACCGTGTGAAAAAGAGAGAAATCAAAGGTGACAAGCAGAGTCTATTGAAAGTTCACGGTAGTACAACTTCTTCCTAAACTTCATGAAGAGTTTCTTTCCTGTCATCAATGTCACAAAACGGTTCTAGCTTTACGTAAATTACCAGTTTGCAAAGTACCAATCAATATGTTTTTACAATTCCTGTGCTATAAATAGTCTCAATTAAAGACCCATTTTTATAGCACATATATTTTGCTCTGAGCGTATACGTTCCCTTTTTACTCAGATTGTGATTCTTATCTGCTATATACTGTCCATATAAACTGCTCCACACGGCGGTGTGGGTCTTATTATATACTACGTTCCCGCTTATATCTTTGATTACAAAAGAGACCTTAACATTATCAATTAAACTCTTATTCTGAGGCGTCAATGCCCCTCGCATGTTTGCTGTGCCATCACTCTTAATAGTAAACGTAGTTATGTGATTCTGAGTCACAACATAGTCAGTTGACCTTTGGTCACTTATTTGATTCGTTGAAACGGTTGCAGCAAAACAATTCAAGGTAGATATCATTACCATAAGAACAATTGTGAAAATTCCAATAACTTTTTTCATAAGAAAAACCTCCATATTTTTTTACATATAACGTATACGTAAATATAGAGGTTCCGTTACACCTATTTTAAAATTTCTTCATTTGCCATCCGAAATCCCACCTTCCGCTGGAAATTGGGTGGCAAACCTGGCAATGGAATTCACCTTGGCTATTTCTCACTCATAATATTTGAGACGTTCCGATATCTGCATTACTGTTTCCATACCAATACTTCTTGATGCCATTATCGCAATTTGCCGGTCATCAGTTTGCCAAAATACGTTTATACAATCTTGTTTTTTATTATCAAACAAATATCCTTTATAGTACCCAATCTTGATTTCTTCTATAGAATTCGTACCTGTATCGACACCAATCGATGCATCAAGTGGTATTTCTATGATGCGTAATTCTTTCTTTCCATCACTTGACTCAAACAACAAAATTTTTTGTCCGCCATCATCTCCTGCATCTACCAGGTTGAATCCTTCTGGCATGAATCCAGGATACCAATAATCTTCCCAATCCCCAATCAAGTCTAATTCATGTTCCGACAGCACTACTGAGCCATTTGAATCGTTCGAGAACAGGCTATAAAAATAAACACGAAATGCATCAGATGCTTCTAAGGCAACTGAACACGTTACCACAACACAGACAAGAAAAACTGCTGCAACTTGAGAGAACCTTTTCACTCTTCGTGCTCTATCTCTTTTTTTCTTCTTTGCGTCAAAGTCTCGTGCAAATTCCAAAAAATTTTGATCAGGTTCAATAGGAAAGATCTCATCGATGGATTCCATTTTCTTAACATATTCATTATCCTTATCATGAATTTCCTGTTTTGATAGTTCTGCAACTTTTTTAAGTACCTCATCTGAAGAATACTTTTTTTTCCATAACTTCCTCATAATATTCCCCCCTGTTGTTGTAATCGAATTATTTCATCTTTAAGCTTTTTAAGAATCCTGTACTGCTTCACTCTGGCTGCGCCCTCGCTGATCCCAAAGGCATCTCCTACTTTACGCGCACTCAACCCTGCTTCAAAGCGCAAATAAAGAAGCTGCAGCTCATCTTCATTTAATATTTTCTTTGCTCTTTCTAAGTAAATCATGTCTTCCTTTCCTAAGCATTCTTCCTCTACTGATTTTTCAGCCTCCAATAGTTCTTCTGATTTTAAAATGCTTTCCTGCTTCTTTTCTATCTTAAAATAGTCAGAGACAGCTGTTTTTACCATCTTGCGCATATAATTCCGTAAATGGTTGATCTCCATATCCAAAAATTTTGACGGATTTTCTGCAACCTTTCCCCATATGATAGATGCAATATCTTGTGCCGCTATCGTATCCTTTGTAAAGTCACTGATATATGTATAAATCAATTTATACATATCCAAATACATTTCTTCTAGCGTTGAGTATTTTTTCATATTTACTCTATCTCCTTAATTTTCGATTTTCGCACTTCAGAATTGATTTTAAAATTACCTGTAACCGTTACTACATTATTATAACATAATTACAATAATCTCAAAACTTTCATTTTACTCTATTAAGAAGAAATGACTTTTCACATAATACTTATACTGAAGATTTTGCAATTCATTACACAAAAAAAGAAGACTTTTTTCAAGCCTCCTAAATTTTTATTCCATATCTTCCAATTTTTTAATCAAAATTTCAATTATTTCGCAAACAATTCCCTTCTTAGCATCGTCTAACGAAGCAGCCTTTAAGAAACATTCGCGTAAATGTTCATCCGTCTCTCCAAAATCATCGTACAACAAATCTAGCACTGATACATCTAAGGATCCTGCTATTTGGATAAAATTATAAGCACTTGTTTTGGTTTTACCCGCCTCAATGCTATGAATCGTCATCGGAGTCAATTCCATTGCAGCTGCTAATTCTTCTTGCGTTATCTTTCTTTGATCCCTTAATTGTCGTATCCTGGTGCCAACTTCTTTGTAAAAATCCGTCATTTCTTCGCTATTCTTCATGATAATATTTTATCTGAAAATAGCAAAATTATCCACCAATCAATCTTTATATAACTACTATAGTACTCTTTATATCCCTCCATACCCGTATATCGCACTACTCCCGACTGTATACCACATCTCTCTACACTGGTCTCCGCTGTTCCCCTCTATGGTATATACGATTCCATCCCTGCAGTCCTTCACAATGCCTACATGGTCGCTTGTCCCATTGCCGTCCCAGTCAAAGAATATAATCATGCCAGGCCGCGGGGATATGCTGCTGCGATACCAGCTTTTTTTCGATATGAACCAACTGACGCCATCCTGGCAGTACGAAAACTTCGGTGCTTTCCCCTCGTCAATATACCCGCACTGATCGGCGCACCAGCTGACAAAACAGGCGCACCAGTCTACATGCTCCGTAAAACCGTACCAGCTCCAGTAAGGCCTGCCGCCTTGATTGCCGATCTGCGATTCTGCCACTTCCACAATGGTTTCATTCTCAGGAATGTTTCCGCCTTCTTCATCGCCATGCAGAGCCATGACCGAAGCGAGCATGATGATGACGATAAGAACCATGGCGAATAACCCGCTGGCAGACAGTATCCATCCATAAGCTGCAGGAGGGACTTTTACTTTCAGATGATCCCTTTTAGACGCAGATGTCGATGGGGTTTTAAGGAAAGCAGGCGCACGGCTTTCAGGAGTGCCGAATGGCCCGTATGTAGTCCCCTCCTGAAAGCCACCCTCACGCCCAATGTCATTAAGTTATGACGAAGACAGAAAGACCTCATACTGAAAAAAAGTATGGGGTCTTTTTTCTTTGTCTGCAGGCCCTTGTTTTACGGCATGCCAAAAAAGCCACACAGATGGCAGAAAAACCAGTATGCAGATGCCCGGATTTATGATATCCTGCAAATGAAGTTGATGGCTATTCTTGAATGCGCCTTTCTCTCAAAGCTGCGGTTGTTCCGTATTGGTACTACGGACTTTACTATCAGGCCGTATGCTGTCCTGGGGGGAATCCGCTCCAGGAATAGCTTTCTGCATATCAGGACTGCATTTGAAACATTCACCTTATACGCATACTTCCTTTCGGACTGCTGCTGTAAAGGGACTGACGACATACAGGCGGTGATGTTGAAGAAGGCCAGCCTTGCAAAGAGTTCCTGCAGGACAAGCCCTTTCTTCACGGAATGGAAGCAGAGCATCCCCACATTGTATTTCAACGTCCTGAAGGATGTCTCGATCCCCCAGCGCATAGCATAAAGTTCTTTCAGCTCTGCGGCCGGGAATCCGTCTTCCGGGAGGTTCGTCACCACGGTCTCATGCTGCCCTTCCCTGATCCTGAACCTCACCGCCCTGAAGGGGATCCTGTAAAAGACAGCGTCCTCCTTATACACTGAACGGGCGGGCAGGTAATCCAGCCTGGAATTGGGCGGTGCATAACGGTAACTGTTCCTGTCCTTGAACAGCTCCCCGGTCTCCTTTGAGTTCTTCCTCGTCACCTGCAGGTCGATACGGATGTCGAATTCTTCAGCGTCAGGCAGGTCGAGCCTGCTGACGATCCCGTTCCCACCGATGTCCTTGACACGTATCAGGTAGCGCCATCCCTTTTCCTGTATATGGGCCATCACGTTGTAGGATTCATATCCGCGGTCTGCAATCACGATGGCCCGCCCTATGGAGGAATCATCCACCATCCGGTTAAGGGCGGCCTGCTCCGCGCAATGGTACCTGTCCTGCACGATGACGTCCTGGTAGGTATTGGACAGGATGTCATAAAGGGCGTTGAGATGGATGAGGTTATATGGCCTCTGCCCGTTCGTGCCGGGGAAATATGTACCCTCGTCTTCGGGGTTGGTGGGGACCTGTACATCGCTGCCGTCAGCAGCAAGCAGCCGGTAGCCGTGATGGTACCGTTCCTGTCCGTTTAAATTGGTGGTGGATGCAAACAGTTCCTCAAAGGTACTTTGTTTTATCTTTGCCCTCTGCTGGAGGTAGGCTGAAACAGTAGGCAGGCCGGTGCTGCCGGCATCCCTGGAAAAGTACTCCAGTATTTCAGAAAAAAGCGTGCCGCCATGCATACAGATGACAGACATCATGCAGTCATAGAAAGAGATCTTCCTGGTGCGTGTGAAATCTTTGCCGGGGCGGGAGACGTAGTCTTCCCTGCGTGCCTCGATCCGTCTGACACAGTCTTTGATTCTTTCATAAATTTTCTCGGGTTTCATAAAGCGTCCTCCTTGTAATTTTGTTGAACCGGATGGTTCACTTATTACAAGGGCCGCTTTTACCATCGTTCCTTTCTCTGGTAAAAGCGGCCGCACATTTTGATTGACCTGTCAATACTAAATGAAAAAAAGACCCCATACTTTTTTTCAGTATGAGGTCTTTCTGTCTTCGTCATAACTTAATGGCATTGCCCTCACGCCTCAGCTTTTGAACATATTGATTCCTCATCGCACGTCTGCGAAAGAAAGATTTTTTTGCTTTCAGCTGGCGTTCCCTCTGGTAAGGCGGGGACGTCAAATCCGCCCCTGCCTTATCAGAATATATTCCTGCCTCATTGGCATGTACAAGGTTTTCTTTCGTTACCTTGTATTTTTCCTGTCTCCTCTTCCCGCTCTGCTCCATCAAAAGGCCTCTGCCTTGATTTACGGCCCTTTTTGATGCGGACTGCACCGTGTTTTCTGCGTAAGACTCCGGCCCGGCATAATCGCAGCGCTCATCACTTCCTGTAACATTCGTCCTATCTTTCAAATTTCTCTGCGCCGTCTTTCTCGTCTGTATCCATCGAAGCTTCATCTGCTTTCTCGTCTTTATTTGAACACGCTTTGATTTCAAAGGTTTAGCGTTTTCCAGCTTTTTTCCCTGGTCTTGATCTCTGCCATGGTTATACCCCTTCGCCCATTTTGGTCGTCATCAGCCTGTACAATTCTGTATTTTTAGGGAAACTGTTTTCAAATGGAACCAGTGTATTCCCCACTTTGATCAATCCCCTGCCTGCCTCCACGTTGGTAATATAGGATAGCTGGTTGTCCGAAATATTGAGCAGCTTCGCCAGTTCTGCCCGATTGATGGCAGCCTGATTCAGCATGATGACGAATTCCGAATTTGACAGCATTGCCCTCGCTGTGTGAGACTGCAGCAGATCTTCCACGTCCTGGGTGATGCCTGTACAAAATGCACCGTATTTGCGGACGCGCTTCCAAAGTTTGAACAGAAACTGGGCAGCATACTCATACAGGAAGAGAAGATAAATTTCATCAATATAGATGAATGTCTGCTTTCCCGCCATGCGGTTTTTCGTGATGCGGTTTAATATATTATCCAGGATGACAAGCATCCCCACCGCTTTCAGCTGATCTCCGAGCTCCAATATGTCATAGCACAAAAGACGGTTCTGCGTATCTACATTCGTCTGTTTTGCAAAGGTGTTCAAACTGCCTGTAGTAAACAGTTCCAGTTCCAGAGCAAGGGACTGCGCCTCAGGTTCAGGCTGCTGCAGAAGCTCATCACGAAAATCCTGTAACGTTGGCGGCACTCCCTGGTAATTTCCCTGCAGATAGTACCGGTACACATTTTCCGTGCACGGTCAATGATGGACTGCTGCCCCTTGCCAAAATGATGCCCTGCAATAATCGCTCGCATAAGGATTGCAGGAACTGGGATTTTTCTATAACGGGATTGACTTCCCCATAGTCCCTGTGCATGTCCATGGCATTGATATGGGCATCGCTCGCCGCTGAAATCTCCACCACCGTACTAATGGCGTATACTCCCGCTCCGGGTCAAGAATGATGATGTCCGCATCACTTGACAGCATTAAATTTGTAATTTCACTCTTCGCTGCAAAAGACTTTCCAGAACCAGATACACCCAGAACAAAGGAATTCCCATTGAGTAGGTTTCTCCTGTCTGCAATGATCATATTTCGGCACTCCACATTCTGTCCATAATAGATACCGTGCGTATGCTTTACATCCTGCACTCGAAAAGGTACGAATGCTGACAAGGCTTCTGTTGTCAGAGTTCGGGACAAGCACAGCTTTTTATCTCCGACCGGTAAAACCGTATTAAGCCCGTCCACCTGCTGGATTTTTAAAATTCCAATCTGGCACAGGCTTTCCTGCCCTACCGCCTGTATCGCTTTCGTGTTCCGATTTAGTTCTTCCAACGTATCCGCTGTATGCACAATCGTAAGTGTCGCGAGCATCATCCTCTGGTCGCGGGTCTGCAGGTCATCCAGAAACTCGCGGAGCTGCTTTCTCTGTAATTCCATATCATATGGAACCTCTGCCGTAAAATTGTTATTGGCGTTCTGCCGTCTCTGCCACTGCGTGATATTGGTATCCACGCCAAGCAGGCGTTTTTCCACATCACGAAGAGCCTCTCCCATGGAAACGGGGATGATATCAATAGAAAGCATCCTGTTCTGCTTGCGGTCCATGATCTTTGTGACAAAATCAATGGCAGTATCGTTGTTAAGCACTGTATACACATATGCTATTTACGATTTGGAAATTACCAACAAAAATCCATGCACAAGAATTGCTGTGAAACCCAACGAATACGAAATCGGAGATGATGGAAATTTAGAGGCTGTTGCGCTAAATACCACAACAGCAGATAAATACTATAACCGTGAGGAAGTGAAGCATCTGCTGTCACTTTTGTTAGCCGAATAAAAAAAAACCTAGGTCAATTACACACGCCACACTTCTACATCTTGTTCTTTTTACAGGGATGCGCAATGGGGAAATAATGGGGCTTAAATGGAGTGATGTTGATTTCGTCAATAATACAATCAGCATTCAGCGAGAACGGTTGTACGTATCCACCGTTGGGATTGTAACAGATACACCAAAAAGCGAGAACTCCATCAGGAAGATTTCTGTGCCTGTGTTTGTTATGGAAATGCTAAATGATTTACGAGACTTTCAAGACGATTTGAAAGAAAAGATGGGGCAGGAATATCAAGAAAGTGGTTATATCGCTGTAACGGTCACTGGCAGTCCGCAACACCCACGTAATCTGTATAAATGGTTCACTTATTTTCAGGCTAAACATGGACTTAAAAAAGCCACGATACATGACCTTCGTCATACCCATGCTGCCATGTTATCAGATAGGGGGACAAAAATTATAGACATATCCAAGCGATTAGGACACGCCAACACACGGATTACGGCAGAAACCTATGAATATCTGTTCAACAATGTCGATGATCAAATTTCAAACGAACTAAATAATTATTACTCAAAAATCAAAAATTGTAGTCAAAATGTAGCCAAATAAAAACCAACGTCTAGAAACGTTGGTTTTTCAATGTTATTTTGGTGGAGCTATGCCCTCAATATCCGAACTCTCGATAGTGAGGGTATTGTTCCCTGAAACATTGAAGGTCAGTACGATTCTTCGCCCTTTGTCTCCGTTGTCATACACGAAGACAGAGTTCACAAGGGTATCTATGATTCTTCGTTGATACTCTACATCTTTTATATCGCCGCTCTTAAATGAGGTGAGCCAATATACAATGCGCTCCTTCGATAAGAGCGGCTTTTTCATTTCTTCTCGTGCTATTTGTCCTTCGATATTTAATCGTTCTTGTTCCAGCTCCTCAAGTCTTTCTTTAGTGGTGCTGGTGATAATACCTTGTTCGATAGCCGCCATGAGATTCTTAATCTTTTTATTGGTATCTTTCAACAATCCCTGTAGACCTATGAGAACAGATGTATCTTGTAGGTCTTTTTCTATAAGCTCCATCGCTCGGGTGGCAATAAGCTCTATATTTTCATCTGTGAGAACATGGGAAACTGTATATCGAACAACCAATTCTTCTATCCAGTCTTTCTTTTCCACTTTCTTCTCACAGCTCTTTCCTCGTTTACGCTTGGCGCATTTGTAGTAGTAATACATTCTACCTGTCTTTGATGTGCCGCTTTCTCCTATCATCGGGCTACCACAATGACCGCAGAACAGCTTCGTAGACAGCAGATAGTCTTCCTTGGCTTTATTTCTTGCCCGTGAAGCAAAGTTGTGATGGAGTAATGACTGCACCTTATCGAACAAAGGCTTGTCTATTATGGAAGGTATAGCATCCTCTATAGTTACATCATCATATCGGTAAACGCCTATGTATTTATCATTTCTTAAAATCCTACCAAGACTGTTTTTATTAAAAGAGTTTCCTCGTGAAGTTTTGAATCCATTATTATTCAGCCAATCCACAATCTCAGTCTGTGATTTCCCTTCGGCATACATAGTGAATATTGCCTGAACAGCTTTCGCCCCCACGGGTTCTATTTCATATTGTCTGTTTTCTCCAATTTTATATCCAAGAGCAAGACTTCCCATCGCTATCTTATGGAGGGCGTTTTCTTTGAGACCTCGCTTAATGCTTCGAGCAAGATTTTCACTGTAATACTCAGCATATCCCTCAAGCACAGATTCCAAAATGATTCCTTCGGGGGTATCAGGCATAGGCTGTTTCGCATAGAAAACACGGACACCGTTCTTTTTGAGCTTTGCTTTATAAATTGCCGAATCATATCGGTTACGAGCAAAACGGTCAAGAGTGTACATAATCACAGCGTCAAAATGTCCTTTTTCACTGTCTTTTATAAGACGCTGAAAACTTGGGCGGTTATCCGTTTTACCTGAAATCGCTCTGTCAATATATTCATCTATTACTACAAACCCATTCTTTATGGCAAACTCCTGACATTCTCGAAGCTGACCCTCTATGGATTCTTCTCGTTGGTTATGGCTCGAATAGCGAGCATAGATTACCGCTTTGATAATCTCACCTCCAATAACCGTTTTCGTTTTAATAATTCAAAAGGAATAATCTTAGACTGCATGAGTTGATTCCTTATCCCCTTCTAATTCTTCTCTATTCTCAAACTCATACGCCATAGACATGAACTCATGCTTTGCTCTGCGAGAAAGACTTCTATAGATTCTCAGCAAATCCTCCTCGTCTTCATTCACGGCTTTAGGTTCGTGAAGGTCTTCTTCATCGGCGAAGAAATCCATAACAGAGCAGTCCAGCTTTCGAGCAAGCATGAGCATGACTTCCTGTTTGGGTAAAGAC
Organism: Eubacteriaceae bacterium; assembly: GCA_902362805.1. Classification (GTDB taxonomy): domain Bacteria; phylum Bacillota; class Clostridia; order Peptostreptococcales; family Anaerovoracaceae; genus Senimuribacter. Next base: position 42,665 of record CABIXY010000006.1, on the reverse strand, counting down.
CCGTTATACCAAGCACTTACCTTCGATGTGCTAAGACCAAGCTCCTTACATAGAGCTGTTGGGTTAGTTCCACGCTCTGAACAAATTCGTTTTAGGTTATCGGCAAATGTCATTCCGTATCGCTCCTCTCAAATTTAATTCTGAATTTTAGATTTAGGGTATTGACAACTCTAAGAATCAGAATTATAATAAGAACATCAAATCTGAAATATAGATTTGACAATAAGAAACCAGCCCCTTGAAAGATACCTTTTTCAAGGAGAAAAGCGGATTCTTATTCTTGTTGTGGCTAATAAGAATAATAACATGAAATCCGCTTTTCGTCAAGGTTGGCTCTGATTTTCAGAATAGCGGAAAGGAGTGATTTTCAGTGAATGTCAAGTCAAGAATGGCTGAGATTGGTATGACACAAGTGGACATGATGTTGGAACTGCAAAAGCGAGGTTACAGTGTTCAACCGCCCATGATGTCAAGTATTCTCCGTGGGGTTTATACCTACCCCAAAGCAAAGCAGATTCTTGCAGAGTGCGAGAAGATTCTTAAAGAACGTGAGAAGAAATGAACCTGTCAAAACAACAGGTGAATGACCTCGCAAGTCCGTTGGTGGGTATCATCTCTAAATTTTACGAAGACCCACAAAATGAGAAGGAGTTTCAGAAATGGTTAAAACAGCAACAAGAAAAGTCAGCAGAAGAAAGCTCGTAGTAGCACAGGCATATTTCATCTTAGCTTTATGTGTTATCGCAGGGTTGGTCGTTGGGTGCTTCATCGGTCGTTTGACCGCACCAAAGGAAGTCGAAACTGTTACCAAAACAGTTGAAATCCCGATTTCCTACTCGGGAGATTCCCTTCCTGAAAATGAAGAAATCACCTATTATGATGTTCCTTTATCTCACAGCCTACAGAGTTACATCTACGAAGTATGTGCAGATGAAAATGTTCCAATGTCTCTCGTAATAGCGATGATTGAGCATGAAAGCGGATTTAACCCCGAAGTGGTTAGTTCTACTGATGATTATGGTCTCATGCAGATAAATGAAATCAATCATAGTCAGTTGGAAGAAAAGTTCCATTCGGCAGATATGCTCAATCCTTATCAGAATGTGTTCTGTGGAACAAAGATTATTGGCTCGTACATTGAAAAATACGAAGACTTGTCTCAGGCATTGATGGCTTACAACATGGGTGAGTATGGAGCAAAGAAAGCATGGTTGGCTGGAACTACCTCTACTTCTTACACAGAATCTATTCTCAGTCTCATGGAGAGCTATGAGCAGGAGGTGAAGGAAAATGCCACAACTTCTAACAATGAGTAACGGGGAATCCGAAACCATTTTATCGCCCAAAGATTTTGAATACTTGATTGATAAGCACATGGGGTTGGACAGTGCAAATTATTATCAGAATCAAATCGAGGAGCTTTCAGAACTCATTAGGGAACTGGATAGCTACATAGATGATAAAGATGTTCATACCTCTGTTGAGGAGGTGTTGAAAGTTCATGGCTACGAATAGGAAAGTAGGAAATGCTTTTGAGACAGAGTTTTGCGAATTGCTTTTCAGTCACGGTTATTGGGTTCACAATATGGCACAAAATGCCGCTGGACAACCAGCAGACATCATTGCCGTTAAAAATAAAACAGCTTTTCTGATTGATTGTAAAGTGTGTTCTCATCATAAATTCCCTCTTTCGAGAATTGAGGAAAATCAGCACTTTGCGATGGAAGCATGGAAACAGGCTGGTAACGGAGAAGGTTGGTTTGCTCTAAAAGTTGATAATGAGGTGATTATGATTCCTCACTTCAACATGGTCGCTCTTTCCTACGAAAAAGCTGTACTCAATTTAGAGGATATGCGAGCGTATGGAGCGAAGCTGGAAAGGTGGTTGAGAAAATGCTGATTGCAGTATCAAACACTTTGACAGTGGACAACCCATCTTTAGAGCTGGTGATGTGGTGCAAACGAAACCTTACAGTCAGTAATCCTGAGTATGCAAAAAAGGCTCGAATGAATTTATGGCTTGGTAATACTCCAAAGGTACTGTACCTCTATGAAACACGAGGAAAGAAAATGATACTCCCTTTCGGGGTACTGAGGTCTTTACCAAAAGAGATAACAGACAATGCCATTTTTATAAGCGAATTTGCGTCTCCTGTGGAAGTGGATTTCGGAGCAGATATTCCTCTCTACGATTATCAGGAAGACGCTGTACAGGCAATGATAGACGCTCAATATGGTATTTTGCAGAGTGCCGCTGGTAGCGGTAAGACGCAGATGGGTATTGCTCTTGCGGCAAAGCTCGGGAGAAGAACCTTATGGCTATGTCATACACTCGACCTTGTTAAGCAGAGCCGAGAGCGAGCTGAGATGTACATGGACAAATCTCTCATAGGAACAATCACTGAGGGGAAGGTCAATCTCGGCGAAGGAATCACTTTCGCAACCATACAGACCATGAGCAAACTGGATTTGGCTCAGTACAAGAACTATTGGGATTGCATTATTACTGACGAGGTACACAGAGTTAGCGGCAGTCCTACCGCAGTCACGCAGTATCAGAAGGTGTTGAACAGTCTATCGGCACGACACAAATACGGGTTATCGGCTACGGTGCATAGAGCAGATGGAATGATTCAAGCTACATACGCTTTGGTGGGTAACATTGCCTATCAAGTTCCCGATGAAGCAGTTGCAGACAAGATTATGAAGGTGGGAATACACCCTGTCAACACGGGGATTCAAATAAGCCGAGAAGCACTCAATACAGACGGTACTTTGAATTACACGAAGTTGATTACATATCTTACTGAAAATCGTGAGAGAACCACTCTGATTGCAGACATGATAGAAAGAGATAAATCTTCATTGATTCTGTCTGACAGACTTCATCATCTCGAAGCAATCATGAACCATTTACCTTTTGAAATGCAACAGGACGCTGTGATGATAAGCGGAAAAATGACATCAAAAAAAGGTAAGGTCGAGAGGGAGCAAGCTCTCGAAGATATGAGGAGAGGTAAGAAGAAATATCTCTTTTCTACCTACTCTCTCGCAAAAGAAGGGTTAGATGTCCCTCGATTGGAGCGTTTGTACCTCACAACACCTCAGAAAGATTATGCCGTGGTGACGCAGAGTATTGGGCGTATCGCTCGAATCTTTGACGGAAAGGCAGACCCTATAGCTTACGATTTCGTGGACGATATAGCTTATCTCGTCAAGTCATACAAAAAACGATGTACTACCTATCGGAAGAACGGCTGTTATTTCGTTAAGGAGGTGAATACCGTATGAGACTTATCACTTATGACTGTGAGGTGTTTGCCTATGATTGGCTTGTAACCCTGAAAGACAAAGAGACAGGAGCTTACACCTGTATTTGGAATGACAACGAAGCTCTAAAGATGGCTCTTTCTGATGATTGCATTTATGTAGGATTCAACTCGAAGCACTACGACCAATTCATCATAAAAGCCATTGTCGCAGGGTTCACTCCCCAAGAGATTAAACAAGTCAATGATTACATCATCGGTGGAGGTCAAGGCTGGGATTGTCCAATGCTTAAAGATTTCTACTTTGCTTTCAGTAATGTTGACATCAAGGACGATATGCAGATGGGCTTGTCTCTGAAAGCTATTGAAGGACACCTCGGTTTATCCGTCAAGGAAAGCACCGTACCGTTCGACATTGACCGACCTCTCACCGCTGAGGAAAAGCAAGAGACCGAGTATTACTGTAAGCACGATGTTGATACCGCAGAAAAGCTGATTGATATTCGTAAAGATTACCTCAAAAACAAGGTACATATCGGACGATTGGCTGGGCTGACTGATGTTCGTGCAATGGGTATGACAAATGCCAAACTTACAGCGGCAATGCTGAAAGCGTCAAAGAAACCTCATGACGATGAGAGGAAGTATGTTTACCCTGAGAAGTTGCTCCGTGAGTACATACCGCCCGAGGTCTTCGCTTTCTTTGATAAGATGTACGACCCGTCAATTTCTGACAAGGAATTATTCAGCGGAAAGCTGGATTTCAAAATTGGAGATTGCCCCGGGGTTGTAGGTTACGGTGGTATTCATGCCGCTATACCAAATTACTTTTTCGAGGAGAGCGAGAACAGAGTAATACGCAACAAAGATGTTGCAAGTTATTACCCTCACCTCATGACCCTATGTGGGTATACCTCACGAAACATTCCTTCGGCTGAGATATTCGAGAATGTCCTTGACACTCGAATGAAAGCTAAAGCAAGCGGTGATAAAGCCACAGCAAACGCTTTGAAGCTCGTTGTGAACACCACTTATGGGGCATTGCTGAACAAGTACAATGACTTATTTGACCCTCTCATGGGAAGGTCGGTTTGTATCACTGGACAGTTATTTTTACTGGAATTGGCTGAACATCTCTACTCTGAGGTAGACGGATTGAAAATCGTACAGCTCAATACAGACGGTATCATGCTGGAATGTGACAGAGACCAGTTAGAGCTTGTCGATTCAATTTGTGAAGAATGGCAGTCACGAACAGGGTTTGAGCTTGAAACGGATTCGGTTTCCAAGATAGCTCAGAAAGATGTGAATAACTATGTTGAGGTACAGGCTGATGGTAAGTCCAAAGCCAAAGGAGGTTATCTCGTTAAAGGTATCTCTACAGTAGGAGCGTTCAATATCAACAATTCCTGCTGTATCGTGGCTACTGCACTGAAAGAATACTTTGTAAACGGTACTCCCGTGGAAGAAACCATCAATGATTGCACCGATATATTTCAGTTTCAAATCATTGCTAAAGCTGGGGCTAAATACCGTGAAGCCTATCACATGGTCGATGGTGTGAAAGAGCCTGTGCAAAAAGTAAACCGAGTTTACGCTACCGCAGACGAGCGGTATGGGAAGTTGTTCAAGGTAAAAGCTGAGGACGATTCCACAGCCAAAATAGAAATGCTTCCCGAACACTGTATCATCGACAACGACAATCAATTAAGCATTTCTGATGTGGATAAATCTTTCTACATCGAAATGGCTAAGAAGCGTGTCAATGATTTCAAAGGCATAAAACCTGAAAAAAAGAGGAGGACTAAGAAAATGGCTACTACTAAAGCTACCGCAAAAGAAACCAAGGACGCAAATGTTTATCAGCGTTTGCTCACAGCGAGGGCGAAGTTCCTCGAAGCAGATGTACAGAAGACAGGAAAGAATATGCACCTGTCGTTCAAGTATTTCGAGCTTGACGATATTGTACCTTCTGCAATCCGCATTTTCAATGAGGTCGGCTTGATTCCTATTGTGAACTTCACCGCCGATACAGCGACAATGAGTATTATCAACACAGATAATCCCGAAGAAAGCATTTCTTTTACAGCACCGTTCAATCAGATTGCTCCTATCGTAAGCAATGCTGGAAAACAGGCTACAAACGAAATGCAGGCTCTCGGTTCTTCCATTACTTATATGCGCCGCTATCTCTATATGATGGCTCTTGATATTTGTGAAAGTGATTCCATTGACGCAAATATCGGCAATGACACCGCCCCTGCTCAGACAGAGAAAAAAGCTCCTGCAACTCCTCAGCAGAGACAGGAAGTAAAGCAGGAACTTACCGCTCCTAATGACAATGCTACTTCCTTGCAGATTAAAGGGTTGAAAGCAGTTCTGAAACAGCTTAGGGAAGCAGACCCGTCTAAGGAAGAAATGATTTCTAATATTGCTGTTCAGACAAAGGGATTTACTGAGATTTCAAAGTCTGACTGCGAGGAGCTTATCAACCGTATCAAAGAAATGCTTGGAGAAGGGAGCGAAGAATAATGGCTGATATTAAATGGATTGAGGGGAATCGTATTCAGATTGCCCCTCCGAAAAAGACAAAGAAAATCACAGGTACTCGATTTGCTACCATTCTCGGTCTGAACCCTTGGTCTACAGAATTTGAGATGTGGTGTGCTATCACCAAGACTTATGAAAAGCCTTTTGAGGACACCATCTATACCATCGCTGGTAAGACCATCGAACCGAAACAGGCGGCTTATATGAAAAAGTCCTATGCGATGGACATTATCTCTCCTACCGATATGTGGGGTAAGGATTATTTCAATAAGACATGGGGCGATTTCTTCCCTGAGAATCCTCATCTCGGCGGTATGTGGGACTACCTTTCCAAAGATGAAGATGGAAAAGTTGACGCTGTTTTGGAGATGAAGACCACAAAGAGGGCTGAGGATTGGGAAAACGATATTCCTGAGTATTACGCATTACAGGCGGCTCTCTACGCATATCTGCTTGGTATTGACGATGTTATCATGGTTGCTTCATTCCTTGAGGAGAAAGATTACGAAGACCCGAAGAAGTACAAGCCTAACATCAAGAACACCATTACGGTAGAGTTCAAGGTATCTGAGCGTTACCCTGATTTCGCAGACAAGGTAGCACAGGTTGAAAAATGGTGGTCTGATTATGTCGAGACTGGTATCTCTCCTGCTTTCGATGAAAAGAAAGACGCAGAGATTTTGGCGGCATTGAGAACGAATACGCTTTCTCCTGAAACCGATATTGATGGTCTCATCAAAGAAGCGGAAGGTCTTAAAAAAGAACTGGACGAGGTAGCCGCTACTACTGCCGAGAAGGAGAAAAGGCTCAAGACCATCAACGATATTATCAAGGAACACGCCGTATCTCAGTTCCGAGATGGTGACAAAAAGGTTGAGGTCAAGGGTTCTACATACACTTGGACAGTATCTCGTTCTGAGACCACCAGTGTTGATAAAGACGCTCTGAAAGCCGATGGGCTTTTAGATAAATACAGTAAGAAGACTACACAGTATCGTATGACTGTGAAATAAGGAGGAAACAGATATGTATATTGACCCGTTTTGGTGTGGTGTTTTCGCCACTATCATTACCGAAGTAATTTTTGTTATCGCCGCCTGTTTCGTGGTTGGCTTGAAGAAGGGAGATAAATAATAATGGCAAGAATTCCTATGACAAGCGGATTTGTTCTTATCCCCGAGGGTGAGTACGTTTTCCGTATCTATGACGCAAAATACGATGAAGAATTTGGCAAGATTGAAGTCAAATTGGTAAACGCACAGGGAGCTACCCATACGGAGCGTTTCTCCATCAAAGATTCCAACGATGAGTTTAACGAAAAGGCTCTCAACGCTTTCTCCTATTTTGCAAAGACAGCTATGAATGATTACACGCTCGAAGATGTTGACCCTGAGGAGCTTATCGACCATTACATTTGCGCTGAGGTTATTCATACTCAAGTTCCGTCCAACAAACACCCGAACAAGATGGTGACTTTTGCAAATCTCGGAGACAAGTCTCCTGCTGATGGTTTTGACACCGAACCCGTGGCTCGTGCATTAACCATTGGTCGTGGTGATAAAGCGAAAGCCGCAACAGCACCTAAACCTACTGCTCAGAGTAATACCAAAAAAGGGTTAGACCTTGACAGTTTGCTCGGTTAAGTTCATTGGTCGGGAGAGTTAAATCTCTCCCGTACCATCAGAGGAGGTGTGACATTGGCTGATAATGTAAATCACCCATCGCATTACGAGACAGGAAATTTTGAATGTATCGAGGTGATGATTGAGACCCAAGGCATTGAAGCGGTGAAAAACTTCTGTCAATGCAATGCTTTCAAATATCTTTACAGAGCGAGACGAAAGAACGGTTTGGAAGATATAAAGAAAGCAATTTGGTATCTCAACAAATATGTTGAGTTATGTGAGGAAAGTGAAGATTCATGTCGAGATTGCCTTGGAGCGTCATTCAATGATTGCCACCAATGCCCTCGACAGATGGGAGGTAACAAGTAATGCCTATAAATATAGGAAGAAATAAAGAGGAGCAAGAGCGAATCAATACTCTCACAGATTTCATGGGCGAACATATCACGAATGAGATTGTGTATACGCTGTGGGATAGAGGATTCTTTGTGAAACCAGCTTCTATCCATCATCACGGACAGTATGACGGTGCGTTGTTCGACCATTCTTACGAAGTAGCGAAAGCTCTTGTGGAATTGACCCAAAAGCTCGGTCTTTCTTGGGAGCTTGAAAGAAGTCCGTATATCGTTGGTATGTTCCATGATTTGTGTAAGCTGGACAATTACAAGAAATCTGACGGCGATGAAGCGTGGGAATATAACAACGCTACCCTACTCCCCGGTCATGGTGAGAAATCCGTTATATTCGCTCAACAGCTTTTGAAGCTCACCGAGGAAGAAATCTATTGTATCAGATGGCACATGGGCGCATTTGACAGCAAGGATAATTGGAACAGTTACGGTAGGGCTTGTACGATGTACCCCAATGTTCTTTTTACCCATACCGCTGATATGATTGCCGCTCGAATCAAGGGGGTGTAAGCATGAGAGTTCCTAACTTGGAATTGATTCTCTATAAGGCTCAGGAGATTTTGATAAAGGATAAAGAGTTCATCAAGACCCTTACTGAGAAAAAGAATAATAGCAAAGTAAATTATGTTGCTGTTGATTTCGAGGTAATTGTCTTCCCTCAGATGTGGGGGAACACTTGCACTGGCTTTGATATTACCCCTGACGGTAGTCCAGCTATCGGAGGTTGTGCAATGACGAAGGAATATACGACCATCGTCCATGAGCTTGCTACTGATACATTCTGTGTATTCTTTGGGGACAGACCTTGCTATAAGGTTACAAACGCCAATGAAGATTTTTATGCAGACATGAAGAATCATCAGATGGCAAGTCTTTCAGAAGCAAAGAAAAAATATTAAGAGGAGGATTTGAACCCATGTATAAATTGAAGAATGTAAACGGCAAAGTTAATTGTCTGCTTCGTACAGGCAAGGATTTTGTAAAAAATAATATCTCGGTGTCTGCGGCACAGCACATTATCGACACAGGTAAGATGGTCGAATCTGAGAATCCTGACTACCCTATCTGTATTGATGATAAGTGGTTCTTTGAAGGTGTGGAAATCGAAGAACCCAAGCCGAAAAAGAAGCCGAAGAATTATACGGCAGAAAAGGTTGGTGAGTAACAATGCGAACTTTTTATTCTGAATATGTAAATCATTGTCTCCGATTTTATGTGAGACACCCCAATCCAAAGTTCCACAGTGCCGCTGATAAAAATAATTGGCTTGCCTGTAAGGACGCTTTAGAGGGATTTACGGATAAGGAGAGAGATTTACTTACCGCTATCTATCGAGATGGAGATACAGTCGCAGATAATGTTTATCAGACCGCAAAGCTCAATGGTATGAAGCAAGACACTGTTTGGAAACTTGTGAATGAGCTTGAAAGAAAGGTGGCTAAGAGACGTGGTTTGTTATGACAATATTCCTGAGGAATTAAAGAATCTGAATCAATGGGTTTGCGCTTCGGACAGTAGTAAAGTTCCTATGAAAGCATGGGAAAACGAAGCCGCTTCTTCAACTAATCCTGAAACATGGTCGGATTTCGATACTGCTCTCGAATCTGTAAAGAACAAATACTATGACTACTGCGGATTTGTGTTTGCAGATAACGGGTATGTGGGAATCGACATTGACGATGGATATGACGATGAAGGATTCATAAGTGTCCTCGGTGCAGATATTGTCGGGAAATGCCACAGCTATACGGAGAAATCCCGAAGCGGTAGAGGTTTTCATATATTGCTTCGGGGAACTCTCCCCTTCAAGGGAAAGAACAACCTTAAAGGAGTGGAGATTTATAAAGCGGCAAGGTACTTTATCATGACAGGCGATGTGATATTGTATCGAGACATCATTGAAAATCAGGAAGCCATAGACTATGTGGTTGAGAAATATTTTCCTGAGACAAGAGATACCTCAAATAAAATGATTGTCGGCAGAGACAAAATCTATTCACCTGTTTGGGAAGACCCGATTGTAGATGGTCGTGTGAAGCTCAGACCTGTTTATCCGAGAATCCCGAACGGAAGCCGCAATATTTGTCTCACCTCTCTTGCTGGTATGTTACACAATCAGGGGTACAGCAAAGGGCAGATATATGACGAGCTTCTTTATGCAAACACCGTAGCCTGTGACCCTCCCCTTGATAGATATGAGCTAAGAACCATTTGCAACAGCGTTACGAGGTATAAGCGATGAAATTATAAATTTTAACACGAAAAAGATAAGAAATTGCATTTTATGTATTGACATTCAATCTTTTAAATGTTATATTATAATCACAGCAAGACAAGAAATCATCTTAATCAGATTAAGGAGGAAAACAAGATGGAAGTAAAGAGAACCATGACTGTAGATGTAGAGATGTTCGAGGTTGGCGATGTTATTAAATTCAAGCTCACCGATGGAGAAAAGGTACAGGCAAAAGCTGTCAAAGAAAAACCTGAGGGTATGCTGTTTGTGCTGGTAGATTGTCTCGCTAAGGAATATCCGATGTTTAAGAACATTGATGGTATGGACGAAGACGATATTACTTATATGAACTCTGACCTTCGCAAAGCCCTGAATGGAGAAATCATTGCTCGCTTCCCCGAAGAAATCAGAAGCCGCATGATTGCAGTCAATACAGAGGGTGATATGCTTCGCATTCCTTCCGAGAAAGAAATCTTCGGTGAGAATGTCTATGGACAGGCTGAGGATAAGAAGGTAAAACGCTGGAAGCCTATGAAGAAGCGTAGAAATCGTATTGCTTTTCAGGGTAAGGAAGGTGCTTGGGAATGGTATTGGCTGATGAATCGCCATCAGGAATACGCTTCCGGTTTCGCCCTTGTCGGCTACGGCGGTGGTGCGGACTACGGCTACGCCAGTTACTCTAGTGGCGTTCGCCCCGTATTTCTCTTATCTTAATATCTCGCCCCTTTATGGGGCGAGTTGAGACACTGACAACAAACATAATGAGGTTATAAATATGGATTCAACAGGAAATAAAATAATCTGCCCTCTGCTCACTACTAACACTATAGTAGATGAAAATAACAATGTTAAGATTGGTACTCAGCCTGTCTTTTGTGTTGAGGAACAGTGTGCGTGGTGGCTTGAGGACAAACAGAAATGTTCAATAAAAGTGTTAGGAGGTAGAAAATAGAATGTCATATTACATGAGTGACACACCTGATATAAAGCGTGGCGATATTTTCTATATTGCAAATTCAAAATATTACGCTACAGACCCCGAAAATGAAGCGGGGAGACCTGCTATTATCGTATCAAACGATATTCTTAATAAAAGTTCATCTGTTGTAGAGGTTGTATATCTTACAACGAGAGATAAGAAGCCCATGCCTACCCATGTAGGTATCGTATGCAAAATCCCTTCTACTGCCCTTTGTGAAACTATTTATACGGTAACAAAAGACAGAATCGGAGATTTCATAAAAAGCTGTTCCGCTGAGGAAATGGCGGCAATCGACAAGGCTATGGCTGTTTCTCTTGGTCTCTCTGTTTCTATAGAGAGAGAGGTTGATAATACAGAAAACAGCACCTCTACTGTTTATGTCGAAAGGAATCTCTACAAGACGCTCTATGAACAGCTTCTTGACAGAGTAACAGTGAGGTGATGGGAAATGCAGGAGCTTTTTGAGACCCGAAACGGACGGGTAATCATGGACGAGGATTTGTCCGCAAAGATGTATCTCATTAAGCATTATCACCCTGAAAAAGCTGACGAAACCAGCTCAGGCTTTGAATGGTCTGAAATGGGTATGGCAAATCTCTTCGGTCTGCTCTACTCACAGGAAGCTCGATACTGTCCTGAACATAAAAGCTGGTACACATACTTCGAGGGAGCTTGGAGAAAAGACGAAGGAGCAATTCTCGTATCTGAGAAAATCAAAGACTTCGTTCGCCTGATGATTCTCTACTGCGGAGAAATCGAAGACGATGATTTGCGAAAATCCTATACAAACTTCGTCAACAAAATGGGTGACAGACGCATGAGAGACAGAATCCTCAAAGACGCTACAGGAGAGCTTCGTATCTCAGCGGTACAGTTTGACAGCGACCCTTATCTCATAAATTGCCTGAATGGTACATACGACCTCAGAGACTTCTCTTTCAGAGAGCATAATTGGGAAGACTTTCTCACCATGCAGACCGCTTTCAGTCACACTATCTCTCGTGATGTACGCTGTGAGCGATGGGAAAAATTCATTGATGAAGTCACTCAGGGAAATAAAGACAAGGCTGATTTTCTTCAAAGAGCATTGGGGTATTCCATGCTTGGTATGAGCAATGAGGAGTGTATGTTCATTCTTCATGGCAAGACTACGAGAAACGGTAAATCCACCTTGCTCAATACCATCGAAACCATGCTGGGTGATTATGCAAAAGTTGCCCCTGTCGGCATGATTTGCCGTGGAGACAGGCAGAAAGACGCAGAAGCCGCTTCCCCTACCCTCGCTGGTCTTAAAGGTAAACGCTTTGTCACCATGTCAGAAAGTAATGAGTATGGCAAGCTGGACGAGGAGAAAATCAAACAGCTTACGGGCGGCGAGGAAATCTCAGCTCGTGCCTTATATCAGTCGGCTATCACATTCAAGCCGCAGTTCACTCTTTGGCTTTCCTGTAATGATTTGCCGATGGTAACGGACAAAAGTCTGTTTGCTTCTGAGCGTATCAAAGTGATTGAGTTTAATCGCCACTTCACACCTGAGGAGCAGGACACTCACCTTAAAGATGAGCTGTGCGAACAGCATAACATGAGTGGTATTTTCATGTGGCTGATTCGTGGATATATTCGCTACAAAGAGCGTGGGCTTACCATGAGCGAGGAGCTTCGCAAGGTTGTTAAGAAATACGAGAATGACAACGACATTGTGTTGCAATTCCTCGAAGCTCGCTGTGAGAGATTTGAAAATGCCGATGAATACGGTACAAAGGAATCTCGGGTGCTAATTAAGGCAAAAGACCTCTATCAAGCCTTTAAGATTTGGGCGAAATCCGAGGGTGCTTATGTCCTATCTGCAAGGAAGTTCAATGCCGAGATGGAGCGACACCCTGAGTGGTTCGATAGGAAATCGACTTCCAGCGGATTCGTTATTTACTGGGGAGTTAAATTAAAGGAGGTGCTGTAAGTATGCTCGAATATGCAAAAAGAGAACTTGCTCGAATTGATAAAGACAACGATGGTATGCAGGATAGGATAAACAATCAGATTCTCGAAATCATTGAAAAATTCAGTAAGCAAGGTCACAGTGATTTTTCGGCAAGCTATGCGCTATCAATTTTGGAGAGACTTTTGAGGTTTAAGCCTATCACCCCTCTTACTGGTGAAGATGATGAGTGGAACGAAGTTTATGAGAAAAATGGTTTGATTCATTGTCAAAACAGGCGATGTTCGAGTGTTTTCATGGATAAAGATAAACACGGGAATATCATTCATTGTGAGGACATTGACGCTTATGTAGTTTCTGATAACGGAGGTATCACTTGGTTTTCGAGTGGTAGATTCAGAAAGACAGTGACTTTTCCTTACACTCCTCCAACCCACGCTGAGAAAATCTATATTGAATATATCGGCAATGAGTGTGAAGTAATCACTGACAAGCCTGACCGTATCAAGGCTCTCTATGAGCGTAAGATAAAAGAATTTGAGGTGGTGTGATGAAAACCTTAAAAGATAAAATCCGTCCTCTCATGTGCGGAGACGGATATGACGCAGAAGCTCGACTTGATAAAGTGATGGAACTTGTCGAGCAAGAGTATACAAAGCTAAAGCGAGAAAATTTCGGCTTGAAGACTACGGTCAAGAATCTACGAGAAAAGGTAGAAAGATTCTACCATCAGAGGTGAAGGAGGTGTAACGATGAAGCCGATTAAGTTCAAGGAAGCCAACCGAAACCTTTTGAAGCCAGCTTCCATGACAGACGAAGAATGTAAAAGCCTTTGGGTATATACAAACGGCATTGTCTGCGTGAGCTGTTGGAAGCTCAGTTTCAGAGAGCGACTTTTCGCTCTTATCTTCGGTAATATTTGGCTCAGGATACTCAGCGGTGGCACACAGCCGCCTGTGCTGGTGGAATGTGAAAGGACGATTTTCGAGAGGAGGTAACACGATGGATAAGTTATTTGCGGCGATTCTTCTCACACTCAGCTCGATTGCGAGTGTGACAGCATTTATTGTCGGGTGCTATGTAGGAGGGATTTTCTTTGGAAATTGATGTATGGAAAGAGGAGGACGGAGTAATGTACGCAATTCAGAATGTGAACACTGGTAAGTTCGTGTATGGCACAGACTACCGCTTCTCTCCTCCCCATCAGCGAACGAGCAAAAGCAAAATGGTTACTTACAGCTCTCTTTATGAAGCGGCTCATGACTTTTGGATTAAAAGAAAATGCGGTAAGGAATATCGGATTGTGAAGCTCAAAATGCCCGTGGTGGAGAGTGAGTTCGACTACTTCGAGACGAAAAAGTTCATTTAGTCTGAATCGGATTGAAAAATTATCAAAAACGACATTTGTCAAATCGTCTGTTTGAGATTATTTTTCAATCCTTTTGCGGATTTGAGATGAAGTAGTTAAAGTAGTTCAAATTAAGGTTTTGCGTGTAACTTCCTCTATATAGAAAAATCCCTACTATTAAAAGTTATACGAAAAAACGAGTTTTCTACTTCTCTAATAAGTAGAATAACAATAATAAGATTTTCGGAAAGGAGACTGATTTGAATGGATAGCAAGAAGACTGTCGGAGACAAGAAGACTGTTTCTGAGGAGACTGTTGAGATAAGTCCTCGTACTGGAAAACCGATTCAGAAGAAATATGCACCTAAGAAGAAAGGTAGACCGAGAGGTGGTAATTCTCCTGTGATTGGTGACAATGGGCTGAACCTTGACGCTGGTGACAACACGAAGTATATGACTGTGCAGATGGCTCTGCTCAATATGCCTGATATTGATATGGATAATGTAGAGGAAGTGCAGGAGCGACTAAATGAATATTTTGCTCTGTATGCACAGTATGATATGAAGCCTACAGTGGCAGGAATGGCTATTGCATTGAACGGTATGAGCCGAACGACTTTAAGGGCTATTGCTACAGGACAACCAACGGGAGGAGCTGGGTATAAAACTGCGTTGCCGCCCGAGGTGGCAAGCACCATAAAAAAGGCGTATTTTTTGTTGGAAAATCTATGGGAAACCTATATGAACTCAGGAAAGGTCAATCCCGTGGCTGGAATCTTCCTCGGCAAGAACAACTATGGGTATCAGGACAAGACCGAGTATGTTCTTACCCCTAACCAGCAAAATGATAACGACTATTCACCTGATGAAATCAGACAGAGGTACATCACAGCCAATCAGCATGAACGACTTTCTGACAGCGATTCGGACGAGGATTCCTCCAACGACTAAGCGACTATCTTTCACCCTCCGACTTTTGAGCGACTTTGCGACTATCGACTATGCTCAGAGTTGGAGGGCTTTTCTATGCCATTTTTTCACCGAAAATCTCACAGAAATTTTGACGATTTTTCAATTTTACCCCCTTTTCGCTCTGTCGCTTCACTACATTAAAGCAAAACGCCGCCGTTTTCGTGTTCCTTCCTTATTATATATAGCAATCCGTAAACGATGAAAAAATAACACGAAAAAGATTAAAAATTTATCCGAAAAGGGTTGACATATAACACAAAAAGGATTATACTATAATCAAGTTAAGACAAGAAACAACACGAAACGGATTAAATACAGGAGGTTAGAAAAATGAAAAGTTATGAGTTAATCCCTACAGATGGAAGAAAGAGCTTTTACGGAAAAGCGGTTGTAAAAATCGCCGCCGATGGAAGCGAAACGCTTTACAGCTATAACACGCCGATTATTAAAAGAATGGCAAGCGGTGAGCTTGTCAAGTTGTGGAGCGGTTGGTCTGCTACTACAGGGCGGCATATAAAAGCATTTTGCGGATTGAATAAAGCGGAATTTTCAAGGCTTGAAGCCGCAAGCGTTCCACCTATGGCGGCGGATATGACACCGCAAGAAAGTTATAACGCCATGATTGCAAGGCGTAACGCAAAATAAGGAGGTAAAAGAAAATGAAATACAAGACAACAAGAAAAGCGGTTGTAAATGGTTCGGTAAATGTTCGGTGCTGTGGTTATTGTGATTTATCCTATTTGTTACGCAATCATGAGCCGATAGCATACACGGCGGGCGTGTACGGTTGGAATTTTGACATTTTTGAGGTGTACGGTGTAACGATTTGCACAGGTTATAGGGGTATACCGGGCGCAAGGCTTGAAGGTGTAAAAGAGTTTGAAGAAAAAGCCCGGAAAATTTGGGCGGATTATTCCACGCCATACGAAACGCAAAGAGCCGAAACAGAAAAATTATTGAAAGAATTTTGTAAATTGAATGGGGGCGTTATTTATGAATAAATACCATTTTAGCAAGTTAGAAAGAGTTAGTAAAACAAGGGCAAAACAGTTATATAACAACGGTTTTTCCGTTCTCTTTATCCCTTGCAAGCTAAACCCTGAAAACAATTTCTATAATCTGGGGATTTGGGAAAATATCTTTTTACAAGGGCAATATAACAGTTTTGAAGAATTAGAAAACGCTTTTACTTTCTATAATTGCAATGCCGAAACAGGTAAATATATAGCGTTTTATGTTTCTACTGAAAAAACCTATATACATTTTACTTTTTTCGATAGCTCAAACCCCTATATTTTCAGAGGTTCGCCGCTTGATTGCTTGCAAGAGCTGAAAAAGTGGGGCAAATATTGGAAGATTGAAGCGGAAAAAGAACATTTCTATTATTTGAGTAAAGAGGTATAAAGCTATGAAATATTACAGAGTAAAACCGCAATATGATAATAAAGTACGGTATAAATGGAATAACCACGGGCAAGGCGTACCCGATAGTATTTTAATAGCAAATGAATTATATACGCCTAAAGAGTTTGAACGGTTAGCAAATTGCCCCGCATGGTTTGAGCTTGTAGAAATTCCTAAAAGTAAAATATATTTCTGTTTTGGCGCAAGGTTCGCCGCTTGAATGTAAGGAGGTTATAACATGAAACAGTTTGAAAGTTTATGTAATGAATACAGAGAAAACAAGCGTTTAATTGAAGAATTGGAAGCAATGAACGACACTATAAAAACCGCTATTCTTGCCATTATGGGCGATAAAGAAACAATGACAGAGGGCGCAAGCAAAGCAACAAATAAAACAGTCACAAGCACAAGGCTTGACGGTAAAGCCCTAAAGGAAGAAAAGCCCGATATTTTCGCCGCATACAGTACCCCGACAACATACAAGCGCTTTACAGTGGTATAAAGGGGGTGAAAATATGATATTGCTTGCAATCCTAATTTTCCCGTTTGCTATCTTTGCGGAATTGCTGAAAATGAATAATTGAAACAGAGCCGCCCACGGTGGGCGGCTTTTCTGTGCGCTGTATTTGCCCCGTTTGGGGCTTTTTCTTTTGCTGTATGGGGTAGAATGGCACAGCCTAAAGCACAGCCCACAGAGCCGCACAAGGGCGCATAAATGAACGGGAAACGGGCGGCGGCTTTTGCCGTTGTTCGGGTTGCAATTTGTGCGGCTACTTTTTCGGGGTTGGTGTATATTTTAATCTTGAATAGCCGCACAGGGGCGGCGGTTGTTGTCACCCGTTCACGGGTTCGGGGGTTTTCCCGTTCGGGGCGTATACCCCCACGGGGGGGAATACACAGCCAGCCGCCCGTGGGAGGGAGTGCCGTGAGTACCCCAAAATCGGAAAAAGAAACAAAAAGGACAATATCTAATCTTATTAGTGTTGACAATCATCTTTTACAGTGCTATACTATTATCAAATCCAAACAAGGAGGTACATTATGGTTACAAATAATATCGAACTCGATGTGAAGGTGAAGTGTCTCGAAGCTGGCATGACACAGCAACAGGTGGGTGACACCATCGGTACTACTGGACAGTATGTGAACCGTATCATCAAGAAGAAAGACGGTATCGTGAATAAGACCTTTGTTCAGATGATGGAAGCTCTCGGATATGACATCGAATTAACCTATGTGAAACGAGGAGAATAAAGTTGACAGCACAATTTGTTGGGAAAACAAGCATGGGTTTTGTCACTGGTAAGATTTATCAGGTTCGTACAGAATGTAAAAATGTCATGATAAACTCTCGCCCAACCCCGTGTCTATGTATTTACGACTTACACTCAAAAGCATGGTGTCCTTACTCCAATTTGGAAGCCATGTTGCAAAATTGGAAAATCGTTGGGTATGACATTGAACTGACCCATATTAAACGGAGTGATTCTTGATGAAAAAGAGGTATGTATGGTTTGAAGATTTGGACGGAGTGATTTGTTGTCCTTCCTGCGGACACCAGATTGATATTTTCTACAAAGACAAAGGGTTCGATATTGAATCTTTTGAACCAGATTTTTGTCCAGATTGCGGTCAAGCATTGGATTGGTCTGAAACACGAAGCTATGGTTTCAAAGAAGAACATGATTGAAGTAGTTAAAGTAGTGGAAAATCGGTTTTTGCGGTAACTTTTACTATATACGCGCGTTATAGGCGAAATTATACGGAAAAATTGAATTTGAACTACTTCTACTACTTCATGTGACAGAAAAAGATTAAAAGTAGTCCTTATCGGACTAAAGGAGGTGATTATCTCATGGAACAGGCGATAGGTTATATCCGTGTTTCAACGGAGGAACAATCTGCTGATGATAAATACGGTATCGAAGTTCAAAAGCAAGCCATTCAGTCTTACGCTGGCGATAATGGATATGAAATCGTTGACTGGCTAACTGACACAATCAGTGGTGCGAAAGACAATCGTCCTGAACTGGATAAGATTCTCTATCAGCCCGACCAGCTTCCTCGCCATGACGCTGTTATAGTTTTCAAGAATGACCGTGTTGCTCGTGATACAAAGCTGTATTTCTATTATTTCTACACATTGGAGAAAAGGAATGTAGCCTTGCTCTCTACTGAGGAGCATTTCACAGAGGGTGATGATTTCGCCAACATCTATCGTTCCCTGCTGATGTTCGTTGCGGAACAGGAGCGGAAAAACATCGCTTTGCGTACAAGTAGAGGACGCTCACTGAAAGCTCAATGTGGAGGTTATTCAGGTGGCAACAAACCATACGGGTATTATGTGGTCGATGGTATTCTCATGCAGAATCCCAAAGAGCGACCTATCGTGGAGATTGCTTTCCGTGAGCATGATATAAACCACGCTACCTTGGCTGATATTTGTGAGATTCTGTATGACAGGGGTTATCGGACAAGGAAAGGTAAAAGATTTCAACCATCTACCATTCGTGGGATTTTATCAAACCGAAAGTTCTACGAAGGTAAGTATAAATACGGAGATATGGGTTGGGTGCAAGGCGTTCACGCTCCTATTCTCCCATTGGAGGTGCAAAGATGAAAAAGTTATTAACGCTCGTATGCGTTATTGTTATGACTGCAATGTTAGGAGCTTGCAGTAGCGAACCCGAACACACTCTTTCGTATGTAGGTTCTGAGAGGTTGAAAGTCCTCGACCAATATGATTGCGTTGCAATTTATACGGAATACTCGAATGAGAGTTCCGAAACAGCTATCCCAGCAGATTGGGTAGATGTTAAAGCATTTCAGAATGGCGTGGAAATTCCTATCATCGTTCCATCAGGGGAAAATATCAACGGTTATATTCAATGCGATTCCAGTATACAAAGCGGTACTACCGCCAATGTGGTATGGCTCTTTCAGTTAAATGATGAATCGACAGTATCAGTTGAGTTTTCTGATGGTACGAAGATGGAAGTTCCTTTGTCGGAGGAATAACCTATGATTTTTATACCAGTAATCATTGTGTTTCTGATTCTCGGTGCATATCTCAAATGGCTCAATGATTACGGCAAACCAAAGAATCAGAAGAAGGAAAAACGAAAAGCTGATTTGAAAAACGCTCTTGGCGATTTTAGAAATCAGTTTGA
Organism: Eubacteriaceae bacterium; assembly: GCA_902362805.1. Lineage (GTDB taxonomy): Bacteria > Bacillota > Clostridia > Peptostreptococcales > Anaerovoracaceae > Senimuribacter. The sequence continues at coordinate 22,763 of CABIXY010000006.1, read as the reverse complement.
TATTAAGAAATGACAGGTGCGTTATCGCACAGAGTTAAAGCTCTGAACGGTAACGCACTTTTTCTATTTAGGAGGTATTTATGGAACAGCTACTTAAAAAAATTCTCTCGAAAGTAAAAAAGACCCCTGATGATACGCAGGGGTATGAAGACTTGTATTATATGTGCAAAGAAGCTCTAAAGACCGATGAAGCACTTGGGATTAAATATCTGAAAAGCCTTTCTGCTTTCATTGAAGAACAAATTCCTGCGGCGAAAACGGAAAATCTGTTGAGATTTCTGTTCGGATTGCATAAGCGAGTGTTGCTCGCCGCCGCTCCTTTCGATTTTGATTCATATTTGCTTTACATAGAATGGAATCGTGAGCCTGAGAAGAAGTTTTACCCACCTCGGAGGTCTGTCCTCAGACAGGTGGTGGACGCATTACAGGAGCTTGCCGATGATAAGCTCGATTTACTGGCGGTCTCCCTTCCCCCCGGTTGTGGAAAAACAACACTGGCGATTTTCTATCTCACATGGCTTGCAGGAAGAATCCCGAACGAGCCAATGCTTACAGGAAGTCACTCGAACGCTTTTATTCGAGGTGTCTACGATGAGTGTTTGCGTATTCTCGACAAAGACGGAGATTACCTATGGCATGATGTATTTCCAGCGGTGAATGTCTCAAGCACAAATGCGAAGGATTGTCGTATCGACCTTGACAAGAGACAGCGTTTTGAAACCTTGGAGTTCACTTCCATTGGTACAGGTAACGCTGGTCTATATCGTGCCGCTACCCTTCTCTATTGCGATGATTTGGTTTCAGGTATCGAAGTGGCATTGTCGAAAGAGCGTCTTGATAAGTTATGGGAAACCTATACCACCGACCTTAGACAGCGTAAGATTGGAGACCATTGCAAAGAGCTTCATATTGCTACTCGGTGGTCTGTGCATGATGTGATAGGTCGGCTTGAGCGTGAGTATATGGACAGCGATAGAGCAAAGTTTATTGTCGTTCCCGCTCTTGATGAAAATGATGAATCGAATTTTGATTATGCTTATGGTGTGGGGTTTTCTACTCATTTTTATCATGAACAGAGAGACATTATGGACGATGTGAGCTGGCGAGCTTTGTATATGAACGAGCCTATCGAGCGTGAAGGTCTTGTGTATACTCCCGATGAGCTTCGGCGTTATTTTGAACTTCCTTCGGGAGAGCCTGACGCTATCATTGGTGTTTGTGACACCAAGGATAAGGGTAAGGATTACTGCTTTCTCCCTGTCGGTTATATCTATGGCGAAGACCATTACATTGATGATTGTATCTGTGACAACGGACTTCCCAATATCGTAGACGCACGATTGGTAGAGATACTTGTTCGGCGAAAGGTGAAATCATGTCGCTTTGAATCAAATTCTGCTGGTAGACGTGTTGCCGAAAAAGTACAGGAAGGAGTTAAAGCCAAAGGAGGTATCACTCATATCACAACCAAGTTCACCACAGCGAATAAAGAGACCAAGATTATTGTCAATAGCGCATGGGTTAAAGAGCATTGCCTGTTTAAGGATTCGTCTCTGTATAAGAAAAACTCGGATTACGGGAAAATGATGGATATGCTTTGCTCTTATACTATGGCTGGTAAGAATAAACACGATGATGTTCCTGACGGCATGGCACAGTATGCAGAGTATTCTCAGAGTTTGTCAGCAGGAAAGGTTGAAGTCTTCAAACGACCTTGGTAAGAAAGATTGTTTAATCATACTATTTTGGTTAAAAATCAATATGTTGTGTGTTATCAGCATTGACAAACACAATATCTTGTGGTATGATAAAATACAGGAAATCTAATATGGATTTTTATGGGTGCATGATTGCACGAGGTTTTAATCCTCGAACAACCATGCACCCATTTTATTTTGTCAGAAAGGAGGGCAATCGTGGGAAATCAGATTGATGAAAGTAAGTCTCTGAGTGAAACAAGACTTATGAACGGAAGACGAATTATCAAGACCAGTGTTACTGAGATTACAGAAAACAATGTAATCGAAGTGCTGAATAAAGCACTTGCTGTACACGACCTCAATCGAAGTGACATTGACTACCTGTGGAAATATTACAAAGGCGAACAGCCGATTCGTCACCGTGTCAAAGATGTACGCCCTGAGATTTGCAACAAGATTGTTGAAAATCGTGCAAATGAGATTGTCTCCTTTAAGGTCGGCTATCTGTGTGGTGAACCTATTCAGTATGTAAGTCGTAATGGCGGTGATGAGGTTGTCAAAGCGATTAACACATTGAACGAGTATATGTTTGCCGAAGATAAAGCCGCTCAAGACCAAGAGCTTGTCGAATGGCAGATGATTTGTGGAACGGCATTTCGTCTTGTGCTTCCTGATGAAGTTGGTGAGGAAGATGAAGCTCCTTTTGAGCTTTATACTCTCGACCCAAGAGATACCTTTGTGGTTTACTCCAACGAAATCGGAAACAAGCCTATCATGGCAGTCAAATACAGCAAGGACGATGATGAAATCTTCCACTACTCCATTTATACAGAAAATCGGTATTTCCATGTCGATGGGGATATTTTGAACAGAGAAAAATCAAGACCTCATGCTTTGAACATGATTCCGATTTTTGAATATCCTGCAAATAATGCAAGGCTCGGAGCTTTTGAAATTGTCCTTCCTTTGCTGGACACCATCAATAAAGTTGACAGTAACCGCATGGACGGTGTTGAGCAGTTGGTACAGGCGTTTATCAAGTTTATAAACTGCGATATTTCCAAAGAGGAATATGAGGAATTTCTACAGCTCGGGGCAATCAAGGTGAAATCTGTCGATGGACAGACAGCAGATGTGGGTGTCGTTACTTCTGAGTTAAATCAGTCACAGTCTCAAACGCTCAAAGAGGACATTTATAATGCTGTTCTTACTATCTGCGGTATGCCTAATCGAAATGGTGGAACTTCCACAAGTGATACGGGTTCGGCAGTTTTGCTTAGAGATGGTTGGTCTGACGCAGAAGCTCGTGCAAAGGATAGCGAGAATGTGTTCAAGCGTTCCGAGAAGAAAATGATCAAACTGGTGCTTCGTATCTGTAGAGACCTCGGTGGTGTCAATCTTTATCTGAAAGATATTGATATGAAATTCACTCGTAGGAATTACGAAGCGATTCAGAGTAAATCTCAGGTTCTTATCTCTATGCTTCAAGAGCCTAAAATTCACCCTCAGCTTGCTTTCCAGCACTCGGGTATGTTCTCGGATTCTGAGAGTGCATACACGATGAGCATGAAGTATTACGAGGAACAACAGGAGAAAGCAAAAGCTCTTGTACAGAAGGTTAATCCAGATGAGGAGAATCCTCCAAAAGATGAGGACGATATTTAAGCGGTTTACCGCTTCAAATATGGCGGTAGAGAAACCGCCTTACCAAATCGCAAAGGTCAGAGAAGACCGAAATCGCAAACATAGTCACAGAAGACTGAAAAAGACAAGGAGGACTGTAGCATGGCAAAAATTGATGTATCGCTAATCGAGGGTTACGAAAGCATGACCCCTGAACAGAAAATCACCGCTTTGGAGGGATATGAAATGGCTGACCCTGATTATAGCGGCTATGTGAAGAAAGATGTTTTCGATAAGACCGCTTCTGAGTTGGCAAGTACCAAGAAACAGCTCAAGGAAAAAATGACCGATGATGAAGCCGCCAAGCAGAAGGAACAGGAGGAGCGTGAAAAGCTCCAAAAGGATTACGAAGCTCTGCTTCATAAAACTACCGTTTCCGAGCATAAGGCGAAATTCCTTGCTATGGATTATGATGAAAAGCTGGCTCAGGAAACCGCAGAAGCAATGGCTGACGGTGACACCGATAAGGTATTCGCAAACCAGCAGAAGTATCTCGAAGCATACGGAAAGAAAGTTCGTGCCGAAGCCCTGAAAGATACACCGAAGCCTACTCCTGATGGAGATGGCAAGATTATGACACTTGAAAAATTCCGTAAGATGTCACCTCAGGAAAGATATGAATATTCTGTGGAACACCCTACGGAGTACAAAGAATTGTATGGAGGTAATGAATAATGGCACATAAGATTTATGATAATTTCTACCTCTCCAATGAGGTGGAAGACCAGTATAACTCCCATCTGAATTTACAGCAGTTCTGTACTGTTGATAACTCGCTGGTGGGTACTGCTGGTATGACCCGTAAAATCAATGTTTATCGAGCAACGAACGGTACTGAGAAGCTGGATATGGGCGAGGGCAACTCTGTTGCTATCGAGGTTTCCTACACTCCTGAGGAATATAAAATCCTCATGGCTCAGAACAAGTTCCAGTACTACGATGAGCAGGAAATGACCGACCCTATGCTTGTCCCTGTTGGTACTCGTCACATGGGTACGGATATGTTCAACACTGTGAACGGCGATATTTATGCTGAGTTCCAGAAAGCAACGATGGTCGTACTGACTGACAAGTACAATTTCGCCGCTTTTGCTGACGCTGTGGCAAGCCTGAATATCGAAAGTACTGACAATGAGCCTGAGAAGGTTGCTCCGATGGCTTTCGCATTTATCAATGCGGCTGATACCGCAGAGCTTCGTAAGAATCTCGGCGAAGATTTGAAGTATGTTGAATCTTTCGCTCGTAGCGGTTACATCGGTACGGTTGCTGGTGTGAATGTTTACACCAAGAAGGACGCAACCAAGGGTTCTGTTGTCGTTGCAACCCGTCAGGCTGTAACCATCTTCAATAAGAAGGGTGTCGAGGTTGAACAGGAACGAGATAGCGATATTCGTCAGAATACCATCTATTCTCGTAAGTATTACCTTGCCGCACTGACTGACGCTACCAAGGCGGTTAAAGTCATGAAGGGTACTGCAAAGGCTACCGAGGACACTACTGTTCAGGAAGGTAAGGTTTACTACGCTAAGACTGATGTCGGTTATATCGTAGGTACGCCTGAAACCAATCCGAAGACGGAAGGTTTCTACGAGATTTCCTAAGTTTGATTGGAGGTGGGTAACATGGACGAGAAAGAAAAGCTGACCGCTCTGAAAGCAATGATTGGTGGCTCTGACACGGACGAAGTGTTATCTGCCTATCTCAAACTGGCAGGTCGAAAAATTATCGCAAGGGCTTACCCGTATGACCCAAGCGTGACGGAAGTTCCAGCGCAATACGATTATCTCCAATGTGAGATTGCGGCATATATGCTGAATAAGCGAGGTGCGGAAGGTCAAACTTCTCATTCCGAGAACGGTATCTCCCGTACCTATGAAAATGCCGATGTTCCTGCTTCCATGCTCAGAGTAGTTACACCTCATGTGGGGGTAATCAAATGAGAGCGATGTTGAGGAACAAGAGTAAATTTCATTATGCGCTGTATAAAGGCAAGATTCCGAAGACAGATGAATACGGGAATGTCACAGGGGAATATGAGCTTGTTTATGAAAATCCAGTAGAGTTTGCGGCTAACATATCTGCCGCCAAGGGTGAAACCACTACCCGTCAATTCGGAGAGAGCGAGGGTTACGATAAAGTAATCGTCATGGATAATGACGCTCCCCCGATTGATGAATATACCGTGTTATGGGTTGACACGATTCCACAGGTTGATACCGATGGTGCGTTGGCTAAGAGTGATACAGGAGAAATCATTACTCCTTACGATTATATCGTGAAAAAGGTCGCTCGAAGTTTGAACAGCGTGTCGATTGCAATTTGCAAGGTGAATGTGCGTGGGTAAAAGGGTAATCAAATTTGGAATTTCAGAACAAGACATAAATAGAGCCATAAAAGAGCTGGACGATTACAAACGGGAAATCCAAAGGAAAACAGAACTCCTCCGAGAGAAAGTCGCAAAGAGATTGGCTGATGAAGCGAAAAAAGGCTTCAATGGTGCGGTCGTTGATGATTTGGTTCGAGGAGGGCAACGCTTCGCTCAAGTTGATGTGTCGATAGACAGTCGAGGTGCTATTACCGTTGTGGTAGCAAATGGCGAAGACGCTGTGTGGGTTGAGTTTGGTGCTGGTGTCTACCATAATGGCTCGCTCGGTTCTTCCCCTCACCCTCATGGTGTTGAACTGGGTATGACAATCGGTGGATTTGGAAAGGGCAACGGTAAAAAAGATACATGGGGATTCTATGAAGACGGGGAGCTAAAGCTCACTCATGGTACTCCTGCTCGTATGCCGATGGCTCGTGCAATCACCACCGTTTGTAATGAGATTTCACAGGTTGCAAAGGAGGTGTTCGGGTGATTGACATTGAAACCGAGGTATTCAATATCGTTTCTAAAAAGGTGCGAGAAGAATACCCAAAAGTTTACATGACAGGCGAATATGTTAAGTCTCCTCCCTCTTTTCCTTGCGTTTCACTTATCGAAGTGGATAACCAAATTTATCGGAACACCCGTACTACGGAGTGTATCGAAAATCATGTACAGGTGCTATATGAGGTAAATGTTTACTCGAATAAGACCAGCGGTAAAAAAGCTGAGTGCAAAGCTATCATTTCTCTCATTGATAAAGAGATGGAAGCTCTCGGGTTTACAAGAACTTTGATGAATCCTGTACCAAACGAGGAAGAAGCAACAGTTTATCGCATAGTGGCTCGTTACCGAGCGATTGTATCGAAAAACAAAGTAATTTACAGGAGGTAATGAATCATGGCTATTAGCACTTATAAAATTTTCCTCATGCAGAAGACCGATTCGGCTGACACATGGGAGAAGCTGATTGACATTAAGGAGTTCCCCGACCTTGGCGGTACTCCTGAAATGCTGGAAACTACTACTCTGTCTGACAATATGCAGACCTATATTCCGGGTATTCAGAGCCTTGACGCTCTTGAATTTACCTCGAACTATACTCTCACTGATTATAAGAAGCTGAAAGCTCTTGAAGGTCAGGACAAAGAATATGCTGTATGGTTCGGCGGTACGGAAAACAGCGGTACTCTTACTCCTACTGGTTCTGACGGTAAGTTTAAGTTTAACGGTCAGTTGTCTGTATTCCCTGTCGGCGGCGGTGTAAACGAGGTTGTGGATATGACTATTACCATCGCTCCGTCCACCCCGATTACGATGGACGAACAGGCGTAAGAGTAAGAGATTAAAAGGAGGACATATATCATGGCTAAACAGTTGAAGTTTACTTACGAAGGTAAGGAGTACACTCTTGAGTTTACTCGTAGAACGGTTACGGAGATGGAGAAGAAAGGGTTTATCGCCGCTGAGGTTGAAAATAAGCCTATGACTACTCTCCCTGCTCTGTTTGAAGGTGCTTTCCTTGCTCATCACAGGTTTGAAAAGAAGGAAACCATCAATGCCATTTATAACAGGCTTACGAATAAAGAGGAACTCATTGGTAAGCTGGCTGAGATGTACAACGAGCCTATTCTCGCACTGGTTGAGGAACCCGAGGACGCAGAGGGAAACGTAAGCTGGACAGCGAGTTGGTAAGTGATTCACTGTCCAATAGCGGCTCAGTCGATGAGGGAAGCGAGCGTGAGAATCGCTTCGCTTCCCCTTTTCCATATACGGAAATATTTGAGAAAAAGTTCCCCTATTACTTATCAATAGGCATGACGGAAGAACAATATTGGGATAAAGATTGCTGTCTTGTGAAGTTTTACCGTGAAGCGGAAGAACTTCGTAGAGAGCGAGTAAATCAGGAAATGTGGTTGCAAGGTATGTATATCTATGACGCTATTTCCCGTCTTTCTCCTATCCTTCGTCCTTTCGGCAAAAAGGGAACTAAAGCCAAGCCTTATGTCGAAGAAGCATATCCCATCAATAAAAAGACGATGGAAGACGCTCAGACTAAAAAGGAAATGGCAAAGTCACAAAAAGGTATGCGATATATGCAAGCCTATATGGTGGCGAATAATAAACGATTTGAAGAAAGGAAGTGAGTTATATGCCAACTACAATCGAAAGTCTCGAATTGCAAGTACAGTCCAGTTCTACTTCGGCTGTCAAAGGTATAGACGCTCTTTCCGCTTCTTTGTCCAAGTTGAAAAATGCAACTAAGGGCGGTGTGGGGTTAAACAGCGTTGCCAATCAGGTACGCAATCTCGACACCGCCCTTAAATCTGTTGACGGTTCTTCCGCTGATAAAATCGACAAACTTTCAAACAGCTTGTCAAAACTCAAGGGGCTGGGGAGCATTAAAATCTCCTCCTCTATTGGCAATCAGCTCAAGAATATCAGCAATGCCGCTTCTGCTCTGAAAGGGGCGGATTTGTCGGGTATCAATAAATTGTCTGCGGCAATTCAGCCTTTGTCGAGTATCGGTAAAGCGTCAGGATTGCAGTCGGCAATTACTCAGTTGCAGAAATTGCCGCAGTTGGCTCAAACATTAAATTCTGTGAATTGGGCTACACTCACAAGTCAGCTTCAACAGTTGTCGAACGCACTTGCTCCATTGGCAAATCAGCTCAATACGGTGTCTACTGCGTTTACGAGACTGCCTACGAATATTCGTAGTGTTGTAAGTGCAACGAAATCTATTGCTACGGCAAATGATGAAGCGTCAAATAGCTATATGAATTTGTGGGCGAAAGCTCGAATGGCGTACAACGCTATCAGAACAGGCGCACACGTTATTGCTTCTTGGATTACGCAGTCAAATTCGTATATTGAAAACCTGAATTTGTTTAACGCTTCTATGGGGCAATATGCCGCAGAAGCTCAGAAGTATGCCGAGCAGGTCGGCGAACTCATGGGTATTGACCCGGGACAGTTTATGCGTTATCAGGGCGTTTTCAATACTATTATTGCAGGATTTGGTGTTGCGAACGACCAAGCCTATCTGATGTCGAAGAATCTTACTCAGCTCGGTTATGACCTGTCTTCGTTCTTCAATATCAGTTTTGAAGACGCAATGCTGAAATTACAGTCGGGTATTTCGGGTGAGCTTGAACCGCTTCGTAGACTTGGTTATGACTTGTCTGTAGCAAGACTGCAACAGGAAGCATTGAACCTCGGTATTGAAAAGAGCGTTATGAATATGACGCAAGCCGAGAAATCTCAGCTTCGTTATTATGCCATTATGACACAGGTAACGGTAGCTCAGGGTGATATGGCTCGTACTCTCAATGCTCCTGCCAATCAGCTTCGTGTATTACAGGCACAGGTAACTCAGTGTGCAAGAGCATTGGGTAATATCTTTATTCCTGTATTGAACGCCGTACTTCCTTATGCGATTGCTCTTGCAAAAGTAATCAGATTGCTCGCAAGTGCTATTGCAAGTTTCTTCGGCTTCGAGCTTCCTGAGGTGGATTATTCGGGAATTTCTGCTGGCTCTGCCGCAGTTGGAGATTTGGCTGATAATGCAGGAAATGCGGCTTCGGGACTTGGAGATGCCGCAAAAGCGGCTAAGAAGCTGAAAAATGCAACACTCGGTATTGATGAGTTAAATATCCTCTCCCCTAATGACAGTTCCTCTGCTGGCGGTGGTGCTGGTGGAGGTGGCGGTATCGGCGGTGGAGGTGCTGGCGATTTAGGTATCGACCTTCCTACTTATGATTTCCTTGGGGAACTTGTAAGTACCAAAGTCGATGAGATTGTCAACCTCATCATGGGTGCGCTGAATGAAATCACAGCTGTTGTGAGCGGATTTTTACTGGCAATCGGTACGATTCTCGTTGTAACGGGGGCTAATATTCCTCTCGGTCTTGGTCTTATGGCTGTTGGAGCGGTAGGACTTGCTTCTGTGGTGATAGAGAATTGGGATTATATGTCCGAAAGGCTTGCGAAGACCTTAACCACGGTAACGAGTATTCTTGCGGGATTCTTACTGGCAATCGGTGCTTTCCTTGCATTTTCAGGCGTTAATGTACCTCTTGGTGCTGGTCTCATGGTTGCTGGTGCTGTAGCACTCGGTACTGCCGTTGCAATTAACTGGAAGTTCTTGAACGGCGATTTGAAAAATGCTCTTTCCATTCTCACAGGTATTGTGAGCGGTGCTTTGCTCGCTATGGGTGCGCTGTTCGCTTTCACTGGCGTAGACGCTCCTTTGGGTATCGCATTGATGGTGGCTGGTGCTGTTGGACTTGCTACTTCTGTCGGGCTTAATTGGGATTCCATGTCAGACCCGTTGCGTAGAACCATTGGGCTATTGGAAGGTATCGTAGGCGGTGCATTACTTGCCCTCGGTGCAATTCTTGCTTTCACGGGAGCAAATATTCCTCTCGGTGTAGGTATGATTGCCGCTGGTGCAATATCGCTGGTATCGGCTGTTGCCCTGAACTGGAACTCGCTTTCGGGAGATGTTCAGGATTCTGTCAACAGTATTATCGCAATCATTAGTGGTGCGGCTCTTGGTATCGGTGCCGTTCTCGCTTTGTCGGGTGTCGCTACTGGTCTTGGTGTTGCATTGCTTGCGGCTGGTGCTGTTGGACTGGCAACTACGGTAGGTCTGAACTGGAACTCTATGACCGATGAGGTTCGCAGTACAGTGACGAAGATTCTTGTCATTGTCGGTGCGGCGGCTTTGGCTATCGGTGCAATTCTCGCCTTTACTGGTGTTGGAACGGCATTGGGTGTCGGGCTTATGCTGGCTGGTGCGGCTTCGCTCGCTACAGCAGTTGCTCTGAACTGGAACAGTCTTGTAGAGAAAATCAAGAGCGTTACCACAAAGATTCTCATTATTGCTGGTACGGCGGCTTTGGCTATCGGACTTATTCTCGTGTTTACGGGAGTTGGTATTCCGCTTGGTCTCGGTCTTATCCTTGCTGGTGCAGGTGCGCTGGGTAGTGCGGCGGCTATGAATTGGGATTCCATCGTAGATACCGTATCGGGAGGACTTAAAAAGGTTGCTGACAAGTTCGGCGAGTTCAAGGATTGGGTTGGTGAAAAGCTCGAAGGAGCAAAGGAAACCATAACAACTTGGGCTGGTAATGCCAAAGAGTTCTTCACCAAAGGTGCTGACGGCAAAAATGCTTTGGACAATATCAAAGAAGCGGCTGGTGAATGGGGCGAGAAATTTAAGGAAGGATTATCCGAGAAATTCACAGGAGCTAAGAATTGGGTTAAGTCGAATATCACTGACCCTCTCAAAAAAGCTATCGAAAACAGCCCTGTTGGAGAGCTTGCTGTTGATATTAAAAATAACGCTTCTGACTTGTGGCAGAAAGCGAAAGGCTGGTGGGCTGATGTAACAAAAGATGGTATCTCGGTTGAAGCTGGCGTTGAGCTGGTTAAGAAAGGCTGGTCTACTGTAAAAGGTTGGATTGGCAAAATTCCGGGTGTGTCTCAGGCTGTCAGTCTTGCAAAGTCGGGCTGGGAAACTGTGAAAGGTTGGATTGGTAATATACCGTCCGTTTCTCAGATGGTTTCTCTTGCCAAATCGGGCTGGACTACTATAAAGAACTGGATTGGCAATATCCCTGTTCTTTCCCAAGGAATTAGCCTTTTGAAGTCGGGTTGGACAACGGTTAAAAACTGGATTGGTAACATTCCTACACTTTCTCAGGCGATAAGCCTTATCAAGAGTGGCTGGACTACTGTGAAGAATTGGATTGGGAACATTCCTACTTTGTCACAGGCTATCAGTTTGGTGAAAAGCGGTTGGACTACCATAAAGAACTGGATTGGTAATATTCCAGTATTGTCTCAGGGTATTGCGCTTCTTAAATCAGGCTGGACTACAGTTAAAAGTTGGATTGGCAATATCCCCGTAATCAGTCAGGGTATCTCTCTGATAAAGAGCGGCTGGACTTCGATTAAAAACTGGATAGGCTCTCATGTAGTATCTGTCGGTATTTCGTTGTTTAAGTCGGGCTGGTCTTCTCTCTCCTCTTGGATTGGAGATAAAGTGTCCGTAGGTGTATCACTGTTCAAGTCAGGCTGGTCTTCGTTGAAGAAATTCTTCGGATTGTCTGATGGAGGATATAACTCAGGACACGGCTGGAAGTTCTTCGAGAGAGGTGGCTTCATTGATAACGGACAGGCTCAATTTTGGAAGAACATTCCGATGTACGCAAATGGTACAACCAACGCTGGTTTACATGGCTCAATGTTCGTAGCTGGCGAAAATGGAGCTGAGATGGTTGGACATATCAACGGTCAGACCGAAGTTCTCAATCGCTCCCAAATCGCAATGGCTATGAAAAATGCCGTGGTATCGGGTATGGCTCAGTTTACGGGCTATTGGAGAAGTATGTACAGTCAAATGACGGTATGCTCCAATGCGATTATTCGCTCTATCCTCGTAAGCTCTGACATGATGAACGCAAGCCTTGCTACGGCTGGAGCTGGATATGACCCGACAAATACACTGGCAAGTTCGGTATATGAGGATTCTCAAAGAGGTATCAATAACTCCTTTAGTGACGAATCTTTCTCTCGTGCAATGAGGGAGTTCTATCAGGAATATGTTGAGCCTACTCTTAGAGAAATTGCCGATGATACAAAGCGACAGGCTGATAAGAATGAACAGACCATCGTTCAGGTCGGCAATCGTACTGTAAATGACGCTGTGATTACACAGCAGAAAGCGAATGGTTATAGTTTTGTGAAGTAATTGGAGGTGGTAACAATGGCATATTTGGAAATCAATGGTTATGAGTTACCACCTTGCAAGCGTGGTGTCAAGGTGGTGGTAACAACCGTTGTTGATTCAGGGCGTGACGCAAACGGAGCGGTCGTAGGTCAGCGTGTCGGACGAGACCAGTATAAAATTGACGGTCTTGAATGGGCGTGGCTTACGGCGGCTCAGTGGGAAACCATTCTGAGTATTCTTGGACAATTCTTTGTATATGTAACTTTCAATGACCCCGTTACGAATGGTCGAAAGACTGTGAGAATGTACTGCGGAGACCGTGAAGGTGAACCGTATTGGGTTGATAAAAACGGAAGACCTACTCACTACAGGAATTGCAAAGTAAACCTGATTGATACTGGCGAGTAAAGGAGGAGATGATATGCAGAAGGTGTCAAAAGCATACAAAGAAAGCATGAAATCTTCTCTCCGAGAGAGAGCATATATAATGCTCTCTTTCGGGCTTGTCAATCAGGAAGCTCAGGCGAAAGCGAGTATTGACGATGGAAGTTTTGCTTATTTTTCAAACAAGCAGAACATCTTCGGAGAACACCCTGATGATACAATTTATGCCACTCTCGAAGAAGATTTCACCAAGGTCGATGGTTCAATGTTTTTTCTTCCTCGACAAAGTACGGGCGGTAGTTATTACGACACAGGGATTATTTCGGAGAAACTTCTCACCGAAGCACAGTTCGAGCTGACAATCAGTTTGAATACTATCGCTATAGATTTCCGAGGTTTATCAATAAACTTCGGAGAAAACTATCCTGTAGATTTTGATGTTGTCGGTAGTACGGGACAGACAGTTCAGTTTCGTGGAAACACAAAGTCAGAATGGAGTACCGAGGAAGTATTTGAAAACACGACCTATATCAAAATGATTTTTTACACCATGAAAAAGCCGCAGAGTAGACTTCGTATTTACTCTATTCTGTTTGGTTACGGACTGGTGTATTACAACGATTCAGTAATGGATTCATCACTGGATAGCTATGTATCTCCTATCGGGGCAGATGTTCCGCAGATTGATTTCTCAGTAACGCTCAAGAATTATGACCGATATTTCAATGTGGATAATCCAAAATCTGCAATTAACTATCTTGAGACAGGTCAGGAAATGGACATTATGTATGGGTATCAACTTCCTGATTCTGATGAAATCGAATGGATTCAAGGTAATCATCTTCTCTGCTCCGAATGGGAAAGTGACGATAATACAGCTACTATTCGATGTCAGGACATTTTCAGAAACATGGACACCGAGTATGTCAAGGGCTTGTACAGTTCCAGTGGCAAAAGCTATTACACATTGGCTCAGGAGATTTTAGCTGACGCTGGAATCACTGATTACTATATAGACCCGAGGTTGAAGACATTGTATACCAACAATCCTATGCCACGGGTGAAGCACAAAGAAGCGTTGCAGATTATTTCAAATGCGTGTCGATGTGTCTTAATGCAGACAAGATTTGGAGCAATTCAGATTAAGTCAAACTTTATGCCTACGGCTTCCGTTTCAACGAATGGTGAAACATCTTTCTCTCATTCGGAAAATGTACTGAATGATTCGGTTAAAGATGAATATGCCACTCTTGCTGGGAATTATTCAACAGTAGATGGCGGTATGTTCTTTATCCCGAAATCAGGGGCGGCTACGAAGAATACAGGGTATGTTTCGCAAGAAGTCTCAAACGCTGATTGCAAGTTTACTACAAACCCTGTAGTCACAATCACGATGGAAGCTATCAGGGCTTATTACGGATTGGAGTTGAGGTTTGGGCATACACTCCCTGCCGCTTTTGTAATTCGTACCTACAACGAAGGTGTTTTGGTAAACGAATATCCTATTGCGTCAGATGAAATTGAAAAGGACACAGTTATTCTTCGTGACTTTGATGATTTCAATGTGATGAAGATAGAGTTTACGGAGACAGCAGAACCATATAACCGCATTGTTTTGAACTATTTCAGTTTGAGCGATGTTACCAATTTCACTATGACGAGAAGGGATATGACTTCTTCCCCAAAGGCTATCAAGCAAGAGCTTATCAAGGAGGTAATCGTTCCATGCTACACCTATCAGGAAAACAACCGTGAGGAAAATCTTGTTTATGAAGATGTAGATGTGACAAATGGACAGGTCGTGACCTATTACATTCAAGACCCTTCCTATGGGTATTTTGCAAAGCTGAATGAGCAGGAAGGACTTGCCGATGTCATTGATTGGGGCAATTACTATGTGACTTTGAAATATAAAGTTACAGGTTCTTATAAGCTGGAAGTTCAAGGCTATCGGTACAAAATTGTCGAGCGGTATGTTACAAAATCTCTCAATGTCAGAGGTAAAACGGTCAAATGGGAAAATCCGTTAATCAGCAATATGGACATGGCAAATGACCTTGCTGACTGGTTGGCTCAATATTATGCCGCTGGTATTGAGTACGAATATGACACTCGTGGAAACCCTGAAATTGATGTTACTGACATTGTTTATCAGGAAAATGAGTTCTACCCGAACATGAAGGTAAACATCTACAGAAATACTCTGAAATTCAAACAGGCGTTTTCAGGTAGAGTTACAGCTCGAAGGTTAGGAGGTTGATGAAATGGCATGGTCTACACCAAAAACCGATTGGCATGGCGAAACGGTCGATGATGTATATATCGGAGATAGATTTAACGCCGTGGACTTCAATCGAATTAAGAACAACCTTGAGTATCTTCGTGGGCTGGCTATCAAGATGTACGAGGAGTTCTCTATCCATTCTCTCGGGAATGATAGAACACCAAAAGATTACTTCTATGCTGATGAAATAAATCAGCTCGAAGAAAATCTTACCACCATCAATAGCAAAACTTTGAAAAGGTCGTATGGTACACCACCAATTTATGTAGATAACGGAAATGTGATGGATTTCAACGAGCTAAATAGATTGGAGAGTGCCATATTAGACCTTTACAACAAGCTCACAAATGAATACGAAGGGAGGAGAATGTTTACATGGAATTTTGGTATGAAAGGAGGGCTATAAATGTCGTGGACACTATTACCCACTGATTACACGGACGCTGTGTGGGACGGGTTAAAGCGTTATACGCAAATCGACAATCCTGACGGTACGGTTTCATTTCGTGATGATACAACCTATACCAATAAGGAAAAATCGTTCTTCGGTGCGAATGACGCAAACCGTATGAATCAGGCATTGAACTACATCATGTCTGCTTTGGAAGACGGAACAGACCTGTATCAAGAGTTTCAGACCTATTTCACTACACAGCAACAGCTCTTTGAAGATTCTGCCGAAGATGTAGTTGAAAATGTGAGGGAGCTTACCAATACGGAATACGATTCCTTCGTTACATACATCAATGGTTTGAAATCGACCACGGACAAAAATCTCACAGAGATGGAACAGGCGTATGAACAGCGCATGACTACCTATGAAAGTCAGCAGAAAGCGGCGTTTGATACATGGTTTGATTCCATCAAAGACCAGTTATCGGAAGATGTAGCTGGTAGCTTGCAGAATCAGCTTACAGAGGTGGACGAAAGGCTGGCGGCTCTCGAATACATGACTATTCAGAATGACTTCACAGCACCTCTCGTAGTTGATGATGAAAGCACAATTCTTACCGATGATTTAGGAAATGCAATCGTAGCTGATTGGAAATTTAAGGAGGTATAAATCATGAGTGCTATTAGCATTGAAACCAAAAAGGCAACAGACCTTGCCGCCATTGAAACCATTGCTGACGATAATCTCGTACTGGTTCACGATGGCGCAGGATTGAAGAAAATGACTTTTGCCAATTTTAAGGCAAAAACAGTCGAAGGTACGGAAGATAAGATTGCCCCTCTGCTTTTCAATAACGCAGGAGCGCACAATGCAATCTATCGTGGTAAGTCGCTGGGTACATCTGTGACTACAGCTCAGTATAGCGCAATTTCCGCTGGTACTTTCGAGGATATGTACATCGGTGATTACTGGACTATCAATGATGTAGTGTATCGTATTGCGGCGTTTGACTATTATCTGCATTGCGGTGATACGGAGTGTACAAAACATCATGTCGTGCTTGTCCCTGATACTTGTCTGTACAATCATGTCATGAATGATACAAATACCACTACAGGTGCGTATGTAAACTCGAAGATGTACAAAGAAGGGCTGGCTCAGGCGAAAACTACCATCAAGGCGGCGTTCAGCGGTCATGTTCTCTCCAAGAGAATTTATCTCTCGAACGCAGTTTCCAATGGTAGGGCTTCTGCTGGTGCATGGTGCGACAGCGAAGTTGACCTGATGTGCGAACACATGGTTTACGGTAATGGCGTTTTCAGCCCTGTTTCCGATGGTACTACTGTTCCGAACAATTACCGTGTGGAAAAAAGCCAGTTGCCACTATTCCAGCATGAGCCGAGCAGGATTTGCAACAGAGCGACATGGTGGCTGAGAGATGTTATTTCCGCTTCCAATTTCGCCAGTGTCAACTACTACGGTCGTGCGTACTACTACTACGCCAGTGACTCTCTTGGCGTTCGCCCCGCTTTCGCAATATCTTAAATCTGCGCCCCCTTGTGGGGCGCATGAGGAGGTAATCAATGTCAGTATTAAAGTCAAAACGAAAAGTGTCACAGTTTGAAGTGTTCCATCACTTCTACAAAATGAGAAAAGAAGTCACAGATTTACTGCTTAGAGATTTCGGGTACGACCTTGAACGAGCCGAAAAGAAAGCTATGAAGATGTTCGGCGATAAGACATTCGAGGAACTTACACCCGAAGAAAAAGCCCGATATGAAAAGCTCATGGCGAAAAACAAAGCCTTTGATGAATGGTTCATTGTAGATGAGAGACAGACCGTTGTTGATTGTTTACGCTCTATCTGTGAGGAGGTATTCGTTGCAAACAGCATTTACCCAACCTGTATGGAGGAGCTTATTGAACGGAGAATACATCAAGACAGAGCTATCGGACAGTGTTACAGATTGACACAGGAATTGCAGTATGCGATTGAAACTCTCCCTGTTGATGTGAACAAATATCTTCGTTTTGCTGACATGATACAGACTGAGATAAATCTTCTCAAAGGTTGGAGAAAGTCAGACAATAAATTTAAGAGGGCAATCTCTGATTCCGCTTCCAATTTCGCCAATGTCAACAACAACGGTAATGCGAACTACAACAACGCCAGTAACTCTAATGGCGTTCGCCCCGATTTCGATTCTGTGATTGAATAGCCTATTGAGCGTTTCACAGACAGAGAAAGGAGAGATTGTCCTTCCGTATATGGTAAATGCTAAACACGACACCTCCTCTTACGAGAGCAGAGGTTATAAGCGTGAGATATTTGATGGAAATGCGCTCTATGACGCTTACAAAAGAGCTAAGAAAGGTAGTGATTGGAAACCACAAGTACAAAAGTTTGAAATGAATTATCTCTTGGAGCTGACAAAGATACAGAAAGACCTTGAGAATATGACATACGAGTTTTTACCGACAACCAATTTCACCATACATGAAAGAGGTAATATTCGCAGAATAACGGGTGAGCAGATTCAAGATAGGATTATAAAACACGCTTTATGTGACGAGGTGTTGAATCCTTCTGTTGAAAAATTCTTGATATACGACAATGGCGCAAGTATCAAGGGAAAAGGGATTGACTTCACTCGGCGGCGATTGGTAACTCATCTTCATAAATACTACATGAGACATGGTTCAAATGATGGTTATATCCTCTTGATAGATTTCTCAAAATACTACGATAACATCAGACATGATGTGTTGATGAGATTGTTTGAGAAGTATGTAACCAATGAACACTCACGCTGGTTGTTGCGTAAAACCGTGGAGAGGTCTCGTGTCGATGTGTCGTACATGAGCGATGATGAATATGAGAACTGTCTTAACAGGCTGTTCAATTCTTTAATTCATCAAAACATCGACAAGAAATTGCTTACAGGTGAAAAGTTCATGGCGAAGCACCTAAATATCGGAGACCAAGTGGCACAAACCGCTGGTATTTCTTATCCGATAAGGATTGACAATTATGTGAAGATTGTCAAGGGTGTAAAGTTCTATGGTCGCTACATGGACGATAGTTACGCAATCCATGAGAGCAAAGAGTTCTTAGAGGAGCTTCTTGAGGAAATCATTGAGATAGCTGGTGAACTCGGTATCACGGTGAATACTCACAAGACGAGGATTTGCAAATTGTCCGAGCATTGGAGATACCTACAGGTTCAATACTCTCTGACAGATACAGGTAGAGTTATTCAGAAAATCAACCCGAAGCGGCTTACCGCTATGAGAAGAAAAATGAAGAAGCTCGCACCGAAACTGACGGAAAAGGAGTTCACAGACTGGTACAAATCGTGGTTCAAGAATCATTACAAGATAATGAGTAAGCGGCAACGAAGTAACATGGATATATTGTTTAATCAATTAAAGGAGGTAACAAAATGCAGTACACAATCACCCTTGCTGACGGAAGAAAGCTGACCGGGCTTGATAAGAACGGTGACAATTTCGTAAGCACTGAAAAGGTGGACGAGAGTATTTTTGAGAATAACCTCTCCACTATGACTGTTTCCGATGGTGAAACAGAGGAGACCTTCAAGGATATGGTCTTCATTCAGCAGATGGAATGGGCTGACGGTACATTCTATCTGGCGTTCCGTGAAAAGACCCAACAGGAAAAGATTCTTGAGGTTATCACAGCGAACACCAACGGACTGACCGATGTACAGGTGGCACTTGCAGAAGTGTACGAAATGATTTTGGGAGGTATGTAAGATGGCAAAGATTTATGTAGCCCTCATTCAGAAGGGCATTAAAACCATTGACGATGTTCCAGCACAGCTTCGTGATGAAGTCAAGAAGCTGTTGGAGGAGCAGTAAAATGTTCCTCAATATTTTCGGTAGCTGGCTGATTTTTCTTCGTAGGAAGGAGGTGCGAGAAATGGCAGTTATTTACGCCGCTCTTATCGTAAAGGGCAAGAGGGATTTCGCAAGCGTTCCCGAGGTTATCAAACCGAAGGTTCGTGAGGTTCTGATTGACCTCGAACTGGAAGACCTTATCGTTGAGTAAGGCACAGGGAGGGTCGGTCTCCCGGCTCTCCCTCACTATTAAAAATGGAGGACACTGACATGATTTCAGAACAGACACTCATTGTCAGTATCGTTGGTGCAGTCTTCGCAAGTACAGGATTTTGGGCTTTTCTTACCAATCTCATTCAGAGAAAGGACAATAAGGAAAGTGCAGAAAGTCAGATGTTGAAGGGTCTCGGACATGACCGCATTTGTTATCTCGGGGCTTGTTACATCAAACAGGGGTACATAACGAAGGACGATTACGAGAATCTTCACGATTACTTGTTCGTTCCTTACAAGAAGCTCGGCGGCAACGGTACAGCAGAAAAGATTATGAAAGAGGTTGAGAGATTACCTCTGTTGAAGGAGGGCGAATTGCATGAGTAAGCAAGAGTTCATTGAACAGATTGCCGCTCTCGTCCGAAAACACGCTCCCTTTTACGGTATCAAAGTCTACTCTCCAATTATCGCTCAAGCGATTTTGGAGAGCGGCTACGGTACTTCCGAGCTTGCGGTAAATGCTCATAACTATTTCGGATTGAAATACCGTGAGGGTCGCTGTGAGACCTGTATCGGCATTTACAACAAAGTAGGTAGCGAGCAGAACCCGGACGGAAGCTACACCAGCTCCACTATGCAGTGGTGCAAATTCGAGGACATGGAGAATGGTGTTATCGGCTATTTCGATTTTATCAATATCTCCAATTACTCAAATCTCAAAGGTGTTACCGACCCTCGGGAATATCTTGAGTATATCAAAGCTGATGGTTATGCTACTTCTCTCGATTATGTGGACAACCTCATGTCCGTTATCGAAAATTGGAGTTTAACCGATTACGATGAAAAGGAGGAAATCAAAATGAGTAACAGTTCTTTGGTATCTTACACTGGTCTCAGCCCGAACCATTCAGGCAAGAGAACCCATTCGATTGACCGCATTACACCTCACTGTGTTGTAGGTCAGCTCTCGGCAGAGAGTATCTGTGCTTGTTTCCCTGCTGGCAGAGACGCAAGCTGTAACTACGCAATCGGTACGAACGGTAAAATCGCTTTGTGCGTTGAGGAAAAAAATCGTAGCTGGTGTTCTTCCAACGAAGCGAACGACCAGAGAGCAGTAACGATTGAGTGCGCTTCTGATAAGACTGCACCTTACGCTATGAACAACAAGGTCTACCAGTCTCTTATCAATCTCTGCGTTGACATTTGTAAGCGTAATGGCAAAACCAAGCTGATTTGGTTTGGGGATAAGTCGAAAACGCTTAACTATTCGCCGAAATCTAATGAGATGGTTCTTACGGTACATAGATGGTTTGCGAACAAGTCTTGCCCCGGAGATTGGCTGTACAGTCGTTTGGGAGACCTTGCGGCACAGGTCACAAAGAAGCTGGGCGGAAGTTCTTCTACTTCTTCGGGCGGTTCTACTACAAGCGGTACGCTTTATAGAGTACAGACGGGTGCTTTCTCTAAGAAAGCCAATGCTGACGCTCTTGTAAAGAAGCTCGAAGCCGCTGGCTATGATACCTATGTGGTACAGGTTGACGGTCTGTATAAGGTACAGACGGGCGCATACAGCAAGAAAGCCAATGCTGACGCTCAGGTTAAGAAACTCAAAGCAGATGGGTTTGACGCTTTCGTTACCACAAAGACTGGTACGGGTGTTTCTTCCAGAAGCGGTGGTACAAAGAAGAAATCCAATGCCGAAATCGCAAAGGAGATTTACAACGGCACTTGCTCTGATTCTCGCTGGTCTACTTGGGGGAATGGACAAGACCGTGTAAATAGACTGACGGCGGCTGGTTATGACTATGACGCTGTTCAGGCTGAGGTAAATAAGCTGTTTTAAAAAGGGAGGAAAAGACAATGATTAACTGGAAAGTAAGAATTAAGAACAAGACCTTTTGGCTCGCACTCATTCCTGCGGTTCTTTTGCTGGTACAGGTAATAGCCGCTGTGTTTGGGTTCACCCTTGATTTGGGAGACCTCGGCAATAGGCTGATTGATGTGGTAAACGCCCTGTTCTCTGTGCTGGTTATCCTCGGTATTGTTACCGACCCGACCACCGCTGGTGTGGGAGATTCCACTCAGGCTCTTACTTACGAGACCCCAAAGAAAAAAGAAGAAGCCTAACCGAAGTCAGACTTCTTCTACTATCAAAACAAATCCGAAACAGTGTTTCACGAAAAATAAAGAGTTCGGATTTGCACTATTTGGTGGAGATGGCGAGAGTCGAACTCGCGTCCGAAAGCATTTCCACAAGACTTTCTCCGAGCGCAGCTAATGATTTGTTATTTCGCTTCTCCGATCGCCCATCAGCAGGCTATCAGATCAGCTATCTCGTTGTTCCCTTACGCTACCGAGAACTCGCGCAAAGTTTTCCTGTATAATCGATGCCAGATTTCCGGCCTACAGGTGAACCGGAGCTGACACGCACAGCTAATGCTGCTTACGCAGCGATTGCCATTGGTGCGAAGTTTGTTTTTTCTTTAGCGTTTATATTTAAACGGCCACTTTTAACGTAGACTTGGCGACTACGGCTCGCTTACCTTGCTTCTACACCCCCGTCGAAACCTTTACACCCCCATATCATGCTAGTTAATTTGTGAAATTACTGCGTTGCCACTCAGTCATCCGATGCTCATCGGCGGAGCCAACAACCTCTATATATTATATTATTCACTTTTTGAGATTTGTCAACTACATTTCTTAATATAAATATTTCCATCTAATACCCTGGTAGGGTATTAGGGCGTTACGAATCTGTAAAAATGCCATAATATCCTCTTTTTTGGTCATTTAAGGCAGATTTGTCTTGCAATCCAGGTGCAATCAACTCATTTTTACGATTTTCATGACATAATATCCTATTATTTTACAAAAATTAACAAGAGTGTAAGCCATGACAATGTATAACATTTTCATTACATAACAAAGCGCTCTATTTTTCGTCTAATTTTTCCCAAATTAGACTGTATTTTTTCATCAACTGCCATCTAACTCTATAAAATCTGCCATAATATCCTCTTTTTTGGCCTTTTAAGGCAGATTTGTCTTGTGATCCGATAGAGTCTGTATAATGGTGTAAATTAAAAAAATAGAGCACATATCTATTAAATCGGTTAAAATGTTAATAACGACAAAAA
>CABIXY010000005.1 GCA_902362805.1 Eubacteriaceae bacterium | reverse complement strand
AAGGAGGTTCGTTTAACTTATCTATAAGAGTTTTTACCGACCACCAGTTGAACTGGTGGTTTTATCATGCCTATTCGGCGCCAACAATGAAAACCGCGGGGCAAAGTCTCCGCGGTTTTTGTTTAGCATCTGTGCTTTTACCTCACAAACTATCATAGACAAAATATTATCGATGAAGTGGTGAATATGGCCGGACCCAGTAGAAAAGAAGCCAGGTTCCCCCTAGGAGGGATGAAGTAAAAAACAATGGGATCAAAACGGGTAAGTCCTGCAAGTACATTTTGCCGTAAACGAAAATCCTACAATCGTTGACTAACCCTTGTAAAATGTGGTATCCTAAAAGATACAAACTACCTCGCCCCATTCGGCGCAGGAGACGAAAGGAATGATTTGAAAATGACAGAGAAAAAGGGTACTTATTACATTACCACCCCGATCTATTATCCAAGTTCCAACCTTCATATAGGACATACCTACTGTACCGTCATGGCGGATGCCATGGCCAGATTCAAGAGACTATCAGGCTATGACGTCAGATTTTTGACTGGTACAGATGAACACGGACAGAAAATCCAGACCATAGCAGAAGAAAAAGGCGTAAGCCCGCAGGAATACGTGGATGGTGTCGTTGCCGGCATCAAAGATCTGTGGAAAACGATGGAAATCTCTTACGATGATTTCATCAGGACCACAGAGGATAGACACGTAGAGCGAGTACAGGCCATATTCAATAAAATGTACGAAAAAGGCGACATCTATAAGGGCGAATACGAAGGCATGTACTGCACTCCTTGTGAATCTTTCTGGACAGAGAGTCAGCTAGTAGATGGCTGCTGCCCGGACTGCGGCAGACCGGTGCAGAAGGCAAAGGAAGAAGCCTACTTCTTTAAACTCTCCAAATATCAGGACAAGCTGATCGACCTGTTGGAGAATACCAGCTTCCTGGAACCGGAGACGAGAAGGAATGAAATGCTGGGCTTTATCAGGCAGGGTCTTGATGATCTCTGCATCTCCAGGTCCACTTTCGACTGGGGAATACCGGTGCCAATCGACGAGAAACATGTAATCTACGTGTGGCTTGATGCCTTGACCAACTATATCACGGCGCTTGGTTATCCTGATGACCCTGCGTTATTTGAGAAATACTGGCCGGCTAACGTCCATCTGGTCGGCAAAGAAATCGTCAGATTCCACTCCATCATCTGGCCGGCTATGCTGATGTCCCTTGACATTCCAATTCCGAAGCACGTGCTGGGTCACGGCTGGCTGCTGTTGGAAGGCGGTAAAATGAGTAAATCAAAGGGCAATGTAGTTGATCCGGTTAAACTCATCGACAGGTATGGCATCGACGCCCTCAAATACTTCCTGCTCAGAGAGTACACCTTTGGACAGGACGGCGTATTCACCAACGAGGTGATGTTGAAGAGAATGAATTACGATCTGGCTAACGACTTGGGAAATCTGGTGTCGAGAACCACCTCCATGATTGAGAAATATTGCGGCGGTATTGTACCGGAATCCCACGGAGAAGATGATTTTGATAAAGACCTGAAGCAGATCGCTACTGGCGCAGCAGCAAAGGTAGAGGCGCAGATGGACAAATTTGCTTTCAACATGGCATTGGAGGAAATCTGGATCGTGGTCAGAAGAGCAAATAAATATATCGACGAAAAGGCACCTTGGATACTTGCCAAGGACGAAGAGAAGAAGGCGGACCTGGATACCTGCCTGCACAATCTGGCAGAATCCTTACGAATCATCTCGATTCTGATTCATCCGTTCATGCATACCACATCGGACAAGATCAGAAAACAGATGGGACTCTGGTATGCAGACGTCGTCTGGGAAGACGCCTTTGCATTTGACATGATGTACCAGGAACAGGTGAAGAAGGGCGAAGCCATCTTCCCGAGATTGGACATCGAAAAAGAACTCGAAGAACTGGATGCAATGCAGAAAGAAGGCCAGGAACCGGAAGAAGAGAACATTCCGTTGGAACTGAAGCCGGCAATCGAGTATGACGATTTTGACAAAATCGATTTTAGAGTCGGGCTGATTGAAAAAGCGGAGAAACACCCGAAGGCAGACAAGCTTCTGGTATTCCAGATCAAGATGGGTACCGAAAGACGGCAGATCATCTCTGGCGTAGCAGAAGACTTCAAACCGGAAGAGTTGGTCGGGAAGAAGGTTCTCATCGTAGCCAACCTGAAGCCAAGAAAGCTGAGAGGGCTTGAATCCAAAGGCATGATTATGTTTGCGGAAAATGGTGACAGGTGTGAGATTATGACTACTGTTGCAGAAGACGGCGTTGTGGTCGACTAGTATATAGAATGCAATAAACTTACAGGGCCTGCTTTATTCACAGGCTCTGTTTTTAAAAGGAGAAAAACATGTTATTTGACTCTCATACACATATCAATAACGAAAACTATACCGCTGAACAGCGGGCAGCACTGATCAGCGAAATTGCCGCCTCCGACGTATCCTATGCCATGGATATCGGTTTTGATCTGGCTTCGTCCGTACAGGCGGTCAAAGACGCCGCCGAAAACGACTGGTGTTACGCTGTAGTCGGGTTTCACCCTCACGATGCCAAAAATCTGGATGACATGACTTTGGAACTGATCAGAGGGCTGGCGAAGAAAGACAAAGTGCAGGCTATCGGCGAAATCGGTCTCGATTACTATTACGATCATTCTGAGCGGGATGTGCAGCGTTATTGGTTCCGCAGGCAGATTCAGCTTGCCAACGAGCTGAAGATGCCCATCGTGATTCACACCAGGGAGGCCGATCAGGATACCATGGATATCCTCAAGGAAGAGGGTGCTTTTTCTGCAGAGAGGCAGAGCTGGTTCCCGAAGCGCAAAGGACCTGACGGCGCATTGCTGCCGGACAGCCGGGTTCTGCTTCACTGTTTTTCCAGCAGCAAAGAACTGGCAAAGCAGTACGTAAAGCTGGGTGCGACCCTGTCCATCTGCGGGCCGGTGACCTTTAAAAACAACAGAAAGACCCGTGAGGTGGTAGAAGAGATTCCCATTGAATTCCTTTTGGTGGAGACGGATGCACCCTACCTGACGCCGGAGCCGTTTCGCGGCAGACCCAACAAAGCGCCCTACGTGGAGTATACGGCGCGTAAGGTGGCGGAAATCAAAGGTATATCCTACGAAGAAACTGCTCGCATCACATGTGAGAATGCAAAATCCTTTTTCAATATAGGCAGATAAGCCTCATAATGGTGTAAGTAACAAAATAAAGGCGCGCCGGCGATCGGCGGCCTGACAAGGAGGTAAGTATGTTAAAGAAAGACAAATTTGCTCTCGACAAAGAGGCCTGGTGCAACTTAAACCAGCCGGATTGCCAAGAGGAAGAGGCTGATATCGTGATCTTTGGAATTCCTTATGACAAGGGCGTCAGTTACAGGGGCGGCGCGGCAGAAGGACCTGACTGCCTGAGGCAGAATGCGTTCACATCGACGCCATATACCGAAAGACTGCAGTCAATAGAAGCGCTGAGAGTTCACGACGCGGGCAATTTTTGTGGTGCAGACAGAGATGAAATGTTTGCAGAAATTGAAGATTATGTGGCAGAACTTGTTGGCAAAGGAGTCAGATTCTCCATGATCGGAGGCGATCATTCCGTCACGATTCCCGTGGAACGAGGCGTCAACAAAGCTCTCGACGAGGAGTTTGGCATCATCCATATCGATGCTCATTTTGATCTCTGCGACGCGCTGTACGGCGATCAGCTGTCTCACGGCTCTACAGAGAGAAGAGCGCTGGAGATGAAAAACATCAGTGGAACGGAGAATCTCTATTTTATCGGAATTCGTTCCATTGAACCAGATGAATATGAATTCAAGACCAAAAACGATATGCAAGTGAAAACCGCCTACGACTGCTTCCGCGACAGTATAGAGTTCGTAGCGGCAGACTGTGTCGCAGCCATGAGCAAATTTAACAAGGTTTATCTGACCTTTGATATCGACGCTTTGGATCCGGGATATGCGGCAGGCACGGGAACCCCTCAGTTTGGAGGCCTTACGCCGAGGATGTGCCTGACGTTGTTAGAGACGCTGTTCCGCAGTCTGAATATTATCGCCTTTGACATCGTAGAGGTGGCGCCGGCGCTGGATCCGTCCCTGACCTCCATGTTTGCAGCGAGAAAACTGCTCACAGAGATGTGGGGCTTCTGGGCGGAAAAAATGGGAAAGCTGAAATAATCTCTTTCTTGTATTCCTCTGTAAAATCATGTATGATTAAAAGAGCGGGATTTTATAATTAAAGGATTTAGCATGGAAGATTATTTAGATGATTTATACTTGCTTTTTTCAGGGGGAGGGAGTTTCTTTCTTCTCCCTCTGTGTTGTGTAAAACAAGTGCGTGAAAGAACACCAGGACAGACAGTAACAGAAGAATTTAGTTTTTCAAGAAGACTTCATAAAGACGGATTGACAGAGAAATACCATGTCCTTCTCGGATTAGACGGAAAAGAACTCTGCCTTGCGGCAGAGGAGGTACTGGGCATTGAGAGCTTGGATAAGTACCGCTTTACCATACTTGAGGAACCGGTTTTGAACGAGAGAAACCGTTACCTCAAGGCTGTGATCCAGAATTGGTCAGAGGCGTATTTTTTTGATACCGCCTTTCTTTTGGAGCCTTCTTTTTTGTATTCAGAAATGGCGAAAATGGAGGCTGAAAATGAAATGGCAGACAGCTAGAAATGGCAATGAAATTTACGCGTTTGATAAGGAAAAACTTGTTGCGATGGTTCTGGATCCGCAGGTTAGTGAAATACCAGAGACAAAGGACAACATCAGAGGAATTTCCTTCTATCAGGATAAGGCAGTTGTCTTTTATCAGACTGAGGAGAACGGCTCAGGGCGTATTGGCGTTTTAATGGCTAATGAACCGAGCATTTTATATGGCATCATGGCAGAAGAAGTTCTGGATGAAATAGAAGAATTAAATAAAGAGGCGAAGGAAATCGCGCCCGGAATGTGGGTGATGAAGTGTGATTAGACTGAACGAAAGTGAATATACAGAAATTGTGAACTACATGCGGGACCACTTTGGAATCGACTTGAGCAAGAAAAAAGTCCTGATTGAGTGCAGGCTCGCAAAACCATTAAAAAATCACGGTGTTGAATCTTTTAAGGACTATATGGATTTGGTAAAGAAAGAGAAAAGCGGGCAGGCGGCGGTGGAAATGGTGGACTGTCTTACGACCAACTATACCTATTTCCTCAGGGAATCCATTCATTTTGACCTGCTGCAGGAGAAGATACTGCCGGATATCTTTGACAGGAACTGTCTTGACCTCTGCAACATCTGGTGTGCGGGTTGTTCTACAGGAGAAGAGTGTTATACGCTGGCGATGGCTATAGCGGATTACCTGGATCAAAGACGCGGCCCGCTGCCGAAAATCAATATCAAAGCGTCGGATATTTCCAATGCGGTTCTTCGTAAGGCGGAGGAAGGAATTTACCCCATTCGGGAACTAGAGAGACTGCCAAAGCCGTGGAGAGAAAAATATTGTAACGAAGCGGGCGAAAAGAGTTTTCAAATCGACCGCCGTCTTCGCAGCTGGGTCAGCTTCCGAAAAGAAAACCTGATGCAGCCAGAGGGGGCGGTAAAGTACGATTTGATCTTCTGCCGCAATGTGATGATTTATTTTGACCGAGAAGCGAAGGGAAGACTGATAAAAAAATTCGAAAGCTGCTTGAAAGCAGGCGGCTATCTGATTCTGGGTCATGCAGAGCTTCTCTCACGAGGAGATACAAAACTAGAGCCGGTCTTTCCGGCGGTATATCAAAAGGTATAAAAGAATTAGGAGCGCATATGGACGAAAAAATTATGATAGTAGATGATGCCCTGTTTATGAGAAGGGTCATACGAAAAACTTTAACGGAGATGGGTTACCAACATATCCTCGAGGCGCAGAATGGAGAAGAGGCTCTGGTGCTGTTCAGAGAACATCAGCTGGATCTGGTCATTTTGGATATCACCATGCCTGGAAAATCCGGCATAGAAGTTTTAGAGGAGATCCACGATGAGAATCCTGCCTTGAAAGTCATCATGTGTTCGGCGATCGGACAGGAGATGATGATACAGAAAGCGTTGGAAGCAGGCGCGGTGGATTTTATTGTAAAGCCATTTAAAAAGGAAGAGTTTTGTAAAGTGATCGATTACCACTTAGCTTAGGAAAGAAGAATGAGAGGATATCTTAGATGAAGAATTGGATAAAGAACCTGAAGATCGGAAAAAAATTGATGGCGGCCTTTGCTGTTATCATTGTGTTATACAGTGCTACGGTGGTGATTGCAGGCATGAATATCAGAAGTTTGTCAGAGAACATGAATGATTTATATAACGGGCCTTTTGCAAATGTTGAAGTGTCACAGGAGATTCGCTATGATTTGCAGTACAACAGGCGCAGCCTACTGCTTCTGTCTGCTACCTCGGAGGCTGATGTAAAGACAAAGCTTGCTGATGTGAAGGAAAAAATTATCGAAGTTGAGGAGAACCTGAAGAAACTGTCTACTGGTTACGTCAGCGGCAAGGATAAGGTTGAAGAACTGCTGGCAGAATATAAAAAACTGTCAGTGCCACGGGATAAAATCGTTGAGTATTTACAGGAAGGCAACAAACGGGCAGCACTTGAACTGTGCCTCAATGAATTTGAAGAACAGTCAGTCGTCGTCACGAGTCTGCTGAAAGATGTCGTTGAAGTATCTTCTGACGATGCGGCAAATACTTTGGAGGACACACAACAACAAAATACTCGCGTACTGATCGTATTGATTGCAGTTTCTGTCATCTGTATTTTCGGCACAATTATTTTCTGTACAGCCATTACGCGCAGCATTGTCAATCCGATCAAAGAGTTGAAAAACGCATCGGCTAGTATTGCCAATGGAGATCTGAGTATCGACCTCTCTTACACCAGCGAAAACGAACTGGGACAGCTGTGTGAAGATATTCGCAACACAGCGGCCGCACTTTCTCTATATGTATCTGAAATACGAAAAGGTATGGAAGCTCTCGGCAACGGGAAACTGAATTACCGAAGCGAAGTGGAATTCGTAGGGGACTTCATCGCTGTAGGAAATACGATGAATGAAATCGGCTCGCTTTTACGAGATGCCATGGGGCAGATTACAGGCAGTGCGGAGCAGGTGTCCAGTGGAGCGGAACAGGTATCCAGCGGCGCACAGGTTCTTGCCCAGGGGGCTTCAGAACAAGCCAGCTCTATCGAAGAACTTGCAGTGAGCATCAATGAAATTGCTGAAAACGCAAAAGACAGCGTAGAAAAATCTGAGAAATCCAGTGAACTGACAGAAAAGGTTTCCAAGAAAATTTATGACAGCAATGATCAGATGACCGTATTGACAGAATCCATTTATGAAATCAAGGAAAACGCAAAAGAAATCACTGGTATCTTAAAAGAGATTGAAAATATCGCCTTCCAGACCAACATCCTGGCTCTGAACGCCTCGGTTGAAGCGGCAAGAGCTGGAGAGGCCGGCAGAGGTTTTTCTGTCGTCGCCGGCGAAGTGAGAAGATTGGCAACCAAAACCACAGAAGCTGCACAGATGACAGCGGAACTGATTGAGCGAAATGCCAGCGTGGTCAACAAAGGCATTACCATTGTAAATGGAACAGCGGAAAGCCTAACCAAGTCGGTTGAAGGTACGAAGAATGTGACGAAGATGGTTAACGAGATAGCTGAAACCTTTACACAGCAGGCGGATGCCATCGTACAGATTAGGAAAAACGTGGAACTGATCTCAGATATCGTGCAGGGTAATTCAGCGACGTCTCAGGAGAGCGCCGCCGCCAGTGAGGAACTTTCTGCCCAAGCCCAGCTTTTGAAGTCATTGGTAGAGCAATTTGAAATATAAGGGAGTTACATATGAAAAGTTATGCGGATATGGACGAGACATCGGCAGATATATTAAAAGAACTAGGTAATATCGGTACAGGTAATGCGGTTACCTCTCTTTCGCAGATGATGGGTACTCCCTTTGACATTTCTTCACCGTCGTTGCATCTGACACAGGTACAGGAAATTTACTCTCTGCTGGAACAATCCCAGGAAATAGAAGCTGGAATTCTTGTAGAGATGAAAGGGGAGATAACAGGCCAATTTCTGTTTCTGCTCAATGAGAGTTTTACGAATATCATATTAGACGAGATCCTGGGCGGCGGCGAAAGAAATATTTTGGAACTGGACGATCTGGAACGTTCACTGCTCAGTGAACTGGGGAACATCATGTGCGGTTCTTATATCAGAGCACTTTCGGCCCTAATGGACATGGAAATCGATGTTTCTGTACCAGGCATCTGTGTCGATATGGGCGGATCCATACTCAGCGCCCCTCTGTCAAGGGTTATGAGTAAAAGTGCTGAAATCCTATTGATAGAGAATCAATTTCACATTGACCACCGCTCTTATTCCGGACGTATCTTGTTTTTTCCAGATCCCGAGTGTTTGGAGCCGATTTTGGAGAAGCTGGGGATTGAGATGTGATGGATAAAATATTGGTACAGATAGGAGACGGCAATACCGCATCGGCTGGTCAGACTTTGATCAGCTATGCACTAGGCTCATGTATTGGTGTCTGTCTTTATGACAACAAAGCGCAGATAGCGGGAATGGTTCACGCGGTGCTCCCTTCGAAAAATGACAGTCTTGAAATGAAGACGTCACAGCAGTATCGATATGCGGACCAGGGCATCAAGCGGCTGATAAGCCAGATGTGCGTCCATGGAGCAAAGAAATCACGGCTGACGGCAAAGCTGGTAGGCGGCGCCCAGATGTTCCAGACTATAAACTATGAATGGGATATTGGCAAGAAGAATGTAGAGATGGCTAAAAAAATTCTTGCTGCAGAAGGGATTCCCCTTTTGGCGGAAGATACCGGCAGTGATTATGGAAGAACGGTCTGGTTTACTGCGGAGGATGGCAGAGTAAAGGTGGAAGCGGCGAGACATGCTTCGATTATATTATGATAGCGGAGGTACAAAATGGATGATAAGAAAAAGCAGATTGTAATGGTTGTAGACGATAGTCTTTTGATATGTAAGCAAGTAAAAATAGCACTGAAAGACGAACCATTTTTTATCTGCGAAGCGCATACCGGCAGTGAGGCGGAGGAGATGATCGGGCAATATCAGCCTGACCTGATTCTCCTTGACGTGGTTCTTCCGGATACAGACGGATATGAACTGTTTCAGAAGCTGAAAGAGCAGGATCAAAATGATGCGGTCATTCTGTTTCTGACCTCAAAAGCGACCGATGAGGACGTCGTAAAAGGCTTTACCATGGGAGCTTGTGACTATATTAAAAAGCCATTTGTGCCAGCGGAACTGAAATCCAGAGTCGTGACACATCTGCAGATGAAAAAACAAAAAGATGAACTGAATCAGCAGAACAGAGAACTGCGCACAAATATGGAAAAACTCAACTACATGGCCTTCCGAGATGGTCTGACGGGACTCTATAACCGCAGATATGTCATAAGTGAACTGGTGGAAGACATGCGCGATATAAAGAGAGAAGAATTGAAGAACGTGGTGATACTGACCGATATTGATGACTTCAAAAAAGTCAACGATACCTATGGACACGAGGTAGGGGATACCACCTTAGTCTGCATTGCGAATATTTTGGAAGGCGCTTGCCGTAAACATCGAGTCATTCGCTGGGGCGGAGAAGAATTTTTGATCATCCTGCTTGCGGTTACGGAAGAGGAAGCCTTTGAAATCAGTGAGCAGATCCGTAAAGAAGTAGAACAGTTCAAGTTTTTCCATGAAAACGGAGAATTTTCGTGTACTGTGACTTTGGGATTGCATGCATACCACGAATCAGAGGGTATAGAGAACAGCATTAATTTTGCGGACAAGGCTCTCTACGAAGGAAAGCGCAGAGGTAAGAACTGCAGTATCTGGTATGAAAAGATTTAATAAATGGAGAAATAGATGAGTTATTTTGATGAAGATGCCCGCGAAATGCTGGAAGTCTATTTGCTGGAAACCAGGCAGCTGACCGAACAGTTGAATCACTGTCTGATGGAGGCGGAGAAAAACAATCGGTTTGCGGAGGAGGACATTCACAGTATTTTCAGGGTCATGCACACAATTAAAAGTTCTTCTGCCATGATGGGACTTTCGCAGCTGTCCTCCCTCGCTCATAAGCTGGAGGACATCTTTGCTTATTACAGGGAAGAAATCGGAACTATTGAAAATCCAGAGCAGGAAATTTTTGACCTGATGTTTCTGGCTGCCGATCACATTTCAGCAGAGATGGAACGGATGGAGGCAGAGGATTACGAACCTGCCGATATCAAGCAAATAGAGGAGCAGGCGGAGGCATATTGGGAAAAGTTCTGCTGCAGTCATGAAAAAGAAGAACCGCCAGAGGAACAAGCGCCGGAACCGCAGAGCTGCAGTTATTTTGGCGATAAATCAGGCACCGTGGTCAACGTGATCTTTGAGCAGGGCTGCCGGCTGGAAAATGTCAGAGCCTTTATGTTGGTCCGACAAATCAGCGGATTGTGCTCTGAGTTGGAGACTTACCCTCTTGATTTGGAGCAGGCTGGCGAAAGCGGCGAAATCATTGGAAAACAGGGGCTCTTTGTCCGTTTTATCAGTGAGCAGAGAGAAGAAGTCCTGGAGGTAATGGAAAAAGGCCTCTTTGTCAATCGCGTCATACTGCTAGCGGACCAGGAAGAGGCGGAGGCTCCTGCGGAGGAGTCTGACCCGCTAGAGGCACAGCCTAAAAAATTGCAAGAAGTGAAAGAGACGGAGTTCCTGGATGTAAAAGCGGAGAAGCTGGACAAAATGCAGAACCTTTCCTGTGAGATGGTCATTCAAATGTTGGTCTTAGATGAAGCGCTTAGAAAAAATGGACTGGAAGATCTCAGAGAGGGAACTGCCCGCCAGATCAGTCAGCTGATCAGCGAAATGGAGCGAACCACCATGGAAATGCGCATGCGGCCGCTCAATCGAATCGTACCGAAGCTGCGCAGGATTCTCAGAGATATCTGCCGAGACGAGAAGAAAGAGGCGGAACTCATCGTGAACTGCGGTGATATAGAGGCGGATAAGAGTGTTGTGGAGTCTTGCTCAGAGGCGCTGATGCATCTGATTCGTAATGCGGTAGATCACGGCATTGAGACCGCAGAGGTACGCCAGGCCTTAGGCAAAGAAAAGAAAGGCAGGATTGCATTTCAAGTGGAGAGTACCGTGGGGGAACTGGTGCTGACATTCAGTGACGACGGCTGCGGACTGGATGATAGGAAGATTCTCAATAAAGCCAGTGAAAGAGGAATGCTAGTAAAGCCGGAAGGGGAATACAGCAGGGCGGAAATTCATGAGCTGATTCTGAAACCTGGCTTCACCACCAACGAAACGGTCAACGAGTATTCTGGCAGAGGGGTGGGCCTCGACGTGGTAAAGAACC
The DNA here is from genome assembly GCA_902362805.1 of Eubacteriaceae bacterium. GTDB lineage: Bacteria > Bacillota > Clostridia > Peptostreptococcales > Anaerovoracaceae > Senimuribacter. The sequence goes on along the minus strand of CABIXY010000005.1, from coordinate 290,477 downwards.
TCATGGAAGAAATTGGCGGACACCTGCATATCGAAAGCCAGCCAGGCGTTGGCAGCAAATTTACCCTGATAGCGCCGCTGACTTTATCCACTGTAGAGAGCACCTGTTTCCAAATAGGAGACTACCATTTTTCGATGCCTGCCCGGTATGTATTCAATTTTATGGAATATAGAGAAAAGAAACGGCAAATTCGTCAGATTGACGGGCGTTCCTATATTCTTTATGACGGCAGAATGGTCCCTCTGATCAATTTACGCAAAATCTGCGGAATAAAAGAAGAAATCCCTGATGATTCTATCGTAATCTATATCAAGGATAACAGGGTAGAGGGCTGTCTGTTAGCCGATGTAATGCATGAACAAAAGCGAATTGTGGTCAAACCTCTGCCGAACCTTCTTGGGCGCGATTTTCGAAAAAACACCGGAATCGGCGGCTGCAGCATAATGGGTGACGGCGATATCTGTGCAGCCTTAGATCTGGAGAATCTCATTGTAAATTTCGAAAAGGAGGGGGCATATGAATAGCGAAAACAACAGAGAACTACTATGCATCGCTGGCCAGGAGAAGAACTATGCCCTGGAATTAAAATGGATTGCGGAAATCTATGCGGACGTGCATATTTCTTCGTTCCCATGCCTTCCTCCTCATTATCTAGGAATGTATAATTATAAAGGGCGTATTATTCCTGTCATCAGACTGGAGGAGGGCGAATGGAGAGTGCTTGTGATCGTCCGATGCGAAGAGAGCCTCTTTGCCATGGCGGCAGCGAGAGAACCGTTTATCATCAGTGGAGATGCATTAGAGGAAATCGAGTCTCTGCATCCGGAATCATTGGCAGGTCTTTGGCTTGAAAAGACATTGTATCAGATGGAGGGCGCATTAGTTTCGCTGCTGGATATCCCCGGTACGGTGGAGAAAATTTTGTCAGAAAATGAAAATGTATAGGATGAAGCTGTTATGACTAGATGGAGATCGTCATAGCAGTTTTTTTATTGAAAAGACAGAGAAAAAACTTGACAAGAGAACGATTGTTAGCTAAAATGTAAAAAAGAGAACAAATGTTAGCTAAACGGAGAGGGGGCTTAGAATTTGAAGCGAAACACAAAAGAAGCTATTTTACTTGCGGCACTGCACCTTTTTGCGGACAAAGGCTATGACGGCGTCAGTGTGCGCGATATTGCAGAAGCAGTCGGCATCAGACAGAGCTCACTGTATAAACACTATGAGAGCAAACAGGATATCTTTGACCATATCTTGATTCAGATGGAAGTGCAGTATCAGCAGATGACACAGGAAGTGCGCGCACCACAGGGTGACATGGCGGCTGTAGCATCGGCATACGAGAGGATTACGACAGAAGAATTGAAAGCAATTGCCAGAGGCATGTTCTTTTACTGGACCGAAAGCGACTACGCCTCCCAGTTTCGTAAGATGCTCATGATTGAACAGTATAAGAGTGAAGCGAAGAGCCGCCTCTATCACGAATACCTGACAGAAGGCCCTTTGAAATACATGACGGAGTTATTCCGTTTGCTGATTGAAAGAGAATGTTTCATACAGGAAGACGAAGCGTTTCTGGCGTTAGAGTTTTATGCGCCCATCTTCTTTCTGATGAACAAGTATGACAGTGGGGCGAAAAGAGATGTGCTGATTACACAGTTGGACCAACATATTGAACACTTTGCAGACCATTATAGAAAGGATTAGCGATGACAGTACAAAAACCATTTCACTTAGAAGAATATTTGACAGCGGGGGTTGAGAACATCGTAAAGGGTGCAATCAAAGCTACACTGCGGGATCCCCAGGAGAGTGCCTTTATGATCTCCTTTGCTGCAGCAAGCAAGAAGGCGGCCGGTCGGCGCGGGCAGTGGGCAGAGAAGGGCGAACATATTCCTCCCTTCCTCATCGCCAGCATCACCAGTGCCTGTAATTTGCACTGCAGCGGATGCTACGCCAGAAGCAATGAAAGCTGTATAGATGAACTGCCGAGCTGTCAGCTCACAGCGGAAGAATGGCTGAATATTTTCCAGGAAGCAAAAGAGCTGGGAATCAACTTCATCCTTTTAGCCGGCGGAGAACCTTTTTTACGGAGAGATATCATTGAAGCGGCGGCAAAAGTACCGGAAATCCTTTTTCCGATTTTTACCAACGGTACGCTGCTGGATGAAATCTACCTGCAGCTTTTCCAGCAGTACAGAAACCTCATCTCCATTTTCAGTATCGAAGGAGACCAGAATAGAACAGATCAGAGAAGAGGGAAGGGTACCTACGATAGGCTGCTTGCAGCCATGGAGCAGATGAAACGACGCCATCTGCTCTTCGGCACTTCTGTTACGGTGACCACCGCAAATAAAGAAACTGTGACCTCACCTGCTTTTCTGAGCAGATTAACGGGACTTGGCTGTAAGACGGTCATTTATGTGGAATATGTGCCAGTGACAGAAGAGAGCAGGAATCTGGCTTTTGGAGATGATGAACGGAACTGGTTTGAAGAGCAGCTGACAGATGTGAGAGGGCGGCATCCAGAAATGGTGTTTATCTCCTTCCCCGGAGATGAGAAAAGTTCCGGCGGCTGTCTGGCAGCGGGCAGGGGATTCTTCCATATCAATTCCCACGGCGGTGCGGAGCCCTGTCCTTTTTCACCATACTCTGACATCAATGTCAAAGATACTTCTTTGAAAGAGGCTCTCCATTCCAGATTGTTCACCGTTCTTCACCAGCAGGACTTATTGACAGCAGATCATCAGGGCGGATGCGTCTTGTTTGAGAAGAGGGAAGAAGTGGAACGACTCCTGGCCCAGTAAGTTTCTTCTCTTTCGACACCTGCCTTCGACAGCAACCCCCACGCTGCCTATGATAGAATATGTGAAAATCAAAGGGAACAAAGGGGAAGAAATATGGAATTTGTAGGGAATCAGATTAATTTCAAAACCGTGTTAGCCACTTTGACAGTGGCTTTCTTTATTGGCCGGATCAATCTGTTCGAAGGAACCTTTCCGCAGGCGGTGGCTCTGATTACCGTCATGGTGGCGGTATCAACTGTATACATATATTTAGTGCCGGTCATTGCCATCGCGATGCTGACTTATGGGGGAGTCATCTTAAATCTCTATGGCGATATGATGGCTATGATTTTTTGCGGGATATTTTTCCTGTTTTTCCATAATCATAGATTTACAATAAATCAGAGGACATCGGTGGCAGTGGCGGCAATCATCGTGTGCAATTGTGCTTATTACGCCTATGGACATTTGATCTATCTTTTGAGCATTGAAACGATGATCAAAGAGGCGATAGCCGTCATCGTCTATATCCGTGTGTTCAACACCATCGCGAGGATTCTCTTTGTGGGTAAGAATCCGATGCAGATTGCAGAAGAAAAAGTTGGACTAGCCTACGAGATTTTTGCGATATCGCTGATAGGGGCCATCGGTGCACAGCAGGTGGTCTTTCCCCTGTGGTTACTGGTTATCGTGGTGATTCAGTATTGCAAGGGAATTCAGCCAGCCATGGCCGCAGCCGGCATTGCGGCTGTTTTCTGGCAATGCCAGCATGTGGATCATGGAGAACTCTTCATCGCCCTCTTTGCGGGGATGCTCACCGGCTGGTTTTTGGCCTCACTGATTGACGGAAAATACCGAAAAACGATGTTAGCGCTGACGATTTTTGCCACCATTGCCGTATCAGCCAGCGATCAAATTTATGGGGCCGCGGCTGTGATGGCTTTATTTATCGCTGTACCCAGCAGTATCATCACCAGGTTGTGGTGCATCGGTGAAGAACGGTTTTGCCAGCAGTCGGCTACGGGGGCAGACTTGAAACTAGAAGTCATTAAGCGAGATTTGATGAAAAAGCGAGAAGTCTTTCTTAGTCTGAGCAAGCTATACAGTGCGGGGATGGATAATAAGCAGATTGTCTCTTACCAATTTGACGGCATGGCCAGGACGGTCAGCGAGCTGATGACGGATTTAGACGGTCGAGGAGCATCATCAGCTGAAAAAAACGCGCCTCAGATTTTGGTGGGCAGTGCATCTTATGCTTTTGAGGCGGTGTCAGGGGACAGTTGTCTTTCTTTCTCCTTCGGTAAAAATAAACAGGCTTTGATTATCAGTGATGGTATGGGGAAGGGCAGTCGGGCGGCCACAGAAAGCAAGCTGGTGGTTACGACGCTTTCCAAGCTGTTGGCGGCAGGCTTTGATGTGGACATCGCCATGAAAACAGTCAATGCGATTCTGATGACGGGAAACAGCGCGGAGATGTTCGCTACAGTGGATTTAGCCATTATAGATAAGGTGACCGGCAGAGCGCAGATTTTTAAGATGGGAGCTGCATCCACCTTTGTAAAACATAATGGCAGTGTATCTATGTTGAAACGGCCTGCGCCGCCGGTGGGGATTGTCGACGGACTGAAGCTGGAATACATCGACGTGAGGCTGAAGCGGGGTGACCTGCTGATTATGGTCTCGGATGGTGTTACTGACTGCGACCGCCGCGACCCGGACGGCCTCTGGCTGAGAGAACGTCTGACAGAACTTGGCAGCCGCGACCCGGATACGGTGGCGGAATTAATCGTCAACAAAGCAGCGGAAAAATATGGAATTAGGGAACGGGACGATCTGACCGTCATGGTGGCAGCTATTTAAGCTGCCGCTTTTTTTGTCCAATGTTGCTGAAATAAACACCTTTTGGGCAAAAAAACCGGCCAAGCTTAACGAAGAGCGTGGCTAAGTCTGGTAAAGAATAGTTTACCGTGGCCTTTCTTTTTGTTTACCTTGACAAGAGCGTAAATGTCGTAGTAGAATGAAACTACAATTGAATGTAAGAAGGTCCCCAAATCGGGGTTAAAAGAGAAGCAAGTGAGAGACTTGCACGGTCACGCCGCTGTGAAGACGTAGCCACATCTCAACAATGTCACTGGGAAACTGGGAAGGCGCAGATGTGAGTGTTTGATGTCTAAGTCAGAAGAACTACCTGAATACAGCCAATTTGCACAAGGTTACGAACGATGGCCGGGTGTGAACACGCATGGAACCCCAGAAACAGTGTCATTGCTGATGGATTCCAGCGAGACGCCTGTCTGTTTCGGACAAGCGTTTTTTTAATGGTCTTGCCTCAATTTTCACAGAAATATTGATGGGAATTCCTTGTTCTTTAACGCGCCAGCCTGTGGCTGGCTAAGCGTTAGTCGTAAAATGCGTGAATTTTTGTTTATTCATGAAAGGAGAAAAAATGACAAAAAGGCAAAAACTGACTTTATCAATTGTTTCAGCGCTCTCTGTTGCATTCGGACTCGTGCCGACGGCAAGTGCGATGCACATTATGGAGGGTTATTTACCGGCGACGCACTCTCTGGTATGGGGGATTATCTGTGTTCCCTTTGTGGTATGGGGGTTTATTTCCATCAAGAAAACCCTCAGTGAAAATAGAAAAGCAATTACTGTTCTGGCCATGGCTGGAGCATTCATATTCGTTATATCGTCACTGAAGATTCCCTCTGTTACAGGAAGCTGTTCTCACATGACGGGAACGGGCCTCGGCGCGATTTTGTTCGGACCTGCTTCTGTCAGCATCCTGGGAATTATCGTATTGTTATTCCAGGCGATTCTGCTCGCCCACGGTGGTTTGACTACATTGGGAGCAAATACTTTTTCCATGGCCATTGCGGGACCATTCGTTTCCTTTGGCGTGTATAAGCTCTGTGAGAAGTTAAAGGTCAACAAGATGGTTTCTGTATTTTTAGCGGCAATGATCGGTGACATCTTTACATATTGTGTAACAAGCATTCAGCTTGCTGTCGCTTATCCGTCCGAAGTAGGTGGTGTCATGGCTTCTGCCGTGAAGTTCCTGGGCGTGTTTGCCCCAACACAGCTGCCACTGGCAATCGTTGAAGGAATTTTGACCGTGGTCATCGTCATCGGCTTGGAATCTTTTGCAAAACCTGAGCTGAGATCCATCGGATTCATAAAGGAGGGCAGATAATCATGGAGAAGAAGACTAAGAGCAGAAAAGGACTGGTCATCGTCCTGCTGGTTATCGCCATCCTCATCGCTGTCATCCCATTTCTTACACTGAAAGGCGCGGAATTCGGCGGTTCTGACGATGCAGGAAGCCAGATGGTGGCGGAAATTCAGGGCAGTGAATATACGCCTTGGTTCGAACCGATTTTGGAACAGTATCTAGGGGGAGAAATTCCCGGTGAAATTGAAAGTCTGATATTCTGTCTGCAGACAGGTATCGGCGTGGGGATTGTGGCCTTTATCATGGGCCGTTTCTACGAGAGACATAAATGGAAAAAGGATGAAGAGGTAGAAAACAGTGATAGTCATTGATAAGCTCTGCTACTTATCAAAAATCAGATATGTTAACCCAGCTGAAAAGTTTGCCTTCGCGGTGCTGACTCTCATATTCTGTATTGTCAGTCGTTCCATCGTGATGGGACTTTTCATCATGGTTCTTAACAGCTTTCTGACCATAAAAATCGGCGGAATCTCAGCCCGGAGGTACGGCAGTCTCATGCTGGTACCTCTGGCTTTTCTGCTTCTCAGTACGGCCGCCATTATCGTCAACGTATCAAAGCATCCTCTGGACGCCTTTGCCCTGCAGATTGGCAGTTGGTTCCTGACCGGCAGCTGGGATTCTGTTTTACACGGTCTTCAGCTGATTGTGACAGCCTTAGCGGCAGTTTCCTGCCTCTATTTCCTGTCGCTGAATACGACCATGACGGACATTCTGTCTGTCTTGCGAAAGATGCACTGCCCGGCCCTGCTTTTGGAACTGATGCTCTTGATTTATCGATACATCTTTGTCTTGTTGGATGTAGCTTACTACATTTCTACATCCCAGAATGCCAGGTTGGGACACAAGGATCTTCGTACATCGATCAAATCCTTCGGCGGCATGGTGCAGGCTCTCTTCATCCGGGCAATGAAACGCTCAAGAAACCTCTACGACGCTATGGAGGCCAGGTGCTACAGTGGAGAAATCAAAGTGCTGGAGGAAAATCACGACGTCAGCAAGAGAAACATCATAATGATTGCAGTATTTGAACTCGTTCTTTTGGGGTTCACCGTATTTATAAAATTGCAAGGATAGGAGTTCTGATGAAAGATATCATCATCAAAGCAGAGGAGTTATACTTTTCCTACGACGACGAAAAGAGCTATTCTCTCAACGGTATGAGTTTGGAAATTGAGAGAGGAAAAAAGGTAGCCTTTATGGGGGCTAACGGAGCAGGGAAATCCACTTTTTTTCTATGTCTCAACGGCATTCACAGGCCTGCCGATGGAACCCTGTATATTGATGGAGAAGCTGTTGATTACAGTAAGAAGGGCCTTTTGAACCTGAGGAGCAAAGTAGGCATCGTCTTTCAGGATCCGGACAATCAGCTCTTTTCTGCATCAGTATTTCAGGAAATCTCTTTTGGTGCTTTGAATATCGGCATGAGTGAAATGGACGCCAAGGCGGCGGTGGAACAGGTGATTGAGACCCTGGAAATTACGCCTTTTATGGAGAAACCGACCCATTCTCTTTCCGGCGGTCAGAAAAAGCAAGTGTCCATTGCAGACGTCCTGGTCATGAATCCAGAGGTGATCATTCTGGACGAACCGGCTTCCTCTTTGGATCCAAAGCACACGGTCATTGTCAACAAAATAGTAGACATGTTGGTTGACCAGGGTATTACCGTGCTGATGTCCACCCACAATGTAGACTATGCTTTAGAGTGGGCAGAAGAAATCGTTCTGATTCACGATGGAAAGACACTGATGCAGGGAGCGCCTGTAGATGTGTTCTCAAATAGTGAGGTCCTGGAAAAGACCAATCTGAAGAAACCGGCAGCCATCGAACTCTTTGAAAGCCTGACGGCAAAAGGGGTTCTGCCGACTGATCTGCCAGTTCCCAGAAGCCTCTCGGAACTGGAATCTTATATCGCAAGCATTTAACCAATGCTATAAACTAAGACACTAAGAGACCGCACTGGAGACAGTGCGGTTTTGCTTTAGGGCGAGTTGACCTATTGTGTTGAAAAATACATAAGTTCAGCGTATAATCGAAAGTAATATTAATTGAGAAGGTGAAAACAATGAAACGAATCATGGCGGTACTCTTATCTATTGCTATTGTCTTTAGCTTTTTTCCGGTGACTGCCCTTGCAGAAGAAGGTGAAGAGAACAATACATCTATAGATATTTCGAATTATCATGTTGATATCATGACGTTAGACCTTAAATATGACGGCACTGCGCAGTACCCTTCAAAAGTCTATGTCTATAAAGCTGCTAAGTATTTGACAGAAAATACGGATTTTGTTGTTGAAGTCAGCAATAATATTGATGCTGGAAAAATGCTGGTGACTATCAAAGGAATCGGTCAATATAGTGGGGAACTGCAAGCTGAAACGACCATTTATCCAGAGGACATTAGTAAATGTTCAATACGGATGGCAGATTATACAGAAGACGGTGACAAGCCAAAAGCAAACGTCACCTATCACTCAACAGAACTTGTAGAGAACAAAGATTACGTTATCGAAAAATATATCGTAGAAGATGGGCTAGGTTATGCTACTATTAGAGGCGTGGGAAATTTTAAAGGTACTACGTCTCATTATTACAAGGTTGGGTTCGATATCAATAAAGCAAAGATTGATGTATCTCGTGATACCTTCACTTACGATGGCTATCCCCAATATCTTTTTCCAAGAATAACCTATGGATCGACACTGTTGAAAGAGAACAGGGATTATAAACTGGATTATCAAAATAACAAAGAAGTAGGCGTTGCGACAATGACAGTCACAGGCATTGGACAATATCATGGGCAAACCTCGATGCAGTTTATAATAAAAGGGAAAGACCAAGTTATAACTCTAAAAAAGCAGTCCTATGATGTATATCTGAAAAGCAGACCTTTCAAAATTGAGGCGAAAGCATCAGGTGATGGAACCGGATTTTCCTATACATCTAGCAATTCGGCTGCAGTTTCAGTGGATACAGATGGGATGGTGCATGTACACAATACAGGAACTGCAGTAATTACGCTAAAGACAGTCGGCATGAAAGGCTCGGCAGAAGCTTCTGCTTCGGTAACAATTAATGTTAAACAGAGCAGTATCAATTTTGGCACCATCATTGCGGAAACAAAAGGATTAATGGCATCCGTAAACAAGTTGGAAGATGAGAAAATTCAATCAGCCACCGTCTTTGTCGGTAACCAATCTTATCCTTGTGACATCAAAGATCAAGGTGACATTGTACTAATACAAACCGAATATCCGTTACAGCCTAAGAATGGAACAATCAAAATCGTAGTGAAAGATGACACTGGGTTAGAAATCAACAAGGAGACTGCGATTGAAGATGCAGAGATTGAAATCGACATCAATAAAATTTATGATAGAACTAAAATCGTGAAAGGCAAAACCTATCCCGGTGTGACTATAAAAACAGTTTTAAATGGCAAGACTTATAAAGCAAAGGCAAACTCTAAAGGGAACTTTAGCTTGTCGATTCCATGTCAGAAATATGGTAAAGATATCAAATTCACTGCCACAACAGAAAACGGCAGTTCAGTGACTTTTAAAGAACGAGTTTACAAGCGAAAGAATAGTTACGTGAACAGCTCGCGCTTCATTTTCAGATACTCTAAGTACGTCTATGTCAATTGCGGTGGGGCGATCCAAGGCGATATTGTAAAAGTAAAGATTAATGGAAAAGTATTTACAAAGAAAATTGGAAAGACTAAGGGAACTCCTACTGTAAAGGTCTATACAGGTAAGCATCCGACTGGGTCAGCTGTTTATATTTATTTATACAATTCCCATAACCAGAAAGTGGCGTATGAAAGAGAAAAAGTGTATTTTGGAAACGCCGTATACATCGGAATGACCAGTAAACAGTTGCTGCAAACGACTTGGGGAAAACCAGATCGAAAAAATTATTATTCAGGTATGCAGCAGTGGATCTATGAAGGGAGGAATTATGTGATGTACGTATATATCGTACGGGGAAAGGTCACAGATATACATCGACTAAATTATTAAAGGTCAAGTTTATTCACATTAGATTCTTTTAAAACGCTTCTGTTTGTGGTATACTTACACTGTTATGATTAGAGAAACAGTGTTAAACACGATCAGGGAACATCATTTAATCAAAAAAAATCAGCACATCGTCATCGGCCTCTCGGGTGGTCCTGATTCGGTGTGCCTTTTTCATGTCTTACTGGACTTGGCGAAAGAGTGGGAGCTGACCCTTCATCCCGTTCACATCAATCACAGGTTCAGGCCGGGAGCGGCAGAGGCGGATCAGTCCTATGTGGAGCGGATTGCACAGGAAGCGGGCTGCCCGTGCCGAACTTTTGTCTATGACTGCAGCAAAATTGCCGCCGAAGAGAAAATTACCTCGGAAGAGGCTGGCCGCAAGGTTCGTTATCAGTCTTTTGCAGAGGTAGCTGCAGAGATAGCCGCGAAGGGCGTCCGGCGAGATAACATAAAAATCGCCGTGGCACAAAATGCCGACGACCAGGTGGAAACGATTTTGTTCCGCATCTTGCGAGGCGTGGGAACGGACGGGCTGTCAGGCATCAGTTACAGGCGTTTTGACGAGCAGGAAAACGAAATCATTCGTCCGCTGCTTGACGTATGCAAAGAAGACATTCTGACCTACTGCCGAGAACACGACCTGCACCCCTGCATTGATCAGACCAATTTAGCACCAATTTATACGAGAAATAAAATCCGTCTCAACTTGATTCCTTATCTGGAAAAGGAATATAACACGAATATAAAGGATACAATGATTAGAATGGGGAAGACTGCCGCTGTAGATAAAGATTATCTTTGGCAGCAGGCTGCCGATGCTTTTGATGGGCTGGCCAAGGAGGCTGACGCGACCAGTGTCTTGATGGACGGGGAGAAACTCCGCGGCCTGCACCGAGCTGTACGCCAGCGAGTGTTTGCCAAAGCTTTTCACAGCATTGGATTGACAGAAGATATGACCTTCACCCATTTCGATGGCTGCGAGAGTATCGCCTTTCATCAGGGACCGTCGGCACGCCTTGACCTGCCGAGAGGATATTATCTGACAAAGGTGTATGATGATGTCAAGGCTGCTAGAGGAGCGCCCCTGGCGAACAGTGATATCAAAGTTACCATTCTCTCTAAAGGGGAATATGAGGAACAGAAGCTGCCTAAAGACAGTCATGCCGTCTTTGACTATGATTTGCTCAGGGAACACTTCGGTGACGATGCGGCAGCGCGAATCACCTTGAGGACTCGAAAGGCCGGCGATTTTATTGCTATCGGAGAGACGAGAACAAAGAAACTGCAGGACTATCTGGTGGATCGAAAAGTGCCCAAGGACGAGAGAAACAGCGTCCAGTTTGCGGCAGTGGGTCGTGAAATCCTCTGGATTCTGCCTTATCAGGGCAGAGGACGGTATTCTGCCCGCTATAAACTGTGTGAAGATACAAAAAAGGTGATTTGTATTGAAATAAATTGTTGAATATGATAAAATTATAGGACTGTTTTGTTAAGGGAGAACAAATTTATAATACGAGAATTTGAGAATATAGATATGGGAGGAGACAACGAAATTGAAAAAATTCGCAAAGAATATCAGTATTTACTTAGTGATTTTTGCGCTGGTGTTAGCAGCGGCCTTTTTCTATAATGGCAGCGGCGGCGCAGAGTACAAACAGGTGAAGTTTTCCACGCTGGCCAACTACTTGGAACAGGAGAAGATCACCGAAATCGAGATTGAAGACACAAAGATTACGGGAAAAATAGGGAAAGACAAGTACGTCTACGCTTATGCGCCGTATATCACAGAAATCAGCTGGCTGGAGGAAACCTATATTTTCCCGCAGATGCAGGAGAAAAACCTGGCCGTAAAGACGCCAAAACCGTCTTCTGGTTCCACCATCCTCAGTCTGCTGCCGACGTTGATCATGGTGGTAGCCCTGGGCTTTTTGTTCTATCTGATGATGAATCAGGGGGGCAATGGCAAAGCATTTTCCTTTGGAAAAAGCAAAGCGCGGCTATATAAGGGAGAAGGCAAGAAGATCACCTTTGATGAAGTAGCCGGATTAGACGAGGAAAAGGAAGAACTTTCTGAGGTGGTAGATTTCCTGAAAGATCCGCGAAAATACAAAGAAGTAGGTGCCAGAATACCGAAGGGCATATTGCTGGTCGGTCCTCCGGGAACCGGTAAGACTTACGTTTCTAAAGCCACTGCCGGAGAAGCTGGCGTACCGTTTTTCACCATCAGTGGTTCTGACTTCGTTGAGATGTTTGTCGGTGTCGGTGCATCCAGAGTGAGAGATTTATTCGACCAGGCCAAAAAAAATTCCCCATGTATCGTTTTCATCGATGAAATTGACGCGGTGGGACGAAAAAGAGGTGCAGGCCTGGGCGGAGGAAACGACGAAAGAGAACAGACCCTCAACCAGCTGTTGGTAGAGATGGACGGATTCGGAGAGAATTCTGGCATCATCATTCTGGCGGCAACCAACAGACCGGACGTATTGGACCCGGCTCTGCTGAGACCGGGCAGATTTGACAGACAAGTTGTAATCGGCATTCCGGATATCAAGGGCAGAGAAGAAATCATCAAAGTCCATTCGAAAAATAAGCCGTTGTCTGATGAAGTTTCACCGAAGATTTTGGCGAGAAGAACGCCGGGATTTACACCGGCTGACATAGAGAACCTGCTCAACGAAGCGGCGCTGATTACGGCCAGAAGAAATGGACGAAAGATCAGAATGGCGGAAATCGAAGAAGCAGCGACCAAGGTTATGGCAGGACCTGCCAAGAAGAGCAGGGTTATCAGTCCGGAAGAGCGTAAACTGACAGCGTACCACGAAGCAGGCCACGCCATCGTCATGAGAAGTCTGCCGGATTCGGATCCTGTGCACCAGATTACCATCATCCCGAGAGGCAATGCCGGTGGATTCACCATGTCCCTGCCAGAAAGAGACAAGGGCTTTGAGACGAAGAACGGTATGCTTAACAGCATCAAACACCTGCTGGGCGGACGTGTAGCAGAACAGTTGACGCTGGACGATATCAGCACTGGCGCAAGCAATGATATCATGAGAGCGACAGAGATTGCCAGAGCGATGGTTACCAAATACGGGTTCAGCGATAAAATCGGACCTGTCAATTACAGTGAGTCTGATGAAGTATTCCTGGGCAAGGACTTCTCCACGAGAAAGAATTACTCAGAAGGAATTGCTACAGAAATCGATCATGAGGTAAAATCCATCATAGAAGAAGCTTACGAAGTAACATCTCGCATTCTGACTGACAATATGGATAAACTGGAGCGAGTGGCGCAGGCACTGCTCGAAGTAGAAACTCTCGACGGCGAGCAGTTCGAGGCGCTGTACACGGGAGAGGTCGACGCGCAGGGACTGGCAGAGCTGGTAAGAGAAAAAGAAGAAGAAATTCAGAGAGTCAACGCAGAAGAAGCAGCAGAATTTGAACGTATCCGCAAAGAGGAAGAAGAAAGACTGGCTGCTGAACTTGCTAAATATGATACTGACTACATGGATGAAGACGAGAATCCATCTGATTCCGATGGCGACACTGAAAGCGGAGAAGGGAAAGAAGCTATAGGTGAAGACCGTTCCGAAGAGGAGACAGCAAAGCTGCTGCCAGAAAAAGAGGAACACAAGGAAGAAGAATAGAGGTAATATATGAAAATAACTGTAAATGATTGTTTGAGTTTGGAGGCATTCAGCCCCAGCATTCTGGCAGCAGGAAAGCGAAACATTGGCAACAGGGTCCGTTCCGTCTCGGTAATGGACGCTGCCAACGTGGAAACTGCCATAAAAAATAATGGGGTAAGAGAGCAGATTGTTCTTACATCATTTTACGGAATGACAGGCAAAGAAAAAATGCAGTGTGAAGTTGTCAAAGGCTTGGCTAAGGAGGGCGTCAGCGCTTTAGTCGTTTTTCATGTGGAAAAGGGGCTGACTGGTGCGGACAGCGAGGTGATAGAAACCGCTGAGCAGGTGGGGCTCCCTTTCATCGTCATACCGAAAAACAACAAGGCAGAGTATTCCGATGCCATTGAACAGATTATGGACAAACTGCTCTACGGTGATAATTTCAAGAACAGCTTGATTAACAACACCATCTATCATCTGCTCAATTTTGAAAAACATAAGACCTTTCAGGCGGCCTTGCGTGAGGCTGCCGTCAGCAACGATTTCCAGGTCGTCCTTCTCTCGAAAGATTTTAACCCGATCTTGTCCATCGAGACCAGACAGAAGACCACCATTGCCGATGCGATCAGAATGGGTAAAGAGCGGGATGTTGAAAAGGCGGGTATCTATACCTTCATCGATGTCAACGGCGTTCTGACTTACTGGGGACCGATTACAATTAACAAGGAGAAGTATTTTCTCTTTATCGTTGATAACGAAGACAACTATTCAGCAGGAGAGATTACCAAGCTGGCCGAAATCATCGAACTGGCGATGGGCATGTGGAAATATACGCCGGAAAGAGATGTGCGTGCCGAACTGATCAAGGCTTTGATCAGGGGCAATAAATCCCTGGCCTATTCTCTGAAAGACGAGATGGAAATTAAGGCGGATAACATTCTCAGTGTTTTTTATGCCAAGGGGATTGAAACCAATCAGGGAAATGCGGTTATCAGCGAATTTGAAAAAAAAGAAAACATCGAAGTGCTTAGAATCACCGAAGGAGAAGAAACCTACGGCATGATTCTTAAAAACGGCGAAAAGCCGGAGGATGAAGAAACAACGCAGAAGTCCAGCTGCCTGGTGCTCTTTGACAAGTTGAAAGAGGGCAGCAAGACGGTGCGGATTTTCCACGCCACAGGACTCGATGGTATCGAAGGTGCAGGAGATGCGTTCAGACTGATCAGCGAGACCTGGACCTTTGTTGAAAGCGTTTTCCCGTACAAGAGAGTATTTACAAAATATGAACTGGCTCTTGTTTCCAATTGTATCAATCTGCAGGTTCAGGGCGGCTATCTGAAAAAGAACTACATGGATCTTCTGGAGCCGTTTAGAAAAGAAATGGGAGAGAATAAGGCAAAACAACTGCTGGAGACTCTGGAGACTTTTGTTCTCGATGCGGGCATGAACAGTGGAAAGACCTCGGAATTCATGGGGATTCATACCAACACTGTACAGTACAGATTGAAGAGAATTAATGAAGTCCTGGGCGCTGAAATCACCGGAAATCGTGTCATACCGGGATTGACTATGGCTCTGGCTCTCAAGAGGCTTGACAGGGTTGTGAAATAACAGAATGGAGAAAAATAATGCTTTTAGCTTTTGACGTTGGAAACAGCAACATCGTACTTGGCGTATTCAAAGACGGAAAGCTCGTTACCAACTGGAGAATTGAAACAGATAACAACAAAAGTGCCGATGAGTATGGAATGATTGTAACGCAGCTCTTTCAGTATGAAGGACTCAAGACATCGGACGTAAAAGACATCATCATTTCAACCGTTGTACCATCCGTCCTCTACACCCTGCAGCACTTGGCTATGAAGTATTTCAAGAAGCGCGCCATCACTGTGGAATCGGGTGTCAAGACAGGATTGGTAGTGAAGTATGACAATCCCAAGCAGGTAGGCGCTGACAGAATTGTCAATGCCGTGGCGGCATACCACAAATACGGCGGTCCTCTGATTATCATCGACTTTGGAACGGCGACGACCTTCTGTGCGGTGACGGAGAAGGCTGAGTACTTAGGCGGATCCATCGCTCCAGGACTTAAGATTGCATCGGAGGCTCTGTTCGAGAAGACTTCGAAGCTGCCAAAGGTAGAATTAGAGGAGCCGGGTCAGACCATCTGTAAGAACACCATTCAGAGCATGCAGTCCGGGTTGGTTTACGGACACATGGGCATGGTAGATTATATCGTAAAGAAAATGAAGAAAGAGCTGGAAGCCCTCACAGAATCGGGCAAACCGGTCACCGTGGTTGCCACTGGCGGTCTTTCCACCCTCATCGACGATGGTGTCGATTGTATTGACCACGTCGACAAAATGTTGACACTGGAAGGACTGGAAATCATCTACCAAAAAAATAAGAAACCGACAAAACCATGCAAAGAAAAAAAGGAACAGATATAAAATGAATAAAGCCTTAAAAATAGGAAATATTGAACTTGATAATCCTTTTCTTCTGGCTCCACTAGCAGGAATTACAGACGCTCCCACTCGCAGAATCTGCCGCGAGATGGGAGCGGCTTTGGTCTATTCGGAAATGGTCAGCGGCAAAGGGCTGTATTACGGCGATAAGAAAACGGATCAACTGCTGTTTCTCTACGAAGAAGAGAAACCGGTGGCCTATCAGGTCTTCGGCAGCGAACCGGAAATCATGGCATTTACAGCCCGTGCCCTGGAAGAACGGGAAAATGCCATCTTAGATATCAACATGGGCTGCCCTGTACCGAAGATTGTAAAGAACGGGGAAGGCTCAGCCTTGCTGAAACGGCTGGATCTGGTTTATGACTTGATTTCTGCCATGGTCAGCAATACGACAAAACCGGTAACTGCGAAAATACGCATCGGTTTTGACAAATCCTGTATAAATGCCGTGGAGACGGCAAAAGCTATTGAGGAAGCGGGCGCAGCGGCTGTTGCTGTTCACGGCAGGAGCAGAGAGCAGTATTACAGTGGCAAAGCGGACTGGACACAGATTGCGGCCGTAAAAAATGCGGTCAGCATTCCTGTCATTGGCAATGGAGATGTGACTGACGGCGATTCCGCCTTGGCCATGATGAAAGAAACAGGCTGTGATTTTGTGATGATTGGCCGCGGTGCCTTGGGAAATCCATGGATCTTTCAGGAAGTTCTGGCTGCCTGGAAAGGTGAACCGAGGCCAAATCCGCCGAACATTGCCGAAAAAAAACAAATGATGCTGCGTCATTTTTATGATATGATGGAATTAAAGGGCGAATACGCCGCAGTCCGCGAAATGCGTAAATTTGTGGGCTGGTATCTCAAGGGCATCCCCGGCAGCGCAGCGCTGCGAGGAAAAATCAACCAAATTGATGATGCCGGGGAGTTAACTACTGCGATAGGAGAACTTTAAGATGAAAATCAAAAAGATATTGGTATGTCTATTTATCGTATGCACGATGGTCATGTCTTTTACGGTGACAGCCTCTGCAAACATTGTGGACGACCTTAAGAAAGAACCCAACGCTATGGCACTTGTCACCATAGATAATGAAGATTGCACAGAAATATCGAATTTAAAAGACTTGAGTGTGCGGATTACCGCACCTGGTACCAACATCAATATCACCATTCCCGTTGAAGAAGTGAAAGAGGATGGGGAGACCCTAGGTCTTTGGCTGGGTTATCCGAAGGATCGGATCAGCGATGCCATCATGAAGGAACTGGCGGAAGTGCAAGGGAAAATAGATTTAGGAACCTATGAAAAGGATCCGGAAAAGTTTCTTACAGATGTAGACAACATCTTGTCAAAGTTTCATGTGGAGATTATCGGTCTTCCCGAGAATCATTATTCTGTTGTCAGTAGTTCCATCATTCTCACAAACGATATCTTTCAGCAGATTGTGGACATGTTTAAGGAAATAATCAAAGCGGAAGTCGGCGACTTTGATAGTTTTACTGACTTAATTGATCGTCTGCTGAAGGAGCAGGGTTATACTATGGAAGAGTTTTTGGCAGAACTGGAACCTGAAGATGCAGCGGCTGTCAAGAATCTGATTGAAAACCTGGACCCTCTGCTGGATTATATCACCAGTTCGGAATACTCTGGCTTACTCATTGCAGGCGCAGAGTTGGCCTGCGAGTGTCCATCCACAGATTACTTCCAGATTATTCACAGGTATTATGAACGTGCCGACGGAAAGCTGAAGCTTCTGGGCACCGTTTACGAGGGCAGCTACGATGATTACTACGAAGAGAAATTTTTACAGGGCTATGCTGGTGATATCATCAACGCCAAGGATTTTATAAACTGTAAATATGACGGAAAACTATTTGAATATATGGGCAGTTATGACTCCTATGTGCTCTACGATGACTACAAATGGTCCGACTATAAACTGGATTCGTTTACATTGGGAGATTGGGAGACAGATGGATTGGTGCTTCGTTATGTGATTGATAGCGGCAAAACCGCTGCCTCTGCAGAAAGTGCCGCCAGTGACCCGGACAAAGGCTCCGCATTGCCTGATACGGGCGATCGGTCGTCTCTGGGCATGTATATCGTGCTGTTATTCACAGCCCTGGGTGCGTCAGGTGCCATTGCAGGGTATCATAGGAAGAAGTAGGGGGATCAGTGAAGCACGCTGGGCTGCCCTGGTGCTGCCCTCCGGGTGTCTAAATGCTGACTTCCGGACTGAGGCCACAGTGTTTCTATGTTTTTGGAGGCGCCTTGCTAGATTTGACATAAATTCTGGCGAGAGAGATGACTGAAGTCCCTCATCACAGGAGAATAATTTACAATAACTGGGAGATTTGATGCTCCTGGTTATTTTTTTTGCAATTTTAGTAGAGAATTCACTGATGAAATTGAAGAAAAGTAACCGAGAATGGAAAATCCCTTTTGTCACAGTCTATACAGGCCGCTTACAGAAGAGGCGATTATGTCAAAACATCGAAAAACATATCAAAAACATAAAAACATCGTGGCGCCCAAAACAATTTTATCCTTGCAAAAAATTCGCTTGACTAAATTTTTCTCTTAATGTAAAATTATGGAAAAAAAGGAGGAGCGAGCGTGTTTAACAGCAAAAACTACGTAATCAGAGATCTGGCTTTTCAGGAGAAACTGCGAAAGATTTTGATACAGCAGAAGAAAGGACTCCCGGAGGGCAGACTGCTGACAGCAACAGTAAATGGCAGGCTTTATTACTATCAGGTAATTGATAAAGCAAGGATGTATCTCGGTACTGGAGACAATCCTATAGTCCAAAAACTCCAAAAAAAGCATTTCATCGAGACGTCCATCAAACGGATCGATAAGAACTGCAGGCTCATGAATCGGCTCATAACAGGGTACGCCAGTGTCGACCCGGAGGATATCATGGAAACTTCGCCCCGTGCCTATCAGTTGCTGCCAAAGTCCTGTTTCGCTATGGTTGGAATCAACAATCAGAGGGGGTGGGGCTATGAACCCTACGAACGGTACATGGGTCATCCGGAGCAGCTCAACAACAAAACCCTGAAAGGAGATTTTGTCCGATCAAAATCAGAAGCGATCATCGCCAATATGCTATTTGTAAAAAAGATCGAGTACCACTACGAAGAAGAGCTTGTGCTAGGAGAATACACCTTTGCGCCGGACTTTAAAATTGCAGTGAAGAGCCAACGGAAATGCAAACTGCTGGAACACTTTGGCCTGATTGGCGACAAAGACTACAGGGATACCTGCATGTGGAAAATTCGAACTTATCTGGAGTTTGGTTATCGGCCATATGAAGACATCCTTTTCACCTATGATGATAAGGACGGCCATATCAATACGGTGGATATCGACAAAGTCATCGAGTCATTTTGCAGATAAAGAACTGGATATCCGTTCTCCCAACTGCGGCTGCCGCTTAACCTCGACTGGCTCTGACCGCCTCGGACAGCCGTTCGATGCCTTCTGCCAGTTCATCTGGATGTACATTGCCGAAGCAGAGCCTTACCAGGTTATCTCCCTTACTCCTGAAAGGAAAGAACAAATTGCCAGGCATGTAGGACACACCCAGTTCGTGGGCCTTGCAGAGCAGTTTTTTCGGATTGATGTTCTCATTGATACAGCACCAAAGAGAAGTGCCGCCCTTTGGCACAGTGAAGCTGTAGTCGATGTCTTCTGCGTTTTTTAACGCGTGACAGAGGAGATCGCGGTTCTGCCTGCCAAATCGACAGATCTGCTCAATGGAATCATAGATATAGCCTCGGCTGATAAATTGGCTTGCGATGTATTGATTGAGGGGGCTTAAAAATATCTGTGTATTTTCCATAATCGTGGAAAGCTTTCTGGTAATCTTTTCTGGCGCGACCATGTAAGCTGTTCGTATGCCTGGGCAGATGGTCGCAATGAAAGAATTGATGTAGATGACGTTTCCCATAGTATCGAGGGCCTTCAGAGAAGGAACAGGGTTTCCTTCGTAGCGGATGACAGAATCGCAGTCCTCTTCAATGATGGGAATGTCGTACTTGTAGGAAAGCTCCAATAGTTCATAGCGCCGCGACAGACTGAGTACGCTGGACGTAGGAAAGTGAAAGGTAGGGATGGTGTAGATCAGCTTCGGGCGATATTTGACAATCAGTCCTTCCAGGTATCTCGTTTCCATACCTTCTTCGTCCATCGGTATGGTGATGACGTTGATATCCATGAACTGAAAGGCCTGCAGCATGTCAGGAGAAATGGGTTCTTCGGCGATGATGGTATCGTGGGATGACAAAAAAATCTTGGCCGCAAATTGAATGGCTTCATAGGTTTCTGAAACCACTTGGATTTCCTTTGATGATACATGGATGTTTCGTCGTTTCAAAAGCCCTTGGATGCTGGCGATCAGTTCCGGCAGCCCTTGAGCCGGCGAAAAGCCGTACCAGTCGAACCCATCGACGCCGCTGAGTTCTTTTACGATTTCGTTCAACTGGTCTCTGGGGTAGAGTTCCTTTGAAATAATATCTGCTGCCAGGGAGATAATCTTTTGCTCGGATTTTGCCAATCCATCATTATAAAACAGTTCACTGAACAGAGTATCCATCTGCAGGTACTCGTCTTTGAGCATAAAGCTCAGGGCGCCAGGGTATTTGCGGCTGGAAAAGCCTGTAACCTTCTTGTATTCCTCTTGTTGGCTGTAGGTGACAAAATAACCTCTGGGTGACACGGAGGACGTGATGAGTTCTTCTTTAATCAGTTCTTCATAAGCCCTGATAATCGTGTTTCTGTGGACACCTGTTTCTTTAGCCAGTTCTCGTTCCGGAGGCAGCTTAAATCCGCTGACCAGCTCACCGGAAAGAATTTGTTTCTTTATGATGTTTTTAATCTGCATATATATGGGCGTGCCCATCTGCCTGTCGATGTGAATATTCATTTTCCACTATCCTCTTCATTCCTAACCTTCTTTGAACTTATTATAATCTTTCAGAGCACTTTCGTAAAGTAAAATTTGGACTAGAGACAAAGGTACCACTTGGCACTTTATCGACAGAGAAAGACGGAGTATGATAAGAAAAAAGAAAATTCGGAAAAAGAATGGAGGATACATCATGATTGTGATACGCAATTGCAGATTGGTAAAAGAATTAACAGAGGGTTTTGATGGCACCTTTGGAGATGTATATATCGAGAAAAATAAAATTGCGGACATCAAGGAACCGGGAAGCTGCCACTTATGTGATGATGATTTGACAGAGGTGGACGGCAGGGGTAGAACGCTGATCCCGGGTCTTTTTGAAATGCATGCCCATCTGTACGGCTTTATCTATAATCCTTATGAATTGCAATGCGCCACAGAAGGGAAAATCGTATTCGGTGCACTGGACTTTGCGGGCGAATACCTGAAACAGGGGTTTACCACCGTCAGAGACTGCGGAAGTTCTTACAACTGTGCGGCATCAGTGAGGGACGCCATCAAAGCTGGCATCGTCAAAGGACCGAGAATTGTATCCTGCGGACTGATTATCACACCGACAGAAACGGGAAACGACACCTTCAGTGACCTGTATCTGGAAGCCGACGGGCCGGAGGAGATGAGGAAAGCCTGCCGAAAAGAATTGCAGAAGGGTAATGATTTCATCAAGCTGATGGTCAGCGGTGCCTTTATGAATGAAGGAGCCGACCCGGGGATTCAGGTACTGGAGCCTGAGGAAATCGAGGCAGCCGTGTCGGCGGCTGGGCGTAAGGGGACTTACGTCTGTGCCCACTGCCACGGAACAGATGCCATCAAAGCAGCTATTTGTGCAGGAGTCCGCACGGTAGAACACGGAACCTTTATCGACGACGAGGGTATCGAAATGCTAAAAAACAACGCTAATACGTTTCTTACGCCAACAGGAGCGGTCGGATTGTACTGCCTGGACGAATCCAATCCGGACGTATCCGCCGAGCTGCTGGAACTGAGCAAAGAAGCTGCAGAAATCGAAATCGCCAACATCAACAAGGCGTACCGCGCAGGTCTGAAGCTTGGTTTTGGCTCCGATATTGACTTAGTCGCTCTGCGGGCACACCCGGGTTATGAGTTTATCGCCAGAAAAGAATACTACACTTTTGATGATTTGGATATCCTGCTGCAAGCTACTAAGAACAGCGCCGAGATCATGGGCTTTGGAGACTGCCTGGGAACGGTCAAAAAGGGCAAGCTGGCTGATTTGGTCTTGGTTGATGGAAACCCCGATGAGGATATTTATGTGATGACAAAGCCGCCGGTCCACGTAATGAAGGACGGCGAGATACTCGTGTAAGAAAGGAAGTTCACAATGGATAAGAATATCTCGATAAGGAAAAAACTATTTCTCGCCTGTATGGTGACGTTTTCCAGCATCGTACTGCTGATTCCCTACCTGGCTTACGACTTTTATAATCAATTTCTCAATACTTACGGTGTCACCGATACGCAAATGGGGTGGCTCCTGACTGCTTATGCCGCATCTGCTGTACCAAGCTACTTCATCGGCGGCTGGATTGCTGATATCATCAATCCGAAGAAGCTTGTCATCGCATCCTGTGTGACGACAGCTCTGGTATCCTTCGCTGTAGCCATGTGCAGCTCTTTCCTAATGTTGGCATTGTTGTTCTTTTGCTTCGGCATTACAGCCATTACACTCAACTGGAGCGCCTATTTGAAAATCGTCAAAATGCTGGGAGGCGATGACGAACAGGGCAGGCTCTTTGCTATGACCGATATCGCATACTCCATCATGTCCCTGGTGCTGCAATACGTAGTTTTGGCAATTATCACGTACGCTCTGGCTGATAATCCCAATGGCTTTAAAATCGCCTATGTTATTTATGGCGTACTGAGTATTTTGGTCGCTGCAGCAATCTTCTTCCTGATACCGAACATGGAGTATGAGAAAGAAGGCAAAGGGATCAAGGAGGATCTCCGCCTTTTAGGACATGCGGCCAAACTACCGATTACCTGGTATCTGGCAATCTTTACTCTAGGTTATTTTCTGATCAGATCAGTGATCCCATATCTCAATCCATATCTGACGGATGCCTATGATCAGAGCATTCCGTTTGCACAGGCTTTTACGGCTGCAATCAGAACGGGTGCGCTGATGATCTTTTCACCTATCGGCGGGATGCTCAGGGACCGCATGGGACAATCCGCCAGCAAGCTGATCAATCGCTTTTCCCTGGGCTGCATTTTTTTCTCCCTGGTCATGATGTTCATTCCGCAGGGAAAGCAGTACGCCGTCTGGATTATGGCGGTAGCGGTTCTGGTACTGATTTGTAATGCGATGATGTCTAATTTCCTCTACACCTTGGTTACGACAGCGGCAGTTCCTGTATTATATGTAGGAAGTGTCTATGGTATCGCATCTGCCATCGGTTATTCTTCGGATTTGTGGCTCTATATCGTCTGCGGTAACTGGCTGGATTCTATGGGAAATGACGGATACAAGTATATCTGGCTGGTAGGCGCAATTGGCGGACTGATGATGCTGGCTATGGGTATCGCCGTGGCGAAGAGGTATGGAAGTGGCCGTGAGACGGAAACGGACAAAGGGGAGCAGGCTGCATAGCTTTCTGCTCCTGCCCGCACTCCGCGGCTATGTTGAATTTGCGATTCCGCCTGGTCAACGAAAGGCGGCTGCATAGTAAAATAAAGCTCAAAGAGGATTCATAGATTCTTGATAAGACTTGTTAAATAGATGTTAAAGGATATAATAAAGATGATATAAAACGCTTTAAATTGTTGAAATTTCAACACAAATATGGTGTAATAAATTTACAGTTTAAAGATTTACAGTTTAAAAGGTGAATCCTCTGCTTCACTGCCAGCTTACTGAAAGAAAAAGAGAGCCATTTCTGACTCTCCATATCTTCTAAGTATTGAATTTCTAACGCTTAGGCTTAGCCAAAGTATCTCTTTAAAAGTCCTGCGAATGCAGCGCCATGTCTTGCTTCGTCTTTGCACATTTCGTGAACAGTATCGTGGATTGCATCCAGGTTCTGCTGTTTAGCCATAGTAGCGAGGGCTTTTTTGCCTGCGCAAGCGCCTGCTTCTGCTTCGACTCTCATCTCTAAGTTCTTCTTAGTGGAATCTGTAACAACTTCGCCCAGCAGTTCTGCAAATTTAGCTGCGTGCTCAGCCTCTTCGTAAGCAGCTTTTTCCCAATAAAGTCCGATTTCTGGATATCCTTCTCTATGAGCGACTCTTGCCATAGCCAGGTACATACCTACTTCTGAACATTCACCTTCGAAATTTGCTCTCAGGCCATCTATGATTTCCTGATCAACACCTTTGGCAACGCCAACAACGTGCTGGTCAGCCCATTCTACTTTTCCTTCTTCCTGCTTGATAAACTTTTCTGCTGGAACCTTGCACTGAGGACAATTTTCAGGCGGCTGGTCTCCTTCGTGAACGTATCCACATACTGAACATACCCATTTCATAATACTAATTCCTCCTTTTAATTACATTACATTTGATTTCGATTTTCATCGTGATATATACATTGTACCACAATTTGGAAAGACAAAACAAAAAAGTTTTGTCAGCTTTCGGTGAAACATCCTTCACAGAAAAAAGGTTTACTTTTATGCCAAATATAGTATAATTAATTGTATGTATGCAATCAGAACAAAGAAGGGGAAAATATGAGGAAAAAGAGAAACATGGCCCTGGCACTTGTCTTAATATCAATAATGATTGTCATGACAGGCTGTACAACATTTGATAATTTTAAAGAAGCCTTTTTCTCTGAAAAGGGAGCCGCGTCTGACACGGTCAAAATCGGCATATTGGAGCCGCAGACCGGAAATGACAGCGAGAAAGGCCAGATGGAAATAGAGGGAATAGAACTTGCCTATGAGATTGCCGGTGAGGTACTGGGGAAGAAAGTGGAACTGGTATATGCGGATACGCAGAGCAGTATCTATGTAGCAGAGAGTGCCGTGGCGGATTTGATAGATAAGAAACCTGCCATTGTCCTGGGCAGTTACGGGGAGGCAGTGTCCCTGGTCGCCAGTCAGAAGCTGGGCAAAGTGAAAATACCCGCCATTGCGGTTACGGCGACAAATCCGCTGATTACAAAGAACAACGAGTATTATTTCCGGGTGACATTCACTGATGCAAGTCAGGGCAAGGCTTTGGCAGACTACGTCTTTGAAGAACTGGGACAAACAAAAGCCGGCATCATCAAGATGAAGGATGAGGATACCACTAGCGAACTGGTGAGACAGTTTACGGCACAGATGGCAGAGCTGACAGAAGACGAGACCAGTATTGCCGCATCTGTGCAAATTGATTCCAAAACGAAAGATTACAAAGAATATATAGAAAAAATCAAAGCCTCTGGAGTAAAGGCCGTCTTTATGCCTGTTTCTTTAAAAACTGCCGACAAGATTTTTGCTGAGGCAGAGAAGATGGGATTGACTGATATTACGTTTATTGGACCGAAAGATTGGCATAATAATGATATCGTTGAGTTACAAAATAAATATGTGGGTATAAAGATAGCGGTAGCATCTAACTTTATGAGTACCAGCGCTGAGGAAACGGCGGATAAGGACATCCTATATAACCAGTTTATCAAGGCGTACAAAGCGAAGCATGGCGACAGCGAACCGCCAGAGGAAACGGTATTGGGGTTTGACGCCTACATGATCGGAATACAAGCGATTGAAAAGGCGGGGTCCATCGATGGGTACCTGGTAAAAGAGGCGTTGAAGAGTACCAGTCATTTCAGAGGCGCTTCCGGAGAAATCTCTTTCGATGAGACGGGAGAGCCGACCAAACCAATCAACGTGGATATCATTAAAGACGGCAAATTCGTTTCCGTTTATACAGCTAAATAAGTAAATTTTTAAATACAAAGGAGAAATAAAAATGGAAGACAAAATTAAGGCAGCTTTAGACCAGATTAGACCAGTATTACAGAGAGATGGAGGCGACATCGAATTTGTTGAACTGACAGAAGATAATATCGTGAAAGTCAGACTTCAGGGACACTGTGCGGGATGCCCAGGCGCAAGAATGACTCTGAAAGGCGTCGTAGAAAGAATTCTCGTAGAGAGTTATCCTGAAATCGCTGGTGTTGAAGCAGTAGACTAATGGATTATCTGAAAAAGATAGAGGAGAACAGGGAACTGCAGATTCAGACTCTGCAGGACCTTGTATCCATCAAAAGTGTGCAGTCAAATCCTGCAGCGACCAAGGACGGAGAAATTTTTCCCTTCGGAAAAGGCGTGCAGGATGCTTTTGCGTACACGCTAAACAAGGGAAAAGAACTGGGCTTTGAAGTAAAAAATGTAGACAACTACGGCGGTCATATTGACTTTGGAAGCGGCAGCGAAATTGTGGGCGTTTTAGGTCATCTGGACGTGGTTCCGGAGGGTGACGGATGGTCCTTCGATCCCTATAGTGGCGCTGTTTCAGATGGGTATATCTATGGCAGAGGGACCTTGGATGACAAGGGGCCGGTGATTGCGATACTTTTTGCCATGAAAGCGTTAAAGGATGCAGGTTATGTGCCGGCAAAAAAGATTCGGCTGATCCTGGGATTGGACGAGGAGACTGGCTGGAAGGGCATGGCTTACTACGGACAGCACGAAGAGACTCCCGCTTATGGATTCACGCCGGATGCGGAATTTCCTGCCCTCAATGGAGAGAAGGGAATCGTCACTTTTGAAATTGCTAAGAAGTTTGCCAAGAACCAGAACAAGGGATTGGAGCTGCGCAGTCTGACTGGTGGTGCGGCGGCCAACATGGTGGCAGAACATGCCAGAGCCGTGGTCAGAAGCGATATTCCAGAAAGCTACGGACAGATCAGAGCTTTAGCCGCTTCTTATAGAGAAGGCACAGGATATAAAGTCAGCGTTAAAGGTGTCGGCAAGTCTTTGGAAATCACGACGGAAGGGAAGTCGGCTCACGGCGCGGCGCCTGAGGCGGGGCTCAATGCCATTTCCATTATGATGGACTTTTTGGGACAGCTGAATTTTGCCAACGATGACGTTAACGACTTTATCCAGCTTTACAACGCTTATATCGGCTTTGATTTTAACGGAGAGAAGCTGGGCATCGGATTCAGCGATGAGGTGTCGGGAAAACTGACTCTGAACGTGGGCCTGGTGTCTTATGACAGAGAATCTATCACATTAACAATCAATGTCCGCTATCCTGTAACCTACACGGATGAGCAAGTTTTCGAAGGAATCATGCCGATCATCAACAAGTACGATTTGGGCATCATCAAAGGCCGGGCACAGGCGCCGATTTTTATGGACCCGGAAAGTCCGATGATCAAAGCGCTGATGGAAGTTTATCAGAAGAATACAGGTGACTATGAGAGCAGGCCGCAGGTGATTGGCGGAGGTACTTATGCCAGAGCGGCAAAGAATATCGTTGCTTTCGGAGGTCTCTTTCCGGGTGATCCGGACCTGATGCACCAAAAGGATGAACGTCTGTCTATCGAAAAACTGATGACGATGACAAAAATTTATGCAGATGCGATTTATAAACTCTCCCAGGCGGAGTTTATGATTACGGAGGAAGAATGAATAACAATAGATTTAATACAGTAAAAATAGCCAAACTGGCCATGATGGTGGCCATTTCCTGTGTTTTGGTTCTTTTGATCAGGATACCATATCCGCCAGCGCCATTTCTAGAGTACGATCCTGCGGACGTGCCAATTTATATTACGACCTTTGCCTTTGGACCGGTTTCTGGTTTGGTCGTCACCTTGATTGTCAGCCTCATTCAGGCCTTTGCCCTGGGTGGAAACGGAGTGTACGGGTTTATCATGCACTTCTTTGCGACAGGGATCTTTGCGCTGATTGCCGGCGGGCTCTATCGCCATAAGAAATCAAAAAAAGAAGCGATCATTGCTCTAGTTGTGGGTGTCATCGCCATTACGGCGGTCATGTGCATCGCCAATATTATCATAACGCCTTTGTTCCTCGGTACACCGAGAGATGCCGTCTTGGCAATGCTGATCCCTATCATCATACCGTTTAACTTGCTGAAAGCAGGTATTAACGCACTGATTACGTTTCTCGTTTACAAGCGGATTTCAAAATTCTTACATAAGGGTGCATAAGATATATGAGAGAAGTATTGATCAAAAGTGAAGAAGATACGAGAGCCTTTGGCCATGGACTGGCAGAGAAGCTGCGCCCTAATACTGTGGTGGCTTTGATTGGAGATCTCGGAACGGGGAAAACGACACTGACAAAGTATATTGCAGAAGGGCTTGGCATCAAGGAAACGATTACAAGCCCTACTTTTACGATTGTCTGCGAATATCATTCTGGCAGGCTGCCGTTGTATCATTTTGACGTCTATCGTCTGGAAAATGCAGACGATTTGTTCGAAATCGGAGCGGAGGAATATTTTTATGCAGG
Source organism: Eubacteriaceae bacterium (assembly GCA_902362805.1). GTDB lineage: Bacteria > Bacillota > Clostridia > Peptostreptococcales > Anaerovoracaceae > Senimuribacter. Next base: position 261,935 of record CABIXY010000005.1, on the reverse strand, counting down.
CGGTGTGTCCATCGTAGAATGGGCGGATCAGGTGGCGGAAATTCTGCCGGATGACACCTTGTGCATCTTCATTGAATACGGTCAGAAGGAAGGGGAGCGAGTTTACAAATGTACATTCTAGCTATAGAGACGACTGGCCCGCTGGGCAGCGTCGCTCTCATAGACGACAGCGGAAATTGTTCTTTAAAAGTTTCAGCAGAAGAGATGAACCACCTAAAAGATCTGATGCCCATGGCACAGCAGATTTTGGATGAACGAAAAATCGCCAAATCTCAGTTATCGGCTGTTGCCGCCTCTATCGGACCGGGTTCCTTCACGGGAATCAGAATTGGCGTATCCACAGCTCGCGCAATAGCGCAGGCTTTGGATCTGCCGGCTATCGCTGTCCCCACCTTGGATATGTTTAAACAGAAATGCGACGGCAGTGCTTTGATCGCTCCGATCTTTAACGCCCGCAGAGGTCAGGTTTATGGTGGTCTCTTTGCTGAAGACGGAGGGACCCTTCTGACGAGCGGACCTTACCTGCTGACAGAAGTGTTGGCCGCAATAGAAGCTCATCTTGCAGATGTGCGGGCGGAAATGCCCTGTGGCATGCTGCAGGCGTCCACGATTACATTTTATGGTGACGGTATTGACGCGTATGAAAGGGAACTTTCTGCCTTTAAGGAAAAAATGCTGAAGACAGAAGGCTGCCGTATTTTGCTGGCACCAAAGGAAGAACGCTATCAGGATGCCGCCATGGCCGCGCGCGCAGCTCTGAAGAAGTATGAAGCAGGTGAAACTCTTGCTGTCAATCAGCTGCTCCCTGACTATATGAGAGTGACCGAAGCAGAACAGAAGCTGAAAGACGGCAGCCTTGCTAAGGAAAGGGCTGCCAAGATGGCCAGATTTAAAGCGAGATAGACTTATGAAAGAATTAGTGATCAGAAAAGGAAGGGTAGAAGACCTGGACGGTATCGCTGCCCTGGAGCAGGTGTGTTTCGCCTCACCCTGGTCCAGAGAATCCCTCTGCCGTGATATGACAGAAAATCAGATGGCAGAGTATTTCGTAGCGGAATTTGACAATGAAGTGGTCGGATATCTGGGCATCTGGCTTGTCTCTGAAGAGGGATATATCAACAATGTGGCTGTGTCGCCTTTCCATCGGAGACAGCATGTCGGTTCAGCTTTGATCGAGACCATGTTGGAGGTGACGCAGGAGGAAGGCGCTGGCGCCCACACACTGGAAGTGCGCGCCAGCAATGAAGCAGCAAAAGGACTTTATAAGAAGTTTGGCTTCAACGAAGCCGCATTGCGAAAAGGGTATTACGAGGATAATGGTGAAGACGCCATTATCATGTGGCGATACTGATCGGCTGCTCGTCCCTGTGCGGCTTTGGCAAAAATGCATAATCCTCAGCAAATCAGACCAAAATAGCTTTAACAAAAAGGCTGATTGGGAGGATTGTGCTATGGATATGGAAAAAAGACCTTACGATGATGTAGAAAGATACGGCGGTTTGATGGAAATTTGTACTCACTGCAACCGCTTTGAAAGGAGATACGACTTTGACACCTTTACGATGTCGGACTATCAGTCCTGTGAGAACTGCAGGCATCTGGGGCCTGACGACCGGTGCTTAGTCAAATAGATATGAAAGATCAAAAGTTTTTGACGATGGCAATTGAATCCAGCTGTGATGAAACTTCCGTGGCAATTCTCGCTGACGGACGAACGGTGCTTTCCAACGTCATTTCATCTCAGATCGACATTCACACCGCCTTTGGGGGAGTAGTGCCGGAGATTGCGTCACGCCATCATTTGGAGAACATGAATACAGTCGTAGAGCAGAGCCTGCGAGAGGCAGGGGCAGCCCTGGACGAGATTGACCTTTTAGGCGTTACCTATGGTCCGGGTCTCGTAGGCGCACTGCTCATGGGTGTGGCTACAGCAAAGGCCATTGCCTTTGCCAAGGACATTCCTCTTGTAGGTGTCAATCACATGCATGGCCACATCAGCGCGAACTTTATCCAGTACCCTGATTTGGAGCCGCCATTTATGAGTCTGATTGTTTCAGGCGGTCATACTAATATCGCATTGATGACTGATTACGGCAAGTGCACTGTTTTGGGAGGAACGAGAGACGATGCAGTTGGAGAAGCATACGACAAGGTGGCGAGGGTGATCGGCTTGGGTTATCCCGGCGGACCAAAAATTGACAAGGCGGCGAGAGAAGGTAATCCGGAGGCGATTCACTTCAAACGAGTGTTTTTAGAAAAGGGAAGTCTGGATTTCAGCTTCAGCGGTCTGAAGACAGCGGTGCTCAATTACTTAAATACAGAACGACAGGCTGGCAGGGAGGTCAGCGTGCCTGATGTGGCGGCAAGCTTTCAGGCTGCAGTCATAGAGGTAATCGTCAAGAAGACGATGGAGGCGGCGCTAGACAGAAAACAGGAAAAACTCGTTTTGGCAGGCGGCGTGGCGGCGAATTCCAAGCTGCGTCAGGATTTGCAAGAAGCGTGTGATAAACAGGGGATCAAGCTATATGTTCCGAGTCCTGTTTTGTGCACCGATAATGCGGCGATGGTTGCTTGTGCGGCTTATTACAAATATCAAAGGGAAGGCGCGGACGATCTTTACCTGGATGCTTACCCGAGCTTGGCAATTTGACAGACATATTATTTTGGAGAAATTTACACATGGTAATTTTATCAGCAAAGGACATCACGAAGACCTACGGCGTGGACACCATTTTGGAGGGTGTTTCTTTTCATGTCAATGAGGGGGATCGCATCGGTATTGTCGGTGCAAACGGGGCAGGTAAAACCACGCTGCTCAACATCCTCTCGGGCCAGCTGCAAGCAGATGGCGGCAATTTTTTCTTGTCACAGAACACGACGATAGGCTACTTAAAACAGAAAGACAACTTTGACAGAGAAAACACTGTCATAGAAGAAATCCATAAGATCTTCAAGCCACTTGAAGAGATGGAAAAAGAACTGACCGAGCTCTCCGTTAAAATCGGCGAACTAGGTGCCGAGGCAGGATGCTTGATGAATCGTTATGCGACCCTTACAGACACCTTTAAGAACGAAGGCGGTTATTCCTACAAAAGCGAAATTTCAGGCATTTTGAACAGCATGGCTTTTGGAGAAGAATATTATGATAAGAAGATCAGCACGCTCAGCGGCGGCGAGCGGACGAGACTGGCGCTGGCATGTCTTCTTCTAGAGAAGCCTGATATTCTTTTCCTCGACGAGCCGACCAATCATCTGGATATCGGCACACTGAAATGGCTGGAACAGTATCTAAAAGGATATAAGGGAACCATTATCATGGTATCTCATGACAGATATTTTCTCGATCAAATGACCAACCGGATCTTTGAAGTAGAGCATCACAAGCTGAAATGCTACGACGGCAATTATACTGCCTTTGCTGAGAAGAAACGGGCGCTGCGGGAAGCAGAGATGCGGGCGTACAATAAGCAGCAGGTGGAAATTAAACGTCAGGAAGATCTGATCCGGCGCTTTAAGGAGCGGGGAACGGAAAAACTGGCAAAGCGTGCAGCGTCCAGAGAAAAGCGGTTGGACCATTTGGAGCGCATCGAGCGGCCGGAGGCGGAATTAGGCAAAGTGAAAATTCATTTCCGCCAGCAGTATCAGAGCGGCAATGACGTTCTCCATGCGGAGGGGCTGGCAAAGTCCTTCGGATACGGAGCTTCCCGCAGAGACCTGTTTGAGCACGTGAATTTTGATATCAAACGAGGCGAGCGAATCTGCATCGTGGGACCTAACGGCGTGGGAAAGACGACACTGCTGCGAATCATGATGGAGGAACTTTCTCCGGGAGAAGGTTATCTGAAAATTGGTCACAACGTACAGTTCGGTTATTACGATCAGGGACAAATGCTTCTGAACAACGAGACGACGGTGATGGATGAAGTGCACGACTCTTATAAGCTCTATAAAGACAGTGAAATTCGTTCCATCCTGGGTCGCTTCCTCTTTAAAAACGACCAGGTTTTTCTCAAGGTAGGATCTCTTTCTGGCGGAGAGAAAGCCAGGCTGGCGCTGTTGAAGCTGATGATGAGCGGCGCCAATGTGCTAATACTAGACGAACCGACCAACCATTTGGACATCGATTCCAAAGAGGTTTTCGAGGACGCACTTCTGGAGTATCCCGGAACGATTATCGTCGTCTCCCATGACCGATATTTTCTCAACAAAATACCGACCAGGATTTTGGAACTGGAGAAAGAGGGTTTGACGGAATATCTGGGAACTTACGACTATTACGTTGAGAAAAAGGCTTCTATCGAGTCAGGCAAGAAATACTTAAAGGAACTTTCTGAGTCCGAAAAAGTCAAAAATGCTGCTGACGGTTTCGATGAAAATATGGATCTCAGTCCGGCGGAAGAACGGGCTATGAAGAAGAAGCGAGAAGCAGAAGAGCGGCGTCGGGCGAGAGAAAAGGAGAGGCTGGAAGCCTTGATTGAGGAGTTGGAGGATAGTATCTCACAGATGGAAGCCGAGATGTGTAAGGCGGAAAATCTGACAAAACCCCAGCTTTTGACGGAACTCGACGAAAAAGTGAAAGATTCGAGGGTAAAACTGGAAGAAGCGTACGACAATTGGATGGAATTGTAATAGAATTAGAAAAAACTTGAAATTTTGTCTTGCATTACATATAGTAGTCAACTATAATAAGTTTTGTAATTTAGTAATGACAAATGGAGGTTAGTTATGGCTTTTGATAAAATAAGATCAATTATTATGGAACAGTTGAGTGTAGAGGAGTCTTTAGTGACGATGGACACCAACCTGATGAAGGATTTGGAAGCAGACTCTCTTGATGCTGTAGAAATCATCATGGCAATCGAAGAAGAGTTTGACATCGAGATTCCTGATGAAGAAGCTGAAAAGTTCCAGCTAGTAGGCGATTTAGTCAGATACGTTGAAGAAAATTGCGAACAAGAATAGCAAGGAAAACCCGTCAGCCTCTGACGGGCTTTTTTGTAAATGCTGCCTAGAGAACGGCAGACAGAGAGACTAGGAAAAGGTGGTGAAGGAAATGAAAAATGCAAAGATATCCAATGCAGTGATTAAACGGCTCCCAAGATATAGGAGATATTTGATAGAACTGCGAAAGAAGGGTGTAGAGAAGATCTCCTCAAAGGAGTTCAGTAACCTGATCGGCTATACGGCTTCGCAGATCAGACAGGATTTGAACAATTTTGGCGGGTTTGGACAGCAAGGCTACGGTTACAGTGTAGACGGACTTTATGATGAGATCAGTGCGATCCTGGGATTAGACAAGGAATACAGAATGGTCATCATGGGCGCAGGAAACCTGGGCCAGGCCATCGCCAAATATACCCACTTCCACAAGCAGGGTTTTAAAGTCTGCGGTGTATTCGAAATCAGCCCTAAATTGATCGGCAAGGATCTTGACGGCATCGAAATTATGGACTATGAGAACATCGTAGAGTACGTGGAAGAAGAAGAAATCGATATCGGCATCATCTGCGTGAACCAAAACAACGCACAGGAAGTGGCTGACAAACTTTCCTTCGCAGGAGTAAAGGGAATATGGAACTTTGCTCCCACTGATATCGAAGTGCCAAAGCACGTAGCACTGGAGAATGTACATTTATCTGACAGCTTGCATTCTCTGGCGTACCATATGAACGACATTCAGAAGAAAGAGCAGATTTCTAAGGACAAAGCGAAAAAGGATAATTAATCTGCCGTGGCTTAAGAGACATGGGCCTGGGCGAGGAGAAAAAAATAAAGCTGTTTCAGAAAGAAACAGCTTTATCATTTGGTTATGTGTTTAAATTAACCTTCAACTGGAGCATCTACTGGGCAAGCACCAGCACAAGCGCCGCAATCAATGCACTTATCTGCATCGATTACATATGTACCGTCGCCTTCAGAGATAGCTTCAACTGGGCATTCTGCTGCACAAGCTCCACAGCTGATGCAAGCGTCTGTAATTTTATAAGCCATGATATATCCTCCTTTAAGACATGTCTTGAATTCGAATTCTATTATAGCAGAAGGGCGAGTATAAGTAAAGATGAAAGTTTATACTTTGACGGGTAAAAGTGGTACTGGGAAGTCATACCAGGCCATCAATTTATGCAAGGAAAAAAATATAGAAAGTATCATTGACGATGGATTGTTCATTTACAAAAATCGAGTGGAAGCGGGGATTTCCGCCAAGAGACAAAAGACCATGGCCGGAGCCATCAAGACAGCGCTGTTCACTTTAGATGAGCATGCGTCTTCGGTGGCGGCAAGGATACGGGAACTGAACCCTGCTTCTCTTTTAATTATCGGGACCAGTGACCGCATGACTGATAAGATTGTTGCGCGTCTGGACTTGCCACAGGCCAGCGAGCGTATTTATATTGAAGATATTACCACACCGGAAGAACGGGAGGCAGCCGACAAGCAGAGACATATACAGGGCAAGCATATTATTCCTGTGCCGACCTTGCAGCTGAAGAGAGACTTCGCGGGATATTTTCTGGACCCTTTGCGCATCTTCCGAGGCATGAACGTAGGCGGTAAAGCACAGTTTTCTGAGAAGACGGTCGTGCGGCCTACCTTTAGCTACATGGGTGAGTTTTTTATCTCAGACACTGTGTTGACCGACATTGCCTCCTGTGTTGCAGGTGAAGTGGAGGGCGTTGCAGAAGTAATGAAAGTTTATGAAAACACGGCTCCCGACAACCTGGTAGTAGACGTATCTATTGCAATTGGCGAGGGCAGCCCCCTTTGGGAAACTGCTATGGACTTTCAGAAGCGTTTGGCGGAGGTCATAGAATCTATGACAGCTTTTAACGTGGTGAAAGTGGATGTGGAAATCAGCGGCATTGCCAGAGGCGTGCGGGGCTAGTGCACAAAGCGCCCTAGATCAAGTGAATGCCTGATAATGTGAAAGCCTAGATTGTAGGCGTTTGCTTGGATTTCTGCAGTTTTCCATATGCTGGCCTTTGCAGGAAGGGTTGTGTTATGATAAAATACATTTCATCGACAAGTGGCTGTCGTTCAAACGAATGAAAATCGTTTAGGCGGCGGCCACTTTCTAATTGGAACAGAGGTCAAAGCAAAGCGGGATCGTTACGCAGACTGGGCGCAAAATGCTGTTTTCGCTACGCAGGGTCGGGAAGCATCAGGGCGGCTGCGTAACAGAGCCTTGATGCAGCCTTGACGGAAGAAAGGAAGAAAAAGGGTAAAAGAATGAGCAGATATATCGTTGAAAACATCAGAGATTTTCATCTGGATCATATTTTCGACTGCGGCCAGTGCTTCCGGTGGGAGCGACAGGCAGATGGCTCCTACACGGGAATTGCTCATGGCAAAGTGGTCAACATGCAGTTTCAGCCAGAAAAGCAGACCGATGGGCGGCCAGACCTTAGCGAGGAACCCCCGGATCGGACACTGCCCTGTGACCACGCAGAAGCTTTGAATGGGACGCAGCACTCCGATCAACTGCAATTCTTCAGCACATTACAGCCCTCCGGGCGCCTGGTCATCGATAACTGTACAGAGGAGGACTTTCAAAAAATCTGGAAACCTTATCTGGATCTGGACAGAGACTACGGGGAAATCAAAAAATCATTGACGGCACAAGACCGGGTGATGGCACAGGCTGTGGAGCAGGGACAGGGCATTCGGATCTTAAAACAGGATTTATGGGAGACGATCGTTTCCTTTATCATATCGCAGAACAACAACATACCGAGGATTAAAGGGTGTATTGAGAATTTGTCCTTGCTGTTCGGGCAGCTGGCAGGCAAATATGCGGGCCGGGCCTATTACAGCGTGCCCGGGCCGCAGAAAGTGGCAAGTCTGACGGCGGAAGAACTGGCACCGGTCAGACTTGGCTACAGAACCAGGTACCTAATAGAGACGGCGAAGATGGTATGTGAAAAGGGATTGCCTGAGGATGAGGAACAGCTTTCGGCATTGTGTGGTGTGGGACCGAAAGTTGCAAACTGTATCTTGCTGTTTGGAATGGGTAGATACGATAGCTTTCCTATTGACGTTTGGATGGCAAGAGTCATGAATCAGCTTTATGGCATTGATGAAAAAGATCATAGAGAAATGTGTGCCTATGCGCGGGGACATTTTGGCCAACTGGGAGGTTTTGCCCAGCAATATCTCTTCTATTATATAAGGGAGAAAAACAAGTGAAAAATGTCGGAAGCTGTAGTGGTGAAGAGGGCAGGGGAGAAGAGGGGAGACCCTTTACCAGAAACAGGATGCGGAAAAATGGCAGTCTGCAGCAGTGGGCTGCTTTTTTGTATAATCTATTGCTTTCGGCGTATGATAGACAAGAAAAGCGGACTTCGTCCCTTCAATAAAATTTCACAAAAAAATTTGCAAAAAAATATTGACATTGAAGCGAGAAAGACCTACAATAAAGAAGATGATTAGCACTCGAATTAAATGAGTGCTAACAAACCGACGCGAAAGATGTGTCAGAAGGTTAGCAAAACAGTACATAATAATATCAACATAAACTAGGAGGTAGAGAAAATGAGTTTTGGAATCAAGCCACTGGGCAGCAGAGTTGTGATTAAGAAATTAGAGGCAGAAGAAAAGACAGAAGGCGGTATCATCCTTGCGAGTGCAGCAAAGGAAAAACCACAGACAGCCGAAGTCGTAGCAGTTGGTCCGGGAACAAAAGACGAAGTGATGGAACTTTCTGCAGGGGACAAAGTCGTATTTTCTAAGTATGCAGGAACAGAGATCAAATACGACGGTGAAGAATACACAATTATGAGCCAGAGCGACATTTTGGCAATCGTAGAATAATTAATCAGGGAGGTAATGAAAAATGGCAAAGGATTTATTTTATGGCGAGGACGCCAGAAGAAAGCTTCAGGTAGGAGTAGATAAATTAGCAGATACTGTTAAGATCACATTAGGACCTAAAGGTCGAAATGTTTTGATCAACAAATCATTCGGATCACCTTTGATCACTAACGATGGTGTTACCATTGCAAGAGAGATCGAACTGGAAGACTCCGTAGAAAACATGGGTGCACAGTTAGTCAAGGAAGTTGCAACAAAGACAAATGACGTTGCCGGTGACGGAACGACAACGGCTACATTACTTGCACAGATCATCATCAGAGAAGGTTTCAAAAACGTAGCAGCCGGTGCAAACCCAATGGTCTTGAAGAGAGGTATCCAGGGAGCTGTCGATACAGCTGTTGAAGCAATCAAAAAGACTTCACATAAGGTAGAGACAAAAGAATCCATCGCACAGGTTGCTTCTGTTTCCGCTGCTGACGAAACAATCGGCGGCATGATTGCAGAAGCAATGGAAAAAGTCGGCAAGGACGGCGTTATCACAGTAGAAGAATCCAAGACCATGGGTACTACTTTAGATGTAGTAGAAGGTATGCAGTTTGATAGAGGATATCTGTCAGCATACATGGTAAGCGATACAGATAAGATGGAAGCTGTTCTAGAAAACCCTTACATCTTATTAACAGATAAGAAGATCAGCAACATTCAGGATCTGCTCCCACTGTTAGAGCAGATTGTAAAACAGGGAAGAAAGCTTTTGATTGTCGCCGAAGATGTAGAGGGAGAAGCGCTGACAACACTGGTTCTCAACAAACTGAGAGGAACCTTCGATGTCGTTGCTGTTAAGTCACCTGGATTTGGCGAAAGAAAGAAAGCATTGGTAGAAGATATTGCAGTTCTGACTGGCGCTACGGTCATCAGCGAAGAAGTTGGTTACGACCTCAGAGAAGCGACAGTTGATATGCTGGGTCAAGCAGGTACTGTCAAAGTTGAAAAGGACAGAACTGTCATCGTCAACGGAGCTGGCGAGAAAGCAGACATTGATGCTAGAATTAACGCTATCAAAACACAGCTGGCTGAATCTGAATCCGATTTTGACAAAGAAAAATGCCAGGAAAGATTGGCTAAGTTAGCAGGCGGCGTAGCTGTCATCAAAGTCGGCGCTGCAACAGAAACTGAACTGAAAGAAAGAAAGCTGAGAATCGAAGATGCGCTGAATGCGACACAGGCTGCAGTAGAAGAAGGTATCGTAGCAGGCGGCGGCGTAGCTCTTTGCAATGCAATTCCTGCTGTATCAAAATATGTTGAAACCCTGGAAGGCGACGAAAAGACCGGTGCTAAGATTATCGAGAGAGCATTGGAAGAACCAGTGAGACAGATTGCAGAAAATGCAGGTTTTGAAAGCAGTGTCGTTGTAGCAGAAGTGAAGAACCAGAAATCTGGAGTAGGCTTCAATGCTGCAACAGAAGAATATGTTGATATGATCGAAGCTGGTATCGTTGACCCTGCAAAGGTAACAAGATCAGCAATTCAGAATGCTGCATCTGCATCCGCAATGCTGCTTACAACAGAAGCTGGCATTGTTGAGATCAAAGGAAGTGATCCACTGACAAATGCTATGGCTAATGGCGGCCCTGGCGGAATGGGTGGCATGGGCGGCATGATGTAAGCGAAGCCCTGCAGTTCAAATTCATAATAAGCTCAATATTTATAGAGGGAGTTGCTATTTGGCGGCTCCCTTTTTAGATTGACAGAATATTACGTTGCGTATTGCCAAAATCAAGAGTAATATAAATGTAGAATCTATGACAGGAGAAAAGAAAATGGATTGGAAAAGCGCAGCCTCAATATTAGAAAACCTCCCTGGAGGCATTGGAGTTTTCAGCTGCGAGGATAGTGAGTTGAAACCGATATATGTCAGCAGGCAGATGCTGAAGATCATGAAGTGCAGTGAATTAAAGGAATTGGAGCAACTGATACATTATGACGATGCGGCGCAGTTACGCTGCAGAGCCGAGGCACTTTTGCAGGAACAGCAGCCTTTGGTTCTCGATGTTCGTCTCTTTGATCGAGAGAAAGGAGATTATTTTTGGCTGCGATTAAGGGCGAATTGCACCCTTGATGCTGAGGGCAAGCAGACGATCTATACGGAAGTCAGTGATGTAAATGCTGAAAAACAGACAGATGTCCGCCTGACTTTAGCGGAGAAAACCCTGTTTTCTGTTATTGAAGAATCGGGGATTCAGTTTTGGGAATATGACATCAAACACGACAGAGCTTATCTCGGTCTCAAATCAAGAACGGACTATAATATGGAAGGAATGATCGAAAATTTTCCTGCATCATGGATAGAAACTGGTTATGTGCATCCTGATGACATAGAAGAATATCTGCGCATGATAAACCGATTAAAAAGAGGAGCAGACAGCATTGGTTTTGACGCGAGAATCTGGAATCCAAATTTAGAGAGCTACGAGTGGAAGAAGATACGCTACACCGCTATTGTAGATGAAAGCGGCAAATCCGTAAAAGCCCTTGCCATAGCGGTGGATATTCACGATTTTAAACATAGTGAAGAAACGATGCAGGCCGTCATGGAGCAGATGGGTATCACTTCCTGGGAATACGATATCAACCATCGAACCATCATCCGTTATCAGGGCAGCGCAGATACTTTTGATGAGAAAGATCTGATCGTAAAGGATATTCCAGAGACCCTATTTGACAAAAGAGGCGTATATCCAGGCGATGCAGAAATATTGCGAGACGGTTACCAGCGATTGTTTGACGGGGAAACCAGCGTCAAATTTCAATGCAGATATTGGGTTCCCCGCATCGCTCAGTACAAATGGTTTGAAACGGCTTACACCGTTATGCGTGACGTGGGAGGAGGTTCGCCAAGGGCTATCGGCACGGCGCGAGATATCGAAAAACAGAAGCGGGCGGAAGAACAGTATCAGGAACAACTGAAATTTATGAATGACGTGTCAGAAGACACTTTGATCGCCAAAGGCAGGCACAACATTTCGACGAACAAAGTGGAATTTTCTGTAGAACGCAGTTCTTATGCTATTCCAGGTACTGAGGGAGAGGACTACGATCAGTTCATCGCAAAACTCATTAAACAGCCTTTGAACGAAGGTAAACGAGAAGAACTTGCCGCAGTGATGTCCCGCCAGAACTTAATGGAAAATTACACAAAGGGAATCAACAATTTCTCAGTAAAATATCAGCGTAAAACAAAGGATCAAAAGATAATCTGGGTAGAGACGATGCTGCGCACTTTTTTGCAGCCTGGCAGCGACGATCTGATTTGCTTTGCCTACACTTATGATCGAACCAATAGTGTGCAGCAGCAGCAGATTGTCAATCGCATCGCTGATATGGAGTACGACTTTCTCGCTATCCTGGATGTAAAGACAGAACACTTGCAGTTAGTGACGGTGAATGACGCTGCGGATATGAGGGAATTGCCTAAAACAGTTCACTATTCAAAGCATTACATACTGGGACTCCTCAAAAACGTGCTGCCAGAGCAACAAGAGCAGGTTATTGCAAACTTAGATTTAGATCATATCATTGACAGGCTGCGTCAGACAGACACTTATTTCTTTGTGTTCTCTTTTGCTGACGGGGAGAAGATAAGGAAGAAAAAATTGCAATTTGCCTACCTTGATGAGAATAAGGATCTCATCATGTTCACCAGATCCGATGTGACAGAGGTCTACAAGAACGAACAGGCACAGCTGCACCGTATCGCAACAGCTTTGCGGGAAGCGGAAGAAGCGAACAGGGCAAAGACCGATTTTTTATCAAGAGTCAGCCACGACTTGCGGACGCCGATGAATGCCATTCTAGGACTTTCTAACCTAGGAATGGAAAGTGATGACGTAAACGAGTTGAAAAGTTATATGGAAAAGATTCAGTCGTCCGGCCAATACCTGCTCAGTTTGATCAACGATACATTGGACGTCAACAAAATTGAGAGTGACCGCGTTGAAGTGCATGAGTCATTGATGGATACTCTGACCTTGATTGAACCAGTCGTTTCTACCGGCAGAGTTTTGGCAAAAGAGAAGGGTGTACACTTTGTTGTAGATACTAGAGGAGTCGCTGCCGGCATGGTCAAAGGGGATGCAATTCATATCAGACGGATTTTAAATAACTTGGTTTCCAATGGGATTAAGTTCACTGACTCCGAGGGAACAGTGGAATTAAAAGTAGAAGAACGACCTTCTGACAATCTGCAGAAAAATGAGAAACTGCTCTACTGCTTTACTGTGACGGATAATGGAATCGGCATGAGTGAAACTTTTATGAAGAGTATGTATGAGCCGTTTGCACAGGAAAACGAAACCTCTTACATGGATAAAGGTTCAGGGCTCGGTCTTACTATTGTCAAAAAACTAGTAGACTTGCTCGGCGGCACTATTCAGGTTGAAAGCACCCAGGGTCAAGGGACTGTCTTCAGGATTTTCCTATGGCTGGAGAAAATAAAGAACCGTGATAAAGAGGCCGATGTGCAAATAACTGACGCTTCAATGGAGGCACTCAGAGGAAAACACATTCTCGTATGTGAAGATCACCCGCTGAATACGTTGGTCGTAAAGAAACTTCTATCAAAGGTAGGCTGTATTGTCACCACAGCAGAAAACGGCCAGCTTGGTGTCGATCTCTTTCTCAGTTCGCCGCCAAAGACCTTTGACGCTGTTTTGATGGACATTCGCATGCCAGTAATGAATGGACTTGAAGCCGCCAGACAAATCCGTCTGGCAGATGAGGAGATTCCCATTATCGCACTTTCGGCTAACGCCTACGATGTGGACGAAGAAAAGTCGGCGGAAGCAGGGATGAATGCTCATTTATCAAAGCCGATTGAACCCCAGTTAATGTACGAAACGCTATTAAAATATGCGAATTTTCGGTAATAACTGGATTTAGTACCAAGAAAAATATGATTTTGACCACCTTCTTTTTGGAAGGCAAAAGATGGACGAAACCCTTGTAAACGGGTATTTTTAGACGTTTTTCGACTTTTATCAAAAAGAGACGGACAGGGAAAGGACAACAAAAATTATCCCCAACCCATAATTTGCTATTGGAAATGTGGTTGTTTTATGATATAATGTGAACAAATGAAATACAAGTGCATAATGATGCATGGCCGAACCGGTCCAGATTGTGTACTAGCATTGATACATAAGGCTTTCAAGGTATTTAAAAAAACCAAATTATGGGATGTATTTATCCCTAAAATGTAAAAAATGCTTGCCAAGATGGGTTGATTTAGGTTATACTCATTGTGAACTATCATTTCATTTGTAAGTTTTGTGCAAAAAAGCGCATAACTATAATCTTACAAAACGAACAAAAAAGAGGGAGGAATTCTTAAAATGAAGAAATTTTTAACAGTGCTTCTTGCATTGTCAGTTGTCTTCACTTACACAGTTGGTACTGCGTTTGCTGATAATTCAGCAGATGACGTGACTGCAATTAAAAATGCAATTGGCGCCAAATCTGCTGAACTACAATCTGGATTACCAGGTGTTGGAGAGGCATACTTGAAAACATTGCAGTTTGATGAAGATGGCATGCTCATCGGATCAAAGACTGGTATTGATGCTGAATACAAGGCACTTGTAACAAAGACCATTGTTATAACAGCAATAAATGATGCTGTAGGGGTCGCACAGACTGCGGTTGCTCAAAAAGCTAAGGAACTACAGGACGCAGTTACAACAAGTAGTACTGCGACTACAGCAAATGAAGAAGTTGCAAAACTGGTTGCAGATTATAATGCAAACATTGTAACCAAAATCGCAGACGCTGATGTCCTCGGTCCTGATGCGGTTAACGTGTTGATTGAGCAGTTAAAAGCAAGCAAAAAGGCAGCAGCAGCAGAGTTACAGGCATATGATACATCTGTTTACTCAGATATCCTTTCAGAGAAAGAATATGACATTGATGCAAATGCAAACCTTGCAACAGGTGCAGACGCTCCGTCATATGCGCCACAGACAATTTCCAGCCTAACCACTGGAAAAGCAACATGCAAGCAGCTGGTTGAATCAATGTTGGCTAAACAGTTATTAGCTGTAAACGATGCAGATATCACAAAGACTGCTGTTGCAGACGTAAAAGCTGAATTAGTAAAAATCAATACAGCTACAACAACTGCAAAAGATGTTATTAAAGGTCACAAAATTGGTACTGCAACAGGTGAAAAATATTATGTAGAAGCTGTTCCGACAAAGGATCAGATTTCTTCCGACACTACACTTGCAGACAAAAAGGCTACAGCAATCAAGCAGATGGAAGCGGACTTAGCATCAGCATCCATTTCTATGAACACTGTACTGCAGAATGCTTTGACCGCATTGAATCAGCAGGCAAAGCCAGATGCTACTTTGTTAAAGAATCTGAAGGCTGATATTGCTGCGTTTGATTCACAGATTGCAGCAGCAAAAGAAGTCTACAATGCTTGGATTAATAATTGCACCACTAGTGCACAGTTGACTACTAAAGCTGCAGCTATTAAAGCAGACACAGATATGTTTAAAGCAGTAGTGACATATGGAAGCAGCACAGCTGACAATACAGAATACACAAATCCAACAACTGGAGCAAAAGCTGTATTAGAGAAGTATGCTAAAACTTCCTCTGATGTTAAAGCACTGAAAGAAGAAGCTGATTTATTAGCGCTTCAGAAAGACGTCAATGGGCAGCCTTACTATGATGCAGATGTGCTTGCAGCAAACCTTGCAGAGCAGACTGAATTGCTTTATGCGGGTACTACTACTTTAGCTAACGCAAAAGCAGCTTTAGGTAAAGGTCAGGAGAAGTCATTGATCGAGTCTAAAATTGCCTATATCAATTTTATCACTGGTGAATCAAATGACTTTGCAGTAGGTCCTAAGGACAGCAAGGGAAATACAGTAACAGCTCTATGGAATAAGATTGACAGTGTTGTTACTCCTGGTGCTACAAACGTGATGAACGGTTATGAAGCATATGCAGCAGGTAAGAGCGTATCAAAATATGACAAAGCACAGCTTGAAGCATTAAAAGCATTAGTTGAAGAAACAGAAAAAGCAATAGACGATGCTAAGAACGTAAGTGAATTAGCAAAAATCTTTGCTGATGCACATACAAAATATGAAGCAATTACTACAGTAACTGAACATATTGCTATGTGGACAAATGGAAAACTTATCACAGCATATAATACTGGAAAATATGAGACAGCAATTACTACATATGCAAAATATGTACATGACAACATGGATGCTGACAAATATAATTCTGTATCAGAAGCTGAGTTAGTTAAGATCGCAAAGGGAATCATGTTTGAAGCTTATACAACTGACGAACTTGCTACAAAACTGACTGAAGCAAAGGAAGCAATGTCTAAAGTTTTAACCAAAGAACAGGTTAAAGCCGCAAAGACGAAGGTCGAGGCTTTAATCGCAGCAATTGCTAAAACAGTTACATTAGCTGATAAAGAAGCCATTGTTATAGCGGCTAATGAAAGAGACGCATATAACGAGCTCCCAGGAACAAACACTCCTATTAGCAACGAATATGTATTGAACGCTGCAATTACAACATATGAAAGACTTTCAGCCGAAGAGTTAGATAAGGCTTATGATGCATTAGCAGCAAAATCCACTATTACAACAGCTGATGCAGATGCTATCGCCGCACTCAGAACAGCGTTAACTGCACATGAAGCATTTGTAACTGATTACTCAACGACTACTGCAACAACAGATAATGCTAAAGTCAAAGAACTTGAAAAGAAATTATCTGCTGCAAAAGTTAAGGAAGTAAAAGAAACATTAATTAAACTTCCTGCTAAGGTAACCTACAAGGACAAAGCAACAGTAGAAGCAGCAAGAGCTGCGTATGATGCTTTAACTCTTGCAGAGAAAAAAGAAATCGTTGATACATTGGCATACAAGAATCTGATTGATGCAGAGGAAGCTGTAGCAGACACTTATAGTGCTTACTTGAAAGATGGCGTTAGAGACACTACACTCAAAGCATCTTCAAAAGCTTATAAAGGCAGAACCAGAGTATCTTGGAAGAAGTCCTATGGATTCAAAGTTGACGGATACCAGGTATACAGATCCACTAAGAGAAACAGCGGATATACCAAGATGGGAACCACAAAGAAGATGTACATGGACAACAAGAAGAACCTGAAGAAGGGTACTAGATACTACTACAAGGTTCGCGGCTACAGAACCATTGAGGGCGAAACTGTTTATACTCAGTGGTCATTAAAGGCAATCAGAACCGCTAAATAATTTAGCTTAACTGAATACTTTAAAACTCAAGAAGGCCGGAATTCCGGCCTTCTTTTATGTCCGGAAATAATCAATACGAAAGAATGTCTTAATTAAAAATGCAACGTTCTAATAAAGATGTTACATTTCTCTTGAAGTCTTCACTCTTGAAACTACATAATTTTTATATCCTGTCTGAAATTGCAAACAAAATATAGTCAATTAACTACATACAGATCGTTAGATGTGTTATAGAATTTTATAAACCATAAAATATGTCAATTTGGATTAATAATGCAATAACTTTGATATTTATTAATTTGCAAATTTTGCGTACCAAAATAAAGCTATTATCTCAGAAACGGCTGAATATCAAAAAAGAAGGCCAAATTGCATGCCTTCCTTTTTGGTACTTTATTGGTACTTTTCACTCTGTTTTGTTCAAATTTTGCTTCCCGAAACTTCCATATTCAATCGCTCGGCCATTTCGGTTTGACGTGTAGGGAACATATGAGCATAGTGAAGAGTTATATCTATACTTTCATGCCCTAGACGTCCAGCAATGTCTACAGGCGTGAAACCCATGGAGATGAGAAGAGAAACATGGGAGTGGCGTAAATCATGAATTCTAACCCTCTTGATATTAGCAGCTTTTGCTCCCCTGTTCATCTCCGTGTGGAGAAAGTTTCTTGACATCGTAAAGATTCGTTTCTTCGAATTTATGCGCCTTTTCCTACACAGATATTTCTGCAGTTCCGTACATAGAAAATCTGGAAGCGTAATAATTCGATTGCTTTTTTCTGTCTTCGGTGCCGTAATATAATCTTTTTTATCTAGTCTTTGAAAGGACTTATTAATAGTCATGGTTTTGGTATCAAAATCAAAGTCTCTTCCCGTCAGTGCAAGCAACTCTCCTATACGCACACCGCACCAATAAAGGATTTCAAAAGCATAATATGAATCCAAGTTGTCTTTGATCGCCTCAGAGAATTTCAGATACTCTTCTTTTGTCCAGACTTGCATTTCTTTGGCCTTTTCACGCCCCATGCCGCCAGCCTTTCTCACTGGGTTTGTAGATAGGTTATACAACCTTACGGCGTGATTAAAGATTGCACTGAGCTGATTATGGATGCTCCGAAGATAAGTATCAGCGTAACCCTTTCCATTCTTAAAGCGATAGTTGATCATGATATTCTGCCACTTGATGATATCTGCTGCGCTAATATCGGACATACATTTTGCGCCAAAGTATGGCAGCAGTTTTTGTTTGATAATATGCTCTTTGGTAATCCAGGTGTTGTATCTGAGTCTTGGTTTCATGTCTTGCGTATAGATTTCAACAAAAGCCTCAAAGGTGATATTAAGTGTTCCTGACTTTGTTTCAATGAATTTTCGTTCCCATTTCAGAGCCTCCTTCTTAGTAGCAAAACCTGTTTTCTTCTTCTTAACGTTTTTTCCATTCAGATCTCTGTAATAGAATGAAACATACCAAGTTCCATTGGTATTCTTGTAAGCGGGCATAAACATTCCTCCTTGCCTATAATATTTCAGTAATTGGGTTTTAAAACTATTATATACCAAAATTTATCAGCAAAAAAATAGTATTTTTGGAATTTAATAAAAATGTGAAAATTTGTAATGACATTGTGGAATGTTAAGAGCAAAATGTACTAAGAAAGTACTAATTGATGATTTCTTATAGATAGATAAAAATGTTGGAAAAGAGCCATAGGCATAATAAATGGCAGATACAAGACAATAAGTTATTAGGCATTTATATTTATTTGGTTCGTTCACTATATATTCAAAAAAATACAGTAATTTACATTAACTAGGAAATGTATTGAAAAAACCAGCCACGCGTCAAACGCGTGGTTTTCGTTTGACGGGCAAAGCCCTCTGCTCCTCGCGGACACGTCAAACGTGTAAGCAGTCTGCCAACTGCGTGTTTCATATCTTACTTCTTCGAATTCTTAAACGGACCCACTCCGGCCATCGTCAGCTGGTCACCCAGCCGGTCTTCTTCAAGCTGGTTCCCAATGTATTCGGCAATCCTTGCCTCATTCTTCCCAACGGTGTCTACATAATACCCCTTGCACCAGAACTCCCGGTTGCGGTATTTGTACTTTAGCTCACCGAACTGTTCATACAGCATGGTGCTGCTCTTCCCTTTGAGGTATCCCATGAACTTTGACACGGAATACTTCGGCGGGATCTCCACCAGCATATGGACGTGGTCAGGGCATATCTCTGCGGCGATGATATGCACTCCCTTCCATTCACACAGCTGCCTCAGGATCTTACCGATTGCATCCTTGTGTTCCCCAAAGAATGCCGTCCTTCTGTATTTTGGCGCAAATACAATGTGGTATTTGCAATTCCACTTAGAATGCGATAAACTGTTAATGTCATTCATACTCATTTGAATGTCCTCCTTCTCTTTCTTCGTTTGCAGTTGGCAGACCGCATTCTAAGTATAGCAGAAGGAGTTTCTTTGTTCAAAGGTATAACCTTTCCGGAACCACGCGTCTAACGCGTGGTTTTACTTATACAAAAAGAAGGCCGGAATTCCGACCTTCTTGAGCTGTAAAGTATTCAGTTAAGCTAAATTATTTAGCGGTTCTGATTGCCTTTAATGACCACTGAGTATAAACAGTTTTGCCATCAATGGTTCTGTAGCCACGAACCTTGTAGTAGTATCTAGTACCCTTCTTCAGGTTCTTCTTGTTGTCCATGTACATCTTCTTTGTGGTTCCCATCTTGGTATATCCGCTGTTTCTCTTAGTGGATCTGTATACCTGGTATCCGTCAACCTTGAATCCTGCAGATTTCTTCCAAGAAACTCTGGTTCTGCCTTTATAAGCTTTTGAAGATGCTTTGAGTGTAGTGTCTCTAACGCCATCTTTTAGATAATCGTTATAATACTGCTCAGCATATTTTTCGCAAACAACAAGTTTAGCATAGATGCCGTAGCCTCCGAACTGTTCATCGTCAGCCATAAGTTCAAGTTGCTGCGCTTTTGGAAGAGCATCAAATGCAACTCTTGCAGCGTCTACTTTTGCCTTATCAGCTTTACTTGCTATAGTTGTAGGTAATGCAACGATTAATTTGACTACTTCTTCAACTTGAAGATCAGTAAGAGCCTCTTCCATTTTATTCATATCAACGGCGCTAACTTTAATACCACCAGCATTATCTTTTACATCAACCGTCGGAGTTGCCGCAGTTTTATTAGCTTCGCCGTAATAGTATTCTACATATGCATCAAATGCGGTTCTCAGTGCCTTAACTGCATCTGCCTCATCTAATGATACTCTTTTATCTTTATCGATTGCATCGTACGCATCTTTTACAGCTTTAGCTTCTGCATTCTGTACTGTAGCGAAATAGCCATCAATTAAAGTAGTGACATATTTTGCAACTTTGCTAGTATCAACTGCGTAATCATCAATATATGTGTTGAAGTCATCCGCTGATTTCTTTGCATCTGCAACTTTGTCTTTATCAGCAACTGTTACAGCACCGTTAATAGCCAGAACTTTGGTCTGAACTGCAGTTTTTTCAGTTTCTAACTGAGCCTTTGTCTTTAATGCGTCAACAGCTGCTTTTGCATCCTGGTATGCTGCATCTAGTTCAGCCTTTGTATACGCCTTGTCAAAAGCTGCAACAAGGTTACTCTTTAAAGTAGTCTCATTATAAATAGCCTTATCATCAGCGTCCATGTTTGCAAGTTTATATGCAACATAAGCTTGAATATCAGTTACATACTTTGCTTTGTCAGCACTCAATTGAGCCTGTGCAGTTGCCAAATCTGTCTTAGTAGGAACTGCTGCATATTTTTCGTAGGCTGCAACAAAAGCAGTTTCAGCATCACTAATAGATTCAGCCGACTTAATTGCTTCTTTAGCATCTGCTGCAATCTTTCTAACCTCAGCATACTTTTCTGCTTCAAACTTAGAGGAGATGTTGGCTGTCCAGCTAAATACGTTATCATATGGCTTGTTGTTAATCTTTACCTGATCAACACTGTTACCGATTAATTCATTGATTCTATCAATATATGAAGTAATCGCACCACCGACTTTAAGGGATACAGCGTTAACTGCATTTTCTGATGTTGCTTTATATACATTGTCAATCGCTGTAGCTAAAGCATCTTCAACATCCTGCATAGTACCACCTGTTAAAGTGATATATGATTTTGCCAATTCGGCTTCTTCTTTCAGCTTAGCAATTTTTTCTACCATGGCTTTTGCCAACGGTCTGCCAACAGAATCCAAAATGTGCTGCTCTGTATCATAAGGAGCTTTCGGTGTAAAGACTGAACCGCTGAATGTTCCTAATTCGTCAAGTCCAGCTTGATTTGCCTTTAACGCATTGACTCTGTATACAAGAGCTTCATACATCGCGTCATATTCTTTCTCAATGTTAGCAATCTCTGCTTTAGCAGCATCAATAACTGTCTGGTTAGGCTTAGCCTTTAACTCTTCAGTAATAATGATATCATTCTGAGCCTTCAAAGCAGTAGCTCTGCCATTTTCAACAGCAGACTTTATTTTAGCCAGTACCACATTCTTCGCATATTCGAACTTTTTGGCAATTGTATTCAAATCACCTACCGTTGGAATTTTAACCAAACCAGTATATGTATTTGAATAAGCATCCGTACCACCTACCCATAAAAATCCAGTAGGTTCAGCAGCATTTATACCAGCCACATAAATTGCAATGATTTTCTCCGCTTCAGTTGAACAATCTGCAGCAGAAGTTGACTTGCTTACTGAAGCAGCATTCAGTGACTTTAATGCGGTTGCCACATCAGCAGCAGCTTTGTCATAGTTGCTCTGCCACTCTCCGCTTTCAACCTCTTTGGAATATGAGTTAAGGTCAATTGCGTTAACTGCACTAATGGTTTTAGTTTTAATCTGATCAAAACCTGTCTGTGCGATTCCTTTGAGCTCATTACTGTCTACCGCAAGACCATCTGGCTGACCAGGTTCAATACTTACATACTTTGCAAGCTTATTCATGTCATCAAACTCACCCTCAGAGACAGCTGCTAAATATACAGCTAGTTTTACATATTTAGCATCATCAGTCGAATCATCGGTCGTACAGCCAGCATAATCTGTTGTGCTAGCAATTGCAGTCCTCAACGCCTGAATCTGTGTCTGCCTTGCAGTTTCAATATTTCCTTTTATTGTTGTAGCTTGTTCATCAATAAAAGATTTTAAGGCTTCTTCTGTAATACTTTTGTAAGTACTAAATTTGCTTACGTCCACAGCTTTTTTTGCATTAGCAGCAGCTAGGTCAACAGCATCTGCAGTTTTTTGTGCAGTATCGTTGATCAGCTTTTCTGCCTGTTCAGTTGTCAGAACCTTTGATGGTTCAGGTGCAGCCGCAAACGCAGTACCAACTGTGTAAGTGAAGACAACTGACAATGCAAGAAGCACTGTTAAAAATTTCTTCATTTTAAGAATTCCTCCCTCTTTTTTGTTCGTTTTGTAAGATTATAGTTATGCGCTTTTTTGCACAAAACTTACAAATGAAATGATAGTTCACAATGATCTTGGTGGATGGGGAAACATTGAATTTTAAATAATTTGCTACGCACTTAAATAGTAAAGCTATTCTTAGAGAGGAAAAATAAATTAAATAGGTTTGTTTTATCCTAGATTTGGGGTATAATGAATTAAGAGGTGATAAAAATGATGATTGATACAAGCAGGCTGGTAGCCATGACGGAGGCAAACCAGAATTTTTCAAAAGTTGCACACATGGTAGAGGAGGAAGGGATTGCTGTTATCATGAAGAATAACAAGCCCCAATTTGTAGTTGTGGATTTTGACCAGTATGAGGATATCCAGATGATGAGGCAGAACCGCATGGATACAATCAACAGCACTGCGGATCGTATCCTTACGGAAAATCTGGAGGCTTTTAAGGAGCTGGCAAAATGATTTTTTTGAACACTGAGGAAATTGTGGAGCTGCATCACAGGCTGATTGAGAAAACCGGTGGATTGAACGGCATACGCGACCATGGTTTGCTGGAGTCTGCCATACACGGCGTCTTTGCTTCCTTTGACGGGGTCGAAAGATATCCTTCCTTAGAGGAGAAGGCTGCGAGATATGCGTATGCATTGACGGCAAATCATGCATTCGTGGATGGAAACAAACGAATCGGAGTCTTTGTAATGCTAGTGACACTATCTGTAAATGGGATTGATCTCATTTACACGCAAGAAGAACTTATTAGGCTTGGACTGGCGCTGGCCGATGGTTCATTCGGTTATGAGGATGTACTCAGTTGGATAACGCTGCACGAGAAATAGGAAAAGCATAAAAGAAGGCCGGAATTCCGGCCTTCTTGATTTTTTTAAGTATTCAGTTATGCTGAATTATTTAGCAGTTCTGATTGCTTTTGATGACCACTGCGTGTAAACGGTTTCTCCATTAATCACTCTGTAGCCGCGAACCTTGTAATAGTATCTAGTACCCTTCTTCAGGTTCTTCTTGTTGTCCATGTAAGTCTTCTTAGTAGTTCCCATCTTGGTATATCCACTGCTCTTTTTTGTGGATCTGTATACCTGATATCCATCTACCTTGTAACCATAGGATTTCTTCCATGAAACTCTTGTTCTACCTTTGTATGCTTTGGATGAAGCTTTGATTGTGGTATCCTTGACACCTGTAACTAGTTTAGTATTCTTTGCTTCAGTAGCTAGAGTCTCCAATGCTAGAAGTTTTGAATACATTTCTGTGCTGATTGTAGCTTCGCCTAAAGCATCATAAGCCTCTCTCGCAGCTTTAATAGCGTTTGTATCAAGCGGCTTTGCAGTTGCATCAATTTTTGCAATTGCTGCTTCGACTGCGGCAACCTCCTGTTTAGTAAAGTCATGGTCATATACAGTTTTTGTATCGCCAACTGTTGCTGCTAAATCTACATCATAGTTTTCGCTGTATGCATCAACCAAAGCAATCACTGCTTTTACTGCAGATTTTTCACTTAAGTCAATTTTTCCATCTTTCATGATTTCTGCAACAGCATCTGTAATTTCCTTTTCATCAATTACCTTAATTGCATCGGTAAGAGATTTAAGTAAAGATTCTCTAAGTGCAGTTGTTGTGTAATTAGTGATTTCAGCAGACTCCTTAAACTCCTTTACTCTCTTATTCAGCGCAAGAATCTCATTCTTTGAATCAGCTGTTACTGGTGCTTTGACTGCAGCAATAGCAGTGTTGATTGCATTCAATTCTGCATCCATATCTTTTATTGGCTTCAGATTGTTTACAGCTGCCACAGCATCATCGTACATGGTTTTCATGTCTTCAACAGTATATGCAGCATACAGTCCTGTATTCGCTACATTAGTTCCCTCAAGGTTAGTTAAGAGAGTAGCTGCATCAATACCAAAATCTGTTGCAAATGTTGTACCGTATCTTTCGGCCTTGGCATTAATCAGAATTTTTAATTCAGTTTTATACTCTGCGACTTTGTCAGTGTATGCTTTTTCAGCCTGTGCATCTTCTCTATCCTGAAGGGTAGGAACTGCATCATATTTTGTATATCCAGCAATGAAGGCTTCATCTACAGCATCTACAGTTTTAGCCGCTTTTACTGCTGCCTTTGTATCTTCAATAATAGTTTTAACTTCTTTTGTTTTGTCTTTGTCGTAACCTGCAGTTGACCAGTTAGCAATTGTTGGATACAATTTCTTGGAAAACTCGATTTTTGTTGCATCGGCGATAGACCCGATTACTTTTTTCATTTCAGATTTTACGACATCTTGTGATGGATTTGGATTAAACGGAACAGCCTTTACCGCATCTGCATCAGCTGCTGCATAAACAGCTTTTATTGCAACGGTAAGCGCCTTAGAAACCACATCTTTATCATACATTGGCTTTCCATCAAGACCAGTCATTTGGTTGAATGCTTCTGCTTTTTTGTTGAACTCGTCAACTTTGGCTGCTTTTACAACTGCCAATGATTTTTTCACTGCAGTTGTAGGAAAATCGTTAGCCCAGTCAGGACTTTGAAGATAAGTTTTAATTTTAGTGGTTGTGTTATAGGCAACATCATTTTTAGCAGTAAATGTATATACTTCGGTAAGTGAAGCATAGTCACCGTCTAAAGCTGCAAGTTTCTCCTGAGCATCTTTCAGTGCTTTCTTCTCTGCGGCAGTCAGGGTTTCACCCTGTGCTTCCTTTCTCTGCATTTCTCTTACTACATCAGATGCAGCATCGTACTCCTTGGATTTTGCATCATCAAGATATGCTTTAAGCGCAGCAACTAATTTTTCCTGTGCTTTTGCAAAATCTTCTGTGGTCCATCCTTCTTCAAGAATTGTTGGAACAGCTGTAGCCGCTGGAGCGAAGATGATATTAGATACATTTGTTGCGTAGAATGCATCCTCACCTGCTATAGCTTTAACCTTTTCTGCGATTTGAACTACGGTCATTGTGCTGGTAATATCATTTTTAGCCAGTTCTTTTTTCGCATTTGCAATAACACTCTCAACTCTTGCTCTGTAGCTGTAATATCCAGCAGCTTTTAAACTGTATGCAGCAGCTTCAGCTGTTTCTAAGTAATAGTCTGAATCCTTGTCTGCATTAGCAGGAACTTCATTGCTGTAGTTTGCTGTATTCACTTTGTCAATCAGTGCAGTAATTTCTGCTTTCTGAGCAGCATGTTCAGCAGTTAACAGATTCTTTGCATATTTGGATGAACCGTTCGCTAAGTCAGTATCAATATATGACTTGATCTCTACTGCAGTGTCATAGTCTTCATAAACAGTATTCACTGCATCCTCAAAAGCTTCGACTTCGCTTTTTCGAAATATCCTTTGAATGCTGTTGTTGCAGGAGTGTCCTCTGCTCTAGTATATAACGTCTTTAGCGTGTAATAAGTAGCGCCTGAATCAAATGATTCGTTTGTCAGTTTTGTTGCGGTACCAGAAATAGTATATAAACCTGCAGCAACTTTTTCGTCAAAGTTAATAGAAGTTACGTCGGTAGCCTCATCAAAAGCATTAGCAACGGTAGCAAGCGTTCCGGCTTCATCCGTAAACAAAGTACCATCATCCACCCAGTCACCCGCATTTGGTGTATACGTATAGGTTGCTTCAGCATTTACTGCCTGGCTCGCTTTCAAAGCTTCTTCTTTTTGCTGGTCAGCTTTATCAGTGATTTTTTTTGCTAGATCAGCAAAGACCGCATCGATCACTTTTTCTACAGCCGCCTTGGAAAATTCAACTTCATTAACTCCACTCTTGTCATAAGTCACCTTATTCGTGGCATAGTTTGTCATGAAGTTGCTTTTGACCGTATTCAGCATTTCAATATTGGTCCGTGCCTGCTCATAAATTGCAGTCTCTACATCGCTTAAACTGTACTTGGTATCTGCTGTGCCGCTTACTGCAAACGCAGTACCAACTGTGTAAGTGAAGACAACTGACAATGCAAGAAGCACTGTTAAAAATTTCTTCATTTTAAGAATTCCTCCCTCTTTTTTTGTACGTTTTGTAAGATTATAGTTATGCGCGTTTTTGCACAAAACTTACAAATGAAATGATAGTTCACAATGATCTCAAGGGAGGGGCGAGGGAACGTTGGGATTACGGTGTTTTTAATGTAGTTTTAGGAAGGCTTGTTTATTTGTAATAGGAGTACGAAGGAAATATGGCGGGTAAAGTATGGGTTTTGTTGGATATTCAAGTAACATGCCATTTCTGACAGATCTGTGGTAGAATAAAGATATATAGCAAGTGTGAAGTCAGTGAAATTTGCAGGTGCGAAAGGCAAGTGAACATGGAATCCCTGGGTCTTTCGCACCTCGATATGGTGAAATATGCCGAAAATATAGGAATGAATCGTCACTTTAAAGACTTGGTCGTATATAGGGTTTCTGTATTTAGTGTGTGCTTCTCCCGTGACTACCATATTTTGCGTCGCATCCCCATGGATGCGTGGATTGAAATTTTTCCTGGTACTGATTCTGAAACTGGAGGGGGTAGTCGCATCCTCATGGATGCGTGGATTGAAATAAGGCGGATTTACACACGCTAACGCTAATTACGTCGCATCCTCATGGATGCGTGGATTGAAATTTCAATTTTCCTATTGAGTGCACGTGCTCCTCTTGTCGCATCCTCATGGATGCGTGGATTGAAATATGATTTTAGAACGCCCTCGTCAGTCTTTAGCTAAGTCGCATCCTCATGGATGCGTGGATTGAAATACATTTGATGCGTCCAAACTGGGTGGAAAGACCACGTCGCATCCCCATGGATGCGTGGATTGAAATTTACAATAATCTCGGGTAAGAACGTGGAAGTGTTGGAATTGCTGGATTTTGTGAAAGATTCTTTATTTGTGTTTTAAATAGTGTCCCTTTATGGTAAAATAAAAACAACAGATATAACAGGAAAGGAAGTCTTAACGAATGCCTGAATTAAGTAGATTTGAAGGAATGGTGATTAAGATGCTGTTTCAGGATAATGTACAGCATAACAAGCCGCATGTGCATGTGTATTATGGCGAGTATGAGGCCTCTGTCGGCATTGATGGGGACCTGCTTGCGGGGTCACTCCCACATAAACAGCTGCGTATGGTTGTTGGATGGCTCGCCCTTCACGAAGAAGAGGCATACAGAGCATGGAATAATGCGGTACGTGGGGAACCGTTTGAAAAGATAAGCCCTTTAAAATAGGAGGTAAAAGGATGTATATTGTTGATGGAATCGCATATGCGGGAGAACTGAGACACGGAATCAGGATAAGGGAAGTCCGGGCCTTTGATAACATGACAATGCTGCTGACTTTTGATACCGGGGAACAGCGGATTTTTGATGCTGCCGGATTACTGGAATATGAGGCATTCCGTCCACTAAAGAACATAACCGTATTCTTGAAGCCGGAGATCCAATACGGCGTTGTAACATGGGCTGACGGTACTATCGATATTGCTCCGGAGACCATGTATGCAAAAAGTTATGCATACGAGAGCAGGATAAGCTGCTAAAGAATAATTATGGAGTACATTCATGACCACCAGGAAATAATCAGCTGGTGGTTATTTTTATGCTGAGATAATTTGAGCGTTGAAATCGAAGGGGATGTAATTAGAAGCGTTGACAACCCTTTATTACAAATAGAAAAATGGTAGCTACTTTCTTTTCAGTCATAATACGATGATTTTGAAAAGAAAACAAATACGGGAAGGCTATAAAGCCTTCCCGTGATGTACACCAGATGAACAAGATTATTTCTTGTAGATTCTGTTTGCTTTGTTTGACCAGTCAGAGAAGTATCTCTCACCGTCAACATCGATATATGCGCGAACCTTATAGAAGTATCTGGTTCCTTTCTTCAGGCTCTTCTTATTGTCCATGTACAATTTCTTAGTCTTACCCATGAACTTGTAACCGCTGTTTGCCTTGGTTGATTTGTAAACCTGGTATCCAGTGATGGCAGAAGCATCACCGTCAGCAATTCTCCATTTTACCTGAATCTTCTTACCTTTGTAAAGTTTTGAAGAAGCAACAATTTTTAAAGATTCGATTTCTTTGATTTTCTTAGCCATATCTTCTGATAAAGCTTTTGCTAAAACCTTCTCGGCTTCAACAATTTTCTTTTCATATCCAGCTAAGGTAGAAACATCTGAACTTGTCAGAGAGTCCCCATAGTTGGTCAGAAAATCATCGTAAGCGGCTCTCGCTGCTTCGATTGCATCTTTATCACCAGCAACAATCTTATCTGCTTCTGGAATCGCCTTAACGGCAGCCTTAACTGCATCAAATTCTAAGGACTTGATTTTATTTAACAAGCTAGTTACGCTGGCATTTGTATACTTTGTGCTGATATCATACATTTCAGTGTCGTTGTAGGCATCAATCATATCTGCAACAGTCTGAATCGCATCCTTATCTGCAATGGTAACAGTATACACAGATGGGAAGTTCTTAGTTGCCTTCAGAATTTCATCCTTTTCAGCTTTCATAACGGTGTCGATTGCCGTTTTCAAAGTGCTATGATTTGTAACATAGACTCTGTATGCTGGATTCAAAGCCTCGTAAGCGTCATATGCAGCTTCGATAGCGGCTTTGTCAGCAACCGTAATGTTTGCTTTAGCAGGAAGTGCCTCAATCATTGCGACAACATTCTTAGCCTCATCTTTAAGTGCACTGGATGTTTTGGAAGAACCTAATAATGCTTTTACTTCACTATTCAAAGCTGTGATTTCAGCAGCGGTCCTTGCATCCTTATCAATATAGAATTTAACCAATGTATTGTCTGCACCAGTTGTATCCATAGTATTCGCAAGGATATCTGTAATAGCAAATACTAAAGGGTCTTTTGTCCCCTGCTCCGTATTAAGCAGCTGTGCGTACACCTTCAGTTTGGCAAATTCGGATGTTGCAGCTGTGTTCAGCTTTCCGCTAGCAGCATAGTAGCCTAAAACTGTAGCAGAAGTGTCGATTTTACCTATTGCTTTATCTAATGTCGCCTTTGCGTCAGTTAAGTCCGAAGCAACGATAGCAGCATCAACTGCGGCATAGTATGAATCAAGGGCAGCTTCTACTGCTTTCCATTCTAATGCATAATATGCCTTGCTGTCATAAGTCATTGCATCTTTATCAACCTTTTTAGCTAAAACTGCCTTAGTATTCACCTTTTCTGCGTTTGTAACATAAGTGATGAGGGCATCATCAGTTAAGTCGACCGATGTGGTGGTTCCGCTATACAAAGCAGTCAAGATGGTTTTAAGATTTACATCAATTTTATCGGCATCGTATTTGTCAGAGCCATCTTTATTTTTCATGCCTTTGAATTCTGCTGCGGCTTCAATCTTTTCAGCAGCTTTTTTCACATTGGCAATCAAGTTTGTATCAGACGAATTAATACCACCAACAGTGTGGTTTGCAACATTTTCTGCCAGATAGGTCTGGGCCGTATTGTATGCAGCTAAATACTCGTCGTAAGCTGCTTTATCATTAGCCGAGGCATTCAAGTACGTTGCGGAAGCCTTGAATGCAGCAATGTTGGAAGCAATCGTTGCTTTTTTTGCAGCAATGGATGCGTGGATTGAAATAGAGTTGCGCATATTAAGACCGATTCAATCAAGGTCGCATCCTCATGGATGCGTGGATTGAAATATCCATATTGTCTCCTTTAAATAAACCGATACCGTCGCATCCTCATGGATGCGTGGATTGAAATTTGCATATACATAAGATACTTAGGTGTTGACTTACGTCGCATCCTCATGGATGCGTGGATTGAAATACAAAAATTAGGTGAGCAACTTGTTAAATATAAGTCGCATCCTCATGGATGCGTGGATTGAAATAAATCGTTAAAATATCCCGCATCAAACTTGTAAAAGTCGCATCCTCATGGATGCGTGGATTGAAATTACCTATCATAACAGCACCATTTATACCCAAAGTCCGTCGCATCCTCATGGATGCGTGGATTGAAATCAAATTTGACCTAGGCTTTGTTATCTTACGCCTGTGTCGCATCCTCATGGATGCGTGGATTGAAATGGAGGATTACGTGTATTCGGATACTGATTCAGTAAGTCGCATCCTCATGGATGCGTGGATTGAAATTTCAAATCTTCTATACTCGTGCTTTTGTCTGTGGTCGCATCCTCATGGATGCGTGGATTGAAATCTATCTTATTATTACCTACAGGTATAGCAGGTAAAGTCGCATCCTCATGGATGCGTGGATTGAAATAGCATATCTAAACTTCTATCGTCGAGCTTAATCAGTCGCATTCTCAATCCAGAAAAGGGTATGGAGACGTTGGAATTGCCGTGCTATTATGCTTTGTTAAAATTTTAGTAGTATAAGATGGGTTTATCTTCAAAAAAACGAGTAAATGTAATAAAATATATTCAAAAATAGTGAAATCACTGTATGGATGGGGTATAATATAGGAAAAGCAACAAAGGGGGATATTATGGAACGACAGATCATGGACGAACTCGTTCGGTGGAAAAGAAAGAAGAACAGGAAGCCTCTGATTCTAAAAGGCGCTCGCCAAGTGGGGAAGACCTGGATTATGAAAGAGTTCGGAGCCAGGCAGTTCAAGAATGTGGCCTATGTCAACTTTGACCGCAATTCAAGGATGCAGCGGGTGTTCGAAGGCGACTTTGATATCAGGAGCATTATCCAGGCCATCAACATAGAGACAAAGGAAGTTATCCGTCCAGAGGATACGCTGATTATTTTTGATGAGATACAGGAGGTGCCCAGGGCCATCTCCTCCTTGAAATACTTCTGTGAAGAAGCGCCGGAATATGCCATCGTAGCGGCAGGTTCCCTGCTGGGCGTAGCAATCCACGAAGGTACGTCCTTTCCAGTGGGGAAGGTTGACACGCTGGACATCTATCCTATGAACTACAGGGAGTTCCTGACTGCCATGGGGGAGGAACAGCTTGCGTCACTGCTGGGCCAAAAGGATTACAAGATGATTGACGTCTTTTCAGAGAAATATATCAGGTGGCTGAAGCTTTACTATTATATTGGAGGCATGCCTGAAGCTGTGGCAAGCTATGTTGATGAAGGGGACATCGTAGAAGTTCGTTCAATCCAGAAAGCCATTCTGGAGATGTACGAGGACGACTTCAGCAAACATACTGACAGAGATATGCTGCCACGGATTAGGATGGTGTGGAACTCGGTGCCCGTCCAGCTGGCCAAAGAGAACAGGAAGTTTTTCTTCGGACAAATCAAAGAGGGCGCCAGAGCCAGGGACTTTGAAACTGCTATAGAATGGCTCCTGGACTGTGGACTGATCAGCAAAGTCTATAGGGTACAGAAGCCGGCCATGCCATTGAAAGCTTATATGGAGTTTTCCGTCTTCAAAATATTCCTGCTTGATGTAGGACTGTTAGGGGCCATGAGCGATCTGGATGCGGAGGCAATCCTTGGAGGGAGTAGCATATTTACAGAATTTAAGGGCGCACTGACCGAGCAATATGTATATCAGCAGTTAGTTTCCGATACTGAATATATCCCGTACTATTATTCTGCATCATCCCATAATGAGATTGACTTCACCATACAGCGCAGGGGACAGATCGTACCCATAGAGGTCAAGGCGGAAGAGAACCTACGTTCCCGGAGCTTAAAAGCCTATTGTGACAAATTTCATCCCGAAACTGCAGTGAGGACGTCCATGGCAGCCTACAGGGAACAGGACTGGCTGGTCAACATCCCATTGTATGCAGTCATGACAATTTGAAATCGAGCACTAAAAAGAGGCCGGATTCCCGGCCTCTTTTAATAGACTTCATGTACAGATTATTTGTAAATTCTGTTTGCTTTGTTTGAGTAGTCGGAGTAATATGTCTTACCGTCGATTACTTTGTATGCCCTTACTCTGTAGTACATTCTCTTGCCCTTTTTCAGGCCTTTCTTGTTGTCCATGTAGAGTTTCTTAGTCTTGCCCATATACTTGTAGCCAGACTGAGCCTTTGTTGACTTGTAGACTTTGTAACCGTCTATTGCATCAACGTCACCTTCTGCAATTCTCCATTTAACACGGATCTTATTGCCCTTATAGAGTTTTGAGGATGCTACGATTTTAAATGATTTTACAGCGTTATCGACGGCCTTTTCTGCTTTAAGAAGATCTGCATATAACTCATCGTTAAATAACAGTTTTGTCTCAAGCTTTAATGCGTCATAAGCATCTCTTGCTGCTTTGACTTCTTTAACAGTAGGATTTGATCCTAATGCTTTCACTTTGTCAGCGGCATCTTTAAGCTTAGCGGTTTCTAAAGCCTTCAATGCGTCTTTTACGTCTCCAGCATTTGATGGAGCAACAGTTAATACATATGCGAAATCTGTGTTTTCGCCAAATTTATCTTTTCCATCATAGTCGCCATATGTTGCTTCGAGAGCATCGAGGGCGGCTTTTGCAGCTTCTACCTTTTCTGCATCTGCAACAGTAATTGTTGAAGGAAGTGCTTTTATTTGATCTTTGACTGCTTTTGACTCTAGGTTAATCAACGTGGCCATTGCTGTCTTCAGCTTATTTCCATAAGAAATGTCTGCTTTATCAGTTCCTGGCAAATCAAGATAATCTTCGAAAGCCTTCTGTGCAGCCAGAACAGCATCCTTATCAGCAATTGTGATTGTTGGAGGAAGTGCATTGATGAGTGTATCTACAGCTGTTGCCTGAGTTACAAGTTCAGCCTTTGTCTTAGCCTTTGTTAACTCTGCTAAAGCAGTATTATAGTTGTCCTTGATGATTTTATCAATTTCTGCATAGGTAATGTTTGTATTTTCCGTAGCAACGACAGCGTCTTTAAAGATCTGTTTTGCCGCATCGATAGCGTCTGCTTTGATCTGTGCAGAATAGCCGGTAGTACCTACTACTGCATCAAAATACTTATCAAAGGCAGTGCCATAGCCTAGAACATTGATTCTTGTTTCAGTCTTACTCTCCAATGCATCAATCTGTGCATCAGTCAAAATTGCATCGATGTCTTTGACTGCCTGTTTTGCGATAGCATCAATTGCATCTGTCGTTTCTGCGAGCAAGATTTCATCGGATGCTTTGTCCTGAAGGTCGACTACTTTGTCATATCTGTCCCCAGACCATGCAGTAGCTGCTGGATTAACTGTAGCATATTTTCCTTCAGTAAATGTCTTAATTGCCTTTTTCTTGTATGCGGCAAGTGGGAATGTTTTCGCTTCTAATGTAGCAAAGACATCCGTAACCGTTGTTTTTGTAGGAGCAGCTGCGCCAGTAGCGATTACTGCATATGCTGCATCATTTACCGCTTTCTTTGCTTCTGCTAACTTTACATCAACATCAGTGTTGTCGTACAATTTCGTACCATCAGGACCTATCGCGGCTTTTTTCTCAGCTGCAACTGTATCTGCATATGCTAATAATACATCTGCATTGCTTAATACAGTTAAATCGGTGTAGAAATTAGCAATTGCAAATCTAGCCTTAGCCAATTCAGCAATCTGTCCTAATGCGTTGATTTTATCTGTTGCCGACATGTTTTCTTTTGCTGCAAATTCTTCGATTTTCTCTTCATACATTGCAGCCATTTTGTCAACATCCTTGTCAAGTGAAGCTAATCTTGCAACTTCTGTTGCATTGACGGAGTTTTTGTAAGCTGTTTCCACTGCGTCTGTAAATGCATCAGCTGCCTGATTCAAGGCAAAAATCGCATCGTTTTTTGCTTGTGCTAATTTTTCTGCATCAGTCGTTGCAGTATTGTACTTTTTCATTTCGTCCTGAACAGCCTTTACTGCAGCTTTAAACGCGTCAATTGCACCTTTTACATCGTCTACTGTTGTAGAATTTGAAATAGTAAGCTTTGCATTTTCAATAGCTGCAACCTGAGTGTCAATCACCGCATTGATTTTTACCTTGTCTGCAGCGGCATAACCACTCAGATCAGGAGCCATTGCAAGGTTGGCTGCTTTCAGTTCGATATCATACTGAAGCTTGAAAATTTCTACGATACCAGCAGCATCAGCAGCATCAAAAAGCTTTGTTTCTGATTTGAAATCAGCTGCCGTGGCAACTGTCGACCATGTTGAATCCCATGCGTTATCTGCATTGCGAATAGCCTGGATATATGGCTTAGCCAATTCGTCAATACGTGCTTCGATTGCTTCTCTTGACAGATAGCCAGCACCTTCATCGGCTTTTTGGTTATAGCCTTTTCCGTCATATGAAATGCTATCTTTTACTTCTTTAACTACTTCTTTGAATGCATTTTCAGAGTCCACTGCGTTAGTACTTGCAGGATTTGGTACAGCTGCAAACGCAGTACCAACTGTGTAAGTGAAGACAACTGACAATGCAAGAAGCACTGTTAAAAATTTCTTCATTTTAAGAATTCCTCCCTCTTTTTTGTTCGTTTTGTAAGATTATAGTTATGCGCTTTTTTGCACAAAACTTACAAATGAAATGATAGTTCACAATGATCTCAAGGGGCGGGGGGGATTTACATAAAGAAACTAATTTTAAATTGTTTTGATGATGGTTAGTGCAAAAACAAGAAAAAGGCCAAGTGGGTATCCTTGACCTTCTCTCGCCATTAAAACCGCATAACGCTAGGTTGCATTTTAATAGAATTTTGGTGTTTTGCTTTGAACAAAGCAAATTGTAGATTGTGAGACCAGTTTAATGTCTGCAATCCACTATTACATTATACAGAAAAATCAAAAAAATGTAAGCTAATGATTAAAAACGGAACATTTTGTTTACGTTTAGCTACATAGGTATGGGAAGAATTGTATTGGTGACAATGTAAAAGATTTATGTTAGAATAAATCTGTTGATAAAACTAGAAAGGAAAGAAAATATGAAAAAACTAATGGCGTTAGTATTATCAGTTGCAATGGTGATTTGCGCATTGCCAGCGGCTATTTTTGCCGATGACACTGCAACAACTGCAACTGACTTAAGTAAGGCGACGATTGCCGCTATTACAGATGTTACGTATACTGGAAAAGAAATTAAACCAGAAGTGAAAGTGACATTGGACGGAAAAGAGGTTGCAGCAGCAAACTATGATGTTGTATATGAAAACAACATAAATGTTGGCGAAGCAAAGGTAACTGTAAAGGCAAAGACTGCTGCTTATACAGGCACCAAAGAAGCAGCCTTCAACATTGTTGCAAAAGCTTTCAGCAACGCAAATAAGCCGACGATCACGATTCCTACACAGCTGACAGGCGCAGAGGAAATTAAAGGCGTAAAGATTACTTGGAATGGTAATACCCTTGCAGAAGGCACTGACTTTACGATTGAGCAGCCGGCAGAAAAACTTACAGCAGGAACAGAAACTGCAGCAATTTCATTCAAAGGAAATTATGCAG
Organism: Eubacteriaceae bacterium; assembly: GCA_902362805.1. Lineage (GTDB taxonomy): Bacteria > Bacillota > Clostridia > Peptostreptococcales > Anaerovoracaceae > Senimuribacter. The sequence continues at coordinate 225,965 of CABIXY010000005.1, read as the reverse complement.
GAACAATTACGCACCAGTTCAATGTAGTAACCAATGATTTCAGCAAAGCTGCTGTATATTTTGAGCAGATCAACCAGACATACACTTTTGATGGAACAGAGCAGAAACCTGCAATCAGAGTAGAACTTGGCGGCAAAACCCTTGTAGAGAATACGGATTATACTGTAGAATACATGAACAATGTGAACGCTGGAACTGCGAATATTGTTGTAACAGGAGCTGGCTCCTATGCGGGAACAAAAGGTGTTTCTTTTACTATTAATAAAGCAAAATTAGCAGATGCTATTTTGACGATTAGCCCAGATTCCTATGGCACTACAGGACAGCCTATCATGCCTACTTATACAGTAAAACTTGGAGGCTATGACCTAAAGGCGACAGACTATACAGCAAATGCAACAAATAATGTAAATACGGGTACTGCGACATTGACTTTGACTGCAACTGAAGCAGGCAACTTCACTGGGGCAATCAGCGGCACATTTACAATTGCAGGCAAAGACGTTTCAACATTAGACATCGCTTTAACTGGCGCTGACAATCTGAAGTATGACGGAACGGCAAAAACACCGGCGGTTGCTGTAAAAGATGGAGCTAAGACCCTTGTTCAGGGTACAGATTACACGGTTACTTATGAGAACAATGTAAACGCAGGTACTGGCAAGGCGATTGTGAAGGGGATTGGCACATATGCTGGCGAAAAGACTTTGGAGTTCAAGATCAAAGGTGCAGACAGCAAAGTGATTACTGGATATACTACTTATACAAGATACACGAACAGTGTTTCATTCAACCTCAATGCTAGAATTTCAACTGCAGAAGCAGGCGTTACTTTCAAGTACACTTCAGCTAATCCTGAGGTTGCAACTGTTGATGAAGATGGATATGTGATCATTGAAAATACAGGTGTTGCAAAGATTACTGTTGAAACTGTGGGAACAAAGACTTCTGATCCGGCATCAAAGGTAGTAACTGTGAAGGTGAAACCTGTAAAACCGGGCGTAGCCCTTTCAAAGCCTGCCAAGAAGCAGATTAAAGTACAGATTACAAAAGTAAAAGGTGCAACAAAATATGAAGTTAGATACGGCAGAAACGGTAAGTATTATTCTAAATACGTTAAACATATCGACAGCAAGTATACGAAGACTTCAACAACTTTGAAAAACCGCACGTCTGGAAAGACATATTATGTCAAAGTTCGCGCTATCAAAGTGTTGGATAATGGAGATACCCTAGTTGGTAATTGGTCCGCCAATAAAAAGATCAAAGCAAAATAACTTGCTACAAATTTCATAACAAAACAAGTAACGTGGCTGCTCCAAGGGAGCGGCCACTTTGCATATCTTCACAAAAATCTCATTTGCATTCGATGGAATCTTCAAGTTATAATGATATTGTAATTAAAGATAACAGTGATAGGAGAAAGATATGAAACACAAAAAATTGCTGGCAGTCTTGCTTGGAATCATGTTGGCTTTGACATTTACGGCATGTGGAAGCGACGAAAAAGAACCCGGGCCGCTTTTAAATGAACTGAAAGAAGCAGAGTTTTATCAAGGGGAACTTACCACCGGGATGGTTGGTGACACGATGAAGAATTCCTTCTTCGAATGGAAAGTGAATTCCGTCAAGACAGAGACAGAACTGAGTGGAAAGTCTGCTGGTGCAGGCAAGAAATACGTAGTTGTCAATATTTCGGTGAAAAACACCACGAAAGAGTCTTTTGTAACAGGCAACTATGACTTCATTGGCTACATGGAAGCATCAGAAGACGGACATTTGGACACAGCTGACAGCTTTTACGACGATATGTACCCAGATGAAACCGACCTGGCAGCGGGAAAGACTTTGACAGGGGATATCGTGTTCCTTGTAGACGAAGATGTGGACGAGATTGTCATGGACTATATGGAGTTTTACGGTGACGAGAGCATAGGCAATACCAACTGGGTAGATCTCAAATTATAACTAAATCTTTAGTCTTTCAGGCCGGGCTCTTTGCACCGGCTTGAAAGATTTTATCTTTGCTGCGAGAAAGGGTAAATTTACCCTTGCAAATGACAATAAAATAGTATAAAATAATTGGAAACATGAGACGGCACGCGCTATAAAAAGCCGTCTATTTTCATAAGTAATTTGTATTTCAATATTATTTTTAGGAGAGGAGAACAACACATGGCCCACTATTTTAATGAACCATCAAGAACTTTCAACGAGTATCTGTTAGTACCAGGCTATTCATCAAAAGACTGCAGAATTGAGAATGTCAGCCTGAAAACCCCTATTGTAAAATATAAGAAGGGTGAAGAACCCAAGATTACAGCAAATATTCCACTGGTTTCAGCAGTGATGCAGGCCGTATCAGACGATAAGATGGCAGTAGCACTTGCAAAAGAAGGTGGAATTTCTTTTATATTCGGTTCACAGAGCGTGGAAAACCAGGTCGAGATGGTGAAACGCGTAAAGTCCTACAAGGCTGGATTTGTTAAGAGCGACACCAACCTGAGACCGGATCAGACTTTGACGGATGTATTAGAACTGAAAGCCAGGACAGGCCATTCCACCATTGCGGTAACAGAGGATGGAACAGCAGAAGGCCGAATCCTCGGTCTGGTAACCAGCAGGGACTATCGTGTCAGCAGAATGGATCCAGACACGAAGATCAGTGAATTTATGACGCCTTTTGAAAAGTTAATTTACGCAAAGGAAGGCTGCACCCTGAGCGAAGCCAACGATATCCTTTGGGATAATAAGCTTAACGCAGTACCTGTCATCGATGACAACCAGAGACTGACTCATTTTGTATTCAGAAAAGACTACGACAATCACAAATCAAATCCTAATGAACTCCTCGATTCTCACAAGAGATATGTGGTAGGCGCAGGTGTCAATACTCGCGACTACGAAGAGAGAATCCCGGCTCTCGTTGAGGCAGGTGCCGATGTGCTCTGTATCGACTCTTCTGAAGGATATTCTGAGTGGCAGATGGATACAATCAAATGGGTGAGAGAAAGATACGGCGACACTGTCAAAATCGGAGCAGGCAACGTCGTTGATAAAGACGGCTTTAACTTCCTTGCAGAAGCAGGCGCTGACTTTGTTAAAATCGGTATCGGCGGCGGTTCCATCTGCATCACGAGGGAACAGAAAGGCATCGGCCGCGGTCAGGCTTCCGCAGTGATCGAAGTGGCAGAAGCGAGAGACGAATATTTCAAGAAAACGGGCGTTTACGTGCCAATCTGTTCTGACGGCGGCATCGTTTACGATTACCATATGACCCTGGCGCTGGCCATGGGGGCGGACTTTATCATGCTGGGCAGATATTTCGCCAGATTTGATGAATCACCTACAAACAAATTGAACATCAACGGAAATTACGTCAAAGAGTACTGGGGCGAAGGTTCCAACCGTGCTCGCAACTGGCAGAGATACGACCTGGGCGGTGACGCCAAGATGAAATTTGAAGAGGGTGTCGATTCCTACGTTCCGTACGCCGGTTCACTTCACGACAATGTCAACCTCTCTCTGAACAAAGTGAAAGCAACCATGTGCAACTGCGGCGTTCTCTCTATTCAGGAACTGCAGAAAGACGCGAAGTTGACGTTGGTATCTGCAACTTCTATCGTAGAGGGCGGAGCACATGATGTTATTCTTCGTGACAGCAGTCAGAACGCAATCAGATAGCACCCCAAATTGCCTGTAACGGTGTTTGGCTTCAGCTGTGCACTCCTCACGTGCGTACAAGTACGCTCCGGGGCGCACAGCTTTGCCGTCTTGTTACAAACAATTTGTGGGCACTATCCGTATATATAGAAACTAATTTAACATAGGGAGTGTGTATGAATAAAGAATTGATTATTGTTTTGGACTTTGGAGGTCAGTATAATCAGCTGATTGCGCGCCGTGTGCGCGAATGTGGCGTTTACTGTGAAGTTCAGCCTTATACAATGTCGATTGACGATATAAAGAAAAAGAACCCGAAGGGTATCATTTTAACTGGTGGACCGAACAGTGTCTACGATATGGCATCACCGCATTATGACAAAGCGTTGTTCCAGTGCGGGATTCCAATTCTGGGTATTTGTTATGGTGCGCAGCTGATGGCCTGGAGTTTGGGCGGTCAGGTGAAGACTGCACCAGTGAGTGAGTACGGCAAAACGGAAGTAACCGTTGCCAGCAGGAAGACTTTGATGAAGGATGTCCCTGACACGACCATCGCCTGGATGAGTCACACAGACTACATCGAAAAAGTTCCTGAAGGCTTTGAAATCACGGCACACACCCCAGTGTGTCCAGTGGCGGCTTTTGAGTGCGATGAGTTGAAACTCTATGCTACGCAGTTCCACCCTGAAGTGGAGCATTCTCGTCAGGGGAAGGAAATCCTGTCAGCCTTTGTCTATGGCCCGTGTGGGTGCAAGGGTGACTGGCAGATGGATTCTTTTGTCGAGGCAACGATCAAAGAAATTCGCGACAAAGTGGGCGACGGCAAAGTTTTGTGCGCCCTTTCGGGCGGTGTGGATTCTTCTGTTGCAGCTGTGCTTTTGTCAAAAGCCGTTGGCAAGCAGTTGACCTGCGTGTTTGTTGACCACGGTCTCCTGCGTAAAAACGAGGGAGATGAAGTGGAAGCAGTCTTTGGACCAGATGGTGCTTATGACCTGAACTTCATCCGCGTCAATGCACAACAGCGTTTTTACGATAAGCTGGCAGGCGTTACGGAGCCTGAAGAAAAGAGAAAAATCATCGGCGAGGAATTTATCCGCGTCTTTGAGGAGGAAGCGCAGAAAATCGGTGCGGTGGATTACCTGGTTCAGGGTACCATCTATCCCGACGTCATTGAGAGCGGCCTAGGCGATTCTTCTGTAATCAAATCGCACCACAATGTGGGTGGGCTCCCTGACTATGTGGATTTCAAAGAAATCATTGAGCCGCTTCGTATGTTGTTCAAAGACGAAGTGCGCAAAGCCGGTCTGGAGCTTGGGATTCCGGAGTATCTGGTATTCCGTCAGCCATTCCCGGGGCCTGGTCTTGGCATCCGTATTATCGGTGAAGTCACCGAAGAAAAGGTAAAAATCGTGCAGGATGCAGATTTCATCTATCGTGAAGAAATCGCAGCCGCTGGTCTAGATAAGGAAGTCAATCAGTACTTTGCAGCGCTGACAAACATGCGTTCCGTGGGGGTCATGGGCGATTTTAGAACCTATGATTATGCTGTGGCGCTAAGAGCAGTGACCACAAACGATTTCATGACCGCAGAAGCAGCAAAGCTTCCGTGGGAGCTGATCGAAAAGGTGACCACCAGGATCATCAACGAAGTGGAGCATGTGAATAGAGTGTTCTACGATTGCACAGGAAAACCACCAGGAACTATAGAGTTTGAATAATAGGATATGGCTTGCCAAACCTCTGAATGTGTTGAAAATACACGTTTCAGAGGTTTGCTTATATCCTGTGATTCTATTTTGACACTAAGAATTTAGAGGTTGTTATTCATATTATCCATTGCATTTTACGCAAGCTATTAAAACGGGTTTGAATTTAGGTTATATTTGAAGATGAAATTAATGCAAAGACAACTTGTATATGGTAAAATATATAAAATAGTGTGTGGAAGAACGAGCAGGTACAGGATATGGGAAATAAAGAAATAATCAAAAAACTAAGTATAAATGAAAACATATTAGACGATAAGAAACAACAAACAGGATATAAAGTCAGATATATCACAGAATATGTAAGACAATGGCTATTTGTAAATACAAATCGTACAGAGATACAATCCATAAATTTTATTGATTGTATGAGCAATGCGGGGATTTATAAAGATGGTGATTTTGGTACATCGATGGAAGTGCTTGTTCTATTTTTAGAAAATGCTAAACAGTTTAAGAATAAGAAATTTAATTTATTTATTAATGATAATGATCCAAAACGAATTGCGATATGCAACAAACTATCCGATAATTTGATTAAAGGACAAAACATTACTAATCTTGAAGTTCATATATCATGCAAGGATGTAAATAGATATATAAATGATTATAATATATTTGATTCCGAGTTAAGAAAATTTTCAGCAACAATACTATTTGTTGATCCATATGATTTTGGAACGGTTGTAATTGACAATATTAAACTATTTGTTATCAGATATTATTGTGAAGTCATTTTCAACTTATTCACAAGTGATTTTGTGAGAAACGGGGTAGATGATAGGATTAAAAAATGTATAGGTAATACGACAATAACAGATAAAGAAGGATTAGTGCAATACATATTTGATAGTCTCAAAGTTGGAAAAATGAAATACGGATTTTCATACCAATTTAAGACTTCTACAAATACAGAATTATATCAAATAATCTTTGCGACACCAAATGAAGCAGGTTTAGTAAAGCTTAAAGAAGCATTGTGGAAAGTATTTAATGGGAAGTTTAATCATAGGAATTCTGTAGAAAATACAGATCAAATATCTTTCTTTAGTAAAAAGGATGATGAAAAGCTTCTCCTTGAAATGCATGCTGAGAACGCAAAAAATCTGTTATTGCAACAATTTTCAGGGTCAGAGGTTTCATACGAGGATATAAAACTATTTTTAAATGAGAAAACAATGATGAAAGAAAGTCAGTTTTTGAATCATGTTCTCAAGCCACTTATTAATAGTGGAAAAATTAAAAAAATGGGGCAAGTGGAATATAAATCTAATTACAAAAAAGACAATTATAGATTTTAAAGGAGCTATGCAAGTGAAGAAGATTCAAAGAAAAACTATGCTATATAAAACTGGGGTTGAATATGGTGACTACACAATGAATCATACGCAAGGGTGCAGTCATGGTTGTAAATATCCGTGCTATGCATTTTTGATGGCTAAACGATTTGGCCGGGTCAAAACATATGAAGAATGGAAACGACCGGTGATTGTGGAAAACACACTGGAATTATTGGATAAAGAAATTCCTAAATTGAAAGAAAAAATCTCATCAGTACATCTTTGTTTTACGACCGACCCTTTTATGTTGGGGTATAATGAGATAAAACAAATGAGCATTAATTCTATAAAAAAATTAAATCAAGAAGGTATTAAATGCACGGTTTTAACAAAAGGATTACTGCCAATAGAACTAACTATGCTCTCGAAAGAAAATGAATATGGAATTACTTTAGTGTCACTGGATGAAACATACCGAGAAAAATATGAGCCAGGAGCTTCTATGTATAAAGATAGAATAGAATCGCTATTTCAGATGCATAAAGCAGGATTCAAGACATGGGTGAGTATCGAACCATACCCAACACCAAATATTGTGACACAAGATATTTATAAGATTCTCTCTGAGATTGCATTTGCAGATAAAATAATTTTTGGTAGAACAAATTATAGTAAAGAAATATCGTCTTATAAGAAAAATAAAGAATTTTATAATAATGAAGCCCAGAAGGTAATTGAATTTTGCAATGAAAAAAATATTAATTATCATATTAAAAAAGGGACAGTTACTTCTAATTCAAGTGAGTAGGCTTGAGTGAGTATGATACTACTTTGATACTAAAAGGGTTGGAGAATTTGAATACGGTGAGAAATATGAATGATATGGAGATGACAACCGTTGAAAATCTAACGTGTATATGGGAGGAGTACTTCCTCATCGAAGAGTTTGAATAGTCGGCAAGGTACCGGGAACCCGAATAAATACTAGGTTTGTCGAGGTTCATGGCTCTATTTGATAAGAAATTGATAACACTGGTAAAAAGGCATTTATTCTAAGTTTGCCAGTGGTTAGCAAGTAAAAAATATTTAAGCCAACGAAAAAGGTCTTACCGAATTGAGTGAAATCAATTTGGCAAGACCTTTTTTTGCGTTGGTGGAATGAAATTATATAGTTACTCGTTATTTTTCTGTTTTCTAGCTTACTTTTTTGCCCGCAAAACATCAAGGCTTTTCTTTGACTCTGCTGCTTCCATTTGAGGATAATGGAGTTAGTGACAAATTTTGATTTTCCGTAAGCTAAACCGGCAGTTTTTTATAATATAAGCTTTCCACGATACTTTTGTACTTTTTGAGCATATCTTCTCTGTTCTGCACAAAGTATTTCACCAGGACTGCTTTCTGATGTTGTGAAGCATGGGATTTATCTATACGGCGGGTTATTTTGGAGACTGCCAGAGGGGACTTTTGATGATGGAATCCTTTCAAAAAATAATCCGTGCCCGTTTTTCGGATGCCAACGCCTGTAACAGCAGGGGTCTCTTAGATTAATACGTCCTTTTCCGGGCACGCTCTTGTGCAGGATGCGCACAAACATGGCAAAAAGTACAAAACAACCGTAGCGCTTTTGTTCCGGAGTTCAGGAATCATAAGTCTGCCAGCCATTGTCAGGCTGTAACGGCGGATACCGAGAAACGCGAATCATAATTCTACAAGTTTTGTCTGCATTCATAATCAGGCAGGATAATGACATCCTGGATTGCCATTCCTTGCGAGCGACATGTGGAAATAGGAGTCTTTGATTCCGTCATTTCCACGTTTTTATTAGCGTTTAATTTTTTACAAGTAGTACAAACTACTTCAATAGCTGTTATTATGATAAGGTACATATTTAAAACTGAAATTTTCCGTGGAATCAACTGATATTACATAAAATAAAATATGAGGAGTTAGATATGAGCAGCAAGTACAAACTGAAAACGCAGCCCACGGATAAAGACCCTTTGCAGGTAATTACAATGATCCCAAGCGAAAAAAAGCAAGCGGATGCAAAAATTTTACTTGATATATTTGAGAAAAGTACGGGTGAGTCGCCCGTAGTGTGGGGAGAAAAATTTATCGGGTATGGAATCTACAGATATACCTGTGCTTCCGGATACAGTGGCGAAATCTATGCGACAGGGTTCGCTGTCACAAAGAAACAAATAACGCTGCATCTCTATCTGAACGAACCAGAGCTTCAAGACTACTTACAGCGCTTAGGCAAAACCACTTCGGGCAAGAGCTGTGTATATATAAACAAACTTACAGACATTGATACCACTGTTTTGGCAGAAATGATTGGCAGTGCAGCAAAGTACGTCAGGGAACTTTCGGACAATGATTCGAGGCAATGACAAGTAAACAAGTAAAACGGATTGACAAAGCGCAGATTCCACCTATGCATATTAAAGAGAGAAACTGACCGAAGAGAATTTATTTTCCAGAGGTCAGTTTTTTTATGTCCAATCTAAAAAATAGCGGCAGCCTTTGGACAGACATTTTAAATATATCTGGTGAAAAGCGGGCACAGATGATAATATGTATATAGATTATTATAAGAAAGAGGAGTGCGAACATGAACAGAGGAATTACCCGCCGCGAGCGTGAAGTGACGGACAGAAACGAAATCATCGAAATTTTGGACAAGTGCAAGATCGTACATCTGGGTCTTATCGACGGAAATCTGCCCTATGTGGTGCCGATGAACTACGGCTACACCATGGAAGAAGGGCAGCTGACCCTGTACATGCACGGAGCGACGAAGGGGCGTAAGACTGACCTGATCAGAACCAATCCCAATGTTTTCTTTGAGATGGAATGCGATGTAACGCCTTTTGATGGAAAAGCTGCCTGTCAGTACGGTACGTCTTACCAATCGATTATGGGAGAAGGGCGAGCAGAGATTTTAGACGATATAGAAGAAAAGAAAAAAGCGCTTTCCATTTTCATGAAATCCCAGACAGGCAGAGAATTTGAATTCCAGGACAAGATGGTTTCCGTGGTCAACGTGATCAAAATCCAGGTCAGTGACTATACTGCCAAACGCCGTCCGCTGCCGCTCATGATGCAAGTGTAAGGAGGTAAATTTTGTCAGTAATTTGCATTATCGCAGGGGGCGTGCTGCTTTGTGTAGGCATATTTGGTCTCATCATATATAGCGGTCAAAAGACCAGCCAAAGTTACGTTACAAAAGCTAAAATTATTAAAGTTGACATCTCTAAAAAGAGAAGTGGTGGTACTACTTGGGAAGATATTATTCCAACGCTTGAATATAAAGTAAAAGGAAAGCGATATAAGGTTAAATATGATTCCTCTCTTTCAGAAAGCTGGAAAAAGGAAGATACCTTTGTAGGCAAGATTATTGACATCGCCTACTCACCTGATGACCCCACGTACATAAGATCCTTATCAAATGAAAAAGGAAGAGGTATTTATTTTGTATATTTTGGAAGCGGTTTACTGTTTATTGTGCTGGGTTTTATTATGAATTATTAGCAAATTTATAAACAACAAAGAAAGGAATATCATTATGACCAAATGTGCATGGTGTCAATCTGACACTTTATCAGAAACCTATCACGATGAAGAATGGGGAATTCCTCTCCATGATGATCACAAACACTTCGAATATCTGATGATGGAAGTCATGCAATGCGGTCTCAGCTGGACTTTGATGCTGAAAAAGCGGGAGACTTTTCGCCAATGCTTTGATAACTTTGATTACGACAAAATAGCTGTGTATAATGAAAAGAAAATTGCAGATATCATGCAGACCGATAATATGAACAAGTCTGAGAGAAAGATTCGCGCTATCATCAACAATGCCATTTTATACAAGCAAATCATTGATGAGTTTGGAACTTTTGACAAGTTTCTGTGGGACTACAGCGGGCACAAAACCATTGTCTACAAAAGCCGCCAGAAAACCCATGTGGCAAGCAACGATCTTTCAGAACAGGTCAGTAAAGAACTGAAGCGGCGCCGATTCAAGTATCTGGGGGCTATCACTGTTTACGTCCATCTACAGGCCTGCGGCATCATCAACGATCATGAAGAGACTTGCTTCAGGTATCAGTATATTATGGATCACTTTCCTGTGGAGGTAAAAGAATGACTGTTCTGTGCAGCGAGAGTCAGAGGGATAATCCGATCAAATATGCAGCGGCATTTCAAAAGGTAGGTGAAGAGTTGCCTCTGTGGTATCGTGGAGGTTGGATAACCCTTTTTCACGATAGCTTGCAGCGTAGGAAGAGAGTAATTTGGGAAGATTAATGGAGAAAAGAAAGCGACAACCTAGTTAGTTTGCTATTATTTCGAACAATACTTGCACAGGTGGACAGATACTGTGCACAATCGCCTTGTTTATCTCTATTTTTAGGACTGATTCACCATCGATCATAATGAATCAGTCATTTGAAGATGGGCTTGGAATCATTCTTAATGAAAAGGACAGGATACTGATAACAGAACCCTGTCCTTTTATATATTCTGAAATACATCTCACTCCCTATCCTTCAGCACCTCAGCGGGTGCCACTTTCTTCAGCTTTCCAACGAGCACCATTCTAATTAACAGGTACCCCAGCAGGATACTGACGTACACGATTGCATATAACACAGGCGGCCAGGTCAGATCAATGCCGCAGGCTACATTGGCAATGAACAAAGGATAGACCAAATCCATGAGCACTTTGGCCAGAGGGAGCAGCACCAAAGAGCCGACCGCGATTAGTAGGAAACTGCCATTCAAGTAGAGTTTGCGGATTTCGTTGTTTCGATAGCCGAAGATCTTCATCAGAGAGATGCTGGAGGCCGAGCGGTCTATCATCACCTTCATCATCTGATATAAGACAATCAGGAAAATCAAAGCGGCAGCGCCAGTCATCATAGATATCAGAGGTATCATGATCTCCATAAAGATTTCTGAACTTTTTACTACGTCCTCTTTGGTAGAAACAGAATAGAGTCTGCCGGTGTCAACGTCCAGGGCGTGATCTGCGTAGATTACGTTGTAGTCCTCTTCCCGGTCAAAGAGGGCGCGCATGCTGTCAGCATTCATAAAGCAGGTGAGTCCCACAGAATAGGGGACGACCTCCTTTACGACAAAGCCGTAATCTTTTTCACTGATTTCATCGCTGAAGAGGACTTTATCACCGACAGAAAGTCCATATTTTTCCGCTACGGAAGTAGAAATACTGATTTCATTCTGCTTCTCGCTTTTGATGGATGAAAAAAACGGATTACCCTCCTCGATGCCGACGAAGCTGACCTCCATGTTGTACCCCAGGGCCTCCTTTTTTAATCCTTCGATATAGGCGGCATGACCGCCGGCAGGGGCAGATTTAGCAGGATACTTGTATTGATACATATAGGTGTATTTCGTATCTTCTGCATTCTGAACCTGTACATTGCGGCAGAGTGCGTAGCAGTTGAGTCCCAGTATCAAAATCAACAGGGACACGAAGATACCGGCCAGTACGGCAAAGCAGCTTCGCTTTTCTCTGAGAAATTGTCTGATCTGGAATGCCTGAATGAACCCCAGTCCCTTCAAAACTGCATGATTGAACTTTTTTGCCGGCTGTTCTTTCCGCAGTAAGGACAAAGCTGTGCGTGAAAGCCGTCTGCCTATGATCAGCCTATTGACAATCAATGCAATCAGAGGCGGAAGTATCAACCCATAAATCAGCAGATAAGGACTATAAAAAGTTTCAATGATAGGCGTCGAATAGTAAGAGCGGGAGGCTCCTGACATCACAGTGATGCCCCAGTCTGAGTAGCCCAAAGCCGTTCCGACAATACCACCCAATAGGCAAAGCACCACTGGCAGCATGGTGTAATGGAGCATCAGCTGCTTCCTTTTTATCCCTAAAGCATAGAGGGCACCGATCATGGCGCTTTCACGGTCAATGGAATGAATGACAAAGACGGAAATCACATAGGTGAGCAGGATCAAAACAATGGCTCCCGCCATCAGTCCGACATTAATACTGATTGACACATCATCGTTAGCCGCTTTGATTCGAGGGTTGTCAGCCGCCTTGAGAAAATCTGTCAAGCCTTGAATCTGAAAGGGAAAATGCTTATCCATCAGTTGATTTGTCTCTTCTTGCAGCGAGCTGACTCCTGCATAAAAGTCTTCACCTTTTTCCGACAGCTGTTTAGAGCCTACAGCCATGCTTTTAGATCCTGCTGCGATTTGTTCATAGCCATTGAAAATCTTTGCGACGCCATCTGTGTAAGTGGTGACGCTGCTGTCGAGACTCTCATATTCCGTGCGCAGAACTGTGACCGCATCTGTCAAAGCTTTCAGACTCGAATTCAGCTGCAGGATGGCATCGGGCAGAGTATCCATGGCATGATCAAATTCTGAAAAGTTTTTATTGAGTGAGGCGGAGCCTTTTGCCGCTTCTGTAAGGTAACCATTAACCTCAGTCAGATAACCTTTTGCTGTACCGAGAATTACCTGTGCATCAGGAGACAGATCAGATGGATTCATATCTGCCTTCCTCAGCGCGGCTTCTGCCGCAGAGTGAAACTTTTCATAGGTCACTTGCGCTGACAGCTTCTGCAGGTTTGCGTTGAGATCCCGCGTACCGATCAGCAAAAGAGCTGAAGCTTCTCGTAAATTCGTTATGGGAGCAGACGAGGATGAGAGTTTAGCCGTTGCCGATTCTAGTTCCCTTAAGGTAGAGAGAACTTTTGCAGAACCTTTGACCAGATCGCCGGATTTGTCGTCTAAGGCAGCGAGGCCGGAATAAATGGCAGCGATCCCTATATCGAGCTGACTGGAGCCGTCAGCGAGATCGTCCAGCGTCTTGTTGATGCTGGACGCACCATCAGATAACTCTTTGACGCTTTCTCTCATCTCATCACGATCGGCAGAGGAATCTTTGACCATTTGCTGGAAATAGGGATCCTTCACCTGATCTGTATCGACTTCGATCTGCAGCAGATAGTGTTTTAAGTCATCACTGGAGGTTCCTTTACCAAGGCGGTAACTGTAGCGGTATTCTTGACTATGAATCGCCTTGCCGCTCTCACGCAGTTGGTCATAGGCTGCGGAAGTGACGAAGGCCGTGCCGAAGAGTTTGCCGTCGGAGGACATATCGGACAGATTCTGCAGGCATTGATCATAGTCGGGTGATGTGGCGATACCGGTGACTGTGTACGCCTCTCCGGCTATGAGCAGCGTGTTTCCGGGTACCAGGTTGTGCGCATCAGCATAGATGCGCTCGATGACGACCTCCTTTTCAGCTTTGGCCAGACGGCCTTTTTCTAACTCCAAGAGATTGATACGCTGACGATTTTTCATCAGGCGAAGGGTCGCATCGTCTGACATCTGAAAATCAAGATAAAAACAAGGTTCCAGAGATACGTTCATCTCTTTGATTTCGTCCATCTGTCTGTCTGTCAGAGGAAGAAACATTCCAAACTGCCCGTCCTCCAGGTGATGCGCTTCCGCTTTGCGATCTACGGTCTTAATGACGCTTTCGGCAGAAGCGACAGTGCTGACGACCATGAACATCGCCAGGACGATGAGCAAGAACAGCGTCAGATAGCGAAAGGTGTTTGCTTTGAAATCCCGAACTGTTCGTCTGAGTAATATTTTCTGCATCGCTGCCTCCTTACCATTCCAATGCTTCAGCGGAAATTCGTTTTTCATTTTCATACACTTCGACAATCTGACCATCTCTGATTTTTATCACCTTATGTACCATGGCGCTGATTGCGTCGTTATGAGTTACAATTAACATGGTAGTGCCATATCTTTCATTAATTTCTTCCAAGAGTTTGAGCATATCCTTTGCGGTCTTGGAGTCCAGCGCCCCGGTAGGTTCGTCGCAGAGTAAGAGTTTTGGATTTTTTATCAGAGCGCGAGCCAGGGAGCAACGTTGCTGCTGACCACCAGAAAGCTGGGCTGGAAATTTATCCTGATGTTCGGTCAGCCCGAGAATTTCCAGGAGTTCATAGACATCCAGCGGTGAAGGCGATAGGTAACGGCAGACCTCGATATTTTCTTTGACAGTCAGGTTGGGAATCAGGTTATAGAACTGAAACACAAAGCCCAGGGTATCTCGGCGATAATCAGAAAGGATTTCTGGTGATAGCGAGGTGATTTCCCTGCTGTCAATGCGGATAGAACCGCTGTCCACCGTATCCAGACCGCCGATGATATTGAGCAAAGTGGACTTTCCGGAGCCGGAAGGTCCCAAAATGACACACATTGCGCCTCTTTCTATTTGCGTCGAGATACCGTCCAGAACCTGGACGCAGCTGCGGCCTTCTCCGTAGCTTTTTTTGATATTTTGAATTTCTATAAACATATTGCCTTCCTCCTTAGTGACCCCTGTGCAGCCTTTAAAATAACGATGTTATGTTAATGTTATTTAAAAAGGCCCATGAGGCCTTTTGTTAAATGGTAACTCCTGCTACTAGGGACAGCATACCGCCCCGCAGAAAACGAGTGACGATTTTCAGCTGTTCCTTTGCTCGATCTTCGTCAAAGTCGTGGGAAAGAATGTGAATGACGGAATCGATGAGCAGGTAAGAAAACCAGTGAACAGTACATTCATTAAAGGTATGATCAGTGATGGCACCTGGTGCGAGGACCTTTAACAACAATATGGTTTGACGATCCATCATCTCTGCAAGCTGGTTAAAAAATACCTGCACGACAGGATGGTCCTGATTGTCTAACAGAATTCGGCAGAGCACCTTGTTTTGGTAGTAGAATTCGAGGAATTCTTCTCCGGCACGCACGTCTTCGTTTTCATCGGTGATGAGTTCCTGCGCAGGACTGGCAAGTTCTGTCTCATAATGCTCCTTCATCAACGTGAGGATGCCGTCTGTTACAGGCGCGATGACGTTAGCGAACAAATCCTCTTTATCCTTAAAGAAAAAATAGAGTGCGCCTGTGGTGACGCCAGCTTTTGCACAGATTCTGCGCAGGGAGGATTTTTGAAATCCGTATTCTGTAAACTCTGAAATTGCTGCATTGATGAGGTTTTTTTGCGTATCCTCGGAGACCGTCCCGGCTTTTCTTGACATCTGTTCACCTCCTGGTAAATAACAATGTTATTTTACCTTGAATGGATTGATTTGTCAACTCTTCTATTTTCCCGCCGACTGAGCTATGAAAGCGAGATGATTTTTACAGATGAACTGCTGTGTAACATCAATTGCAAAGACTGCATGGTTATGGTAAAATATAGATAAATTTATAAAGAAGGAAGGCGTAGCGATGATAGATAAAAAAGTTTTAGATTTTGTTGTTGGGAAAACCAATGAACTGATTGACGCTGCAACATGCAGCAGCGAAACAAAGGCAGCCGCCCAAAGCTGGCTTGCTGCAATAGGCACGGAAACAGAGGCTGAGGAAACAAAAAAATATGTAGCAGAACTGGAAGAAGACATCATGCCTATTGACACTTTGATCGCCTTTGCAGAATCTGATGCAGGGGCGCAGGTATTCGGTACAGATGCACCGGGTGTAGCGGCTCATGCGAAAGAAATCAAAGCTGCAGGAGGAGCATATTGTGATTGTCCCGCTTGTGCAGTTGTAGGAGAAATTTTGGAAAAGAAGGACCTGCTCCTTAAATAAGACGAACCACAAACAAGGCACCAATCGTCAGCGATTGATGCCTTTGCCTTTTCTGCCTGCAGATGAGACATCGCTGGTAACTCGTGTATCTGGAATTGGAACGGCACATAAAAAGAGAGGAAAAACTATTGAAGACATCAAAATCAGGAAAAGGAAATGCAGTATTTGCAGTTTCCCTGTTAGTAACGCTGCTGACGGCGGCCTGGGCTATTTGCAGCAGCTCCAGCTTTATGAACTTTGCGTCTGCTTTGTACGGTTTTTTGAGTAAAGATATGGGCGGGCTGTATCTGCTGCTTATTGGCGGTTTTGTTCTGTTCTGTTTGTTTCTGGCTTTTAGCAGATATGGGAATATTAAGCTGGGGGCAGATGATGAAGAACCGGAATATGGGGCTGTATCTTGGTTCGCCATGTTATTTTGCGCTGGCATGGGAGTCGGGCTGGTATTCTGGAGCGTTTCTGAACCTTTAGCCCATTTTTTATCCCCAGACGGCATAGAAGGAGGCACTGGAGAGGCGGCGGATTTCGCCATGCAAGCTACATTTATGCATTGGGGCATCCATCCTTGGACCATTTACGCAATCTGTGGTCTGGCTATAGCATACTTTAGCTATCGAAAAGGGGAAAAGAATTTACTCAGCTGCTCTTTTATTCCTATCATCGGCAGAGAGCGGGTGAGAGGATGGATGGGGAAAACGATTGATATCTATGTGGTATTCCTTACGGTCATGGGCGTTTCATCTTCTCTAGGCCTCGGTGCCCTGCAGATTAACGGCGGCTTGTCTTATTTGTCAGATGTGGAATACAGCCTGAGGGTTCAAATCGCGATTATCGTTGCCGTAACGATAGCGTTTACCATCTCATCTGTCAGCGGCGTAGACAAGGGAATCAAAATGCTATCCAATGGCAATCTGCTATTGGCTGTTTTCCTTGCAGCAGCAGCGTTTTTAATAGGACCGAGGGTCGAAATCGTCAACAGCTTTGTCAGCGGCGTGGGTTCGTATCTTTCGGGAATTTTAGAAGAAAGCTTCAAATTTCATCTCTATGGTGATAACAGCTGGATTATCAACTGGCGCGTATTCTACTGGGCCTGGTGGATTTCCTGGGGACCTTTTACAGGAAGTTTCATCGCTAGAATCTCCAGAGGCAGGACCATTCGACAATTCATGATTGGCGTTTTGCTGGTGCCTACCGTATTCTCCTGTATCTGGTTTGCAATTTTCGGAAACCTGGGAATCAGTCTGGCAATAAAACGCGTATTTTCTCTGGATGCATTATCAGAGATGGTTGCAACACCAGAAACAGCTTTGTTTACCATTCTGAATGAATATCCAGCTGGGGCGGTGCTGTCGGTGATAGCAGTCGTTTTGCTGTTTACATTCCTGATTACCTCGGCAGATTCTGGATCCTTTGTCCTCGGTATGTTTACGTCGGACGGCGATGAGAATCCATCTACTAAGAGAAAAGTCACTTGGTGTGTTGTCATTTCCCTGCTTGCGGTTGGATTTCTAGTAACCGGGGGCCTTTCATCGGTGCAGACCATATCGCTTGGTATTGCCTTCCCATTTTTATTTATCATGCTCGTATGCTGTTGGTCCTTGTTAAAATGTCTGAGAAAAGAAGGAAAAACCTATCGAAATAGAGTGGAAAGAAAGCTTTGAGGAGAACAATGTTTCAGTATTAAGCGCCGCGCGGCTGACGCTGATGGCGCTGTAAGCTCGCAATGAAGTGTATAGAGCAGCCGCAGAGCAAAAGCGGCTGTTCTATTTTTTTGATGCCGATGGCACAAATAATGACCCCAGAGCTGCAAGAAGTGGTATAATGAACGCATAATCTTACGACGTTGCCCGCAAGGAGGCGTTCATTGAATCATGACGTTCAATTCCATTTTTAGACGTATCGCCATGGTATAATAGTTCCATGATCTAACGGCGTTGCCGCAATGAAGGAACTATTGAATCATGAATTTCAATTCTATTTTCAAAGGTATATTCATGGTATAATGAACGCATCGATCTAACGGCGTTGCCGTAAGGAAGCGTCCATTGAATCATGAATTTCAATTCTATTTTCAAAGGTATATTCATGGTATAATAAACGCAGTGATCTAACGAAATTGCCCGCAAGGTTGAAAGAATGGAAACCCTGCATTTAGAGAGAAAGAAGGTTCGACTATGTGGCACGTGGAAACAGATTACTTCGCCCTGGCGGTGTTCCTCATCATGCTGATTAAAAAGCATCGCATCAAGAAGGATATCAACTTTCAGGACAATGTATTTTCAATGGTATTGATTCTGAGCATCATCAGTGTGACGGTGGATATCATCGCCTCAACAGCAATGAACGACGTTACCAATTGGTGGATTTATCAACTGACCATGACGGCTTATGTCATCACCATACCGATGTTGGCGGCTATTTGGGTATGCTATACTGTGGCATTAATTTACCACGACAACATAAAGAAAGTGAAATATATCATAGCGGCTGTAATGACTCCATTTTTAATTTATATGATATTGGCACTTTCCAATCCAGTAACGGGCTGGTTCTTTCACTTGACAAAAGATATTGAATACTCACGCGGACCATTGTTTATCTCGGTGGGTGTCGGTTTGATTATGGTCTATTCTATCGTGGGAATTGTACTTGTCTTGTGGAACAGAGAGCGGATAGAACCGAAATCCAACATCCTTCTGCTGATATCCTTTTTTGCGGTATCGGCAATATCAATCTGGGTGCAGTTAGCGAATCCGGGTTGGTTAATTATCAACGCGGCCTATGCCGTGGTATATGTTTTTTGCGACATGACGATAGAAGAACAGCGGAGAGATCTCCTCTATGAGCAGATTAACAGACAGAATCAGTCTCTGGAAGATGCAGTGAAAAAAGCAGAGATTGCAAATATGGCAAAGTCCGACTTTTTGGCAAAGATGAGTCACGACATGCGAACACCGATGAATGCCATCATCGGGTTATCCAATCTGGCATCAGACACAGAGGATGTATCAGAGCTGAAAGACTATATGACAAAGATTCATACGTCGGGAAAACAACTGCTGAGTCTGATCAACGATGTTTTGGATGTAAATCGCATTGAAAATGGGAAGTTGGAGATCCATCGGGAATCAATCATGCTCTCTGACTTGCTTCAGCAGTGTGCTATTTCCAGTCAGACTGTGGCTGAAGAAAAAGGTGTCACGTTTCTACTGGAAAAAAAGAACTTCACAGACGACCTTGTCTGCGTAGATACTGTCAAAATCATGAAGATTCTCACAAATCTGCTCTCTAACGCCGTGAAGTTTACGCCAAAAGGAGGGCGAGTGACTTTGTCTGTTGAAAAAATTGATGACGGAGGAGCCGTTGTTCCGTATCGCATATCTATTGCAGACACAGGCATCGGCATGAGTGAGGAGTTCGTCAGCCATATCTTTGAACCCTTCACACAGGAAAAAAGAGAATATGTGACAAACTACACAGGGACAGGTCTGGGGATGACTATTGTAAAAGAACTGGCCGATTTTCTCGGATGCAGCCTAGAGCTACACAGCCAGCCAGGAACGGGCACGGAAATTATCCTGGATATAGGGTTTCCATTGGCGGAGAAGCAAATTGCAGCTAGAAGAGAATCTGCTGAAACAGAGGAAACTGTTGGCGGACGAATTTTAGTGGCCGAGGATCATCCGCTTAATAGAGAAATTATCGCAAAGCTGCTAAAAAAAGAAGGCTATCAAGTAGAATTGGCAGAGAATGGAATAGCATGTATTGATTTGTTCCAAAGCCGCGGAGCGGGATACTATGACTTGATTTTGATGGATATTCGCATGCCGGAGATGGACGGTTTGACAGCAGCAAAAACGATTCGTCAAATGAAGACGAAAGATGCTGTATCGATTCCTATTGTAGCCATGACTGCCAATGCCTTTGATCAGGATATCGAGAATTCTATGGCAGCGGGGATGAATGCGCATCTTTCAAAGCCAATTGAGCCGGATTTGCTCCAGGCAGTGCTAAAGCAGCAAATGCGTCAAAAATGATAGTAAAATAGAAACTGGGGTGATGAGATGAACGAAAAAAATGCAATCGTGACCGGGGCTTCAAAGGGAATTGGCTTTTCCCTTGCTAAGGCTTTGCTGACGGAAGGATATACAGTCTATGGGCTTTCACGAAAGCCGGGCAGTCTGGAAGAAGTAAGATGGATGACTTGCGATGTGACAGATAAAGAAGATGTGAAGCAAGTCTTTGCAAAGATTGTGAAAGATGCGGGCAGGATTGATCTCTTGGTCTGCAATGCAGGAATCGGCATTTCGGGAGCCGCGGAATTCACTTCGGCAGAAGATTACGCCCGTCAGATGGAGGTCAACTTTATGGGTGCCGTCTGCTGTGCTTTGCAGGCTGTACCTTTGATGCGAGAGCAGAGAAGTGGCAGGATTCTCTTCATCTCCTCTCTCGCGGCAATTTTCCCCCTGCCTTTTCAGAGCTTTTATTCGGCCAGCAAAGCAGCAATCAATGCTTTCAGCGATGCTTTGGGACTGGAACTGCGTCCCTTTGGGGTGGAGACCAGCACCTTGATGCTCAACGATGTGAAGACAGAATTCACCGATAACCGCCGAAAAACCGCAACGGGCGACGATGTCTACGAGGGAAGAATCGGCGCTTCTGTTGAGAAGATGGAACAGTCAGAACGTAGCGGTATGTCGCCTGATCAAGTTGCAGAGACGGCGTGTAAGCTGCTGAAGAGAAGACATCTGCCCTCCCATAAGATTGTGGGCATGTCCAACGAATTTCTCGGATTTTTGTGTCGTATATTGCCGACGAATCTAATGCTGTACCTGCTGGGAAAAATATATGGCTGATAATCATGAAAGGAGCCGGCTATGACGCTTTATCCATGGTATGTATTTATTACGGTAGCAGAGCAGAAAAGCTTTGTAAAAGCTGCCCGCATATTGAACGTTACACAATCAGCCGTCAGCCACACCATCGCTAAGCTGGAAGCGGAGTACGGCTATTTTCTTTTTGTTAGAAACCGAAACAACGTGGAGCTGACCACAAACGGCAAACTGATGATGCCCTATGTACGCAATTTGCTAGCCTGTATGGAATCTTTGGATCAGGAGATTGCCAACTTGGGCAATATCAGCAAAGGTCAGGTCAAGGTTGCAGCCTTTAACAGTGCGACGCTGTCCTGGATTCCGGAGATATTGAAAGAATTCCAACAAGAGTATCCAGGCATCAGAGTGATTGTAAGACAAGCTGGGGATAAGAATATCCAGCGCATGATTCAGGCGGGGGAAGTGGACCTGGCCTTCGTCTCCAAAGACATGATAGACAGCAATACTCTTTTTTTTCCGCTGCACAAGACACCGCTCGTCTGCCTGACGCCGAAGGACTATACGCCGATCAACGGCAAGAGCATTACAGCAGAGGATTTGAGAGGAAAGCCTTTGATTCTGCAGTCAGAGGGATACGATACGGAAATGATTAAATTCTTACGGCAAAATAAACTACCGGTTGAAGCGGATTTTCGAATTGAAGTGGATGCAACTTGCCACGCCTATGTGGAAAAGGGCTTCGGCTTCTGCATTGCACCGCTGATGACCTTTCACTGTAACCCGAGGGATGTGAGCGTGTGGCCCATTGAGCCTGCCTATATGCGTATCATCGGCCTGGTAACTGTCTTTCCCGATTTTATTTCTCCCGCCGCCAGCTTGTTTAGAGATCACATTATCAGATATATGTCAGAATCACAGCTGATGAATGTATAGAGTTTTATTACAATAAACTGCTTCAGTGAAAACCGCTGAGGCAGTTTTTTTGTCCCCAAAAGCTTGATACATGAGAATTTACTCAACTTAGTATGA
This sequence comes from Eubacteriaceae bacterium, assembly GCA_902362805.1. GTDB lineage: Bacteria > Bacillota > Clostridia > Peptostreptococcales > Anaerovoracaceae > Senimuribacter. The sequence continues at coordinate 203,756 of CABIXY010000005.1, read as the reverse complement.
TTTCCTGATATATCTGACGGGTGGCATCAAGCGCTTCGCAAGGGTGCGTTACGCAGATTGGGCTGGTTTGCGGAGTTCTGTTAAGCAACCTGTGGCTGGATGCCTGCAAATGCGTAACAGCCCCACGCTGGGGTACATTGATTGCTCTGCTAGTTGAGTAATTGCTCATGTTTACATGGTTATAAATGCGCTTTTCTACAACCGGGAGTGCGCTTATAATGATTATAACAACAGAAGATTCAGATAATTGGACTAAAAACACAAGGAGGTAATCATTATGAGTGAATTTGCGAAGAGAGTTTCAGTGATGGCAGAGGAAGTAAAGAACCTGAAGGTTTTAACGGAGTCCTTGGTATCGCCTGACATCATTTCTTTTGCTGGGGGTGCACCGGCAAAAGAAGCCTATCCTTTTGAAGCCATCGGCGACATTGCCAAAGAAGTGTTTCGGCCGGATGCCAGGGGGTTCGGCTCCGTGGTCTACGGCACAACCATGGGTGTAGTCTCTCTCAGAGAGGCTGTGAGAGATGTTTTGCTGGCGCCGCGCGGGCTCAGTGTGGACATCGACAATATCATGATTACAGCAGGGGGTATTCAGCCCATCAATATGCTCTGTCAGCTGTTTATCGATCCTGGCGACACCATCCTAGTGGAAACGCCGACCTTTGTGCACACTAGCATGATCTACAAGATGTTTCAGGCAAATCTGGTACCATGTGAAATGGATGACGATGGACTGGTCATTGCAGACGTAGAAGCGAAAATCAAGAAATATCATCCGAAGATGATCTACACGGTGCCGACCTTCCAGAACCCGACAGGTGTTACCCTGACCCAGGAGAGAAGAAAACAGCTGGCTGAGCTGGGAAGCAAATACAATGTCATTATTTTAGAAGACGACCCGTACAGAGAAATCAGGTACAGCGGGGAGGAACTGATTCCGATCAAAGCCTTTGACCAGACAGGGAATACTGTCTTTGCCGGCAGTTTTTCTAAGATCTTTGCTCCAGGCAGTCGTCTGGGCTTCATGGTGGCCAGTGACGAATTTATGGATAAACTCTGCAACATCAAGCTGGGCACGGACACCTGCACCAATACCATGACCCAGACCATCGCCGGCGAATTCTTCAAGCAGGGGTATTATCCGCAGCACCTGGAAAATTTGAAGAATTTGTACAGAAGCAGAAGAGATGCTATGGTAAAAGCTCTGGATGCTTACTTCCCGGAAGGAACAAAACATACCTATCCAGATGGCGGCTACTATGTATGGGTGGAATTGCCGAAGGAACTGGATACAGGAAAACTGGCGCCGGAAGTGGCAGAAAAGCTGAATATCTGCTACGGAGACGGCTCCATCTTCTTCAGTGAAGGAAATCCGGAAGGCGCTGGCAGCAACTGCATGAGAATGAACTTCAGCGGGCAGACAGAGGAATCTATCACAGAAAATTTGGAAAAGCTAGGCAACTTCTTTAAAGTGAAACTGCAGCAAGGAGGTGCATCATGTTAAATTCTTTGAGAAAAAAGTTTGAAAAGGGCGAGCAAGCCATCGGTACATTTTTCTGTATGAGCAACGTGGCAGTGATGGAATGCCTGGGGTATACAGGGCTCGATTACGTCATCATCGACACGGAACACGGAGTCTTTGACACCCAGCCTATGAGTGACCTGATCAAAGCTGCCGAAAACGGCGGCATCACACCTCTGGTCCGTATTGCAGACGTGACACACAAAGAAATCCAAAGAGCTGTGGACAATGGTGCCGGCGGCCTGATCGTGCCATGCCTTCGGGATATCGAAGATATCAGGAAACTGGTTGATCTGGCAAAATTTGCGCCGATCGGAAACAGAGGTTTCATCAAAAGCCGCGGCTGCGGGTTTGGCAACGAACCCTGGGCAATGGGAACTTTGGAAGAGTACATGGCAAACAGCAATGAAAAAGTTTTGGTTCTGCCACAGTGTGAAACCGTGGAGTGCCTGGAATCCATCGAGGAAGTCGTCGCCATCGACGGCGTGGACGGCATCTTTATTGGTCCATTTGACTTGTCTATAACCATGGGGATTCCGGCGAAATTTGATAAACCGGAATTCAAGGCGGCCGTGGATCGTATTTTGAAAGCCTGCAAGGCTGTCGGAAAGCCGTGCTTTATCTTTACAAACAACGCCGAGGAATCCAGGAGATACCTGGAGGCAGGTTTTGACGCTGTAGCAAACAGTATCGATTCGGTAATCATCACGGAGGCATACAGGTCTTTCGTGAACAAAATCCGCGGCTAGCGGATGGGAAAGGAGGAAAAAATGGAAGAGAAAAAATATCCTCTCGTATTTAGAGGGAGTAAGGCAATGAGCCTGATTCCCCTGGTTGTAATGATCGCTTTTGCAGTCTACTTCTTTGGTTTTGCAGGCGTTTATGACACTTTGGCTCTGGCCCTTGGGGGACTGGTCGCTTTGATTATCGGCAGTTTTTTTGCCAAAAATATCTTGTCCTTTTGGGACGCAGCCATCGGCGGCATGGCTGATGAACTGGGAAACGTCCTTGCACTGATTTTGCTGGTAGTTGGCATCTTTGGCAAGATGATGACGAGAGGGCACATTGCAGAAGGATTTGTCTGGATTGGCGATTCCCTCAACGTGAGCGGCAGCACCATCTGCGTGTTTGCTTTTATCGTTACTGCCATCATTGCTACGTCCACAGGAACGTCTATCGGCACGATTTTGACCATGGTACCGATTTTAATGCCTGTTGCTTCCATCATGGGTGCCAACATGAACATTTTGATCGGTGCTATTATGAGCGGCGCTCTGTTTGGGGATTCCATCGGTCCGGTTTCTGACGTAACCATCGCATCATCACAGACTCAGGAGTTCAGAGACGGCGCCAGACCGGATATCGGGGGCGTTGTAAAAGCGAGGATAAAATACTCGCTGACTGCCGCAGCGCTGTCCATCGTATTGTTTTTCATATTTGGAGGCGGCGGTGAGATGACGGCGGAGAGCAAAGCCCTGTTGACACAATACTCCGATCCTAAGGGCCTGCTGATGCTCATACCGATGGTCGTTTTGCTGTTGGTGGCATTTAAGACGAAAAGCATATTCCTGGCGGCTACCGTCGGAATCGTCGTCGGCACCATCGTAGGCCTGATTTCCGGCATTATGCATCCGTCGGATATTCTGATGGTAGAGGACGGCGCTATGAGTGGTTTTATCATTGATGGCATTAACAACATGATTGGAACGGTTCTGGCAGTATATATGATTGTGGCTATGATCGGCATTCTCAAGAGCTGCGGTATGATGGACTCCATCGTCACAAAGCTGACAAACAGCAAAGCCGGCAAAAGCCCGCTGGGCGCAGATTTGATGATTTCATTGGGCACAGCGATAACCAGTTTGATGCTGGGCTCCATGAACGGACCTTCCTGCCTGATGTATGGTCCCATTGCCAACGAAGTAGGGAAAGGGGCGGGTCTGCATCCCTATAGGCGTGCAAATCTGCTGGCCTGCTTCTCATCAACTTTGCCAGCTATGAATCCATTTTCCAGCGTATTTGTCATTCTCACTCTGGGCGGTGTAAGCGGCGTGGTCGAGCAATACAGCTTCATTGACCCGGTCAGCCCAATGTCCCTGCCGGGCGGCATGTTCTACTGTATGATGTTCCCACTGGTATTCTTTGTCACCATGTTTACCGGCTGGGGAAGAGAGTATGAAGGGGAAAACGGAGAGATTGTGAAGAAAAAAATAAAATGACCTGACGGCAGTAATCCTTGGATGACCCGTCATTAGATCTATTCTGCGTGAAAGCACCTATCAATTTGGCAATGGCATTCCCTTTGCTGTCCAAAATTGTCAGGTGCTTTTGTCTTTTTTGAGGTGTGACGGGGAATTGGGCGGATGTTTTCGTATCGATAACTCTTTTTAGACAAAACAGTTGAAATTGGATTTATTTTACTGTATAATAATAACAGTTAAATAATGTAATTTTATTACCGAAAGGAGTACAACCATGGGAGTATATCTTGGATTAAGTATCATACCAGAAAGGATTGCCGACGAAGAATGGGCGGCGGTATATCAAGAGACGCTGAAACTAACCGCCCAATATCCCTTTATGGACATTGTCGATGGAGAGCGGAACGGATTAACGTATTCATTTGTCAGGCCAGCACAGCATCGCAGCAACATTGAGGGCGGTTATGACGGCTGGCTGTCTGTGGGGGATCTTCGTACCTTTGCCGGAACAGAACGCTTTACGGTGCTTTCAGATTTGGAGGCATATCGTAAGTCTTCAAACCGGGCAAAGGACAATGGAGCCGATGTGTGGCTGGGGGATTTGCGCTACGACATCGATGTGATCAGGCCATCTACCAGTTCATCAATTTGGTTTTCTAAGACAAGGGGAAGAAATTCCTGGATGTATCTGCTCGCAGCAGCATGTCTGATCGTTTCCCGCTTTCCAGATGCGGCAAAGGTTTCTTACGATGTGAACGCCGCATTGTGCAGGGAGGCGGTGAACTGGGCGAACCAATATCTGGACAGGCCCATTGACGTGCCTGACACGGCAGTGAAGGAAAAACTGATGAAGCGGCTTGTCCTGGCAGGGGTTCCGCGGCAGCAGCTGCTCAATGCATTTTTTCAGCTGACCATTGAAGAGAAGGATCCGCAGATGGGGCAGTATATTCTGAGGGAGTTCTCAGAGGAAGAAATACGGCAATACTATCAAGAGCGACTTGCGATTGAGGGCTGTGCGGACGACGCGTTCTTTGAGTATCTCTATATGGGCTTTGACTTTGGCGATCTCTGCGATATCATCGCTGAGGAGGGAGCTTCTGACCTTGCCAGGACACTGTTGAAAAATGAATTGAAGGCGCGGGAGCACGGTGAATCGACGCAGTACAGCTATTACGATTTCTATGGAAGAGCCAGGCAGACCGGCCGAGAGATACATGAAGAGCAGCGCTTGCAATATGAGAAGTATGACATCGTGTATTACGAGGATCTGCGTAAATTTACACCCGGATGCAAAGTAGATCCTGACCTGGAAGCGCATATCAAGAAAAATTTTATGAAAGTCCGCAGGGAAGGGATAGAAGAAGCAAAGGCCTTTGTCAGTCTGAGCAGAATCGAAAGGGAAAATTGGTTTATACAAAACGCAAGACATCTTCGTCTGACGGAAGATACCTGGAACTACATTTTCGACAGAGTCATGGATGATAACAATATCCGGTGTTTTGTCGCACTTTTCACAGCACCGGACTACACATTTGGAGATAGCGACAATATGAATATCATCATCAATCATATTCCGGTTTTGGATTACTATTGGGAGGCATCAAAGCCTGCCACCTGGAATTAAAAAATGGATAAAAAATCAGGCAGCAGGTTGCTGTCTTTTTTCTGCTAAAATTCCTCAATCTGTGGTAAGATGAAAGGAAGAGATTGTTTAAATACAGAAGGAGTTACGATGAAATTTATACATTTATCTGATCTTCACCTGGGAAAACGCGTCAACGAGTTTTCTATGATCGAAGATCAGCAATATATTTTAAATCAGATTGTTGAAATTGCAGCCAGGGAGAAACCAAACGGGGTATTCATTGCAGGGGACGTCTACGACAAATCCGTGCCGCCCACAGAGGCGGTGCAGCTCTTTGACGATTTTCTCGTCCGCTTGGCAGAACAAAGCCTGCCAGTGTTCATCATCAGCGGAAACCACGACAGCGCGGAGAGGGTTGCTTTTGGCAGCAGGCTCATGACCAGCAGCGGAGTGTATCTGTCGCCTGTTTATGATGGGTCAGTAAAACCTGTTACCTTGGAGGATGCATACGGCAAAGCAGACATCTATCTGCTGCCTTTTTTGAAGCCGGCCCATGTGCGCCGATTTTTCCCAGATGAGGAAATCGACAGCTATACGGATGCCATGAACGTGGCTATAGACCATTTAGATTTGGACCCGGGCAGACGGAACGTTTTGATCACCCATCAATTCGTAACAGGTGCAGTGCGCAGTGAATCAGAAGAAATTTCTGTAGGCGGGGCTGACAATGTAGATGCCTCTGTCTTTGATGCCTTTGATTATGTGGCTCTGGGTCACCTTCACAAGGCGCAGAGCGTGACCCGCGAGACAATCCGCTACTGCGGAACGCCGCTGAAATATTCTCTTTCAGAAGCAAGTCATGAGAAGTCAGTGACCATAGTGAATCTTGCTGCAAAGGGTCAGGTATCGGTGGAGACGCTGCCCCTTGTACCGCTTAGGGACATGCACCAGATCAAAGGCACCTATGAAGAGGTCACTTTGAAGCGTTTTTATGAGGGAACGGACTATCAGGAATCTTATATGCATATCACTTTGACCGATGAAGAGGATATCCTCGATGTGATAGGAAAACTGCGGGCAATCTATCCCAACCTCATGAAACTGGATTTTGATAATGAACGAAACTGCGCTAATGGGAAATCGGAAGGAATGGATAGAACCGAGCAGAAATCCCCCATAGAATTGTTTTCGGAGCTCTATGAGAAACAGAACAATCAGCCGATGAGTGACGTTCAGCAGCATTTTCTGGAGGAACTGATGGATTCGATTTGGGAGGAGAAGCGATGAGACCGACAAAATTGACAATTTCGGCCTTTGGGCCTTATGCCGGCAGGCAGGTTCTGGACTTGGACAAGCTGGGGAGAAAGGGAATCTATCTGGTTACAGGGGATACTGGAGCAGGAAAGACCACCATTTTTGATGCCATTACCTTTGCCCTCTATGGGGAAACCAGCGGAGACACCCGCAGGAGCGATATGCTCCGATCAAAATACGCTGCGGACGATGTGCCGACAGAGGTGGAACTTTCCTTTATCTATGGCAGCAAAGAGTATACCGTGTGCAGAAATCCGGAATACCAGCGTCCGGCCAAAAGGGGAGGGGGTATGGTCACCCAGAAAGCAGATGCCCAGTTAACTTATCCCAACGGTAATATCGTCACCAAGACCAAGGACGTGACGGCAGCGGTGGAGTCGATACTGGGTGTAAACCGAAATCAGTTCACCCAGATTGCCATGATTGCCCAGGGGGAATTTTTGAAACTGCTTCTAGCGCCCACAGAAGATCGGAAGAAGATTTTTCGCAAGATTTTCAAGACAGAGCTGTTCCAAGAGCTGCAGGAGCGCCTCAAATCGGAGTCAGGCAAGCTGTCCCACAGGTATGAAGAAATCAAAAACAGCATCAGTCAGTATCTTGACGGACTGACCATTGATGAAAACGAAGAACTATTGGAAAACGCAAAAGAATCCGATATATTGTTAGCTGAATTAATTGAAAAAGTTGACGATGTAATCGCTTGTGATCAGGCAGAGAAAGACAAAATCGAGGGCGAAATCGATAAAAACGAAAAATGGCTCACGCAAGTCAATGTAAATCTGGGCAAGGCAGTAGATGTGGAACGGACTGAGACCGCCTTGAAGGAGGCAAGTTCCGCTTTGCAGGAAAAGACTGAAAAACTGCAGCAGCTTTTGGCAAAGTATGAAGCAGAGCAGAAGCGGGAGCCGGAGCAAGCCGCTTTGCGCCAGCAGGTCGCCTTAGCAGAAAACGAACTGCCTCAATATGATCAGTTGGAGCAGGTGCGGGAAGAATTGGAGACAAGGAAAAAATCTTTCGCGGAGGCTTTGCTCCAAAAAGAAGAATATCGAAAGCTGCACGAAAAATGCGAATTTTCGTTAAACGATGCGAAGAAGAAGCTGGAAGTGGTCAAGGATGCCGGCAGAGAAGAAGCGGTCTTGGAAAGTAACTTGCAGCAGACAGAACGGAGGCTGAAAGCGCTGGAAGGTCTGTCTGCCGCTTTGACAGAATGTGATGCTCTTTCACGACAGCTTGCAGAAGAACAGCGGAGCTACCTGGATGCTGCTGAAAAAGCGGAAAAGTTACAGCAGAAATATCAGCAGATGAACAGAGCCTTTCTGGATGAACAGGCAGGCATTCTGGCTGCAACTTTGGATACAGGTATGCCGTGTCCGGTATGCGGTTCGACTGAACACCCATCTCCTGCTGAAAAGATGGCTGATGCGCCTTCGGAAACCGATCTGGAAAAAGCAAAGAAGAAAAGTGATGCAGCACGAGCCGAGGCATCCTCTTTCAGCGCTGAGGCCAGCACTCTTAGGGGAAAGGTTACTGCAAAGGAAGAAGAAATAAAGAAGAAAGGTGCGGAACTATTTGACGAGGTGCCCTTTGCGGAGCTCAGCGAGAAAATTGTTAAGAAAGTAAAGGAATGTAAATCGCAGATTGACGAATTGAACGAGCTTCTGCGCCTGGAGCAGGAAAAGCTGCAGGAAAAAAAGCGGTTGGAGGAGCAGATTCCAAAATTGGAGGCGGAGCTAGGACAGCGGCAGGAAGCCTTGGGAGAACTGGATCAACAGTCCGCTGCTTTAGATAGTGAAATCAAGGAGGGCGAGAAGTCTTTGGCTGCCGTGACTGGTAGACTGAAATATGAGAGCAAGGCACAGGCGGAAAAGCAGATCAAGAAGCTGCAGTCAGAGGCGGATGCGATACAGAAATCAATAGAGCAGGCAAGGAACAATTTGTCAACCTGCAAAGAGGAAGTGAGTGCTCTACAGGGACGAGTGGACAGCCTTTCTGGCCAGCTAGCGGAGACACCGGAATATGATGTCGGTGTTATGCGGCGAAGGCAGGCTGAACTGACGGAAGAAAAGAAAAGCCTGAGTCAGTCTTTTACGAAAATCTCGGCACGGATTGGAGTTAATCAGGCAGCCCTTGAGAAGATTCGCAGTCAGGCGGAGAACCTGGCGGAGATCTCAGAAAAATGGGGCTGGGTCAAGGTTCTTTCTAATACGGCAAACGGCAATCTCAGCGGCAAGGAGAAAATCATGCTGGAAACCTACGTACAGATGCGATATTTTGATCTGGTGATTCAGCGTGCCAACAGCCGTCTGATGGTCATGAGCAGTGGGCAGTATGAGCTGAAACGACGCAATGAGGCGGAGAATAACCGCAGCCAGAGCGGCTTGGAATTGGATGTCATCGACCACTATAACGGGTCACAGCGCAGCGTGCGCACCCTGTCCGGCGGAGAGTCCTTCAAAGCCTCCCTCTGTCTGGCTCTGGGTCTTTCCGACGAAATCCAGTCCTCGGCAGGAGGCATCCGCCTGGATACCATGTTTGTGGACGAGGGCTTCGGCTCTCTGGATGATGAATCTCTGCAGCAGGCCATCCAGGTACTGGCAGGCTTGTCCGAAGGAAACAAGCTGGTGGGCATCATTTCTCATGTCGGCGAACTGAAAGAGAAGATTGAAAAGCAGATCGTGGTGAAGAAGGACAGAGCAGGAGGCAGTCAGGCGGAGATCAGAGTGGAAGTGTAATCGCAGGCTGTAAATTGTTTGAAGTTTGTGATAAAATATATTAAAAGTATTCATTCTGAAGGATAAATATGTGGAGAAGATTGATATAAGATATAGCTAACTAGTTGTTTGATTCATAATTGTATGCCATATCGTAAAAACATACAGATAACGGAGGTTTACTATGGCGAATAGTTCGTTAAAGGGTCATGCATTAGAGTATTTTGTAAGGACGTTATTGTATCATTGTGGTTTTAAAGCTGTGCCGTCCGACGGCTTGCTTGTTTTTGATGGATCAGCGGGACAAATGATACAGGGCTTGGGGGAGTGTCATAATGCAGATGTTTTAGTTTCGCCACCAATTCAAACTCCTTTTTATTTTCAAACAAGACTAGTAGTAGAGTGTAAATGCTATTCTGATAAATTAGGGATTGGAATAGTACGCAACGTTTTGGGCTTGAGAGAAGATATTAACAACTTTGACATAGTGACTGAAGATATATTGAATAATCGTAAAAGTGGACGAAGTACAAAACAAAGAAAATTCCCGATGGAAAGATATTTGTATCAGGTTGCATTAGCGTCCCTTAGTGGGTTCAAGAAGACCACTATTTCATTCGCAGCCACACATAAGATACCCTTAATCTCTTTTGCAGATAGTCAAATTTTCGAAGATATTAGAAATAGAATAGAAAATTTGGATCGGATGAAAAATAAAGAAGATATTAAAATATTAGAAAGGTTTTTCAGAACGTCAAAAAATGAATATTACGATGATAGAATATGGCAATTAGCGGATGCTTTTATCCAGGAAGTTGATAATTTGGCGCAGAAGGTTAAAATTGGTTTATTGGAAAACGGCCTTATTCTATTTTTAGTCGAGAATGAGAAAAATAATCCACACTTAATTACTGATGACTGGATGGACTACGGAGACGGTTATACATTGCATTGGGCGGATGACAAAAAATCTTGGCTTCTCTGTAATCAAGACAAATCATACTATTTTGAACTTCCGGACGATTTGATGCGAAAATGGGAGGAAAGTGTTGAAGACAGCAGAAGAGGGGCAATTTCGCTAAAAGAAATGTTCTTATCTCGGATTATCTTATTTGGAGGTAATAGTGATTTTCCTGAGATCATGGAGTTATCAAATACGTTTATGGATAATGCGAAGAGAAAGCTTGAGATTGACAATAGATAATTATGGTGGACGATCTGAAAATATTTCATGGAAGCAGCATGGTTGTGCAGAACCCGAAGGTAATGATAAAGGGGTATTACAAAGATTTCGGTTGTGGCTTTTATTTACGAATATGGAAAAGCAGGCATGGCTGGAGTTTATAGTGAATTGCCGCAAAGGAATTGAACATCAGTATGATATTGTTGAGGGACCAATGGCAGATGATACGATATAGAATTATATTGAAGATTACACTGCTGAAATTATTTCTAGATCTGCATTTTGGGAACTGGTGAAATTCAAATCTCCAACCCATCAGATTGTATTCTACACGGATAAAGCACTATCAACCCTGAATTTTGTAAGGAGTTATGAGATATGACAAATATATTTTTCCCTGATGAGGAAATCAGAAGAGATGATTTATACTTCCTATGCAATATGATTGAACGAGTTGTAAGACGACTACATCAAAAGAATTCCTATGTGGTTAACGCCATTGGAAAAGACCAGTTTATCCGATTAATCAGCTTGGCTAACGTATTGCATTGTGAAAATCCGTTAAAAATCGAAGACCAATGGATTCAAGAGTACAACTTGCAGGAAGGTAACTTTGACATCAAAAACGTGAATAAAGATTTAGTTCAACAAATCCCGACAGAGACATAGATAGGCAAAGTATATATGCGTTTGATTATTGATACGCTGCAGCCAGATGAGAACTTTGTTGAAGGGCTGATCAGAGTATATAATCATTCTATTTGTGAAACGATAGATAATTACAATGCCAGTGCGTATTATGAGCCTTCTTATGTAATTACGAGAGCATATAATGAAGGTGGGTTTTAACATAAATGATGTTGAACGATATTCCCAATATGCATCATATAAGGACAAATCGAATTTTGGAGAAAAACGATGGACTGGGAATATTTATTCAAACCACACATCCTCGACCGGGGATACGAGTATCACTGCGATGATGCAGTGGAAAATTTGAACGAAGGAAACGGAAAGGTAACTGCGGAGGTTTTGGGCAGTGAAAGATACGATGTTGAAAAAATATCCTGGTGGTACTGCGGTCACAGCAGATTTGGTGCATGAATGGAAGACCTTATATCGAAACAGAAGAGTAATGATGGGAGAATTGGATAAGGTATAGGAGGTGCAAGATGAAAGTAAAACTGAATGATGTTGTGGAAGCGCTGGCGATTTCCAGTGATGAATCGGCATACTATTACAACAAAGAAACAGAGGCATTGGTTTTTGTCATGGACCCGATTTTCGGCTGCGATGATCAGGAACTACTCGATGATCTGGAGGAAAATGGAGAGAAATACATTCGGCTGCCCTCAAAATATGAAATCAATGAATATCAACTGATGAGAGCATTCATCAGAAGCCTTCCGCCTGGCAAGGTGCAGAAGCGGTTAGAACGTGCAATCAGGGGAAGTGGTGCTTTCCGGTATTTTAAAGATACTCTCTACGATCTAGGGATTGAAAAGCAATGGTACGAATGCAAAGACGAGGAGTTTCGCAAGATCGCAATCCGCTGGTGTGAGGAAAATGGAATTGAATACAAGTAAAAGCAAAGCCCCGCTTCGAGTGCCTTTTGTGCGCAGATAGCGGGGTTTTCTATCCCATCTATGGACAAAGCAACCTATCCATACTAAAATAGACCTATCAAAGCAAGGGAGGGAGTCTATGACCAGCATTTATCGTGATATTTTCCGCGCCATCCATGAGGGCAGGTGGATTAGCATTGAGTACCGCAACAAGACGGGACAACTCACAAAATACTGGATCGCTATCAAGGATCTGTACCCGCGGACGAAGACTTTGTCGGTAGAAGGCCTTCACATCGGTCAGTATACCATTGAGAAATTTCCTTATATCTACATAGACTCTATTATGTCATCCCAGGTGATAGACGGTTCCTATTACCCGGTCAATGAACGTCTCGTCAGGGACATTGCAGAGAATCCCCATAAATATCAAAATCTCTTTGACCATGCAGCAAACTTGAAAATCTTGAGCTATTTGGAAGAATGCAGCCGCATGGACAGGACGCCTTATGAGACAGATTTTGCTCTGATCAGATTTCTGGATCGAGATCGTATCGCTGGCGCAGACTACATACTCAGTGAAGAACAATTTCGTCAGATCGTCAGGAATTTTCAGCGAAAGGCAGAGGATGACAAGAAACCAACGCAGAGATTTCAGATCAAAAGGCTGGCCATGAACGTGCTCAGTGTGCATACGCCAAAAGGACTTTACGTGCTTGCCTATCGCAAGCTGGATTTGGACGTCAAAAACAAAAGGCTCCGCCCCGATGAGGATATTACCATTTGCACTGAATTTACGATTAATGGGGAAAAAGAAAGCATCCGCCAATTCCTGGATGCCGAAGACTTTTTACTTTTGGAAGATTTTGAGGCAAATCAGGAACGCATCAAAGACCGGATTACGGAGAATAACCGCCAGATTAACGGGGTAGATGACATGCCTTATGTGATTGGTTTGGGAATGGACCTCGTACTGGATCTGCACGAGGAATACGGTGCCATCATCGACATGTATCACGAGGAGAATATTTCGGTACCGCTGCAGGCTTCCTTTGGCGGACTGCTGAACAGACCCATCAGGAGAAAAGCTTATCCCATTACGCTGCTCAATCGAAGGGTCAATCTGGATCAGCTTCTTGCCATCAACAATGCTATGAAATATCCTCTCGCATACATCCAGGGTCCGCCTGGAACGGGCAAAACCAATACGATCATCAATACTATCGTGACGGCCTTCTTCAATGAACGAACCGTCTTGTTTGCGTCAAATAACAATCATCCCATCGATGGCGTTTATGAGAAGCTGTCCCATCTCAAGTACAACGGAAAGGAGATTCCTTTCCCCATGGTTCGCCTGGGAAACAACGACAAGGTGGAAGAGGCGGCAATGACCATCAAGCGGCTTTATCTTGAGACCAGAGACATCAAAATCTTCGATAGGACTTTGGACAGGAACAAGGGAGACCGTACCCAGAGAGCTAGGGAACTGGCAAAGCTGCTGAAGAGATACGAAGACGTATTGGAGCTGAAAGAGCGCAGCGAGACCATCGATCGGCTGCTAGATTTTGAAGGGAAACAGGAGTCGAATATGCACCTCATTCCCTTCCAGATGGATATCCGCAAGCGGCAGCACCGTTGGGTTCAAGAAGAAATCGAAAAGCGAGGCGAAATCAGTGATGCGGACGCTTTTTCGCTTTTGACCGATGATATAGAGGACTTTAAGAAATACCTCTATTATACATCAGCAAAATATATCAAAAGACTGGATGAGCCGAAGTATGCGGACTTGAAAGAAATCATTCTGGAATTCACTGGAAAAGAACAGAGGGAGGCGATGAATCACTACCTCAGCGAGGGTGAAAACTTAAAGAAGTTTCTGCGCATCTTTCCTATCGTAGCGACCACCTGTATTTCAGCCCACAAATTAGGAGAACCTGACTGCTATTTTGATATGACCATCATGGATGAAGCCAGTCAGTGCAATGTAGCGGTGTCTTTGATCCCGATTCTGCGGGGCGAGAACCTGATGCTGGTAGGAGATCCACAGCAGCTGAATCCCGTGATTTTGCTAGATGAACTGACTAACAAAAAGCTGCGAAGGAAATATCGGGTGTCAGAGGAATATGACTACCTGCAAAATTCTATTTACAAGACGTTTTTGACCTGTGATTCTGTCAGTGATGAAATTTTGCTCCACAATCATTATCGCTGCAATAAACAGATTATCGAGTTTAATAACAAAAAATACTACCACGACAAATTGGCGATTCTCTCAAAGAGTGAAGAAAAGGAACCTTTGGTATTTATCGATGTGGAGGATCAAATGTGCGGCAGTAAGAACACTGCGCCGGGTGAGGCAGCGGAAATCGTCGGTTATGCAGCGTCTCATCCAGAGAAATCCATCGGCGTCATCACGCCTTTTGTCAATCAAAGGAAAATGATTGAGCAAAGCCTGGAAGCGGCAGGAATTCAGAATGCCGTCTGTGGGACAGTCCACTCCTTCCAAGGTGACGAGAAGGATGTGGTGCTGTTTTCCACTGCCATTACGGGCACTACTCATGAGACGACCTACCAGTGGCTGAAGAACAACAAAGAACTGCTCAACGTTGCAACCTCCAGGGCGAAGGATAAGCTGATCGTTCTGGGCAGCCTGCAGAATCTACATCGCCTGCGTCGAAGGAATGAAGAGGATGATCTTTATGAGCTGGTGGAATATGTGAGGACCAATGGAAGGTCTGAGGTGACACCAAAATCTGCCGCTTCCAGGGCGCTGGGAGTAAAACCGTTCAGCACAGCCACAGAAGAGGCTTTTTTGCAAAATATGCATCACGCGCTGGAAAACATCTGGCTTTCTCACAATCGTTTTGTGGTGGAGAAAGAGGTGGGCATCGCCCATGTCTTTCAGGGCAATACCACATGCAGCGATTTGTTTTATTCCGGTCGGTTCGATTTTGTGGTCTACGAAAAAGTCGATGAAAATCACAAACTGCCGGTGCTTGTGATTGAACTGGACGGACGAGAGCATTTTGAAGATGAAGTTGTAAAACGGCGCGATGCGCAAAAGAAGGAAATCTGCCGGGCACATCAAATGGAGCTGATTCGGGTGGAAAATTCCTACGCAAGGAGGTATAATCATATTAAGGATATATTGGAGAACTACTTCAAGGCACTCAGGTAACACAAAGAAAATACCAAACTGTTCCGTTTTCTGCTGGTGCGAAAGGCAAGTGAACATGAATTCCCTGGGTGTTTCGCACCAGAATCTTTGAGCGTAAAATGACATAGATGGGTAATAATGGGAGTTAGTTTGCTGAAAAAAGGGAAAAAGTTCTAAAAAATATGAATATTTCTAGAAAATTGGAGATATTTTGCCGTCTTGCTCCCTTGCGGAGCAAGTGGATTGAAATTAGATCTTGTATCTCTGCATTAAAATCAATATTTAGTCTTGCTCCCTTGCGGAGCAAGTGGATTGAAATAACATCTTTTACATCCACGCCAATCAGCGTAGTGGTCTTGCTCCCTTGCGGAGCAAGTGGATTGAAATATTAACAGAGTCAATTGACACGAGTTCTGCGACTGGGTCTTGCTCCCTTGCGGAGCAAGTGGATTGAAATAAGGAGACTTATCCGATGGTACAGTGGTTTAACGGTCTTGCTCCCTTGCGGAGCAAGTGGATTGAAATACCAAAACGGCATGTGTTAAAGAACGCCACTTAGGTCTTGCTCCCTTGCGGAGCAAGTGGATTGAAATTCCACTGCGCCATCCAGTCTCCTGCCTGCTCTGGTCTTGCTCCCTTGCGGAGCAAGTGGATTGAAATGATTTTAGCGTTTTCATACACTTCTTCAAATATCGTCTTGCTCCGCATGGAGCAAGTGATTGAAATACAGATTGAAAGGACTTCCCTATTATGAGTATAAAAATCAAAGATAAAAATGGTTTTGAAACAGAATATATAAGAATCGAGAAATATCCGCATGCAGAATCTGCTGAGAAAGACACAGTGATAAAGAGAAACGACGGAACAAGGGTGGAATATGTCCACTCTTCGCAGGTCGGAAAAGAGGAAATTCGTCAATTGCTTCGTAAAGCTGAGGTTCGTGAAACCATTGCGAGAAATGAAAAAATAGAAAAGCGCGTTGAAGAAAGAATACAGAGAGAAGCCAAAAAAGAAGTGAAGAAAAGGGATGCAGAACAACAGAAGCAAAAGTGCCAGGCACTTAAACGAAATAAGACTGCCAAAAGTGACCAAAGCCAAGGCGATTGGTTAGATAGCATTAAAGCTGTACAGTATTTGGAATCTGAAGTAGTTGGCGGAGGAACGACATTCAAATGCAAGAAAGGAAGCGCAGTAATACGGAGTTTAATTGGAAGCAGCTTTGGTCCCATCGGTGCCTTCCTGGGTGCCGCCTCTGCAGTTGAGGAGAAACAGATGCCAGAAAAGGTATTTCATAGATTTTTCATCTTATATAAAGACGGTAGTTCCAAAACGATTATCGTGCGTGAAGGTACGAAAAAGTTTCATGACTTAATGACCCTATATTTGAATTCGGAGGATTAATATGAACGACATCAAAGAACAACTGAGAATTTTTAACGAGGAGCGGGATTGGGACCAGTTCCATTCACCAGAGAATCTAGCTAAGTCAGTCGCCATAGAGGCAGGAGAACTTTTGGAATGTTTCCAGTGGAACAACGACTTTGACCAGCGAGCCGTCAGCGATGAAATTGCAGACGTAATGATGTACTGCATTATGCTTGCTGACAAAATTGACATCAACCTGGAGCAGGAAATTCTCAGAAAACTGGAAGAGAACAAGCAAAAATATCCTGTAGAAAAATGCAAGGGAAGCAGTAAAAAATACAATGAACTCGATTAGGACAGAGGAGAGACCATGGAACTAGGTATTACGATTCCACTACAGAAACATCTAAAAATAAAGGAGCTGAGTTACGGCGGCATCACAGATCTTTTTTTCTGCTGGGAGCTTCACATTATTCGCTTTCAAAAGAAAAACCTGCTGATTGTGGTTAACGCCAGCAATCGATTTTGCTGTATTATGGCGGGTATGATGGCAGAAGACTGGAATGCCATTGCGCAGCGGGCAGAGGAGGCGATTCGCAGGGGTTTTGCCAGCGAAGGTTATACTGAAGAACAGATTGCACGGTATTTTGCCATAGCGGGAATTCCCATAATGACCAAAACCCACGGCAGAAGACCTGTTGCCGGGCTAAACCGTGCCATTGAAAGGCTTTTTTACATACCGATACCTGCCGAAGAACAGCTGTATCAAAGCCTTTGGAGTCTAGAAGTAAATCGTGATCTGTGTCATGCGGCAGGGTTTGACGGCTGCGGCTGCGACGAGCCGTGGAGGTTTTTGCAAAGGGATATGCAGAGAGTGGGAATCCAATGACCATCAAAAGAAAAATATTTATTACGAATACTATCATGATATTAGTTGCCCTTTTGGTGTTGCTGGGAGTAGGAAGTCTTTTGCTGACGATTTTCCAGCATACCTTTCTGACTCATCAAAGCGAAAATTCCGAGCTCTCAACATATACAACGCAGGTGCAGCAAATGTTGAAAGAAGAAGGGTACGGTACAGACTGGCAGCAGTGGGCCGATGCTTTGGGCGATTATGACTTTCATCTGGCAGTCTTTGATACAGAGGGAGAAACTGTCTACTCCAATTTGAACGAGAATGAGACAGAAAGTGTAGCTTCTATCGGTGAACAAGGCGATAACAATACTGAATCGGGACACCATGACCATGGGCATGCTTCAGAAATCACTGTGAGCACTTTCTTTATCAACAATGTGACTGTGCTTTCAGCAGGTCTTCCGGCTGACGACACCCTGTATCACTTCTATGCAGCCAGCGGCGGGAGCGGAGATACTTTTTTCAGTACGGATAAACATGTTTTTCAGTTATTTCTTCTGCTGTTCATCGCCATTGGAGCGGTTGTGATACTGGCAATTTTATACTGCAGCCGCATGTTCACAAAAAAGCTGGTCATGCAGATTATGGAACCTGTGGATCAGCTGGCTGCGGCTGCTGAGCGCATTGAAGGCGGTGACCTGACCCAGCCAGTCGTATATCGACAAGATGATGAGTTTCGCAACGTCTGCGACAGTTTTAATCAGATGCAGGAGCACCTCAAAGAGGGCATGGGAAAAAATGCAGCATACGAAAAGGCGCGCACCGAAATGATCAGCGGCATTTCCCATGATCTGAGAACTCCACTCACATCTGTAAAAGGTTATATCAAAGGCTTAAAGGATGGAGTTGCGGTTACAGAGGAAAAGCGCCAGCAGTATTTGGATATTGCCTATAGCTGTGCTTGTGATATGGAAGGACTGCTGTCAAAACTGTTCTATTATTCAAAGCTGGAGACAGGAAATATGCCGTTTTACAAGCAGAGCACAGATGTAAAGGAATACCTACAGCACTATGTTGAGGGCAGAAAAAAAGACCTGACTGCCCAACATGCTTTTTTGGAGTTCCATAGCACTTGTCAAGAGGACTGCTTCCTGGGTATCGATCAGGAGCAGATGAAACGAGTTTTCGATAACTTTGTGGAAAACAGTATCAAATACGCTGGGACAAGGCCGCTGATTATGAGAATCTTGTTGGAAAAAAGATCTGATGACAGTGTAGTCATTACTTTTTCTGATAATGGTAATGGGGTGGAAAGGGAGAAACTGCCATATTTATTCGACCAGTTTTATCGAGGAGATGAAGCCCGCAGCGATGGCGAGGGCAGCGGTCTTGGTCTCTACGTCTGTCAATATATCGTCAAAGAACACGGCGGCATCATCAGAGCAGAGAACCAGGGCGGACTGCATCTGATGATGTATTTTGGAAATAATGAGGGGGAAGTGTGATGGCACATATTTTGATCGCAGAGGATGATAAACGAATCGCCTTGCTGGAAAAAGACTATTTGGAAATCGACGGCTTCCATGTGACAATCGTTTCGGATGGCGATGATGTAATGAAACGGATTTTGTCAGAAAATTTTGATCTGCTGCTATTGGATATCATGCTGCCAGGAAAAGATGGCTACGATATCTGCCGAGAGGTCAGAGATAAAATTGACATTCCGATTCTCATGGTGACAGCGAAGCAGGAGTCCATTGACAAAATCAGGGGACTGGGTCTCGGTGCGGACGACTACATCGTTAAACCTTTTGACCCGGCGGAACTGGTGGCCAGAGTCAAGTCTCACTTGGCAAGATATGAACGGCTGACGGCAGGCAGAACTGTACATGGAGATATGGCAGAGGATTACTTGATTCAAGTCGGTGGACTGAAAATTCTCGCCAAGAGTTGGAAGGTTATTAAAAATGGAGAGGAGATTCATTTCCCTAATAGAGAATTTGAACTGCTCAAATACATGGCGATGAATCCTAACATCGTGTTTTCTAAAGAGCATCTCTTTGAGAAAATATGGGGTTATGATTATGTGGGAGACAGCGCTACAGTGACGGTGCATATCAACCGCATACGAGAAAAAATCGAAGAAGATCCGAAAAATCCGCAGATTATCGAGACTGTTTGGGGAGCCGGGTATCGGTTGAATCTTTAGTGAGAGGAAAAGTTTATAATTTGTTTAGAAATAACCTCGAAAGTGTTTATAGTAGGTGGTTATACTGTGAACAAACAACAAAGCAGATTAACCTGGAGGGAATGAATTTGAAAAAAGTAATGAAGAAGAAATGGATTGTACTGGCACTTGCGCTCACAATCGTTGTTGCAGGTGCGGTATCATTGACCGCTTTTGGTGCGGATGAGCAAGGGACGATTTCCGAAAGCCAGATGCAGAAAAAGCAGCCCATCTGCACGATAAATCAGGACTGCCTCAAAAGAGGGGTTCATCATACAGAGCAGAATCGCTCTGCTGCTCCGTCAACAACACCTGCGGCAGGCACATCTACGGCTTCAACTTATGGAAACTGTCAGTATCCTGACTGCGACGGAACTCATGCGAACCACCAAAATTACGGCTATCATAGTAATGGTCAAAATCACCATGGTTCCTCTCATGGAGGAGGGCACGGATGGCACGAGTAGGCGTTTATCCAGACTGCCGCCAGCGAATAAGAGATTCGCTGGCGGCAGTCTCATTTTTTTGATAAAGCTCGGTAATTTTAACTTATGCCGCCGGGTGCCCTGGTTACGCAGAATGAGTCGAAAACGCCAAATCGGTTACGGAAAGACAGGGCTGAGCAGGCAGAATGCGTAACGAACCCTCGCGCCAGGCAACCCAGACAACCTAGTTACGTACTCTGTGTCCCAAACCTACGAACCGGGTATTTTGCAGAGTGTTTTTTTGTGATATACTGACTGTAGCATTTTAAAATAGCAGGAGGGGAAAATGGAAAAGATATTAGTAATAGAAGACGATCATAGCATTCACGAAGAACTGTGTGCATTGCTTCGTGCTAACGGCTACATGCCAGTCAGTGAGCCTCCTTGTGATTTGGCTCTTTTGGATATCAATCTGCCGGGTGAAAGCGGATTTGAAGTATGTCGGAAACTGCGTCTGCATTCTGATATGCCAGTGATTTTCCTCACAGCCAGAGATTCAGCTGATGACGAACTGCTGGGTTTTGGTGTGGGCGCCGACGACTACATTCGCAAGCCTTACAATTCCTCTGTGCTTTTAGCGAGGATTGGCAGACTGCTGAAGCGTAAGAGCAGTTCTGTCCTCACTGTGCGCAATCTGACCCTGAATCTCGCTGACATGACCGTCCATTTTCGTGGGTGCTCCCAGGAACTGACCAAAAATGAGACGCGGATTCTGGCCTGTCTGATGCAGAAGGAACTCTGCACAAGAGATGAGATTATTGAAGACCTATGGAGCAACAGCTTGTACATCGATGAGAACACCCTCTATGTCAATGTCAACCGCCTGCGAGATAAGCTGAAGAAGATGGGGGCAGAGGAATTTATTCGTACCGTTCGGGGCGTGGGGTATCGTTTATGAAATTCAGAGACTACTTATCCGCAAAAACGATTACATTGAGTTTTTTATGCATCGGCGCTTTGCTGGCAGGTGTTTTTTTAGCGTTCGCAGAAGTGAGTATCTCCCTGATTGCTGTCATGGAGTTATTTTTCCTGTTTTTGACCGGCAGCTGGCTGTTGGTCAGCTTTGTTATGGAGCGGAGAAATATCCGCGGCCTGCAAAAACTCGAGAAAGAATTGGAAGACAAGTACCTGCTGGGAGAAATTCTGCCGCCGCCGACGGGATATCTTGAACAGCAGTATTACCGCATGTTTAAAACAATTTCACGATCCGCGGTAGGTCTTGTGGAAGAGACGAGACGGGAAAAAGAAGAATACTGTGACTATGTGGAAAGCTGGATTCACGAGATCAAAACTCCATTGACCGCCTGTTCCTTGATTCTGGACAACGATGGCGATGTCAGAAAGTTGAGAAGAGAATTAAAGCGAGCAGATAATCTGACAGAAAACATACTCTATTATGCTAGACTTCGCAGCGCCGAGAAGGATACCAAGATCAGAATCCTGCAAGCGGCAGCCGTTATCGAGGAAGCGGTGAAAAGTCAGATGGAGTTGTTGATTGCATCAAAGATTAGTGTGGAGACAGAGGGGAGTTTCACAGTCTGTACGGACGACAAATCCCTTTGCTTTATTTTAAAACAGCTGCTGATAAACAGCGCCAAATACTGTCCGGGCTGTCATGTAAATATCACCGCAGTAGACGGGAAGATTATTTTTGAGGACGACGGTATCGGGATTCCTTCCCACGAAATCAGGCGCGTCACGGAGAGGGGATTTACGGGAAGCAACGGCAGGCATTTTGGCCGCAGCACTGGCATGGGATTGTACATTGCAAATGAACTATGTAAGAGGCTGGACATTGAACTGCAAGTAGAATCAGAAGAAGAAAAATATACGCGGATTACACTGCTTTTCAGAAATCTAACAAAATTGTAAGATTGGTACCCTGTCCGTGTTAGATAAGATATGGCCTTTTCATGCTAATATTAGAGTGAAAAGGAGGAGACGATCACATGAATGAGATTTTAGAGATTAAAAATGTAACGAAGTATTACGGCAAGGAGAGTGTAGTGACGAAGGCACTGGACGGTATCTCTTTTTCCGTAGAGAAAGGGGAATTTACGGCAATTATGGGAGCGTCCGGCTCTGGTAAAAGCACTTTGCTCAATGTGATTTCAACCATCGATCGAGTCAGCAGCGGTGAAATTTCCATCGAAGGTGTCCATCTGACGGAGATGGAAGAAAAGCAGCTTGCCAATTTTCGCAGAGATCAATTGGGGTTCATCTTTCAAGAATACAACCTGCTTGATACCCTGACTGTTGGCGAGAATATATTGCTGCCGTTAAATCTGCAGAAGAAACCTCACGAGGATGCTGACAGAGAACTGATGAGAGTGTCCGAAGCCTTGGGCGTCTGCGATCAGTTGTCCAAGTTTCCTTATGAGCTGTCTGGCGGACAGCGCCAGAGGGCGGCATGTGCCAGGGCGATGATTACGAAACCAGCGCTGGTTTTGGCAGATGAACCGACTGGTGCTTTGGATTCGAAGAATTCGAAACTGCTGATGGAAACTTTTCAGATGATGAACCAGTCACTAGGTTCTACAATTCTCATGGTAACCCATGATCCGGTCATCGGCTCTTACGCAAATCGAGTTTTATTTTTAAAAGACGGTCAAATATGGAATGAGATGGACCGGGGACAGCGGACAAGGCAAGAATTTTACCAGGCGATTGTAGCTGTTACAGCGGCGCTGGGAGGTGAACTTGATGTTCACTAAGCTTGCGGTGCGCAATGTTAAGCGACAGTTAGGGAATTATCTGATTTATTTCATGACCGTTTCCCTGACTGTTTCTTTTATATTCGCCATAAACAATGTGATTTATAGTCCGCAGCTTTTGCAGTGGGTGGAAGAAGCAAGTTCTATGAAAGTCGCCTTAATGGGACTTACCATATTTATCGCTTTGATCGTCGCTTTTGTGCTGGGGTATGCAACTGCTTTTATGCTGAAATTACGTAAGCGGGAGTTCGGTACTTACCTGACATTGGGCATGACAAGAAAAAACATTCTCTCCATCTTTGTCTCTGAAACGATGATCATGTGTTTTACGGCGCTGGGACTGGGAATTCTGCTGGGATTGTTTATTTATCAGGGCCTGATTATGATTATGACCAATTTGATGGAAATAGAATTCACCTTCGCCGATTATTCTGCTAAGGGTCTGTTTCTCACTATCGTGTTGGTGGCGGCTATGTTTGCTCTATCGTCAATGGCTTCAGCTCGTTATCTGAGAAAAGTCAGCATCTATGAGTTAATTCATGGCGACCAAATGGTAGAAAAAAAGGTAAAACATCCAAACTTTTGGCTGTTCCTGACCCTGGTTTCTCTGAGCATCGTCATAGGAAGCTGCGTTATTTTTTGTAAGCAGGTAGACATCCTGCTTCTGGAAGGCTCTTCAAATCTGGAATCTGTTTTCATCAGTCTATTTGTGCTGGCAGGCGGTCTGATTTTATTTCATGCGGCAGTTTCCAGAAGCATCGTGAACCTGCTTTTAAAAAGAAAGAAGTTCTGCAATAGCGGCAGTCATACCTTTGTATTGCGGCAACTCAGCGCGTCCCTGCGTGCAAATTCCACGATGATCGGTATTATCGCTTTTTTGATGGCATTTGCAGTCATCGGCGCCAACGCATCCTTTGTCTTACGAGTGAACACGCGCGCAGTTCTGGACAGAGACATCCCTTTTGACGCCCTCTATATCGAAGAGCAATCTGACACCGACAGCAAATATAGTCCAATCACTGCGGACATAGGTGAAACGATTATAAAAAAATACGCAAAAATTGAGGAGAAACTGCCATTTGCCTTTTATACAAATGGCAGAGATGACTTATACAGCTGTACGGAATGGTCTGGGGAAGACGATTTGTTCATAGCAGAAAGCGATTTTAACAAAATATGCAAGTTCTTAGGATTCGAGCCGGTTCAGCTGGAGCAGGAATACCTGGTGATAACAAATGACGCATATACACTGCAATTTGATTTTTCCCAGACGAAGATTGGGGCAGGGGGCAGAACTTATCGTTACGGCGGCATCAGCCAGGATTACCCTCATTTTGCCTATACCTATTTTTACGCAGTTATACCAGATGAAGCAGTAAGGCATATGGAAACGGCTACGAGCTGCATCGCCTACGATCTGGCAGACGGAAAGTATGATGGCAATCGCCTAAAAGAGGATTTGAGCTATACAGTGCCGGGTGACGATGAAAATGGCGGACCCTATGAGATGTGCAACTATGTATTAAAGGAGTATAACCGAATCAGGAGTAATAGTATTCTTGCCGTCTTTGTCGTTGGTGCTCTGTACATTGCTGCTATATTCCTGTTTATGGCCATGGCGATTCTGGCCTTGAAAATTTTATCCACCCTTTCTGAAGACAAAAAAAGATACAGCATTTTGTACCGTCTGGGGGCAGATGAACAGGAGCAGAGCAAAGCACTGTTTCAGCAGACATTCAGCTTCTTTTTCCTGCCTTTTGCGATACCCATGCTATTGAGCATTCCTACCGGATGGATTTGCGGCAGAATCATGAAGCTGACCGGTTTTGTGGCACAGCAGACAGAAGTGTATCTTATTGCGGCTGTCATCGCCCTTGTCATAATACTGATTTATGTATTGTATTTTACCGCGACATATCAAATTGCAAAGCGGGCGGTTATATTCAAAAACCAATCGGGGAGGTGATTGAGATGTTAGCAAAACTGGCTCTGCGTAATGTAAGAAGACAGATGAGCAATTACTTGATTTACTTTATGACGGTGATACTGACTGTGGCCTTGCTGTTCGCATTGTGCAACATGATTTTCAGTCCGCAGCTGAACCTGGATGCGGAGAGTAACAGCGGCATGAAGAACGGTCTGATGGGGCTGATCGCCTTTATTTTCGTCATCATAACCTTTGTACTGGGATATGCCTCCTCTTTCCTGCTTCGGTTTCGAAAGCGGGAATTCGGCATGTATCTGACCCTTGGCATGACGAGAAATCATGTCCTCTTGATTTTTCTGACAGAGACTTTGATCATGGGTTTCGTCGCTTTGGGGCTGGGCATCCTGCTGGGATTATTTTTCTATCAGGGTATGGTGGCGATTATGATGAAGGTGATGCAGCTGGAACTCACATTTGCGGCCTACTCGGTGAAAGGCCTTTGGATCACCATCGGGCTGGTCATCGCGATTTTCCTGCTTTCGGCGTTTTCCTCTTTCCTATACTTGAAAATAGTCAATATTTACGATTTATTGCATGGAGCGCAAAAGAGCGAAAAGAAAAGCTGCCATCCAAGGGTTTGGGTTTTCATCATGGCCACCTCCATTTTGGTACTGATTGAAGCGGCTATTGATTTCATCAGACTAATTGAAATTCGCTATTCTGCCAGTAAGGGGAACCTGGAGACTGCAATCATGCTGGATCTGTTTATCATGGCCATGGCGTTCATTTTCCTCCATATAGGAGTTGCCAAGAGCCTGATCCCGTTTCTATCTGAAAAGAAAAACTTCTGCAGCAGAGGCACAAACACCTTTACCCTGAGACAGCTCAGCGGCACCCTCAGCGTCAATTCTGTCATGGTCGGATTGATGGCTTTTCTTCTGACCGCAGCAATCTTTGTGTCTAACGGCGCATTTTTCCTGAAAATACTAGAAAGGACCGAGCATGAAAGATCTAATCCCTTTGACGTGACTTATGTCGAAAATAATGATCCAGGCAGAGAGCCTGATGAGGCTATCCTGCCGGAGGAGGCAGAGACCATCATCGAGAACTATTCAAGAATAGAAAAGAAGTGCTCCTATACCACCTATAGAAATGAAACGGATGAGGTGACGGAGCCTTTGACCACCTGGTATGAGAAAAACGTCCTCTATCTGTGTACGAATATCTCGGAGTCTGACTTCAACGCACTCTGCAGAGCGCGTGGCTATCAGACAGTGAATCTGGACGGGCGATTTCTGGTGGTGACAAATTCGACGATCGCCGCTGGTACGGATTACTCTTCTGTCACCTTACATCTCAGCGGCAAAAGTTACCTCTACGGCGGCAGAAGGGAAGGTCAGTCGCCTCTGCCTGCCTACATTTATACTGTAGTGCCTGATGAGGCAGTAAAGTATTTGAGGGTGCAGGAGAAAAAAGTCGTCTATGTATTAGAACAAAAACAGTACGATGCAGAGAGCCTTCAAAGAGATTTGACCTATCATTATACGTATGCAGATGGAGAAAACACATCCAATGCTTGCGACTACTGGCTGAAGGAAATGGACCGGCAGGTAAGGGACAGCGAAATTGCCATCTTCATAATCGGCGCCATCTATATCACTACTGTATTTCTGCTCATGGTCATGGCGATTCTGGCGCTGAAGATCATGTCAGGGTTAAGCGAGGACAGGCGCAGATACCTGACGTTGTCCTGCCTGGGAGTCAGTGAAGGCGAACAGGAGCAGACGCTGCTCTGCCAGATGGCAGGTTTCTTCTTCCAACCGCTGATACTCCCAGTTTTGTCCAGCGTTCCCATGGGATGGCTGTTTGGCAAGCTGCTGCAGCTGCACGGCTGCGCAGGACAAGTTCAGGAGATGTACCTTACAACAGGGCTCATCGCTCTGATCATCACAATTCTCTACACTTTGTATTTCGTCGCAATCTATCAGATTGCCAAGCGGTCTGTGGTACAGAGAACAAAATCTTAAATTTACAGAAGAATAATTGCTATTTCATTGGAATATTGTTAAAATTAAGACAAGCGAACAAATTAAGGAAGGAGATGTTCCTATGAAATACGCATTTACCCATGCTAACGTGCTGGATGGAAGCCGGGACATGGAGGTACAGCCCTGTATGACGGTCTTAGTGGAAAACGACAAAATCGTATCCTTGAAAGAAAGGGGCAGTGTGCCGGAGGGCTTTGAAGAAATTGATCTACATGACAAGTATCTGCTGCCGGGTTTGATTAATGCCCACGTCCACCTGCCGGGCACCGGTAAACCGACCAACGCAAGTGAAGCCTCTGATTTGGCGGCCAAGGTGGATAAGTCTAAGCTGATGCAAAAGGTGCTCAGCTCTGTCGTAAAGAAGAATATCCTCACCTCTCTCAATGCGGGGATTACGACCATCCGCTCCGTGGGTGAAGTCAGTTATCGAGATTTGGCCAACAGAGATATGATCAACATCGGGAAATACGTCGGACCTCGTCTTCTGGCCTGCGGTTACGGCGTGACAGTTCCCGGCGGCCACACAGATGGACTGATGGGGATTCCCTGCAGAACGCCAGAAGAATGCATCAAGGTCATCGGAGACAATGCTGCAAAGGGGGCGGACTGGATTAAAATCTTTGTCACCGGCGGCGTCTTTGATGCAGCCGTAAAAGGAGAGCCAGGCGTGGTCAGGATGTCCTATGAACTGGCCAGGGCCTCCTGTGACGAAGCCCACAGATTGGGCTTCAAAGTAGCGTCTCATACAGAAAGTACAGAGGGAGTACGCCTCGCACTGAAGGCAGGTGTGGATACTATCGAACACGGTGCGCGGATGGATGAGGAAATCATCAGTCTTTATAAGGAAAACGGCTCCGCGGTGATTTGTACTATCATTCCGGCGCTGGCTATTGCGCGACTGCCGGGAGAGATGACTAAGATGACAGAGGTGAACCAGTATAATGCAGAAGTGGTCATGGAGAACATCATCGAAAGCGCCAAACAGGCCCTTGCAAATGATATTCCAGTAGGTCTGGGTACTGACGCATCCTGCCCGTACATCACCCATTATGCCTTGTGGCGAGAGGTTTACTATTTTGCCAAGCTCTGCGGCGTATCGAATGCTTTTGCTTTGCACACCGTGACCCTTGGAAATGCTGAAATTCTAGGACTCTCTGATATTACAGGTTCCATAGAGGATGGAAAGTGTGCGGATTTGATCGTTTTAGAAGAGAATCCTCTGAAAGACTTGTCCAGCCTGAAGGATGTGACCATGGTCATGGCCCGCGGCCATCTGCTCAGGGAACCGAAGATCAAGAGAATTGAATATATAGACCAGGAGCTGGATAAATTGCTCTGAAAAGACCAATACTGAATGAGAAAGGGCGGTGCATGTGCGCCGCCTTTGCTATTGTATCAAAAGTCTGCCTTTACTTGAGCGAAATAGACACGTATAATAGAAGTAGACTTGGATATCAGGGGAGGATTTATGATTACGGATTCATTTATTCGTTCTTTAACTATAGATAAAACCTATCGAAAGGGAATGCAGATTTTTCTTGAGAAAGACAGGATTTTGGAGTTCAAAGCAGAAGAAGATGAGAATGACACAGACCGCAAACACATCGATGCACTGGTCAGGGGATCAGACAGGCGGTACTATGATGTCAGTTTAAGCTATAACGAAAGAACCGACCAGCTGGAGGAAACGTTTTGCGAATGTCCGGCCTTTTCTAACTATGACGGCATTTGCAAACACTGCGTGGCGGTTCTTAGAGAATACATGAATCATCAGCAGGGGACTACTCGTCTAGCTTCGAAGGTCAGACAGACCTCCTGGGACGGAGGCCGCAGTAATTATGCAGCCTATAAGCCTCAGACCACTTACGCCATCAAAAACCTTCTCAATATGCAGATTCAGAAAAAGACTGCACCGATTTTACAAAAAGACGCCTTTGGCCGCGTCTGTCTTTTGCCGTCCTTTAAAGTAGAACGAGATAACCTGGAAACGAAGATTTCCGCTGCTTTCAAAATCGGCATTGACCACATGTATGTTCTGAAAGACGTTTCTGAATTTGCCAAGAATATGGAAGCGGCCGCTAATTTCGCTTATGGGAAGCGGTTACAGTTTATCCATTCAATCGAAAGTTTTGATCAGGATTCTCAGCCACTGGCGGAGTTTTTAGTGAAATGGATTAAGGACAGAGAGAAAAAAGAAGCGAGTGATTCCGCTTTTTATTTTACGAGGACGATTCCTAAAGTAAGGGAACTTCCTCTCAGCGGGGGAGAGTTTGAAATGCTTCTCGATATTATGGGAGAGCGGCCTTTTGAGATAGAATTGAGCGATTCAGCTGTCAAGGAATGGCAGATCAGTGAGAGAATGCCGGAAATGGATTTGTATATCACAGGCAAAGAAGGCGGCATCGAAGTGGCTACGGATGCGAACCCTCTGATAAGGGGACAGGAGCATTATCTCTATTTTGCCGATGGAGAAATCTTTAAACTGCCGATCAAAGATGTGAAAGCGATTGACGGTTTACTTTTCTGTATGGAGCGAAAAATAAACAATCCTTTTTTCGTGGCAGAAGACGATATACCGATTTTTTGCCGGGAACTGTATCCGACACTGAAGCAGCAGTTCATCTGCCATATAGAAAATTTTGTTGAAGAGGATTATGGCATCGCAGAAGCAGAATTTAAGATTTACTTGGACGCACCGGAGAAAAACATAGTGACAGGAAAGATTGAAGCCGTCTACGGAGACAGAAAATACAATGTCTATGATCGGCAGAAAGACTATGAAAGCCGGGATTTTGTAAAGGAGATTGAGACTGCCGCATTAATCGTGCCTTACTTTGAACGGATAGATGAAAACAAACAGGAGCTGGTCATCAGCAGGGACGAAGACACCCTCTATGAACTGCTGACCATGGGTATCGACGAAATGCAGGAGCTGGGTCAGGTCTATGTATCAGAGAGCCTTAAGGGCGTGAATATCAGACCGACGCCGACGGTGTCAATCGGAATCTCGTTATCCGGCGATTTACTAGAGCTGACTTTGACGGCTGGAGATATGTCGCGGGAAGATTTGATCGATATTTTGGGCAAATACAACAAAAAGAAGAAGT
Organism: Eubacteriaceae bacterium; assembly: GCA_902362805.1. Taxonomy (GTDB): domain Bacteria; phylum Bacillota; class Clostridia; order Peptostreptococcales; family Anaerovoracaceae; genus Senimuribacter. Next base: position 173,789 of record CABIXY010000005.1, on the reverse strand, counting down.
TCTACCGTTTGAAGAACGGGGATTTTGTTCAGATTGAAGACGACGGGATTACGACGTTGGCAGAACTGCGGGAGGGCTTGAATCTGACTGCCAAGGAACTTCGGCAGGATACTGTGCTGCTGCCAAAGTATCGCGCCCTTTATCTGGACAGTGAATTACAGGCAAAGACTTCTCTTTCCGTTGAGCGCAGCAGAGATTTCCGCGCCTTGATCCGCGATATGAAGACCGTGGACGATAACGATTTTGAGGTACCGGCTACCTTGGCGAAGACCTTGAGAGAATATCAGAAGAAAGGTTTTCTGTGGCTGAAAACGTTGGCACACAACGGTTTTGGAGGAATTCTGGCTGACGATATGGGGCTGGGAAAGACGCTGCAGGTCATCGCTTTTCTGCTGTCGGAACAGGAAGAGAAGGGTAGCGCGGACAGTCGTCCCTCTCTGATTGTCTGTCCTGCATCCCTGGTGTACAACTGGGAGAGCGAAATTCATCGCTTTGCGCCCGCGCTCAGAACACGGCTGATCATCGGAACGGCCGCGGGACGTCAGACTTTGATTGAGACGATAGAACCTGGGGAGGTATGCATCACGTCTTACGAGCTGCTGAAGCGGGATATCAAGCTTTATAAAGAGATCGCCTTTGGCTGCCAGGTCATCGACGAAGCACAGTATATCAAAAACCACAATACCCAGGCGGCAAAGTCTGTCAAATCAATTAACGCCGGTTTTCGAGCAGCATTGACAGGAACGCCCGTTGAAAACAGACTCAGCGAGCTTTGGAGCATCTTTGACTTTCTGATGTCCGGTTTCCTGCATTCCTACGATCGATTCCGCAAAGAAATGGAAAATCCGATTGTCCAGGGGCAGGACGAGGAGGCGATGGAGAGATTGCGCAAAATGACGCATCCGTTCATCTTGCGGCGTCTGAAAAAAGATGTGCTGAAAGATCTGCCGGATAAGATTGAAAAGAACATGTTTACCCGCTTGGATGGAGAACAGCAGAGGCTGTATGACGCCCACGTGAAGCAGCTGCAATTGTTCTTAGACGGAGCCAGCGATGAGGAGCTTTCAACCTCGAAGATTCAAATTCTTTCACAGCTGACCAGGCTGCGCCAAATCTGTTGTGACCCAGCTCTCGTCTATGAAAACTATCAAGGGGTATCGGCAAAAACCCAGATGTGTATCGAGCTGATCAGCAATGCAGTCAGTGCAGGGCATAAGATTTTGCTGTTCTCTCAGTTTACTACCATGCTCAGCGATTTAGAAGCCAGACTTGAGCAGGAGGAGATTTCCTGCTATATTTTAACAGGCGCCACCAGCAAAGAAAAACGGAACCGAATGGTCAAAGCCTTCAATGAGGACGATACCTCCGTCTTCTTGATTTCACTGAAAGCAGGAGGCACCGGTTTGAACCTGACGGCAGCAGATATGGTCATTCACTTCGACCCTTGGTGGAATCTGGCGGTGCAGAATCAGGCGACGGACAGAGCACACCGTATTGGTCAGAAAAATGTGGTGACAGTCTATAAGTTGATAGCGCAGGATACTATCGAAGATAAAATTCTAGAACTACAGGAGCGTAAAAAGGACCTGGCCGATCAAATTCTCACGGGCAGAGCCGTGGAAAGCGTCGATTTCAACCGAGAAGAACTGATGGAACTATTGCGAAGATCTTGAGGAGGAACAACATGAGCATTGTAAAAAATGAACCAAAGATTAAGTTTGCACTGATTGCGGCTATTCGTGAACAGTTGGAGCAGAGAGCAGCTTGGCTTTATCTTCTCTGTGACGAGGCGCGAAAGAAAGGGCTGCCGCCGATGGATTTCGCACCAGAAGCGATACGCCGCTGTGGGATTGGCGAAGGAAAGTTTTTGATCGAGAAGGGCAAGACGGATAGCCTGAAAGGGCTGCACAAGACTTTGTTCTCTTTGCCAGCACGAAAAGTCTTTGAAATGGATGTGATCAAAAGCACTGATGATGAATTGGAATTGCATTTTCATTACTGTCCGCTGGTAAAGGCCTGGCAGAAATGTGGCTGTTCTGATGAGGACATCGCTATGCTCTGTGATATCGCCATGTGCGGAGATCGTGGCATCGGCGAGGCTTACGGTTGTGAATTGGAGTTGACGAAAACCATTGCGGGCGGAGATGACATCTGCCATTTGAGATATCATAAATAAGGACGAACAGAAATTGATATCACAGCTTCGAAAGAATGTGGTATAATGGTTCCAAGATCTTACGGCGTTGCCGCAAGGAAGGAACCATTGAACCATGACGTTCGATTGTATTTTTATAGGGATCGTCACGGTATAATGGTTCCATAATCTTACGGCGTTGCCGCAAAGAAGGAACCATTGAATCATGACGTTCGATTGTATTTTTATAGGAATCGTCATGGTATAATAGTTCCATAATCTTACGGCGTTGCCGCAAGGAAGGAATCCATGAAAACGTGAAAGGAAGAGATAAAATGATTCAGATTGAAATGTTAAATGTGAAAGGACAGCCTGTGCAGGGCGTGCGTATTGTAGCACCTGGTGGAGAGGGGCATCCAAATATGCTGGTTCTTCTTTGTAAAAAAGGCTATATCATGTGTGGTTACTTAAATCAGGGGACAGCGGAAGCCGTGAATGATGCAGCGGCTGTTGTCGGTGGAAGCACTTTTGATGAAATTCTGGCTAACCCAGTAAAGAGCGTTTCGCCTGAAGCAGAAGCTCTCGGCATCGCTGTCGGCATGACTGGCGCAGAAGCTGCAGAAAAGCTCAACGCGTAACAAACTTTAGCTGCCTGCTGGAATCAGTGTGGCAGCTTTTTTTACATATTAAGATGGAATGAAAAGAGGTGAGCCTGAAGTGAAACTGGTAATTGCTCAAGCTCCATGCAAGGTCTATTAGGGCAAAACTGCATGGAGTGAATCGAAGATTTGCCCAAAGACTTTGCATTTTAATGGAAATCATACAAAATTAAAAGGAGCAAAGTCAAATGAAAAATATCAACTTAATAATGAAAGAGCTTCACAGCTTTCTGATCTTATGGTCGACGCAATCGCTGTCCCTGCTGGGCAGTTCAATGACCAATTTTGCGCTGGTGATGTGGACTTATCAAGAAAAAGGCTCAGCTTTGACGACTGCGCTTTTGTCAGTCTGTTCTTACACGCCTTACATCATGATGAGTATCTTCGCCGGTGCACTCAGCGACAAGTGGAATAAGAAAGTAACCATGCTGGCAAGTGACACTTTTGCTGCTCTCTGTACGGTAGTGGTTTTATTGCTGCTGAAAAGCGGTCAGTTGGAAATCTGGCATCTCTATTGCCTCAATGCCTTGAACGGATTGATGGGCACGGTGCAGCAACCTGCAGGAGATGTGGCAATCAGTTTGATTACACCGCGAAAACATTATCAAAAAGTGAGCGGACTGCGTTCATTTTCCAATTCTCTGGTCAACATTCTGTCCCCAGTGGCTGCTACGACGATTTTCGCAGCTTTTGGGTTGGATGCCGTCATCTATTTTGATCTGTCTACCTTTTTGGCTGCTTTTTTAGCGCTCTGTTTTTTCGTGGAAATCCCCATAGTACATGAATTGAAGGATAAAGGGGAATCTTTGTTGCAGTCGGCAAAGAGCGGATTGCAGTATCTGAAAGAGCACCGGGGCATTTTAGATTTAATTCTCCTTCTTGCGGGAATCAATCTGACAGCATCCATGTACAACGCTGCTTTTCCGGCAATGCTTCTTTCCAGGAGCGGCGGAGGAGAAGGTGCGCTGGCCATCGTCAACGCCTCGGTGGGAATTGCCATGCTAGCTGGGAGTCTGGCGGCATCTGTCCTGCCTGCGCCGAAGAGCAGAGTTCGGGTTATCTGCAACACCTTGTTTTTGTCTATGAGTACCGAGAACTTCATCCTCGCTTTTGGCAATTCGGTGCCTGTCTGGTGTCTGGGCGCAATTTTGGGGTGGATTTGGGTTCCCATAATGAACGCCAACATGGATACCCTTTTTCGCAGCTATATCCCAGTGACGATGCAGGGAAGAGTTTACTCTGCCCGCAATACACTGCAGTTTTTTACCATTCCCATAGGGTACTTTCTGGGAGGCATCCTGGTTGACAAAGTCTTTGAACCGTTTATGGCGCTGCAGGCAGAAGACAGCCTCTGGATTACGTTTTTTGGCAGCGGAAAAGGGTCCGGGGCAGCCATGTTCTTTATGATCATCGGTCTGCTCGGCGTCATGACCTGCCTGGTGTTCAGGAGAGATAAGGAGATTTGGAAACTGGAAGAGTGAAGAGATAATATAGGAGCGCCTGCCTGCAGGCAGCTCCTTTTTGATTGTATAAATTTAGCAAAAAAGAATTTCATAGAGATGTTCATAAAAGGCTTGACAAGTATGGTAAAATAAGAGGGTTGAAATGAAAAGTACGGAGGTTAGGATGAGTGTGATAAATCTGCAAGGGGCAGAGCTATTAAATGTTTTGAAAAGTACGATGGGATCTTTATGGCTGATTACATTAGAAAGCCAGGAGGTTGAAATAATACAGAATTTCATGATACCAGAATTGACTGGCCGGGTAATGGATTATAAGGAGTTGAACGCTGCTTATCTGCAGGAATACGTCTACCCGGCAGACAAGAAAAAATGGCAGGAGTATATGTCCATATCGGCCTTAAAAGAGATGTGTCAGTTAGCATGCAGAGAAAAAACGTTCGAAATGCGGTTTCGCAATCAATCTTTTGGATTTGAATGGCATCAGGCTTTTCTGCATGTGTTTGAAGACAAGAGTGGAAAACCGGATCGCATACTGCTTACAAGCCGATATATCAATGAACTAAAAAGAGGCGAAATCATCGCGAAGGCTGTAGAAACAGAGTACGATTATGTCAATTACATAGATGCAGATTCCAACAGTTATGTGATGTACGCCTCCAATAAGCAGTCTGGGACGCCGATGCCTCCGATTATGAGTAACGATTACGAGAGGGAAGTTCAGACCTATAACCGTATATATGTTCCTGAGGAGCAACAGGAAGAATTGACTGAGAAAATGAGACTTGCCAATATTTTGCCGGTGATTGAGGAAAAGGGAGAATGCATCATATACGGTAACATGTTTGAAGACGGGGTACTGAAAGACAAGAAAATGCGCTACAGCTATTTTGACCGCGAAAAGAACCTTTTGCTGATGACGCGGACGGACATCACGGAGGTTAAAGAGGAGAAACGCCAAAAACAGTTGCTTCAGGATGCGCTGAATGCTGCTTCTGCGGCCAACAAGGCAAAGTCAGAATTTCTGTCACGGATGAGTCACGATATCAGGACACCGATGAATGCTATCATTGGCATGACAGCCATTGCCGGTGCACATATCGAGGATCAAGACAGGGTTTGCGACTGTCTTGGCAAGATTACTACTTCGTCAAAACTCCTGCTCGGTTTGATTAATGAAGTTCTCGACATGGCTAAGGTAGAAAGCGGCAATATTGTTTTGGCAGAAGAGAAGATTGATATGGCTTCCATGACGCAGGATATTATCAACATGATTCAACCGATGATTGACAGAAAAAAGCAATTTTTCGAAGCCCATATTGAAGATGTAAAAGATGAAATGGTGATTGGAGACTTACAGCGATTGCAGCAGGTGCTTCTCAATCTGCTCTCCAATGCGACAAAGTATACCCCCGAAGGCGGTCATATTCTCTTTGAAATTAAAGAAAAGCCTTCTATGCAGAGGGGGGTAGGTTGTTACGAATTTTCCGTATCTGACGATGGCATCGGTATGAAAGCGGATTTTTTAGAGAAAATATTTGAACCTTTCGAAAGAGCCGATGATAAAGCGATACGGGGGATTCCAGGAACAGGTCTGGGCATGGCAATTAGTAAAAACATCGTTGAAATGCTGGATGGAACGATTCAGGTGGAAAGCACTTATGGGCAGGGGTCAAAATTCACAGCGACTTTCTGCCTAAGGCTGCAGGATCAGCCGGAGTGGAATACAGAATCTCTGGCAGGGCTGCCGATTTTGGTAGTAGACGATGATGAAATTGTCTGCGTAGACGTGTGTGAAAGACTGGAAAATATGGGTATGGATGGAGAATATACGCTTTGCGGGGAAGAAGCCGTGGAGAAGGTCGTGACCGCTCATGACCGGGGCAGCGACTATTTTGCAGTGATCTTAGATTTGAAAATGCCCGGTATGGACGGCATTGAAACTACGAGAAGGATACGTGCGGCAGTTGGCAGCGAAGTTCCGATTATTATGATTTCGGCCTATGATTGGTCCGAATTTGAGGATGAGGCCATCAAAGCCGGGGTCAATGACTTTATTGTCAAGCCTTTGTTTCAGTCCCGGCTGGTTTATAAGTTGAATCAGCTCGTTTGCAAGCAAACAGAGCCAGTGCCAAAGGAATACGGAACTTTGCCGAAAGGCGAGTATGGCGGGAAGCGAATCCTTCTGGCAGAAGACAATGCTCTGAATCGCGAAATCGCCATAGAACTGCTCTCTGCTGTCAATCTGGAAGTGGAGGCAGCGGAAAACGGCCAGATCGCGGTAGACATGGTACAAGAAAAACCGGAAGATTACTACGATTTGATCTTCATGGACATGCAGATGCCAGTGATGGATGGCTGCGAAGCCGTGAGAAAGATTCGAGAGCTAAACCGCAAAGATGTGAAGCGGATGCCTATCATCGCTATGACCGCCAATGCTTTTTCTGACGATGTCGAGAAGACAAAGGCGGCGGGAATGGATGAGCACCTGTCAAAACCAATTGACATGGAAGTGCTGAGCCAGACTTTGGCGAAGTGGCTTAAGTGACTTAAGAAAAAATACAGCTGGCAGGAGATACCTGCCAGCTGTTCGTTTATATTAATCTAGTAATTGCCCTTCTCTGTAAGACCATTCTAAATAATCCGGATTCTGGTAATAAACACCGGTTTTGAAATTTGAAATCTCGTCACTGATAAAAGATTTGAAGATTTTGATCATTTCATTGACTTCTTCACCAGACTTTGCGCAGTCTTCGATCATAATGGAGTAGAGCCTGCCAATATCCATGAAACCGGGAATCGTGTATCTGCAATTTGTTATGGTATCAAAATCACCAGGTTTGATGCCGTAGATATCTATGATTTCATCCCTGACCTGTTCAAAGGATAGGCAGTGGCTAACCTCTGCGTCCTTCAACTGCTTCGCACGCCGTCTTTTCCAAGAGCATCTATGATCGCATCTCTTCGGTTATTCGTTTTACGTGCTGTGTACTCGATGAGAGAGCATACGTAGAAAAAATCGTTTTGTTGTTTATCGGTTATAAATTACCTCGCTTTCTTTGAAGGTAAGGAAGTCAAGTGCTGCTAGCGTGTGGGAGCTGATTTGACGGGTACGATATATAAACTCTGCCTTATAAGAGTATGAATTGATAATTGCCGTGCTGTTGCTGAGATTTGCTCAGCGTATTCCTTGGTCAAATTTGTTGGCACAGTAAAAATCACGAGGGGTTTTTTATATCTAGTCTTATGTACTTCAGGAAATTCAATGATTTCTTTATCGGCGTGGTATAGAACCAAAAGTTTCAGATTCTTTCCGAAGTATTAAATATTGAACTCTCTAGATACTTTACTTGAGGTTTACACAATGTTATAATAATATCAGAATATTATGAAATATAAAAAGAAAGAGAAGCTTGGCTTCTCAGTCCTTTTCATATTATTTCTATCCACTAGTTTCCTAGACAAGAGTATTTTATCATACAAGAAAGAGGCATGCAAATTAAATATTTCAGTTCTTTTTATATTGAAGTTGACTTTTTGATTGCGTGAGAATATAATGATCCTAAGGAGGTGATGAAATGAAAACAAAATACCTCGCCCACATCAGTGAGGACGAGACAAGAGAACAAACCTTAACGGACCATCTGACAGGCACTGCAGAGCTTGCTGGGCAATTTGCAAAAGCCTTTGACTGTGAGGAACAGGGAAAAGCAGTCGGTAGAACTCACGATATTGGCAAAGGAACCACTGCTTTTTGGAACCGGTTGCACGATGGTCCAATAGTAGATCATTCCACTGCAGGAGCGAAGGAACTATACGACATTGGTGGACTTTCCAATATTCTTGCAGCTTATTGCGTAGCCGGTCATCATGCAGGCTTGCCAGATGGCGGTACGCCTGGTAATGGCACCGGGACATCGACCTTGCACGGTAGAATGGGGAAGAAACTTGAGGATTACAGTGATTTCTTAAAAGGAATCGATATTCCCAAAATTCCAGCCCCGCCTTTAAGGTCCATTGAGAAGGGAGGATTTAGTTTAGCGTTTTACACGAGAATGCTCTTCTCCTGCCTTGTAGATGCAGACTATCTGGACACAGAAAGATTTATGAGCAATGGAGCTGTGGTGCGGCCGAAAAGTGACTCAATAGATGTACTTTTTAAAATGTTGGAGCAACACGTAACTCCATGGCTTAGAAATACAGATCGAAATACTGTCAATGGCCGTAGAACAGAAATTTTAAAAGCCTGTCTTGAAAAAGGACAGGCTGAACAAGGACTCTTTCAACTGACGGTCCCTACGGGAGGTGGAAAGACGATAGCCTCTATGGCTTTCGGTTTGCGACACGCAGTAGAGCACAACCTAGAACGAATTGTGTACGTAATCCCTTACACCAGCATAATAGAACAAAATGCCCAGGTTTTTAGAAATATTTTTGGTGACCAGAATGTATTAGAAGACCACTGTAACGTTACCTTTGACGACCCGGATGAACTCAAAAAATATCAGTTAGCGGCAGAGAACTACGATAAGAGAGTGATCGTGACAACCAACGTCCAGTTCTTTGAGTCACTATTTTCTTATAAAACGTCAAAGTGTCGGAAGCTACATAACCTAGCAAAAAGCATTATCATCTTTGACGAGGCGCAGATGTTGCCAGTGGACTATTTGCTGCCATGCATACGGGCAATCAGTGAATTGGTCTATAATTATCACTGCACTGCCGTGCTTTGTACAGCAACGCAGCCGGCTTTGAACGAACACTTCCCTAAAGCAGTATCGGCAAACATACAAGAGATTTGTCCTAATGTGGAGGATCAATATCAGTTTTTTAAAAGAACGCAGGTTGAAAATATCGGGCAGATTTCAGAAGAGTTTTTGATCGATTGCTTAAAAGAGCAGGAACAGGCCTTATGCATCCTAGGCAGCAGAGCAAGTGTTCGCCGTGTGTTCAAACAATTGCAGAATGAAGGCGTAGAGGGTAGCTATCACTTATCCACCTTGATGTATCCTGACCATAGAAAAAGAATTTTAGAAAAAATCCGAGAACGTTTAAAGTCGTCAAAACCGTGTAGAGTAATATCTACAAGTTTAATTGAAGCTGGCGTAGACGTGGACTTTCCATCGGTATGGCGACAGCTCGCGGGTATCGACTCTATTATTCAGGCGGCTGGCCGCTGCAACCGGGAAGGAAAGCGGCCTATGGATCAGTGTAAAACAGTCTATTTTACATTTGAGGGTCAAAAGAATACATCACTACCGAGCAGTATGAGAAGACCGATTTCGGTGGCGGAACAGGTGGTCCGCAAATACGAAGATATTTCAGAATTGCAGCCGATTCATGAATATTTCAAGAATCTTTATAAGGTTACAGGGGACGGAATCGATAAAAAGTTCATCGTGGATGCCTTTGAAAATGCAGTGAATTCCTGGAATTTCCCCTTTAAAACAGTATCAGATGCCTTTCAGTTGATCGAACAGGAGACAAAAACGGTACTGATCCCCCTGGAGCCGAAGGCGAAAGAAATTGCAGCAAAATTAGAAGAAGGTTTCTACTCCAAGCAGCTGATGCGGGATGCCGGACGCTACAGCGTCAATCTGTATGAAAAGGAGTACGATGCTCTACATGACTTGGGTTACATAAAAGAACCGTTATTTGAGGGCTTTGCCGTTCTGACAGATGAAAGTCAGTATAAAGAACAATACGGTTTGGAATTAGTGATGGAAACCGGTATCGGAATTATGTTTGAAGGTTAAAGAAAGGAGTGATGATATGAGTCATGGAGTACGGGTACATGTGTGGGGGGACTATGCACTGTTTTCCCGTCCAGAGATGAAGGTGGAGCGATGTAGTTATGACGTTATGACCCCATCGGCAGCCCGAGGAATTTTGGAAGCCATTTATTGGCATCCGGGAATGCGCTGGATTATCGATAGAATTTATGTGAGAAATCCTATCGAATTTACCAGTGTAAGAAGAAATGAGGTGAAAAGTAAAATTCAGGCAACAAGCGTACTGTCTGCAATGAATGGCGGAGAAAAGCCTTTGTACATCTCAACGAAAGAAGATATTGCACAGAGGGCGGCAATCATCCTGCGAAATGTAGATTACGTCATCGACGCACACTTTGAGATGACGGAAAATGCCAATGAAAGTGACAATGAGGGAAAGTTCAAGGACACCATCATGAGACGACTGCGGAGGGGACAGTGCTACCACACACCATATTTTGGCTGCAGAGAGTTCCCCGTGAACTTTGAACTGTATGAGGGAACGGAGATTGAGACTGCATACGCAGGTCAAATAAAAGATTTAGGTTATATGCTGTATGATCTCGATTATTCGGATCCTGAGAATATTCAGCCTATGTTTTTCCGGGCAGAGTTAAAAAACGGCATCCTCGACCTTAGAAATTGCGAGGTGGTTTGATGATATTGCAAGCTTTAGTAAAATATTATGAGCACCTTGCAGACGCGGGCAAGGTTACAAGACCTGGCTGGTGCAGCGCAAAGGTGGCAATAGGTCTGGATATTTCTTCAGAAGGGGAACTTTTAGGCGTCATCCCTTTAAAAAATGAAGAAGTGAGGGGGAAGAAAACAGTCGAAGTGCCACAGTCAAAAGAAGTGCCCGAGCAGGTAACCAGGTCTTCGGGGGTTTCACCAAACTTTCTGTGCGATAATTCCAGTTATATTCTTGGAGTCGATACAAAGGGAAAACCTAAGAGGACAAAAGAATGCTTTGAAGCGTCAAAAGAGAGGCACTTACAGATTTTGGAGAATGTTCATTCCGATATTGCAGAAGCGATAAAATCCTTTTATCAAAATTGGAACCAGGATGAAGCAGAGGCCAATCTGATAATTAGCGAAAACTTTGAGGAGTTATGCGCTGCATCGAATTTGGTCTTCTATGTGGATGGAAATTTTGCTCAAGATGATTCCGAAATTAGAGCGGCTTGGACGGAATTTTATAATCAGAAGCAAAGAGGAGAGAAGGGGATCTGTCTGGTTACAGGAAAACAAACAGAGATTGCAAGAATCCATGGGCTGATCAAGGGGGTTCCTGGCGCACAATCCAGCGGAGCTTCTTTGATCGGCTTTAATGCACCGGCATTTCTGTCTTATGGAAAAGAACAGAGCTATAACGCCCCTGTTGGCGAAGAGGCAGTGTACGGATATACAACGGCACTGAATTATCTGATCAATACAAAGGATATTAAAGGGTATCCGTTCAGAAGCGCGATTGGCGATACAATGGTGGTTTACTGGTCAGAAAGTGGTAAAGAAAAATATCAAAACGCCTTTGCCGATATTAGTGAACCCACTGTGGACAATCAAGAAATCATCCGCAGTGTTTTTGAGAATTTAGAAAAAGGCGGCGTAATTGACGTAGAAGGGGTGCTATCTGGAATATCACCTGATGAGAAATTCTATATTCTAGGCCTGTCTCCTAACGCCGCCAGGCTTTCCGTGAGATTTTTCTATGAGGATAGCTTTGGCAACATATTGAGACATTTAAAAGAGCACTACGACCGGATGGAAGTCGTGCGTCCTGCCATTGATTCCATAGAATATCTCGGAACGTGGCGGATGCTTCAGGAAATTGTGAACAAAAAGTCGAAGGATAAAAAACCGCCTGACAACATCGGCGGTGCTGCATTTAAGGCAATTTTATCTGGGAACAGATATCCAGAGACACTTTATCAGGCTGTTTTGCAGAGAATTACAGCGGAACAGGACGATCCAGATGCGAGGATTTATAAGATAACAAGAGGAAGAGCAGCGATTATCAAAGCTTACTTAATCAGAAACACACGTTTATCAGAAAAGGAGGAGATTACCGTGGGACTAAATGAAAATAGCAAGAACATTCCATATAATTTGGGAAGAATGTTTGCGGTTCTTGAGCATATTCAAGAAGAATCTGCTGACAACAAGATCAATTCGACCATCAAAGACAGGTATTTCAATTCTGCTTGTGCTACGCCAGCATCTATTTTTCCGATTTTACTGAAGCTGAAAAACAGCCATATGAAAAAGGTGGAGCGGAAGAATGTTGGGATCAAGATCAACTTTGAAAAGATGTTAACGGATATTCAGAGCAGATTTTCAGTTACGGATGATCAGATGATTGCATATCCGAGACGGCTGTCTTTGGAAGAGCAGGGAATGTTTATTCTCGGGTATTACCATCAAACCCAGAAACGTTATGAGAAAAAATCAGAGGAGGAATAGAAAAATGAGTGAAGCAATTAAAAACAGGTATGAATTCGTGATTCTTTTTGATGTGGAAAACGGAAATCCAAATGGTGATCCAGACGCGGGCAATCTGCCAAGAATTGATCCAGAAAGCGGATATGGCATTGTAACTGATGTGTGCTTAAAGAGGAAAATCCGGAACTATGTGGCAACGGTAAAAGATCCTGATTATGGTCAGGATATCAGCGAAGGAGAGCAGGGCTATAAAATCTACATCAAAGAGGATATTCCGCTTAATCGAAGTGATGCTACCGCATATAAGTATCTTGGACTTGATGAAAAAACTGTAAAAGATGCGAAAAAGAAAGACCCGGACATTGACCTAAAAGTACGAGACTTTATGTGCCGGAACTTCTTTGATATCAGAACTTTTGGTGCAGTGATGACTACCTTTGTAAAAGCGGCATTGAATTGTGGACAGGTGAGAGGTCCGGTACAGCTGGGTTTTGCAAGGAGTATTGATCCAATTATCAGCCAGGACATTACGATTACCCGTGTAGCAATTACTACAGAAAAAGATGCTGAAGATAAGAAAACGGAAATGGGCCGTAAGAGCATCGTGCCATACGCACTTTATCGTGCGGAAGGCTATATTTCCGCTAATCTGGCGAAAAAAGTGACCGGATTTTCTGAAGACGACCTGGAGCTCCTTTGGCAGGCAATGATCAATATGTTTGAAATCGACCATTCTGCAGCTAGAGGAAAAATGGCAGTGAGAGAACTGATTGTATTCAAGCATAGTACAGAATTGGGAGACTGTCCTGCACACAAGCTGTTTGAAACTATCGAGGTAAAGAAGAAAGAGGATGTTGAATATCCGAGAGAGTATGGCGATTATGATGTGACGATACACAAAGATATGGTTCCTGAGACTGTCGAAGTGTCGAGAAAGATATAACAATGGCTTATTTAGAATCTGACTATCTAATGCTTTCAGGCATTCAACACTTTGAATTCTGCCGCAGGCAGTGGGCTTTGATCCATATCGAACAGCAGTGGGCAGAGAACTATCGAACCACCGCCGGGGAATTGATGCACAAAAGGGCTCACGAAGAGACATCAGTGGAGAAGCGCGGCAAGCTGTTGATCATGAGAGGGCTTCGTATCGCCTCAGCAGAGTTAGGTGTGTCGGGACAATGTGATATTGTGGAGTTTCAGCAAGTGAAGTCAGGTATCACGATTTCGGGCTACGATGGCAATTGGAATCTAATGCCTGTAGAGTACAAGCGCGGCACAGAAAAAGAAGGGCGTGAAGATGAAGTTCAGCTTTGCGCCCAGGCCATGTGCCTGGAGGAGATGTTTCTGACCGAAATCCCCAAAGGTTATTTATATTATGGGGAAAATAAACGGCGGACAGAGGTTCTTTTTGATGAAGAACTACGGCTACACGTGAAAGAAATTTGTCACGAGATGCACGGGTTATATCAAAGAGGTTATACACCAAAGGTAAAGACCAATAAAAAATGCCGATCCTGTTCGCTAAAAGACCTTTGTCTGCCGAAACTGAACAAAACACTTAGCGTGGAACAATATATCAAGGAAAGGCTTTCTGGAACGGGTGGCGGAGAATGAGAAAACTGTTGAATACGCTTTATGTAATGTCAGAGGACGTTTACCTTGCCTTAGATGGAGAAAATATAGTCATCCTGCGTGATGAAGAGACCGTTGGCAGGTTTCCGTTACATACTTTGGAGAATATCGTCAGCTTTACTTATAAGGGTGCTTCACCGTCTTTGATGGGAGCATGCGCGGAGAAGGGCATTGATCTCAGCTTTTATTCTCCGAGAGGAAGATTTCTGGCGAGGGTTTCGGGACGGTCTTATGGAAATGTGCTGCTTCGCAAAGAGCAATATCGAATTTCTGATGATTTGAATCGAAGTGCACTATATGCGAGGAACATGATCCTAGGCAAAGTTTTTAACTGCAGATGGAGTTTGGAACGTACAATTCGCGATAATGGGATGAGAGTAGACACGGAGCGCATCAAAGGAGTTTCCCAAGAATTGAATGAGGGTCTGGAACAGATCAGAGTTTGTGAAGATTTGGATACCCTCAGGGGAATTGAGGGAGAATTGGCCTCCCGCTATTTCTATGTATTTGATGAGTTAATCATCAATCAAAAATCGGACTTTGCATTTCATGGACGCAATCGGAGACCACCTCTGGATAACATCAATGCTCTGCTTTCTTTTGCATACACTGTTCTTGGCAACGAATGTGCAGCGGCGCTAGAAAGCGTGGGTCTCGACCCGTATGTTGGATTTTTGCATCGGGACAGACCGGGCAGACAATCGCTGTCGTTAGATTTAATGGAAGAGCTGCGTGGTATCATGGCTGACCGATTTGCTCTGACTTTGATTAATAAAAAAATAATTAAAGGAGAGCATTTTGATTATCAAGGTGATGGTGCCGTTTTGCAAAGTGATGAAGGAAGAAAGCAGTTTTTTGCCGCATGGCAGCAGCGTAAAAAGGAAACGATTACGCATCCGTTCCTCAATGAAAAGATTCCCTGGGGATTGGTGCCATATGTGCAGGCGATGCTTTTGGCACGAACGATTCGAGGCGATTTGGAGAGTTATCCGCCATTTTTATGGAAGTAAGGAGTGTGATATATGTTAGTTTTGATTACTTATGATGTGTCTACCCAGGATGGTGCCGGAAAGAGAAGACTGCGTAAAGTCGCCAAGGAGTGCGTGAATTATGGTCAAAGAGTGCAGAACTCGGTATTTGAGTGCATACTTGATGCATCGCAGGCCTTACTGCTGAAAGATAAGCTGTTGTCAATTATTGATGAGAGCCAAGATAGCCTTCGGTTTTATAATCTTGGAAATAACTATGAGACAAAAGTCGAACATTATGGAGCTAAAGAAAGTTATAAAGCAGAAGGTATCTTGATGGTATAATCTTGGTGCGAAAGGCAAGTGAACATGAAATCCCAGGGTCTTTCGCACCTAATTCGTTGTGGGTATAATCCCATATGTGGGAATATATGTTATTGGTTGTTAGTTTAAAACTAAAAGAAATACAAATTAATGGGAATTTCTTTAGTAGATTAGCGTTAATTTGCAGTCGCACTCCGCATGGAGTGCGTGGATTGAAATAGATACTGATTCGGTAAAAGTAAAAAATTATGAGGTCGCACTCCGCATGGAGTGCGTGGATTGAAATCCATTACATTGTTTGCCGTAGTAGTTAAAGCTGGTCGCACTCCGCATGGAGTGCGTGGATTGAAATAAATATGGGGAGATAATACTACATCGGTATCAGGTCGCACTCCGCATGGAGTGCGTGGATTGAAATCTGCTGAATCATTTTGTGCCATTTTACATCACGTCGCACTCCGCATGGAGTGCGTGGATTGAAATCTGTACCTATACCATCATCAAGTATAAAAAATGTTGTCGCACTCCGCATGGAGTGCGTGGATTGAAATACAACAATAGAAGAAACACACTTAGAAAATATGAGTCGCACTCCGCATGGAGTGCGTGGATTGAAATAATCAAAGGTAAAAACATGGATAAACACATAGATGTCGCACTCCGCATGGAGTGCGTGGATTGAAATACCTAAAACTGTAGACGGTACACCAAAAACTTTGTCGCACTCCGCATGGAGTGCGTGGATTGAAATAATCCACCTATCCAACAATTCTTGGCGACCATAAGTCGCACTCCGCATGGAGTGCGTGGATTGAAATATGTAAAACATGGCGCAACAGGCAAAAATAGGGGTCGCACTCCGCATGGAGTGCGTGGATTGAAATTTTACATTTGCACGTTAGGTATATAGGGGTCTTGTCGCACTCCGCATGGAGTGCGTGGATTGAAATCGCTTGTATAGAGTCTCGGGATTGAGTATCCTGCGTCGCACTCCGCATGGAGTGCGTGGATTGAAATTTACCCACCAACCAATCTGCCCTCCGTTAAAAAGGGTCGCACTCCGCATGGAGTGCGTGGATTGAAATCGCTGCTACAATCAATTGATTTTTAGCTCCATATGTCGCACTCCGCATGGAGTGCGTGGATTGAAATTAATCCCTATCTAAAACTTACTAAGATGTATGAGGGTCGCACTCCGCATGGAGTGCGTGGATTGAAATAAACGGAAATCAACCTCCTGCTACGGCAAGCACGTCGCACTCCGCATGGAGTGCGTGGATTGAAATTCGATTGTAAACAGTCGCTACACCTGTCGCTATAGTCGCACTCCGCATGGAGTGCGTGGATTGAAATGTTTCCGCTCGAGGAAAAATCGGTCTTCTTTGAGTCGCACTCCGCATGGAGTGCGTGGATTGAAATTCCGACCGCAGGTGCGAGCAGTAATCATGGAGGTGTCGCACTCCGCATGGAGTGCGTGGATTGAAATCCCCATGTCGCCAACTCTATCCCAGGTTGACAGTGTCGCACTCCGCATGGAGTGCGTGGATTGAAATGATGCAGCATAATAAAAATGCAAAGAAAGGTGAAAATGTCGCACTCCGCATGGAGTGCGTGGATTGAAATACCGACCCGCGGTGGATCAACCACAATCACATCGTCGCACTCTGCACAGTCTAAAATACGGCAGCATTTTTTTGTACGCCCTGTAATATCAAAGGCACATCTTATGTGGATTATGCGGAGTTCAGCATTCACCATTATCACCATTCTACGAAGCAAAAGATCGGGCAGAAATCCATAGAATCGCAAACGTTGGAGCCGAGCACAATAGGCTTTCAGCGTTATTTCTGATACCATAAAAGCCAAAGCCGGCAAGGCAATTACCCTCAAATCAAAAAAGCAATCCTTTACAAGATGATTCTTTAGCATCTCCTTTGCATGAAATTCTTATTTTCGCAAACACTATCCATACGATAAAATTCGACAAAATATGTATTTGGGATCATATAATCAACGGCAGTCTCTCAAAGTGAGTTAAGTGTCGCACAAGATTTTACTGTGCTTACTTGACAATCGCTGCAGAGATGATTTAGTACGAATTCCATCATCGTCGAAGGTTTCGTTTTATTATAATTTCGGTCCTTTCCTAGATGAAACAGGGCGTACTTTACAGTATTGTGCCCTGTTATACGAGAAAGATAATCAAACTTCAATATAAGAATTACGGAGGTGTATATTTTGAAAATGCAAGGAATAACAGAAAACAACGTCATGACTGGTGCTTCAGATGTAAGGGAACCAAAAAACGAAGGTATTCCAGTGGTACAGGGCGACCTTAAGCAGCCTGGCGATACAGCTATGGCGGCCATTAATCAGCAAAAATCGACCCAGTCAAAAAGCAACGGTATTCCAGAGGGTCTGCTTGCTTTGATGCAGATCAAGAAGCAGCAGGCAGGATTACAGGAATTTGAGACTTTACAGAACAGCCCGCAAGTGGATATGGGAAACATCAAGTCCCGTGATTTGGGAAATATGCTTTCTGGGGAACTGGTACGCATAGGTGAAGCCGCAGCAAAGGCGCAGAACCCTGGGGTGGACTTTGGTAATCTGCCGTCCAGAGCTTTGACGGAGATGGGCAAAGACGTCATCAAATCGGAATAGGGCGCTTATTATGAAGAAAACAGGACTTCACTACTGCTGGCTGGTGCTGGCCGGCATCATTTTAATCAGAGGCTTTGCTGGCGGCGGCATCAACATGACTTCGGGGCTGTTTTTGGCGCCAGTAGCAGCAGATATCGGCGTTGGAATTGGCAGCCTTTCTATTTATCTGAGCATTACGTCCGTTGTCATGGTACTCTGGCTTCCCACCGCGGGAAAGCTGATTAACAAATATGATATACGCATCATGGCGATAGTTGGTGCAGTTCTTCAGGCCCTTTCTTTTGCTGCATTGGGTTTGATGGACAGCGTGTATGCCTGGTATCTCCTGGCTGTTCCCACCGCTATGGGTGCATCCATCGTGGTCAGCCTGCTGGGACCAATTTTAATCAATCGTTGGTTTGTTAAAAACGCAGGTCTGATGTTGGGCATCCAGATGGCTTTTGTCGGACTGTTCGGCGCTGTACTGCAGCCATTTACTTCGGTGCTTATCGCAGCTGAAGGCTGGAGATATTCGTACTTTATCATCGGCGGTATGACTTTTGTCGTCATCATTGCCGCGGCGCTTTTGCTCCTGCGAAATAAGCCGGAGGACAAAGGGTTACTGCCATACGGGGCTGATCTTGAAGACCGCGGTGAGGGAACTGCGGAGAAAACTAGCGGTCAGGAGTCAATTGAAATTCCTGAGAAAGAAGCGATTCGTTCTGCATCATTTGTCCTGCTATTGCTTTTTATGATTGCAATTACAGGGGTCGGCGTCTTCACACAACATATTCCGACCTTCGGCGGAACCAGAGGTCTGACCATTGAAGAAACCGGCAAAGCTCTCGCATTTGCTTCTGTGGGGAATGCCATCGGCTCTATAGCCATCGGCGTGATCAGCGACCGCATCGGCAGTCTGAAAACCTGCTTTGGTATCATCGGACTTGGTTTGATTACTGTGGTGGGTTTCATGATCAGCGGACACAGCTTCATCGTCTTTGGCCTCTTGTCTTTTGTCCACGGTCTGGTGACGTCGGGTATTATGGTTTTAGCCCCAATTCTGACAATCACTTTCTATGGGAAAAAAGATTACGAAAAAATTTACGCCAAAGTCTCCATGGGTGCACCGCTGGCTTCAATTATTCTGATTCCAGTCTATGGGTTCATCTATGACTTGACCAAAAACTATACTTTGGTTTTGGCGGGGATGATCCTATTGCTTCTGATTGCGGCCTTTTGTATCACTGCTGGCTGGAAGAAACGGTGCACCGCAGCAGGATGTCCTGCTTTTAGAACAAAGTAATCTGTTTCGATGTAGTTTAGATTCTCCTAAAAATGGTATATATCATACAGCAAATTAGCAAAATTTACGAGTTCCATCCATGGCTCGGCGTAAAGCCGCGGCTGCGGAGGGAACTTTCATATTCTCGATTGGTGAGGGGCGGTCTGACGGCGACGGCGCTTGAAGGTGCTTTTGATATAAGCCGGGGCTGCCTGCAATCGAGGATTTCATCTGCCAATAAAATCAGGAGAAGAACTGAGGAGGAATATCATGCTCACATTGAACAATGTATGCTGGAAGCCGGATGATGGCGAAGCAGTCTTAAAAGGAATTGACTTAAAGGTCCCTGCCGGGAAGCTGACCGTGGTAACGGGACCAAACGGCGGAGGTAAAACTTCCCTGGCCAAAGTTATTGCTGGTCTGAATGCAACTACAGAGGGCAGCATTTTGCTGGATGATATAGATATCACAGACAAAGATATCACGGAGAGAGCGCAGCTGGGTGTCAGCTATGCCTTCCAGCAGCCGGTGAGATTTAAAGGCGTCGCAGTCAGAGACCTTCTGGAACTGGCAGCCGGAGGAGCCATCGACGAGGAGAATGTCTGTAGCATCCTGGCGAAAGTCGGGCTCTGCACAAAGGATTATATCGACAGAGAGGTCAACGCCAGCCTGTCAGGAGGAGAAATCAAACGTATCGAAATCGCCACAGTATTGGCAAGAAAAAATAGCCGTCTTTTGATCTTTGACGAACCAGAAGCTGGTATCGACCTGTGGAGTTTTTCCGGACTCATTGAGACCTTCGAGGAATTAAAAAAAGAGAAAGACAAGTCTCTTCTGGTCATTTCTCATCAGGAAAGACTTTTGGAAATAGCAGATGAAATCGCCGTTATCGTAGACGGAAGGGTGCGCATCGCAGGTCCTGGTAAAGAAATCATGCCTCAGCTCATGGAGGGTGAGAAGTCAGGATCATGCCCGATGGGAAAGGAGTGGTAATCATGGACAAATTGACGATAGATCTATTAAAAGCAGTATCTGAATATGTAGACGGCGGTTATAGCGGCGCCTTTAATATTCGTGAAAACGGCGGCTGC
Organism: Eubacteriaceae bacterium; assembly: GCA_902362805.1. GTDB lineage: Bacteria > Bacillota > Clostridia > Peptostreptococcales > Anaerovoracaceae > Senimuribacter. The sequence continues at coordinate 153,386 of CABIXY010000005.1, read as the reverse complement.
GCAGGCAGACAGTCGACAGAAAATATCCGCATCGACGGCAAAGAGGACGGATGCGGACTGGATATCTACATCAAAGCAGGCACGAAAGGCGAAAAAGTCTTTATACCGGCGTGTGTGACGAGAGGAAATGTCAGCGATTTGGTATACAATGATTTCCATGTGGGTGAAGGTGCCGACGTGACCATCATCGCAGGCTGTGGTGTACACACTGACGACGAAGGAGAAGCGGCGCATAACGGAATACATAGGTTCTATCTGGAAAAAGGCGCCCATGTCCTCTACGAAGAAAAGCATCTGGGCACTGGTGAGGGCAGCGGTCAGAAGAAAATTGACCCTGTCACCCATGTGGAGTTGGCGGAGGATGCAGTTCTGGAGATGAACACCATCCAGCTGGGCGGTGTCGATCACTCTACGAGAACTACAGGCGGCAGTCTGGCTGACAGGGCAAAGCTGCTGATTCATGAGAGCATTATGACCGATGGAGAAGAATACGCCATGACTGATTTTGATGTGGATATGAATGGAGAAGATAGCGCAGTGGATCTGATTTCCCGCTCTGTCGCTAAGGGCAATTCCTACCAGGAGTATCATTCCCGCATCAAAGGTAATAACCGTTGCAGCGGGCATTCAGAATGTGATGCGATTCTTGTGGGAAAAGGCCGGGTCAATGCGGCACCAGAGCTTTACGCCGGACACCTGGACGCTTCCCTGATCCACGAGGCGGCCATCGGAAAAGTTGCGGGAGAACAGATTCTCAAGCTGCGCACCCTTGGTCTGACGGAAGAAGAAGCAGAGAAAAAGATTATAGAAGGGTTCTTGAAGGGATAATGACGAGCACGTTGGATTTGACTTTTACCCAGGTCTTGACAGACTGGTATGGAGAAAATAAAAGAGACCTGCCTTGGCGTAAGGACAAAAATCCTTATCACGTCTGGGTATCAGAAATCATGCTGCAGCAGACCCGCGTAGAAGCCGTCAGGGATTACTACACTCGCTTTATGAAAGAGCTGCCTTCTGTCAGCGATTTGGCGGAGGCCGATGAGCAGACGCTGCTGAAGCTATGGCAAGGCCTGGGTTACTACAATCGCATCCGCAATATGCATAAAGCAGCTGCAGTCATCCAGGATGACTTTGGCGGGGACTTTCCTAAAACTTACGAGGTCATCAAAACATTGCCGGGCATCGGCGAGTACACGGCAGGCGCTATCGCATCGATCTGCTTTGATCAAAGAGTTGCCGCGGTGGACGGCAACGTTCTTCGGGTGATGAGCCGCCTCTGCGAGGATTACGAGGATATCAAAAGTGCTGCTATGAAGAAGCGCATAGCGGCATACCTGCAGGCGCTTTATCCAGACGAAGGCTGCGGCGATTTTACCCAGGGGCTCATCGAGCTGGGGGCTTTGATCTGCGTACCCAATGGACTGCCAAAGTGTGACTTCTGTCCTGTCAGCGGCTACTGCAAAGCGAGGGCGACGGGTACGACTGGTCTGCTTCCGGTCAAGAGCAGTAAAAAAGAACGGAAGAAAGTGCAAAAGACCGTCTTTATCCTGCGATGCGGGGAAAAGCTGGCAGTTCGTCAGCGCGGCAAAAAAGGTCTTTTAGCCGGCTTATACGAGTTCCCCAATGTGGACCAGGAAATGACAGCGGAGCAAGCTGTCAAACAGGTTGAGAAATGGGGCTGCCGCCCGCGGGATTTGCAGAGGAAAGTGGAATACAGGCATATCTTTACACACGTAGAGTGGGAGATGACTGGCTACTATTTTTCCTGTGACAGCGAAAACGAAGAATTTCAGTGGGTGAGCGAAAAAGAGATGGAGATGGAGATTCCTCTCCCTTCTGCTTTCGGATATTTCATTTAATCAGCGCATAGAGTATAAGGACAGATTAATTGAGATAGGGGATTGCAATGACAAAAAAGCAAAAAATATTACTGATGGCTGCAGGTGTAATCCTATTACTGACCTGCAGTTTTTGGCAGATAAACAAAATAGATGAATACAGCAGTCGGTATTTTCTCGATCATACGATGATTAACGGAGTTGATTGTTCCGGGATGACGGCAGCAGAGGCAAAAGAAACATTGACAAAACACTGGAATGACCACGATTTTGTGATTGAAAGAGAAGGTAAGGTAATTGGCAGGATAGAAAATCTGGATTTTACCTATGACATAGATCAGAAACTGCAAGAAGTGTTAAAGCGGCCGTTGTACAAACGTGTTTTCTATTATTTGACCAAAAAGAAAGTGAAAATATCTATTGCTATGACAGTGAGGGAGGAAAGTAAAGGCTTTCAGAAGCAGACTGCTGCGATGGATTTCCTCAATCGAAAGTACACCGTAAAAACGAAAGACGCTTATGTGGATTTGTCCAATCGGAGATTTGAGATCGTCAAAGAAGTGCAGGGTGATAACATCGACAGAGACCGATTTAAAAAAGCCGTACTGCAGTCCATCTCTGAGGGGAAATTCATCTTAGAGTACAAGGCAGAGGCCTATTACCAGCAGCCGAAAATTTACAGTGTTGACCAGAAACTAAAGGAATACAGGGAGTATTGCAGAGACAATTTCTCTCAGACGATTACTTACCGCTTTTACAACAAAGGCTATACGCTGACACCGGCAGACCTGCAGTCCATGATCACCGTTGAGGACGAAAAACGCCAGGTAAATGAGAAAGCTGTTGAGAAATTCGTTTCTCATCTGGCCATCACCTACGATACCCTGGGGACTGCCAGAAAGTTTCGCGCTACATACAAAGGGAATATCAGTGTAACTGGCGGCAGCTATGGATATCTCATCGACCAAAAGAAGGAGTTCCAGGCGCTGGTCGAAGACTTGAAAAACGGGAAAGATGTAAGCCGGAAACCGAAATACAGTCAGATACCCTATTATACTGGCGGCGGTTTGAATGATATCGGTTCTGACTATGTAGAAATCGACATTGCAAATCAGCATTTATGGCTCTATCAAAAAGGCCGTGTCGTGATTGAAAGCCCCATTGTCACCGGAAGTCTGGCAAGAGGTTATGCGACGCCGAAAGGCGTCTACTACCTAGTCTATAAAGCAGAAGGCGTCAGCCTGCGGGGACGGAACAGCGACGGATCGACTTATAACTCGCCTGTGAAATACTGGATGCCTTTTTATCAGGACTACGGCATGCACGACGCTTCCTGGCGTGGGGATTTTGGCGGCGATATCTACCGTACCAGCGGGTCCCACGGATGCGTCAATATGCCCAGCAGCTCTGCAGCCATTCTATATGCGAGGATAACGGCTGGATACCCGGTAGTTGTACATTAAGCAAAGATTTTCTTCAATACCGATTATTCATTTGCATAATCTGGCCTTTTTTATTATAATAAACGCAGTGATCTTACGGCCAAGAGGTAAGGAAGCGTTTATTGAAACAGGTGCCTCGATATTTATATCAAAGGAATGCACATGTTATATAAAAGATACAACAAAAGGACAAAGAGGAGAGAGATTATGAGAAAGAAGTTTATCGCACTAGCAATGATTGTCGTTTTTGCTTTTGCTGTGACAAGCTGTGGTTCCATCAGAACTGTAGCAGGTCCAGATCTTGAGAAACCGGTTTTTATCAAGCAGCTGGTTTATACTGACGAAATGGATATAGAACTATCTTATATTCAAGACTATAACTGGGATAAAGTCGTCTCCAAGGTTGCTGTAGTCGATGGACCAAAGGGCGTAAAATGCAAAGTTTATGACTACGATGAGTACCAGGAAGATGAAAAATATACGCTCATCACAGTTCATGTCGGCATCGGAAGCAGTCAGATTGACGATTCTGGTGAGCTGCCGGAAGACATCAAATTTAGCAAGGTGAAAATTACCTGGGACGACGGAAGTGAGACTACAGAGGATGTGGGAAATATCGTGATCTCTTCAGATGATTTTGATTACGATATGATTGACGAAAGCGGCGACAGTGACAGGGGCAATAGTTATGTGAACTTAGAACCAGCAGAGAAGGATACAGAACTTACCGGACTGAAGTTTAGGATGGAAGGCGCAGAGAAGTATTTTACAGATATTTTATTTAACGAAACGCCGTTGAGCGAAATCAGCGTCAAACACCCACTGAAATTAAGAACGGGAGAATCGACGAACATTACCGTAGACATTAACAGCCATGGAGATTATGGCAACGTCTATATAGCAGCAGACGTTATGGAAAAGACAAAGAAGGGGGAAGCCGTCTACGCAACTGTCCTCTTAGGATGGAATATCTGGGACGACGGCAATATCAAAGATTACTTAAAAACGATATTGGAATAAGAAACATGAGACCGGATTAAAAGAAATCCGGTCTTTTTTTGTTTAATAGGAAATATCGATTTCCTATTAAACAAAAAAGGGGTGTGCAGAGGGGAATCCCCTCGCCGCCCTCAGGAGGGTGCTCAGCTTGCGTAGCAAGCGCCGAAGGGAACCTAGGGTTCCCTAGCGGAGTGGCGAAGCCACTTTTTTTGTGCAAAAAGTGAAACTGCCATTGACATAGTAAAACACAATCATATATTATAGACTATGTGTCGAAATTGAACTAGTTATGGAAAGAACAATAAAGTAGTAAAGGTAGGAGTAACAAATGAAACAAAAGCAAAACCGAATTTGGAACGGTATTGAGCGATTTGGCAACCGCCTCCCTCACCCCGTATACATCTTCATTATTTTGACGGTCGTCGTGTTCGTCGTGTCAGCACTATGTTCCAGCATAGAGTTTCCACATCCAAACACCGGCGAATCACAGCATATCAGTAACCTGATGAGCAAAGAAGGACTGACCTGGTTCTTACAATCCATGGTCGAAAACTTTGTAACCTTCAGTCCCCTCGGTGTGACGTTAGTCGCCATGCTGGGCATCGGTATTGCAGAAGAGACTGGACTTGTAAAAACGGTCATCAAATCCAGCATCGCTGGTGCGCCGAAATTCTTGGTAACAGCCATCGTTCTGCTTGTCGGTATCATGGGAAGTCTGGCAGGTTCTGCAACTTTCGTCATCATTCCGCCTCTCGGTGCAATGATTTTCAGAGGTATGGATCGTCATCCGATCGCGGGACTAGCTACTGGATTTGCCGGCGTTGCGGCAGGCCTTTCTGCGAACCTGATGGTTACGCAGACGGATATTCTGCTCTCCGGCATCACAGAATCCGCTGCACAGATTTATGATCCAAATTATACCGTAAATCCTACGGTAAACTGGTACTTCATGGCGGCTTCCACTGTCATGCTGACCATCGTGGGAACCCTGGTAGTAGAGAAAATCATCGAACCGAGGCTTGGAGAATATAAGCGTGATGAAGGAGAACCTGGCGCTATCGAGACAGAGGATACGACTTTGGCAGCAGTCACTGCAGAAGAAAAATCCGGCATGAAATGGGCTGGTATTGCGGTACTGGTATATCTGGCCATTCTGGCTATCACTATCGTTCCGAAAAACGGAATTCTCAGAGGCGAAGACGGCGCAATCATTGATTCACCGTTCTTTAGCAGCATGGTGCCGATCCTGACTATTTTCTTCCTGGTCGCTGGACTTGCCTATGGCATCAAGACCAAGGTGATTAAAAAGTCAGCTGATGTTGTGCAGCTTTGGGGAAAATCCATGGCCGGACTGGCAGGCTTCGTCGTTCTTTGCTTTTTCGCTGGACAGTTCGTCAAAGCGTTTGCCCAGTCTAATTTGGGGTTATACTTATCAGTAAAGGGATCTGAATTCCTCAGCGGAAGCAGCCTGACAGGAGCGCCGCTGATCGTAGGCTTTATCTGCATTACGATGCTGATTAACTTTATGATTGGCAGCGCGTCAGCAAAATGGGCACTGATGGCGCCGATCTTTGTACCGATGTTCATGAAGCTGGGTTTCACTCCGGCCTTTACACAAGCGGCTTTCCGTATTGCGGATTCCGTAACCAACGCTGTTTCACCCCTTGAGCCATTCATGCCGTTTATCATCATGACTGCGCTGAAGTATGATAGAAAATCTGGCCTTGGTTCCATTATTGCAACGATGCTTCCACTGGTAATTTCCTTTGCGATCAGCTGGATCATTCTGATTCTGATCTGGTACAAGCTGAACCTGCCGCTGGGACCGGGAAGCAGCATCTTTATGTAAGGAGATAGAAATGTTAGCAGAGAAATATATAGAAACCTTAACGAAGGAATTAGAGAGCAGACGTGAAGCTCTGACGACTATGAGCCGCACCATCTGGGAAAATCCAGAAATCGGCCATCAGGAATACACGGCATCGAAGCTTCTGACAGAAATGCTGGCAGATAATAGCTTTGAGGTGGAAAAGGGTGTCTGCGATATGGATACGGCCTTTGCTGCAGTGAAAAAGTCTGGCAAGCCAGGTCCTGTCATCGCTTTCGTGGCAGAATATGACGCTTTGCCACAGATCGGACATGCCTGTGGGCACAATCTGTTTTGCTGTTCTGCTGTAGGCGCAGGTATCGCACTTTCGCATCTGCAAGAAGAACTGGGTGGTGAAGTACGTGTTCTGGGCACTCCGGCAGAAGAGGGAACAGTACCAAACTACGGCGCCAAGGTAGTTTTCGTAGAAAAAGGCTACTTTGACGATGTAGACGTTGTGTTCACCGCTCACGGAGAGGGTGAAACGGTGATTGAACGCTCTCTAGTCGCAGCGACTATGATAAAAATAAGATTCAAGGGAGTGGCTATCCATGCAGGCGGCGATCAGGTTCACGGCAAAAATGCCCTGACGGCAGGCATGCTCTGTATCAACAATATGAATGCAATTCGCCAGCAGAACCGGCCATGTGACGTAGTCAATTCTATCGTCACTGACGGCGGCCTGGCTGCTAATACCATTCCGGACAACTGTGAACTGCAGTTCAGCATCCGTTCAGACACCTCAGAACATCTGAAACGGGTATTTACCAACCTGGAACATTCTGCTCAGGCGGCAGCTTTGGTTACAGGCTGTGAGTACGAGATGGAGGCGGTCAAGAATCCGATGAGAGATACGAAATCCAACCATCAGCTGGGTTTGGTTCTGGCTGAGTATCTGGACAGCATCGGAGAACCTTATACACAGGCCGATTCCAGAAACTTCGCGTGGGACGTGGGTGATATCACTTATGTCTGCCCGACTTTGGGATCTTATTTTAAGATGGGACCAGAAGATATCATCTGTCATACACCGGGCTTCCGCGAGGCGGCGGGTTCCCAGCAGGGTTTTGACGGTATGATGCTGGCGGCAAAGGGCCTGGGTGCTGTTGCCTGCGAGTATCTGGTCAATCCGGAACTTCGCCAGCAGGCTTGGAAAGAATTCGAAGAAACGCGTAAATAATAAGAAAAGATGTTTCATCTATGGAAAACTACAGACTTCCATAGGTGGAACATCTTTTTCTTTGCAGGGGATTATTTTATTGATATTAATCCGAAATCGGATTATAATATGTTCTGGATTTGTCCGAAATCGGATTAAAATAAGGTGGTTTTAAATGGAAGACAAGATAATTGGTCAGATGATATTATACAATCAGCTGGCAAAGGAACTAGACGGGCTTTACCATCTCTATGCGAGAAAAAGCGGGCTTTCAGATACGGCTTTCTGGATTCTCTACAGCGTAGAAGAGAGCCAGTCTGTGTATACACAGAAAGAACTCTGTGAGGCGTGGTCTTACAGCCGGCAGACCGTCAACTCTGCGCTGAAAAAGCTGGTCTCACAGGGCATGATAGAGTTGAAGCCATTGGCAGACAATCGGAAGAATAAACAGATTATACTGACGGAAACCGGCAAAGAACTGGTAGCAAAAGTGATTTCACCTTTGATCGAGGCGGAGAAGAGCGGTTTTATCAGATTGGGGGATCAAGATGCCGATGAATTTCTGAGACTGACTAAGAAATATTTAGATCTGTTTCATGAAGAAATCGAGCAGATTTTGAAATAGACGTCGGGCTCGCTAACAGAGGGGCAGGCGAATAGAAGGAGAATGGGATATGGAGAAGGAAAAGAGAATACAACTGTCAGATCATTTTACGTACAAGCGGCTGCTGCGTTTTGTAATATCACCGATATTGATGATGATCTGCACATCGTTATACAGCATCGTGGACGGATTTTTCGTCTCGAATTTCGTCGGCAAGACGCCTTTTGCCGCTGTAAATCTAATCATGCCTATCGCCATGGGTGTGGCAGCCATCGGATTTATGATCGGTACAGGCGGAAGCGCCATCGTATCAAAGACTTTGGGCGAAGGGAAACCGGATAAGGCGAATGAATATTTTTCGCTGTTGATTTATACAGCAATCGGCATTTCTGTGACACTCTCTGTCCTGGGCTTTATTTTCATCAGGCAGATTTCTGTACTACTGGGCGCCAGCGGAGAACTGCTGGAGAATTGCGTCGTCTATGGACGCATCCTTTTCGTCTCCATGCCGGCCTTTATTTTGATGAACATCTTTCAAAACTTCTTCATCGCAGCGGAGAAACCCTCTCTGAGCCTGAAGGTATCGCTGATGGCTGGCATCACCAATGTCATCTTGGATTTTGTGTTCATCGTAGTCTTGGAATGGGGCATTGCCGGCGCAGCTTGGGCCACGGCGGCGGGAGAATTTCTCGGCGGCATCCTGCCGATGATTTATTTTCTTAGAAAAAATGACAGCCTCTTGCAGCTGACAAAGACGGTCTTCCACGGAAAGATATTGCTGAAGGCTTTTACCAACGGTTCTTCAGAGATGGTGACCAACTTATCCCAGTCCATTGTAGGTGTACTCTACAATTTTCAGCTGATGAGGCTGGCGGGAGAAGATGGTGTCGCAGCCTATGGCATCATCATGTATGTGAATTTTATCTTTATGGCGATTTTCTTCGGTTATTCCATCGGGACAGGTCCCATCGTCGCCTATCAGTATGGTGCGGGCAATCACGATGAACTGAGAAATGTCTTTAAAAAGAGCATCCGCCTGGTGGTCTCCACCGGGGTTACGCTGATGGTTTTGGCCGAGGTTCTGAACGTTCCGCTGATCAAAGTCTTCGCCAGCTACGATCAGGAGATGTTCGACATGACCAGCCATGGCTTCCGGATTTATGCCATCGCCTTTTTGGTTATCGGCATCAACGTATGGGGATCAGCTTTCTTTACGGCGCTGAACAACGGTGTGGTTTCGGCGGCTATTTCATTCCTGCGGACTTTGATATTTCAGGTGTCAGCGATTTTGATTCTGCCGGAAATTCTCGGTATCGACGGTGTCTGGCTTGCAGTTGTGGCGGCGGAAATGCTGGCGCTGCTGGTGACGACAACATTCCTAGTTAAGAACAAAAGGAAATATCACTATCATTGAGTTTAGAAAAAAGAGGATGCCTGCAGGCATCCTCTTTGGCGTTCTATAACCATAGGAAATATCAAAGAACGTAATTGCGAAGCGTCGCCTGTTATGGGCGACATGCGTGCATAGGAATCTTGAAGCCCTAGCCCGATTTACTTTAAGTAAATCGTTGGCAGGTCTCATGCGAAAAGTCCCCAAATTTCGATTTGGCAGACTTGACCGCTTGATTCCGTCATTTCCACGTTTTTTAATATGGAGGAGATATCGATGAAGTCGATATTGACGGAATATCAAAGAACGTACCTTGCAAAGAGTCGCCCCCCTTTGCGGGCGACATGAGGAAATAGGAATCTTTGATTCCGTTATTTCCACGTTTTTTATTTTTCTTTTCCTGCAGCTTCTCGCAGACGTTTCTTTGTTTCACATTCAATCGGCGTGAAAGTACCGTCCTCATTCGGTGTAAATACGAAGTGTTCTTTGAGAAAAATGATGTCGTCTCGATAGACGGAGTCCAATTCGGCCAGAACTGCAGCGCGAGCTGCCACCTCTGCGCCAGCTTCTTCTGCCAGCTTTTCCAAGGCATTTAGAGATTCTCCGGTGGCGATGACGTCGTCGATGATGGCCACACGCTTGCCTTTGATCTTCTCTACATCACAGCCGTCCAGATATAGGGTTTGCTTTTTCTGGGTGGTGATAGAATAGACGTTTGCCTCTAAGACGTTCTGCATATAAGGCTTATTGTTCTTGCGGGCAACGACAAATTCTTTGCCCAGGAGGCGGCTGATCTCATAAGTGAGAATGATGCCCTTGGCCTCTGCCGTCAGTAAAATGTCGACTTCTGGTAACTTTTCTGCCAATTTTGGCGCTACAGCTTGTACTAGTTCTGTGTCTGAGACGATACAGAAACTGGCTAAGGCCATATCGTCTTTGATTTTTACAAAAGGCAGCTGCCTCTTTACTCCGCAAATTTCAAAATCAAAATGTGGGGGATGATATCGCATGATGAATCCTTTCTAACGTGCATGAATTTGTTTCGCCATTATTCTACCATATTTTCATCTTTTCGGCAATGGGTCATCGAGTTCTTTCATGACGGTACAACGCATGGTGATATAACAGGCCAAACCGCCTACCAGATTGGAAATCGGTTCCGCTAAGAATACGCCGTTGACGCCCAAACCAGCCACATGGGGCAGCAAAAAGGTCAAGGGCGCTACGATAATGGCCTTTCTCAATATAGAGAAGAACACCGCATAACCTGCCCGGTTCAGTGATTTGAAAGTAGCCTGCCCCGCAAACTGAAAAGCCATCATGACGAAACCGAAGAAGTAGATGTGCATCGACGGAACTGCCGCATTTACCAAGTCAGATTCTTGTGTAAAGATCTGGATAAAAAATTGCGGGAAGAAAAAAAGCAGTCCCCAGACGGCCAACGTGTAGAGAAAACCGCACTGTGTCATGAACCTGACCGCTTCTTTGACTTTCGCATATTTCTTTGCGCCATAGTTGTAGCTGATCACGGGTGTGGCACCGTCAGAGAGGGCACCTACTGGAGTCTGTGCAATTTGCCGGATGGAGTTGATGACCGTCATGACACCGATATAGATATCACCGCCGAAGGTCTGCAGCATGGAGTTTGCGGCGACTTGAACCAGGCTGTCGGTGAAGGACATCATAAAACTGGCAGTGCCCAAAAAGGAGATTTTCCTGATACAAGGAAAATCTGGCCGGAAACCTTTGAAGTCCAGTTTTAACGCCGCTCCTCTGGTCAAAAATAGCAGTACCCAGGCGGCAGAGAGAAACTGGGAGATGACAGTAGCGATGGCGGCGCCTTTGACCCCTAGGTGCAGTGCAAAGATGAAAATCGGGTCGAGCACAATATTGCTGACTGCACCCAGAAGTACGGTCAGCATGCCAGTTCTGACAAAACCCTGACTGTTGATATAGGGATTGAGTCCCAGTGAAGTCATGACGAAGACGGTTCCCGGCAGATAGATGATGATATAGCCGGCCGCATAGGGATATGTTTCATCGCTGGCTCCAAAGAGATAGAGCAATGGCTTGTGAAAGGAGATGCCGACAATGGTCAGCAGGATTCCTGCAGACAGCAGCATGAAGTAAGCATTGGCCATGATTTTTTTCGCTTCCTCATCGTCCTTTCGTCCCATGGCAATGCTGCAAAGAGGCGCACCCCCGATGCCAAAGAGATTGGAAAAGGCTGCCACCATGGTGATGATGGGAAAACAAAGACCCAGGCCTGCCAGGGCGATTGTGCCTTCTCCGGGAATTCTACCGATGTAAATGCGGTCGATGATGTTATATAAAAGATTCAAAATCTGCGCTACAAGCATCGGCGATGCAGCTGCGATGATATTATGACGGACCTGGCCGCCAGAAAAGTCTATCTGCTTTGATTTCAATATCTTTCCACTCCTTTCCTTCCTTACTAAGTATACCACTTCTCCTATTGAAATACAAAAGCCGTTGTCAATGAAGCGATGCAGTGTTAAGATTGATATAACATATTTGAAAAGAGGGTTTACCTATGAGAAATGAAGTGAAAATTGGATTTGTCGGATTTGGCAATATGGCCCGTGCCATGGCCAAGGGTCTGCTGGAGATGGACGTCTGCCAGGGTAATCAGATCTTTGCTTGTGCAGGGCATTATGATCAACTGCAGAAAAATGCAGAACTGCTCGGTGTACAGGCGGTCCGCACAGCGGCAGAAGTAGTAGAAAAGTCGGATTACGTCATTTTGGCTGTGAAGCCCAATATGATAGAACCAGTCGTCGAACCGATTGTAGATCTGCTGCAGAAAAAAGTAGTGATTTCAGTGGCGGCAGGCTTTGATTTTGAGCGCTATGAGAAGATTCTCAAGACGGGGACGCATCATATCAGCACGGTTCCTAATACGCCGATTTCCGTGGGCGAAGGAATCATGGTGTGTGAGGACAGGCACTCACTCAGCCCGATGGAATTGGAAGATTTTGTGCGCATTTTCAGCAATGTCGCTTTGGTGGAAATGGTGAAACCGGAACAGCTGTCTATTGCCGGCACCTTGAGCGGTTGTTCACCGGCCTTTACTGCCATGTATTTGGAAGCTCTGGCGGATGCAGGTGTCAAACATGGATTGACCAGAGATGCCGCTTACCGCATGGCTGCCAAAATGATCTGTGGAACAGGAAAGCTGTATCTGGAAAACGAAAACCATCCGGGCGTTATGAAAGATGCGGTCTGCTCGCCAGGCGGTACGACGATCAGAGGCGTGGCATCACTGGAAAAAGACGGATTCAGAGGTGCTGTCATCGGTGCCATCGATGCCATTGAAGGCTGACCGGCTGATAGATGAAGCGTTGATGATAGACGTACGCAAATTTACCATTCATGTCACGACCAATCATTATCGCCACGGTGATTTTGTACTTTTTGGGGGATTTTGACGCGCCATGCACAAATGATACCTGAACAAAGAGGAGGCTGGTGGGGAAAACACACTACCAGTTTAACAAATTCACATGTAATGCGGGCAAAATGGGCTTCTGGTTATTTTTGAGGTCATTTAAGGGGGATTTAGAAGACGGAAAGCCTTGAAAAAATAACCAACAGTAAACGGTTCTGCTTTAAAAATCCATTATTGAGATAATTTGCAAGGGCGGTTTTGTGCAGGATAACGAAAAGAAGCTCAAAAAGTACAAAACTATCGTGCGGGATGTTCTGAAGACTTCTAATATTGACAAGAAGCACAAAAAAAGATAGTATGAAATTGGCAGAGATAAAAACACATCCCGGTAGGTAGTCCGGGAGCAGCCCTTGGATTTCATTCAAAGACTGTCAGTAACCTTCCTTCCAGGTCGTCCATTCTCATTCATGCCATTTAGGGAGGAATTATTATGGACGTTGTAACACTGCGGTTGTACGTATTCTTTGAGGATCCTTTTTGGGTTGGAGTCGTCGAAAGGGTAGAAGGCAGGAAATTGTCTGTCTCTAAAGTTACCTTTGGCCCCGAACCTAAATCATACGAGGTTTATGATTATTTCAGAAGAAATTACGATCAATTGAAGTTCAGTCCAGCTGTGGAAACTGACGTGAAAGAGAAGCGGGTGAACCCAAAGCGAATGCAGAGGGAAGTGCACAAAGCCGTTACGACAAACGGCATCGGCACAAAATCACAGCAAGCTTTGAAGCTGCAGCAGGAACAGATGAAAACCGAACGAAAGGCTGCCAGCCGTGAGCAGAAAAAACTCTCGAAGGAGCGACGGTTTGAGTTGGCACAGCAAAAGAAAAAAGAGAAGCACAGGGGCAGATGATGCCCCTGTCTCCATTTGCGAAGAGGAGGCATCATATGGGAGAGTTATCAAAACTTCCGAATATCGGGAAAGTAGTAGAGGAGCAATTGAATCAAGTTGGAATTACAACCGTAGATCAGCTGATAGATCTGGGCAGCAAAGAAGCCTGGCTGCGCATTAAAGCCATTGACGAGTCCGCCTGCATCAATCGCTTACAGGGAATTGAGGGGGCCATACAGGGTTTGAAGAAAAAAGACCTGCCGGAAGATATCAAAAAGGATTTGAGTGAATTTTACCAAACCCATAAATAAATGGAAAATGGAATAAAACGTTAGTTTGCACTAACTCCTGCCGGGGTAATATATAGATAATGTAATTCAAAAGAAGGGCAGGTAGTGGAAAATGAGAAAAGAGATGAATGAAAAATCCTGGGACCGTTTTGCCAAAATTTATGATGGATTTATGGCAAAAGACACGCTGGCCTATGAGCGGATGTATGATTTGATCCGCCAAAGAGTAAAAGGAAAGACTGTGTTGGAACTGGCCACAGGAACAGGGCTGATAGCTGGGAACATCGTGAAAAATGCAGCCCATATAGAAGCAACTGACTTTTCGGCGGAGATGATAGAAAAAGCGAAGAAGAACTATAACTCCAGAAAGCTTCATTTTTCTGTACAGGACGCGAAAGCGCTGCCTTACGCTGACCAGTCCTTTGATGTGGTCATCATTGCCAATGCCCTCCACATCATGGGGGAGCCGGAGATGGCGTTAGCTGAAATTAAAAGGGTTTTAAAGGATGACGGTGTTTTCATTGCGCCTAATTTTACCGATGCAGAAAGCAGTTTTAAAACTCGCTGCAGGCTTAGAATGATGGGTGTGGCAGGTTTTAAACTGGTCAGCAGGTGGTCAGGCGAAGAATATATTGGGTTTTTGAGGAAAAAAGGCTGGATCATTGAATTGGCCAAGACATTAAATGCCGCTTTTCCCTTAACCTATGTAGAGTGTAAAAAGGAAATCAGTTCTTAAGCAGAGGTCTTTGATAGCAAAAGTGCAGCGATGTGGGCTGCCAGTAAAGTGTGACACATAGTTAACTGTGCCACACTTTTTTGTGTAGGAAATATCGCTCAAAGGACATATCTCCATCTGTTTCATCCTTCCCATCCCTTGCCGGGCGGGTCTTTGCGGTCCGCGAAAATTCGTCAATAAAAATGTTGACATACATACTAGCAGTATGTATAATGAACATACCGACGGTATGTATAAGGTCTGTCCATCAATTTGTTTTAAAAAATTAGGATTAGACCATAAAGGAGGGTGTGACGTGGCGAGGAACAAATATCCAGAAGAAACGAGGAATTTGATTATCGAAACTGCCGGTCGCTTATTTCTTGAAAAGGGGTATGAACGTACGTCGATTCAAGATATTATCAATCATCTGGGCGGCCTGAGCAAAGGGGCAATCTATTATCACTTCAAATCAAAAGAAGAAATCATGATGGCAGTGGGCGATACTTTTTATGCAGATTCAGAAAAAAGAATGAAGTCTGTCTGTCAGCGGCAAGATTTAAACGGTAAGGAAAAGATTCAAGAGGTTTTCAGAGTTTCTTTGGACACACCGGCACAGGCGGAGATGGCGACTATAGCGCCAGATATGTTGAAGAATCCACAGCTTCTCGCCATGTTTCTGAGAGATTCTGTGCAGCAGGACGCGCCTGATCTGCTGACGCCGATTATTGAAGAAGGAATTCGGGATGGTTCTATCAAAACGGACTATCCAAGGGAGTTAGCCGAAGTGCTGATGCTGATAGGAAATCTTTGGATTAATCCGATGATTTATCCCTGCAGCACGGAAGAAGTCGTCAAAAGGGTTCAATTTTTTAAATATTTTACTGATAAACTGGGGCTGGAAGTCATCACAGACGAAGTGATTGAGAAGATTAAAAATTTCTCTGAAGTTTTTCATGAGAATAAAGAGAAGAAATGAAAAATCTGCCTTGTGCAACAGGGCAGACTCATTTTTAGCTAAATACATACCGACGGTCGGTATTATAGAACGTGAAAGGAATATCATAATGAAACAGAATAAATTTTCAAAGGATTTTATCTTAGTGGTCATAGGGCAGATTATCTCACTGTTCGGCAACGCCGTCATGCGTTTTGCACTGCCCATACACTTGCTCAACGAAACAGGTTCGGCAGCTTTGCTGGGACTGGTTTCTGGCTGCGCCTTTATCCCTTTGGCCATCATGTCGCCTATTGGCGGATTGATTGCAGATCGAGTCAATAAGAGGAATATTATGGTCTGCCTGGATTTCTTTACTGCTTTTTTAGTAACACTGTTTGTGTTGCTGTATGGCGAAATCGGTATTGTGACGATCATTCTGGTCATGCTGTTCTTGCTTTACGGTATTTCGGGGGCGTATCAGCCTTCTGTCCAGTCCAGCATTCCGCTGTTGGTGCCAGAGGAAAAAGTGATGTCCGCCAATGCTGCAATCAATATGGTGTCCTCGCTGTCAGGGCTCTTAGGTCCGGCCCTCGGCGGCATGGCATATGCCGCCTGGGGAATCATGCCTGTACTGTATGTGTGCATCGGATGTTTTGCTTTTTCAGCCGTGATGGAGATCTTCATTAAAATGCCTTTTGAGAAGCGAGAAAGAAAAGCCTCGCTGTTTCACGAGGTGCGAGTCGATTTGATGGAGAGTATACACTATATCGGCAAAGAACGATCCGAAATTGGAAAACTGACCATTTGCTGTGCTTTCATCAATATCAGCCTGTCAGCCTTGATGATTATCGGCCTTCCCGTTGTCGTCATGCAGGTGCTTGACTTTCCCTCAGAACAAGATGCTTCTCGAATGTACGGCTTTATGCAGGCAATTTTAGCAGTTGGCGGTTTAGCTGGCGGACTTTGTGCCGGAATTATGGGCAGCAAAATGAATATCACCGGCTTTTGGAAACTGCTTCTTGCCGCAGGGCTGCTGCTGATTCCAATCGGTATCGTCCTCATGGTGGACTGCAGTGCGTATACGGCGTACACTGTTATGGCTGCGAGCGGCTTGATTATCATGGCATGCGCTACCATCTTCACCATACAGACAATGTCCTACGTACAGATTGCAACGCCGCCGCAGTTGATTGGAAAAGTCATTGCATGGATTATCGCCATCTCTACCTGTGCACAACCTATCGGTCAGGTTTTATATGGATTTACCTTCGAGAAGCTGGTGGGGCACCTCTGGATTATATTCTTTGCTGCAACAGCAGTGACGGCGATCATTGCCTTTTCCGGCAGAAAAGTCTGTGCGCAGTTAAAATAGACAAAAACCCATAAAAATAAAGAGGTCTGGCGAATTGTCAGACCTCTTTTTCATCTCTATCATACCACATTTTTGCAAAAAAATCAATTCTTGTAATAGATTCTCAGAAGGTGTAAAATTTGTCTCTACATGGGAGGAATGGAAATGGAAGAACTGTATGCAATTATCAGCGAGCTTACAAAAAAGTATACTGGAGGTGACAGCACGTCGGTACCTTATGAGGTTGCAGAGCAGCTGGCAGAAGCAGTCTGCTACTGTATCGACGAGATTTGGGATCATCCTGGCGGTCTAGTTCCAGGCAATCAAGAAGTACGCGGAGTCTATGAGGCAGGCCGCCAGAAAGTTCTGCATAAGGTAGTAGAAGGGCAGCAGCTTTACAGCGAGATCATGAAAGACTTTGACGCCTACGGGAATAGGACCTTGCGAGAGACTATAGCTGATGGAATGCCAAAATTTTTTCTTTATTACGATGCAGATTATAACCCGCAGGACCACCTATTGACTCTGGACTATCCAATATTGCAGCCTTTGGAAGAGCTGCAGGGAATTGACCGAATTTTGGCTTATCTGACATGTATTGATTTAGAGCAGCGTTTTATGAAGTCATTTCCGCGCCAATACGTCTTAAATGTAGTGAGAAATTATCATCAAAGCTATCCGGTTTTGATCGTCAATCTGCCGGGAATTCTATTGCGAAACCTTTTGGCTCATTTACTGCTCCGCCATCCCCTCTGGAAGATGGAACTCACGCCCGATGATTATGAAAATTTGGCGGAATTGATTCAGCGGCAGGGCAGGGACAACTTGCAATTGACCCTGTATCACCACTTGCAGACCCTGACAGATCCGTCAAAGCAGTTATTTCAGTATTTGAAAAGTGCGCTGCCGGATATAGCGGCAGAGTTTACAAATGGTGCACAGCACGCTTGTCTGGAAAGGATGGTATGAATGGGCAGTATTTTTAGTCTTATGCAGAGAGAGCAGAGGCAGCAGGAAGTGCTGAAGGTAATGGAATGCAATCAAGTATCAAAGCGCTACGGTCTGGTTTTGACGGAGGAAGCGGTAAAGCAGCTGATGCAGTGCCGGGAAACTTCCCTGCGTGACAGCGGGAGAGTTGAATTTGCAGAGGGCATCTTATCAGCAGTAATCTACGCCTTTTGTGATTCCCCTTACATGAATCAGGAGGAGTATGCGGATAATCTGGCGCAGCTGCAGGAAATTTTCTATCAGTACAAAAACGAGTCGTTGGATTTGCTGACCGATGAAGAATTGCTGAGATTTATGCGCAGGCACTTTGACGAAACCTGCTATGGAGACATGGAGTATCTCAGCGGCACCTGTCTCGAACGCTTCGCCAGGGCTATCCGTCAAGGTTACAAAACCCGCAGTGCAAAGGAAGAGCGGGACGAGTACCTGCTTCGCACTGCAGACAGCGAGTATTGCGACTTGAATGAAGAGGGCGGATGGAATGTGGAACTGTTTTGGCAGGCGCTAGAGAACGAATTTTAGACGCTTCTTCATGCCGTCCTGTCCGATGACTGTGTTTGGAAAGACCGTCTGCACGGCGCTTTCGTATTCGAAGGGATCGGTGATGGAAGGGCTGAAGTGAGTCAGCCACAGTTCTTCAGCTGCGGCCTGTTTTGCCAGGTGGGCCGCCTCAGAGAAGATCATGTGGGTCCGCTCCTTTGCCTTTTCCAATTTCTCATCTTCCCCATACATCCCCTCGAGAATCAGGACATCCGCGTTTCTGCCATATTCTGCTATGGCCGGAACCGGTCTGGTATCGGTGGCATAGGCTACTTTCAAACCCCTCCGGGGAGGCCCGAGAACCATCTCTGGCGTGAACTGGCACCCGGCATTTTGGACAGTCTCCCCTTTTTGCAGGTGGGACCATAGATTGACAGGAATACCCAGAGCTTGGGCTTTCTCTCGGAGAAATTCACCCGCTCTTTGCACCTCTATGGTGTAACCCTGACAGGGGATTCTGTGCTTTAGCGGAAAACTTTCAATTTTCATGAGACCTAGGGAAATTGGCGCATCGCTGCCATCTATCTCTTCCACGTGAACTTCGAAGGGCAGCTCTGGTGCGATAACCAAAAGGCCGGATAAAACCTGGCAGAGACCTTTAGGACCTGCAATGGTGACCGGTTCTGTACGATCGGAATTGCCCATAGAAAGAAGCAGCCCGGCGATGCCGCTGATATGGTCTGCGTGAAAGTGGGTGATACAGATCAAGTCGATGGCCTTGAAGCTGCAGCCAGCTTTCCGCAGCGCAATCTGCGTACCTTCTCCACAGTCGATGAGCAGAGCGTGTCCTTGGCATTTGACGTACAGTGATGTTAAAAAGCGATGGGGAAGAGGCAGCATCCCGCCAGTCCCGGCAAGGCATAAGTCTAGCATAGTAGTGACCTCCGAAAGGGATAATTATCTTTAATTTTACCATATTTGGTGACATTATGCTGGAAGAAATATATAATCAAAGAAGCAAATTATATAGGAGGGTTTTATGGAAAGGAAACGAGTTTTAATCTACGGGGATTCTAATACACACGGCTATCGTGTCAGCGATGGGCTTAGGTTCTCGCAAACAGAACGTTGGACGGGAATTTGTCAGCAGATTGTCAGCGGGGAAATAGAAATTTTGGAAGAGGGACTGAATGGCAGAACTACGTGCGTTGATGAAGCCGGTATGGAATTCAGAAATGGCCTGCAGTACATACAGCCTTGCATCCGCACCCATCTGCCCTTGGACATGATCTGCGTCATGCTGGGCAGCAACGATTTAAAAAGCGTCTTTCTGTTAACGCCGGAGGAAATCGCTTCTCAGGCTGCAAAGGTATTAGCCAAAGCAAGGGAAGTGGCTCGAAGCAAGTATCCGGACAGCCTCTGCGAATACCTTCTGATTTCGCCTATAGAGGTGGGGCGTGAGTTGATAACCGGTCCCTTTGGCTGGGAGTTTGAGGGAGAGCTGACCATCGCAAAAGCAAAACGCTTCGCGGCCTGCTTTGCAGAAGCAGCCAGAAACCACGACTTTCTATTTTTTGATGCGGCAAAATACGCGGCAGCAGGAAAAACCGATGGCCTGCACTTGGACGCAGAAAATCACAGAAGGCTGGGGGAGGCCATGGGACGATGGCTCCTGGCGCATTATGCCTAGGAAACGATGCCTGCAGCAGCTGCCGTTAAATACGAGGCAGCATCTCCAATTCCTCCAGATAGATGCAGTGGGGAAAGCTTTTGTTTTCCACTCTGACCAATTCCTTGCATCTGTTGAGATTTATCCAGATGACGTCTTCGACTTCTGATTCCTGCAACTTCAGGTGAGCAGGATCTACATCCCGCCAGAGACAATAGATGTTGCTGATTTGGTTATCGATAAAGAGTTCTCCGTGAAAAACTTTTTGCACTTTGATGATACGCTGACCACAGTAATGGAGATCTTCAGCAGATACGTCGGTTATGCCCAGTTCCTCCTGCAGTTCCCGCAGAGCAGAGGTGAGAAAATCCTGTCCGCAAGGAATATGGCCGGCACTGGAGATATCATAGCAGCCTGGATTGGAGTCTTTGATTTTACTGCGCTTTTGTAGAAGCACTTCTAAGCCCGAGGCGGCTTTGCGCAGAATCCAGACGTGCGCAGTTCTGTGGCGAATGCCTCTTTTATGGGCAGTTTGACGATCGACCGTTTCTCCAGTTGGATTGCCGAATTCATCGACGATATCAAGTATCTCTGCCATTCTATCCCTCCTTGTTCGAAATCAAATGATCTAAAAGCTGGTCAGCACTGTCAAAGATATCGAAGAGTGTTAAGGCCTCTCCCGCCGTAAAACCTTCTGCAGCGGTATGCTCTAAAAGTTCTATCAATTTATCGAAATATCCGTTTACATTGAACAGCGCGATGGGTTTACGGTGTCTGTTCAATTGCCTCAATGTGAAAATCTCAAAGAACTCTTCCAGAGTGCCGATTCCGCCGGGAACGACGACAAAGCCGTCAGATAGATCCTCCATACGCTGTTTTCGTTCTCGCATGGTATCGGTGAAAATCATCTGACTGCAGTTTTGGAAGAGAATCCCCTCCTGATCGAAAAAACGTGGCGCGATGCCGATGATTTCACCACCATATTTATGCACGCCCCGGCAGATGGCCCCCATCAACCCGGTAGCACCACCGCCGAAGACCAGACCGATTTGACGTCTTCCCATTTCCTCACCCAGGCAGCTGGCTGCTTCAAAATATACAGGCGCCAGCTGATCACTGCTGGCCCCAAATAGACAAACTTTCATGATGCAAATTCTCCTTTTTTCTTCTGCTGTCTATTTTATCACATAGCCGGCGGTTATTGAACGGTATCTTACAATATTGTAAGGATTCTGTAAGCCATTTCTATGGAATCGAATTTTGTCGTAATATATAATATGTACAAAAGGGAGATACATAAAGGAGATGAAATTAATGGGAAAAAGAGGGAAAATTGCCTGCGGCGCTCTGGCAGTCACTGTCATATGCGGGATATTGGGATTGATCGGTCTGGTTGTCTTTGGGGTAGATACGATAACACAGACAGGGGCGGTCCTGCCAGAGCCAGGGGATTTGATGCCGGCCTTTTACGCATTACTGTCAGTGATGTTCGGGTCGATGATCATCATGATTGCCGCACTTGCGAAGAAAAAATAGTATTTGGTTAAAAAGACGAAGTGCTGCCGGGCAGAATTGCCAGGCAGCACTTTTTACATCTCAAGACCTATTTCCGCTTTTCCTCTTCCTGTTTCTCCCGCTCCAAACTGAGCAGCATAGAGGCGCGCTCTAGCAGGCAGCCCTGCGCAAAGGGAGAGAGGCGGAAGAAGGTATCGGTCAGTTCGTTCATCATTTCACCGCCCATGCGCTGCAGGGTCACCTGCTTGATGAACTCCTTCTTATCAGGTTCGAGAAGTACGCTGGTTCTCAGGTGATAGAGTTCTGCCAAAGCCACAAGTATGTTGGCACTGATGACTTCTTGGCCTGTTTCACACCTGGTGTACGACATGCGGGAAACATGTAGATATTTTGCCACCTCCTCTCGTGAATAAGCACAAATCTTCCTTAGATAACCGATGTTTTCTGCGATTCTTTCTTGCATTTTCATATCCATTGACGATTCCTCCTGTCGGTCATGTCTCAAATAATAGCGTTCATATATATAGAGTATTGTATTTCCAAAAGGGTTTCAACTTCTGTCGAATTTTTTCGAAAAAAGTCAGAAAAAGTAGGAACTTCCCTTCTAAGTTATAGAAAATTCCCCTGTTAGTTTATTTAAAAGAAAGTTAACTACAAATAAACTAGTAGTTGTGAATAACTCGTCTGAGTAGGGGGAAACCAAGTGAAGTGTGATTACGAATTAAAGCATCTGGACTATATCGAGATGGGTCGAAGAATCAGAAAACAACGAGAATTTTTGAACTTGACCCGTGAAGAACTAGCTGGGCAGCTTGAAGTATCGAGCAAATTTATTGCTGATATTGAATATGGCGAAAAAGGAGTATCAATCAAAAAGTTATACTTGCTGACACAGGTGTTGGACGTATCTGCCGATTATATTCTGGCTGGGGAAGAGAATGTATTGGTAGAAGGCACTGAGAAAAGAAGGATCAAAGAAAACATACTGGAACCGCTGAAACAGTGCAATGTGCAGCAACTGCGATGCTTGGAACAGATTGTCAGATTTTATGTCGAGGCATTAAAAGAAAGATGACCCTTTCTAGCAAAGAGCTGGAAGAACGGAGAGACCTTCTCTGTGACCAGCTTGGCCTCGTCAGAGATGCGTTATCCTTCTTCAGAGTCCCAAAGAAATATGAAGACGATTTAATACAGGAAATTTTTATTGTTGCATACAGAAATATTGACAAAATTAATGACATCAGTAAATTGAACTCCTGGCTATATAAAATATCATACAGGAAAATGTTGTCCTTTATGCACAAACAGAGAATTATAAACGAAAGAGAAATCTTGTATTCGCCAGAAGAATGGGAACGGGAAGAATTTCGAGAGTCCGAAGCAATATTAGTGTGGGATATCATAGACGGTTATTTTGACGACAGCGATCTCTCCGAATTAGTAGAAAAGCTGAAATATCCGGCACCGCAGATTATCAAGCTTCGTTTTGTAGACGGATTCATGTTAAAAGAAATTTCACAAATGCTCGGTTTGAAGTATAATACAGTCAAAACCATAGAATATCGGGCATTTAAGCAATTGAAACAAATGATAGAAAATGAGGGAAAAGAAGTAAAAGACGATCATATAGAAGCGTAGAAATAGAAAATAATTTACAATTACGTGGCACATCCTGGTGAATTATGGTAAACTTAAGTTAACTTATCGTTTTACTTAAACTCAGGGATGTGCTTTTTTATGGACAAGATGAATCATTCACCATTAAAACTTTTAAAGGATTTCTGTTATGATTATTTTATCAAAAGAGATTATGAACGGGCAGCAGAATATCTGAGCAGGGATATTCATTGGTTCGGTACTGGAGAGGACGAGGACGTCTACAACAGGATGGACGCAATTCGGTACATGAAGAATGAAATTTTCACTTTTTCTGAAAGTTACCAATTGGAATACGTGG
This sequence comes from Eubacteriaceae bacterium, assembly GCA_902362805.1. GTDB lineage: Bacteria > Bacillota > Clostridia > Peptostreptococcales > Anaerovoracaceae > Senimuribacter. The sequence continues at coordinate 129,867 of CABIXY010000005.1, read as the reverse complement.
AGGAATCCGAGCAGCTGCTTGCTGACAACATCGGCACTGCCTATACAAAAGTCAATGTGACAGGCGGAGGCGTGTTTTTGCCTTGCAGAATGTCGGCCACTACTTGTGCAGAAGAAGACAGGAATGTCATCTGTTCTTTACATATCTCTGTGCCGGAACTGATGCCGCAGAGCGGAGACTATATTCCTTTTTCACAGGCAGAGGGATACGTCAAAGAGAAAGCTTTTGAATTTTTTAATGCAGCAATCTCGGGCGGCATGATGGGCGGATACATAGAAGATGGCTTTCCTTTTTATTTTGTCAACAAAGCCATGCTGGACTATTTGGATTATGAAAACGAAGCAGAATTTGTTGACCGCATCGATGGTCTGATTGAAAATTGTATCCATCCGGATGACCGGCAAAAGGTCAATCAAGCGGTGGAGCGCCAACTGAGGCAGGGGGATGACTACCAAGTCACCTACCGCATGTTAAAGAAGGACGGCAGTTTTATCTGGGTTGATGATAAAGGACGGGCCGCCTTGCTGCCTGATGGGAGAAAGGTTATTTACAGTATTTGCATCGACATCACCCCTCTCATTGAGGCGAATGAGAACCTGGAGCGGCTCAACGCAGAGATAAAGAACCTGATTAATTCCATGCCAGGCGGCGTAGTGACCTTTAAATTCACGGATGGCTTCACAGAATGTCTGTACTTTTCTGATGGAGTGGCCGAAATGTGCGGATATACACCGCAGGAATACCGTAAGGAACTGGAGAGAAACGGTCTATCGCGCATTATCAATGAAAATGACATGCAGAGAGTTGTGACTGCTATTAAAGAGGCTGTCAATAGCGACGAAAGCATCGACCTCACATATCGTTTGAATCACAAACTGGGCAGCGAGACAGTATGGGTGAATTTTCAAGGCAGAAAGCTGCGGGAAGAAGATGGCTGCCCGGTTATCCACGGCGTTTATCATAATCTCTCTCAGGAATCACAGCTTTACGTAAATTTGCTCAACGAGACCAATCGAATCATGTTTGTGGCAGATTATCATACTCACGAGATTCTTTATGCCAATGATACGGCGGCAAAATACAGAGATCACGAAGTGGGAAGCCATATCGGAGAGCGTTGTTATCGTTATATCAGAGGACAAGAGACACCTTGCAGCTGGTGCGATGTTGACAAGTTGAATGATACCTGTCTGTCTGGCCGTATTGAAACTGATTCTGAGAATGGACGGACTTTCAAGGTGCGTGGAAAGCTGATCAATTGGCGTGGCAGAGAGGCTTTTGTCAAATTTGCAGAAGATATTACTGAACTCCTTGCAGCCCAAGAGAGGGCAGAGCGGCAGTCAGAATACCATCGGAATCTTTACGATACGCTGCCTTGCGGCATTCTGCAGTTCGACACCCGCGATTTGCATACTGTCCGTTGTGTTTACGCTAACCGCATGTGCTATTCGGTATTGGGCATGGAAGAGAGCTCTCGCAGCCTGATTGAGACTGATGTGATGGATTTTGTCGTGGGAGAAGACAGAGAAGAACTGGTAAACAGACTGCAGCGAGTTGCCAATTCAGAAGAAAGGGAGTCTTTTGAGCATAGAATCGCAAGACCTGATGGAAAAGACGCCTGGATCAGCGGAGTTATGACGAAAATCAAAGATATCAACGGCAAAGACTTGATACAGAGCGTGTTTTATGATATTACGGAACAGAAGACAATTGAAAGCGCCTTGAAGGAAAGTGAACTGAGAAATATCATGGCTTTGGATTCCACAGAACTGGCGATATGGACTTACGATGTGGTCAATCAGGTCTTTTGCAATACCAGCAAAGGCGCCCATATTATCGACTATGACGAAAAAATTGAAGGTTCTTACCACACAGTGATAGACAATAACCATATTATGGAGGAGAGCATTGACGACTATCTTGCTCTTCACCAGGCGATCGAAAAGGGGGAACCTTATTCGGAGTCTATTATTCACTTCAACCCACTGAAGTCAAATGTTGAATGGCAGAAGATCAGGTACTCTACCATTTATGATGAAAAAGGAAACCCAATCAGCGCAATTGGCGTGGGCGAAGATATCACGCCTTTGATAGAAGCACAGAACCGCTTTACTGAAGAACTTCTGTACCGACAGGCGCTGAGAGATAAAATTATCGCGTCCTATAAGCTCAATCTGACGCAGAATGTGGTAACAAGCGCTGAGACGGACTTTGTTCATTTTAAAAATATCAAGGGAAAATCTGTAGATCAATACTTTGAGATGGTATATGCTGACATCCCAGATTGGGGTGATCGAGAGCGCTTCAAAAAACTGTTCAGCAGGAAGGCGCTGCTGAACAGCTTCGCTAGCGGAACGACGACCTTGAATTTGGAAAATACCAGATATTTTAACAGTGATAAAAACCTGTGGCTTCTGACCACGGCTCATATCATGAAAAAACCAGAGTCCAATGAAATCGTATGTTTTATCTACTGCCAGGATATTACTTACGAGAAGATGCTGAAAAACATCATGGATACCATTATTCAGACGGACTATGATTTTGCAGTAGCAATTGATGGGAGAACGGGCATGTCGACCAGGTTCAGTGTCTGTGACGATTTCGAAACAGAGTTTGAGGACTTACAGTCCGATACAGCAAAATATGAAGATATTGTCAGACACAGGGCGGAGGCTTTGATTAGTGAAAAAGACAGGCAGCAGTTTATAGAGCAGGCCAGTCTGGATGTCATATTAAAAAAACTCGAGGAAGAGGACAGTTACAGCTTTACCTATACCATGCTTACCCAAAGGGGTGAGACGTGCTATAAAAGTCTGCATTATTGTTACATTGACAGGGAGTACCATACGGTTCTTTGCACGCGCTCAGATGTGACGAAAATACTTGCTGAACAGGAGAAGAAAAATAACGAACTGAAAGCGGCTCTGCACATGGCGGAGGAAGCAAGCAACATCAAATCAGACTTCATGGCCAGGATGAGTCATGAAATTCGTACGCCGCTCAACGCCATTATCGGGTTGGCGGAGATACAAAAACAGAGCGGAAATGATGCTCAGATGTGCAGAGAATACTCTGAAAAGACGCTGTCTTCGGCTGAATATCTGTTATCGCTGATAAACGATATTCTCGATATGTCCAAAATTGAAAGCGGCAAAATCGTATTGGCCAGTGAACCGTTCTGCTGCAGCACTATGATTAATGAAATCAACGCCATGATTGCTCCACAGGCGAGTCGAAAAAATATCAACTATCAGTTGGTCAATCATACAGAGCAGGATTTCGTATTCCGCGGGGATGAAACCAGAATCAAACAGATTCTCTTAAATCTGCTGAACAACGCCATCAAGTTCACTGCCAGCGGCGGAATTGTAGAATTACGGTATGAAATTCTAGAAATAACAGGAAAGAAAGTAAAAGTCAGGTTTTCTGTTTCCGATTCCGGCATCGGTATTTCACGACAGTTTATGGGGCAGATTTTTGATCCTTTCACACAGGAACACGATGGTACCATAACCGAATATCAGGGCAGCGGACTGGGTCTGGCTATAGCCAGAAATTTAGCCAGACTGATGGACGGCGATATTACAGTCGAGAGTAAGATCGGACAGGGAACTGAATTCCAGACAACCCTCTGCCTGGACATTGCAGAAGAAGGGACTGGCAGGAAAATGCAGAAAGCCGATCAGATGAGCAGGTCTGATTTTAAAACGAAGGTCTTTCTTCTCTGCGAAGATCATCCGCTGAACACCATGGTAGCGACCAAGCTGTTAGAAGTGAAGGGCGCGAAGATCATTCATGCGAAGGACGGCAAAACGGGCGTACGCCTGTTTGAAGAAAGTGCAGTGGGAACCTTTGATTTGATTCTGATGGATATCAGAATGCCGGTCATGGACGGGTTGACGGCGGCGAAAAAAATCAGAGCGCTGCATCGACCAGACGCGCAAACAGTGCCGATCATCGCCATGACAGCCAACGCGTATGCGGAGGACATAGAAAAATCCAGGGAAGCAGGTATGGATGCTCATTTGGCAAAACCCATTGAAGCCGAGCTCCTGTATTCCACCATAGATCAGTTTTTACGATAGATAGATAAAATTCAAGTGCATATCAGTGACAGTCTTTGGTAAAATAAAAAAAAGAATCAATGCTGGTATTGTGGACAAAAGGAGGAAATTATGAGTATTAAAGTTGCAATTAATGGATTTGGAAGGATTGGCAGACTAGCGTTCCGCAAGATTTTTGGCGATCCGGAGTTCGAGGTTGTCGCTATCAACGACCTGACCAAGCCGGAAATGCTGGCTTATCTTCTGAAATACGACAGTGTGCAGGGGGCATATAGAGACCATACTGTAGAACATGACGATTCGTCCATCACGGTAGATGGTAAAGCGATCAAAATCTACGCGGAGCCAGATCCAGCAAAGCTGCCTTGGAAAGCTTTGGATGTGGACGTCGTACTCGAATGCACTGGATTTTTTGCATCAAAGGCGAAATCCCAGGCTCACATCGATGCCGGCGCAAAGAAGGTTTTGATTTCTGCGCCTGCGGGAAGTGATTTGCCGACCATCGTATATGGGGTGAATCACAATACTCTTAAAAAAGATGATTTGATTGTTTCCGGCGCCAGCTGCACGACCAACTGCCTGGCTCCTATGGCAAAAGCGCTCAATAACTATAGAGAACTGAGAACCGGTTTTATGACTACGATTCACGCCTATACCGGTGATCAGATGATTTTGGACGGCCCGCACAAAAAGGGTGATTTCAGGCGTGCCCGCGCAGGGGCGATCAACATCGTACCCAACAGCACCGGTGCAGCGAAGGCCATCGGTCTGGTCATCCCTGAACTTTCTGGCAAGCTGATCGGGTCAGCCCAGAGGGTTCCGGTGCCTTCAGGTTCTATCACCATTCTGGACGCCACTCTGAAGGATGATACGGAGAGCGTCAGCGTAGAAGGTCTCAATGCAGCGATGAAAGCGGCGGCGGACGAATCTTTCGGATATTCTGAGGAGGAGCTGGTGTCCAGTGACATCATCGGCATGTCCTATGGATCTCTCTTCGACGCGACACAGACCCTGGCTCAGAGATGTGGCACCAAAATCTACGAAGTCAGAGTAGTATCCTGGTACGACAATGAGATGAGTTATACCTGCCAGCTGATCAGAACACTTAAGTTTATGGCAAAACTGCAATAAACGCTCGTCCTACGCGTCAAAAGCCGCCTTCGGGCGGCTTTTTGTTTTTTGGCAGAGGAGCATCTTAAGAATTCTTAAGTAGTCTTTTTCTTTTACATTAGATATAATAAAGTTAGAAGAAAGAGGAGGTGACGAGATGGAAATGAAGGAATTAGAACCGAAGACAGAGCCTGAAAAAATCGCAGAAACGGAGAAGTCATCGACGGAGCCGGATAGAAGCAGTTCTCTCGGCTGGAAGGGTTTGGTCGGCATCCCTATCGCCGCCTATTTAGGATTGTCTTTTGTCATCGGTATATTGTTGGTATTTTTGATGATGGACATGAACGGCGGTCTTTCCCAAGTGATGAATGTTACACTGTGGCTCCTGAACGGCCAGACTGTGATTATTTTCTTCTTGTGCAGATATTTGATTCGATGCAACCAAGTGATCAAGCTGAAGTGGAGGCCGGCACGGGGGATAGGTGGAAAAACCTTGATTGCGGTTCTTGTTTACAGCTTTGCCATGATTGCTTTTGAATACGGACTGTCTGAATTCGTTAGCGAATTTACGGATGCGGAAGAAGCCAATGAGATGATCAGAGAATACTTTCAATTTGGAAATATCGTCCTTGCCGTTATATTAGTAGTGATCATAACGCCTCTGGCAGAAGAAATGCTCTTTCGCGGAACCCTCTTCGGGGGACTGCGGGAACGATATGGTTTTTGGGTCGCGGCAATTATCAGTTCAGCCGTCTTTGCTGTCATGCACCTGAACCCTTGGTCCATAGTATGTACCTTTATCATCGGTATGTTCTACGCCCTTCTCTTTGAAAAGACGGGAAGTCTGGTCTATTCTATGGTCGGCCACGGCATCAATAATCTGATTGCTGTGATTTCTATGGCTGTGCCTGAGATACCGTTTCACGCAATCCTGGGGCCGGTCATATCCGCCGCAGCCATGGCACTGATGGTGCTGACATATATCAGGGTATACAAGAGGCAGACTGGAGAGGAACTGGACATTCAGGTGTTCAAGGAAGACCTCTCTTACGTCGATGAAAAGTATCAGCGAGTAGAGCAGGGGGAAGAAAGGGAGCGGAATGGATAGTAATCAATATTGTATTGGTATTTGCGACGATGAGCTAGTGTTTAGAAAGAAAATATTGGACGAAGTGAAACACCTTTGCGCTGAACAGGGCTTTCCTGCGGAGTTTGTGCTGTTTGCGTCCGGCGAAGAAGTCATCTCTTCCGAGAAGAAACTTGACCTTCTTCTGCTGGACGAGGAGATTGCAGATGGCAGACAGAATTTGCTCAATGGAAAGGATGTAAGAAGAATCTTAGAGAACAGGTTTTCCAAGACCTACATCATCTGTGTTACGTCCTATGACAAATACATGCAGGATGCTTTTGGCCAGAATGTGATTGGCTTTGTGAACAAGAGGGAATTAGAGACAAGTAATCGCTTGGAAGATTTAATTGTGAGATGTATTGACCTGCTGCAGGGGGCCAGCAAAATCGCTTATATCGAATCAAAGCACAATGATTTAGAAGTGCATTTTTTTGATGGAAGCGTGAAAACAGTGCGCGGTGCCTTGGAAGCCATTGCAAAAGAGATGCAGCAGTATGAGATTTACGTAAAATGTCATCGATCCTACATCGTGAATTTTAACTATGTAAAAGCTGTAATTGGAACTTTTTCTGATTTTAGATTGCTGGACGACACATTGATTCCGATTTCCAGGGGGTTAAAGACAGAAGTACAGAGAAAATATGATCGGTTTATCGATCAAAGAGTCTCTCTATTATTTGGAGAATAAGCGATGGTATACATAATTAACGAATTATTGGGCAGCTTACAATTTGTTTTTCTGTTTTACGTTCTGTTCAAGGATCAGATGGTCTTTCACAGGCAGCGGATATTGGCATTGACCGCCTGCTATGGTTTTGCTGTCATTGTGATGATTCTGCTGCATCAGGAAGAATATTTATTGGAAGCGGGGACTCTCCTTCAGATTGCTGCAGTCTGGCTGTTGTTGACAGAGAATGCAGGGGGAAAGCTGCTGTCTTTTCTGTTGATTTTTTCATTGCCGAGCATGTTTTCTGCTTCGTTTGAAATTATTTTTAGATTTTTTGTTCAAGAGAACGCACTGGACGGTTTCCTTGATGCTGCATATGGACTAGGAGGGAAAACCCTATGCCTGCTGGTCATATTGGGGATGTTTGCTTATAGATGGAGAAACACAGAGCGATTTTATATTTCCAATATGACCAAGTTTCTAATGTCTTTCATCATAGATTTATTTTTGATCGTGCTGGGTTGGATGACAAGAAATCACGGCCATGTGGACAGCGTGACTGCTGTTTTGATGGCGTGCTGCAGTATCGTAATCGCCATGCTCTGTATCTGGCTGATGGTTGTCGATTCCTCCAGAAAAACCAACGGCTACAGGCTGGAAGTGGCGAACCAGAGGTATGCCTATGCTAAGGAGCTTGAGCGAAACCAAAAGGAAATCCGAAAGATCCACCACGACTTGAACAAGCACATCCAGATGATCGGGCTTTATGCGGGGCAAGGCAGAACGGACAAGATCGAGGCGTATGTGCAGAAGTTTAACGAAGACCTGATCGGTAATTATAGAGACGCAGGGTATACGGAGAACGCTTTGTTCAACGGGATTTTGGCAGATCGCGTCATGAAGGCTGATGCTAAACATATCATCATCAGGCATCAGGGCGACTTGAGGGAGGAACTGCCCATAAGCGATTATGATTTTTGCCTGATCATCATGAACCTTCTCGATAATGCCTTGGAATATGTGGAAAGGAAAAATCTGCACGAGGTCAAGGTGCAGACCTATCAGGATGAACACACTTTGGTGCTGAAGGTCATCAATCCTTTGGACATAGGGGAAGACGTAGACATTTCGAAGAGCAGCAAAGAGAATCTGGTGGTTCATGGATTTGGGCTTGCGATTGTGCGGCGGGCTGCGGCCAGAAACCATGGGAGCCTTGAAATCATTGCAGAGGATAACCAGTTTGCTGCAAGAGTCATCCTGCATAGCTGAGTCACGTTTTTTACAGAGCAAGAGTGTACTTGCCCTGTTTTTTTGTGTGATAATATGCATTTCGTACCATGGGAGCGCCGTTGGTACCAGAAGGATTGAAAAAGTGAGAATATTGTAATATTATGTGGATATGAAAAAGCTCGCTGTATCAACCAGATATGGAGAATGGAAAGAAAGGCGGTGAAAGGAATGGGACAGGTAGACCTGTGGGATTGGATTAAGAAGTTGTTTGGGTAAGTAAAGTTTAATCACTCAAAAGATAGAAATGTTATATAATTTGATATTATACTTTATGTTTGGTGCAATGGTAAATTCAAAAGGAGAAATTCAATGAACAGAACGTTAAAAAAGATTTTTAGCACTCTATTAGTAGTAGTAATGTGTTTTACGTGCACAGCAACGGTTTTTGCAGATGATTTGCAGGATGGCGGTAAGGAAAATCAAAATAGTAATCCAAAGGAAATAGTAGAACTTATCCCAGAAAATGCAGTATTTGTAACAGATGACGATGAGCAAGTAATTACTGTGGACTTAGTAGAAAAAGATGCTCTTACAAGAGCTACAAAAATTGTAGGAAAGGCAAAATTCAGAGTGTTTTGGCATTCTTTACCACGCGATTTTGAAGGGCAGTGGTCAATAACCCTCACAAACAAGGACAAAATCAAAAAGGTCACAGGAACAATGAACGTAAGAAAAGACAGATTCGGTCCTTTTAATCCATTAATGACAACGATGAAGGTTAATAAGAAGTACAGCACGGGACCATTATATTCTAATGCGGAGGATGTTGTGTTTGGAGATTATGATGGGGTAAAATTCAATGAGATTTATAGTAATACTGCTATAATTCTAGAATGGGAAAACTTTTTAGTATACGGATTGGAGAAAACTTATTATGTTACAGATGGCAGGAGATGCGGAAAAATATACGACCTTGACCGATATCCAAATTAGTATCGCGGAAGATGAAGTGGAGATATCAGATGAACATACCCACCCGTTGTTTATTCAATCAGAAACCACTATTTCAGAAAATGAAATAATGGTTCTTAAAGAACATCCCTGGATTCTTTTGCAACTTTGTACTATGCATTTTTATGATTTTATCTATGGCAAAGGGTCCATGGAGGCAGATATAGTTGAAACGATGTTTTGTCTGGAAAATGAAGTAGAGGATATCTGGCTCTTAATTAAAAAACTCTTTCGGAAATCACTGTTTTTCAGAACAATGATCGTGCCAGAAAATACGAGGGTTTACAAGATAGAATTGACAGGGATATCTGGATTCGGTGAAACCGTATTGGCAAAATTGGATAACCAGGGTGAAATCCCTGCCATGTGGAAAATGTTATATTTATCTAACAGTTACCCACTGCCTGAGGATGAAGGCATTTACTGTTTTACAAATTCACCTGCGGTACAAGAAAATTCAAGGGTAGATGCTATGGATAGATTGCTTAAGAATCCATTTTTCCGCTGGATGGACATTTCAACAATTCCCTTGACCCATTGTGAAGAAATGGAAGGAATTCAAAAGATCTTGAAAAAAAGTAGTCGCGCTGTTGTTTTTGTCGAAGAAGATGAGTCGAATTATTTTAAACGAATTTTTTGGAAATATAGGTAAACAGAAGAGTAGATTACATAACCCTCCATACTGACGTAACTTGGTATGGAGGGTTTATAATTGATAAAATTATAAGAATTCCTTAAGAATTCTTAAGTAGTCTTTTGCTATGATCTTAGGTATAATGAAACTAAGATATAAACAAAAATGGTACATTTTGTAATAAATAAGGAGCGAGTCAAATGAAGAAAAGAATCCAAATAGCGGTCAACATCCTCTGTTTTGATGGATTTGTTCATCGGCATTTCTGCATGGATTTATTGTCATCCGCACAAAGAACTGAATCCTATGTTTTCCGAGGGTGTACAGCTTCCTGAAGTCGGCTTTACGCCGCGCTGTCATTGGTTCGCCGTGCCGCCGAAGCTGGCTGAACAGAGAGATGAGTTTAATACTGGGATCAGTACATTTCACAATAATAAGCAAGAAAGATATCCTAAAGATCTAAAGATTTCCTATGATTTGGATCGCCAGGACGGGGGCGGCGTCATTGTGACCCTATACGGCAGCGGCACCACAAGAGACGGAAAAAAAGAAGAATTTAAAGAAAAACTGGAATTCTCAATTACCATCAAAGACAATACGAAAGTACAGTTTTGATGCAAGGTGGAGATGAATTATGGAGAATATGGAGTTTCCCTGGGTACCGACTGACGAATATCTCAGAATGCTGCGATCGGATCCAAGCTTTGAAGAAGTAGCCGTGGAACGTTTTGCTGATTCTACATACTACAAAATTGCTTTTTTGAGAATTTGAAATCATATCAGGAAGAAAATGGACTTCCTTATAGCGAGAATATCCATTGTTTTAAGATGAAGAGGTAAAGCGTATGAAAAAAATAATATGTACGGTATGCATGGCTGCTGCAATATGTTTCTGTTTCGTGGCTTGTTCTTCAGAGCCAGGTGATAACAAGAGTGAAGCAGTATTGAATTCAGTTCAGGATAAGATCATTCTATCTTTGACCGGCGTTGAAGATGATTCTTCAGGAATAAAGAAAGTATTTTATAAAGCAAAAAATATGTCAGATGATTCATTTACACTAGAAGGGATATTAGTTTATGCGTGCGACAAAAATTTGAGTTACATTGAAGCAACTGATGAAAACAAGCCGGAAAAACTCGATCCTGGAAAAGAAAGCCATGAATTCGAATATGCCTATGATGAAAAAGTGGAATTTGTAAAAGTTGCAGGCTACAAGTATACCCAAAATGGGAGGACCTTCATAGATACTTTTGACAATGTGATGGTAGTTCATGAAGAGGGATCCACTTATCTGAGAAACCACAATTACACAGATCAGCAAATATTAGACAGGGTTGATGTGAAAAACAACCAGCCGACTGCATATATATCGGATGATGAAGTCAGAGGGGTCCTGATGTCTGTTGCAAATATTGCCAAGAACAAGGATACGACTATAGAGAAAGCATGCGAAGCAATCGGCATGTCTTATGATGATTATAAAGGATTGATTTTGCGGGAGTCTAACGCCAAGGTTCCGTTAGATGAAATCAGAGGCACCTTTGTAGTTGTAGAGCGACTCATGACATATGATGGTTTAACACTATCTGAAGCCTGTAAGGCTGCGGGGATCGACTTTGAAGAATATGAAAAAATAATGAAGGAGTTATAAGTGATGCCCATTACGAGAGAGAAACCATATTGCCATAATACTGTATATAGTGTTAAAAAACCGTGTAGATAGATAAGTATTTTGGTAAGCCATACGAAAAAAGGGGGGAAATAGAACGAGGGAATGTAGCAAAGCATTGGAAGATAGATATGTAAACAGATTAGATATGGTATTTGATGGAGGCACGTCGATAGAGACTTTCGTGAATGAAGTTGTTGTAGAGTTTAGTTAGATATAATGTGGCTTACGTATCGTGAATATCGAAGTTGGCGTAAATATGAAATTGAATGATACATATGGAGGATTAAATATCATGAAGTATAAAGATAGGGCAAAATTAAAATTCATAACAGCTGAAGTTTGTTTCCTGATCCTTATCGCATTAGTTATGTTTAAATGTTTACCTGAGGCTGATTATTTCAAAAAAGTGGTCTTTGTATGCACAGGCTCTTTTGTATGCGGAACACTTTTGAATATTATTTTGTTTTTTATAGATGTGAAGATTGTACATAGACAAAAAAATAAAAGTAACTCGTCAAAAAACTTCTTGTAATTTCTTAAAAATTTTTAAGTAGTCTTTTTCTTTTCTATTAGGTATAATAAAACTAAAATATAAATAAAAGGGGTATTTTAGATAGATAAGGAGTAAGACAAATGAAAAAAATTCAAATAGCAGTCAACGTCCTCTGTGTTTTGATGGCTTTGTTCATTGCCATTTCTGCTTGGATTTATTCTCATCCGCATAAAGAACTGAATCCTATGTTTTCCGAGGGTGTACAGCTTCCTGAAGTCGGTTTTACGCCGCGCTGTCACTGGTTTGCCGTGCCGCCGAAGCTGGCTGAACAGAGAGATGAGTTTAATACTGGAATCAGTGTCTTTTACAATAAAAAACTAGAAAGATATCCAAAGGACTTGAAAATTTCCTATGATCTGGATTGCCAGGACTGGGGTGGCATCATTGTGACCTTATACGGCAGCGGCACCACAAAGGACGGAAAGAAAGAAGAGTTTAAGGAAAAACTGGAATTTTCAATTACTGTCAAAGATAATACAAAAGTACAATATTGATGCACGAGAGAGGTTGTCAATTATGTGCAATATGGAGTTTCCCTGGGATTACATTTGAAAACGAAAAGGGGGCGGCAATTTGAACCAAATGATAGTGATTGCTAATAAGAATAAGAAGGACATTAGCTGTAAGTCTAGGGAACTAGTCGCATTCTGCTTAAAGAGTAGTAAAGAAGTAGTGCTTACTCGGCGTCATACAGGTCCAATGCCAGCCGATATCTTGCGGGAGTTGGTAGATAAAGAATTGGAAGAAATTGAAGAAAGAAGTGCGAAGCAAATTTTGTTTTCTGAAACTGTCTCGAAAAAGGAACTGAAAAGAATCCAAATGAAAGATAGATCAACTCTCAAAAAATATTTCATCAATCAGGCCAAAGAAGAGAAATATGTTGCCCGCCAATATATCCGTCAATATGAAGACGGCTATGATCACTTAGAAGAAGACCTGAAGCCATATGGACTTATTAAAAGAGATTACAAATTAGGTTCTTTTTTCACATGGCCGGGAGTATGGGATATTTGTTTCTTTAAGAAGGATAGCATTGATTATGGTGAGTTTGAACTATATTTTTTTACTTATCCAATTCAAATAGAGGATGATTATGAATTTGAAGATATAGGATTCAAGAGTGAATCAGGTCTGATCTGGTTAAAGACTTGTTCTCATGAAAACTATTTTGAAATGGAATTAACACAAAAACAGTACGAGAGTTTTAAGAAGATTGGAATAGCCCATGAAATACTATAGCAATTTTATCACGTCTTGCTGTCTGATCGGGCTTCTGTTTTCAAAACGTACTTTGTTGAGTCATTAAAAATATTGTGCATCATCAATATCCCGAACATCATCATCGTAATGAAAAAGCTGAATCGAAGCGTAGTTGATGCCTTTTAAGGCAGGGGTTGAAGTGAGGACCGGATATATGCGTATTTCAAAAAAAGCGAAATCAATCATTTTGAAAACCAGTATTGCTCTTTGCGTTTTCGTTGGGATCCTTGCGTGGATTCCGAACCTTGTCTCTGAACGAGCAGAGTTATACTGGATTGCGACCATTCCTTTGGGGATTATTGCATTTGTGTGTTCTATGTCATTGGATGCAGATAAAAAAGGTGAAAAAACAGTCTGTTTCATCTCAAGCATTGCATTGATACTCAGCTTCCCGATTTTGATGTTTATTGGATCAGCGCTGGATGCCCTCTGTGGTGGCTGAACAAGGGAATCCTTTTTCTTTATATGGGGGCATGGGATTGACTGAAATTGTTAGAAGAGCGGCGTTCCTTATCATTGAATTCTCTTTGCCGATAGATCACTTCAATCAGCCAATAAAATTATGAATATAGAGCAGCCTTTCTCCCACGGTGGGAGTGATACAGGCTGCTCTTTCGTTTCTATATACCCAGCCTTTGGCATTTCTTGACCAGGGTGGAGTGATCCACACCCAGAGCCTTTGCTGCTTTGCGCTTTGAACCGCAACGCTCCAGAGCGCTCTCAATCATCTGCCGCTCTAGTGACTCTGTAGCGGCTTTGAGCGTGCCGTAGCGGGAATTTGTGGATTGCACTTTTGCAGCGGGAAGGCCCAATATGCGGCCGACCACATCTCCATCGATGACGCCGGTGAAATTAATCACCACCATTCGTTCGACCACATTTTTCAGTTCACGAATGTTGCCTGGCCAGGAGTATTCCAGCATCATTGCCATAGCCAGCCTGGTCAGGATGATGTTCTTGTTATAGCGGGTATTGTACTTTTTCAAAAAAGTTTCAACCAGGGGTTCGATGTCGGCCTGTCGTTCTTTGAGCGGTTTCAGGTCGATGGGTACCACGTTGAGTCTGTAATAAAGATCCTCTCGGAAAGTACCTCTCTCAATGCCGGACTTCAAATCTTTGTTGGTGGATGCGATGAGGCGGATATCCAGAGGAATCGGGTCTTTGCCGCCAACGCGGGTCACTTCGCGGCTCTGCAGCACTCGCAGCATCTTCACCTGTAAGTCCATAGGCATGTCGCCCACCTCGTCCAGCAAAACCACGCCGCCACTGGCGATTTCAAAGAGACCGGCCTTGCCTCCTTTGCGGGCACCGGTAAATGCCCCTTCCTCGTAACCGAAGAGCTCGGATTCCAGCAGATTAGCGGGAATTGCAGAGCAGTTCAGCTTGATGAAGGGTTTTCCGTTCCTGTCGCTTGCCATATAAATGGCGTCGGCGATGATTTCCTTGCCAGTGCCGCTCTCGCCAGTAATCAGGACGGTGACATCTGTCTTAGCGACAGATTTGGCGATGGCAAAGGCTTCCTGCATACAAGCGCTCTCCATGACCACGTTGATGTCGTAGATCTGCCGATCGCGAAGATAGGCTAGTTCAGCAGCGCCTTGAGAATTTTCCTTCCTCAGTTCAGCCAGATGATCTTTCAATTCCTCTAACCGGGCTACATCCTTTTCTGTAGCAACCGCATACTGAATTTTGCCATTCTCGTCAAAGATGGGAATCCCCGTGATGTGAACCTTGGTATTAGTTCTTTTCAGAGTCCCAATCCGCTCGCACCGTTTGCCGCTTTTCAGTACGTCAGGCAGGACGCCGCCGGTGTAAACTTGCTTGGTCTGGTCGGGGTTGAACACGTTCATGTTCATGATTTCCTCTCGCCTCAGGTTACCCAGCCGCAGATAGGCATCGTTGACATAAATCGTATTCCCCTCGCCGTCTGTGACATAGATGGCGTCAATCAAATGATCACAGATCTTCTTAAAATCTATTTCTTTCATTACGACAGTCCTTTCATAAACGATATATTTTTAAACCATTTGCTTCTTTCGACCATGTTTTAACCCCTATTGGATCAAAAAAGCCCGATAGCACCTAAAAATGCAAAGGCTGCGAAGGGAGTCCTTCCTTTGCAGGAGGCTGTAACCGTTGAAACTTCGTTGCAGCTTTTGATAATTTTGGTACAAACCGCCGATAGCAACAAATTTTTTAGGCGTTTTTGGCATTATTTTGGAAAATGACGGGTAAAAACGGGGCGGACAGTATCACCCGGCCGTCTTTGCTCTCCAAATTTCCATCAAAGCGGTGAAATAATTCAGCACTCTTGCTATAATGGTGCCATATTTCACCACAAAAAGCAACTGAAATCGCAAAAATCCTGACACAAAGCGCCGCCAGCCCATTTCTGAAAAACCCTTCCCCCTTGCAATTCTGCCCTTCCTCCCTCAGTTACCGAAAAGTTATCTGAAAATTTGGCATGCCCTTTGCTTTATATGGTGGCGTTGAAAGAAATGTAATTTTGTTATATAGAAACAATAATGGAGGGAAAAGAAAATGGCAAAGAAAAAGACAATTATCACTGCAGCCGTTACCGGCGCATGGCCGAAAAAGGAGAACAATCCAAACGTACCCATGACACCGGCTGAAATCGCAGATGACGTATATGCATGCTGGCAGGCAGGGGCTGCCGTTGCACATCTTCATATGAGAGACGACGAAGGCAATGGAACGATGGACCATAATAAGTTCCGCGAAACCGTTGACCTGATACATAGCAAATATCCTGATTGTGACATCATCCTCAACCTGACGACTTCAGGAGATATCCACGCAGACGACGAGAGCCGCGTACAGCACATCAAAGAACTGAAACCGGAAATGGCTTCTTTTGACTGCGGTTCTATGAACTGGATGCACAGCGGTCTGTTCCTCAACTCACCAAAGTTCCTGACAGACTGCGGACTTCTGTTCCAGGAGACAGGTACAAAACCGGAAATCGAAGCTTTTGATCCCGGTATGATTGCCAATGCCGCATATTACCTGAAGAAGGGCGTTCTCAAAGCGCCGCTCCACTTCCAATTCTGCATGGGCTGTGCCAATGGAATCCCCGGCTCTACAAAGAACCTGGTATTCATGAAGGAGACGATGGATCAGCTTTGCCCTGGTTCCACCTGGTCCTGCTTTGGCGTAGGTCACAGCGCTATGGAAATGCTTTACGCAGCAGTTGCCCTCGGTGGAAATGTACGCGTGGGCATGGAAGACAACGTCATGTACTCAAAAGGCGTGCTTGCTGAAAGCAATGCACAGTTTGTCGAAAGAGCAAAGCGAGTTATCGAAGAATACGGCAATGAGGTTGCAACGCCGGCTGAGGCACGTGAGATCCTCAATCTCAAATAAAGGAGTCAATACAATGATTAAGAATATAGCGGTACTGGGTGCAGGCACCATGGGCCACGGCATTGCGGAGTTTTTCGCCATGAATGGATATCCGGTCAACCTGTACGAACCATATGAACCCATGCGCCTTTCCTGCATGGACACCATCAAAGGGGAGCTGGAGTTCCTCGCGGAGAATGAGCTGATCAAAGGGGAAGAAGTGCAGGAAAGTCTGGAACGCATCACGCTGTTTGCAGAACTTGCGCCTGCAGTCAAAGATGCTGATTATGTCATCGAAGCAACCCGCGAAGACTTGATCCTGAAACAAGATCTCTTCGTCGATTTAGAAAAATACACCAAGCCGGAGACCATTCTGGCAAGCAACACTTCCTCTCTTGCTCTCAGCAAGATGATTGAGAAGGTCAGCGACGAAAAGAAAGGCAAATGCATGGTATGCCACTGGTATAATCCGGCACATCTGATGCCTTTGGTAGAACTGTCATTCTTCGGCAACATGGACGAAGAGACCTTTAAAGAAGTAGAAGAACTATACGATAACGCTGGTAAGCAGACATGCCGTGTACTGAAAGACGTACCTGGTCTGGTGGCAAACCGCATCCAGCAGGGTGTTGCAAGAGAGGCTTTCTCTCTGATCGAACAGGGCATCGCATCCCCAAAAGACATCGACAAGGCTCTCAAGTTCGGGCCTGCTTTCAGATATGCCACCACCGGGCAGTTGGAAGTAGCCGACATGGGCGGCCTGGACATCTGGTGTACAGTAGGAGACAACCTTCTCGCCGACATGGATAACAGAAAGGAAGCCAATCCCGTTCTGAGAGCCAAGGTAGAGGAAGGTAAGCTGGGAATGAAGAATGGCGAAGGATTTTTCGAATATCCAGCTGACAAAGTGACGGAGATCAAGAATGCTTTCAACAAGAAGCTGATCATTCAGCTGAAGGCATCAAAGAACTACGTTGAATAACGAAATCAAATACCAACTTGCGGATGAAGTACCCCAGAAGGAGAATATCGTTCTTGCTTTACAGCACGTAATTTTCTTTGTAGCCTCGGCGGTGGTTATGCCTGTCGTCGTGGGCTACGCGCTCGGACTCTCTCAGATAGAGGTGGCTGATACGCTGCAGAGGACTTTTTTCCTCTGTGGAGTGGTATCCATATTGCAAGCTGCTCTGGGGCACAGATATCCTATCATAGACGGCCCTGCGGGACTTTGGTCGGGGCTTTTGATCCTGATGGCGGGCACCATGGCCTCCTTGGGAAAAAGCGCTGAAATCCTTCGGACTGACCTGGAAACAGGCATGATTGTCGGCGGCGCCGTCATCATATTGCTCGTGATACTGGGACTGATGAACAAACTGATCAAGCTGTTTACTCCTCTAATTAACGGCGTGTTGATTTTACTCATGGTACTCCAAATCAGTCCCAGTATTGTGAAAGGAATGACTGGTATTACATCAGATAATACCGTAATAGATTGGAAGAGCTGTCTGGTGTTCTTTTTCACCATGTTTCTGATTCTCTTCCTCAACATGTTTGCCGTAGGTTTCATCAAAAGTATCGCCACCTTTATCGGTGTTTTGGCAGGGTGGGTGCTTGCCTGCATCATGGGCATTACCACCCAGGCCGACTTGATGGCGGACGGCGTCCTGTCGCTGCCAAAAGTCTTTGCATGGGGCAGGCCAACTCTTGATATAGGCATTATCGTCACCTGCATCATCGCGGCCTTCGTACTGCTTTCCATGACCTTTGCCAGTGTCAATGGCATGTCGGAAGTCGTAGGCGATGAGGTGGACGGCAAACGGATGAACAAAACCATTGGAATTCACGGTCTGGCTACGGTGCTGTGCGGCATATTTCCCACAGTGGCGTTTATGCCTTACGTATCGTCTACGGGTATCGTAAAAATGACCAATGTCGCTGCCAGAAAGCCTTTTTATCTGGCTTCTGTCCTGATGATGGCCATGGGAATGATCGCACCCTTCGGCGCTTTCTTTTCTACCATACCGAACGCCGTAGGCTATGCGGCCCTGATTATGATTTACGCTTTGATCATGGGTCAGGGATTCAATGAATTCCGCAAAGTGAACTTTACAAATAGAGAAAATTTTATCGTAGGGATATCTATGCTGATCGGCATGGGCGTCATGTTTCTTCCATCCGAAGCATTCAGCGGATTGCCGCAGGTTGCCGGCTATATCCTGTCCAACGGACTGATTGACGGCATGGCCATCGCCTTTCTGCTGGAACACGTAATATTGAAAAAAAGAGCCCTCTAATCTGAGGACTCATGCGCTTTGATAATGTCGAGAACTTCTTTTCCGTCGAGATCGTGGTCATTGGCATATTCCATGACGTTGCAGATCTCGTCGTAGTGATCGAGGAACTTTTTGAGAGCGCCTTCGTACTTTTCTTCGGGATGTACCACAAAGGCATCGGGATCGATTTCGATGTCCAGCTCTCTCATACGGCCGATGCTCCACACGTAGATCAGATCCAGTGCAGGCATGATATTCCTGCCCGCCTCGGTCAAATGGTATTCGACGCGCAGAGGGATTTCGTTATATTGAATCCTTTCAACCAGTCCGTCGGCTACCAGCTCCTTGAGCTGCTGGCTGAGAACTTTTTCGCTGATTGGAAATGTCTTCTTCGTTTTAGAGAAACGGATAAATCCGTAATAGCTGATATGGTTCAAGATGCTCATCTTCCATTTACCTGAAATGCAGGATAGAGCATATAGATATGGATTGGTGCCCTGATTGGAATCAGTCATAGGTTTGTCTCCTTTCACATTGCTTGTATTCATTGTAACACAATTTGAGGAGATGACAAGGGAAAAGTAAGTGGCTGACCAGGTGGTAACTGTCTGACAAAGCTGTTACCCCGTAACTGAAAAGTGCCTAATTGTCAGATAATTTATAATCTGTTATCATCAAAGAGTAAAGATAAAATTTTAACAAAGATTAATTAAAACGAATATATAAACAAAGAATTAGGAGGAATCCAAAATGATTAAGAGAACTGTAAGTGATTTGAAACCGTACGATGCTCCGGGCCATTACAACATGGTCGCCATGAGATACCACGGCAAAGAGGAAACCGGCGCTGAAAAGTTCTGGATTGGCAAATCCACATTCCTGCCGGGCGGCGGCGCAGAATGGGCATACGATGACAATCCGCTGGAAAAAGTTTATTTCGTACTGAAAGGCGAAATGACTGTAACTGATAAGGACGGCAAAGAATACGTGATTCACGAAAACGAATCCATCTCTTTCCCGCCTAACGAAGGAAGAGGCCTGGAGAACAGGACCAATGAGGTTGCGGAGATGTTGGTTATTATCAACTATCCGGCTTAAGGTTTGCAGATTTTCCGTACTGCTTCGCAAGTTGCTGCTCTCGTGCTCGATTACGTACTTCAAGTACGCGCTCCCGCACTCCATAGCAAGGTGATGTGCATTACGAAAAATCATCAGTGCCTTATTTTAGAAGATGTCAAGTAAAATGATTTTGATAATAGAGGAGAAAAACAAAATGGTAAAGGTAGAGAAAAAATTTGTAGACACAATGTTCTCAGTTGAGGGCAAGGTTGCTCTGGTAACAGGCGCAACGGGTGCTCTTGGAAGAGTTCTTGCAAAAGCTTACGGCTATGCAGGTGCAAAAGTAATTTTAACAGGCCGCAGCATGGAAAAACTCAATGCCCTTGTTGATGAATTCAAAGCGGAAGATATTGAGTGCTGTGCAGTTGCAGCAGATCCTGCCAACGAAGAAGATGTAAAGGCACTGATTGCTGAATCCGTAAAGGCTTTTGGCGAAATCAATATCCTTGCAGTTTGTCACGGATATAATAAGCCTGCAAACATTCTTGATCAGTCTGTTGAAGATTGGCAGTACATCATGGATGCAGACTGCAAATCGGTTTATATCGTCTGCAAATATGTTTCACAGCAGATGGTTGACCAGGGCAAAGGCGGCAAGATCGTCGTCGTTACATCTCAGCGTTCAAAACGCGGTATGGCTGGATACACAGGATATTGTACATCAAAGGGTGGAGCAGACCTTATGGTTTCATCCATGGCTTGTGACCTTACAGCCAAGTATGGTATCAATGTCAACTCCATCTGCCCTACAGTGTTCCGCAGCGAATTAACGGAGTGGATGTTTGACCCGGAATCAGCGGTATATCAGAACTTCATGAAACGTGAGCCAATCGGACGCCTTGCAGAACCTGATGATTTTGTTGGATTCGCATTATTCCTTTCATCTGAAGCTTCTAGATTCATGACAGGCGGAAACTATGACTGCTCAGGCGGTTATCTGACTTGCTAATCGGCTTATTGAGGAATTGGCAAGCAGGCAGAAAGTAAACGATAATACTATTAAAAGATGATGATATAAAAAAGGAGAAAATAAAATGGGAAAGAAAGTATATGTAGATTTAGCACATCCGTTCAGCGCTGAGATTCCAAGATGGCCTTATTTTGACAAACCGACAATCGACAATGCGCACACCATGGCAAAGGGCGGCGTTCTGACGTCAAAGATCACTTGCACCATGCATACAGGAACGCACTGTGACGCGCCGAGACACGTTATGGAATACGAGTTTGACGGCAGAAGAGCTCGTTACACCCACGAAATGCCTGTAGACGCTTACACTGGAGACGCAGTAGTTCTGAAACTGGACGTTGAGCCATGGACTCTGATTACCGGCGAGCATCTGGATGCTGCCTGCAAAGCCTGCGGCTTTGATCCGGCTGACTTAGAGGGAAAGGTACTCTGCCTGAATACAGGAATGCACCG
Source organism: Eubacteriaceae bacterium (assembly GCA_902362805.1). Lineage (GTDB taxonomy): Bacteria > Bacillota > Clostridia > Peptostreptococcales > Anaerovoracaceae > Senimuribacter. Next base: position 108,355 of record CABIXY010000005.1, on the reverse strand, counting down.
CCTCTTCGACGATTCAAAGGCTTATTACCACTACTCCATCGGTACAGGTGTTGACGCTGGAAAATGGTTCGTTGACCACAAAGTGAAATGCGTTGCGATGGACAGCCAGGCTCTTGACCACCCTCTGCACACTGCTATGGGCAACAACGGTATGACCAGAATGAACCTGCTTGGAGCAACAGGACAACCGATCACAGAAGAATATAAAGAGTTATTCGGCGAAGAAGCATATGCTGAATTCGACAAAGAAGAATACATCAAAATCCACGGCCAGGCTGCTTATGACGAGAAGTTCGGCGATCTGGAAAACATCGGATGCTGGGGAACATGGGAACCTTGCCACAAAGAAATGCTCGGCCACGGCATCGTAGGCGTTGAGAACTTAGGCGGAGACCTGGACAAAATTCCTGCGGGAAAAGTATTCACTTTCTTGTGCTTCCCACTGAGATGGTACATGGGAGACGGTTCCATGGCTCGCTGTGCAGCACAGATCGACGAAGACCTGCTGTTAGACGTACCTGATCGTACATATGCTTACGGCGGAACAGGTTTCGGTGAAGCAGAAGGCAATGGGGACAGCTGTCTGGAATACATGCAGAAGCTGTTCAACAGAAACAAATAATCATCTGTCATCAAAGGCAGTATTGAACTGGAAAGCACTGATGATACAGTGAGAATACACTGTAAAAGGAGCCAGCCGGCAGGACAGCTGATTTGGTTGTCCTGCTCGCCCTGGGTCCTTTTTCTTTGTGAAATATTTATTTATTGTAAGTAGGAGAGATAGAAAGGCGGGATCGCGTATGAGTAATACAAAGGGTTCTTTAACTAATTTCGGTAAAGCAGGCTGGGGCACGATATTATATTGTTTATTTATGTTTTTCTTTTACGTCGGTATGATCAACGACGGAACCAACGTGTTAGCTCCGGCAGCAGCAGAAAACATCGGTGTTGAACCAGGTACCATTATTCAGTGGAACGGATATGCCGGTATGATTGCCGTCGTCGGCTTTATTATCGTAGGGCAGATCAACAAGAAAATCGGTGCCCGTGCAACTTCGGCAATCTTTACAATTCTAGCCGGTGTGATGTATATTGTATGCGGTAATGCAACAAGCCTTCCGGTCTACGTCATCGCCATGGTGCTCTGTGCGACTGGCATGATGTCAGCAGGTTATATTGCAGGCGGTACATTGGTTGCAACCTGGTTCCCTAAGAGAAAGGGCATTGTCATGGGTTACACCACCATGGGTCACAATTTCGCATCGGCATTTTATGTAGCTATTCTGACGGGGCTGGTAGCAGTCTTCGGCTCCATCAAAGGCGGCAGCGTTCCCATCGGCATTGCAGCGATCATCCTGGGTATTATCGGAGCGGTCTTTGTCAGAAATACACCGCAGGAGAGAGGTCTGAATCCGGATAACGTATCTGATGAAATTTATAAAAGGGAATATTATACAGCGTCTGACGATTCCAAAGAAGGGGACGGCTGGACCACAAAAAAGCTGCTGCTGACCAAAGAACTGTGGTTTGCAGCCATCGTCACAGGCATGTTTCAGATTTGTTCGGTTGGCGTCATGCAGCAGCTGGTAACGAGAAATATCAGAGACTTTGGCATGAGCCAGGCAGGTGCCTTGACCCTGATGACCATTGTGGCGCTGATCGGCGTCGTCGGCTCATGGCTGATTGGCGCTATCGATCAGAAAATCGGTACCAAGAAAACCATGCAGGGTTTTGGTATATGGTATGCGATCGCACTGGTAATCAACGTTCTTTCTGGCGGCCACGTGGGCTTTCTGTTCTACCTTTCCATCTTCATGATTGGCATGGGAATCGGTGGTTCAGCCAACTTTACGACTTCACTTCCTACGTCTATTTTCGGAAGGCAGGGATTTGACCGTGTGAATTCTGTCATCTTCCCAATTCAGGGCTTTGTCACCGCATGGTGCTTTGTCATCAACGGCATTGTAACCAACGTCATCGGCAACCTAAACTATGCGTACTTGATTTTTGCAGGGGCTGCTGTCATCGTGACGATTGCGGTTTCCTTCATCAACGAATACAAATACAACAAAGACCACCAGGCGGAAGAAGTTTATGAGACTGTTGAAGCAGACGTAGAGAACGCTTTTAAGGGAGAAAAAGAGGCGTAGAGCACATTATATAAAAAAACTGGGGCTGCTTAACAGCTCCAGTTTTTTATATAGATTTATTTCATGAACTTTTTCAGCAGCACAGGGGTGATAATCGTGGTGACGATGACGACCAACACCACAGGGGAGAAAAGCTGACCACTGAGCAGTCCCATATGATAGCCCTTCTGGGCGACAATCAGTGCGACCTCGCCTCTGGATATCATTCCAATCCCCACGTTGAGGGATTCTCGATTCGTATACCTGCAGAGTTTTGCCCCCAGGCCGCAGCCCAGAATCTTCGTCAGGACAGCGATGACTAGAATTAAAAACGAAAAAATCAACATGGATTTGGTCATGCCATTGAGTTCGGTTTTGATGCCGATGCTGGCGAAAAAAATCGGCGAGAAAAACAGATAGCTGGGAACTGTCATCTTGCGGGCGATGTCGGACTTGACCTCAAAGGTAGAGATGATCAATCCGAGAAGGTAAGCTCCCGTGATGTCTGCTATACCAAAATATCTCTCAGATATGAATGATATGATCAGCACCAGTGCCATCACATAGATAGAAAGCCTGCGTCTATCCTGAAATTCTTCCACGGTGGGTTTTGATGCGGTGATAACCACTGCAAGGACTCCCATCAGGATGATGTAAAGGCCGATTTTAATCAAGATGGAAATAATGCTGATGGAAGGATCCTTTAGGCTGGTGACCACGGTCAGGATGATGATGCCGATGATATCGTCCAGCACCGCGGCGCCTAATATGGCGCTTCCCACCTTGCCATTGAGTTTCCCCATTTCGCGCAGTGCTTCCACCGTAATGCTGACTGACGTGGCGGTTAAGATGACCCCCATAAATACTGCTCGCAGCATTTCGTTAAAATCTGCAGGATCTACGTGGAAATAGAAGTAGTAGCATGCGCCGCCGCCAATCAGAGGGAGAATCACACCCATGGAAGCGATCACAACCAGAGAAACACTGTTTTTCTTGATTTCATTGATATCGGTGTCCAGTCCTGCGATAAACATCAGGAGAATGACACCGATTTCTGCGGTCTTAGCGAGAAAATCCGTTTCTTCTACCCAGCCTAATACGGATGGGCCGAGGATGACGCCCGCGATGAGAGCGCCTACAACCTGTGGCATATTGACCTTCTCGGACAGGCCGCCCAGGAGCCTTGTTGATAAAATGATGACAGCAATCATTAGTAGATAGTAGTAACTAGTCATTTTAAAATACCTCAAACTTTAAATAAAAAATCACAGAATATTTATAATTCTCTACAATGAAGTATTCTACCACTAATGAAATGATTTGTACATCTCATAAGTCACAAAAAAACATGGAAATATTTAAGAAAATCCCAATATATTTCTGAAAATTCTTTGACAATGGAATAATTATGTAGTAGAATATAAATGAAAATAATCTGAGAATCTCGGAGATTAGTTTCTAAGATTATAGTTAATACTATGCGCCAGAAATATAAGCAAAGAAAAAACACATTGGGTATTGCCCAATGTGTTTTTTGTACAAGAGAAATTTTGATCAGGAGAAATAGAATGAAAAAGTCAGTTTTGATTACAGGCGGTTCCAGAGGAATTGGTGCCGCCACGGTTAGGAAGTTTACCAAGGAGGGTTATGACGCAGCTTTCTTCTATCGTGAGAACCACCAGGCCGTTAAAGTTTTGCAGGAGGAGACGGGCGCTGTCGGGATTCGGTGCGACGTAGGTGACAAGCAGCAGGTGAAAGACGGAGTCAAGGCCGCCAGAACTTGTCTGGGAATTGCTGCTTTTGATACCTTGGTATGTAATGCAGGGCTCAGTGTATCGGGGCTGTTCACTGATTTAAGCGAGGAGGATTGGAACCATCTGCTGAATGTCAACCTAAACGGTGTAATTTATGTGATAAAAGAAGTCCTGCCGGCAATGATCAGCAAAAAGAAGGGGCAGATTGTTTTGGTGTCCTCTATATGGGGACAGGCTGGCGCGTCCTGTGAAGCCGGTTATTCTGCTACAAAAGCAGCTGTTATCGGACTGGGAAAGAGTCTCGCCAAAGAGGCTGGACCATCTGGCATCAGGGTCAACGCGGTAGCACCGGGAGTCATCGACACCGATATGAACGACTGCTACAGCGCCGAAACGATGGAGCAATTAGCAGAAGAAATCCCATTGGGAAGAATCGGCAGGGCAGAGGAAGCCGCCAAAGCGATCTATTTCCTGGCATCAGAAGAAGCCTCTTATATTACGGGACAGGTGCTGGCAGTGAATGGAGGCTTTTATATCTAAAAAAACTGTGGTATACTAGCAGAATAGAGATAATAAGGGAGGGATTATGGATAAAGTATTAAATATTTTACAAGGTATCCTGGAGGCAATCGGAGATTTTTTCAAAGGCCTGCTGGGTGGTATTACGGACATCTTCAGCGCCACTGACAGCACGGAACTGATTTATACAGCCATCGCCAGATGGGTGTTTATCTTCCTTGCCGTTTTTGTGCTGCTCAAATCGATTTTGTCCTTACTGCGTTCGAAAAATCCTTCGGAGGTATGGGCTTATCTTCATTTGAGTACAGGGGAGAACCTGCCAATCACCCATTGGGAAAATGTAATCGGCAGATCAAAAAGTTGTGACATCAACATCGATGACCCGAGGGTATCAAGGAATCACGGCACATTGTCCAGAGATAACAAAGGGGTCTGGACTTATCGTGATCTGGGTTCCACTAACGGGGCATATATCAACGGTGAAAAAGTAGTGCCTGATGAACCGGTGGAGATTGAGCCGGGTGACAATATAGACATCGGCGTGACTGGATGCACACTGTTTCCAATCAGTCTGGAGGAACGCAGAAATAACATCGAGATGCGAAAGATGGATACGATTCTGCTTTCGCCGTGGCTTTCCCTGATTGCACTGACCATCTTTCAATTTATGACATGGCTGCAGCTGAAGGTTGCTCTGGGGAAAGACTTTGTGCCGTCTATAACAGTGGCGTTCATCGGTGTCAGCGCTTTGATGTGGGGTTACGTGATTTTGCTGCGCTCTATGAGGCGCAAGGGTTTTGAGATGGAGACCATCGCATTCTTCTTGTCGACCCTCAGTCTGGCAGTGACGGCAAGTAAGTATCCTGGAGCAGTATTCAAGCAGTTTATCGCCATCGCTGTCGGGGTCGTTTTGTTTTTCTTCATGTGTGCATATCTGAGGAATTTGAACAGGGCAAAGGCGATACAGAAGCTGATGTATATTGCGGCTGCTGTTCTGCTCTTATTCAACTTGATTTTTGCCACATCAAAATTCGGGGCAGAGAACTGGGTGGTCATCGGAGGGGTTTCTTTCCAACCTTCAGAAATTGTCAAACTGGCATATATCTGGGTTGGTGCGGCGACTTTGGATCAACTCTTTGAAAAGAAAAATTCTTTGATATTTATGATATTTTCTGGCTTCTGTTTCTGCTGTCTGGCGTTGATGGGAGACTTTGGAACGGCAATTATTTTCTTTGTTACCTTCCTGGTCATCTCCTTTCTGAGAAGTGGAGACTTTACGAAGCTGATTTTGATTATCGGTGTCGCCTTTGTTGGCGGCCTCATGGTACTTAAGTTTAAATCCTACATTGCAGAGCGTTTTGCCGCCTGGGGACATGTCTGGGACTTCGCTGACTCTACTGGTTTTCAGCAGACGAGAACCATGTCGGCGGCAGCTAGCGGCGGTATGGTTGGAGTTGGTGCAGGAAAAGGCTGGCTTAACCAAGTAGGCGCTGCAGATACAGATCTCGTATTCGGTATGTTGACGGAGGAATGGGGACTGATTATTGCAATCCTGGCGGTGCTTTCTATTATCACACTGTCTATCTTTGCAGTTAGGTCTATCTGGGCTGGCAGATCTACCTTCTATACCATTGCTGCCTGCTCTGCCATGTCCATGTTTCTGTTTCAGACCATGCTCAATGTCTTTGGAGCGGTAGATTTATTTCCGCTAACTGGTGTTACTTTCCCATTTGTCTCGAATGGAGGAACAAGTATGATATCCTCCTGGGGATTATTGGCCTTTTTAAAAGCGGCGGATACGAGGCAGAACGCCAGCATTGCTATCAGTCTGTCAGAAAAAGGTCTCGCGGTGGAAGGAGATGACGATATATGAGGAAATTGGAGAAGCGGGCAATCATTTGTCTGACATTGGCTGCATTTTTGTTCCTGGGCATCGGGGTTTTCACTTACCGATTTGTAGTTCACGGTTCTGACTGGGCCACTTTCTATGCCAACCAGCATATTTACACAGAGGGGCGGCTGGCTGTGGGCAGCATTTACGATATCAACGGCAAGTTGCTTACCGAAAACAAAAACGGCAAGATTAAATATAACGACGATGAATTAATCCGAAGAGCCACTGTCCACGCTGTCGGTGACATGGATGGGAACATCGCAACGGCAGCGAGAAGTGCTTTTAAGAGCCGTATCGTAGGCTATAATCTGTTGACGGGAACCTACAGTGTGACGGGAAATGGCAATGACTTGACCCTGTCTATCGATGCGGATGTCTGCAAGGCAGCTTACCAGGCCTTGAACGGGCGTAACGGCACCGTTGGCGTTTATAACTACGAAACTGGTGAGATTATCTGCATGGTCAGTTCGCCTGGCCTGGATCCGGTCAATCCGCCGCAGGAGGCAGAATCAGGTACGTATCTGAACAAATTTCTCTCTTCCAAGTTGATTCCAGGTTCGATTTTCAAGCTGGTCACATCTGCAGCGGCTATTGAAAATCTCGATAATCTGGATTCCTGGAGTTACTACTGCACAGGGGTCAGCTATATCAATGGAGAGAAGATTACCTGCACGGCAGCCCACGGAACTGTAGATTTTGAAAGTGCTTTGGCGCAGTCCTGCAACTGCGGCTTTGGAGAGCTGACCAGGAAGGTGGGAGCCACTTTGATGGGCGAGTATGTGAACAAGCTGGGGCTGAGAACCTCTTATGACATCGACGGTGTCGAAAATGCGAAAGGTTCTTTTACCTTCCCGACGGATGCGCCGCTGAATCTGGCCTGGGCTGGTATCGGCCAGTATGACGATGAATTGAATCCGTGTTCCATGATGGTATATATGGGTGCCATTGCAAATGGCGGTAAGTCGGTAGTGCCAAAGATGATTCACTCAGCGCTTTCCAGTGCGGATGAGACAGATCGGATGATTGAGGAATCCACTGCGGAAAAGCTGACCTCGATGATGAAAAACAACGTGGTATCCAACTATGGTGAATCCAATTTCCCTGGTCTGGACATTTACGCGAAATCAGGTACTGCTGAAGTTTACGGCAAAGAACCTAACGCCTGGTTTACCGGCTTTATCAAGAACGAAGACGCACCTTACGCGTTCATCGTCTGTATTGAAAACGGCGGCTATGGAAGTTCCGTAGCTGGACCAGTGGCTAATAGCGTGCTGCAGGCAATTGTAAATAAATAGTGAAGAGAATCCCGGTCAGCTTTAGGCGGCCGGGATTTTTGATTGAGGACAATTCCTAATAATTCTTAATTTGGTATCTGATGCATTGATTTAACGTCAAGATAAGATTATTATAGGGGTAAAGAAGGAGCAGGAGGATGCCCATGGAAGAACGCAAAGGAAAACGTACCGTTATCATATTGGTCGCTGTAGTTGCTGCAGCAGTGATTGTCTCTGCCTTTGTTCATGCAGGGGAGGATGACTTCCTGACCGATCCGGCTAGAATTGCCTCTGAGTGGGAAGTGGTGGAAATCTGGCAGGACGAGAAGCTGATCAGTGATAATCAAATAGTGATTTTGATCGACATCGACAAAAATGGCGGTTTTCGTCTTTGGAACGATGATCCCGGGGATGAACAGAGGGGGATGCTTGTGAAGGCGGACGGGCAGCTTCGCTTTGACGGCGATAATGGCTGGGTCTATGAAATCCACGGCAGGCAGAGGCAGCTGATCGTGACTGCCCGGAAAGGGGAAAAAGAGGAAACTTGGATCTGCAAGAGATCTGGCTATTGCCGTAATGCACTTCGGACAGAAGAAGAGAAACTAGATGCTTATTTTGCAATACAGAAAAAAGCCATGGCAATTGAGAATGGAACTCAGAGAAATCTGTATGTCGCAGCGATGATCATGATGGACGGTGGATGTCCCAAAGGAAAAGCGATTACGAAAGCCAAAGCATACTGTGTCAGAGGCAGAGCCTTTGTCTGGTATGCAGGGGCACACGATATCGTTGTTACGGATAAAGAAATGGAAGAATATCTGAGCGAATATGTCAAACTTATGAAGGAACATCCTGAGGTTTTAGAGGGTTATGATGCTGCCCTTAAAAAGGTGGGAATGACCTATGAGGATTATGTATGGGTGAATGCTGAAGCACATCGATGGGATAAGTACGAGAATGCTGTTTATCAAGGCAGTCTGGCGGGGATGGATACCGTTGAGGATGATGTGGTTAACCGGTTCCATCATACCAAGGAATATAGGGAGTTGAAGGTGGAGCTGGACGATGCGGTGAATAATATCAAGAAAATTCTTAATAATTCTTAATTTTCCGACCTATATATTGACTTTTACATAGTATAGAGCGTAAGATATTAAGTAGAAAAAGGTAAGAGGGTGATGAAAATGGCAGATAAGAAAAAACAAGGATTGATTCTATTAGCTGTGCTCATCGCAGCAGCAGTTATCGTCTCTGCATTTATCCATTCAGGCGAGGACGATCAGATCGCCGACCCAGGCCGTCTTGCAGGGATGTGGCAGCCGAAGGAAATCTGGCAGGAGGGTAAGCTGATCAGTGAGGAAGGAAACGCTGCCGCACTGGCAATTGATAAAGATGGTGGCTATCGTTTTTGGGACGGCTACGGACAGGACCAGACGGGAAAATTGCAGAAAAAGGATGGCGCGTTGTGTTTTGAGGGAAAAGATGGCAAACGTTATGTCTTTCATGGCAAGGACAAGCAGCTGATGATAACCGCTAAAGAGGGTGACAGTGAAGAAACCTGGGTCTGTGAGTGGACAGGTTATTACGGCGATACAAAGCTCACGGATGAAGAGCGGCTTACAGCTCTTTATACGATTCAGAAAAAAGGCATGGATATGAAGGATCGGGCGAGTGGCTGGTTTTATACCGCTATCGAGGGCAAATTGTTCACAGCAATGCCAGAGGGAGAGGCTGTTTCGCAGGCAAAAGACGAATTTATCGAGGATGCTGCTTTCACTTGGTACGCAGACGAACACGACCTTGTCGTTACAGACAAAGAGTTAGACAAGTATATGGATGATCTTATTTCCGAGGCTGAAGAAGCGGAAAACTTTGAAGTGTATGAGAAAGCGCTTCAAAAGGCAGGGATGACTTATGAGGAATCTGTCAAAGAAAATGCCGAGGTCTATCGTGTACGTTACATTGTGAACAAATTCTATGAGGAACACTTTAATGATTGGGATGCCTTCACAAAGGATGTGGTCAATCGGTTTAAACATACGAAAGAGTATAGGAGCCTGAAAGCCGATATGAACGATGCAGTGGAAAAGGCGAAAGAAGAGATTCAAAAATAAGCAAACATTGTTTTGATTGATTAGGACCCTGGATTGACGGGGTTCTTTTTTGATTCATAGGAAATTGCGCTTATCGATTTCCAGTTTCAACGTCACGCTTATATTTATGATACAAAAGGGATAATAAGGTTCGCCAGTGGAACGGGATGCATCCTGTTCCATTTTTTTCTTGCATTTGAAAGCATCTGCAACTTGTGTTAAAATTTATTAAGAATTTCGTAAGAAATACCATTACCGCTTTGTAATATTTAAGGATTAATATAAACTTGTAAACGAAAGGAGAAAGGTTTTATGAACATATTGGTTTGCGATGACGATAAAGAAATTGCCGGCGCCATAGAGATTTATCTGAGGAATGAGGGATATACGGTGTTTAAAGCTTTTGATGGGGTAGAAGCATTAAACATTGCCAGGAGCCAGCAGGTGCATTTGATCATCATGGACGTCATGATGCCGAAGATGGATGGCGTGCAGGCGACCATGAAAATCAGAGAAGAGAAAAACATACCAATTATCATGCTTTCAGCAAAGTCGGAGGACTACGATAAGATCACAGGTCTCAACGTAGGTGCCGATGACTATATCACAAAACCTTTCAATCCATTGGAGCTGATTGCCAGAGTCAAATCCCAATTGCGGAGGTACGTAGACCTGGGCAGCATGGAGAAAAAAAGTGGGGTTTACAAAACAGGGGGACTTGTGATCGATGATGGGGAAAAAACTGTGACGATAGATGGGGAATACGTCACAGTGACGCCGACCGAATTCGGCATCCTAAAGCTTCTGACGGAGAATGCAGGGAAGGTTTTCTCCATGGAACAGATTTATGAAAATGTGTGGAATGAACCGGCGTACAATCCGGAGAATACCGTAGCTGTCCACATCAGAAGAATCAGAGAAAAAATTGAAATTAATCCTAAAAATCCAAAATATTTAAAGGTGGTGTGGGGAATTGGATACAAAATTGAAAAACTATAAAGGCACAGTCTGTTTTGCCAGCAGTGTCATATGTGTAGCCGCTGTTACGGCTGCTATCATCGTGGGATGCATGCTGGCGCTGGCGTACAATTTGAACTACACTTGGGAGAATGAAATCGCGAAAATCAGCGATCAAATATCCCTTTTGTGGATGGTGGAAGTGACAGCCGTACTATCGGCCATTGTCACATTGATTTTGGCAATGTGGAAAGTAGGTGCCAGAGACGAGGATGGGAATATCAGCCTCAATTGGTTTGACCGTTTATTCACTGATCTGCAGATTGTCGGCGGCGGTTTCGCAGTATTCTTTACAGCAATGCTCTGCATGCTGCACGTAGATGCCATATCCAGAAGCGGCTGGTATGAGGGGCTGCTCGAATATCTGTCAAAGGATCAGCTCAAGGCCTACAACGACTGGTACAAAGTCTATGATTCGGGATTTGAACCGATGTGGCTGGAAATCTTTTTTACTGTTATTGCAACAATTACCTTGGTATCTTTGACTTTGGTTGTGCTCCTGTCTCTGGTGAAAAAGATCAAAGCTGGCGCTTTCTGGAGGCATACCATTATTGGCAAGATCTGCTGCTATATCTTTGATGCAGCAAAAGAGAGTGAAGGTATCTTTTGGAAGGCTATGGCTGTTCTCATCGGAGGCTGCCTGCTGTCAGCTACCTGGTTCGGCATCATACCGGTGCTGATCGTGATCTTCATCTTTGTGCCGAAGTATGTACGCAAATATCAGGCAATCAAAAAGGGTGTCGGTGAGGTAAAAAGAGGAAACTTAGATTACAAGATTCCAGTAGACGACAACGGAGAACTGGATCGTCTGGCCATGAGTATCAACGAGATTTCTGAGGCGACCAGCCTGGCAGTACAGAATGAATTGAAAAACCAGAGGATGAAGACGGATTTGATCTCGAACGTATCTCACGACTTGAAAACACCTCTGACCTCCATGGTGTCCTACGTGGACCTCTTGAAGACAGAAGGGCTGTCCAGTGAAAATGCGCCGGAGTATCTGGATATCATCGAGGAGAAGACCAAACGGCTGCAGAAGCTGACAGAGGACTTGTTCGAGGCAGCAAAGGCATCCAGCGGTGCAATCCCAGTGGACATCAGCGGGATTGAAATGACCTCCATCGTCAACCAGGCTTTGGGAGAATTGGAAGAGCGGCTGTCGGCAAATAATTTAGACGTCATCTTCACCAACAAAGCTGACACGGTCTTTGTGATGGCGGATGGTCAGCTTCTATGGAGAGTCATCGAAAACCTCCTGGTCAATGTCAGCAAATACGCACTTCCAGGCAGCAGAGTCTACATGGACATTGTAGAAAAAGCTGGTATGATTGTTTTGGAAGTCAAGAATATGTCCAAGGAGCAGTTAAACATCAGTGCAGATGAACTGATGGAGCGGTTTAAACGAGGCGACGAATCGAGAAACACCGAAGGCAGCGGCCTGGGGCTGTCCATCGCTAAGGATTTGACGAAGCTGATGGGCGGATGGTTTGAAATCACCATCGACGGCGACCTGTTCAAGGCCAGCGTAGCCCTGAATAAAGCGCAGAGGCCAGAGAGATCTGATGTTGATATGGAACTATAAATTGAATCCTTCGGGGGCATGAGAAATCGTGCCCCCTCTTTTACATATGGGGAAATATCTTCACAATTAATTACTATACTAATTGGCAGATTTGTATTATAATGTCTACTAGTACAGTGATTTTTTTGATTACATTTATGGAGAATATAGAATGAAACAATATTACGCAGCAGATTTGAGAAATCAGACAGAAGTTACGGATTTTTTTATGGTGAAAAGCGCCGGCATCAAGGTGGGCGCCAACAAGAAACAGTATTTCGACGTGCTCCTGGGAGATAAGACTGGGGAAGTCAACTCCAAGAAATGGGACATCGCCGAAAGTGAAATAGAAATGCTTACCCAGATTAAGGAAGGCGATATCATCAAAGTCAGAGCGCAAGTCACAGATTGGCAGGGACAGACACAGCTTCGGATTGGCAGAATCCGCCTGTGCAATGCAGAAGATCAGCTTGAAATAGCAGATTATATCAAGGCAGCTCCGGAAAAGTCTGAGGATATGTATGACTTCATCTATAAGGTCGCAGACGAGATGGAGGACCAGGATCTGCGCAAGCTCTGTACCAAGGTTTTAACCGATAATAAGACCAAGCTGATGTATTATCCGGCAGCTTCCAAGAACCACCATGCAGAGTATGGCGGGCTGCTTTACCATGTGAAGAGAATGCTGATGACAGGCCTTGCGGTGTGTCAGATTTATACTTACCTGAATCAGGATATGGTCGCTGCGGGAGTGATCCTCCACGATATCGAAAAACTCAACGAGATTGAGTCCAACGAATACGGTATTTCCCCAGGATATTCCTTCGAGGGACAGTTGCTGGGACACATCGTGCAGGGTATCAAATTCTTAGACAAGGTCACAGAAGAACTTGGTTTTCCGAGAGAAAAGGCTTTGATGCTGGAACATATGATTCTTTCACACCATTACGAACCGGAGTTTGGCAGCCCTAAGAAGCCGTTGTTTCCGGAAGCGGAGGTATTGCACTATTTAGATATTTTAGATGCCAGGATGTTCGATATGGAAAATGCTCTCGATGGCATTGCCCCGGGTGAGTTTTCGGACCGAGTGTGGACCCTGGACAATAGAAGATTATACAAACCGATGGACGAAAGAAAACGGAGGATGTAGAAGTGATTAAATTTGACAAAGATGTGCTTTCAACCCTGAAGACCTTGGAAAAGGAAGGCTTTGAGACCTATGCGGTAGGTGATTGCGTCAGAGATTTGATACGCGGCGTACCGGCCTACGACTGGGATCTGGTAACGAAGGCTTCCATGGATGATTTGCAGAGATTCTTCCCAAAGGGAAATATCATAAGCGGAGAATCGCCAGTGATGCGTATCGACTTTACATATGAAGTGAAAGGAAAAGACGAGGACGAGCCCTCCCATCTGGAAGGATCCGTATTAGACATTCATCATATGGAGGGCACCATTGAAGATGAGATGGGAAGGAGTGGCTTCACCGTTGATGCCATGGCTGACAATCCAGATCGGACTTTTGTGGATCCATACGGCGGCAGAGAAGATATTAAGAAAAAGCTGGTGAGAGCTATTTCTGATCCAGATCGACTGTTCAAAGAAGAACCGATCAAAATGATGGAGGCAGTCAGATTGGCTGCAGAGATGGGGTTCGACCTTCAGAAAGAAGTCTACGATGCAATTGTGGCAAACTGGCGGCTTTTGCTGGACTACGATGTCAACGCCATCAGAGTGCAGCTGGAGCGGATTTTGGTTTCTGATAATGCGGGCAAAGGGCTGAATATGATGGGGGGAACTGGTCTGATGGCAGCCGTTTTGAGCGAAGAAGTATCGAATAAGCTGTCCAAATCAGATATGCGTTCTTTCCATACGGTCTGCAAAAACATCGACAAGACGAGACCGGTGCGCACCCGCCGTCTGGGACTGCTGTATACGGCATTTTCGAAGAAAAGAAGTATTGCGGCCATCGAATATCTCAACTTTGACGAAAAGACAAAAAAGAAACTGATAACCGCATTGAACGAGATGATCGACATCAACTTCCTCGTGGACGAATTGACCTTCAAACGTTACCTGCATAAACACGGTTCGGAAATTTATAACTATCTGCACAATCTGTCAAAGGCGCAGCGCATCGTCTATGATCAGCCAGCAAACAAGATTGAAGCTCGAAATTACTATATGCAGGTCATCAAGAGCAGCCATGCCCCAGTCTTTGCGGAGGATTTGGTCATCGACGCCAACGATATCATGGAGGCAGGCATTACCGATTCTCCAGAAAAAGCGCAGGAGCTGCTGGAATTGGTGGTCTCAGTGGTCCACAAGGATGCCAAGGACAACAAGAGAGAGATCTTGCTGAAAGCGGCCAAGAAGTTTTCCAAAAACAAGTTTGCGGCAAAGACGAGATATGTTAAATGGATGAAATAAATGGAAGAAAAACAGGGTATTATTACAGAAATCATTTTTCATAACGAAGAAAATGGCTATACCATTGCAGTGATGGAGACAGAGGACGAGTATTTTACTGTGGTCGGCTGTCTCCCGTCCTGCGTAAAAGGAAGCGGCTATAAGCTGCGCGGAACCTTCAAGATCCATCCTACCTATGGGGAGCAGTTCGCTTTCAGCGAATTCGAAGAAATGCTGCCGACAGGAAAGGCGGGAATTGAAGGTTTTTTGGCGTCGGGTGTCATCAAGGGAATCGGTCCCAAAATGGCTGCTGCCATTGTCAATCAGTTCGGTGAGGAGACTCTGGAAATCATGGAGCATGAGCCGGAAAGGCTGTCTCTTGTCAGCGGTATTGGGCCGAAGAAGGCGGAATCCATTGCGGAGTCTTTTGCTGCTCACAGAGAGTTTGCAAACGTGTCTATGTTCTTTCAAGAATACGGCGTTTCGGCGGATTATGCCCTGAAGCTATATAAGATTTACGGCGCTGCTGCCACAGAATTGATCAAAGAGAATCCTTACCGCCTGGTGGAAGAAGTCTACGGCATCGGTTTTCGCAAGGCGGATACCATCGCAGAGAAGATGGGCATCGAGAAAGAAAGTACCTTCCGAATACACAGCGGCATCAAGTACGGCCTCAGTTATTATGTGGGAGAGGGTAACACTTACATGCCTCAGCAGGAACTCTGTGAAAATGTAGCGGACCTATTGGATCTTTCTACGGAACTGATATACGAAAACATGGTTGCAATGGCTTTTGAAGGCGATATTCAGATTGATAATCTGGGCGGACAGACGGTAGTCTATCTCTATCTCTACTATCTGGCGGAACAAAAGGTCTGCAAGAATATTGCGGCCATTGCAAACGCCAACCTCAAGTCTCTGTCAGTGGACATCGACAGCATGATCAAGATGACGGAAGGGGAAACGGGCATCGTTCTCTCGGAGCAGCAGATTGCAGCTGTCAAAAGTTCTCTGACCAGTGGCATTTCTGTCATCACTGGCGGACCGGGTACAGGGAAGACGACGATTATCAATACGATTATCAACATCTTTGAGCACAGTGAGTTCAAGGTTGCCATCGCAGCGCCGACGGGCAGAGCGGCAAAGCGGATTACCGAGACTAGCGGACATTACGCTTCTACCATACACCGGCTCCTGGAATACTACTACTCTGAAGGCGAAGACATGATGAAGTTTGGAAAGACAAGCGAAGACCCTCTTAAATATGACGTGGTCATCGTGGATGAAACTTCTATGATCGATCTGATGCTGATGCAGGGATTGACCGATGCGATCAAACCGGGCACCCGCCTGATCATGGTAGGAGACTACGATCAGCTGCCATCTGTCGGCGCCGGAAATGTGCTGCGCGATATCATCGAGAGCGAATACGTCCACACGGTGATCTTAAAAGAGATCTTCCGTCAGGCAGAAGAGAGCATGATCGTCGTCAATGCGCACAGAATTAACAAAGGAGAATACCCTTTTGTCAACGGGAAGGACAAGGATTTTTTCCTCATGGAGCGGTCTTCGGAGAAAGCGATTCTGGATCTGATTCTGGAGTTGGTCACCAAACGGCTGGCTGCTTATTACGAAGGAATCATCCCAGTCAGAGATATTCAAGTTTTGACGCCAGTGCGCAAAGGGTCTTTGGGCAGTATCTCTCTCAACAAGGAGCTGCAGCAGGCTTTGAATCCGCCGCGGGAGGATTTGATGGAGCGAAAGTTCGGCGAGAAACTGTTCCGCGAAAACGACAAAGTGATGCAGATAAAAAACAACTATCAGATGGGCTGGAAGAAACGCCGGGACTTCTCCGAAGGACAGGGGATTTTTAACGGAGACGTGGGTTTCATCGAGAAGATAGACAAAGAATTTAACCAGATGACTGTCATTTTTGACGAGGATAAATACGTAACCTACGACTTTTCTCAGCTGGATGAATTAGAACTGGCTTATGCGGTGACGGTGCATAAAAGCCAGGGCAGCGAGTTCCCCATTGTCGTAATGCCCATATCCTGGTTTCCGCCGGTGTTGGCTACGCGGAACCTGCTCTACACCGCTGTTACTCGCGGCAAGCAGATCGTCGTTCTCGTTGGCTCAGAAGGCCGCATGAACGCGATGATTGACAACAACCGGATCAAAATGAGATATTCCGGTTTGCGATACAGGCTGGAGAGCCTGCTAGAGGCGGGACAATGAACGTAAGAAGTATTGGCAATGCAGCTCTGGACCTGCTTTATCCGCCGTCACTCTATTGCAGCTGCTGCGGCAATGTCATTGACGAGAGCAGAACGTACAATCTGTGCGACCACTGCATTTCCCACATCAGGTGGGATGCTTCCCCGATCAAAGATATCGGCGGGCTCAAAGTCCTCCGCTGTACGGAATACGGATTATACGAGAGAACCTTGATCTTTGCCCTCAAATATAACGGCAAAACGTATATTGCCAGAGATATTGCGCAGATCATGGCAGATCGGTTATCTTTGACGGAACTCTCTTATGATGCAATCGTGCCGGTGCCCATGTTTGCAGCAAAGGAGCGGGAACGAGGCTTCAACCACGCCGCGCTGATCGGCAAATATCTGGGACGCCTGGTATCGAGACCCCATGTTGCCCATGGCCTTCTGCGCACGGGGAATACCCTGCCCATGAGGGGTTTGAACCCGACAGAACGCAGGCAAAATGTTAAAGGGAAGTTTGCAGTAAACGAAAAGTATGTTAAAATGCTAGAGGGAAAGTCGATTCTGCTGATTGACGATTTCTATACCACCGGCAGCACGGCATTGGAATGCTATGACGCTCTGCGAAGGGCCGGTGCTGCAGACGTGTATTTGCTTGCCTTTGCGGCTAGGTAAGCAGCGGGCTTGCAGGCAAGGGTCGGCTTAGAAGCAGCCGAAAAAGTTTAACTTTTTAAGCGGTTTTTTTGATTTTGAGTATAAAAATTGGAAATTACTTACATATATTTTGGCGAAAACAGCCCTTTTTAACGTGTTATAGACAATACATTGCATAAAAGATGGCAATAATGGAAGCGTTAACCATGATGACGGGCGAGAATTTATACTCAAATTTTCAAAAAGTGGCTATATAGCAAAAAATGAATAAGACGGCATTGCAGTTGTCTGGGTCTGTGGTTGAAAATCCATGCCAGTTACGGGCAAAGGGATCCACGTAAGCTGATCCGCTAGAGCGGCAGTGATCATGGCGTAGCTTAGATGTAAGTCCTCGGGAAAATCCCGGTAAAGGCGAGTGTGGGGGCAAAGACCAGGTCAGCCAGACAACTGCAATGCCGTTTTTCTATGAGGCAGCGAGAGTTGTCGTTTTGCGTTTTGAAAATTTCTGTATGATTTTTCAGAAAACTATGGTATACTATTACCAACAAAATAACTTATGGCCGGAAGGCCCTGAGGCAACTAAGGAGGTCATCAAATGAAGGTAATCATCACAGGTAAGAATTTTAACACTTACAAACATTTACAGGACACAATGGAAAAGAAATTTGATAAATTAGGAAAGTATTTCTCAGACGACATTACTGTAAATGTAGTATTATCTCAGGAGAGAGGCAGGGACAAAATCGAAGCGACGATAAATGCCAAGGGAGCTGTATTCAGAGCAGAAGAAGTCGTTCCAGACATCTACGAAGGAATCGACAAGGTAGTCGATAAGTTGTCGAGCCAGATGTCAAGATTTAAGGGTAAACTTCAGAGAAGATACAATGACAACAAGTCAGTGAGATTTGAGACGCTTCCAGAAATGGAAGAAGAAGTTGAAGAGGTTAAGGTAGTAAGAACCAAGAAATTCGAACTTGCGCCGATGACTATTGACGAAGCGATCCTTGAAATGGAGATGCTTCAGCACGATTTCTTCGTTTTCCTGGATATGGAAACTGACAGTGTCAATGTTGTATATAGCAGAAAGGATGGAAACTACGGGGTTTTAGAAACAACATACTAAATTATTACGAGCTGCCGCAAGGCAGCTCTTTTTTGTGTCCTCCCCCTTGAATTTTTGAGCCTTTTACTGTAAAATTAGTGTAATACGTATAAGGGGATAGATATATGAAGGATTTTTTTGACAACATCATTGCAAGTATTGGAATCAACGACGTTTTGGATATTTTAATTGTATCCTTTATCGTGTATAAGATACTTGGATTTATCAGGGAGACGAGAGCCCAGCAGCTTGTAAAAGGTCTGCTGGTATTAGTTGTGGCTTTTTTCCTGTCGGACATTCTGAACCTGTATGCACTGAACTGGATATTGAGGGGAACTATGACACTGGGCGTGATCGCACTGGTCGTAGTATTTCAGCCAGAGCTGCGCAGGGGACTGGAGTACGTAGGACGAAGCAAGATTGTAAAGGCGCCGTTCGGGCAACTGGACAAAGAAAAAGCGAAGACGGTTACTGATGAGTTCGTCAAAGCTGTAGACTCTTTTTCGAGCACTAAGACAGGCGCTTTGATTATTCTGGAACGGGAAACAGCACTTTCTGATATCGCAGAGACGGGAACGGAAGTCAATGCTGATATTACATCACAGCTTTTAGGCAATATCTTTTATGAAGGCGCGCCCCTTCACGACGGCGCTGTCATCATCAGGGGAGATAAGATTTTTGCTGCAGGCTGCGTGCTGCCGCTTACCGGAAACAAGAATTTGAACAAGAGTCTGGGTACGAGACATCGGGCGGGCATCGGGATCACCGAGAACTCCGACGCAATCGCCATCATCGTCAGTGAAGAGACAGGGATTATCTCTATGGCGATTGACGGTAAATTGACTAGGTTTTTAGATACAAAAACTGTAGAAAAGACATTGCTGAATCTGTATCTTTCAGGCAATGACGACGACTCCTTCAAGTTCAGCAAAATATTTGACAAGATAGGGAGGAAGAAAGATGCTAAATAACAAAAAGTTTAATATCATCCTCTCCCTTATCATAGCAATTGGATTATGGGCATATGTTATCGGTGAGACAAATCCTACCGATACGAAGACTTTTAGGGACATTCCCATTACATTCATCAACGGCGAAGTTCTGACAGACAGCAATTTGGCAGTTTTAGAAACCAGCGCTGATACGATGAGTGTCACTTTGAGTGGAACTAGAAGCAATATCAACAAGATCAGCGAAAAAGATATCACTGCAGTTGTCGATCTTGCTGACGCCGCAAAAGGAAAGAATGAACTGAAGATCAATGTGAGAGTGCCGGACAACGTGGAAATAGAAGACAAGAGCATCAACAAAGTCACCGTTGTCGTGGAGAATAATAAGTCCAAAGAAGTCGATATTGACGTTGATTACCAAGGTCATTTTGACAGCGAAGAAGAACCGATTACAGTAGAGATGAGTCGCGAATCGGTGATTGTCAGCGGACCGTCTTCACTGGTCAATAAGGTGACCAGCGTCAAGGCTGTCGTTGCCGAGGGGAAGGTTACGGATGAGCTGAAGACAATCAAGACCGAATTGACGCCTGTGGACAAAGAAGGCAACGAAGTGGAGAAGGTCGACCTTTCAGCAAAGTCTGTCTCTGTCACTGCAGAACTGGCAAAGACGAAGACGGTGCCTTTGGTCGTACCGATTAACGATGATGCTGGGGATACCCTGGAGAAAAGCACCACGGTACCGAAGACGATTACAATCAAGGGAAAGAGCAGTGATCTCGCAGACATCGATTCCATTAAGACAGAAGAAGTAGATATTACCGATATCACTGAAGATACGTCCATCGACCTGGTTCCGATTTTACCAGATAAGATACAGATTTCAGACCAATCGAGTTCCTTGATTCTCATAGTCAAAATCCAGGCCCTTTCTAGTAAGACCTTTACTTTTGACGAGGGCGATGTGGATCTGACAGGTCTGAGTGATGATCTGAAAGGACAGGTCAAGGCTGGAAAAATAGAAATTGTGATAAAAGGAACAGAGGACGCGATTGCAGCGATTAAGAAGAGTGATCTGCGCCTTTCTGCTGATTTGGGTGACCTGGAAGAAGGAAACCATCAGGTGGATTTGACAGTCACTTGTGAGAAGACATATTCATCTATGGAAATCAGTCCGGAAAAAATTAGAGTAACGATAGAATAGAGGTAGACATGGGTAGATTATTTGGTACAGACGGCGTGAGAGGAGTCGCCAATTCGGAGTTAACTCCAGAACTCGCTTTCAATTTGGGAAAAGCAGGTGCGCACGTCCTGAGAAAAGAGAATAAAAGACCGGTTATCGTCATCGGAAAAGATACCAGAGTGTCGGGAGATATGCTGGAAAATGCCCTGACAGCTGGAATTCTGGCTGTGGGGGGCAATGTGATCAAAGTTGGAGTGATTCCAACGCCGGCAGTCGCCTACTTGGTGAAGTATTACCAGGCGGATGCAGGTATTGTCATTTCAGCTTCTCACAATCCTTTCGAATATAACGGCATTAAATTTTTCAACAGTGAAGGATTTAAATTGGACGATGCCATTGAGGAAAAAATCGAAGATATCATCATTCGGGACATCGATCCGAACAGTCATATGTCGGGGGAGGAACTGGGCAGATGCCTGGAAGCCGAAGAAAATGCCACCGAGCTTTACTGCAAGTTCCTACTAGAAACCATCGACGTGAGATTAGACGGTATGAAAATCGTTTTAGACTGCGCCAATGGTGCGGCATATAAAACTGCTCCGGCCGTTTACGAAGCTTTGGGAGCGGAGGTAATAACCATCGGATGTGATCCCAATGGAATCAACATCAACGATGCTGTCGGCTCTACTCATCCGGAGAAGCTGCAGCAAAAAGTGGTGGAAGAAAAGGCTGACATCGGTCTGGCCTTTGATGGAGACGCGGACAGATTGATTGTCGTCGACGAGAAGGGGCTCGTGATCGACGGGGATAAGACGATCTGCATCTGTGCGAAGATGCTGAAGGATGCCGGTCAACTGGCGGCCAACAAAGTGACGGCAACGGTGATGAGCAATATCGGGTTTCATCAGTACATCATCGGCAAAGTCGGCGCAGAGGTTGATGTAACGGCAGTCGGCGACAGATACGTTTTGGAATCCATGCTGAAGACCGGCTGTGTTTTGGGCGGAGAACAGTCTGGGCACATCATCTTCTTAAACTATACGACGACGGGAGACGGCACTCTGTCTTCCCTGCAGTTCATGAAGGCTGTGAAGGCATCTTCCAAAAAACCATCTGAGCTTTCAGCGGAGATTGAAATTTTCCCTCAGGTATTAGTCAATGCGGATGTAACAAATGAAAATAAGAAGAGATATATGGAAGACCAGGAGGTGCAGTCTGCCATTGAAGCGATTGAAGCCGAGATGGAGGGCAGCGGCAGAGTCTTGATCAGACCGTCAGGTACGGAACCTCTGGTTCGGGTTATGATAGAAGGAGAGGATATTGAGCAGATTCATCTGATGGCTCAGGAATTGGCTGATTTGATCAGCAGGAAATTCAGTTAAAACAGAAAGGTTAGATTATGTGTGGAATCGTAGGATACGTCGGTCATGATAATTGCCGAGACATTATCATCGACGGACTGAAAAAATTAGAATACAGAGGATATGACTCAGCAGGAATTGCCCTTATTGATAAGGGCAGCATTGCTGTTCGGAAACAAAAAGGAAAGATAGAGAACCTGGAAAGGGCCATAGCAGGAGAAAAACTGTACGGCACCACAGGTATTGGACATACAAGATGGGCTACTCATGGAGTTCCCTCTGATGAAAATGCCCATCCTCATATCAATCAAGACGAAAGCATTGCCATCGTGCACAATGGCATCGTAGAAAACTATGTAGAACTGAAAGAGTGGCTCGTGGCTGAACACGGTATCCGCTTCAAGACGGAGACGGATTCAGAAGTCATCGCCCAGTTGATCGGGGTACTGAACAAAGGCTGTCTGGAAGATGCGGTTCTCGCTGCCGTAGAAAAAATGAAAGGCGCTTATGCCTTTGCGGCCATATCGAAGGATGAACCAGGAAAAATCGTGGCCTTCCGGAAGGATGCACCGCTGATTGCAGGTCTGGGAAAAGGCTGCAATTTCATCGCTTCAGATATTCCGGCCCTGCTGAAGTATCTGGACAAAATTTACTTGATTGAAAACGGGGAGATGGTCATCTGCACGCCGGAGAAAATTCAAATTCTCGATCAGAATAAAAATCCGATTAAGCGGGATGTGCTGCAGGTTACTTGGAGTTTAGAAGATGCCGAAAAAGAAGGTTATGAACACTTTATGCTGAAAGAGATTCACGAACAGCCAAAGGCCATTCGTGAGACTTTGATGAGAAGGCTGGACGACAACGATCAGATCAAGTTGGACGGGATTTCTCTAACTTTGGAGGATTTAGAGACTTTTAACAAGATCTATATTGTGGCGTGCGGGACGGCTTACCACGCAGGATTGGTTGGAAAATATGCAATTGAAAAGATGGCGAGAGTGCCGGTAGAAGTGGACGTGGCATCTGAATTCAGGTACCGGGATCCTTTTGTCGACGACAAAACCTTGTTTATCGCTATCAGCCAGTCGGGCGAAACTCTGGACACATTGGCAGCTCTGCGGGAAGCCAAACGTAAAGGGGCCAGAGTGCTGTCCATCGTCAATGTGGTGGGGAGTTCTGTAGCAAGAGAGTCTGACGACGTGTTCTATACATGGGCAGGACCGGAAATCGCAGTCGCTTCAACCAAAGCCTACACGACCCAGCTGGTATGTATGTATTTGATTGCCCTCTATATGGGGAACTTGAAAGGAACGATCAGCAGAGAATATTATACAGAGATGATTGCAGAACTGAAGGCGATTCCAGAGAAAGTGGAGAAGGTCATTGACAGGGCTGGCGAGGTGGAAGAACTGGCCAAGTTCCTTTATAACAGAGACCAGGTCTTCTTTATCGGACGGGGCATTGATTCAGCAGTAGCCTACGAAGGCTCTCTGAAACTGAAAGAGGTGTCTTACATTAACTCTTTTGCGATTGCGGCAGGAGAATTGAAACACGGTACCATCGCATTGATGGAACCGGAGACTATCGTCATCGCGTTAGCTACACAGGATAGATTGTTCGACAAGATGTACTCCAATATCGTCGAGGTAAAAGCGAGATTGGCTCACGTGGTCTCTGTTGCAAAAGAAGGGAACACGAAAATTGAGCAGGAAAGCACGGAGGTCATCTACATTCCAAACTGCGCCGATGAGGTGACACCGCTGCTGACCGTGATTCCACTGCAGTTATTTGCATATTATGTCGCCAGAGAGAGGGACGAAGACATCGACAAACCGAGGAACCTGGCTAAGAGCGTTACCGTCGAATAGGAGCAGTTTATGAAACATGGTTTTTTAAAAGTAATCATCATGCTCATCGTCATTTCCCTTTTTATGGCTCTGACGGGATGCGGCAGCAGGCAGAGAGTCGTTTTGACTGTAGTCAATCCTCAGTTTCTTCTCAAGGGAAAAGCAGATCAAATTTTACTTACTGTGGATTCTGAAGTCAAGGGATCTGGCAGAGCGGAGCTTTATCTGAATACGCTGAATGCTTTACAGGAGAGCAAGCTCAAGGGACAGGATGGCATTGCCACCGCATTTAGAGATGATTATACTATCATCAATGTAAATGAAGAAAATGGGGATGTCATTGTAGATTTTTCCAGCAGGAATCTGACTGGAAGCGCTGTAGAAGAGCAGCTTTTGGTTTCTCAGATTGTGAGCACTTTGATGCAGTCTTATGACGAAGTAAAATCTGTTTCCTTTACTATCGACGGTGAAGAAGCAGAAACCCTCATGGGTCACGTTGATATTACAGAGCGCTTTACAGCACCTCTGGAGATAGAAAAATAACAGAAGAAAAGGAAGTTACTATGAGAGAATATGATATCAGAGATATCTCGCTGGCGCCTTCGGGACATCAGAAGATTGAATGGGTGAAAAATAACATGCCGCTGCTTCGCGGTTTGGAAGAAGAGTTTATCAGGACGAAGCCTTTTGAGGGAATTAAGATTTCCCTTTCTGTCCACTTAGAGGCGAAAACTGCATACCTGTGCCTGGCATTGGCGGCAGGCGGCGCACAGATGTCGGTGACAGGAAGCAATGTCCTCTCCACACAGGACGATGTGGCGGCGGCTCTTGCGGACAGCGGATTGGCTGTCTTTGCTTATCACGGTGCCACCGCTGAAGAATATGACAGACATATTGAGATGTGCCTGGAGCAGAAGCCGAATATTATTATCGACGATGGGGGCGATCTGGTGGGGCTGATTCACACGAAACGTCCGGATTTGGCGGAAGAAGTCTGGGGCGGCTGTGAAGAAACGACAACTGGCGTTATCAGATTGAAAGCCATGGAGAAGGAAGGTATCCTCAAATTCCCTATGGTGGCGGTCAACGACGCTGACTGCAAGCACCTCTTTGACAACCGTTATGGTACTGGTCAATCAGTTTGGGACAGTATCATGAGAAACACCAATCTTATCGTGGCATCAAAAACAGTGGTCGTAGTGGGTTATGGCTGGTGCAGCCGTGGTATCGCCATGAGAGCGGCGGCGTTAGGTGCAAAGGTCATTGTCACGGAGATCAATCCTGTCAAGGCAATCGAAGCGAAAATGGACGGTTATGATGTGATGACCATGGCAGAAGCCGCAGCTCTGGGAGATATTTTTGTCTCAGCTACAGGCTGCTGCAAGACGATAACTGTGGATCACATGCTGAAGATGAAGGATCGAGCGATTTTAACCAATGCAGGACATTTTGACTGCGAGGTGGATATGGCGGGGCTAGAAGCGGCCGCTGTAGAAAAAAAAGAAACCCGGAAAAATATCATGGGTTATCGCCTTTCAAACGGCAAATGGGTCAACGTAATCGGTGAGGGCAGGCTGGTCAACATTGCTGCGGCAGATGGGCATCCGGCCGAAATCATGGATATGAGTTTCGCCGTACAGGCGCTGTCGGCCATGTACATCAAAGACCATCACCAAGAGCTGGACAATGTGGTCATCGATGTCAGCGGCGAGATTGATGATTTGGTTGCCAGGAGAAAGCTGGCTGCCTGGGGTATCGAAATCGATCAGCTGACAGAAGAGCAGGATGCCTATCTGAACAGTTGGAATGTATAAACTAAGAAGGTGATTAGTAATGACTTATGAAGAAATCAGAGAGCAGGCAGCACATGCTGTGACAGAGCTGCTTGCAGTAGCAAAACTGAACAAAGGTGACATCTTTGTCATCGGCTGCTCGTCCAGTGAGATCAAAGGGGCGCATATCGGTAAGGGTTCTGACATCGATGCGGCGAAGGCAGTCTATGAAGGCGTGATGCCGGTTCTAAGGGAGAAAGGTATCTTTTTGGCAGCACAGTGCTGTGAGCATCTCAACCGCGCTGTTATCGTCGAAAAAGCTGCTTTGCTGCCAGGAACGGAGATTGTAAACGTGGTACCAAAGCTCCACGCCGGCGGATCTTTCGCTATGACCGTCTATCAAAACGCGGAGCATCCTGTGGCCGTTGAGGAAATCAAAGCTGATGCAGGCATGGATATCGGCGATACGCTGATCGGCATGCAGCTGAAACGGGTCGCTGTCCCTGTGCGCATTTCTGTGAAGAAAATTGGAGAAGCCAACGTGGTTTGTGCGAGAACCAGACCGAAGTTCATCGGTGGCAGCCGCGCAGTCTACGACGATGTGCTGTCCGGCGGAGATATCAAACGCTAGAAGAGGATCGCTGTGTTGGCATAACAATAGTCACGTTGTATTTAAAAATAACCATCGAATTCTGTAACAATTTTGCCGTTTTACTCATATTGTATATTAAAAAATATGAAAGAAGCAGGTGAATTACATGTCAAATAATTGTGGTTTATTTAATGGTGAAGGCGGCGGTATTGATACCAGCCTATTATTCTTCTTCTTACTGTTAGTTATCATTTTCTGTAACTGCTATAACTAGAGAGAATCACCAATATAAAAAGGACTCCGAAAGGAGTCCTTTTTAATGTTGAATTACAGCCATTTCATCTTGTAATATCCATTACCGCTACTGTATTTCTGCACTTTGACGTAGTAAGTTCCAGGGGAGAGTTTTTTCCCGTAGCCGTAGGTGTATGGCTGAATAGTTCCCGATGGAGTATAAGAAGAGAAAGACTGCGATCCGAAGGCATAGCTGCTGCCAGCCTTATAGAAGGAAATCCTTAATCCCCCATTAGAACTGGTCAGTGTTGAAACGCTGAACTTTACTGTCTGCGATTTCGTAATCTTGAATTTGTACCAGTCGCCGGAAGTGCTGCTCTGTGCAGCGGTGATGATGCCTTTCTTTGTGCCTTTCTTATAAATTGATTTGGCTTTTGACTTCGTGCTGCCGCTGTTTTCTGTGACTTTAGTGTAAGTCGCTTTCATTCCGTACATTGGATCACTGGTCTTAACGGCGATGTAATAAGTACCTTTACCTACTCCAAAATAAGTCGTGTAATTTTTACTGGAATAAACAGATTGATAATCTCCGGAAATACTTTTCTTTTTGGAGTTCATCAGTTTTACGCTATAGGATGGACTATATTCGCTTGCGGTAGAAGGAAAAGTCACTTTTAGATAACCGGTTCCTTTTGTTGTAATTTTGTAGTAAGATACTTTGCCGTTAGGGCTGGTACCGAAAAATTCTGTACCAGATTTTAGCGTCCCTCCAGCTGGCGCGTAAGATACGCTGAAAGCAGTCTTATAAGTTCCAGAGGTAGTGGTTGAAAATTCCAAATAGTAGGTGCCAGCTGTGCTGACACTGGCATACATGACAGCTTCTGGACTTGATGCGGATATATATTTTCCATAGCCGATGGAGCCGGCGCTTGCAGTTGGGGCATTTTTTAATTTTACGTTGCTACCGTACTGGTAGTCAATGCCTTGAAGATCGATTTTAAAGGTACCAGCTTTGGGAATATACACTGGAATATATGTAGTCGTATTCTTATCATAAGATATTGACCAGATATCCACCTTATCTTTGCTGTTTAGATTGACGGCATTGATCTGATCAGTTGATTTTGCCTGCATTTCCTGAGAACTTGCAGCAAAGATAGATTCTGTTCCGGCAAAGACTGTGGTCAGTACCAGAGCAATGGTTAGTGCCAGACTGAGTAATTTTGTTTTTTTCATACGTGTATTCCTTTCTGAAATGTGAATTATAATCTTATTATAAAATATGCTGAACATGGTGTTCAGCATATTTTAGACTTATTTCCACTGAAGTTTATAAAAACCACTTGCAGAACCATATTTTTGAACCTTGATATAATAAGTTCCCTTTTGCAGTCTGCCGGTATCGATGCCGTTAATCTTCGTGGTCAAAGATAGGATGTCTGCGGGATCACCATAATAGAAATCTGCCGAACCAAAAGCTTTGGTTTTGCCAGCGCTGTAAACAGAAATTCTGAAACCGCCGGAATAACCACCTGTATAGGTAGTGAAAGCGAGTTTTACTAGCTGGGAACTGTTTACTTTGATTTTGTACCAGTCAGCGTTTTTGCTTGTCTGTGTTGCCAGAATGGTGCCTTTCTTCGTGTTGCCTTTATATATGTTTTTTGCCTTAGCGCGGGTGCTACCACTGTTTTCTGAAACTTTAGTGAAGTTCCACTTTACTTGGTAATAATCTTCTGTTGTTTTAATTCCAATATAGTAAGTACCTTTTGGAACTCCAGCATATGTAATAAAGTTTCGACCATATTTGTCAACGGTTACAACACCTTTGAAGAGATTTTTACTCTTGCTGCTGTTCATAAGCTTTACAGAATATTTGGAGTAATCTCCATCTGTGCCAGCCGGGAAGCTAATTGTCAGATATCCTGTTGCGGTTGCTTTTACCTTGTAATACGAATAATTACTGCCGATGCTGGAGCCATAATATGCAACATTCTTTGATGGAGTGCCTCCGTGCGTAGTAAGTGTCAAAAGCGCTCTGAGCTGGGGTTGAACTAGTGCTTCCGAAGACGAGGTAATATGTACCGCCTTTGCTTACCTTCACATTAAATGTGTCATAGTCATCATTACTGAAGTCAGACTGATCCACTTCCATTGTTTTAATAGGCTTTGCCCCTGCATCAATGGAACTGTAAAGTCCTACTGCTCCAGGAGCACCGGCCCATATCCCAAAACTAAAAGTTCCGGCTTTTGGAATGCTCACTTTTGTATAAATTAAATTTGCACTGCTATAGGCGACGGTTGAATAAATTTTAGCACTACTTTTTGAATTGAGATTGACCGCAGGTACAACGATGTCTTCATCGGCTGCTTTCATTGTTGTACCACTTTGGAATTTTGCGCCGATTGCAGGTTCATCTGCTTTTATCTTGTCCTTTGCAGTATCCGCAAACACGCTTTGCGTTCCTGCAAATACTGTGGTTAGAACAAGCGCTAGTGTCAGAGCGACACTGATAATTCTTGACTTTTTCATAATATTTGTCCTTTCTTACCTTAACAATTTTCCTGTTAAATTTATTATACGAAGTAATCATAAAAAGAACAATAACATTTTGAAATATTAACTAAAAATTAACTTTTTTCTCTAATAATACTATATTATTGAAATTTATAAAATGAGTGGTAAAATATCAGATAAGAATAAAAGATATTATGATTTATTTTGTATTTAAGGAGAATGAGAATGAAAAAGAAAAGCAGGATTGCTATTATTTTGACAATGGCAGTCATTATTTCTATACTGCCTGTGAACAGTATGACGGCTTTGGGGTACACCCAGAAAACCGATGCACCCAGCTATTTTTTCGCAACTATGGAATATGGATATATTGATATGATCTGGGACGATCCGGATGAAGACGAACTGAACGATCTTTCCTATTTTGAAGTCTATGTCAAGGAACCGGGAAGCAACAGCTATAAGCTGATTGAAAAGATTGATGCACTGGATATGGATGTCTGGACTTCTGACGATATGGATGACGCTTATTATAACTATACTTACTATGCTGATACTCCAGGCTCATATAGTTTCAAGCTGCGAACCGTTTATTCCGTTTTTGACGAAGATGAAGGAAAGGATATCGAGAAAGAAGCGGAATGGCTATACGATGAAGAAGATTTTGCTAGTTTGGAAATGGCCAAAGTAAAGACGGAACTAGTGGGAAAGACATCTGTTAAGGTAACTTGGAACAAGATCGACGGAGCAGACGGTTATCATGTCTATGGGATGAGGGCTGATTATAGTTACGATGCCTATGACGAAATAATATCCTCTGGAGATACGACGAGCTGGATCTGCACTGGATTAAAAGAGAACAAAGAATATATTTTTGCGGTTGCACCTTATGTCCTGGTAGAGGGGAAACCAGTGGAAAGTATGAGATCTGACTGGATGAACTGCACAACTGGTGTTACCAAAGCAAAGATCACCAGCATCTACACTTCGGCCGGCAGTGCTGTTCTCAAATGGTCAAAGAACGCAAATGCCGATGGCTATGAGATATTCAGAGCTGCCAGCGCAGCGGGTACATATAAGAAAATAAAAACGATTAAGAATAAAACAACGACGTCCTTTACAGATAAGAAGAAAAAGGCAGGCAAGAGATATTACTATAAGGTGAGGGCCTATGTGACGCTGGATGGCAGTAAGCATTACGGAGCTTTCAGCGCCAGCAAGAGCGTCAAGATTTCCAGTAAAACTCTGACGCAGCAGCAGGCGAGAAAAGCCTATCTGGCGCTGAAGAATGAAAGCCTGTATTATCCTAAGACCCTGATTGTCAACGGCATCTTTTCTGGTACAATCAAAGGTGAAAAGGCTATCATGATTTATTACAGCGCAAAAAACGGTTACGGTGTTAGAAGTTGGGACTACTTTACCTACTTTCCGTCCAGTGGAAAGTGGAACCATAGCTACACTCCGGTGGCATTAAAGAATAAAACAACCCTCAATAAGAGCAAAATCATTCATTGGAACTAAGAAAAGCACGCTCGGCAATGCCGAGCGTGCTTTTTGATGTAGAAGTTATCTGGTGGCATTGGTAGGCAGGGTAGGCTGTGAATAATAGATATATACGTATTTGATGTTGTAGAAGTCCACCGCCATGATGTTCTGTGTATTGATTTCCTGCAGCAAGATGTAATTGAGGCCGACACCGACTAAGTAACCATAACGATCTTCGATGACCGTAGAACCGACGATCTGCTCAACACGGATGTATTTACCAATCTGTGTTCTGAGAAAACCGTTCATGTACTGCAGGTTTTCATAGTTGATCACTTCCTGATAACCCGGTGGAAGAAGGGGATTGTTTGGAACTTGAAATTCTGGTGCGTTTGGCAGGACCCCTTCTGGCTGTACTGAACTGCCGCCTGTGGAAGGTCTTAAATTATTAGTGCCGCCGGGCATAGCAGGATTATCGAGATCGAGGCCCTGTGCAGCTGCAACGCCGGAGGCCGTAGGGATATTTGACGTACCAGGTACAGGGGCAACGCTTGCTGTAGCAGAGGATGAAGGCATGAATCCTGTCATCTGCTCATAGGAAATTCCGTCAATCGGTCTGTAAGCCAAGTCGTCGAGTTGGTTGCTGCGGACGGAAACCGTTCCGCATCCATTTGCACTGTTGCATGGCATAATCATAAAAAATTACCTCATTTCTATATTTTTTCTCTTTATTGATTTATCATCATGTATCTGCATAGTATGAAGTCGGAAGGTAGAAGCAGTGGTCGCCTATCCGGTTATGGATAACGCCTACGTTGGTTGGAAAGTATGTTGGACATTTGGTACTATAGGGATTGTGAAAGAAGAGTGATTCATCAACACCCATCAATCGTCCCCCTCCCATTGCCCAGTCTACAATATCAAAATGCTCCTGTGTAGGATTCATATTATAAACATTTTGCGGGTTATAAACACCACCGACGCTTTCTCTCATACAGACGAACTGTCCTGGCTGTGTGATGATGTTTCTCACGTCTCCGCCTCTGCTGACACGGGCAAACTCACCATAACTGATGGTAGCCCGGTTCATAATGACAGTTGCAACTGCTCTCATTCCATCTTCACCTTCGCCTCCTGCCTCGCATTGTATCAGGCGGGCAAAGAGTTCTCTGGTGTCATAAGCCATGATTTTCACCTCAAGGTTAAAAGATTTCACTAACATAATATGCAGATTCGACAAAATGTGGTATACTTTTATTTGTATAGACATAAAAAGAAGAAGGGAGACTGAGATTATGTTATTTGGAGCTTTTGCTATTTTGATGATTATTCCGGTGATTTTGATATTTGCAATTGGAATTCCCATCGTCATAGCAGTGTGCGTTTATAAAGATGCAGATAAAAGAGTAGACTGCAGTCCGTGGCTGTGGGCTTTGGTAGCGGCTTTGGTGCCGAGTTACCTGGGATTGGTAGTGTATCTTGTCATCAGACGGGACTATCCATTGAAGAACCCGGCAGCGCAGAATTATCACAGAAATCCGCCAGAAGATGGTACATATTATCAGGAAAATTATGATCAGCAGGTGCCGCCGCAGAAGACTGGTCTGCCTACATGGGCAAAGGCCTTGATTATCATCGGCGCTGTCATTATAGGAATCTGTATTATTTCTTTAATCGGTTCTGTATTGTATTCTGTCTTTGGCTATGATCAGGGAATTTCGTATTATCATAACTTTTAATAGGAGAAATGAATCGAGCGTATCTTCGATTTATAAGGCAGCATGGTGAAAGCTATGCTGCTTTTTTGCGCTAAAACAGGCATAATTTTTTTGAACCTTTTAACGCAGCAGAGCGTATGTATTAAGGAAAGGGGGACAGGCCGATGGACAATTATATAGAAGTTTACGGACGACGGCTCTACGGCCTGTGCATGAATCTGTGCCGTGAACGAAATGAGGCGGATGATCTCTATCAGGAAACCTGGTTGAAAGCTTTGCAGCATTTTGACCAGTATGATCAGAGCCTGGACTTTGAGCCTTGGATAACGAGGATCTGCATTAATACCTACAAAGATGTCTGCCGAAGGAAAAAACGAAGTCCTTTTTTCGATTTCTTTCAATCCAGTGAAGAAAAAGATGCCATTATGGAGAGGACTCCTGGCCGGGAACGAAATTACGTCGAATTGAAGGATGCGGTGGACAGACTGGACGAGAAATTGCGTATGACTGTCATTCTGTTCTACTTCAACGGATTGGATCAGAAGCAGACGGCGGAGACATTGAACGTACCACTGGGCACGGTGAAATCCAGGCTGAGTACGGCACGAAAACTGTTAAAGGAGATGATGATGGATGCGGAAAAGTTTTGAGTTTGAAAAATGGCAGCCGCCTGCTTTGACAGAAGCGTCGCTGCGTAAAGAATGTAAAAAACGGCAGAAACGACGAGTACTGTTGGCTTTGCTTGCAGTCTCTGTGCTGAATACAGTGCTTGTAGCCGTGCTGTTTGCCATGGCATGCCGTTATTCGATAGCTGCCGCGTTGGGCTTATTGATACTGCTTTGCGTCTCGATGATCTGTATGGGGGTAACTACTGTGATTCTGGTCACAAAAAGGGGGGATTTGATTTATGAGTTATATTAACACTTCGTGGATCTTTATATTGTTTGTTGCGATAGCCGCCATTGTTCTAATTGTCGGATTGTATGTATACAGAGATGCCAAAGCCAGGGGGATGAAGGCGGGAATTTGGACGATGATTGCTGTTCTGATGCCGTGTTTTATCGGACTGATCATGTACGTATTGATGCGGGACGATGAAAAAAATCTATGCTGCATCTCCTGTGGTTATCCCGTAAAGCCTGACTGGAAAGTGTGCCCGGTCTGTGAAACTCCTTTGCCCAAGAGCACACCGACGACTTCCGCAACCCTAGTGAAAGACAAGGGCATTTGGAAAGTCACAACTGCTGCAATCGTGATTCCCATATGTATTTGCGTTCTCATGGGTGCTGTCATGATGCCGCGGATTAATAATCATTATTTAGGAGGGATGACCAGCTATAATATGACCATAGATGATGTAAAGAACGAGGATTTGCAGCAGTGGTTCCGGGAATGCGACGCCAAGAACGACGATACTAGGTGCTATGTATTGTCGAGAAGCCGAGCTGGCGGAGAAGACAGCGGTGAAAAAGAAAGCCATTACGTTATTTATATCAAAGGGAAGGACCGCCTGAAGTTTGTGGATGCTCAAACAAGCTTTGATCAGTATACGTTGATGTTGGAAACGAAAGAAGGACAGAATGAGAACGGGTATGTGATCATGGGAACGGCACATTACATCGGGACATTGAAGCTGCTCATTTCTATAGACGGCACCACCTTTGAGCCTGCCTATGGAGAGGCAGGTTTTGATTTGAAGAGCGTCATCGATGATACTCTGGACGCTTGATTCCTATTTTTCTTTCTGTATCTTTTGAGACAGATAAAAACGGCCTCTTGGACAGACGAATCTGTTGAAGAGGTCGTTTTATAAATAATTTCGTAGGTTATCTTTTCTTTGTTGCTCCCAGGTTTTCTTTAATTGTGCACAGTGTGCCATATCGTTTCGAAAAATCTACGCCCAGACTATCACCGACAAATTCCAGAACGTCATCATAATACGTCGTGACGTAATAATTATCTTCAATATGTACGCAGCTGCACTTCTTCAGACTTCGAATCACCTGCTGCAGAGGATACTTTCTCTGCGTTTTTAATTCCAGAAGGCGAGTCAGAGTGAGGGCCACGAAGCAAGTGGAAAAGTGGGTATACATATGATCTGCTCTCGATACGAAATCAGGTCTGGTATGGAAGGTACTATTGATTAGCCTGAAAGAATTTTCTATTTCCCAAAGCCCAGTATAGACATCGACGATTTCCTCCTCGCTCATATCCAGTTCACTGGTGAGCAGCATATAATAGCCGTCGTACTTTTCTTCTTCCCGGAGACTTTTTTCGTCCAAATACAGCCCCTGCCTGTCCTGAATAATCGCTCCCGTTTTTTTATCATATTCGAGATTCTTTACGTAGGTTGCCGCGCCATAGGTAGTGGCTTTGTTGTATTTTTCGGGAGAGGCGATGATGTCTTTTGATTTCAGCAATACGTCTTCTCGTTCCGCGATTGCCCATCTTGCATGGATGTCGTTGTAGAAGACAATTTGTTTTTCTTTTAATATGACGGTTTTCTTTTTGCCATCAGGAGTCGTAATGCGAACCTCTCTGTTACAAATTCGTGATTTGATTTTGCAGTCTTTACCCAGAGGCCTGTATCCATCTTGATTGAGGACATATTTTTTGGTTTCTGTCTTTGCGTTTCGAATCGTTTGAGCTATGATATAACCGTTGCCGCCGGAAAGCACGCTGTTGTAGAGAATGTCGGCGTTGTTGGATCTGTTGTCATCCACGATGATGACCTTGTCCACGCCGAAGTTATGGCGGGCTTTTTTGAGTGCCGGCTTCAATAGAGGTACATCATCCCTGATTCTAGGGAAAAGTTCATAGGACACGGGCAGCCTGTTTGTATCTACGAATAGACCCATCTGCACGATTGGATCTTCACGATATTCTTTGGATACACCTTTTTTCTGTAACAGGTCCTGTTCGCTGACCTCGAAGTAGTGGTTGGTCACATAATAATACATTTGACTTGTATCTTTGCCGTAATTTTCACAAATACGTTCGTGAATCCAAGATTGCAATGGAAGTTTGTATTGATGAAAATAAGGAAAAGAGTGATATAAGTCGTCCAAGGAAAAATCCATTTTATCAAAAAAACGATCTTTTTTTCCATAAATCTGTTTTTCTGATCCTGGATAAAGTATACGCCCATATACGAGAAGTTTCATAATACTGTTGAGGCTGAAGTCGATATCTAAAGTCCTCTGGCGCCCTCTAAAGAAAACGTCCAGCTTCAATTCGTGGTATAGTGCAGACAAAGCAGCATAACCATAATTCTTGATAAGGTCGACACCTTGATCTAATGATTTAGCAGGATTGATAGTGAGGTAAGTCGGCTTTGTTTTGGTACTGTATTCTTCGGTCATCTTTTTTGCTACTTCTTGAAAATGAGCAATTGGATCGTCATATTGCTTTTGAAGATCCTCCAAGTAGCCGACGTTCATAATTCTCTTTGTTTTAGATACCTTTGTAATGGGATCTCTATAGGACTGTACGATACAAAGATTGGTACCGTTCTTTCTCTTTTCTTTGATTAGAAACACGAGCTCCTCCTTTCCTGGACAAATTTGTCAATATCATTATATTATAAAAAACTGCAAAATGCCACAGAAATATTCATAAAAAAAATAGAAATATTACAAATGAATCCCTTGAATTTCAATGTATTCAGCGTTTACTCAAAAAAACGAAGACAGAAAAATCTGTGAAAATAGTTTGTCTCACAATAAGAATAATGCTATCATGTGAATTGTAAAGAGGAGCTACATAAGAGTATTGGAAAAAAATATAATCATACATCCAATATGTAGTTATCAGTCATTATCGTTTTATAAATGAAAGGAGCATATTATTATGGATTTTAAACTAAGCAAGGAGCATCGCGCATTACAGGTTAAGGCAAAGGAATTTACAGAACAGGTACTTTTCCCTTACGAAATGGAATGTGAAGAAAACAACGGTATCACTCCAGAGACTCATAAATACATAACTCAGCAGGTTATGGACTGGGGATTCAACGCAACAAACCACTCCAAAGAGCACGGCGGACAGGGAATGACTTTATTTGAACAGGCACTGTGCAGTGAACAGTTCGGTATGTCAACAGGCGCTATCTGGGACGCTATTCCACAGCCATCATTCCCAATGAAATTCGGTACGCAGGAACAGATCGAAGAATATCTGATTCCTTCCAACCAGTGCAAGCGTAGAGACGCATATGCAATCACAGAAGCTGATGCTGGTTCCGACCCAACACAGTGCCAGACTACTGCTGTTAAATGCGACGGCGGATACAAGATCAACGGAGAAAAATGGTACGTAACAGTTGGTAACGTTGCTGACTTCCTTCTTGTTCATGCACATATCGATGGGGATCCAGATAAGGCTACAGTATTCTTCGTAGAAAAGGATGCTCCTGGCGTAAGCGTAAAGAGAACACCAGAATTTACTCACCACTTCGCATTCAAACATCCTGAATTCACATTCACAGATGTAATCGTTGACGAATCAAAGATCCTGAAGGGAATCGGAGAAGGCTTCAACATGACAAAAGACTGGTTCGTAGAAGCTAGACTTGGAATCGCTGCTCGTTGCGTAGGCGGAGCTGAAAGAGTTCTGAACGTAGCAAATGATTGGGCTGCAGAGCGTGTAATGGGCGGAAGACCAATCAGAGAATATCAGGTAATTGAGCACATGATCGCAGACATGACTATGGAAATCATGGCAGCTAAGAGCTTACTGTACAGAGTTTGCTGGGAAATCTCAGACCCTGACATGGATCGTAAGCTGAAGCATGCAAGAGCATCCGCAATCAAACTGTGGTGTTCAGAAATGGTTAACCACGTAACTGACAAGGGCGTTCAGATCCTGGGCGGACGTGGATACATGAGAGAGAACCCAGTTGAAAGACTGTGGAGAGACCAGAGAGTTGACAGAATTTGGGAAGGAACTTCCGAAATTCAGAGAAACGTCATCGGCGGACAGATCAAAAAACGTGGCGTAGAACTTTACACTGGATGGGATTACGAAAAATAAATAACCGTTTGGCGACCGTGAGGTTCAACTTCTCACAGTAAAAGGAGGTTTACATGTTACCTTTAGAAGGAATAAGAATTCTTGATTTAACAACACTTTCCGGCTACTGCGGGATGGAATTGGCTGATTATGGAGCAGAGGTTATTAAAGTAGAAACACCAAGTGGAGGGGATCCTCTTCGTGAGCTAGCACCATTGAAAAATGGTGCTAGTCCCCACCATGTTTTTCGCGATCGCGGCAAAAAAAGTGTGACTCTCAATCTAATGCATCCGGAAGGAAAAGAACTCTTTAAGAAATTAGTAGCGACAGCCGATGCTGTTCTGGAAAACTTTACCCCAGGCACTATGGAAAAACTTGGCTTGGGTTATGAGGACTTATCAGCAATCAAACCATCCCTCGTTTACGGACGCGTTTCAGCATATGGTTCTACGGGACCTGAAACGGATATTCCGCAGTCTGACTTAATTGCGCAGGCAAAGAGTGGTGTTATGCATTTTACCGGGTTCCCGGAAAACCCACCGACTAGAATCGGATTTTCAATCTCAGAACACTACGCTGCCAGCTTCCTTGCGTCTGCTGTATGCGTAGCTATTTATTATGCAAGAAGTACAGGAGAAGGACAGATGGTGGAGACTTCTCTCTGCGGCTCCGCAATTGCTGTATCTGAAGATAAAGTAATTACATGGGGTGCAGATGGTGAAGACCCTATGCGTACAGGAAATGCACACCCTCTGATTAATCCATACGACATTTTGAAATGTAAGAACGGATATGTTGCGATGGGTATTTCGTCCGATGCACAGTGGACGAAATTCTGCAAAGCATTCAATACTCCAGAGTGGGACGAAGATGAAAAGTACTGCTCTAACTTAGTAAGAGGATACCATTATTTCGGAGATCTCAGAAACAAGATCGAAGATTTGTTTTCTAATTATACAATGCAGGAAATTGCAGCAATCTGCGATGAAAACCTGATTCCAGGCACGATGTGCAGTACGACAAGAGAAGCACTGGAAGAACCGCAGCTGCAGGTTAGAAATATGATCGTTTCACTAGAAGATGAAAAGATCGGTAAGCTGGAGATGCCTGGCAAACCAGTCAAGTTTGTCGGCGAAGAGGAAGAACCTCTGCAAGCAGCACCAAACCTTGGAGAACATAATGCTGAAATTTATGGTGCCTTAGCGATTGATTCTGTAGAACTCACGCACCTGCAACAAGAAGGTGTCATCTAGGAAGGAGTATAAGGCATGAAAAAAAGACCTCTCGAAGGAATTAAAATTCTTGATTTTTCTCAAGTTTTGTCTGCACCGTTCTGTGGCATGTTGCTTGCGGATATGGGTGCAGAGATTATAAAAGTAGAACGGCCAGGTAATGGTGATATTTCCCGCGAATACGGACCATACAAAAACGATATCAGCTTGTATTTTTGCCAGTATAACAGGGGCAAAAAGGGCGTGGCTGTCGATATGCGTTCAGAAGAAGGCAAAGGCGTAGTGATGGATCTGGTATCAAAAGTGGATATCGTCATTGAAAACTTTAAGTCCGGGACATTGGAAAAACTCGGGATAGGCTATGAGGAGATGCTCAAGGTTAATCCTGGATTGATATATGGATCCATTGCCGGCTTTGGTACCTATGGTCCTTTATCTCATCTGCCGTGTATGGATATCATTGCAGCTGCACGAAGTGGTCTTGTGAGCACCACAGGACAGGGAGCAGATGCACCAATTAAACCAGGTTTTTCATTATGTGATACATGGGCTGGACTGCAGTTGTTCCGCGGCTTGACCATGGCACTGCTTCACAAACAGAAGACAGGCAAAGGCCTGCGTGTAGATATCGCAATGTTAGACTGCGCATTCTATATGTGTGAAGCACCAGTATTGGAACATTCTCTGACAGGAGAATTTACGCCGAGGACAGGCAATCATCATCCGTGGTACGCTCCATGTGGAGAGTTTGCTACGAAAGATGGCAATGCAGTCATCGCCGTGACTTGCGAGGAAGAGTGGACGCAGCTTTGCGAAACGTTAGGTCTGTCCGCTTTAGCGCAGGAACCACGGTTTAACAATAACGAATCTCGTGTCCAGAACAGAGAGGCGCTGATAGCCGAATTGGAAAAGGTGACCTTGACACTGGGACGGTACGAACTTGAAAAGAACTTGTGTGGAGTTGGCGTTCCAGCTTCTGCAGTTCAAACACTAGCTGAGTTTGCAGGTAATCCGCAGACCAAGGAGTTAAAAGTTATCACCGAAATCAATCAGCCGGGAGTAGGCGATTATACTGTCGTCAACACACCGATCCGCTTCAGCAAAACACCAGTAGATCCTAATGGTGTAGCAGCAAGCTTCCCTGGCGCAAATAGTAAGGATATCCTCAGTGAATTGGGATATAGCCAGGAAAAGATCGACCAATTGATTGATAGCGGCGCAATTTATCAATCTGTTTAATGCTTAAAATAGTGGCGAAATATATATAATCTGCCTGATGTTTGAAAATTTCACTGATGCAGTGAGATTTCAAACATTAGACGGATTCATAAGAAGACCTAATCTTAGAAAGGACTTAACCCGTGAAACTAATTTCTGCAGATACAACGAAATGCGTGAAATGCCACGCATGTACAGAGGTATGCCCTATGAAAGTAATCGGAATATCCGCCAGCGGATTTCCGGAGCCTGAAAGTTTTGCATACCGTCTTTGTATCAACTGCGGCTACTGTGTAGACATCTGCGTTTTTGACGCTTTACATCATAGGGTCAGAAAACAGCGTTCTTCAGATTCCAGAGCAGCAATCAGAAGATACGAAGAAATGAAGAAAAAAAGAAAAAAAGAGCAAAAGAATCAATAGCCATTCTTTGTATCATTGGTAATTAGATTTCTCTACTCGCCCCATCTTAGAAATGCAAAGTGCTGGATGGACTGCACCAGGCAGCTCTGGCACAGATATTAGTTATGACTCTTTTGTGAAACACAAGGAGGTAATATGGAAAATTTAAACAAGAAAGACCGCGGCAATATAGAAATCGGACTTATCGTTGTCAGCGTAGCAGTACTCGCTGTATTTATCATTTTTATGGTCTTAAACCCAGAGACGACAATCAGTGGAATCGGCGGATTCTTTAACAAGATGATTTCCGGATTGGGACCTGTCTTTGAAGTCGTTGCCTTTGTAACATTTTTAATCGGACTTTATCTCGGTCTTGGAAAATATGGAAAGATCAGACTGGGCGATTGCAAACCGGAGTATTCCACATTCAGTTACTTAGCAATGATGCTGTTGGCATCCCTTGCATCAGCAGCGCTGTACTGGTCCTTTACTGAATGGGCGTTCTACTATGAGGCTCCGGGACTAGGTATGGAACCGCACAGCACAGAGGCCCTTGAATCATCACTTGGCTATCAGTTCTTCCACTGGGGAATGGTAAACCAGGCTATGTACACCGTCATGGGTGTAGCCATCGCATACGGCGTATATGTTAGAAAAATCAAATCATTCCAGACCAGTGCAATTTGCTGTTCTATGCTGGGAGAAAAGGTCAAAGGAAAATCAGTAATCGGCAAAGTCATCGACTTCCTGGTAATCTTCGGCGTTTTAGGTGCACTGAGTTCATCTCTGGGGCTGGCAGTTCCTCTGGCAGCTGGCGGACTGAAGACGTTATTCGGAATTGAAGCGACTCCGGTAGTGCAGATCGGCATCATCGTAGTCATTGCCCTGGTATATACCTTTACTTCCTATCTTGGAACTGAAAAAGGTATGAAGGTCATCAGTAATGCAGCTGCTGGACTGTGTATTATATTCTTACTGTATGTTCTGTGCGCAGGACCGACGACTTTCATTTTGAGAAATATCGTAAATTCTTTAGGACATATGATTTCCAAGCTGCCAAGAATGAGCTTG
Source organism: Eubacteriaceae bacterium (assembly GCA_902362805.1). Lineage (GTDB taxonomy): Bacteria > Bacillota > Clostridia > Peptostreptococcales > Anaerovoracaceae > Senimuribacter. The sequence continues at coordinate 67,141 of CABIXY010000005.1, read as the reverse complement.
TTCACAGATCCTATTGAAAATACAGGCTTTGCAGAGAGTTGGACCATTTACTTCAATGCGTTCTACCTCAACTATGTAGCGATGATGGGTATCTTTATCGCTAAAGTATCCAAGGGCAGAACCATTAGAGAAGTTGCTGTAGCAACGATTTTCGGTATGACAGCCGGCGGCTGGTTCATCTTTGGAATTAACGGAAGCTTCTCCATCAAGACATTCTTGGATGGAAGCGCTGATGTAGTCGGCCTGGTTAACAGCGGCGTAGGCGATGCTGCAATCTACAAAATCTTAGAAGTCCTGCCGGGCGGAGCGAGCTTACTGCCGTTCCTGATCCTGTTGCTGATCGTAGGATTCGTGGCACCATCCATGGACTCTGCATCTCTGGCATTGGCAGAAACTGTTACAAAGCGTGGAACGCCGAAGATGGCTCTTCGAATCTTCTTCTGCGTACTGCTTGCCATCATTCCAATGGCCATTATCTTATCAGGCGCTGGATTTGACCCAATCAAGCAGGTGGCGATCATCATATCAGCACCGTTTATGGTCATCTTAGTCGGGGTAGAGATCGGGCTGTTCAAGTGGCTCAAACACGACAGTCGTTCAGGATTGCATGCGCAGAATATCGCGCTGCAGGAAAAAGAAGACCACGAAGCATTTTTGAAAGAAGAAGCTGAATTACAAGGTGAAGAGGAAGAAACTTCCGAACCCGCTTAATTGATTTTAAATATGACACTCCATAGTGCCGGAAAGGGGATCGAAAGTAAGTGGTTTCTCTGTCCGGCACTTTGTGACGCATCGGGGCAGCCTTCTCGATGTTATGTATAAGAAAATAAGGAAGGTAAGTGAAATGAGAAGTGATTGCATTTTCTTTTGCCCTATCCGCGTACGCTATAATGAAGTGGATCAACAGGGCATCGTATATAATGGGCATTATGTGATTTATACCGATATTGCATTTGAAGAGTTTTTTCGTTCAAAGGGGTATCCGTATAAAACACTTGTCGAGGAACATGATTCTGAGGTTTGCCATAAAAAATCCACCTATGAATTTTATTCCAGTGCCTATGAGGGCGATTTGCTGGAGGTTGGCATGCGAATCTTAAAAATAGGAAATAAGAGCATGACGATTGGTTTTGAAATATATCGCGAAGGTGAAGATGAACTGATTATTACCTGTGAAACCGTATATGTTGGATACGATACGAAAAACAGAGCCAGCAAACCGATCTCTGATTTGATGCGTCAGCTCTTAGGCGCATAAAAAGAAAAAATTACATAAGCATTACCCATAAAATAGACCGTGCACTGACGATCGTTAACGACGTTGGTGTACGGTCCTTTCCTTATGATCACTTATTTAGAAGTTCGGAACAGCAGCTTTTTCAAAGCATCCCATTTGAATGGAATGAGAGGATACAGGTAGGAATGCCCGCTGACGGTCTTTGTTGCGGCGATGATGATAAAGCCGATGAGCAGGCCGCCGCCTAGTCCCCAGAAGCCGAAGAGCATGCTGCCCACCAACATGATGACTCTGACGAACTTGATGCCGTAAGAGAGTTCAATGCTCGGCTGCGTGAAGGAAGCGAGAGCGACTACTGCCATGACCAGTATGGTCTGGGGAATAAACCAACCGGAATCTATGGAAAATTGGCCCAGAATCAAAGCGCCTATGACAGACAGCGAGGTTCCCAAGGACTCCGGCGTGTTGAGCGATGCCAGTTTTAGGCCGTCGATAGCGAATTCCAGCAGAATGAACTGCCAGAAGATGGGCAGAGCATAAGGATCTTCTGGGATGATAAAATCCATATCCAGCGGTGCATCGATGTGGCCTTCTACGACCAAAAGATAAATCGGTGAAATGAAGAGAATGACCAGCATGTTGATGATACGGATCAAACGCAGATAATTTCCCGTGATGAGAGGAAAATAGTAGTCATCCACATCTTGGGTGAAGTCGAAAATTCCCACTGGCAATAATACTACAGTCGGGGAATTGTCGATGACAATCGCGATTTTTCCCTCTGTCAGATGGGCACCGATAATATCGGGCCTCTGGGTGTATCGAACTTTTGGGAAAGGATTGAACTTACTCTTCCGCTTTCCGCCCTCCAACTCTTTCATCAGATTTTCCACCAGAGTCTGGTCACCGACGGAAACGCTGTCCAACTTGATTTTTGATAGAGCGATATCTACCTTGGAGACAAGATCTGCATCGGCAACGCCTTTCATATAGCAGAGCGCTACATCAGTCTTGGACTTTTCGCCGATATTGAAGCTTTTGAAAATCAGCCGATTATCACGGATTCGCCTGCGAATCAGGCCCAGGTTCTCCATAAAGCTTTCTGTGAAGCCATCTTTTGCGCCGCGCAGCGTCTTTTCTTTCTCCGGCTCCTGTACGCTGCGGCTGGGATAGTTTCTCGTATCCGCGACGATGAGCTTGTCAAAGCCGTCCATCATGATGACGGAAAGACCTGCGTAGAGCTGCTTTACGACGTTTGCGATATCAGTCTCCGCCGTACTTGCGAGAAATGGAAAGACCTTTTCGAGGAAATCGTCACTGGTCTTCACGTCCTGCATGTCTGAAGTGGTTACGCCCATGAGGAAATTGAGGAGAAGCTGACACTTCTGTCCATCGGTCAACCCGTCCACAAAGTACATCCTGCCTGGATTTCCAGCGATTTTGATGTGTCTTTCCACCAGGTCAAAACTTTCGCCTACAGGCAGCTGGCCTGTAAAATGTTCCAAATAATATTCATATCTATTTAAACTCATAAAAACCTCCTTTACACTTATGATATATTTTGTCAAAAACCTTGAAATTCATACCGTCCAAAGTATATAATGTAAGAACTCAGCGAATTACCAAAATGGAGGTTTTAATAAATGGATTATAACAAATTAGCAGAATTACTTTTCCCGCAGATTGAGAAAGCGCCGGAAGATTACGAGGCAATGTATCCTATGCGCGATCTTCCAGAAGGTGCCAAAGTAACCAGACTTGGTCCCAGCCCGACGGGGTTCATTCATCTGGGGAATCTGTACGGCGCTTTTGTCGACGAAAGACTGGCGCACCAGAGCAATGGTATTTTTTATCTCCGAATTGAAGACACGGACGATAAGCGATATGTAGATGGTGCCGTAGAGATTATCATCAATTCTTTACGATTTTTTGGCATCAATTTTGACGAGGGCGCAGGCCTGGAAGGCGATGTGGGTTCTTACGGCGACTATACCCAGAGCAAAAGAGGTGAAATCTATCAGTGCTTTGCGAAAAAGCTGGTAGCGGAGGGCAAAGCCTATCCTTGTTTCCTGACCGAAGAAGAGATTGCAGAAATCAGGGCAGGACAGGAAGCGGCGAAAGTCAATCCGGGCATTTACGGAGACTATGCAAAAAGTAGGGACTTATCCTACGAAGAAATAGAAGAAAACCTGAAAGCAGGCAAAGCTTATGTCCTGAGACTGAAATCGGATGGAAATCCTGATCAGAGTGAGGAAACTGCAAGAAGAATCAAGGTAGAGGATGCCATCAGAGGCATTTTGGACATGCCGGAGAATTTCCAGGATGTAGTCATTCTCAAGGCGACTGGCATTCCGACCTATCACTTCGCCCATGTAGTTGACGATCACCTGATGAGGACAACCCATGTGATCAGAGGGGCGGAGTGGCTGCCATCTCTGCCGATTCATGTGGAACTGTTCGAGAAATTAGGCTGGCAGCCGCCAATCTACTGTCATACAGCGCAGCTGATGAAGCTGGACGAAGAAGGCAATAAGAGAAAGCTATCCAAGCGGAAAGACCCTGAACTTTCACTGGATTACTATAGGAATCAGGGTTATCATCCTGCTGCTGTGAGAGAATATCTACTGACCATTCTCAATTCTAACTTTGAAGAGTGGAGAATGGAAAATCCAGACGCACCGATTGACGACTTTGCATTTACGACAGAGAAGATGAGCAATTCCGGCGCGCTGTTCGATCTCAACAAACTCAACGATATCAGTAAAGACGTACTGCTGCGTATTCCGGCAGCTGATTTGTATGAGTTTTTGAAAAACTGGGCTGAAGAATTCAAGCCTGAGATCATGCACATTTTTGACGATCGAGCCTATTTGGAAAAAATCCTCGACCTGGGAAGAAACGACAAGAAGCCGAGAAAAGATTTCATCTATGCCCAGCAGATCATCGAATTCATCAGCTACTTCTTTGACGATCTGTTCAAGGTGGAGGATGAGATGCCTGCAGAGGTTCCAGATGAGGATGTGTCTGCAATTTTGAATGCCTATTTAGCGGGTTATGACCACAGCGACGACCAGAGCCAATGGTTTGATAAGATTCGGGCAATCGCCACAGAATTGGGCTATGCTGCAAAACCGAAGGACTTCAAAAAGCATCCGGAGGAGTACAAAGGCCACGTGGGTCATGTCAGCACCGTGATCAGAATTGCCTTGATGGGACGTGCACAGTCCCCCGATGTCTGGGAAATCCAGCAGATTCTCGGCGAAGAGAAAACGAGGGCTAGAATTGCAAGCTATCAATAGTCGGCAGCCTGTGAAAGAAGTATATTTCAAAGTGCGAACTTTGCAAAGCGTCGCCCCTTGCGGGCGGTAGGAGTGCATAACGGCGCGATGCGCCGTCATGCACTCCTTTTTTGACGACAGACTTGCTCCGCGACAATAGAACAAAAAGTTTCTAAAATTCTGACAAAAATAGTTACATTTCGATGACAGTATTATATAATGTTTGTATAAATATTCAAAGTAATGAAGAAATCGAGAGAACATATATGAAAAAAGTTATATTGCGCATTGTTGCACTGGTCATTTTGATGATTGCGCTGGCAATTGGCATTTTGCTCAGTCAGGGGTACGCACTGCCAGGGCAGTCAGAGCAGCTACACTACGAAAAAGACTGGTATCTGCAGATTGACGAGGGGCAGAAGGAGAAAGTCACCCTCCCTTTTAGCTACACTTATGGCGGAAAGGTGCATCGCCTATCGACGACACTTTCCTATTCTCCAGATTCCAATGCGGCTCCCTATGCATTCATTGACAATCATCACGCCTATTTCAAGGTTTACGTGGATGGCAGAGAAATCTACAATTATACTGCAGAAGATACGCCGTCAGTATCTAAATCTCCTGGCAACGCATACTCCATGATTCCGCTGCCGAGAGATTGCAGTGGCAAAGAACTTGTCGTAGAGTTTTATCCAACCCTGAAAGTCAATGTGGAGTATTGGATGGAGGACATCATTTTCGCAGACTATGCCAGCTTCATGCGTTTGCAGTTCTTCGACTGGCTTCCGCAGAATATCATCATGATTCTGTACTTTTTTATCGGCGCTTTGATGATTATGTCCAGCTTAGCAATTATAAAGGACAAAGAAAGCCGCAGACTCTGGTACATCGGTCTCTTTGCGATTCTCTTTGGCATTTACAGCGCTTCAGAGAACCGGTTTAACCTGTACATGATAGCGAACCCTTATCTGATGTATCTTGCCAACTTCATTGTATTCGCAGCATTTCCTCTGCCGCTGCTGATGTTCTTCCGAGAATCCGTGAGCAAAACATATAAGAAGTTTTACAGCGTGATTGTGGGAGCCGATGTGCTCAATCTCGTCATACAGATGATTCTTCATTTCGGCGGAATTCTCGATCTCCGCGAGATGCTGCCTGCCACCCATATCTGCGACTTAGGGGGCATTATAGTCATATTCTATACGTTTATGAAATCCCCTGAAGACACGGCAAAGCGAAAGAGGCGCACGCTGCTCAGTATCGTCCCTATTGCAGCAGGCATGGGAATGGATCTGGTGACCCATTATACTCATGTGATTGAGGCTGCCAGCAATACCTTATATACACAGATGGGAATTCTGCTTTTCCTGGCGATGGGTGCAGGCTCCATGATTAAAACGGTTCTGAACAGTTATAAAGAGAATCTGAAAAATCGTTATTATAAGACCATGGCATATCAGGACGGTCTGACGGGATTATATAACCGGGCTGCTTTTCAGGAAGAACAGATGAGAATCGATGGCTGCAGAGAAAAGTATTCAAATGTGATCTGCGTCTGCGTGGATATCAACAATCTGAAGCAGATTAACGATGACAACGGTCATTTGATTGGTGATCAGGTGATTTGCAGGGTTTCTACATATCTCAGCGATACTTTCAGCACCCATGGGAAAGTATTTCGCATCGGCGGCGATGAGTTTGTCGTTTTCGTATATGATCTGGATATTCCAAAGCTAGTGCAGTTGCTTCATGCCATGGGGGAACGGGTCAAAACCGACAATCAAACGAAAGCACCTCCTGCCATCTTTGCCGTTGGCTATGATTGCCTGCGTCCAGACGAAAAAATGGAAGTCTGTGTAAAACGAGCCGATGATAGAATGTATGAACTGAAGAAGAAACAAAAAAACAAATCTCGATAAAAATGCTGCAGATGATTCTGCAGCATTTTTGCGTTTTATTAGCGAATGTAGATTGCTTCCACCATATTTTTTATGTAAGTTTTGTGAAGAATCAAATTTTCTATTGACTTTTTCTGGCGGGACTGATAAGATACTTAAAGTTTTTTAATTAAAAATTTTTAAATAAATTATTTTAATTAAAAATTTAAAACTAAAATTTGAATGTATTGAAGGAGAAATAGAAAATGAATTTTGAAAAAGTAAAAGAAACAATGGTTAACACTTTGGGATGTGATGAAGAGAAGATCACTATGGAGGCAAACATCGCTGACGATCTTGGAATTGACTCCCTGGATGCAGTGGAACTGGTTATGGCATTGGAAGAAGAATTTGAAATCAAAATTCCTGATGAAGAGCTTGGCAAGATGAAGACTGTCAGTGACATCGTAGGCTGCATCGAGAAGTATCAGGCATAACCTATGGAACAGAAGGAAATATACGATCTGATCGACAGGTTTGAAGGTTCCTCCCTGACCGTCATGGAAATTGAACATAGAGATTTTAAACTCCACTTGGAGAAAGGCGGCGGAGAGACGCCGCCGGCAGTCCTGCCGATGCTGCAGACGCAGCCGTCTGTTCATCAGGCAGCTCTAGCAGAAGAGAACTCCTATGAAAAAGTCAAGGCGCCTCTGGTGGGTGTCTATTACGGTGCCGGTGCGCCGGATGAGCCGCCTTACGTCAGCTTGGGAGACCGGGTTTCAAAGGGCCAGGTTCTTTGCCTAGTCGAAGCCATGAAAATGATGAATGAACTGAAGTCTCCGGTGGACGGAATTGTTCGCGCTATCAACGGTGTTAACGGTCAGCTGGTAGAATACGATCAAATCTTATTTGAGGTTGAACCATGTTAAGAAAAGTACTTATCGCCAACAGAGGGGAAATTGCGGTCAGAATCATCAGAGAATGTCTGGACTCTTCCATCGAAGCAGTTTCCGTCTATTCCACGGCTGATCGCCAGGCGCTGCATACCATCATCGCCACCAAAGCAATCTGTATCGGAGGGCCAAGAGCCAGCGAGAGCTATCTGAACATCAGCAACATCGTAGAAGCGGCAAAAGCCTGCGGCTGCGATGCGGTTCACCCAGGTTTCGGTTTTCTCTCTGAAAACAGCGATTTTGCCAGGGCTTGTGAAGAGGCAGGGATCAAATTTATCGGACCCGCATCTTGGACCATCGACAAGATGGGCAACAAAGCGGCAGCCCGTAAACTGATGGTGGAGGCAGGTGTACCAGTGGTTCCCGGATCAGAGGGTTCTGTGAAAGATGCAGACGAAGCGGCAGCCATTGCAGAGAAAATCGGCTATCCCGTTTTGATGAAAGCATCGGCAGGCGGCGGCGGCAGAGGCATGCGAAAAGCATATAATCCGGAAGAAGTGCGAGAGGGTTTTGCTGCAGCCTCGGCAGAAGCCGAAAGCTGCTTTGGAAACGGCGAAATGTATGTGGAGAAACTCATTGAAAATCCGAGACACATCGAATTTCAGATTCTGGCAGACGGATTTGGAAACGTAGTTCACCTGGGAGAGCGGGACTGTTCCATACAGAGAAGAAATCAAAAACTGGTGGAAGAAGCGCCGGCCTGGGGACTCTCCAGCGAGCTCAGAGAGAAGATGGGCCAGGCGGCTGTCAAGGCGGCAAAGGCCGCTGACTACGAAAACGCCGGAACCATCGAGTTTGTCGTAGACAAGGATGAAAACTTTTATTTTATCGAGATGAACACCAGAATCCAGGTGGAACATCCGGTGACAGAGATGGTCACAGGCATCAACATCGTCAAAGAGCAGCTTCGCATCGCTTCGGGTATTCCCCTTGGATTCAGCCAGGAAGAGATACAGTTTTCTGGCCACGCCATCGAATGCCGCATTACGGCGGAGAGGGTCTTTGACAATTTTGCTCCGTGTCCCGGACAGGTGGAATTCATACATTTTCCAGCCGGAGCAGGGATCAGAGTGGACAGCGCCCTCTATAACGGGTGTGAAATCAGCCCCTTTTACGATTCCATGGTGGCCAAGGTCATCGCGAAAGGAAATACCAGACTGGAAGCAGTCAGAAGGATGCGAAGAGCCTTGGAGGAAACCGTCATCACCGGTGTTGAGACGACTTTGCCAGTGCAGCACCTTTTGATGTTCAACCAGGAGTTTCTCAGAGGCGGATATGATACTGGTTTTATTGAAAACCATCTGAAAGATATCTTAGACATCTACGAGGCAGCAGGAGGAAAGCATGAATCCGTTTAAACAAAAGAGAGAATTTCTCTCTGCACTAAAAGAACTGAATACGACAGAACAGCTTATCATCTGTCCGGAGTGCGGTCAAAAGCTCACCAAGGATCAACTTTCAAAGAATCTGTATGTATGCACCTGCGGCCATCACTACAATGTATCGGCAAAATATAGATTGAAGACTGTGCTGGACCCCAAATCTTTCAGAGAAATCTGCGGCGGCCTCAAGGGAGATAACCCTCTGGGTTTCCCGGAATATGAAGAAAAGCTGACACAGCAGAGAAAAAAGACGGGTCTGAAAGAGGCAGTCATCACAGGGACAGGAAAGATCGAAGGGACGAAAACGGTAATCTGTGTCATGGACAATAGATTTATGATGGGCAGCATGGGAATGGCCGTAGGGGAAAAGATCACCAGAGCCTGCGAGTACGCCACGAAAAATAAACTTCCGCTGATTATCTTCTGTGCTTCTGGGGGAGCCAGAATGCAGGAGGGAATCCTCTCCCTCTTCCAGATGGCCAAGACTTCAGCAGCTGTAGCAAGACACGGAGAGGAAGGGCTCCTGTACATATCCGTACTGACCCATCCCACCACAGGCGGTGTGACGGCCAGCTTCGCCAGCCTGGGAGACATCATTCTGGCGGAACCAAAAGCATTGATCGGCTTTGCAGGTCCTCGGGTTATCGAGCAGACTATCGGCCAGTCCCTTCCGGAAGGATTTCAGCGCTCTGAATATCTGATGGATCACGGTTTTGTCGATGCAATCGTTCCTCGGTCTGCGATGCGTGAGAAATTGGGACTACTACTAAAGCTACACGACAGGAGGGGCAGAAAATGAAGATCAGCCAAAAGACGGCAGCAGAACGAGTCGCTTTAGCCAGGCACCCGCAGCGTCCTACAACCAGAGATTATATAGACGCAATTTTTGATGATTTTTTTCCTCTGGCTGGAGACAGGAAAAACGGTGAGGATGCCAGCATTCTCGGTGGCATTGGCTTTTTTCACGGCCATCCCGTTACGATTATAGGCCATCAAAAGGGCAGAGACTTAGACGAAAATTTGAAGTACCGGTTTGGCATGCCCAACCCGGAAGGATATAGAAAAGCAGAGAGACTGATGCTGCAGGCAGAGAAATTTCATCGGCCGGTAATCACTTTCGTGGATACGCCAGGGGCCTATCCAGGCCTGGAAGCAGAAGCAGGCGGCCAGGGTGAGGCCATTGCAAAATCTATTGCAGTCATGGCACGGCTGAAAGTCCCGACGATTTCTGTGTTCATCGGCGAAGGCGGCAGCGGCGGTGCTCTGGCAATCGGGGTCAGCGACAAGACCATCATGCTGGAAAACAGTATCTTTTCCATCCTCTCACCGGAAGGTTTCGCCACGATTCTCTGGAAGGACTCTTCCAGATGGGAGGAAGCCTGTGATGTCATGAAATTGACGGCGGAAGATTTAGCAGAACTGGGAATCTGCGATGTCATCATCCCAGAGACGGAAGAAGGCGCCCACAGAGCCAAAGCCTATGTCTTTGAAGCTGTGGAGCGGGAGATTTACGCAGGGCTGACACAGTTCCACCGAATTGGCGGGACAGCTTTGGCAAAGGACAGATACAAAAAACTTAGAAATACAGGAAACTTTAAGAGAAAGGCGGAGAAAGCGGAGCATGGCAGGAATTAAGATAATCGGTCTTGGCAGAGCTGAAGGCGACAGAGTCGTGACAAACGACGACCTGGCACAGATTGTGGACACCAGCGATCAATGGGTCAGAGCGAAGACAGGCATCAGGTCCCGCTTCTTTGCGGAAAACAAGACTAACGAGGATATGGCTTTTGAAGCGGCTGCCCAGGCCTTAAAACAGGCGGGGGTAGCGAAAGAAGATATCGCCATGTGTATCGTATGCACGTTTACGCCGGACGACTATACGCCGGCAGTGGCGTGTAACGTGGCGGGAAGACTGGGTCTAGACGAGCAGATTATGGCCCTGGACATCAACGGTGCCTGCTCTGGGTTTATTTACGGATGCAATATCGCAAACGGCCTTTTAGCCAGCGGCAGCGGCAAATATGCCCTGGTCATCGGAAGTGAGAAGATTTCCCCTTTGATGGATATGAGCGACAGAGCGACCTGTGTTCTCTTTGGAGACGGTGCAGGGGCTGCGGTTCTCGAATACGATGAGGCCGCTCAATTCGTGTTCTACGGAGGGTGTGCGGCAAACAAAGAGATTCTCTATTGTTCACGTCAGGATACAGCCATCAAAATGGCTGGCCAGGAAGTCTATCGTTTTGCGGTCAGCAAGGTGCCTGCCTGCATCAAAGAAGTGCTGGCAAAGGCAGGGTGCACGGATGCGGATATCGACTATTTTGTCTGCCATCAGGCCAATGAGCGAATCATAGACAATGCGGCCAGAAGAATCTCCAAGGACAAAGAAAAATTCTTTAAGAACTTATACAGTTATGGCAATACATCGGCAGCCAGCATTCCTATCGCGCTGTGCGAAATGGAAGAGCAGGGACTCTTGAAATCCGGCTCGAAGATGGTCTGCACCGGATTTGGAGCAGGACTGACCTATGGGTCCATGCTGATTACATTCTGCCCCGTGAATGAAATGAACGGCTAGGCAACGTACAACTGCGTTGTACTCCTACGCATGTTGCACATGCTTCGCTGTCCGTTTCGCCTAGCCAAGCGAAGCTTGGGGCGAAAAGGCAGAATTGATGCTTAATGGTGCTTGCCCCAATTCACGAAGTGAATTGCTGGGAAGACCTTATGCAACAATTGCCCGGCTTCAGCCGGCTGCAATTGACTGTTGGAACTCCCCGCGACGAGGGAGCGGCTAGGAGTTCGTCGTATTACATTTAATAAAGGAAAATACAAGTATGAAAATTAATGAACTTTTAAATATAGAATTTCCAATTTTCCAGGGTGGCATGGCAAACATCGCAACAGGTGAGTTTGCCGCAGCGGTGTCAAACGCCGGCGCTCTCGGGACTATCGGAGCCGGCGGCATGGATGCCGAAACACTGAGGCAGCACATTAAGGTGTGCAAATCTCTGACCGACAAACCTTTCAGCGTGAATATCATGCTGATGAACCCGGACGCCGACAAGATGGCGGAAATCGTGGTAGAAGAAAAGGTTGCAGCGGTCACCACGGGCGCTGGAAATCCGGGAAAATACATGGAAAGCTGGAAGGCTGCAGGCATCAAAGTGTTCCCGGTGGTTTCCTCTGTGGCCCTGGCAAAGAGGTTATCCGGTCTGGGCGCTGACGGCATCGTGGCGGAAGGCTGCGAAAGCGGCGGCCACATCGGCGAACTGACGACCATGGCTCTGGTTCCCCAGGTCTGCGATGCAGTGGATGTACCAGTCATTGCAGCGGGCGGTATTGCCAGCGGCAGACAGATGGCGGCTGCCTTTGTTTTGGGAGCAAGCGGCGTCCAGATTGGAACCTGTCTTCTGGCCAGCGACGAATGCCCGATTCATCAAAATTATAAAGAAGCCGTGGTGAAAGCCAGGGACAACGATACCATCGTGACAGGCAGAATCGGCGGCGCGCCGGTGAGAATCCTGAAAAACCCAATGGCTCGCGAATACGTGAAACAGGAGAAGGCAGGCGCCAGCTTGATGGACCTGGAGAAGTACACCCTTGGCTCTCTTCGCAAAGCCGTCGTTGACGGTGACGTGAAGAATGGCTCCCTGATGGCGGGCCAGGTCAGTGGCATGGTAAAAGAAATTTTACCGGTGAGAACAATACTGGAAAACATGGTAAGAGAATATGAAAACATTAGATAAATTAACAGTGCCGGTCATTCAAGGCGGCATGGGCGTTGGAATTTCCTTGGGAGGATTGGCTGGCGCTGTAGCCAGAGAAGGCGGTATGGGGGTCATCTCCACAGCAAATATCGGTTTCAGAGAGCCTGACTTCTGGCAAAACGCGGAGGAAGCAGGCCGCAGAGCCTTGCGCAAAGAGATAGAGAAAGCGCGCGAGATCGCTGGCGGAAACGGGCTCATCGCCATCAACGCCATGGTAGCGACCACCAATTTTGCAGATATGGTCAAATTAGCCTGCGAATGCGGCATCGATGCGATCATCTCAGGTGCGGGACTGCCTTTGGAGCTGCCTGAACTGACAGCTGGTTCAGATGTGCTGATTGCGCCGATCGTCTCCAGCGGCAGAGCGGCAAAGACTTTAAAAAGAATGTGGGGAAAACGCCACGACCACGAGCCTGATTTCTTCGTAGTAGAAGGAAGCCAGGCGGGAGGTCATCTGGGCTTTGCCCAAGAGGATGTTGAAAATGGCAGCGCGCTGCCTTTGATGGATATCGTGGCAGATGTGGTGCAGGAGGCTGACAAAATACCAGTCTTTGCGGCGGGCAGCATCTTTGACGGCGCAGATATACGCAAAGCCTTAGCAGCAGGGGCCAAGGGAGTGCAGATCGCTACTCGCTTCATCGCCTGCGAAGAGTGCGATGCGAGCCAGGGCTTCAAGGATGTGATTCTTGGCGCCTCAGATGAGGATGTGATGATACTCAAAAGTCCAGTAGGCATGCCGGGAAGAGGACTGCGAACACCTTTGATGAAGAAGGTGGCAGCAGGACAGCGGTTTGCACCGGAGACCTGTATCGGATGCATTCATACCTGTAATCCGGCGGAAACACCTTACTGCATCAACAGAGCTTTGATTGAAGGATATAATGGAAACTATGAAGAAGGACTTTTCTTCTGCGGCAGCAACGTGGGACGCATCAACAAAATGACCACAGTAAAGGCCCTGATGGAAGAACTTTCTTCAGAATGGAGTAAATAGATGAAACTTGGAATTTTATTTGCCGGCCAGGGAAGCCAGGCCGTGGGAATGGGAAAAGATTTGTATGAGAACTGTGAAGCATTCAGAGAAGTCTTTGACCTGCTGCCACAGGAACAGCGTCAGATCGCTTTTGACGGACCGATGGAGAAACTTTCAGATACGAGAAATACCCAGCCGATCATGGTCGCTTTTGCTGCCGGCATCATGGCAGAGCTGTGGCAGGCGGACGTGCAGCCGGAAATGGCAGCGGGCCTCAGTCTGGGCGAATATTCGGCCCTTCATGCCAGCGGCGTCTTTGATGCAAAAATGGCCATTCAATTGGTAACTCGCCGTGCCCAGGAAATGCATCAGGCAGCCGCAGGAGTTGACTGTAAGATGAGCGCCATCATGGGTTTTGATCGGGAAGCGCTGGCAGAATGTTGTAATGCCGCATCTGATGTGGGCGTGGTGCAGATTGCCAACTATAACTGTCCTGGTCAGATCGTCATTGCAGGAGAAGCGGCGGCTGTAGAAAAGTGCACAGTCCTGGCTTCTGAGAGAGGTGCTCGCAGGTGTGTGCCACTTCCTGTCAGCGGACCTTTTCATACAGTGTTTATGGAACCCGCAGGAAAAGCCTTAGAATCGGTATTTAACGATACAGTCTTCGGTGAGATGAAATTTCCTGTCATCTTCAATGCTGTAGGGCGCGAAAATACAGACGAGGAAACGGTAGCTGAACTATTGGTGCGCCAGGTTTCACACAGTGTCTACTTTGAAGATACCATCAAGACGATGGCTGCTGCCGGAATCGATACGGTCATTGAAGTTGGACCAGGCAAGGCGCTGTCGGGCTTTGTACGCAAGACATGTAAGGAAATTAAATGCCTGAATATAGAAAACTTAGAGGGTCTGCAGACCGTAGTGGAAACGCTGAAAGGAGACATGTAAGCTATGAAAGGAAAGACAGCAATCGTTACAGGTGCCAGCCGCGGTATCGGCAGAGCAGTCGCTCTCGCATTAGCGGAAGAAGGCGCTAACGTAGTTATCAATTATGCCGGAAATGAAGGAGCTGCATCTGAAACCGCTGCACTCTGTCAAGAACACGGGGTGCAGACCCTGGTTGTTCGCGGCGATGTAGCCTCATCAGAGGACTGTACTCGATTAGTTGAAGAGGCAGTAAAGACTTTCGGGACTGTGGATATTCTAGTCAACAATGCGGGCATCACCCGCGATAATGTTCTGATGAGAATGTCTGACGAGGAGTTTGATCAAGTGATCGCTACCAACCTTCGCGGTACTTATTTAATGATGAAAGCGGTGAGCCGCACCATGATGAAGAAACGCTACGGTCGTATTGTCAACATGGCTAGCGTAGTGGGACTCATGGGAAATGCAGGCCAGGTCAATTACGCGGCCAGCAAAGCGGGCGTTATAGGTATGACAAAATCCTTTGCTCGTGAGATTGCGGCTCGCGGAATCACGGTCAATGCAGTGGCGCCAGGCTTTATTGCTACGGATATGACGGCAAATCTGCCAGAAGCGGCGGCTTCTGCCATCAGTGCATCTATTCCAAAAGGAACACTTGGAAGTCCTGAGGACGTAGCTAATGCGGTGAAGTTCTTAGCTTCAGATCAGTCGGGCTACATTACAGGTCAGGTCATCTGTGTAGATGGCGGCATGTGCATGATGTAAGCAGGGAAGATGACGGGGCTGAGAACCTCGTCTTGCTGCAATTTCAATGCTCGCTCTCGTGATTTGGAGGAGGTGCCAAAACGGTGTCAGCTCCTCAGCCAAATCACAGATTCGCTTGCAGCATGAAATTGCAACGCGCGACGCGAAGTATCAGCCCCGTCACTTCCTGCTTACTGTAAGAAAGCTGACTGGATTTTGGTTCAGTCTTGCCAGAGATTTCAGCAGCTTTGCGACTTTTTCCAAATCAGCGAAAAACAACGATTTTGGCAAAAAATCGACGAGCATTGAGACGAATCAGGCTCTGCGCAGAGCCATTTTAATGAGAATAAATAAGAAAAGGTAGATATTATGAAGAGAAGAGTTGTAATCACAGGGATGGGAGGACTTTCTCCTATCGGAAACACAGTTGCCGAGATGTGGGAAAATGCCAAAAATGGAGTCTGCGGCATCGACACGATCAAAAGTTTTGATACTGAAAACCACAAGGTGAAAGTTGCCGGAGAACTGAAGAACTACAATCCGGAAGACTATATGGATAAGATGGCAGCCAGAAGGACAGCCCGGTTTACCCAATTCGCTTTGGTTGCAGCAAGGGAAGCAATGAAACAAGGCGGTCTCGATATGGAGAAAGAAAATGCGGCAAGATGCGGTGTCAACATCTCCAGTGGGATTGGCGGACTTCCTACCATTGAAGAAGAACATTACAAAGGAATTAAGAGAGGCTTCGACAGGGTTTCTCCACTCTTTGTGCCTATGGCCATTACCAATATGGCGGCAGGTATGGTCGCAATTGAGAGCGGCTTTAAAGGAAGCTGCACCTGCATTGTTACAGCCTGCGCTTCTGGCACCAATGCGATTGGAGAAGCTTTCAGACAGATCAGAGACGGCTATGCTGATATCTTTTTGACAGGCGGAGCAGAAAGCTGCATCAGTGAGCTGGGCATCGGCGGATTCACTTCTATGAAAGCCCTGTCGGAAGAACCTGACCCGAAGAGGGCATCCATTCCTTTCGACAAGGAACGAGGCGGCTTTGTTATGGGAGAAGGTGCGGGTGTACTTTTGCTTGAAGAATATGAACACGCTGCGGCAAGAGGTGCTGAAATCCTCGGCGAAGTAGTGGGATATGGTGTCAGCTGTGATGCAAACCACATGACAGCGCCATTGGAGGACGGCAGCGGTGCGGCGGCATGCATGGTTCAGGCTATGGAAGATGCCGGAGTAACTGCAGAACAAATCGGTTATGTCAACGCTCACGGCACTGCAACGCCGATGAACGACAGGTGCGAGACTTTGGCTGTAAAATCGGCCTTTGGCGATGCAGCATCAAAGCTGTTGATGTCATCTACGAAGTCCATGACTGGACACCTTTTGGGCGCATCTGGAGCGGTGGAAGCACTGTTCACTGTATCTGCCCTTGCAGATCAGTTTGCGCCGCCGACAGTAGGTTACAAAGTAGCCGACGAAGCGTGCGATCTCAACGTAGTGCCTAATCAGGGCAAGCAAATGGAAACAGAATATGCCATGTCTAATTCACTTGGATTTGGCGGTCACAACGCATCAATTATCTTCAGGAGGGTATAATAATGGAATTAAATTCAAATCAGATTCAGGAGATTATTCCCCATAGATATCCTTTTTTGCTGGTAGATAAAATCACCGACATGGAAGAGGGCAAATGGGCAAAAGGCATCAAATGTGTCACCGCCAATGAGATGCAGTTTCTGGGGCATTTTCCCGAGAAACACATCATGCCGGGGGTTTTGATCATGGAGGCGCTGGCGCAGACTGGGGCTGTTGCCATCCTCTCACAGCCGGAGAACAAAGGCAAAATCGCCGTCTTCGGCGGCATCAAAAACTGCCGATTTAAGCAGCAGGTGGTTCCTGGCGACGTTCTGGATCTTTATTGTGAGATGACAGAAATCCGTGGGCCAGTAGGCTTTGGTAAGGCAATTGCTAAGGTTGGCGATAAAGTTGCCGCTCAGGGCGAGATATCATTTGTAATCACAGGAGAATAAGGCAATTGCAAATTTTCTAAAATTTTGATAGAATAGGTTAAGAAATAAAGCGCAAGAAATGGAGAGAGATATGCTGGAAAAGAATTTTTCTGATATTTACACGAAATTCAAATTGAGTTTGTACTCCAAAGTGTTCAATCAGGATATTGAAGTGGAGGATGCGCTCTCGTCCATGGAGGTACTTTGTGTCGAGACCATTTATTCTCTGGGGAGGCCGACTATCAACGAGTTCGCCTCTTTTGCGAAGATTTCACCTCCCAACGCTGCGTACAAGATCAACAGCCTGGTCAAGAAGGGCTATGTCCGCAAAGTGCAGAGCCAGGAGGACAAGCGAGAGTATTATCTTGAAATTACGGATAAGTACCGCAAGACTTACGGTGTCACCTACGATTATATCGGTACTGTGATGCAGAGAATCCGGCAGAGGTTTTCACCTGAAGAGGTGAAGGAATTGGAAGAGATTCTCGGTGTCATTGACGATGAGTTGATGCCAGAGGTCAAGCTGGAAGAAGAATAATAATCATGATTATGTAAGGAACAGTTCAGACGACTGTTCCTTTTTTTATTATATAGGAAATATCAAAGAACGTACCTTGCGAAGAGTCGCCCCTTGTGGACGACATTTGGAAATAGGAATCTTTGATTCCGTCATTATGGTCAGAACGCTTGCCACTCCTACCTTCCAGACGTTTTGCAATCGCTGGACACCCCCGCCCCGGTGTGATTCACTTTTTTCATATATCATAATTTAGAGAATGTTATGCCAATACAACTTGCAAAAATCTACCGGGGGGGGGTATAATCATATTGGATAGATTGTCCCCTCGGTGCCTGCCTGAAGTCATGCGAAAGGGCATGCCGGATGGCAGGTCACCTTTCTTAAGCAGAACAGGGGATGATTGGCATATCATGCAGCGAAATAAGACGATGTGGGTAAACCTGCCGAAAGGCCGGGGCACAAAACTACAGGGCCTGTTCTGAGAGGATGGCAGCCAGTTGCGGACAAAGAAGTGACGAGCAGACCCGTATGTCTGCTTTTTTATTATGTAGGAAATATCGATGAAGTCGATATTGACGGAATATCAAAGAACTTACCTTGCGAAGAGTCGCCCCCTGCTGGCGACATTTGGAAATAGAAATCTTGAAGCCCTAGCCCGATTTACTTTAAGTAAATCGTTGGTAGGTCTCATGCGAAAAGTTCCCAAATCTCGATTTGGCAAACTTGACCGCTTGATTCCGTCATTTCCACGTTTTTTATTGCTGTCATATAGTCAGAGGCAGCTACGTAGACAATTCGGAAAGGATAATTGGAAGAGGATGGTCTTACTTTGGATACAGTCACATATTTTGTTAGTCTGCCTAACACTGGCGAGTATTGGAGGATGCATTTGGCTCTCGATCTTTCGGGAACGATTGGAACTTCATGGTGCAATGATTCCTGTTATATCAGTTTTGCATTCAATGGCTGGCGTGATCTGCGTCAGACTGTTTGCCAGCATCGAATCCTGGGGAACACCTTTGTCCAGCGGGCAGAGTTTATTTGGCAGTATATTCTTACTCCCGCTGATTTACTTTGCAGGAGCAAAGATCTCTCGTCGCAGGCTTTCCGACGTATTTGACGTATTTACCATGTGTACCGTTACGACTTTGTTGTTTGCGCGGACTGCATGTATCTTTTCAGGCTGTTGTTACGGAATGCTTCTTCCGGGAAGTGAATCTATCCGTTGGCCGACCAGAGAGCTTGAACTGATTTTCTACATCATATTGCTGATTGCTTTGTATCGCAAAAATCGCAGTGTTTCACATCAAGGAGAAATATGGCCGATTTATATGATTTCATACGGAGTATTCCGATTTGTTGTGGAATGGATGCGGGAAGAAAAGGCTATCTTGGGATTTTTTCATTATGGGCACATATGGGCAATATTGAGTATCGTGATAGGGCTTTCCGTGTATTTTGAAGTGAAAAAACCAAGAAGCAGTAATAGATAGGAGAAAGAACATGATAGGTGTAATTTTGAAACGTATGCTGGCGCAGATGTTGGCACTGCTGATGATATTCAGCCTGCTGCCAGTGATTGGTCCGTCAGATGTGTTTGCAGCAGAAATCAAGGGAGATGGGTTGATTGATACAGGAATTGGACTTTCGACAGATGGCGGAACTTGGATTGCTGAAGGCACAGCTATTGATGGCAGTGTAACTGGTACAAAAGGTTGTGATGAGAAAGAGGGGAAGACAACGCTTACCATTACTAACAATAAAGCAAATACAGCAATCTTGGCATTTTCTTATACCATTGTAAATAAAGGAACCATCGTGATAGATGGAGAACCCGTTACCAAGGCAGGCAATTTTAAAAAAGGACTAAATGCAGGTGCGTCAATTACTATAGTGCTGACTGCTCCAACTAGTACAGTGACGACTTCTATCTCCCTGCAAAACATAGAACTTTTGCAGGACGTTTCTCCTTCTGTAACTTTCGTAATACCTGAACACGGAACTTATACTGTAGATGGAGCTGCGCTGAGCGAGGAAATAACATATAACAGACACGCATCAGAGGGGTACCTTTTGACTGCAACGCCTGATGCAGGATATAAATTTGCTGGCTGGTATCAAAATGGGATTTTTCTGTCTGAGAGACAGGTGTATACATTGAAGACGGATATTGATGCAAGAATCAGCGCTAAATTTGTCGCTGATACGGCACCGACGCTGAAGGTGGGCAAAGACAAGTACTATGACTGGCAGGAGGCTATCGATGCAGCGTATGCTTCGGCTACTGACAAAACCATTACAGTTCTGCAGAACAGCGTGATGGAGGATAACTATACGATTCCTGATGGAGTCACTTTGCTGGTACCTTTTAATGCTGCAGGAGATTGCTATACAGAAAAACCAGAGAGCGTGAAGACCCCAGGGACGAGAAGTGAATATTGCAGGCTGACGGTGAACGGTACACTGACTGTCAGTCCGGGCGGTGCGGTCAGCGTCAGCGCTAAGCATTGTTCACAACAGGGGTATATCGGAACCACAGGCGGAGCATACGGCCACATGGTTCTCGGTCAGAATGGAAAAATAGATGTTCAAAATGGGGCATCGTTGTATGCCTATGGCTATATTACCGGAGATGGAGTCATCGAGGCAAGGTCAGGTGCTTGTGTTTACGAATATTTTCAGATTATTGACTGGAGAGGCGGTTCAGCTGCTACCAGCATGCTGAGTGAAAGTAATAAGATACACAGAACATTCGTATTTTCACAGTACTATGCGCAGAACATTGAGACAAAATTGCGTCTCTATAGCGGTGCGGTAGAAAATATTGTGACATCGGTAACTGCTTCGATTGTGACACAATCTGTGACAATACCGTTTTTAGGCACTGATGGGCTCTTTGAGTTGACAGGAGAAGGATATATAGAGAAATGGTATGATGGGACAACAGACCGCCTCCACATAGATTTTTATGGAGATGCAGCGTTGAATTCGATTTCTATGAGTGTTGGCGTAAGCGTATCTTCAAAAGATTTCGTGCTGCCAATTACAAACAATCTGTCAATTGGGGTGAATCAGGGGACCTTCGTTCTCAATGAAGAAGTTGGACTGCTCCCTGGCGTAGAAGTAGCGGTTGCTGAAAATGCGACCTTAGAAGTCGCTGAGGGTAAATCCCTGTTTGTATACGACAGAGATGATTGGATCAATAAAAAATTTGTCTACAACAATACTGATTTCAGGTCTGTCGGATTTACCCCTTCCACGATATATCAGCGCACACAATCGGATTTGAAGGATGCGGTATTGGACATTAATGGAAACCTGATCGCCAAGGGCGGATTCTATACGACGAGAGGTGCTGATGGAGAAGCAGCAGACGGACCGGACATCATCAGCAGCAAGGGAACGGGCAAGATTCAAATTGTGACACCGTCAGATTCAGAACGCAAGTTATATGAGGTCACGCAGGCAAATACGACGATAACTTATCAGGAAATTCCTATCAGCCCTGCCAGACTGAAAAATGCAGATGGAAGTTTTATAGAAACAAAAGCTGATTACACTGGTTTGAGCATCATTTATGCAGACGGAGCATGGAAACAGGAAAAAGCAGAGACTCCTAGTGCCGACATCGATAGCGGGACCTATCAGAGAAATCAGAAAATAGTACTGCGGACTGAGACAGAAGGGGCTGAGATTTACTACACCACAGACGGATCGAAACCGACGGCTGAAAGCAGTCCGTATACAGAGCCAATCCAAGTCACTGGGGAAGAAGGAAAGTCTGTCAAAACTGAGATTAAAGCCATTGCAATAAAGCCAGGAGCCATCGACAGCCCGGTGGCAGTATTTGAATATATTATCGAGATTCCGCACCAACATCAATGGGCGGATACATGGCAGTCCAATGAGACCGCCCACTGGCATGAATGTGAAGGATTGAATTGCCCAATCAAAGATGATGATGAAAAAGATGGATATGCAGAACATACAGAGACAATCGATGCGGCAAAAGCGCCGACCTGCACAGAAACAGGATTGACGGAAGGGAAGCACTGCAGTGTCTGTGGTGAAGTTCTCGTTGAGCAGAAACCAATTGCGGCTCTCGGTCATGATTATGTAAAAGGAGTCTGTAAAAACTGCGGAGAGAAAGAACCTGTCATCCCGCCGCCTGGAGGCGGAGGCATTGCACCACCTCCAAACCCAGAAAGCACTGTGACTAATACAGAGAAAGATGGGGAAAAGATCACCAACGTGGATATCGGGGCGGAAATAAAAGAGAGTTCTGACGGCATCCTGACTGCGGTTACAGAAATTACACAATCCATTGCTGAGGAGATCATCAAAAAGGCTGCAGCGCATAATTCGGAGCAGATTACCATCGATGCAACCACATCTGCAGGTAAGGCAGATGCCGCAGACGTAACGATACCGGCTGATGCACTGTCCCAATTAGTAGAAAAAGTCGATGCAGACATTATCATCAAGACAGATGCCGCAGAAGTAAAGTTAGACAAGAAAGCGGCTGCAGCAGTAGCAGAGGCGACAGAGTCAAGCGTTACGATGAAAGTCGAAAAGGTTGAAGAAAATGCAGACAGACTGGAACTGGAACTGAAGATTGTGACCGAAACAGGAACTGTAACTGACTTCAAAGGCGGCAATGCAGCCATTACCATCAAGGTACCTGAGGGCATGAAGGACAAGGAAGTCGTTTGTGTATTCATCGACGAGGATGGCAGCTACGTCAAGATGGAAGGCAAGAAGAATACTGACGGTACCTACACTTTCACAACAGGACACTTTTCCACCTACGCTGTCATGACTGCAGAAGAAGCAGATAAGATTATCGCAGAGCAGGAGAAAGCAAAGAACGACAGGCTCAAGGCTGGTGTGAAAGCGACTAACATCAAGGCTTCTTCTGCTGTGAAGAAGGAAACCATCACCATCAAGTGGAAGAAGAGCTACGGATACAAGGTGGACTATTTTCAAGTATTCCGCTCCACGAAGAAGAACAGTGGGTACGGAACCAAAGCTTTCTATACCACAAAAAAGGGAACGCAGAAGAGCTACAAAAACACCAAGAACCTAAAAAAAGGAACCAGATATTATTACAAGGTGAGAGGTGTTAGAAAAATAAACGGCAAAAACGTTTATACGAGGTACTCCAACAAGGTATGGCGTACCGCCAGATAAAATCGGCTAATGGCAAATTGCTTTAGCATATATCAATTATAACATTTAAGAAAGAGAGGAAAGAGAGATGAAGAAAATTTTATCGCTATTTCTGGCAGTTGCAATGACCGTCTGCATGATGCCAGCTATGGCGTTTGCAGCAGATGGAGACTTCTCAATGAATTCTGGCGAAAAAGTGAAGCTGGAATTGAAATCCGGTCAGACTACCGCTACTGTGACTGCAAAGGATGACTATTCTATCGTGGCAGAAGTAACGGGGACAAAGGTTAACAAGTCAAAATTTACAGTGAAACTGGGCATGCAGAATATCGCAGGCCTGGCAATCACGGACATGAAAAAACATGAACTGACATTTAACACGGGACTTGACAACAGTGAAGTGGACTTGGAAGTATGGCTTCAGAATGTATTGAAATTTAGCGGATGCACCATCAACGGCAAGGTGAATGACAAAGCATTTATCTATGCTGTTGCAAAAGATGCGAAGGAAACTAAATGGACTGCAACTCCAAATACTGTAGATGCCGTAAGAGCCGCATGGCAGACATTGACTGGTACAGACTTGCTCACTGCAAAAACCAATGAAGCAGTCGACAACAGCAAGATCGTAATCAAACACGGTGCATATCTGCAGATTGGCGGAGAAAAGCTGATCTTTGATGAGAAAGAGGGGGACTGCACCATCGACAACCTCTCCACGTCAGAGGGTTTGAGCGCTGCAGTAAACACAATTAAAGAACATGCGCGATTGATTACTGCGGAAAAAGCAGAGAAAAATATAGAAATCTATCTGCCAAAAGGAAGCGTATTGCAGGTCAGCAGCTCCAGTGTAACGCTGAATAGAGACATCTATATCAGAAGCGATGTGGATGTGGCAACAACAGAGAATCCGACACCATTAGCTGCTTTGAGAACAGCTGTCAATGGAAATAATGATGCTATGGCAGAAGTAATCAAGGCACTGGTGAACATGTTTAACAATGTAGTAAAGAATGTTGACAAGGGGAGTTTTGCTGTAGAAATCCTCGGCGGATATACTGTTACATATAACGGAAATTCAGTGACTGTTCCATACGGAACGACTGTAAGCACAGCCATAGAAAAACTGAACCTGACAGGAACACAGTTTAATGAGAGCGGCGATGTAACGGCAGATATGACGTTAACGGAGAAAAACGTCACTCCTCCAAGTGGCGGTGGCGGCGGTGCAGTTCCACCGACTGACAATGTAACCAGCAACCCTGGGGACAAGACCACGACTGCCGACGTTGAAACTTCAACAGGCGCAGACGGCAAGGCCACTACAACTGTTGACAAGACCACTGCCGACAAGATTGTCGACAAGGCAGTAGAGAACAATTCAGAAGAAGTCATCATCGATGCGACGACAAAAGGTGATGCAAAAACTGCAGAGGTCAGTCTGCCGGCAGAGACCGTCAAGGCCCTGGTAGAAAAGACGAATGCTGACGTGGTCATCAAAACCGACGCTGCAGAAGTGGTCCTCGACCAGAAAGCGGCAGAGGCTGTAGCTGACCAGGCAAAGACGGGCAACATAACGATTGTCGTTGACAAGGTCAAGGAAGACGACAGCCAGGTTCATTTCGAACTGAAAATCGTTACAGACAACGGCAACGTCACCGACTTCAAGGGTGGAAACGTAAAGGTAACAGTGGCACTTCCTGCAGCCTTAAAGGACAAGGAGGTCGTATGCGTATACATCGACGAGAAAGGGAACTATGTCAAGATGGAAGGCAAGAAGAACGCTGACGGCACCTACACCTTCACAACGGGACACTTCTCAACCTACGCAGTCATGACGGCTGAAGAGGCCGACAAGGTCATCAAAGCACAGGAGAAGGCAAAGAACGATAAACTGAAGGCAGGCGTGAAGGCCACGACACTCAAGGCATCTTCATCCGCAAAGAAGAAATCCATTACAATCAAGTGGAAGAAGAGCTATGGATACAAGGTGGACTACTTCCAGGTATTCCGTTCTACGAAGAAGAACAGCGGATATGGAACAAAGGCTTTCTACACCACTAAGACAGGAACTCAGAAGAACTACAAGAACACAAAAGCTCTGAAAAAGGGAACCAGATACTACTACAAGGTGAGAGGCGTCAGAAAGATCGACGGCGTAAAAGTTTACACCAAGTGGTCCAACAAGGCAATCAGAACTGCCAAATAATTAAAAACAAACGCTACTATCAAAACCCGCAGACTTGGTTCTGCGGGTTTTTTGACAAAAATTGGACGTAACTCTCGCAGTTTTGGCTCCGAAAGTGAGAGGACAGTGTAAAGGATATCCCTTATAATGGAGAAAACCAGCGAGGAGGAGCATACATGAAGTTACCATTTAGGATTGAAAAGCGAGACAGTTTTCGCGTCGTCGGTTATTGCATACAGACAACGAACAAAGGCAAAGAGGGGACGAAGGCGGTTCCCGCCCAGTGGAAGGATTTTCAGGAGAAAGGGCAGCAGGCGGCTTTGATGCCTTTGATGAATCAGGAACCTTACGGTTTGTTCGGAATCAGTGTCTATAATACGGATCCGGTCGATTCGAGAAAGTTCAATCATTACATCGCTGTAGCCAGTGACCAAGAAGTAGAAGGGCTGGATGCATATACGGTGCCGGCTGCAACTTGGGCTGTCTTTCCGTGTACAGTGGAAACCATCGGAAAGACCGAGGCAATGGCCATCACAAAGTGGCTGCCGAAGTCCGGTTACAAGGCTCTCAATGCAGGTTACCTCACAGGTCGGATGAAGTCGGGAGCACCGGACATCGAGTATTACGGAGAAGGGGATTCAGTGGAGGTCTGGGTCGCAGTGAGAGAGAAATAGTACGACAAAAGAGGAGCAGTCAGAAATTTGACCGCTCCTCTTTGTTAGTTCTTAACCTTCACCCATATTTCCATCTGGGTGGTATCGGGACTGTGACTCTGATAACGTTCGGCGGAAAAAGGCTCTGTAGTAATGCCGTGGCGTGGAAGCCAGGTGCCGAAGAGATACTGATGGGCTTTGTAGAGCACATCCATGACCAGATGCTCAAAGTTTTCCGCTTCAAAGGTGCAGACAATGTACTCTCCCGGTGTCAGCTGCCAGCTTTGAAAGCCCTGCGCCGTTGTGTCTGCCTCCGTCTGTCCGCCGGCAAAATAGTTGAAGAAACCATCGTCATCACTGGCATAAGTAATTCCTATTTCATCGCCGCCTTTGATCAAAGCAGGAATGGAATTTTTCTGATCGTGGAATGCACGCCAAAGTGTATCCAGGGGATCGACGCCCGACGCTGTACCGAGGTCATTGATAAACTGAAGGGGTGCTTTCGCTGTCAGGCCGATGAAAGATTCTGTTGAATAGAGCTGCCTTCTGTTGATTTCCAGAACGATACCGTCGCTGATTAAAGGTACATTTTCGTCTATCAGCGTGTAATGCAGCAGGAGCTGTGGTTTGGTCATTCGATTAAAGGCTGTGGGGTTCTTCCGATACTCTTCCGGCGTGATGCCAAAGGTTTTTTTAAATACCCTGGTGAAATGTTCGTGTGTAGAAAATCCTAAATCCAGAGCCACATCCAGAATCCGCTTGTCCTTTTCCAGCAGTTCCTCTGTAGCAATGGCCATGCGGCGCAGCTTGATATATTCACCTGGCGGTTTTTTCACCAGCCTGCGAAAGAGTCTTTGATAATAAAATGGTGATAAAGCGGCCATGTTAGCTAACTTTTCAATATCTAAGGGCTCTGCGATATGATCTTCAATATAGTCTATGGTTACTTGTATTTGTTCCCATGCGTGCATGTTCAGCACCTCCTTTTCCTCTATAGAATAACATAGAAACAGAAAAATATGCTTGTCCGGCAATGCTCTTTTAAAAAACGCTTGTTCTCATCTCTATTACATTGTAAAATGAAAACAATCAGTAAAAAGAAAGGGGATTATTATGAACCATAGAATTGAAGCAAACTGCCAATTATTTATAGAGAACAGGGATCGCATCAAAGGGGAATTCGCATGGGAGAACGCCTATATGTACCCTCTCTGTGCGGCATTATATACTGCCAAGGGCCGCAGAGTGAATGAAGAAAAACTTCGAGACGCGATGGATTTGCTCAAAGAGCGGGCAGGTCTGTTTTCCAATTTTCGCAGCACGGTGAAGCTGGCAATCGCCTCTATGCTGGATCTCGGCGGAAACCCTGAAAAGACCCTGAACGAAGGACTCAAGGTCTACGATATGCTAAAGGAGTCTTTCTTTTCATCGGCTTTTCTGCCGATTGCAGCGATGGTCATCGCCCAGATGGCGGAACCTTTTCGATATGAAGAAATCGCCCAGAGAACCAGGAGAATCTACGATCGGATGAAATCCAATCACTTTTTCCTCACTTCCAGTGAGGACAGCGGTTTTGCCGCCATGCTGGCTTTGTCTGAGAAGGGTGACGATGTGTTGATTGAGGATATGGAGGCGTGCTATGATATCCTGAGCAGTATGTCCATGTCCAGCAATGCAGTGCAGTCACTGAGCCATGTTTTGTCCATCAGCGAAGCGACGGCAGAGAGCAAATGCAGGCGCACTGTAGAACTCTATGATGCGCTGAAGGAGGCTGGGTGCAGATATGGCAAAGGGTATGAGCTGCCGACCCTGGGAGTTTTGGCCTTATCCGAAGGCGATATTTCCTCTATCACAGAAACCATGGTAGAAATTGACGATTTTTTATCAGCGCAGAAAGGCTTTGGTGTCTTTGGCATCGGTGCAAAACAGAGACTGATGTACGCAGGAATACTGGCACAGAGCGAATATCTGGATAAAGACGTCATGAGCGCGGCAACAGTGAGCAGCACCGTATCGATCATAGTAGCACAACAGGCAGCCATGTGCGCTGCAGTAGCAGCATCGGCGGCTGCGGCATCAGCGTCAGCTTCGAGTTAAAATATTGGGAAAGGGGAATGGAAGATGATAATCATGACATGTCTGGATGACAACGGAGCGATGATGTTTAATAAGAGACGGCAGAGCCAGGACCGTATTCTGCGTCAACGGATTTTAACGCAAACCGCTGGAAGCAAGCTGTGGATGAACAGCTACTCGGCAAAACAGTTTGAAGGAGAAATCGCAGAGAATATGGCCATTGATGAGGATTTTATGGACAAAGCCCAGCCGGGAGACTTTTGTTTCATAGAGAATAGCAGTCCGGCAGCCTATGAGGAGAAGATTGAACAAATCATAGTATATAAATGGAACAGAAAATATCCAGGAGATTTTTATTTTGATGTATCCCTGGAGGAACACGGCTGGAAATGCAAGGAAACGGAGGAGTTCGTCGGTCACTCCCACGAGAAAATCACAAAGGAGGTATATGAGAAATGAAAAAGATCAGCAAGATTTTGCTGCCTCTGATTTTGATTCTCGCACTGAGTGTGACAGGCTGCACCTTGGATGAATCGAATTCTACAGGCACCATGAGTGCATCATCACAAGGAGCGATAGTAAGTTTAGACGAGATACCAGAATATGGGGAAGAACCTTATGTGGTGGTAGATGATAACGAGCCGTCTTTCAGCGAGAGCGACTTTACCACAGAGTCTTTTGAGGAATACAGTGATCTGGATAATCTGGGGCGGTGTGGAACTGCCTTTGCCAACATCGGCAAGGATCTGATGCCTACACAGAAGAGAGGCAGCATCGGTTCTGCCAAACCCAGCGGCTGGAGGACCGTCAAGTACGACAATGTGGACGGTAAGTATCTCTACAATCGCTGTCATTTGATCGGATACCAGCTGACGGCAGAAAATGCCAATGAAAAGAATTTGATCACTGGAACTAGGTATATGAATGTGGACGGCATGCTGCCTTTTGAAAATATGGTAGCCGACTACATCAAAGAAACGAATAACCACGTGCTATATCGTGTAACACCGATATATGACGGAAAAAACCTTGTGGCAAGCGGGGTGCAGATGGAAGCAGAGTCTGTAGAAGATGAAGGCGAAGGCATTAAATTCAATGTCTACGTTTACAACAATCAGCCGGGGATCGTCATCGATTATGCCACCGGTGAAAGCCGCCGCGGCAATGATGCGACGAAGAAATCTGATTCAGAAGAACAGAACTTTGTAGTGAACACTAACACCCATAAGTTTCACAATCCGTCCTGCAGCAGTGTCAAGGATACCAAGGAGTCAAACAAAAAGAATTTGAAGTGTTCACGCCAGGAGTTGATCGACCAGGGTTATGAGCCGTGTCAAAGGTGTAATCCGTAACGGATGTCGCAGGAGTCGATACTGCAAATACGAAAAAACAAAAAGGAGGATTAGAAAATGAATCTGTATAAGAAAGTTGAAGAAACACTCGCATCTCTTGGAATCCCCTTTGAACTCGTCGAACACGAACCTGCCCTGACGACAGAACAGGCGGACCGCTTTATTGAAGGCATTGAAGGTGTGCGCACGAAAACGATGTTCCTGACCAACAAGAAAAAGACTGCCTATTATCTTTTAATCATGGATGACCATAAGAGACTGGATATGGAGGCCTTTGGTGAAATCGTGGGCAGCAAAAGAATCAAAATGGCATCATCAGACAGCCTTTATGAAAAAATGATGCTTCCGCCAGGCGTAGTCTCCCCATTCGGTCTGCTATACAATGACGATAGAGATATTTCTGTTTTCATTGACAAAGAGATCATCGATGAGGATAGAATGAGCTTTCATCCGAACACCAATGAAAAGACGATCTTCATAAAGACCACGGACTTATTAAAGTTTATTGAGGCTATCGGCTATGAGGCAAAGGTGATCGAATTCTAAACAGGATACCCCCACAGGTGTCCTGTTTTTTGATCTATGCCGGGGTTCTCCTTTCTCAGCAAATTTATGGGTATATTTTCCAAGGAATTATCGACTTCCATTGTAGTAGTTACAGAGAAATGTTATAATGTAACTGAAAGAAATAAACGATTTAAATGGACGAGCCTAAATCTAAGCAACAACTGCAAAGCATCAAGGAGAGCAACAATATGAGAAAGATCATAACAAAATTGGGGGGAATTTTTGTTCCGGTTATTTTATGTGCAGCCCTGATTTTCACCGCATTTATGTCACTAAATTTAATAGATGATTTACAGGGGAATGCCCGGGTCATAAATTATACAGGCATCGTTCGCGGCGCAACGCAGAGACTGATAAAAAAAGAACTGAACCATGTGCCGGATGATGAGCTGATTCAACGTCTGGATCATATTTTATCAGGGCTTTCAAATGGAAGTGATGATTTGAATTTAAGAAAACTTGAAAGTGAAGAATTCCAGACATCCTTAATCGAGATGAAAAAAGACTGGGCAGAGATCAAAATGCAGATCTACGATTATCGAGATGGTGCTTCTGCCCGGATGTTATATGACTTAAGTGAAGATTATTTTAAATTAGCAGACGACACCGTCCTTACAGCGGAAGAATATACAGAACAAGTGGTACAGAACGCGCGAAAAATATTAATGATCATGAATTCTATATTTATAGTCATGGCTCTCGGATCTTCAGTTTTTACCTTCTATCAAGAAAGACGACAACGAAAATTGATCGAAGCCGAAAAGGAGAATATCAAGAAGAGTGAGCAGCTATCAAAACGAGCGCAGGAACTGCAAGCGCCGATGAATGAAATATCAGAATTGATGTATGTTTCAGATGTGGATACTTACGACCTGCTATTTGTCAACGAGGCAGGGAAAAGGACCTTTCATATTGATGACAGCCAACCTGGTCTGAAATGTTATAAGGTTTTACAGGGATTTGATGAGCCATGTCAATTTTGTACAAATAAATTTATAAAAATGAATGAGACCTATTCTTGGGAGTATACAAATCCTATCCTAAATAAACACTTTCTATTGAAGGATCGTTTGATGGAATGGGATGGCCATATAGCAAGAATGGAGATTGCCTTTGATATCACAGAAGTCAATGATGAAAAGACTGAACTGAAAAGAAGATTGGAAAGAGATGATATCCGTCTTGCTTGCGTAAGTGAGCTCTATAACAACCGCGATATTAAAATTGCCATCAACAAGGTTCTGGAATCTGTCGGAACCCTCTTCTCAGCAGAACGCGCCTATGTGTTCTTATTTCACGGTGATTACTATTCGAATATTGCAGAATGGTGTAAAGAAGGTATTTCTCCAGAGATTGATAATCTACAAAACATTCCAATAGGAGAGTATCGAGTATGGCTGGATGAGTTGGAGAAAAATAAAAAGGTTGTAATCAATGACGTCGAAGAATTGAAGGATACCTTCCCCACTGGCTATGAACTGCTTTCCCAACAGGGTATTCGGAATATCATCTGGGTTCCTCTGATAAAAAATGGAGAAGTAAGTGGGACAATCGGATTGGATAATCAAGACTTGGAAATGGCAGAGACAGCAGCTCCATTCATGCAGACGATCCAATATTTTCTCTCCCTCGCCATGCAGAGAAATGAAAATGAAAAGATGCTGTTCGAATTAAGTCAAGTTGACAAATTAACTTCTTTTTACAATAGAAATCGTTTTATGCAGGATGTTTCTGAATTTAAGACGTATCAGGATTCTGTCGGGGTGGTCTATTTAGACATCAATGGGTTGAAAGAAATCAATGACTCTTTTGGCCATGACGCAGGTGATGATCTGATCAAGGAATGTGCGAGTATGATAAAAAGCAGAGATTCATCCAACCATCTTTACCGTATCGGCGGCGATGAATTTGTAATCATATATTTGGATATAGCAAAAGAATGTTTTTATGACAGTGTCCAGCTCTTGAAAAACGATTTTCAAGAGAGTAAATGTCAAATTGCGATTGGTTGTCAGTGGAACGAAAATTGCTCCAATATGGATGACATTATTAAAGAGGCTGATGAATTGATGTATGCTGATAAAAAGAGGTTTTATCAAGGTCATCACGTTACTAGCCGTTATAGACACAATAATGATATCTTGGAATTTTTGACGGAACCAAATGTACTGATAGAAAATATCAAGAATCATCGTTTTATCGTGTATCTGCAGCCAAAGATAGATGTAGAAGACTGCAAGATGGTCGGGGCAGAGGCGCTCATACGCTACCAGGACGAAAATGGATTGATCATCACACCAGACAAATTTATTCCCATATTAGAAGATACATACTTTATCAGTAAGATTGATTATTACGTTTTTGAACAGGTGTGCAAGAATTTAAACGCCTGGGCAGTTCAAGACGAGCCTCTGTTTACAATATCGAGTAATTTTTCAAGAATTACATTCATGGATGAGGGTTTCGTAAAAAGCATCGAAGCGATCAGTGACAAATACCAGGTTCAGAGAGAATTTCTCGAAATAGAAATTACCGAGGGAGCGAGCTGTACGGATTTGGATACTTTGGTAACCAGGATCAATCAAATAAGGAGCGCAGGATTCAAAGTGGCTATGGATGATTTCGGCGTAGAGAGTTCGAACCTAGCGCTGCTGTCACAAGTAAAATTCGATGTATTGAAAATAGATAAAGGATTTGTTAAAGGCATCATTTCAAATAAAAGAGCGCAAATCATCATTGGGACGATGACAAAAATGTGTGATGAGATGGGCATCCAATTAATTGCTGAAGGAATAGAGGACAGACAGCAGTTAGAACTTTTAAAGGAATATGGTGTCAGAACGGTGCAAGGTTTTCTATTTAGCAGACCGATATCACTATCAGAGTATGAAGAAAAATACTTGAACTGACATGCAGAAGTAACACAGATAAAGAATCGAAACAGAGATAGCAGCAGTTTTTTATTTTAGAAGGACACCGTAAAGGTGTCCTTTCTATTTTTATCTAAATCACCTGAAAATCATGTAACATTTTTCTGCCACCATTGTTATATATACAGAAGAACGCAAAAGAAATCCACTTCGAAACGGAGGTGAAGGGATTGGATCACCACCTGCTGGAGCAGCTGTATGATGCCTACTATCACGAACTCTATATCTATGTCTATTCTCTGTGCAAAAGCCATTCTGCCGCAGAGGATATTCTGCAGGAAACTTTTTTAAAGGCAATCCTGTCTCTGCCAGAGACCCATGGCAATATGAGAGCATGGCTCTACCGGGTTGCCAGGAACTTGACCTTTAATCTGATGAAGAGGGACAAGTACAGGGCGGAAAGCAAGCTGGAGCCGCCTATAGCACAAGAGGACGAACCGTTAGAAAAACTGCTTAGGAACGAAACGTATCAGGTTCTCTATGAGGGAATCACGAATCTGTCCAAAGTGAAAAAGGAGGTTTTGGTGATGCAATATTTCAGCCAGCTCAGTTTGAAAGAAATCGCTGTAATCATGCACATCAGCCCAGAGAATGTGAGAGTGATTGCAAGCAGGGCACGTAAAGAACTGAGAACTTATATGGAGGGAAAAGAAGATGACTTATCGTGAATTATTAGAACTGTATAAAAACGGCCGCCTGGACAAAGAAAGGAAAGAAACGGTCGAAGCGGATATTGAAAAACACGAAGCGATCAGCGATTATCTGTGTGATGAAATGGAGCTTCCAGATCTGGTATTAGAGGAAACCTCTTCTGAGGGATCAGCCCAGGACTTCGCCAAGGTAGTGAAGCGTTCAATCAGAAGAGCCTTTTTGAAACTGGGCATTACGGTCTTTATCGTTACCCTGATTGCTGTGCTCTTTATTCAGTTTGGCCTGCCTAAAATCGTGGAACAGAGGTACTACAATCCGGCAGAACCTATCGGCGATCTAGTGTACGGCGAAGAGACTAAGATGAGCCGAGATCTCGCAGTTTATTCAGAACTAATGGCGCCGGGCTACTATAGGCAGGATGTAGATGTGAACAACAGGGGTTATGGCAATTATGACATCTATATCAGACAGACCTCTGGCTGGGACGACGGACAGTTTCTTAATGTAGCAGGCAAGATTGAAAAAGGCAAACTGACTTACTTTGGCAAAGAAATCTTCGATCAAACATTATGGAACGGTATTGAGTGGTACAACGTTTCTTCTATGAAAGAAAAGAAGATAAATAAACAGACTTTGCTCAGCAGCATCAAAGGAAAAAAACGGACTGCGGAGGACCAGACAAGGGCAAAGCAAAGACTGGACGAACTTTTCAGCGGGCAGATGTATCTGTGTTATGTGACCTTGAATCAGCAATCCGATTATGAAAAGCTCCATCAATTCATTTTTGACCGCGGATATGGGAGTGAGTTCTGGTGTGCAGTGAGAACAGAAGAAGATACCTGTGCCAACCTGTGGATGATGGGAGATGCTTCCCTATCGACCTCTATGGAATGGGACAAAGAAAAATATCCATATCTGCTGACTTGGCAAGAGCCGTCGGGAGAAAAAGGAGATACTCTGGATAAACAGCATGAGAATATCAATACAAATGAGAATATGAGAACGCACTTTCTGAGTATGACTTCCTATCTTCAGGATCAGGATAAATTTTGTAAGATGATGGGTTTATCAGAAGAAAGCCTTTCACAGGCAGAGAACTACGTTGCGAAGAATAACCTTGCAATCACCGGATTTGCGGCGGTTATGGATAAAGAAACCGCACTGGATTTTCTGAATCAGAAGGAGGTTTATACCGTCAAAGCAGTGCCTTTGAACTAAAACCTATGTAATATCAGGGAAACTTCCCTGATATTTTTTTGCCTAGACTATTAGCACCAGCAGCAGCCAGGCGCATAGTAGAGTTTGATCAATCGCTGTCCTTCACACAGGTTGATGTGATAGGGTTTTGCGCAGACAAAGCGCCAGCCGGGAATACGGATGATATTGTGGGCGGCAGAAACGCAGCTGCAGGCGCCTACGTTGTCTACGACCTTATCCGGTCGCAGCCGCTTTCCTGTGCAGCAGTTGAGATACTGCACCGTAAAAGATGCCGCACCGTCGATGATGGTGACTGCCGCATTGTCGTAGATATAGCCTCCATCAGTTTCCAGTATGGCAAAGTCTGTTATGGTTTGGTCACCGCAATCTGTCTTGTAATCAAAGGTGAATTCAGCAGTGGACTTAGCTGGAACTGTAAAGTTTTCGCCGAGGATTCGCCGAGTTCCGCTGTGCAAAGCCTCTTCCACTGTTTCTACGCCTTGGACATCGTAGAGGAGCGGAAAAGTGAGAGGTGTATCCGCATAGTTTGTCACCTCGATGCGATAGTAGATTTTTTCACAGGCAGAGACAGAGACTTCCTTATAAAAAACTTGATCTTCCGTTCTGCCGACAAACTTCTTCACCGTAAATTCCGCATTGCAGGCGACTGTAGGCGTCTGAAAGTGGAGGATGCGGGCGGGATTGTCGTAGATCAAATCCGAGGAAGCAGCCACTAAGTGGTCTGGTTCGAGAAAAGTGACAAAGGTCTCCTCATCGTTGTTGGTGTGAAGATGATCTCCGTGGGCGGAACCTTTGCTAGTGACCTCATAGGTGAGTCTGACCTGCGTTTTGCTGTCAGGAGAAGCCAGTGGAAATGGAACTTTTCCCAGATCCACCGTAATGACCCCGTTGGATACGTTGGCATCGCTGACATCTGGCAGCAGAGCCGGCTTTGTATAAACTGTATAATCTGGGTCTGTCGGATCAGTGATGTCAGCAGCGCTGATGGATTTCAGCTGTATGCCGTCCTGCCAGCCTGTCATTTTGATAGAACCAGCAACATAAGAAAAGAGGGCTGTATTGATGGTGTCCGTGATGATAAGCTGCATGCTGCCTGTGAGCACGAAGAGGTCGCGGACCAACCGCTCCAGTTCTTCGATAATGGGATTCTCTGAGCCGTTCTCTGTGGCTTCTCGCAAATAAGAACCAGAAGAGGCGATGGTTCTCATGATGTTCAGCACATCTTCTCTGGTGTATGGCCCCGGGGTCTGGGCATCAATCTCGATGCCGAGTACGAAGAGTGAGGCGTTGCCGCCGACGGGGGATTTAATCCTTACAGCCGTCTCGTAAGCTCGCTGCAGAGCCAGGAACAGTTCCTGAGAAGTTGCGGAACGATTGGCGATTTCGGCTATGAGGGTTGGCAGCGTCTGCTGCAGATAGAGATAATACTTCCAAGGGGCCCCGGGCATATCGGGCAGGAAATCGTCGTTGACACTGTCTGGCTTTGCATAGACATCTGCATCAGCAGCATTGATCGAACGATTGGCCTGGCCGTCGGTAATCAGTATGACTGCCCGGCGCAGAATATCTTCAGACTGGGCGAATCCGGGAGTCCGCAGTAAGGTGTAGGCTTCCTCCAGACCGGCCTCTGTGTTGGTGTCTTCTCCATAAGGAATAGCCCAGATCATGTTATCTAAAATGGTATTGTTCTCATACCCGCTGTCGTTCATGCTATAGGGCAGCTGCGCGGCGGTGAGAGGGGTTCCTGCTGCTACAGCAGTGATGAAGTTCCCCGTATATGCGGCGGGTTCTGCAGCGTATATGCTGGCAAGGTAGTTTTGCAGCACAGTGTCTGCCTTTGCCGATCCGTCGTCGTTGTAGATGTCGGAATACTGGATTTTGTAGTATCTGTAGTAATTATACAGGCTGCGTTCAGTGCTGGCGGCGATGGGTGCCGACTGGGTCATATAGACTTGCATATCCGTGGACGAGATATAAGAACCGTTGCGGTAACCGAGAATCTGACCGATCAAGTTGCCGCTGGTAGTGGAACGCCGCCAGGTGAACAGAGTACCGAGGTAATCATAGGAGAATCCCCGGTCTGTGTTAGGCACATAGGCATCTCTGGCAAAGGGAACAATGGTGACCTTAGTATCCCTGTTTTGCTGCCACATCAGGTTGATGGTCTGGATCAATGCTCTTTTTGCCAGTGCCATTTTTCTGCTGCCTCCCGACATCATACTGGCTGTCACATCTAAGACGAAGATGACGTCTAAGGAATGGGGCGGGTAGTAAGAATAGACCAAAGGGTTTGCCTCCAAATCAAGATTTACAGCAGCCGTGCAGCCGCCTTCTGCACCCTTGGAGATTCGCAGACGGTCATAGAATTTTAAATCACCGCCGGTTCCATTGTTGGCTCCGGCATCGTAAACTGTCGTTTCACCCGAAGTAATCCAGTAGTCAGGATTTGCGGGGTCGTCTGTCGGTCGGATGATGTCATATCCGCCTATGGTTTCTGGATTTTCTTTTCCAGGCCCCTGATAGGGGCAGAGTGTTTTTATGATTGTCATAGTAATACCTCCATACCTTATCAGTATATTAAAAGACGAGATCTGATGTGTTTCATCCAGACCTCGTCTTTTAGAGGATTATTCAAATTTGCTCGCTCGATAGGAATAAATCACATCGGCAATGAGCAGGACAGAACAGATAACAAATCCCCATAGTGTACATTTGATCCCCCTCAAAAACACGGTACCGGCGATCATTAATACACCCGCTGTTATAAAGGAATTAAAAATGTCCCTTAAGAGGGGCACAATAGAATCTATATCAGTGGCAGGACCATCTGCACGAAATTGACGAACAATTTGATTCCGTAGAAGATGATGACCAGGCCGCAGACGATATTGATGATACGCAGCACCTTATCAGTGAATTTTGCGCTGAACAGGGACAAGATCGTAGAAATGCCCAGAAACCAGCAGCAGGATGCACAGGCCACGCCGATAATGAATTCCGCACCTTGATCTGCGGGCAGGGTAGCACGAAAGGCACCGAGCATCATAGATCCGTCGATGAGGGCCTGGGGGTTAAACCAGGTCACTACACAGGCTGTGGATATCACTTTGAGGATGGGTACGTCTACCTTGGTCGAGGTATCCATCTTATCGTGAGCGCGCAGCAGACCGATTCCAATCCAAACGACAATCAGGCTGCCAACCAAGAGGATGATCATCTGCAGCCACTTGGAACTTTGCATGATGGCGCCAATGCCGAAGAAACAGGCTAGCGCCAGGGTTACATCAAAGAAGATGACAATCAGTGCGGTGGTGTAGATTCTGCTCCTCTTCTGCGTCAGTGCTGTATTGATGACGAATAGATTCTGCAGGCCGATGGGAGCTACATAAGCCAGCCCCATGGTCAGGCCTTGAATGAAATATACCATATTGTTCCTCCGTAATCTTGAATATCTGGTAATTATCATAACACAGCTGGCGGGGAATGTAACCTACCAATGAGGAGAAAATGAAACCAACCAAATATATCTTTTTTGCATCCTGGATGAAACCCTATGTTTTACTGGTGGTCGTTTTATGATACAATAAAAGATAATCAATTTGAGGTATAAATAATGAATAGAGAATGGTCTGAACTCAATAAAACGATGCAGATGCAAATTAAAAAAGAAGCCACTTTTCAAGAAGGCATTGTGACGCTTTTGACCTTACGCCAGAAGTTGACTGACGAAATATTCCTCCTAAGAAGAGAGCTGGACACAGATGATTTTAGCGCGAGACCTTTTGCCAGCGCTGACGGTTACCACAGTAAAACCATCGCCTATTCAATCTGGCATGTTTTCCGCATTGAAGACATTGTCGCCCATACCCTTATCAAAGGCGATGAGCAGATTTTCTTCCTCGGAAATTATCAAAAGCGCATTGGTTCGCCTATTATTACGACGGGAAATGAACTTGTGAAAGAACAGATTTCTGACTTTTCGAAGCAATTAAATCTGGATGCGTTATATCAATATATGGCCGCTGTCAACGACAGTACCAACGGCATTCTGAAAAATATATCATTCACGGATTTAAAAAGAAAGATTAAAAAGGAAGAGAAAGAATATTTGAGGTCACTGGCAGTAGTAAGCGACGACGAAAATGCCCATTGGCTCATCGATTACTGGTGCGGAAAGGATTTTCGAGGACTGATTCAAATGCCTTTTTCCCGTCATTGGATTATGCACATTGAAGCATGCCTGCGCATAAAAAAGAAATTATTGTGAAAGTGATCTCTGCTTCTGAGAAGGGGGAAGTGCAATGATAGAATTCGAGTGGAAACCTGATAAGACGGACAAGACGCCGATCTACAGGCAGATTGTAAAATACATCAGCGATAAGATTGCCGCGGGAGACTGGGTGATTGGCAGCCGCCTGCCCTCGCAGAGAGCTATGGCAGAGGCTTTCGGCGTCAATCGAAGCACCATTGTTACAGCCATGGAAGAATTGATCTCCTATGGCATCCTGGAAAGCGATTTCGGCGGAGGAACCAGGGTGAAGAGCAACACCTGGTCCCTTTTGATGAGCCAGCCGCCGGACTGGAACAAATACATTCAGAGCGGACCTTTTCACGCCAATATCCCAACCATACAGGCCATCAACAAGCTGGAATTTGAACCGGGTTATATCAGAATCGGCACGGGAGAACTGGCACCAGAGCTGTATCCGAATAAATTGGTCGCGAAGATCTTTCGCAGGATGCCGGAAATCGTGCCCCACCTGGGTTATCTGGGACCTCTTGGCCTTCCTGAATTAGGGCGCGCCTTATCTGAGAGACTGCGGCTGGAGCAGGGTATCGAGGCGGACCCTGCCAATATTTTGATTGCCAGTGGTTCTCTGCAGGGTTTGCAGCTGATCAGTGTCTGCATGCTCAAACGAGGCAGCCAGGTTTATACAGAGGCGCCTACGTACTTGAAATCCCTGCAGATTTTTCAGTCAGCGGGTATGAATTTACATGGTATACCGATGGACGATGAGGGTATAAAATACTGGGAGATGAAAGATGCTTCCATCGACTCCTTGTTGTACACCATTCCAACCCATCACAATCCGACCGGTATGGTCATGAGTGAGAAACGGAGACGAGAGCTTTTGAACTTCTGCCAGAACAAGCGCATGCCGATGCTGGAAGATGACGCTTACGGTCAGCTGTGGTTTGAGGAGAAGCCTCCTAGGGCGATCAAAGCCAGCGACAAGACTGGATCTGTCATTTACATGGGCACTGTATCAAAGACCATGGCGCCGGGTCTTCGCATCGGCTGGGTCGTCGGACCGGAGGCAGTAGTGCAGCGGCTGGGCGATGTCAAAATGCAGACCGATTACGGCGCAAGCTCCGTATCCCAGTGGATGATGACGGAGCTTTTGACAAGCGGAGACTATGACGTCTATCTTGCAGGGCTGCGCAGAGAACTGAAGGACAGGAGAGATCACGCGTTAGATGCTGTCAGGCGGAATTTCAGCGATATGGCTACGTGGAGCAAACCCACAGGAGGCTTCTATATCTGGCTTCGCTTCAACAAAAAAGTACCGATTGACAAGGTCTTTCGCGAGGCACTGCAGCGGGGAGTTTTGCTGAATCCCGGAAACGTTTACGACTATATTGAAAATCACGCCATAAGAATTTCTTACGCCTATGCAGATCCTTGCGATATGACAAAAGCGCTGGAAATCCTGGCATCCATTGTAGAAAAATATTATTAGAGGTAGTTACATGGCATTTACACATTTACATGTTCATACAGAATACAGTTTATTGGACGGTGCTGCCCGCATTACTGATGTGGTGGCCAGAGCAAAGGAACTGGGCATGGACTCCCTGGCCATTACAGACCATGGCGTCATGTTCGGCGTTATCGACTTTTACAAAGAGTGCAAGAAGCAGGGAATCAAACCAGTCATCGGCTGCGAGGTCTATACAGCGGCC
The DNA here is from genome assembly GCA_902362805.1 of Eubacteriaceae bacterium. Taxonomy (GTDB): domain Bacteria; phylum Bacillota; class Clostridia; order Peptostreptococcales; family Anaerovoracaceae; genus Senimuribacter. Next base: position 26,700 of record CABIXY010000005.1, on the reverse strand, counting down.
AGAACCATGCTGGACAAAGATGCCGATAAGGACAAGTACCAGGGCCATCTCGTTCTGCTGGCGAAAGATAACGAAGGATACAGAAATCTGATTAAAATTGTATCAAAGGGTTTTATTGAAGGATACTACTATAAACCCCGCATAGACAAGGATGTTCTGCGGGAACATAACGAGGGGATTATCGCACTCTCTGCCTGTCTGGCTGGCAAAGTGCAGAACTGTCTGCTCAATCGGGACTACGACGGCGCCAGGACAGAGGCGCAGGCCATGGATGAAATCTTCGGTCACGGCAATTTTTACTTGGAATTGCAGGATCAAGGTCTGGAAGAAGAAGCCATGATCAATCCGAGCCTGGTGAAATTATCAAAAGAACTGGATATTCCTCTGGTGGCTACCAACGACGTTCATTACGTCAGGCAGGAGGATGCCGAGGCGCATGATGTGCTCCTGGCGATTCAGACGGCCACCACCATTGACGACGAGAAGAGAATGCGCTTTCCAAACGATCAGTTCTATCTGAAGAGCGAGGACGAGATGAAGAAAATCTTCGCTTATGCACCGGAGGCCATTGAAAACACCCATAAAATCGCAGAGCAGTGTAACGTGGAATTCACCTTTGGCGAATATCATCTGCCGGAGTTCATACCGCCTGCGGGCAAAACCAACCAGCAATACCTCAGAGAGCTTTGTCAAAGCGGTCTGAGGGACAGATACGATGAAGTGACGAAGGAGCTGCAGGACCGATTGGAATACGAACTTTCGGTCATTGAATCCATGGGTTATGTGGAATACTTCCTGATCGTGTGGGACTTCATCAACTTTGCCAAGGTCAACAACATCATGGTAGGGCCGGGTCGAGGTTCCGCCGCGGGCAGTCTGGTGGCTTATAGCCTGAAAATCACCGACATCGATCCAATCCGATATAACTTGATTTTTGAGCGATTCTTAAACCCTGAGCGAGTGAGCATGCCCGATGTGGATATCGACTTCTGCATCGAACGCAGAGGTGAGGTCATTGACTATGTCATCAAAAAGTACGGCAAAGAAAACGTGTCCCAGATTATCACTTTCGGAACTATGAAGGCCAAAGCGGCCGTGCGAGACGTGGGACGTGCACTGAATCTCAGCTATGCCGAGGCTGACAAGGTCGCCAAGGCGATTCCTTTTGATTTGAAAATGACCATCGACAAGGCACTGGAGATGAATCCGGAACTGAGAGGGATGTACGAGGCCGATGATCGCATCGCCAAGGTCATCGACATGTCCAGGGCCATCGAAGGCATGCCCCGCCACGCATCTACTCATGCGGCAGGTGTGGTGATATCAAAACTGCCTCTGGATGAATATGTTCCGTTATACATGTCCGACAAAGGGGTAGCTACCCAGTTCAATATGACCACCATTGAAGAGCTGGGCCTGCTGAAGATGGACTTCCTGGGGCTGCGGAATCTGACGGTGATCAGGGACGCGCTGGAACTGATTGAGAAAAATTACGGCGTGACCATCGACTTTGCCAGAATGGGTTATGACGATGCATCTGTTTACGAGATGATTGCCAGCGGAAATACCGACGGCGTGTTCCAACTTGAAAGCGGCGGTATGACCCAGTTCATGAAAAACCTGAAGCCTACCTGCTTTGAAGACGTCGTAGCGGGTATTTCCCTGTACAGACCAGGTCCGATGGATTCCATTCCGAAGTACATTGAGTATAAGAAAAATCCCCAGAAAATCAAATATGTGACACCGGAATTGGCACCGATTTTGGATGTTACTTACGGCTGTCTGGTCTATCAGGAACAGGTTATGCAGATTGTGCGAGATCTGGCCGGTTACAGCTTTGGCCGATCAGACATCGTGCGCCGCGCCATGAGTAAAAAGAAAAAAGACGTCATGCTGCAGGAAAAGGAATACTTCATCAACGGGAAAACCGATGAAGAGGGCAATATTGAGATCATGGGCTGCGTGCGCAACGGCATCTCGGCAGAAGCGGCGGAGGCAATCTTTGCCGATATGGAAACCTTTGCCCAGTACGCCTTCAATAAATCCCATGCGGCGGCCTATGCGGTAGTAGCTTATGAGACCGGTTATCTGAAGAAGTTTTATCCGGTAGAATTCATGGCTGCGCTGATGACCAGCGTCATGGGCGACGCCAAATATATATCCAGATATATCAGAAACTGCCAAGATATGGGGATTGAGGTGCTTCCTCCGTGCATCAACGAGAGTGGAAAAAAGTTCACTGTGGTTGACGGCAAAATCAGATTCGGTTTGCTCGGTGTAAAAAATGTAGGGGAAGGCGCCATCGACGCCATCATTAAAGCGAGAGAAGAAAAAGGAAGACCGCGGGACATCTTCCAGTTTATCAACAACGTGGAAATCAGCGAGGTCAACAAGAAGGCGGTGGAGAGCCTGATCAAAGCCGGCGCCTTGGACTGTCTCAATACCAACAGAGCCGCCCACCTTGCCATCTACGAAGGATTGGTGGAATCAGCGCAGAACAATGCCAAGAAAAATATCGCTGGCCAGATGTCTCTCTTTCAGATCAGCAGTGAGGAGATGAGCAGCGGCGATACGTCGGGAACGCTGCCGAAGGTCAACAACTTCAGCAAGGACGTGCTGCTGGCCATGGAGAAAGAGATGGTAGGCGTGTACATCACCGACCATCCTCTCAACGAGTATACTGACCGCATCAAAAAACTGGTGACAACCACAAGTGAAGAACTGGCCAGTGTGGTTGAATCGGAAACGCCGGATACCCGCATCAAAGACGGCATGACCGTGACCATGGCCGGTATGATCGCCGGCAAAAAGAACCTGGTCACTAAAAATAACAAGATGATGGCCTTCGTAGATTTGGAGGATTTATACGGCGAAGTGGAAGTCGTGGTCTTTCCTAACGTCTACGAACGCTGCAGAGAGGCCATTGAAGAGGACAACGTCGTGGTGGTAAAAGGAAAGCTCAACTTCAAAGAAGAGGAAATGCCGAAGCTGCTTGCCGATTCCGTGGTGGATATCAACGACGTAGAGCAGAAGCTATCTCAGTCGTCTGAACGACCACCAAGAAAGCAGGCAGATTCAGGACTTGATCCAGTCAAAGTGAGAATTCCAGCAGAGGCGGATGAAGAAGAAATGCTGGCTTCTTTAAGGGAGATTTTCGGACGCTATCGAGGAAACTCGCCAGTGCTGATTTATCTGCAGAATGGAAAAATATTAAAAACAGGTCATGGCGGAGGCGTCTATCCGACCATAGATTTTTTTGATACTGTGGCAGAAATCGTGGGGCGGCCCAATATCAAAGGGCGGCCGGTGTTTTAAATTGATAGGACTAGCGCCAGCCGCGGCTGCCTGCTTGCGGAGCGCTAAACCATTAGGAGGAGATTATGAAGCGAATAGGAGTATTAACCAGCGGAGGTGACTCTCCGGGTATGAATGCGGCAATCCGATCAGTAGTGAGATGCGGCATTGACGAAGGTCTGGAGGTATACGGTATTTACCGAGGGTTCGAGGGCCTCATGGACGGCGAGATAGAGGCGCTTACCCGAAATTCTGTAGGAGACATCCTTCAGCGGGGCGGTACGATTCTAAAGACCGCCAGAAGTGAGAAGTTCAGGACAGAGGAAGGGCAGGCTCACGCGGCGGCCATGCTGGATACCTTCGGAATAGAGGGGCTTGTCATCATCGGCGGAGACGGATCTCTGCGCGGCGGAGCAGATCTGGCCAGACGTGGAATCAAAGTCATGGGTCTGCCGGGAACCATCGACAACGATCTGGGTTATACGGATTACACCATCGGTTTTGACACGGCAGTCAATACTGTATTAGAAGCCATCACCAAAATCCGGGACACTTCATCCTCTCATGAGAGGACGACGGTCATCGAAGTCATGGGCAGGCACTGCGGGGATATCGCCCTCTTTGCCGGACTGGCCGGCGGTGCCGAAGGCGTTTTGATTCCGGAGATCGAAAACGACGTCAGTGAACTCTGCAAGAAAATCGTCATGGGAGCGAACCGCGGTAAACAACACAGCATCATCATCAACGCAGAAGGCTCAGGGGTCTCTTCTCAGGAACTGGTAGAAGCCATCCAGTACAGGACAGGCAAAGACACCAGATTGGTAGTGTTATCTTATCTGCAACGAGGCGGCAGCCCAACACTGCGCGACCGCATGCTGGCCACTTTGACAGGTGCAAAAGCGGTGGAGCTGCTGCGGGATGACTCTGAAAGCAAAGCCATCGGTACCGTAGACGGTGAAATTGCAGCTTATGATTTAATCGAAGCCCTTGAGCAGAAACGAGAAATTGATCGGGAAATGTACGATTTGATCGGTGTTCTGAGCAAATAGAGAGGTTGAGGAATGAAAATCGCAGTAATATATACCAGTAAATACGGAACGACAGAGCAGTACGCAAAGTGGATTGCCCGCGATACAGGTGCGGATCTTTTGCGGCAAGATGACTGCAAGGTGAAGGATCTGGAACAGTACGACTGCCTGGTTTTTGGCGGTCCTATTCACGCTGGCGGAATTTTGGGCATCAGATTTTTACAAAAGAATTACAAGAAATTATCTGACAAAAAAATCTTTGTCTTTGCCGTAGGTCTCAATATCGAAGAACCTGCAGTTCAGCAGGAATGCAGAGAAATCAATTTTGTCAAAGCAATCAAGGATCTGCCTTGCTATTTTCTGCGGGGCGGATACGACCCTGCTAAGGTGAGCGGTATGGACAAGCGTCTGATGGGTGTGGTCAAGAAGATGATCGCTGGCAAAAATCCTTCAGAGATGACCAAGTCTGAGAAGGAATTGATTGAAGCCATTGAGCAGGGCGCTGATTATACCAGCTACAGCGCCATTTATGATTTGGTGTATGCAATTCAAACGTTACATTTAGAAACGAAAAGCTGGTAGATGAATGTCGCTGGGCTCGGTTATAATTGGGTCATCAGGAGGTGACATATGAAAATAGGTAAGAAAATCGCAGAGGCAAGAAAGAACAAGAATTTGACACAGGAACAGCTGGCGGAGTTGATGGCGGTGACCAGGCAGACGGTTTCCCGCTGGGAATCAGGAGTTTCCCATAGTTAAAGATACCACACCAAATATGATGAACCCACGCTTATACACTACCAGCTATAATAAACCGCAAGGACAGCAATTTGATGATACTGCTGTCCTTTCTTTTATAAAATTGCAGTACACATAAAAAAGCTGTAAAATGATAAATATATTTGTCCTTGTAACAATTCTCGGACATTTGCCTGTTATACTATCTGCAAAAAGCAAAGGAAGTGAGAATATGGAGCAGATTTTAATTGTCGAGGACGACAGTTTTTTGAATAAGATGTTAGACTATAACCTGACCGCAGACGGCTACGGCGTGACTTCTGCCCTAAATGCCAGAACCGCAGCCGAAGCCATCCGCCAGCGGGAATTTGATTTAGTGCTGCTGGACATCAACCTGCCGGACGGGAACGGTTTTGAACTGTGCAAGCTGATAAAGCCCCAGCACCCGGACACCATCGTAATATTCCTGACCGCCAACGATCAGGAGAGCGACCAGATACGGGGCTATGAGGTGGGCGCGGTGGACTACATCACAAAGCCCTTTGTGATCGGGGCCTTGCAGCGAAAAATCAAAGCCATGTTCGCCATGCTGGAACACCACAAACCGGCCAAGGACATTTACGACGACGGGCGGTTGTTTCTGGACTTCTCGGAGCAGACGGCTTCCTTAAACGGCAAGCCCCTGACTCTATCCCCGATGGAGTACAAAATGCTGAACCTGTTTCGTAAAAATCCCCGGCAAGTGCTGACCCGTGGGCAGCTTTTGGAAAAGCTGTGGGATATAGACGAGCGGTTTGTGGACGAACACACCCTGACAACCTCCATCAGCCGTATTCGCAGCAAGATTGAAGCCGACGGCGGCGCACCCTACATCAAGACCGTTTACGGCATGGGGTATCAATGGACGGGAGGCGAGGTAAAATGAAGTTTCAAAACCTCTCGGTAAAGCGGCTGTTTGGCCGGGTGGCAATGGAGCTTGTCCTCTCCATGTCCGGGATCACCATAGCCCTGTTTCTTGTGACAAAACAGATTGCGGTGCTGCTGACAGGCGGGACGCTGCTGCTGTGCGCCCTTGTGGGGATTTTTGTACTGACGCAGGCGTTTGGAAAGCGGCTGTCGCAGTTTACCGCTGACCTGTGCCAGACCTTAGACCACATGATCGCCGGGAATGAAGCGCCCCAGCGGCCAGAGGACAGCGAAACCCAGCTTGCCAGAATCGGGCACCGGCTGGCAAGGCTTTACCAGATCATGCAGGAGAACCGCCGCCGGGTGGACGAGGAACGGCAGGAGTTACAGACCCTTGTATCGGATATTTCCCATCAAGTGAAAACGCCGGTAAGCAATCTGAAAATGGCGACGGACACCCTGCTGGAAAAGCCCATGACCGAGGCGGAGCGCACCGACTTTATCCGGGGAATCCGCAGCCAGACAGATAAGCTGGACTTTCTCTTTCAGGCCCTTGTGAAAACCTCCCGGCTGGAAACGGGCGTGATCCAGTTGAACAAGAAACCGGGCCGCCTCTTTGATACTGTGGCGCAGGCCATGAGTGGGATCGTGTATGCAGCGGAAAAAAAGAAAATCGCTGTATCTGTGGACTGCCCGGAGAATTTGACCTTTTCCCATGACAGCAAGTGGACATCCGAAGCCCTCTTTAACCTGTTGGACAATGCGGTGAAGTATACTCCGGCAGGTGGAAAAATTACGGTGTCGGTGATACCGTGGGAAATGTATGTGGAGATCAAAGTAGCCGATACCGGCAAGGGCATTTCCGAAAGTAATCAGGCTGCTATCTTCCGGCGCTTTTATCGTGAGGAAGAAGTACACGAGCAGCAGGGCGTGGGCATTGGCCTGTATCTGACCCGCGAGATCGTAACGCGACAGGGCGGTTATATCAAAGTGGTTTCGGAGCCGGGCAAGGGTTCGGAATTTTCCATTATGCTGCCTACAAAATAGAACGCGGCGGACGGCCATTTCCGGCTGCCGCCGTAAATTTTTTTGAAATGTCCGAGCGTTGTAACATTTCACCCTGATTTTCAATGAAATTTTTTGGCCGCTGTAACATTTCGCGGACATTTGGGTTTTACAATAGCCTTATCAACAGGCAGAAAGCCTTGAAAGGAGTTTTGAGTATGAGCGTTTTACAGGCGATTGATCTGAAAAAGTATTACGGCACAGAGCCGAACATTACCCGCGCCCTTGACGGTGTGAACTTCTCCGTGGAGGACGGCGAGTTTGTGGCCGTTGTGGGAACATCCGGCAGCGGCAAGTCCACCCTGCTTCACATGATGGGCGGGCTGGACACTCCCACCAGCGGAACCGTGATCGTCCGGGGCGAAGAACTGGCAAAGAAGAACGATGAACAGCTTACCATCTTTCGCCGCCGCAACATCGGCTTTATCTTCCAGAACTATAACCTTGTTCCTATTCTGAATGTGTATGAGAACATCGTCCTGCCGGTGGAGCTGGACGGGGACACGGTGGATCAGAAGTTTTTGGACGAAATTGTTCACCTACTGGGGCTGGAAGATAAACTGAAAAATATGCCGAACAATCTATCCGGCGGACAGCAGCAGCGTGTGGCGATTGCCCGCGCTCTGATTACCAAACCGGCTATTGTGCTGGCCGATGAGCCAACCGGTAACCTTGACAGCAAGACCAGCGCCGAGGTGCTGGGACTTATCAAGCGCACCAGCGCGGAGTTCCGGCAAACCGTTGTAATGATTACCCACAATGACGACATAGCCCGCCTTGCAGATCGGATTGTCCGCATTGAGGATGGCAGGATTGTGGAATAAGGAGGTGGCAAGCTATGACATGGCCTTTTGAAAATGATACCAGTGACATTGAAAAGAAGCTGGCAAAGCGCAGTTTGCATCGTGAACGGCAGCGTAATTTATTTGCAATCATTGCTCTTGTGCTAACTGCATTTATGATAACTGCGACATTCAGTATTGGTTTTAGTTACTTTGAAACCTACCAAATGCAACAAATTCGGTTAATGGGAACTACCGCTGATGTCGGAATCACAAATGTAACAGAAAATCAGTTGGTTGAAATTTCAAAATCAAACCTTGTCCTTGATGTAGGTATACAGCAGCGTTTAGGCAGTGTTGATACAGAGCAACTGCAAAATGCGAGATTAGGTATAGTTTGGATAGATGATACCGAGTGGGAACACCACCGTCTTCCTACTATATCAGGTGTTGTAGGAAATTACCCATCAAGTAAAAACGAAATTATGCTACCTACATGGGTGCTTGAACAGATGGGCATTTCTGATCCGCAAATAGGGATGGAGATTGTGTTGTCATACCAAATTGGCGATAGCTATGATTATGTCACGGACACCTTTTTGCTGTCGGGCTACTATACGGACTACATTCCAATGCGCACAAATAATCGTGGTTATGTTTATGTTTCATCCGCTTTTAAGGATAGCTTAAATGTATCACTGGATAATAGTGTTACGGCAATGATCCGTTTTCAAGGCAATGATAATGCTGACAAAAACTGTGAAAGATTGCGGCGTGAGATTGACTTTGCAGAAGGGCAAACATTTGAAATTGTACCATTAGAACAGGCAAATGGTGGAACTATTATTTTAGCTGTAATAATTTTAGCAGTTTTTATATCCTTTAGCGGCTATCTGCTGATTTATAATATTCTTTATGTCTCTGTCATAAAAGATGTGCAATTCTATGGCCGTCTTAAAACGATTGGAACGACTCAAAGGCAGATAAAGAGAATTATCTATAAGCAGGCAATCAGAATCTCTTGTATTGGTATTCCGATTGGTCTGTTACTTGGTGCGGTTGTTTCCTTTGGCATTGTTCCTTACTTCCTGAATATGATGTATTCAACAAATTCTGATGTGGGAACAAAAGTATCTTTTTCGCCGTTTATTTTCATAGGAGCGGCCATATTTACGTTCATTACCGTTATGATTGCAAGCATGAAGCCCGCCAAAATTGCCGGAAGTGTTTCACCAATAGCAGCACTCCAATATACAGCAGCCAGCACAAAGAGCAGCGCCAGAAATTGTAGCAAAATGAAGTTGTCCAGAATGGCATGGAACAATGTCTTTCGTAATGCTAAGAGTACAACCCTTGTTTTTGCATCGCTTTTTTTCGGCCTTTCCTTGTTCCTTGTCGTCACAGGGCTATTACATGGTTTAAGCCCGGAGAATTATGTGAGCCAATGGGGAGTAAGCGATTTTGCACTCACATATAGTATCCACGAAAGAGAAGATTTAATTTCCAGCGAAATGGTTTCAGAGATTGGTCAGCTTGACGGCATTGAGAATTTGAGGTTGACCTATGCACCTTATCCTCAAGTAGCAGTAGATGTTGTATATGACGATGCTGTATTTCACGAGTTTCTTGCGTCATTAGACGGAGTAAACGGCATTGATTTTTCTGATCCGGCAAAATTAGAAAATTATCAGCAAAACTTTTTTAGCGGGGTTTTTGGAATTGACAGTGCATATTTGGAAGAAATCAATAAAACCTTAAACTTGCCTATTGACACGTCTGCCTTTGAACAAGGAAAGGTTGTGCTGCTGTCCAAAACAGTAGAAGACCTTATTCAGCCGGGGCAGGAAATAACAATCCAGACGCAGAACGGACAGCATTCCTTTATTGTAGCGAACGGTTATTTGAATGAAGGGTTTCGAGCAGGAGGAGGCAATGAGAGAGGGACGGCTCCTGATTTGTATATTAGTCAAACAGCTTTGAAAGAACTCTTTCCGCAATATAGAGTGTTCCGCGTGGCCTTTGATACGGATGGTCAACATGACGAAAGTATACTGCAAGAATTAAAGCAAATCACCGCATCACAAGCTAACATTGATATTATATCCCGATATGAACGGCGAGAAGAAATGCAGGAATATCTCATTACAGCAAAGGTTTTAGGAACAGGGTTGTCCGTGATCCTGCTGCTTGTTGGTGTCATGAACTTTGTCAATACAATGGTTGTCAATGTAAATACTCGGCGCTATGAATTAGCTGTTCTTGAAAGCATTGGAATGACAAAGCGACAAATCAAACGAATGCTATTTATGGAAGGTTTCTATTATTGGGGCGTTTCCCTTTCCCTTGCAGTCACCATTGGAACAGCAATCTTCATCTTGCTATATATGATTTTTAGTAAAGTGGCCTATTATGCTGTTTTCTCCTATCCATTTATCCCGCTGGTGCTGGTGTCTGGACTGGTGTTGCTAATCTGCCTTATTGTGCCTATATGGGTCTACAAAACTGACGTTAACCTTCCAGTTGTGGAGCGATTGCGGTTGACAGAGTGAGTTTAATCAAATAGCAAAACATCCTTAGATCAATCATATCGAAGCGGAGCAGATTTTAGCTGCTCCGCTTCTTTAGTATTTTTCAAAAAATTCTTTTGAAATGTCCGAGCTTTGTAACAATTCAGCCTGTTTTTCTGTCGAAATCAAAGGCACCTCGGACATTTATAGTTCTTCCAAAAGTTTGATGATAATATTACCATTCATGGAAGAAGCAATCTGTTATTGCAATAATGCGAAATTGACGATAGAAAGTTTTTCATATCTCGGTCAGCTCAACAATTACATTACTCTGCTGATACAGCCAGTCCGTAAATTCTTTCGGGCTGGCCGTTCCTGTTTTTACAGCCTTTTTTCTCTGTAAGGCTTCTTTCTTAAAGTCGGAAAAGGAAGCCTGTATTTTTTCCAGACGGTCAGCCGGAAAGCCTGCGGTATTTTTTACCCGGTTTATTTTGTTGCGCCAGTTCTGGCATTCATTTTTATAAAGCAGGTCATAGTTATTTTCTCTTGACCTCTCGTCAAATTCCCGCTTGTTTTGAAGCGCCTGTGCTTTTCGGCACTTGTCGCTGCACAGCTCATACCGCTGGCTCTTTGCCAGAAAATATTTTCCACAGACCTTGCACCGCCGGAAGCAAAGCCCCCAGTCATTCAGCCTGTTCAGATAATAGGTAATCAACGGGTAGAGGGACGCATAGGCAGACACACATTCTTCTGTGCGCCGGTTGTCCGGGAACCAGAGGTCAAGCCGGGTATCTTCTGACGGTGCGCCTTTGAAATAAAGGCTGCCAGCTTGAAATTGTTTCGGTTTTCCTGTCTCCCTGTCAAAGCTCATGGTTTCGTTTTGGAATACCCCGGTCAGTCTGCTCATTTTATCCATGAAGCGGTCACAGGCAGCGTTACGGTCACGGGGTTCTCTGGCAAGCAGATAGCTGTTCCAGATACGGAACGCCACATACATTTTCAGAGGGTCGTTGCTAAGATATTTCTCCCAAAGAAATTCGCTTGCCGCCTGCTCCAGCTCCGGCTGTTTCCATCGGTTGGAGTGGAGAGCTTGCCGCAGCGGAGAAAGCCCGTATAAGTTCCAGTCTCTGTCCGTGTCACGCTCAAAGTTTATCAAAAAAGTTCCCAGTGGGCGTGTCATATCACAAAGCACCTCTGCGTTTTGGCTCCCGTTCAGACGGAAGCGGATCTGCTGTTCTTCCCCAATCAAAATCCGCTCTTTCATTTTCTTCCTGTCCAGCGTCAGGACAAACAAAATCCTCTCAAAACATGGCTCATGCCGTATAAACTGATTCTCCATCCCTATCCCCTGCCTTTGTTTATGGTAATTATATAATTCAGTTATATCCGTTACACTCATGGTATCGCAGAATCATTGTTTTGTCAAGGATAGTACGCTATGATGATTGCGGTTGGTAATTTCGTACCGCACAGTACCTTGACAAGTGAATGACCGTCCAAAAGGGATATGACCGGCAGGAGAAGTGACGCATTCGGCGCACCAATGCAGGGAAACACCGCAGGAATGGGGCAGGAAAACGGCTTTTGGGGAGAACGGCAACAGGAAGCATTTTAACCTATTTGATTTATGGGAGGAACAGAATGAACGATAAAAAGAGATTGAACAGCTACGAGGATTTACCGCTGGTTCTGGGTGTGGCGGACATTCAGCGGATTATGGGAATTTCAAGAGCGAGCGCCTATGAGCTGGTACACACACCCGGCTTTCCAGCGTTCCGCAGGGGCAGACTTATCAAGGTCAGCAAAATTGCTTTCTTTGAATGGATGGCAAAAGGCTCCGAAACCGTACCGGGAAGCGACAAATAAGCGTGAGGTATCATTCCCTGACTTGCAATACTGCCGCACTTTCCAAAGGGGCATACAGAGGGAAAAAAACTTAAAAATGATACCGAGACGCTACATCAAAACAGCCTATCTGCGTACATCAGATAGAAACGGAGAAAGGAGCCGGTTATGGCAAGAATGAGTAACAAGCGGCGGTTGGAATGGTCTTTCTTCTTAAATGACCGCAGCCGTATCACTTACAACGAACTGTGCCGGAAATGCCAGCACGAATGTAAACAGAGCTTCCGGGCGGTTGTGGTTGACTGCCCGAAGTATCTTTCCAAGCGTTCCAAGAAAAAGGACAAGACTGCCGGAAACGGCAAAATCCCTTAGGAACTAAGGGCGCACTTCTATACATAGTCTAAAGACCATGTATCGTGCGTCCTGCGGAGCTTACCTCTGCCGCTGATAAAATCAGCAATCCGAGGTCTGCGTTCGCTTCGCTCCGACAAGGTGGCTACACCCCCTTGCGCCGCTAAAGCGGCTATCCCCTGTGTACCCGCCGCAAAGAGAAATCCGCTCTGCGGTTTTCCCTTTTCATCGGGTTTTATAGAAGCACTGACACACGGACTGTCTGCGGATGGTCTTTCTTTATCTTATCAGCAAAGGATGTGAGAACATGGAAAAATCTTTGGAACAGTTGAAGCAGGAATATGAAAAAACCACTGTCCTGCTGGAACAGGAAAAACGGAAAATGCAGCGTTTGAAAAACCGGCAGGCGTATCTGGAAAGCGGTTCCCGGAAACAGAGGACGCACCGGCTGATTACCCGTGGGGCAGCTATTGAGAGCATTGCACCACAGACAAAGGAGCTATCCGAAGCGGAATTTTATTCCCTCATGGAAAGCATTTTGAATCTGCCGCAGGCGGAGCATTTCATCCGGTCTGCCACAGAGAACCACGCCCGTATTTCCGGGCAGGAGAAAGGCGGTGACTAAGGATAGCACTTTATCATTTTTCAATCGCACAGATCAAGCGCAGCGCCGGTCAGAGCGCCATTGCCAGCGCAGCCTATCGAGCCGGGGAGCGTCTTTACAGCAGCTACTATGGAGAAGTCAGCGACTACACCAAAAAGGGCGGCGTGATCGCTTCGGAAATCATGCTGCCGCCCCATGCGCCGGAAATATATCTTGACCGGGCGACCCTCTGGAATGCTGTGGAGAACTGCGAGAAACATCCAAAAGCACAGCTTGCCTATTCCTTTGATATTGCCATGCAGAATGAATTGACGCTGGAAGAAAACATGGAGCTGGCGAGGAAGTTCGTACAGGAGCAGTTTGTGACAAAAGGCATGATTGCCGACCTTGCTTTTCACAGCCCGGAGAAAGAGGACGGCGGCATCCCTAACCCGCATTTTCATGTGATGACAACCATGCGGCCTTTGAACCCGGATGGCACATGGGGACAAAAACAGCGTCGGGAATATCTTCTTGATGAAGATGGAAACCGAATCCGGGATAAAAACGGCGATTATATGTTTAACGCTGTCCATACAACAGACTGGCATGAGCCGGAAACGCTGGAACACTGGCGGGAGCAGTGGGCGGCTGCCGTTAATACAAAATTTGAGGAAAAAGGGCTGGATGTGCGTATCGACCACCGTTCCTATGTGCGGCAGGGGCTTGACCTGATACCTACTGTCCACGAGGGAGCTAATGTCCGGCAGATGGAAGCAAAGGGCATCCGCACCGAGAAAGGGGAACTGAACCGCTGGATTAAAGCCACCAACCGGCTCATGCAGGATGTGAGGAAGAAGATCAAAGCCCTGTTTGTCTGGATGGCAGAGGTAAAAGAAGAACTTTCCAAACCGCAGACACCGAGCCTTGCCGACCTGTTGATCGCTTATTACAACCAGCGCAACGCAGGGGCATGGAGCAATAAAGCCAGAACCGGAAACTTAAAGCAGTTTGCCGAAGCCGTCAATTATCTGACGGAAAACAAGCTGCTCACATTAGAGGATTTGCAGGAGCGTCTTTCCTCTGTCAACGAAGAATTTGAAGCGTTAAGCGACTCCATGAAAAAGAAATCTGCCCAGATAAAGGAATTGCAGGAATTGATACGGGAGGGCGAGAATTACCAGCGGCTAAAACCTGTTCATACGGAATTGAACAATATCAAGTTTAAGAAACAGAGGGAGAAATTTGAAACATCCCACGATGCGGAGTTACGGCTGTTTTATGCCGCCCGCCGTATTTTGAAAGAAAAACTGGACGGAAAACCCATTGCCCTGAAAGCATGGAAACAGGAATACGCACAGTTAAAAACAGAGTATGCCGAACTGTCTCCGCAGCACAAGCCACTCCGGGAGGAAGTCATACGGCTACGGCAGGTGCAGAACGCCGTAGATACCGCACTGCGCCGGAGGGAGCAGCCACAGGCAGTACAGAGAAAGAAACATGAGATGGAGCTATGATATAACCGGCAGCTTTACCGCTACCAGTATTTTTATGGAGGGAGCATTTGAATGTATTTGAAGCGGTGAAACAGTCTGTTACCACCCGGCAGGCTGCTTCATTCTATGGAATCCGGGTGGGGAGAAACGGCATGGTCTGCTGTCCATTCCACAATGACCGCACGCCCAGCATGAAAGTGGACAGCCGCTTTTACTGCTTCGGCTGCGGGGCTTCCGGGGATGTGATCGACTTTGCCGCTTTGCTGCATGGATTGGGGAAACGGGAAGCTGCGGTCAGGCTTGCGGAGGACTTCGGCGTTTCCTATGAGAAATCCGGCAATGCGCCGCCAGATAGGAAGCGTCACAACAGGTCACAGCCCCGACAAAAATCAGCGGAGCAGAGATTTCAGGAAACGGAACGGTATTGTTTCCGGGTGCTATGCGATTATCTGCGCCTGCTGGAGCATTGGAAAACAGCACACGCCCCACAGCCGCAGGATGCCATCTGGCATCCTCTTTTTGTGGAAGCGTTGCAGAGGATAAGCTACACAGAATACCTTTTGGATATTTTGTTATACGGAGAAATAGAAGAAAAAGCGGCATTGATCGCCGCACAGGGAAAGGAGGTGTTGCGGCTTGAACAGCGAATTTCAGAGCTTGCCGCCGGAAACGCAGGAAGCGGTCAAAAGGACGATGGACACAATGGAACCGGCGCAGACACCGGCAGAAATCCGGGAAACATTAGAGGGGACGCAGAAAGGCGGCGTGAAGAACAGCATCCGAAACTGCCTGACGGTGTTCCAGCGTGACCCTCTGTTTCGCGGGGCGCTGCGCCTGAACCTTTTGACGGAGCAGATTGACATTGTGAAGCCGCTGGGCTGGGAGCGCACCAGTACCACGCTGACCGACATGGACATGAACTACCTGCTTTTGTATCTGGAAGAAAATTACGGGCTTACCAGCGAGAAAAAGGTGCAGAGCGCCATCAAGATTGTTGCCAATGAAAACCGCTACCATCCAGTCAGGGATTACCTGAACAGCCTGCAATGGGACGGCACAGAGCGCATCCGTTACGCCCTGCATCACTTTCTGGGAGCCGATACGGACGAATACACCTATGAAGCCTTGAAACTGTTCCTGATGGGAGCCATCCGGCGGGTATTCAGACCGGGGAGCAAGTTTGAGGTCATGCTCTGTCTGGTTGGTGGTCAGGGAGCCGGGAAATCTACCTTTTTCCGGCTGCTGGCAGGCAGGGACGAATGGTTTTCAGACGATTTGAAAAAGCTGGACGATGAAAATGTGTACCGCAAGCTGCAAGGGCATTGGATTATCGAGATGTCGGAGATGATTGCCACAGCCAACGCCAAGAGTATTGAGGAAATCAAGTCATTCTTAAGCCGCCAGAAAGAAACCTACAAAGTGCCGTATGAGACACATCCGGCAGACCGGCTGCGGCAATGTGTATTTGGAGGGACGACCAACCGGCAGGACTTTTTGCCCCGTGACCGCACCGGCAACCGGCGCTTTCTCCCCGTGACGGTGTACCCGGAACGGGCGGAGGTTCACATACTGGACGATGAAGCGGCGGCGAGGGCGTATATCGAACAGATGTGGGCGGAAGCCATGACGGTTTATCGCAGTGGGAAGTATAAGCTGTCATTCAGCATGGAAATGAACCGATACCTGAACGCCCACCAGCAGGACTTTATGCAGGAAGACACACAGGCCGGCATGATCTACGCCTATTTGGAGGACTACACCGGCGACAGGGTATGTTCCAAGCAGCTTTATGAGGAAGCGCTGGGGAACTTAAATTCCCCGGCAGACTGGGAGACACGGGCAATCTGCGAGATTATGAATACCGGCATTGCGGGCGGCATCATACAGGGCTGGGTAGCCTACAAAAGCCCGAAGCGGTATAAGAAATACGGTTCTCAAAAAGGCTGGGAGCGTGTCAACCAAGCTCCGCCGGAGGGGGACGGTTTTCAGGAAATCACGGAAGAAGAAGCCCGGCAAATGGAACTTCCATTCTGAAAAGCCACCGGTTGACAGTTTGGTTGACGCTTTGGTTGACAGCCGGTTGACGGGGAAAAGCCTGATATTTGGGGCATTTCTCTCCTTTGTCAACCATGTCAACCAAGAAATCAAAGAAAAAGTAAAAAGTAATAATAGAGCGCCTATGGATTGTTTTCAAAGTCTTTTCTGCCGGTTGACACGGTTTGGTTGACACGGAGACAGTCTGCGGCTGTACACCTGTCTGACATTCCCTTGTCGGGCATATTTCATTTATGGAGGTAACTGCCTATGGCAAAAAGCAAAAACGAGAGCAATAACAAAAACAGCGGCACCCTGCTTACCGAAAAAGACGGCACCCAGTATTTTGTCATGGGGAAAGTCCGTATCAAGGTATCGGAGCATTTCGCACAGGATGGGAAGCCGCTTGACAGCCTGCTGGAAGATGTGATCCAGCACGCTGCCGCCGCTTCCTGAAAAAATACGGAATAACGACTGTCAATCAGCCCACGCTTATGATATACTTGTACCAGCGAGTATTGTATAAGCGTGGGTTGTTTCTTTTAGAAGGAGGATTTTTAACCGTGAAACAACCATACAATACAACGATTTATAACACTGCACTATATTTGAGATTGAGCCGTGACGATGAATTACAGGGGGAAAGCGGCAGTATCCAGACCCAGCGCATGATGCTTAGACAGTATGCCGCAGAGCATGGGCTGACCGTTGTAGACGAGTACATTGACGACGGATGGAGTGGGACAAATTTCGAGCGTCCAAGTTTCCAAAGGATGATTGATGACATCGAAGACGGGAAAATCAACTGCGTTGTCACAAAGGACTTATCCCGTCTGGGAAGAAACTATATCCTGACCGGTCAGTACACGGAAATCTATTTCCCCAGCAAGGGAGTACGCTACATTGCCATCAATGACAATGTGGACACCATCAACGGAGAAAGCGAGCTTGCACCGTTCTTAAACATCCTGAATGAAATGCACGCCCGACAGACCAGCAAAAAGGTCAAGGCTGCCATGCACACAAGATTTGCCAATGGCGCACACTATGGAGCCTATGCACCGCTGGGCTATGTAAAAGACCCGGACAAAAAAGGTCATCTTCTGATCGACCCGGAAACACGCTGGATTGTAGAGAAGATTTTTGACCTTGCTGTACACGGGCGTGGAGCCGCCAGCATTACACGGATTCTGGTGGAGGAAAAAGTACCTACCCCCGGCTGGCTGAACTATGAAAGATACGGGACTTTCGCCAATATCTACGCCGGTGCGCCCGCAGAAAAAGCCTATGCGTGGACGATAGCACAGGTCAAGAGCATTTTGAAAGAGGAAACCTACATCGGTCACAGCATTCACAACAAGCAGAGCAACATTTCATTCAAGAACAAGAAAAAGGTGCGGAAGCCGCAGGAAGAATGGTATCGTGTGGAAAATACCCACGAAGCCATCATTTCTGAAGAAGTGTTCCAAAAAGTTCAGGAGCTGATTGCAAGCAGACGCAGGAAACGCAGAAACGGTACGACACAGATTTTCGCAGGATTGATAAAATGTGCAGACTGCGGATGGTCTTTAGCCTATGGGGAAAACAAGCAGAATAAGAACCCATACGGGTACTACCATTGCAGCAAGAACGGGCAGGGATTACGCCAGTGTTCCATGCACTATATCCGCTATGATGTACTGTATGCCTATGTGCTTGCAAGACTGCAATACTGGTCTATGCTGGCACAGAAAGACGAGGACAAGCTGCTGAAACGCCTGCTCAATGCCAGCGACAGGGAAAGAAACTCTGCGAAGAAAAAGCAGGCTGCGGAGCTGAAAAAGGCAGAGAAGCGTAAAGCCGAGGTTGACGGGCTGTTTGCTAAAATGTATGAGGACTGGTCTGCCGGACGCATAACCGAGTATAACTTCAATATGCTGTCCGAGAAGTACCAGAACGAGCAAAAGGAGCTTGAAACAAAAATAAGACAGCTTCACAAAACGATGGAAGCCGCCGTACAGACCGCAGCGGATGCTGAAAAGTGGATTGCCCTGATGAAACAGTATGTCAACCCTGTGGAGCTGACCGCCGAACTTCTGAACACTCTAATTGAAAAAATAACCGTCCACGAAGCTGTCAAGGGCGAGGACGGAAGCCGTGAGCAGGAAGTAGAAATCTACTACCGCTTCATCGGCAAAATCGACTGACCTTTCTTTTTTACCCAACAATATCTTTAATTAAGGGAGACGGGTCTGGCTTATCCAGAGATGGAAAAAGTAGTAAAACTGGTGTCTATTCTCAAGGTGAGCTGCGACTATCTGCTCAATGACGATTATGAAAGTCTGACAGACGGCGCGAAATCGGCAGGCGGCCCGAGAAACCCTGTGACCAGGCTTCTTTTAGCGGCCAAGGGACGACCGGTCAGAATGCAGTTTACCGATGAAGCTGATTTTGATTTGTATAATAAATTGTGTACGATTATAGAATTTGATGGCATGTGGATGAAGGTGGAATACAAAAAAGGGAAGGCGGCGGAGTCCAAGCTAGTCCCCAGAGAAGCATCGGAAATGTTCCAAATTAAGAATTATGGGGACAAGCATAATTCAGTGGGGTTATTGATACATAGCTTCCAAAGCTTTGACCGAATACAGAAATGGGGTGTTGAGTCAGGCATTCAAAGCCAAGAAAGTCCTTGTTCCATCAGGGTCGGAAGCACTCCACGCACAATAAATCTCTATTCAGTTGCGTCTATGAATTTTGATGTAACAAGCTAAAAATTCTCTATACCCGTTTGTTCTTATATTGGACAAGCGGGGCATTTTTATGTAGTAAACCACACCATCCATAATTTCAAAAGCGTTTTGTTTAATACGATTGATTTTTATGTTAGAATTGGTTATAATGTATTAAAGCACACCATTGTTGACTATTTTGAGTGTAGTTTAGTGTAGAGGTGAATTTATGCTTAGCGAAAAAGATATTGATTTTCTGAGAAAAGTTTTCTCGGATTACGATTATATAATGACAACAGCACAGCTTAACAAAGAGAAATTGCATTATAGAGATATTCAGCGTATGCTTGAAGCGGGTGTTGTTGAAAAGGTGAAGCGTGGATACTATCACTGGACGGAATCGTTTGGAGGAAGTGAGGTTGAAATAATCAATCGCCTATTCCCCGACGCCGTGCTTTGTATGGAAACAGCTCTCTTCCATTATAGATATAGTGACCGCAATCCCGTTGAATGGAATATATCGATTGATAAAAATGTTTCAAGGCAACGAACGAAGATAGACTATCCCTTTGTAAAAGCATATCGGGTTGAACCTGCATTGGTTACGTTGGGTGAAACAACAGATAAAATTGATTTTATAGATGTTCGCATTTATGACCGTGACCGCACCATTTGTGATGTGCTGCGGAATATGAACAAGATGGACAAAGAGATTTTCAATAAGGCAATTCAAAACTATGTGAAAGACCCTAAAAAGAATATTCCAAACCTTATGCGATATGCAAAGGAGCTTAGAATACAGAAACGAGTAAAAGATTTGATTGGAGTGTGGTTGTGATGGCTGATATAGCAGCTTCTGTTTTAGCAAAACTTAGAAATAAGGCAAAGGCATCTGGTATTAGTTATCAGCAATGCCTTCAGCTTTTTGTGCAGGAAGAATTTTTGCGTAGACTTTCCAAGTCAGGCGAGGATGATTATCTTATTCTAAAAGGCGGATTATTTATCTATACACTGACTAATTTTGAAAGTCGGGCTACTATTGATGTGGACTTTCTTCTGAGAAGCACATCAAACTCGATTGAAGAAGTACAAAAACTCATTCAAAAAATTATAGATACTCCTACTGGAAATGATTATATTTCAATGTCAGCAAAAGGTTTTGAGAAAATTTCGCCGCAGAGGAAGTATCACGGTATCAGCACACAGGTTATTGCTCAGATAAAAAATGTCCGTGTGCCGTTTAATGTTGATATAGGCGTTGGGGATGTTATTGTGCCAAGAGCCGAGGAACGAAAAATCAGTACACAGCTTCCAGACTTTGAAGCACCTGTAATCAAAACTTATTCCCTTGAAAGTACCCTTGCCGAAAAGTTTGATGCTATCCTGCAACGCTATGAGCTGACAGGCAGAATGAAAGATTTTTACGATATTTTTTATCTGGCAAAAACATTTGATTTTGACGGTGCAAAGCTTCAAACTGCAATCTTTAAAACCTTACAGCGGCGTGGCACTCCTTATGACAGAGATAGCTTCAAACGCATCATCGCACTTGCCGATGATGAGGACATACAAAAACGGTGGAAGTATTTTTTGAAGAGCATTAAAGATGATACGCTTGAGTTTTCATCGGTTATGAATCAAATACAAATATTTCTTGAGCCTGTGTTTGAGGCTATGGTGAATGAGAATGAGTGGCAAAAACAGTGGTGTTCTAACAATTTGGGTTGGGCAATAAATAATTAGAAAGAATTTATAATATATTCTGGAGGAAAACATATGGCATATACAGTAGCAATAATAGGAAGTTTTCAAAAATATTATAGTCAGATTTTAGATATTATTCAAATATTTAGAAAGGCAGGTTTATATGTATTATCGCCAAAAGAATCCTATATAAATGGCAGAATAGATGATTTTGTGATTTTTGAGTCAGATAGAAAAGATTTCTCTCCCGCAGAAATACAAATGATAACATTAGACAAGATTATTAAAGCAGACATAGTTTATGTATATAATCCTAATGGATATGTTGGTAAGACAACATGTTACGAAATAGGATTTTGCTTTTCTAAAAAGAAACCCATATATTTTTTTGATTATCCTGATGATCTGCCTATACCAGTTATAGAAAATAAGCAGGTGTTAAAACCAGAAGAATTTGCCCATTTCGCATTTTCAGGTGAGTCTGAATTCATAACAAATTATTCTTTATGTACTGAGGGAGAAAAAGCATTTAATAATTTATTTGACTTGGAGCGGAGTGCTAACCCTGTAAACGCAAAAAAAATAGTTATCTGTGGAAGTATGATGTTCTTTGATGAAATGGTTAACTGTCAAAAGCAACTTAAGAAATTGGGAATAGAATCTATTATACCTAAAGAAGAAAATGAAGCTGTAAGTCTATATGATGAAAAGCAGTTTATGGAATTCAAGAAAAAAGTTTCGCGCACATATTTAAAAAAAATCAGAGATAAAGACACCATGGGAGTTTTGATTTATAATGCAGAAAAAAAAGGAGTGGATAATTATATAGGTGCAAATACATTAGTTGAACTTGCAATGGCATTCACTTGGAACAGAAAAATATTTTTATTTAATGACATTTATTTTCCATTAAAAGATGAATTGATAGCATGGGATTGTATTTGTCTTAATGGAGATTTAAAGAAGGTAAAAGAAGAATTTATGAAAGAGAAAGTCACATTTAATAAACCAAAACATCTGCAACTTTCGTTATTTGATGATTATTAATGAGGGATTTTTTATGAATGTTAAAGATATATTTATTTATCATTTAGATAATGAACTGCAAAAGTTATTTTCTTTAGATAGATATAATTACGATTATTTATATTCAATTTTCAAATCAATAACGCGGGTAGCGTTTTTAGTTTGTGAAAAAAGACTTTTGATACCAGCATCAAACTATTTTGAATCTGATTTGTCTTTTAGAATACTTAACGAGCTAAAAGAACTGAATGAAATCGGTGCAATTATTTTAATATCAAGTTCCAGCAATATTGACGAATTGATGACAAAGAAAATCAATCAACATGGTGATAATATTTCATTATTACATTATCACTATCGTGATTTTTTGGACGATAATCAAAAAATAATATTGCCTGGCACATTAAAAAAGAGAGAACGAAGTGCATCCTCAGACATAAAATCAGGATGGTACTCTTCAATTAATCATTCTGAAACGAGAAATGCACTTGCCAACTTTTCATTAGATACACTATCGGCATCGAAATTTGAAGATATATTATATGAGGTTCCACAAAAGTTAGGAAATAGAGCTTATATTAGTGATTACATCTTGCCTTTATTACCACTCGATAGCGGAAAAATTAAAAGTGCAGATTACTTTTTAAACACTTTTATTACAAGAGAATATATCTCTAGTTTTTTAAAAGAGTTTAACGCTACATGTTTAAAAGATATTCCAATTATTGATTCTCATGTCATTCTTCCGGATAAAACAAATGATGAAGAACAATATATTTCATATAATGAATTGGCATCTGAGCTGAAAGTTTTAAAATATAGAAACTTAAGCGCTTTAGCCTTTGTAAATAATTGCAGTGCGTATGAGTTAATTGAATTCAAAAATTCCATGGAGTGGAAAAGTGTTTTGGAAAAGATCACGAACCCAAAATCAGAAAGAAGTATTATGCAGGAGGAAAAAAAGATGGATGATTATAGCAACATAAAAATTGGAATTATTACTGCCTTACCTAAAGAGTGTGCGGCTATGAAAATGATGATGCATGAAGTAGAAGAATGTTTTTTCGATGATAAAGGAGCAGGGCATAGATTTTTTGTTGGAAAAATAGAAGCTGCAAACGGAAAAAAACACAGGGTGGCTCTTGGACTGTGCGGAATGGGGAATAATAAAGCGGCTATAAGGGCAACTAATATGCTAAATCATTTTAAATCAATAGATTCAATTATTATGACTGGAATTGCTGGTGGAATACCATCATTTCAGAATGATGGTAAGCAGGTTCGATTGGGCGATATTGTTGTATCAGACGGTGTTACCCAATATGACTTTGTTAAAGAAACCCTTGAAAACATTGATGTACGTTCTAATTCTACAAAGCCGAGCGCTCAACTGTTAGAAGCTGTTGATATTATGAGAACTTATGAATATGAAAACATATATTCATGGCATGAGTATTTGGACAAGTTCGCTTCGAAACCACAGTTTATCAAGCCAGAGGTGAATACTGATAAACTGTATGATTTAGAGGACAAGCTTTGTGAACATCCCGTTGATAGTACTCGAACAAAATATCCTAAAGTCTTTATCGGGGGCATTGCATCTGCAAACAATTTACTTAAAAATCCCCAAAAAAGAAATATGTTAAAAGATTCTTATGGGGTATTAGCTGTCGAAATGGAGGCATCAGGTATAGCGGATGCTACTTGGAACCATGCTACAGGATATTTGGTTATCAGAGGTATATGCGATTACTGTGATAAACATAAAAATGATGTGTGGCAAGAATATGCAGCGTTAGTAGCAGCTGCATATACACGTTCTTTAATTGAAGAATTACCTTGTTTTTAGTTTATCGCTTCGAAGTGAGCCATTTTCGTGACCTCGACCGATTTCAGCAATTACCTCTTTGAAGTTTGAGAAGGAGGGAAAGTAAATGGAGCTAATGGGAACAATCTTTGTCCTCCTTGGTATTGTAGCCTTTGTCATGTATTACGATTTAGCAAAAAAGGTGAAGAAGCTGGAACGGATGATAAAAGATTCTGGCATTGTGGATTTTGAAAAAGAGTCTCTTAAGGATATCCTGAGGAAAAACCTAGGCAAAACCGCCAAGCTGGAGCTGGAACGAGAGGCAGAAGATTTCGACTTTGCTGCAAAGGAATGTATCCTTGTGGATATTGATGAGGAGTGGCTCCTGATTAGATCGGTCAAAAAGGAACAGGAAGGTCTGGTTAGAGTAGATTTCGTAAAAGGCGTGCAATTTGTTTAAGGGTATAGAAAAACCGTGGCCTGATAAATGAGGTCCACGGTTTTTATTATTCTTTGTGTTCTGCTAAGTATCCAAGAATGGCCTCTTTGAAGAATTCGATAAAGATATCGATAACCTTATCTTCTTTGGCGGGATACACGCCCAGAGACCGCTGGATGGCCATGCCGTCCAGTGCAGCCACGAAAAAAGAAGCCATCAGATACTTGTACTTATCGTTCTCTATGCCTGAAGCGGGACCAAATAAATCACCCGTATTTTTGATTGTCGTCTTATAGTTTTTCGCGACGCGCTCTTTGTTCTGGTCGTTTTTGCTGATCAGATCCCCCAGGAGAGCGATATGGAGTTTTTGTTCATCTTCTTTCTGAAGACGACGCCTTACATTGTCGGCAATCTCATTAAAAATCTCCTGCTGCGTTTTTTCTCCGCTGCCTGCAGCGATGATGACTTTTTGAGAGAAGTGAATGGATTCGTTGATAATATCCTGAAACAGCTCTTCTTTGTTTTTGTAATAGTGGTAGACTGCCCCGGTGGTTACGCCTGCTTGAGAGGCAATCTCCCTGACCGTGGTTTTTTCTATGCCCTGAGTACGGATTACGCGCATGGCTGCTTCTAGGATTTGCTGCTTTTTCTCTGAATTTTTCATCTCTGTCTCCTTGTTTTTTTAAAAAAATAGCTGAATGCTATAGATCAATACCTAAATCGTTGTCAATAACTTGTCCAAAGGTAATGGAACTGTCGCCGAACTTTTTTCGAATATCGTCCATGGTTCGTTCAATGGATTCACGCTTTTCTCGTCCGCCGTCCGCGGCGCTGTCAAAGAGGGAAAGCTGTTCATCGGCGGTTTCATCTGTCAAATTGATTGCTGTAATGGTCAGCAGTCTGATGGGGTCTGTCAGATTCCAGGAGGTTTTCATGATTTCCAGACTGGCAGTTCTGATTTCGGAGGCCAGGTTTGTTGGCAGATGCAGTTGTTTCTGTCTGGAAATCGTTTTGAAATAGGGGTCTTTGATGTCCACTTTGACACCGTAAGCTTTCATCTGGTACTTACGCAGACGACTTGCTACAGTATCCGCCAGGCTGGTTACTGCTGTAAGAATATCGTCCATTCCTCTGAGATTGCGCTTAAATGTAATGCCGTTGCCTACTGACTTGATTTTTTCTCGCTGGTCGTAAAGAGCAACCGGGCTGTTGTCAAGACCGTTGGCATAGCTGTATAGAATGGACCCCTGCTTGCCAAGCAAAGCTTCTAAAGCAATCGGATCGCCGTGAGCGAGATCACCGATGGTATGAATGCCTAGCTTTTCTAGTTTTTCGGCGGTAGCCCAGCCGACGAAGAACAACTCTCTTACTGGCTGGGGCCAGAGTAAATCCCGATAGTTGTCTCGCGTGATTTCGGTGGTCGCGTCGGGTTTCTTGTATTCGCTCCCCATTTTGGCGAAAATTTTGTTGTAGGATACGCCTACAGATAAAGTCAAACCGAGTTCTGATTTGATGCGGGCGCGGATCATATCGCCAATCTGCTTGCCAGAGCCGAAAAGTCTCTGGCTTGCGGTAACGTCCAGCCAGGATTCGTCAATGCTGAAGGGCTCCACCATATCCGTATATTCCAGATAAATCTGATTAATTTTTTCACTGAATTCCTTGTATTTGTCGTGGTGGGGTTTGACTAGCTGCAGATGAGGACACTTTTTTTTGGCCTGCCAGATGGTTTCTGCCGTGACGACACCGTATTTCTTGGCTATCTCGTTTTTGGCCAATATAATACCGTGGCGGCTTTCTGGATCGCCGCAGACGGCCGTTGGATAATCCTTGAGATCCGGGCGGGAGAGGAGTTCCACCGATGCATAAAAACTATTCATGTCACAATGTAGTATTACTCTATCCATACAGTTATTTTACCACAAGAAGTGAATTAAGCAAATAAAAAACGGCTGCATGAAGGGGTGCATGATGGAATCGACGGCTCCTGTGCACTTTGGTCGCGCGGGACGGCGCATTGTAGTCCGCCAAAGTGCTATGAGATGGTCCAAGAGACTGGACCGCCAGAGCAACAAAGCTGGGATTTACAGTCCGCAACCGAGCGCGCTAGAAAAAAAGTGCGGAACATTTCTCGGACTCCTTGCCCATTGCGGACTCTTAGAGGGGCAAAACCGGACTTTACAGTCCGCAGACGAACGCGCCAGAAAAAAAGTACGGGACATTTCTTGGACTCCTTGCTCATTGCGGACTCTTAGAGGGGTAAAACCGGACTTTGCAGTCCGCAATCGAGCGCGCTAGAAAGTCAAGTCCAAATTTGTGTGTAAATTAATATCGGTATATGCAGGCGGCAAAAGCCGCCTGCGAAGTCAACAACATTTCAGCTT
>CABIXY010000004.1 GCA_902362805.1 Eubacteriaceae bacterium | reverse complement strand
CGATGCACCTTTCAAGGTGCCACCACAGGAGAAAGGCCCTTATAGGGCCTGGTCAAACCACCAGTTCAACTGGTGGTTTTGATTAAGTGGAAATAGGAATCTTGAAGCCCTAGCCCGATTTACTTTGAGTAAATCGTTGGCAGGTCTCTGCGGAAACCATCAAACAAAAAGTTATAAAACCTAAAAAATAATTTGACATTGTACAGCGGATTCGTTAAAATAAATAGTATAATGCAAATAATGACAAGAAAAGCAAGTTTATGGATTGCTTTGCAAAAGGAGACAAAGAATGGCTTATAGCAAATTCAGTGAATTAGTCGAAAAATGTAAACAGAAACCCCATACGAAGACTGTAGCCGTTGCTGGCGCAGCAGACGAACATGTGCTGGAAGCCATCGTAGAAGCGGAAAAAATAGATCTCGTAAGGCCTATTTTGATTGGAAATACTGATGAGATTGAGAATGTCCTCAGGAAGCTGGGCGAAGATCCTGCCGACTACAGGATGATTCATGCTGAAACAGCGGCCGACTGCGGCATAGAAGCAGTGGAGCTGATCAAAAATGGTGAAGCTGAATTCATCATGAAGGGCATGCTGGATACCAAGGATGTGCTGAAACCTTTGGTGAAGAAGGAGAATGGACTCCATACGGGCAGAGCGATGTGCGTCTTCGCTTACACGGAAGTGCCGCAGATGAAAAGACTCCTGGCTGTATCCGATGGCGGCATGATTCCTTACCCTACTTTGGAACAGAAAAAAGATATTGTCCTTAATTGCGTAGATGTTCTTCACAAATTGGGTGTGGAGAATCCGTCGGTGGCAGTGTTGGCTGCTGTGGAGAAAGTGAACCCTAAAATGGTAGAAACAGTCGATGCAGCGGCTTTGATTGAGATGAATCGGAACGGCGAAATCCCGGGGTGCGAAATCGTGGGGCCGGTTTCCTTTGACATCGCCATGAGTAAGGAAATTGCAAAGACGAAGAAATACGACTGCCCTTATTGTGGGGACTTTGATATGTTCTTAGTACCTACGATTGCAGCAGGTAATCTGATGCACAAGGCCATGGTTTTGTGCGGTGGTTCCAAGATGGCAGGCGTCGTGGTCGGCGCAAAGGTGCCCGTCGTATTGACCTCAAGAGGCGCGTCCACGGAAGAGAAGTTTGTTTCCCTGGCACTGGCTTCTTTGATTTCCTAATCGTATTTTTAAAAGAGCTAAGAAAGGAGAATACCAATGGATTATAGAATTTTGGTCATCAATCCAGGGTCCACTTCTACGAAGGTTGCGGTCTATCTTGAGCGGGATCAACAGTGGGTAGAGAGCATTTCCCATACACAGGAAGAACTGGAGCCTTTTGCTGACATTTACTCACAGATGGATTTTCGTTCAGACCTGGTAAAAGAATGCTGTGAAGAACACGGTGAGCGAATTGAGGACTTTGACGCTGTTGTAGGCCGGGGCGGCCTTCTTCCGCCCGTGCACACTGGTGCATATGAAGTGAACAAATACATGCTGGACTGTCTGAAATACAGGCCGCAGCTGCAGCATGCTTCAAACCTGGGTGCTCCCATCGCTTATAGAATTGCGCAGAAGGCAAACTGCAAAGCTTATATCTATGATGCAGTGGCAGTGGACGAGATGGAAGAACTCTACCGGATTACCGGCATCAAAGATGTATTCCGAATTGGCAGAGGTCATAATCTGAACATGCGGGCCGCAGTGCTGAACCTCTGTGAGCAGAAGGTCATCGACTACAAGGATCACAACATTCTCAGTGTCCATTTAGGCGGCGGCATTTCTGTCGGCCTCTTTGCTCACGGCAGACTGGTAGACATGATTTCCGACGATGAAGGACCTTTTTCACCGGAGAGAGCCGGCGGTCTTCCAGGTTATGCCATTGTAGATTATTGTTACGATATATATGATGACAAAGCCGACATGATGAGGCAGATGCAGAGAAAGGGCGGCCTGGTATCTCACTTCGGTACTTCCGATTCCAGAGAAGTTGAGAAGCGGGTTTTGGCCGGAGATGAACACGCTAAACTGGTCTACGATGCTATGGCACTGAATATCGCAAAGAATATTGCCAAGCTGTCGGTGGACGTCAACGGAAAGATCGACTATATTGTTCTTACGGGCGGCATCGCTTATTCAAGTTATATCACAAAGGCTGTTAAAGAGCGAGTGGAATTCATAGCTCCGGTAGAAGTCATTCCAGGAGAAAAAGAAATGGATTCACTGGCAAATGGAGCGCTGCGCGTATTAACTGGCGTAGAAACTGCCAGAATTTTAGTAGAAGAGGAGTATTCTAATGTCTAATAACAAGAGATGGCTGTACCTGGGCGTAGGTACAATCTTATTGATTTTCTGCGGATTGATTTATGGCTGGTCCCTGTTTAAGGAACCTTTTGGTCAGGTGTACCCTGATTGGTCCTTGTCCCAGTTATCGATGACATTCACGATTTCGATGGTGTTTTTCTGTTTGGGCGGATTTGTAGCTGGCAAATTGTCAGCAAAGCTAAAGCCGAGATATATCATCATGCTGTCAGGTGTTCTGCTGCTGGTCGGTTTTTTTGGCGTTTCCCGCTTGAATCCTGACAATTCATCTTCCAGCCTGACCATGCTTTACATCTGCTACGGCGTTTTGGGCGGCACAGGCGTAGGATTCAGCTATAATAGTGTCATTTCAACGATGAACAAATGGTTTCCAGACAAACCGGGCCTTGCCTCTGGCATCATGATGATGGGCTTTGGCCTGGGTGCACTGATCCTGGGCAGCGTTGCGACCAGCTTGGTTGCTTCTAAGGGTGTATTTACTACTTTCATGATTTTGGGTATTATCATCTTTATCGTTTTAGTCGTCGGTTCTCTGTTTATTAAAAATCCAGAGGCGCCAAAGGGGACAGACGGAGCGGCGCCAGCCCTGGAGGGGATGACGACAGGAGAAATGCTGAAGACATCTTCTTTCTGGATTTTCATTATCTGGTGCATTATCGCCAACTCGGCTGGTCTGATGGTCATCAACAGCGCGGCATCGATTGCAATCGCTTTTGGTGCACCGGCAATTGTGGGCATGGTGGTTTCCGTCTTTAACGGGGCGGGACGTGTCATCATCGGCGGTGTCTTTGACAAGCTGGGAAGAAAAAACACGATGCTGATCAATATGGTCGTTATGGCAGTAGCTGGTGTCTCCCTGTTTTTCGGCGCGAAGACTTCAGCGATGATTTTGATTTTGCTGGGACTGCTGTGTATGGGTATTTCCTATGGCGGCAATCCGACGATTTCTTCGGCTTTTATCAATCGGGAATACGGACCGAAGCACTTCCCTGTAAACTTCAGCTTAGGTAACTTTTCTCTGATCCCAGCGGCAATTCTGGGGCCGATGATTTCCAGCAAGCTGGTGGAAAGTGCAGACGGAAAGTATGACACCACATTCCTCGCCATCATCATCTGTGCAGCAGGCGCTTTTGTGCTTTGGATCATACTGAATGGTGCATGTGGAAAAGACAAGAAATAAATTACGATAAAATGAAAGATGCCGGGCTGGCTTTTGGAAAATTCCATTTGCTGGTCCGGCATATTCTGCGTTTAGAAAGGAGTGATTGTCTTGGCGCATGAACCATATATTCGAGAAATTGCAGGAAGTGATACGGTCATTCTGTTCGTCCACGGCATCATGGGAACGCCGAGGCACTTTTGTGACTTTCTGCCTCTGGTGCCGGCCTCTTGGTCTGTCTATAATATACTGCTGGACGGCCATGGAAAGACTGTCCAGGATTTTTCCCACACTTCCATGGAAAAGTGGAAGACCCAGGTCAGCGGTCTGATGGATCATCTGGCGCAGCGGTATGATCGGATTTTGATTGCCGCACACTCCATGGGAACACTTTTTGCAATCTCCGAGGCGATAGAGCACGGGGGCAAAGTGAGGGGACTTTTCCTCTTGGCGGTGCCCCTAAAAGTTGCAGTAAAGCCTTCGGCAGTGATCAATTCCATGAAAGCAGCTTTTGACTGTGTGCCAGAGGATGATGCGGTGGCCGTGGCTGCCAGGGACGCCTACAGCATTGCTCCCAGCAGGAAGGCTTGGTCTTATGTGCGCTGGATTCCCCATTATCTGGAGCTGCTGCAGGAAATCAAAAAAACGAGAGAGCGGATTTCTCTGGCGTCTGTGCCCTGCTGCGCCTTCCAGTCTGAGAAGGACGAACTGGTTTCTAAGGGCTCCATCAAGTACTTGCGGCGCAATGAACGAATAGAGATTTCTGCTTTGCGGAAGTCCGGGCATTTCTATTATGACCCGGAAGATTACGCCTATCTGCTGGAATGCTTTCAGCTATTTGTGGGGCAGTATATGGTCTAGGACTGCCTCAGGCGTCTGGCTGCTTCAACCGCCCTTGCCAGCAGATTTCAAAAACTTTTGAAAAGCCTATTGACATTCTTAACTGTAACATTTATAATTACAGAAAATGATAACTGTAAATACAAAAGTAACAGATTAGGAGGATAGAGATGAAAAGATTTAAAAAAATTGCTGCCGTATTGGCCGTGATGATGATTGCTGTGCTGACCATGGCCGCCTGCGGAAGTGAAAAACAGGATGTAGCGCCTTCAGATCAGAGAACCAGCGCCGGTTTTGAAAACTTTGAAGGTGAGCTTTTAGGCGGCGGCGTGGCAGCTGAAGACATTTTTACAAAAGCAGACCTGACCATGGTCAACGTGTGGGCGACCTATTGCAGCCCGTGTATCGAAGAGATGCCGGATCTTGGTAAGATCGCCGAAGAGTACAAGGACAAAGGCTTTCAGATCGTGGGCATTGTCAGTGACACCTATGATCCCCAGGATCCAACAGCCAAAGACATCGTAGAGCAAACTGGCGCAGATTATACCCACATCGTGCTGAATACAGATCTGATGAACGGCCCTTTACAAGACGTCCAAGTCGTGCCGACCACCTTCTTTGTCGACAAAGATGGCAATAAGGTAGGTCAGACGATTACTGGTTCCAAAAGCGAAGACGAATGGAAGAAAATCATCGATGATCTGCTGAGCCAGATTTAAGAGGAGGCGTTATGAAAAGAACTTTACTTGGAGGCGTGATAGCAGCTGCAGGCATCGCATTTATCACCATTGGCGCCATGCGGGGAGAGATAGGAACGGTATTTATGAAAGCGACAAAAATATGTTTGGAGTGTATTGGAATTGGCTAAGCAGATAAGAAAAGCAAAAGACAGAATGCGGCTGTGGGTGCAGATTGCTTTTACGGCCATTACCAATGGATATTTGATCGGTTTCATACAGGGTAAAATTTATACAGGACCGGCAAAGAATCTCTGCGTGCCGGGACTTAACTGCTATTCCTGTCCGGGAGCCCTGGGGTCCTGTCCCATCGGTTCGCTGCAGGCTGTCCTCGGCAGCAGAGACTACAAGTTTTCCTTTTATGTCCTTGGATTTCTGCTGCTGTTTGGCTCACTGCTGGGCAGATTCGTCTGTGGATGGCTCTGTCCTTTCGGCCTCGTTCAAGATTTGCTCTACAAGATTCCTTTTGTAAAGAAGAGAAAGAATCTGCCGGGACACGGGGTACTCAAGTGGTTGAAATATATGATTTTAGTTGTCTTTGTAATTTTGCTTCCGCTGTTTGCTGTGGACATTTTCGGTCAGGGAAAACCCTGGTTTTGTGAATACATCTGCCCCAGCGGAACTCTGTCGGGAGGAATTCCGCTGGTATTAGCCAGCGAACCGCTGCGGCAGACCATCGGTTTTCTCTATGCTTGGAAGATGTCAATTCTCGTCCTCTTAGTGATACTGTCAGTGATCGTTTACAGACCGTTTTGTAAATATCTGTGTCCACTGGGTGCTGTATACGGCCTGTTTAATCCGATTGCCTTTAAACGATTTGAGGTTGATCAGGAGAAATGTGTGAAATGCGGCAAATGCCAGAAGGTCTGCAAGATGGATATTAAAGTATGGGAAAAGCCGAACAGCCTGGAGTGCATCAGGTGTGGCGACTGTATCAAAAGCTGTCCGACTGGAGCTTTGAGGAAAGGAAAGAAAAATGACTAGTGAATTTACGATAGCAGTGCATGCGCTGGTGTTTTTAAATCATAAGGGTGAGACCCTGGACAGCGAAACACTGGCGGAAAATGTCTGTACGAATCCTGTTCGTGTCAGAAAAGTGATGGCAAAACTGAAAAAGGCTGGTTTTGTCGCCACAAAAGAAGGTGTAAGAGGGGGGTATTCCATGGCCAAGGATGCGAAGGAAATCAACCTGTGCCAAATTGGTGACGCCTTGGACGTGGATTTTGTCAAAGCCTCTTGGAAGTCGGGTAATCCGGAGATGAACTGCCTCATTGCTTCTGGCATGGCGGGCATTATGGATGGAATTTACGAGGAACTCAATGAGGGGTGCAGGCGTGAATTGGAACGTATAACAATTGATAACATAAACAACAAAATTTTTAAGGAGGACTAGATCATGAAAAAGTATGATGCAATTATGATTGGATTTGGAAAAGGCGCAAAAACCCTGGCAGGAAAGATGGCCGCTAGCGGCAGCAAAGTCGCTATGATTGAAAAGGATGCCGGCATGTACGGAGGTACCTGCATCAATGTAGGCTGTATCCCGTCCAAATCTCTGGTGAGAAGTTCTGGTCTGTCTGCACTGGATGAGAAAGCTTCTTTTGAGGAAAAAGCCGAAAAATATCGTCTTGCTATAGAGGAAAAACGCCGTGTGACCAGTATGCTTCGCGGCAAGAATTACAGTAAGCTGGCTGATCATCCTAATATTGAGGTGATTTTAGGCGATGCCTCCTTTGTTTCTAATAAAGTCGTGCAGATAGAGGCAGACGGTGAGACTTTCGAAATTGAAGGAGAAAAGATTTTCATCAATACAGGCGGTACGCCGGTGATTCCGCCAATTGAAGGCTTGGCGGGCAATCCTTACGTTTATACC
Organism: Eubacteriaceae bacterium; assembly: GCA_902362805.1. Lineage (GTDB taxonomy): Bacteria > Bacillota > Clostridia > Peptostreptococcales > Anaerovoracaceae > Senimuribacter. Next base: position 592,022 of record CABIXY010000004.1, on the reverse strand, counting down.
AGTGCGACTTTGATGGATCTGGATCAGCTTCCGCAGCACCTGGTTATCATCGGCGGCGGCTATATCGGGCTGGAGTTTGCGTCCATGTACTCTGGTTTCGGTGCAAAGGTTTCGGTCGTACAGGACGGGGAAACTTTTATACCGAGGGAAGACAGAGATATCGCAGGCGCGATTAAAGGTGCGCTGGAAGCAAAAGGTGTCAGCTTCTACCTGGGAGCAAAGACGGAGAAGGTAGAGACTGGCGAGGGCAGAGCTGTTGTCAGATTAAACTGGCAGGGTCAAGAGATCGCTCTCGAGGCGGAGGCAGTATTGGTTGCCACGGGAAGAAAAGCGAATACGGCAGATCTGCAGGCTGAGAAGGCAGGCGTAGAACTCGACAAGCGAGGCGCTGTCATCGTAGACGAAAAGCTGAAGACGACGGCGGAGAACATCTGGGCTATGGGCGATGCCAAAGGCGGACTGCAGTTTACATATGTTTCCTTAGACGATTTCCGTATCATCTGGTCACAGATGAACGGCGGGCAGTATTCTCAGGCAATCAGAAAGAATGTGCCATATAGCGTCTTCATCACACCGTCCTTCTCAAGAGTGGGATTGAACGAGGACGAGGCGCGAAAAGCCGGTTACAACGTAAAAATCGCCAAACTTCCTGCTGCAGCAATTCCAAAGGCACAGGTGCTGAAGAGTACGACAGGCCTGCTGAAAGCCGTCATCGATGCTGATACAAACCAGATTTTGGGCGCGATGCTTTTCTGTGAAGAGTCCTATGAAATGATCAATATCGTCAAACTGGCAATGGATCTAGGAGCGGATTATCACGTATTAAAAGAGCAGATCTTTACACATCCGACCATGAGTGAGGCACTCAACGATTTGCTTGATGTATAAAGGATATTGATGTGAAGGGTTATCAGATTAACCGATTTTAATCTCCAACTATGAATGAGCCTAAACGGCGCAGAGCACTAATGCTCTGCGCCGTTTCTTCACTTCGGGGCAGACTTCTCTAAACGAAAGATACTGTGGTGAATTGTGATTGCAAAATCAGCAAAATCATGGTAATATATTACATGTAAAATACAGAGGAGGGCAGAACAGTGACAGACAAGGTTGAACGAAAATCCCTGGTAGATCAGGTGTACAATCTGATATTAAGGAAGATTCAGAGCCGGGAACTGGTTCCAGGAGACAGACTGAATATAGAAGAACTGGCAAAGGCCTTTGACGTCAGCAGAACACCAGTCAGAGAGACCATCAATCGCCTGATTCAGGAAGGTTTTGTGGAGCAAAAACACAATGTTGGTCCCAGCATTATCAAATTGGATGAAGAGCAGGAGAGAGATTTGATAGAAGCCAATGCCTATCTCTTTGATATCGTGATTGATACTTATCGGCAGATAGACAGTCTCGATGGTTTGATTGCGGATTTGGAAGAAATTGTGGATGAACAGTCCAGAGCCTATGAGGCGCAAGATGACAACGGCTTTCACGAAGCGTCAGTAGGATTTCATAAGGTGATGATTGATTATTGTACTAACCAGACCATTAGAGAGTGCACCAAGAAAACCCAGAATCAGATTAACATGTGCACTTTCGCATATCTGGCGGTTATTGAAAATCGCAAGTTGAGTATTCAGGCTCATACTGCCATCAAGAATGCGCTGAAAACAAGGGATATTGACAAGGCACAAGAGCTGATGAAGGAACACAATCGGTTTTCAGAAATTGGGTATATGACAGAGAAACAATAATTCATTGAAAAATTTCAGTCGAATAATAGGGGACTGAAATTTTTTTGCGCAAAAACATATTGCATATTACATGTAATATGTTATAATTAAGAAAAGTCAGAAACTTGCGAAAAGAGTACAGGAGGTTCATTATGGAGAAAAGTTTATATTATCCGCTGAAGGAAGAAGGTCTCACGACTTTGATGCTACGTTACGACTATCGTACAGATCGGGAGTACATCATCGCAGCCAAGGAATGGGATAGCGATATTGCGTGGAGCAATTTTAATAAGACATTTTATGCTGACAGCCTTTTGACAGAGAACGACATCAGGCTGAACAACAGAGAGACGAGAGCCTTGTTTGATAAGTACGGCCTTACAGACTATCTGGAAGAAGTTTTTAATCTGCTGAGAAGGGGGAAGTTTTTCGGACTGGACTGCTACTATTACGACAGGAAGGACATGCGCTTTACGGCCAACTTACATAGTGTTGTCCTGGGTGTCAATAACAAAGATCATGCCCTCTATACAGGAGGCATCCGGCGCCATGATCGCGATGAAGAGGAAATCGAAGTCATCATCGACGGTCTGAACCTGGGCCGCGCCCAGAGTCACAAGAATGTGGCATCTCAGATTCCTTACGGAGGCGGTAAAATTACTGTGGTTGCTGATGAAGCTGATTTGAACGATACAGAGGAACTGGGTTTCCTGGCTTTTGCTCTGGATAGGGTGAAATTTTTTACTGGCCCGGATATGCGTTATCCCATCGAACTGGCAGACGCAATGGCACCTTATTCGGCATATATCACGGCAGGTCCTTCTAATCCTATCGGTTCCTCCGGTAAACCGACGGCTTGGGGAGTGGAGTGTGCTCTGAAGGAGGCGGTAAAATTCCAATTTGGCAGGGACTCTTTAGAGGGACTGACTGTGGCGGTCATGGGCCTGGGCTCTGTGGGGTACGCACAAGCCGAATATCTGCTTAAAGATGGGGCAAAGCTGATTGTAAGCGATATCAATCCCCAGATGGCAAAGAAACTGAAAAATCAATATCCAGAAGCAGAAATCACTGTGGCGGAAAACGAAGAAATCCTAAATGCGGAGGCGGATATCCTCTGTCCATGCGCTGTCGGTGGTTTTCTCACCGAAGAAGTGATTCAAAAGTTGAAATTTAAAATGGTCTTTGGTGCGGCCAATAACCAGCTCCACGCCAGCAACAAAGAAGAAGAACTGCGTCTGGCGAAGCTTTTGATGAATCGCGGCATCTTGTATCAAGAGTGCTGGGTTCAAAATATCGGCGGCGTGATGAGCGGAGCGGAGATGTATACCAAAGGTGACAAGGCCGACAAGAGACAGTTGATGGACAGAGTAGAGAAAGTCTGCGCTGAAATCACGAGGAAGAATTTGAAAGAAGCTGCAGAGAAAGGAATTACGCCGAGTGAGAATGCTTATAACTCTGTGGAGGATCGGATTTACCTATAGGAGGTGACGTCATGGATAAGAAGAGAGATACCTTCAGTTCCAGGCTGGGATTTATCCTGGCGACAATCGGTTTTTCTGTGGGTGTGGGCACCCTTTGGCGATTTCCATATATCTGCGGAGAATACGGCGGCGGTCTGTTTTTGCTGACTTATATCGTATTGATGTTTGTCGTCGGCATTCCCCTGTTTTCAGCGGAGGTTTCGTTGGGGCTGGCATCTCGCAAAAGTCCGGTAGGGGCGTACAGGGTTTTGGAGAAACCGGGAGCAAAATGGCATATTGCGGGGTATTTCCATATGATTTGCATCGTGCTGGTCATCGGTTATACGATTCCGGTATATGGGTGGATTTTACATTATATTTACGCCACTGCAAAAGGAACCTTTCTTGGTATGGATAGTGGACAGGTAGCACAGTACTTTGCTGACTTTTCAGCAAATCACGTATTGGTGTTTGGGTTTATCATGGTCAATGCAGCGCTGACTGCCCTGGTGGTAAAGAATAATTTGCAGCAGGGCATAGAAAAAATTGCAAAGGTCCTGCTGCCGTCCCTGGCAGTCATCATGGGTGTTCTTGTTATCGCAGGGCTGCGCCTTCCGGGTGCAGCGGAGGGCGTGAAGTTCATCTTCACCTTAGATTTTGACTCTTTTTCCCTTGCGGGTGTTCTGACGGCCCTGGGACAGACTTTCTTTTCCCTGGGCATCGCCATGGCTGTAGCGATGATCTTTGGCAGCTATCAGAAAGAAGGAGAAATCAACGTTGTGAAGAACTCAGTCATCATCTCTGTTTCGGTCATCTTCGTAGCCGTCATGGCCAGCCTGATGATTTTTCCCATGGCATCGGCTTTTGACCTGGAGATGGCTTCCGGCCCGGGATTGACGTTTATTACTATGCCAAACGTCTTTAATGAAATGGCAGGCGGGAGAATATGGGGAACCATCTTTTATATTGGCTTTTTTATCGCTGCCTTTTCTTCTGGCATTGCAGGTTGGGAAGCGGTCATGGCTTTCATCATGGATCAATTCCAGGTGAGCCGCTTAAAAGCACTATGCGTCACGTTTGTTTTGGTCATGTTAATCGGCGTGCCAGCGCTGTTTTCTGATTACATGTTCAATCTATTTGACATGCTGACCAACAACGTCTTTCTGATCCTAGGATCCCTAGCTCTTTCCATATTCACAGGATGGATCTGGGGGATGGACAACATGGCAAGGACATGTGGCTTTAGCAAAGACACATGGATCTATCACTTTCTATCTGTCATGATAAAATACATCTCTCCGATTATCGTCGTTATTCTGTGTCTGACGTTATTTGGTGTCATAAAATAAACTTTTGCTGCATATAGTGAAGTGTATGCTAAAATAAATTAGGCGACGTGCTGCTTGTTTCAAAGAACATCGGGCCGGCTGGCCGCAAGCGGCACGTCTTTTTGTGCAGTAACAGAGAAGGGGGCTATCATTTGTACGAGACTGGTGATTTTATAATCTATGGAAACGAAGGCGTATGCAAAGTAGAAGCGGTGGGAATACCAGACATTCCTATCATGGGGAAAAAGAGGCTTTACTACACCCTTTTACCGCAATATCAAGATGGAAAAATTTTTGCGCCGGTAGACACAAAGACCTTCATGCGACATGTGATTACAAAGGAAAAGGCGGAGGAACTGATTGAAGAGATACCGACGGTCAAGGCAGAAATTTATGAGAATACCAATATGCGATTTCTCAGTGAACACTATCAGTCTTTCTTTGAATCCCACAAGTGCAGAGATCTATTAAAGCTGGTAAGAGATGTCTATCTGAAAGAGAGTGATGCCAGAGAGCGCGGGAAAAAATTAGGCCAGGTGGACGAAAAATATATGAGGCGTGCTGAGGAACTGCTGCACGGTGAATTGTCTGTGGCCCTGGGAATTCCGAAAGAAGAAGTCAAAGACTATATAACCAAATCAGTAGAAGGCAAAAACTGAACCACGAAGAAGGGTAACACAGAAGGTGTTTTTATCTTACATGAGAATACGTCATAGTTGGAATCATTCCTGCTATGGCGTATTTTATTTTGCCTTGACAGTATTTTGACAAAAAATATTTCAAATGATAGAATATCTAAAGAAATATCGCCAGCAAAAAGTTGTGTATAAGGGTAAGGGACTTGCTCTTTGGGAAAGGAGAGGAACTATGGAGGACAGCAAGATCGTAGAGCTATACTGGCAGCGATCAGAAGCGGCTATCTCAGAAACAGCAAAGAAATACGACAAATACTGTAACCACATAGCCTATAACATTCTTTACAATGCAGAAGATGCTGAAGAATGTGTTAACGATACTTACATGAGAGCTTGGAATGCCATTCCGCCTCATAAGCCCAATAGATTATCTACTTTTTTGGGGAAAATTACGAGGAACCTGGCTTTGAACAAATATAAAGGTTACAATACGCAGAAACGTGGTGCAGGACAGATGGAACTGGTTCTATCCGAGCTGGAGGAGTGCCTGTCCACAAATGGAAAAGTTGAAGATCTGGTGGAAGAGATGGTTCTGGTCGATGCGATCAATGGATTTTTGGCAGGGCTTCCGAAGGAGAGCCGGATGGTATTTGTCAGGCGATACTGGTATATGAATTCGATCAAAGAAATCTCCACCCAGTTTGGTATGAAACCGAATAAAGTCACTACCATGTTGTTTAGAATGAGGAATGATTTGAAACTTCATCTTGAAAGTGAGGAAATACGCTTATGAAAAGTGATAAATTTTTATCGGCGATAGGCAATATAGACGACGATTTTATTGAAGAAGCGGTGGAATTTAATGTTCCACAGACAAAAAAGCCGCCGAAAAAGCTTTGGCTCAGGTATGGCAGTCTGGCGGCCTGCCTGCTGATTGTCTTGTTTGGCTGCGTGCATTTTTGGCCGGCATCAGAACCGGCACCCAGCACAGGCGGAGATGAGCCAAAGACCGCTTTGAACCTGCCAAAATTGACAATAGACACCAATCGTTCTTCGAAAGAGGTCAGACCTAAAAAAGCGGCGGACGAATCGTTGTTGAGCGATGGAAGCCCCTGGAGAGAAGACATGGATGTAAAGGAGATGCCTGTATATAAGAATACCATGTACGCCGCAGCCGATGGTGAGTCCGCTCCCGTTGACGAAAAGGAGCTGCAGGATCAGGCACAGGTGGTCGCCGCCAGCCTGGATACAGAGGTACAGGATATCCATTATGACAAGGGACAGGAAGCAGGCAGCGACACAGAAGGAACAGCTGCAGCCGAAGCTACAGCATACAAAGCCACAGCAATTACGGACATAGGGGAAATCTCTGTAACCAGTGATCACAGCACGGTAATCACTTTCTCTCAAAGTGTAGAACTGCCGGAAGAATACCGCTTTCCACCTGCAGAAATGAACAGAGAAGAAGCAGAAGTGGTGACAGAATACTTATTACAAGAATACGGCAGTCTGCTGTCTTTTGAAAATCCACAGCAGAGTGCTTCAGCCGTATATGATGAGACAGGGAATCTGAAATGGATCATCAATGGCTATGACAATGCAGGAGACAGCAAAGATGAGATCATCAATTACAGCATGAAAAAGATGATTTTCGAAACTGATGAGACAGGAAATTTGAAGTCCATTATTTTGAAGGACAATTTATCCAGCAGTGAAAAAATAGACAGCTATCCCATTATCACTTCGGCAGAAGCAAAGAAGCTGCTGAAAAAGGGCAACTATATCACTTTTGATAATGATAATCCACTGCCAGACACAAAACAGATTGAAAATGTCAACTTAGTCTATTTGACAGGGAATACTTATGAGACGTTCCTGCCCTACTATTCTTTCGATATCAGAACACAGGATACAGACAGTGAGACGAGCGGTTTGGCGCAATACGCAACTTACTATGTTCCTGCTGTGAAAGGAGAATATATCTCCAATATGCCAAATGCAGCTGAATAAGGTGCATGCCGAAAGGGCCTGTCAGTTACTTGACGGCCCTTTTTCAATGGAATGACTGGACTGGTAGGAAATCTGTTGTGCCCCTTTCAGCGCCGCCTGCATACTATAAAGCTGGGGTGTAATTATGGTAAGGAAGAAAGGCATTGATGTGAGTTTTTGGAACGGAAGACTCACGGAAAAACAATATAGAAGAATAAAAAAAGACGATATCGAGTTTGTCATCGCCAGAGCCGGCGGCTATCGGGGAACGGTGACAGATGGGATGTTTGACAATAATTATAGACAGGCGAGAGCCGCAGGCTTGGACTTTGGCGCATACTATTATTCAACGGCTGTGACTGCAAGACAGGCGAGAATCGAGGCGCGCCATGCTGTCCGCCTTTGCCGGGGAAAAAGGCTGCAGTATCCGATCTGGATGGATGTGGAAGATCCACTGACCCAGGGAAGGCTGTCTAAACGGGCGCTGACCAGGGTCATCAAAGCCTTTGTCAAAGAAGTGCGCAGACTGGGCCATCCTTGCGGTGTGTACGCATCGTACTATTGGCTGACAGAAAAAATCGGCAATCTCTCGGGGATTGACGTATGGGTAGCCCAATACAATTCTCATACCAATTATAAGCGACCGGCCATGTGGCAGTTTGCAGATAACGGAAGTTTTTCAGGTGTACCGGGACAGTTTGATCTGGACTGGTGCTTTAAGGATTATACGGGAGATTCTGAGCCTGAAGAACCGCCGCGGGAAAAGGAACGCTATCGGGGACCGCTGTCGCTTCCACTTCGAGGTTATTTCAGACGAGGTGACAAAGGACGCAAAGTCAGGGAACTGCAGCGTTTCCTCAACTGGTGCGGCAGAGACCTGACGGTAGATGGAATTTATGGCGATAAAACCATTGCCGCTGTAAAATGGTTTGAGAGAAGATATGGTCTGTATGTGGATGGACTCTTCGGCCGAGATTGCCTGAGAAAAGCAAAATCCATCAGAAGATAATCCTTTAACAACATCTGTGCCGGCGGTTTTCCGATTGGCACAGATGTTTTAATTGACGTAATAAAAATGATGTGCTATTCTGTAGAAGATAATTTGTGTTCTTTCTTCGGAAACGAGTTTTACTCTACTGGCGGTACAGCCCGCGAGCATCACGCTAATTCGGTTTGATTCCGAAGCCAACAGTTAGTCTGGATGGGAGAAGAAAGCCTTCGGTTATGTAACTGGATGCGTTTTTCTCTTTTTTATATGCAAGAGAGTAAAAAATCGATTTTTTATTATGTAGGAGATATCGATGAAATGGAAATAGGAATGTTGAAGCCCTAGCCCGATTTACTTTAAGTAAATCGTTGGCAGGTCTCATGCGAAAAGTCCCCAAATCTTGATTTGGCAGACTTGACCGCTTGATTCCGTCATTTCCACGTTTTTTATATGCATCCGTTAAATAAACCTTCTCACTTTTAGATGGGTTTGTCTTCTGGGTGCTTTTGTTTTTTATGCACCGAAATGAGACATATGATAAGAGGCAAATCCAAATTTGTTAGAAAAAGGAGTAATTTTAATGAACCAGCTAAAAGAAGAACGAAATCCATTAGAAACAGAACCAATTACCAGACTCATCGTCAAATACTCAATTCCGACAGCTTTGACGCTGATGGTCAATTATCTGTATAACATCGTCGATCAGATTTTTGTCGGTCAGGGAGTGGGCGTCACAGGAATGGCAGCCACAAATGTAGCTTTTCCACTGACGATTATCGCCATCGCCATCGCTTTGCTGATCGGGGACGGTTGTGCGGCAAATATCAGTCTCTACCTGGGTCGAAAGCAGCAGGAACTGGCTGATCGAACGGTCAGTCACGCTGTGACCTTGCTCATCGCTTCGGGTGCCGCAATTCTCCTGCTGTGCAGCATTTTGGCGCCTCAAATCGTCACCTTATTTGGTTCCACTGACACAGCTTTTGCATCGTCTCTGACGTATACGCGCACCATCGCCTGGGGGCTGCCGTTTCTGATGTTCAGTTCGGCACTGACAGCCATCATCAGGGCGGATGGTAACCCTCAATACACCATGAAATGCATGATGATCGGCGCGGCCATTAATCTGGTTTTGGATCCGATTTTCATTTTTGTTTTAAAAATGGGTGTCTTTGGCGCGGGAATCGCGACAGTCATCGGGCAGGCGGCAGCAGGTTTGCTCTGTCTTTCTTATGTGAAAAAATTAAAGACCGTGCACATCTTAAAATCTGCTTTAAAGCCTACTTGGGAGATTACTCGGCAGATTTTGGCGCTGGGATTTCCCAGCCTGCTTACGCAAATCATGACGGCGGTGGTGCAGATTACCATGAATAATCTGATGACGATTTACGGTGCACTGAGCATTTATGGCAGTGATATGGCGCTATCTGTTTACGGCATGATGATGAAGGTCTACCAAATTGCCCACTCCATGTTTGTCGGCGTTTCATCAGCTACGCAGCCGATCAACGGTTATAATTTCGGGGCAAAACTTTATGACAGGGTAAAGCAGACGTATAAGCTGGCAGCCGTGATTGCATTGATTGTCTCTGTAGTATGGTTCGCAATCTATCAGCTGTTCAGTAAGCAGATCGGTATGATCTTCGTATCTGGGGATGCTCTCTATGCGGAATGCACACAGCATATCTTCCGGTTATATATGATGGCGTTTTTCCTCTACGGATTACATATGGTTACAGCATCCTTCCTGCAGGGCATCGGTAAGCCTGTCAAAGCGCTGCTGATCCCGCTTTCCCGGCAGGCGATTTTTCTAATCCCGCTGGCAATCATCTTATCGGGCAAATTTGGACTGGATGGTGCTCTGATTGCAGCGCCCATTGCGGATGCGCTGGTCTTTGTCTTATCACTGGCCCTTGCGGTAGGGGAGTTCAGAAGTTGGAAACGAGAACAGCTTTCGTGAAAAAGATGATAGGAAGACCTGTCAAAGCAGATTCGGTTCATGTAATAGCGGGAATATCTCATAATCTTATCGATTGCGACTTCCCGCTATGAACCTCTGCATGGATTGCAAATGTTTTCACTTTCTGCCACGGTCATTTTGTACTTTTTGACTAGTTCCACGCTGTTTTGCACAAAACTGTTGTGCAGTTTCTCCCTTGATGCGATAAATCTAGGACTAGGAAAGGAATTTTTTCCCTCCTGGTTATTTTTGAAGGATATCCTAACCCTAAGTATCAGAAAAAAACACTGGGAAAGTAACCGAACCCGCGACTATCACATTTTTAGGCTGTCTATGTCAGCTTGTCCATATGGAAATCAACTTTATTTCGTTTATATTTGTGCACAGAACGCAAAAAATGGCAAAAAGCACAAAATGACCGTGATCGGCTTTCTGAAGCTCCAAAATAAAGTGCAGAAAAGGGGCAGATCGCATTAGATTTTTATCTAATGCGACAGCCTCACGTTACGCGAATGAAATAGGTGGGACGACATTCCCACATCTCCCAATGGGCGACGGCTGCCCGTTCCGTCCTCTGATTTCATTCAGCATAGTCTGTTTTTCTGTATCTATATTATATAACTTGTACTACTATTTTTTGACCATCAGCATAGATTTCCAACGGTAAGGAAAATCAAGGTGATCTAGGTTGATGTAAGGCTTGTATTTTTTAATTAACTTAGTTAAAGGCTTTAGAAAGTTTTCGTTCCATTTTTCCTTCTTAGGATACATAAGCTTCAGCATATACAATTGGGCAAAAACTCTGCGAGTAGGAATAAATGTTTCACCTTTTGGCATTTTTGGAATCGCTGGAAATTTTACATAATATAGCCTTGAATAGTGGGCGCATCTGTTTCTTAAATCAGTTATGCATCTTAGCCAGCTGTCGATTGTTTGATAGTTGACATTGTACAACGTAGCAGCAAGTGCAGATTTGTCACGGTTATCCATTCCCCTATAAAAATGTGACAGCATACCGATTGAAAAAAATTCTATAATAACCCATAGAGGAAATCTACCGTCATATTTTTGCATATGATGCTGAACAACAAGTGTTTTGCTGTTCTCATTAATGCATGAAGTAATATGTTTTGTAAAAAGAACATGATTATGCTTTTTGTTATATGCACTGGGACGCATATAACCGCTGGGACCGTATTTATGAGCATGGTAATAGGCCATCTGGGTTCGTAGAAATACTTCGATTTCTTCAATTGCGGACATAATAAGCTGGCGCAGTTCTTTGTCAAATTCGTAGATATTTTTAATTTGAGTGAACTCTATATTGGAGGTACACTTTTCATTTGCCCCTTTAAAGGGCAGGTAGTATGCAGACAGTCTGTAATAATTTACATTGTTTAAAAATTTGATACAGTCCTGGCGATCATCGATAAGAATGTTTTTCTCTTCAAGAAGACTTATTTGTTCTTCAAAGGTTGTAGCTCTTTTTAATTCCATAATTTCTCCAAAAAATTAATGTGCTCCCATTTGACACATCATTGAGAGGTGTGGGAGCTTCTGTTACTTGTAGTATATGTGATACTCCCTAAAAAGTCAATGGTAATTTATGTAATTTTATTTGCAAACGTTTTCGTTTTGCAACGACATTACCTACAAAGGTGAAGTTAATACGATTCCATACTTTTCATCGGGTTCCGTTTGATTACTTCGTCGATAATGGATGTTTACTAGTAACATCGCTCGCAAGGTTGAAACCCCATATTTAAAGCCTCATCAATAGTCACGTGGCTCGGATTGTTCATATTACTACAGCTCGGATTGTTGTGATATTTTGAACCAGTTTGAGGTATGTAAACATAGGTTTGTTGTTCCTCTTGCTGCTGTTTTTCTTGAGCTTCCTTTTTTCGTTTTTCCTCAAGTTTTCTCAGTCGTTCTTCCTCAGCCTTTTTCTTAGCAGCTTCTTCTTTAGCCTTTTTGATTTTTTCTTTATCTACAACTGTGATTTTGATTTTCTGGCTTTTTACTCTGTTATCAGCAGCTATATAAATATAAGCTTCCCCTTCTTTGTGGGAACTGATCTTACCAGAACCAGATTCACCAGAAAAGGTAATGACGACATCATTTGATGTTTCAAAAGAAAGATCGCTGGCGCTTGCTTCATCGGGAGTGATAGAAAACGTAATATCCTGTTCATCGTTGATATCCATTTCCTGCTCGGGTATCTGCAAAGAAATACTTTCAATGTCCAGTTCGGAAGGTGAAGCAAAGGCAAGAACGATGCCTATGATAATTAACACTATTGAAATTATAAAGCCTAAACTCTTTTTCTTTGGAGCGTTCGGACTTCCTTCGGAGGTTGCAGGGTTATCTTTCCTTGAATTTTTCAAACCAATAATTGAAAGACCCATAAAACCTGCAATCATGGTTAACATGGCAATGTCTAATAACTCTACGCCTTCCGTAAATACTACCAGTAATCCGCCAAAGGCTGCAATCCCTAGGACGCCGATAAGAACGCTGAAAAGAATTGTTTTACCGGTTCGCTTGCCTTTATTAGGCTTTTTAGGAATTCTATTTTTTGGAGGATTAGGTGGTGTTCCATCGGCATTTGAGCTAACTTGGGAATTATGATTATAAGTTTTTTTGTCGGTAGAAGCGCCTATTTTAGAAGTCTCGGTGTAAGACAGACCGGTACCGGGAATTCCCACTGTAGTAGTCTTTCTTCCCTTGGAATTCACTGATACATGTGCTCCCTTTACTCCGGCAGTAATACCTATGCTTTTTTTATTGATGTTGAGTTTCACTCCTGGCGCAATTTTTATACTCTTTCTAAAACGTGTTGCCATAGTTTCCTTCTTTCTTAAATCTTATCACAATAATTTTTACGTTGATGGGTTAAATATTAAAGTAGTGCTTGGGATGTCTTTTCTGTAGTGTCTCATTATCATAGCTACAATCAGGGTTACGATTGATTAATCTTTTTTTCGTTTTGAAACTTCTTTCTTTGTTGGTGTAATGTAAAATATCATGAACTGTCAATAATAGGCTTTAAAATGGAATATCGCAAGAATCAGGAATTGCCACATTACTGTATTTCTTTAGTGTTTTTTCCATCCATAAATGATACACTTCATTATCAATTGAATTGCGATTATATAAATCTCTCATCTTTTGCCAGTCTTTAAAGAAGTCAAATAATTTCCTGTTTTCTTGATTTGAGCTTACAAAACCTGAATATCTGTCGTTAAAATAGAGGCCGACTTCTTCATCTGTGTAGAAAGTTTCTCCCAATCTTTCGTCTTGACGCTTGTATCTAATTTCAAAAAGTGGAGGATTGTCTAATTTAAATAATAATTCTATAACGTCAGATAGCGTTTTCGATAAATTTATGTCGCTCGACTCTTGACCACATAGCCAATCTATAGTTACTTTACATTCTGTTGCAATATCTTTTGCAACTGTTAATGATGGGAAACTATTCCCCTTTTCATATGCAGAAATAGATGCAGCGGAAACTTGGACTGTCTCTGCCAATTGCAATTGAGTCATACCTACTTTTTCGCGGGCTTCCTTTGTCCTTTGCCCAAATATTTTTTTTAAATCATTTGACATATAAAAACACTCCTTTTTTTCTATAATGATATTTTATAACATCAGGAGAGAGAAAATAATCAAAATATGATTTATATATCAAATAATATTTGATATGGCTAATTACAATATAAAAAACAAATGGAAAGAGACGAAAATTATGAAGCTGAATAAGTACGCTGTGGAAATGTTACGAGCTAGAAGGTGTATTACTACTAATCAGTTAGCGAATAATGCGAAAGTTAGCGCAGTTACAATTCGCAGAGGTTACGAGAACAATATTGATGCTGTATGTGTTGGGAAATTTGCGAAAGCCTTAAATATAAATGTTGAAGATATTATTCAGGAGTAGCAAGATGGTTGGGGATAATGGCCTATAGCTGCAACTACAGGCCATACAAGGGTAGATATGTATATTATAACATCTAAAAATTTAAAAAGTATCATCGGAATAGGCGAGAAACTGGATTATATGTCAAACGGGTATCCAGGGTTAGTAAATGAAAACGTAGCATTTCCAACCGAAATGGTTGATATATTTGAAATTAGCGTTATTCCAGAGGATGTAAAAGAGGATAAATACTGTTACACGGAATCAGAAGGATTTTTTTAAAATCCGAACTGGGAAGAGCTAAACAAATACAATCTGCCCAACGAAACAGTGCAGACGATCAAAGATGACACCGTGGCAGAACTAACCGAACTGGGGGTGCTGTAAATGACAAGGGAAGATTATATTGCAAGCCTTGACAGACTGCTGGCAGCAGGGCGTACTACACAAGATAAACATATGGAACTTATTGATTGGTTAAATGGTGAGACACAGAAAAGGACGGAAGAAATTGAACAGGATACAGAGACAGACTTGTACAGGAGGTGAACGGTAATGCTTAAGCACAGGGAACTGGTTGAATTTCTGAAAGGAACACAGCCGATAGCGGATGATCAGACAGCTGCAAAGGCTTTTTTTTATACCCTGAGTGGCAGGCCGGTCTTGAGGTGAAAAGGGGCTACAGGCTGCAATGTGTAGGGTTATTGTACAAGGCGCTGCAAGACCATACGACACAAGATAACTGGAAGCCGTCACAGGCAACGGCGAGCATTTGGCAGGTAATAGATATAGAGCACGCAGGGACGGTGGCTGACCCGATCCCGTTTAGCCTATACTTGGTAGTCTACAAAGATAAATACTATACATGGGCTGACGTGCTGTACTTATGCACCAGGGATTCGAGGACAGCACTGCAAAATCCGCCTGACCAGTTAATTGGACATTATTTTGAGTTGGCATAGAAAGGATAGGCCATGATGGACGTAACGAAAGAAGAATGCTATGAAAACAGCCGGAAGGTCATGCTGATGCTGAACGACCATGAGCATGAGAGCGACTCCCTCAAGCATCGAATGAAAGAACAGGAAGCCTTGACAAGCTGTATCAATAAACTTGCCACAAACATGGAGTGCATGTTAAAGGAAGCAGATCAGCCAGGGGAAAAGGCTTGAAGAATTAGAACGTGAGCCAGCGGAGAATTGGAGAATGTTAGTACAGGCGGTTATAACAGGCCTGGTGGGAATTTTTATAGGCTATCTAATTCAATAGATAGCCTTGGCGAACAGAGTGGTTATAACAGGGACTGGATAAGGTCGGTTGTTTTACTATTGATAATATTCTTACAACTGTGATATCATGGAGTTAAGCTAAAACATGCAAACAAGGAGGAAATATCAATGGGAATAATGAATTCGTTCAATGATGAGGCGGGAAAATTTAACAATGGGAGAGGCCAGTACCGTGTAATGCAAGTAGTGCTTAGAGAAAAATTCGTGGGCAAGGGCTCGAAAAATTTCAGTGAAATTGAGGATATCTGCAATAAACAGTTTGCTGAGGGGTACCGCCTTCATACTTTTGCACAGTCAACAGCAGGATCATCTGGTTTTGGCGGGGGAGATCGTACCGTCTGCAATTTAGTTTTTGAGAAAATAAACTAAACGGAAATGAGCAAGGCCGCAGTCAGGGCATGGTCAACTATTACAAAAAGTACAGGTAATAAAACTTGAGTTATAGCATAAAGAAATAAAATTATGCACTCATTTTGCATAAAGTCTTCTTGCTGTAATGGTGAAGGGTGCAACACTTACACCCTCCAAAACACACTTTAATATGCGAAAAATTAACATATATTAACAATAAGTGGAAAAGTAAAAACCTCCTGCAACGTTGAATTTTCAAGTATTTGCAGGAGGTTTTCTATTGGTATCGCCTAGGGGAGTTACGCAGTCTGCCTGCAGACTGCCGTCCTGCGCAGCCCCCCCACAGGCTGCTTGGACCGCTCGCTGTGAACCCCTCCACCGGAAGGGTTCACCTACGCTCGCGCCCTTTCGGGTTCGACTCCCTAGGCTAATAGAGCGCAAGAAAAAAACGAACACCTAAAGGTATTCGCTTTTCCTATTGGTATCGCCTAGGGGAGTCGAACCCCTGATTCAGCCGTGAGAGGGCTACGTCTTGACCACTTGACCAAGGCGACATATTAAATTTTACATCTCTTATTGAAATCTCACGATATTTATTATATACTTAATGTTAACTGTTGTCCAGTAAAATTTTTAAAAAAGTTCAAATAAAAGGAGAAAGCTATATGATGAAGTTCAAAAGTACACGTGGAAGCGATAGAGAATTGACAGGTGCACAAGCCATTATTCAGGGAATCTCTGAAGACAAGGGGCTCTACGTTCCGACAGAAATCCCGGCGCTGCCTTTCAAGATTGAGGATATGATAGGCAGGTCATATCAGGAAATTGCTTTCAAGGTAATTGGAGCTTTCTTTGATGACTATACAGAAGAAGAGATGAAGTCCTGCATCGACGGAGCTTATGACGAGAAGTTCGAAGCAAAAGAGATTGCACCGATTGTAAAAGCAGGGGATGCATACTTTTTGGAGTTATATCACGGAAAGACTGCCGCATTCAAAGATATGGCGTTGTCCATTTTGCCGTACCTTCTGACAACTGCCACGAAGAAAGAGAAAGAAGACAAGAAAATCTGCATTTTGACGGCGACTTCCGGCGATACAGGAAAAGCGGCGCTAGAAGGTTTTGCCGATGTACCTGGCACAGAAATCATCGTATTTTTCCCAAATCAGGGTGTCAGCCAGGTGCAGGAGCAGCAGATGATTACCCAAGAAGGCGAGAACACCCACGTCTTTGCCATCAATGGAAACTTTGACGATGCACAGACAGGCGTCAAGAGAATCTTCAATGACGATGCCTTTGCTGAGAAGCTGGCGGGCAGTGGCTGCAAATTGTCATCGGCAAATTCCATCAACGTAGGCAGACTAGTTCCACAGGTGGCGTACTACGTCTACAGTTACATAAAGCTGGTGGAGCAGGGTGTCATTAAAAATGGGGAGAAGATGAACATCGTCGTACCGACGGGGAACTTTGGAAATATTTTGGCCGGCTATTATGCAAAACAGATGGGTATTCCTGTTAACAAATTCATCTGCGCGTCCAACGAGAATAAAGTCCTGACAGACTTCATCAATACGGGCGTTTATGACATCAAAAGAGATTTTTATCTGACCAATTCACCTTCTATGGATATTTTGATTTCTAGCAACCTGGAGAGATTGCTCTATCACCTGAGTGGCGGAAATGGCGAAGAAATCAAAGAACTGATGGAGAATTTGGACACGCAGAAGTGCTACGAAGTCAGCCAGAAGATCAAAGACGGCATGGCAGATTTTTACGGTGGTTATGCTGATGTGGATACGACAAATCGGACGATCGGGGAGATGTACGCAAATCACGATTATCTGATGGACACGCATACTGCGGTCGCATACAAAGTCTATGCGGATTACAAAGAGGCGACTGGCGACAACACGCCGACGATTATTGCATCTACTGCAAGCGCATACAAATTTGCCGAGAGTGTTGCAAAATCGATTGGGCTGGGTGAAGAAGAAAACGGCTTCAGATATGTTGAAGCTTTGGCAGAGAAGACAGGTGTGAAAGTTCCCAAGGGGCTGAAAGATCTGGATCAGAAAGAAGTGAGACATACAGGCGTAATCGACGTGGATCAGATGCAGGCTACGGTAGAAAAGTCCGTAAAATAGTTTTCAAATTGTACGAAATAAAATGTAAAGGTTTTGTAAGGAAATACTTGCAAAACCTTTCGTTTTATGGTAAATTATAATGGTGCCTGGAGGATTGACCGAGTGGCTAAGGAGCCTGATTGGAAATCAGGTAAGGTGTAACAGCCCCGTGGGTTCGAGTCCCATGTCCTCCGCCAAATAAAAAGCATTCACAATGTGAGTGCTTTTTTTCTTTTTTGATTATATTTACAAACCTTCTTTTACAACCTTTCATTTGTTTCATTGATTTCCCGGACTAAATTAGATATAATAGAGGCAAGCTTTATCAGAAAATATCTGTGAGAACCGAAACATGGTCAATTTGATTTTCGGAATTTAATTGAAGACCGTCAATGTTATTACGTACATTAAAATCCCGTAGGTTTAAGATTACACTAGATGATTTTGTATTGAATATTCATCCTGTGAATTTTCAAAGGATAGCAAGATGAAGAAAAACACAATTGGAGTGAGGTCTCCCTCCATAGTCTATAGGGAAAAAGGAGAAGAAAGATGGGCAACCAAATGATAGATACAATCGGCATCAGCGCTGCCAGATGGATATTGGACGAGAAAGTCACCTTCCTCGATGCCAACGCAGCCTATTACGAGAGCACTGGATATAGCGAAAAAGAGTACAAGATCCTTTTTCCCAATTTGCATCAGTATTATGAAAATCATATAGAAGAGTATCATAAAATCAGAGAAGCTATAGTGGCAGCACGGAAGGACGACTGCAGGACCTTCAGCGTCGACTGTGCCATACCCGTTCAGAATGGAACCTGTCTCTGGGTGCGAAGAAAAGGAATCATCACGGAGGAGGACGTCAACGGTGCCCTCATTTTTGTGACAGTCGATACGGATATCAGCGATTTGATTGAAGAGACGCAAGGCGCGCTCCAGCGATTTGAGTGGATGATGGACGAATATGGGGGAAACGTCTACATAAGTGATATGGACAATTATGAATTGCTGTATTTGAACAAGACCAGCGAGAACACATTAAAGGAGAAAAAGGAAAATCTGCTGGGGCGCAAGTGTTACGAAGTAATACAGGGGAGAACCTCCCCTTGCCCTTTCTGTACCAACCACTTGCTGAAGACAGACGAGGTCTACGAGTGGGAGTTTGAAAATCCTGCATTAGATTGCACTTTTATGATTCGAAACAAACAGATCGATTGGCAGGGGCACAGAGCGAGGATTGAACTGTCTCACGATATGTACAGTGCCAATTACAAATTAGCAAAGAAGGATCGGGAACGGAGTGAGATTTTGCGGGCTATTCCAGGAGGTTTTGCCCGAGTAGACGCGCGAGATATGCGGACCGCTCTTTGGTATGGCGGCGGATTTTTGGATATGATTGGATATACGAAGGAGCAGTTTGAAGAGGAACTGCACTCTAAATGCAATTATGTTCATCCTGACGACATCGATCATGCTGTCGAGATTATGGAAAGCGCAAGACAGACAGGGGAAAACACCGCTGTCGAAGGCCGAATCATCACCCGAGACGGCAGGGTGAAAATTTTGACCATGACATACAGCTACGTCAGCGGTGAAGACAGTTGGGACGGCATTCCCTCTTTCTACAGCATGGGTATCGATGTGACCAAAGACAGAGAAGAGAAAGAACGGCAGCGCCAGGCGCTGGAGGATGCTTATCTGGCTGCCAAGCTGGCCAATACGGCAAAGACAGATTTCCTCTCCTGCATGTCTCACGATATCAGGACGCCTATGAATGCCATTATGGGTATGTCTGCTATTGCCCAGATGAATCTGTCCTCGCCAGAAAAGGTCAGAGACTGCCTGGAGAAAATCAACGTGTCGGGCAGACATTTACTCGCTTTGATTAATGAAGTATTGGACATGTCGAAAATTGAAAGCGGTCAGATGAATCTGGTTCTTGGCGAAGTCAGCCTGCCGGATCTGGTACAGAACGTAGCCGATTTGTGTAATCCTCTGATTGCGGAGAAAGGCTTAGATTTCCGCATCAGTGTCAACAATGTGAAACATGAGAAGATTTTCACCGATGGAGATCGTCTGCAGCAAGTCTTCGTAAATCTGCTCTCCAATGGGATCAAGTATACACCGCAAGGCGGTTTGATCAGCCTCAGAATTAATGAGCTTGCCTCTACCATCAATGGAAAAGGGCAGTATGAATTTATCTTCACCGACAATGGAATCGGCATGAAAGAAGACTTTATAGAGCATATCTTTGAACCGTTTTCTCGTGCTGAGGATCCCCGCATCAGCAAAATCCAGGGGACCGGTCTCGGTATGACGATTACGGAAAATATTGTCAGGATTATGAATGGAGCTATCCACGTCAAAAGCCGTTTCGGAGAGGGCAGTCAATTCATTGTAGAGATTCAGTTTGATTTGGCAGAAGACGAGGAAATCTGCACCAGGGACATGTCCGGTCTCCCTGTATTGGTGGTGGACGATGACCAGGCAGTCTGTGAAAGCACGGCCGTGCTTTTAGACGAATTAGGCATGCGCGGATACTGGGTGATGTCGGGACGAGAAGCTATCACAAGTATCAAAGAAGCACATCAACGGGCTGACGACTATTTTGCAGTCATTTTGGACTGGATTATGCCGGAAATGAACGGACTGGAGACGGTGAAGGTGCTGCGGGAAGAAATGGGCGAAGACGTGCCGATCATCATCATATCGGCTTACGATTATTCTGACATAGAAGAAGAGTTTATCGCTGCTGGTGCCGATGCGTTTATCACGAAGCCGCTGTTTAAATCAAAAGTATTCCGCGTACTGCAGCTATTTTGCTCTGACAACCATTTAGAAACAGAAAGCGCTGCATCGGAAGAAGCCCTTTCTGCCTTGGATGGCAGACATGTACTGCTGGTTGAGGACAACGAACTGAACCGGGATATTGCAGTAGAGCTGCTGCAAATGCAGGGACTGATAGTGGATATTGCGCAGAACGGAAAAGAAGCATTAGAAATCTTTCAAAAATCCAGGATCGGATTCTATGATGCCGTTTTGATGGATATACAGATGCCTGTGATGAACGGCTATGAATCGACGCAAGCCATCAGACAGCTTGAAAGAAAGGATAGCCAGACGGTACCGATTCTCGCGCTTACGGCGGATGCGTTTACAAGCGACGTGGGAAAAGCGCACAAAGCGGGAATGAATGATCATATATCAAAGCCGATTGACTTCACTGGACTGGTGGAGACTTTGGAAAAGTGGATTCATTGAAGACAAGGAGGGATTTCTCAATCCCGCCTTGTTTTCTTTTTAAAAAACTCCAACTTTTGGCAGATTTGAATAGGCATCTTAGGCATACTGTGGTATACTTAAAGACATGAATGAATTTTCATAGAAAGGACGACTAATTATGAAACTGAAAAAATATCTAGTGGGAGTTATCTGCGTAACGATGCTCGCTTTACTGTGTGGATGTGCGCCAGAGAGCAATCTGGACCCTGATTCACCGATTACAATCAATATATGGCATTACTATAATGGACAACAGGAGAAAGCTTTTAACAAGCTGGTAGAGGAATTCAATCAGACGGAGGGCAAGGACAAGGGTGTCATCGTAGAATCCTCCAATTACGGCAGCGTTTCTGAATTGGGCGACAGCGTATTGGACGCAGCCAATGAGAAAGTCGGCTCAGAGGACATGCCAAACATCTTTGCAGCCTATTCCGATACGGCTTATGAAATTGATAAACTGGGAAAAGTCGTATCTCTCAACGAGCTATTTTCTGAAGAGGAACTGGCTGAATATGTGCCTGGTTACTTGGAAGAGGGATATTTTCGCGGAGACGATTTAAAAATCTTCCCGATTGCCAAATCCACAGAAATTTTTATGATGAACAAAACCGACTGGGACAAGTTTGCCAAAGCTACAGGGGCGAAAGTCAGCGATCTTGACACGATAGAAGGTATCACCAAGACGGCAGAAGCCTATTATGAGTATACTGATTCTCTGACGGCAGAACCTGACGACGGGCAGGCCTTCTTCGGCCGTGACGCCATGGCAAACTATTTCATCATCGGTGCCAAACAGCTCGGTCATGAAATTGTCAGCGGCGACGAGGAAGGCAACGCCAAGATTGATTTTGACAAGGAAACCGTGAGAAAACTGTGGGACAACTACTATGTTCCGTATGTAAACGGTTACTTCATGTCCAAAGGGCGTTTCCGCAGTGACGATGTGAAGATGGGCAATATCATCGCCTGCGTATGCTCAACGTCCGGTTCGACCTATTTCCCTAAGGAAATTATTTTCGACGACGAGACTTCTTACAAAATCGAATCCGCAGCAAAAGAGGCACCGAAATTTAAAGGTAGAGAGGACGTTGCCGTACAGCAGGGGGCAGGCCTTGTTGTGACAAAGGGCAGTGATGCAGAAAATGAAGCGGCAGCCACCTTCCTCAAGTGGTTTACTGATGAGGATCAAAATATCGCATTCTCCATAGATTCCGGTTATATGCCAGTCAAGAAAGATGCCACCGATGAGAAGAAAATACTAGAAAAAACCAAGGTGAAAGATGAGCAGATGAAACAGGTTATCATAGCGGCGGCAGATACTGTTAACAACAATGAACTATATACGCCAAAAGCTGTAGAAAACGGCACTAGCATTCGAAATATCCTGGAATACAGCATGTCAGACAAAGCTGCTGCAGATCGGGAAAAGATAGAAAAATTGATGAAGTCAGGATTGTCTAGAAAAGAAGCTGTCAAGCGTTTCACAACTGATCAGAACTTTGAGAAGTGGTATGAGGATACCCTGAAAGCATTAAACGAAGCCGCAAAACAGAGGAAATAGTATGGAATCTAAGATTCGGGCGAAATGGCAGAAGGCGACCATGTTAAAGAGAATATTCATACCGATGTTTGTTCTCGTATTAATTGAGTCTATTCTGTTTTTCGGAGTGATATTTTACAACAACATCCTTTCACAGATGGAGCAGAATACAAGGGATATCTTTGACTCCAAAGTAGTCAACCGCTCTCATGAACTGGAAAATATGATGGTCAATCAGTGGAGCAATCTGGAAACCGAGGCAGCCGATATCCAATCCATTATCAGTGATTTGGCTGCGGCGAACAAGGTGGACCCCGCAGATCTGGATGACAATGTGGGTGATAGTCATGTCATATTGGAGCATGTTTCGGACAATGTGGTTTCTATCTTGCGCAACCACAGAGTGACAGGCGCCTATGTTTTCTTGTGCAGCAATATGGACAAAGACTGTGGAAAAGAATCCCTGCCGGGTTTGTATATCAGTGACAGCAATGTAGAAAATGACAATTCCATCACTAATTCCGATTTGATGATTCGACGCGGCTCCAAAAGCCTGGTTGAGAAAATGGGAATCGCCACAGACTCGGATTGGGAGCCGAATATCACACTGCAGGGCAGTAACCTGAAAGAGTTTCAAGAAGTATATGACAATTATCATCAACTTCAGAATGACACAAAAGATATCAAGGACTTAGGATATTGGATGCCGATGATGCAGATGGGAAACGATTACGTGGTTTCCTACGTACTCCCCATCCAATATCGAGGAAAGGTTATCGGCGTGCTGGGGATTGAGGTCTCCCATGAATATCTGAAATCTCTGTTGAACTATCTGGAACTGGATAATGACGCTAAGGGCGCATATAGCTTGATATTAGAAAATAATGGGAAGTATACCGATATCTTAACCAATAATTCTTACTTTGCGGTGGATTTCAAATCTGGCGATCAGCTGACGATTCATCAGAATGGAGACCACAAATACCTGATGCAGAATCACGATCGAGTCGCTCTGAGCATGGAAAAAATCAACTTGTATAATAATAATACGCCCTATGAGAAACAGCAGTGGCATTTGAGTGGGATGATGAAAGAAGATGATCTTCTGGCCTTCACCTCGCAGATCAAAGTGGTCTTGCTTTACGCCATCATCGGTTCGCTGATCATCGGGTTGGTTTTAAGCATCCTGCTCAGCCTTTGGATTTCAAGACCAGTTATTTCACTGGCGAACAGCGTCAGAAACATGACGTTTAAGGATAAGATTTCCATTGAACGGACCAAAATTATAGAAATCGATCAGTTGATTGATGCCATCGAAAAGACAGGCAACAATGCGATTGATGCTGTGGCTCGTTTCACGAAAATTATCCGCCTGGCTAACACCCAGCTGGAAGGGTTCGAACTGGACTATGGAAAAGGCCAATTGTATGTAACTGACGACTTCTTTTCTGCTTTTGGCTTGCAGGTAGATGTCAATCAATTGAGCCTTGAGAAGTTCAGCCAATTATTACATCAATTTTCAGATTGCTGCAGACCGAGCAACTCAAAAAGCGCTAACGAATATATCTTCAATCTGGATGTAAATGGAAAAAACATCTACCTGCGTCTGCGTTATATTGACGATGAAGTGAACCGCAAGTATTATGGACTGGTAGAAGAAGTCAGCGAGCTGATGAGGGAACGCCAACTCATCGAATACGAGAGAGATCATGACGTTTTGACCAGCCTCATCAATCGCAGAGCATATCAAAGACAGATGAAGCGCTTATTTACTATTGAGGCGGCGAGCATAAAAATCGGCGCGCTGCTGATGCTGGATTTAGACAATCTGAAAATGGTCAATGATAAGTATGGGCATGAATACGGAGATATTTATATTCAGAAAGCGGCAGATTTGTTCCGCGGCTTATCACCAGAAGGGACGATTATTTCGAGAATTTCTGGCGATGAATTCAACCTATTCCTCTATGGCTATGAGAGCAGGCTGGAACTGCACGAACGAATTGAAAGATTTTGGCAGGAGTTGACAAAAGCCTCTGTCACCATGCCTAATCAGCAGCAGATACACATTCAGGTGTCCGGCGGCGTGGCCTGGTATCCCGATGATAGCAGGGATTTCAACACCTTGCAGAAGTATTCTGACTTCGCTATGTATAGTGTAAAGCACTCTCTCAAAGGGAAAATCGGAGATTTTTCAGCCAGAGACTACAGAAACGACGTCTTTATGATCAAGCGGAAGTCAGAGCTAAGCCGGATTTTAGAGGAGAACGCCTTTACCTATTATTTCCAACCGATTGTCGGCACGATGGACGGAGAAATCTACGCCTACGAAGCGCTGATGCGGACAGTGAACTCCACGCTGAAGAATCCAGCTGAAATTATTGAGACTGCGAAGATGGAGTCAAAGTTGTATTTGATAGAGAAGATTACCATGAGCAACAGTCTGAAACAATTCCACGATTTGATTGAAGAAGGGAAGGTGCCAAGGGACATGAAACTCTTCGTCAATTCTATCGCTAACCAACGGCTCAGTGATGAAGAGGTGCGTAGCATAGAGGAGCAGTATGGAGAGATTTTGCCAAATCTGGTCATGGAATTGACGGAAAACGAAGAACTGAACGAGGAGTATACAGCTTATAAAAAACAGATTCTGCAAAGATGGAACAGCTCTTTGGCACTGGATGATTATGGAAGTGGGTATAATAGCGGCCGTAATCTACTGTTCCTGAACCCGGATTATGTAAAAATTGATATCGATATTATCAGAGATATCGACAAAGATATGGACAAGAGGACGATTGTCAAAGATACGATTACTTACTGTCACGAGCGTGGCAAGTACGTGATTGCGGAAGGGATAGAAACTATTGCGGAATTGAAAACCGTAGTAGGCATGGATGTGGACTATATACAAGGCTATCTGACTGGCAGGCCTTCTCCACAGCCGCAGGGCATATATAAGGAAATTAAGTCTGAAATCGTGAATTGCCGTCGCCCTTCTCCGTTGGACTGAATGTCATACGACGCGTTCCAAGCCAGCCATAGGCTGGGGAACGCTGCAGTCAATTGCAGCCGAACAAGTTCGGGCAATTGTTGCATAAGGTCTTCCCTGCAATTCACTGCGTGAATTGGGGCAAGCACCATTAAGCATAAATTCTGTCACGCAGCTCGATAAGTATCTCGCTGGACTGAATGTCATACGACGCGTTCCATGAAAAAAATGATTGTGAGGAGGTGAACTGGTGAAGATATCAGTGCGGGAAGTAGACAGCCACGAAGAAGAAGAAATCATCATCAAATGTCATGAGATGAATGACGACATTCTGGAATTGGTACGCAGACTGAAAATGAATCAGAACCAGTTGACCGCCTATGTCGATGATAGAGTCTATCGCATTCCTTTTGGCGATGTCTTCTATTTTGAGACGGTGGACAGCAAAGCCTTTCTCTATTGTGAAGACCGAGTCTATGAGACAAAGCTGAAGCTGTACGAGTTTGAGGATTTAACAAGGGCGGGCAAATTTTTTCGGGCGTCCAAATCTACCATCATCAATACCACAAAGATATCTCATGTCAAACCGTCCATGAGCGGACGGTTTGAGGTTTACTTGAAAAACGGCGAGTGCGTACTAGTGTCCAGACAGTATGTGCCGGAGCTGAAAAGACAAATTGGACTGTAAGGAGGTGCCGCATGGATTTTAAAGAATTAAAAAGAGAAATGCTTCTGGGATTTTTCTATATATATACAGGCTCCATCTTCGGTACCTATGTGTTCTGCAGCATATTTTATCCAGACATAACCTTCGAGCTCAGTTACTTTGCCTGGATGGCTCTCTTCTCTCTGACAGGAGACGCCACACTGCTCGTATTTTATTCGAAGAAGGTGCTGACAGAGAGACAATTTCTTCTGCGCACAGCGATTCACTTCCTGCTGCTGGAAGCTGTGCTGATGACCTTTGCCGGTCTGCTCAGGCTGTACGAAAACGCCTTAGAGGCGGTGTTCTTTTTCTTCGTCATCCTCTTGGTCTACATCATGGTCAAGTTATTGAGTTTTAAAAGTGGCAGCCGCGAGGCAGAAGCCATCAATCAGAGAATACAGGAAATCAATGACAATGGAGAGGATTTTTGAAAATCCTCTCCATTGTTGTTTTAGCTGCAGATAGGGCTGTCAGGCATTTTGAGTATGCTTGCCGCGCTGTGGTCAAAGAACAATGCAATACTCTGGTTGCGATAAAATACTACCTGATCTAAAACCAGGGCATCTGCAGGAATCCCACTGGCCTGACTTTCAGACTCTTTCTGAATTTCTTCCACTGTGGGCAGGTTTGCGAGTGTTTCTCTGATCCAATTCAGACTTACCTTCGATACGGCGGCCTCGTTCATCTCAAAGACACCGATCACCATCTGTTCTCCATAAGGAAAGCGGAAAGAGCAGTAGGGTACGTCAGGAATCCAGTTTTCTGCCTGTAGTGCGTCTTTGATGGCGGCTAAATTTTTTTGGTCACAGACGACACCGGAAATAGCATCCAGTTTTAGGGAGCCGTCTAAATATCCCTCTGACAGATCACGATCGTCTTCTTCGTAAATATAGTGATTTAATAGTTCTTCTAAAGAACAGCCCCGTATCAGTTCCTGCTCCTGGCGAAGAAATTCATAATCGCCGGGAACTAAGGCAAGACCGGTTTTGTTTGCTGATAGTGCGCCTTCGCTGTCTCCGAAGTGACTGCGCAATTTTGCTAACTGCAGCCAGCTCCATGGGTAGTCGGGGTCTTCCAAAACGCCTTTTTCTACATAGACGAGAGCCTCTGTCAGCCTGCCGCAGTACATCAAAGCGCTGGAATAGCGGTAATACCAGACGCCGCAGCCCTCTGCCAGGTCTTCCACATCAGCCAGCCACCGTACAGCAGTATAATAATATTCGTATTCGTCGATGTTGTTGCAGG
Source organism: Eubacteriaceae bacterium (assembly GCA_902362805.1). Taxonomy (GTDB): domain Bacteria; phylum Bacillota; class Clostridia; order Peptostreptococcales; family Anaerovoracaceae; genus Senimuribacter. The sequence goes on along the minus strand of CABIXY010000004.1, from coordinate 564,482 downwards.
CGTAAGAAACCCACAGAGCGATTTCGAGGTCGTGTTCTGCCTCTTTTTGCGTAAAGCGTTTCTCTTTGAGCCCCGTATCGATAAAATCGCGGATGTGCTGCAGTATCTTATAAAAATAGCCTTCGGCATAAGATTCTAAGGCTTCGATATCTTTTTCTGTAAGTAATGTATCTTTCATTTTCTGACTCCTGTTCTTTCCTGTACTGTCCTCATTATAGTATAATTCACAGCACCCCGCAAGTTATGGGCGTTTTTTTGTAACTCAGCCGCAGATCTGAACAGGTCACAGCTGACAGGGTTTACTAGGCAGCACCTGCCGTGCTATGGTTACAGCGGAGGTGAAGATATGAGTCATATCATAGAGATAAAACAATTGGAAAAAAGCTACGGCTCAGTAAAAGCCGTGAAAGAGATCAGCTTTTATGTGGAAGAAGGCGGTCTCTTCGCGTTTTTGGGACCCAATGGAGCGGGAAAATCCACGACGATTAACATGATCTGCACATTCTTGAAACCGGACAGCGGCAGTATACAAGTGGACGGATTCATCCTGGGTAAAGACGATGCGTCCATACGAAAACGAATCGGTGTCGTGTTTCAAAGCGGTGTGCTTGACGATCTGCTCACGGTGGAAGAAAATCTCTTGATTAGAGGCAGTTTCTACAATTTAAAAGGAAGGGCGTTAAAAGAAGCTGTAAAAAGGGCTGCCAAGGCTACAGATTTGATGGGCTTCCTCAAACGTCCCTATGGAAAGCTTTCCGGCGGGCAGAGACGGCGGGCAGACATCGCCAGAGCGTTGATTCATACGCCGCACATTCTCTTTCTCGACGAGCCGACTACGGGACTTGACCCGCAGAGCAGAAGGAGTATTTGGAATACCATAAAGAGGCTGCAGGCTGAACAGAATATGACGGTCTTTCTGACGACGCACTACATGGAAGAAGCAGAAGATGCAGATTACTGTATTATCGTAGATGATGGTAAGATTGCGGCAAAAGGTACACCGCTGGATCTAAAAAGCAGATATGCCAAAGATAAGATGAGCATACTGCTCAAAGAGAGCAGTGAAACTGTAAAACTGAAATTGGAATCGACCATAGAAGCTCTTGATTTTTTGAAAAAATATGAGGGCAATATCAGAGAGTTCACCGTGGAAAAAGGATCTATGGACGATGTGTTCATTGGAGTGACAGGGAAGGAAATCAGAGAATGATAGCATTTACAAAGAGAAATTTAAAGATATATTTTCGTGACAAGTCTAACGTGATGTTCTCCCTTTTGGCAGTATTTATCATCATCGGTCTCTATGTCCTATTTTTGGGTGATGTATGGACCAAAGACCTGCGAGACTTTGCCGGGGCACGAGAGCTGATGGATAACTGGGTCATGGCCGGGGTTCTGGCTGTCACAAGCTTTACCACTACCATGGGTATGCTAGGGTCCATGGTGAAAGACCGGGAGCTTAGAATGAACATGGACTTTTATATCGCGCCGATCAGCCGTACGGCTTTGACCGGCGGCTATATTGCAGGTGCTTACATTGTAGGGCTGCTCATGACATTGCTTGCTTTTACGGCAGCAGAAATTTATATCGTCGTGAACGGGGGCGCACTTCTGGCTGCGGAACAGATTGTCAAAGTGCTGGCTATGATTCTCCTGACCACCCTGATGAATACGACTTTTATGGTATTTATTGTCTCTCTGTTTAGAAGCCAAAGTGCCTTTTCTGTTGCCAGCACCGTATTTGGAACCCTGATTGGATTCGTGACAGGTATTTATCTTCCCATCGGTATGTATCCAGAGGCGGTGCAGTGGATGATCAAGCTTTTCCCCGTATCCCATGCAGCAGCTATTTTTAGAAATTTGATGATGGAGAAACCGATGCAGACGGCTTTTGAAGGGGTGCCAGAAGAAGTTGCCGCAGGCTTAAAAACAGAGTTAGGCATCCGCTATGAATTCGGCAGCCACGTCGTGACACAGACAGAAAGCTTGCTAGTGATTGCGGGCTGTATCGTGCTGTTTTTTATCCTCGGCAGACTATGTGCCAGCAAGGGGAAAAGGTCTTGAAGACCGAAAAAACCTCTGACGATCTGGAAGAGTTTATCAAAGACGAATCGCCTTGGAAGAGGCATCATGATAGAGGAAACTTGTGATGGTGAAGAGGCCGTGCAGAAAGTGGCTGAAGGGCAAGAAGGGTATCATGCCTTGATTCTGATGGATGTCCAGATGCCAAAAATGGACGGTTAAGAGGCGTCAAATCATCTCGCTAAATCAAAAATGCAACTAAAGTTCAATAGGAAAAATAGGTTCCGCCTGTTACAATAATCTCTGATATCTTATTTTAAATGGGGGAGAAAAATGACAGAAATACATAGGAACCTTATTTTTTTTGACGAAAATTCCAAGTCAGGTACTTGGATTAATGAAGAAGAGATGAATGAATTCCGTTATCACCAGGTGCGGACGATGCTGACAAACAACGGACTCATATCGTCACATCAAATGAAGTTCTATTATAAGAGGAGATGCAGAAATGAGCACAAGTGATGTTTTAATGCTTCTGGGCGGACTGGCTCTGTTCCTGTATGGCATGCAGATGATGAGCAGCGGCCTGGAAGCTGCTGCAGGCAATAAAATGAAGACCATTTTGGAGAAGCTGACCTCCAACCGCGTAAAGGGAGTCTTAGTGGGCGCAGGGATCACAGCGGTCATTCAGTCCTCTTCGGCCACGACTGTCATGGTGGTGGGCTTCGTTTCTGCCGGTTTGATGACTCTGAATCAAGCAGTGTGGGTGATTATGGGCGCTAACATTGGTACAACCATCACTGGACAGCTGATCGCCTTGGATGTCAGTGCGATTGCACCCTTGATCACCTTCATCGGCGTCGTGATGATGGTCTTTCTGAAAAGTGAGAAAGCACAGCATCTTGGCAATATCATAGCAGGCCTGGGCGTGCTTTTCATCGGTATGAACATGATGAGTACAGCCATGGAGCCGCTGCAGGATTCGGCAGTATTTACCAATCTGATTACCAAATTTGATAATCCTTTGGTGGGAATTCTGGCAGGAGCCATCTTTACAGCGCTGATTCAGTCCTCCTCTGCCTCGGTGGGAATCCTACAGGCACTTGCCGCCAGCGGCGTTCTCGGTCTGCCTCAAGCGGTATATGTGCTGTTCGGTCAGAATATCGGCACCTGTATCACAGCGGTTCTGGCATCCATTGGAACAAAGGTCAACGCCAAGCGTTCAACAATCATCCACCTGATGTTCAATATCATCGGAACCTTCCTTTTCACCGCGATCTGCATGACGACACCTTTCGTCTTATGGATGGAAAGCTTTACACCGGGCAATACTGTGGCACAAATTGCCAATGTACATACTGTTTTCAACATCGTCACCACCTTGTTACTTCTTCCTTTCGGAAATCTGATGGCAAAAGCAGCGACAAAGATTTTGCCGGGCGGCGATGATGAACGTGAAGAGACACATAAGCTGATTTATCTGGAACCTATCGATGGACGAAAAACAAGACAGGTGGGACAGATTTCGGTGTCCATCAAGCAGCTTGACAATGAAATCGCCCGCATGTTCGATTTGGTGTGGCAGAACGTAAGAGATGGTTTTGAGGCGGTAGTTACGCGTAAATGCAGCCAGATGGAGAACATCACCGCCAGAGAAGAATATATCGATTATCTCAATGCGGAAATTTCTAAATATATTGCAAAGGTGGTCGTCCTTGAGATGAGCGAATCCGATTCAGAGCGAATCGGTTCCTATTATAAGATTGTGGGCAATCTGGAGAGAATCGGCGATCATGCCATGAATATTGCAGAATATGCCCATGCGATTGAAAAGGGTGATATCCTGCTGTCAGATCAGGCGATCAAAGAAACTGCAGAGATGAAGACACTGACAGATCAGACGCTGACTTGTATTAAAAACGGTCATGAAAAGGATGGTAAGGAAGTGCTGAAGCTGACGGCGCAGAATGAACAGAGAATCGACGATATGAGTGAAACCATGCGAAATAACCAGATCAACAGGATGAAAGAAGGCGGCTGCTCAGCTGAAGCAGGCATCCTTTTTTCAGAAATGGTCACAGATTTTGAACGTATCGGCGACCACGCTTTAAATATCGCAGAACAGTACGGAGAAATATGATGAAAAAGGTGAGTTGAAACCATCTGTGAGTAGATGTAAAATGTCTAGAGAAGAACTGCAAAGGGAGGATGGAGAGATGGATATTAAAAAGATTGCAAAAGCTTTTGAAAAAAACAACTACCGGGTTTCCTATTTCGAGACAGCTGCGGCAGCTGCCGATTATCTGAACAGAGAAATCAATCAGACGACGGTGGCTTTTGGCGATTCACAGACACTGCTTTCAATGAATCTGTACGAAAAACTTTCTGCACATAACATGGTCTATGATCCAGAACATGGCGAGGATTTTTTTAAAGCGGCGAAAGACGGCATGCAGGCGGAGTTCTATGTGACCTCAGTCAATGGAGCCACAGAAGATGGAATACTGATTAATCTGGATGGAACTGGAAATCGTGTGGCGGGAACCTTGTACGGACACAGAAAAGTGTATCTGGTCTTCGGTACCAACAAAATAGAGCCGGATCTGGAAAAAGCTCTTTGGAGAGTGCGCAATGTAGCAGCGCCGAAGAATGCTCTGCGGAAAGGTCTGAAGACACCCTGCGCCTACAATGACGGTGACAAATGTTATGACTGCAGCAGTCCGGACCGCATCTGCAACGGTCTGATGATTCACTTCAAAAAGATGCGCCACGAGGAGATGGAAGTCGTTCTCATCAACGAAGCACTGGGCTTTTAAAGAAAATAAAAATAATACTAAAGTTGGAATCCTGCGGCATCCTTGATATTCTGCGGGATTCGATCATTTGCGACAATTTCTGATATTTTTGAATGTTAGTAAAGCCATTGCTTTTTTATTTAAAAGTGCTACAATCCATGTTATGCAAGGAGCAGAATCTGACAGCAAGAGGTGAAAAAGTGGAAGCAGTGATAGCAATTATCGTTTTTTTAATCGTTATTGTGGCAATTATGACGGAGAAGGTGCACAGGACGGCGGTGGCTTTGGCAGGAGCAGTCGTGCTGATGCTGACCCATATCCTTACAGTGGACAAGGCTGTGGGATACATAGATTTCAATACGATCGGGGTATTGATCGGTATGATGATCTTTGTCTCTGTCGTCAAAAATTCGGGTATTTTCGAATACATTGCAATCAAAGCGGCCAAGCTTGCCCATGGAAATCCGTGGAAGATCATGGTCGCTTTCATGGTGATTACAGCCGTATTATCTGCATTCCTGGACAATGTGACTACCGTCCTGCTGGTAGGACCTATGACTATCACTATCGCCAGGATGCTCAAAGTCAATCCGGTACCTTTTCTGATGACCCAGATACTGGCGTCCAATATCGGCGGTACGGCAACTTTGATCGGTGACCCGCCGAATATCATGATCGGCAGTGCAGCCGGACTTGATTTCGTCGATTTCATCGTCAATACGGGGGTTGTGGCCGTCGTTGTAATTGTGGCGCTGATACTAGTCATGAAGTTTGTCTACAAATCAAAGCTGACAGCTGATGAGGGTGCGATTCTTTCCGTCATGGAGCTGGATGAAAACAAAGCCATAGAGGATATACCGCTGCTTTACAAGAGCATCGTCGTCATGATTTTGGTCGTAGTTGGTTTCATGTTTCACAGCCAGTTGGGAATTGAGTCGGCAACGGTGGCATTGACAGCGGCAGCCGTCATGCTGGTCATCGGCAGACAAAACGTGGATTACATCATTGGTGAGGTAGAGTGGACGACCATTCTTTTTTTCGCAGGCCTGTTCATCGTTGTAGGCGGCTTAGACGAAACCGGTGTGATCGGACAGCTGGCACAGCTTGTCATCAATATGACAAAGGGTCATGAGATCATGACGATGATGGTATTGCTTTGGGCATCGGCACTCTTGTCTTCCGTCTTGGACAATATCCCTTTTGTAGCTACATTGATACCGCTGGTACTGGCTTTGGGCGAAAGCGGAATCAACATTACCCCGTTGTGGTGGGCAATTTCCCTGGGCGCATGCCTTGGCGGCAACGGTACCCTGATCGGTGCGTCGGCTAACGTGGTGCTCTCTGGCATCAGCGGTAAGCACGGTTATCCGATTACCTTCAAAGAATATACGAAGGTGGGATTCCCAGTGATGATCATGTCCGTCGTGCTGGCCATGATCTATCTTTTGATCAGATATGCTGTGTAAGGAAGGAGCTGAACAATCATGAGAAACAGAATTTCAGACGATATGGTCAACATCATGCTGCGGCAGATGGGAGCGAAATCCATCAAAACTTCACCGGCCCATATCAATATTGCTAAATTTGATTTAGGGGAAGAACTGAAAATTACTTATATGTACGAAGTAAAAGAGGAAGAAATCTATCTGCAGAGAGTGAGCCCTTATCCGATGATGATCGGAAAGATTTATAATGAGCAGCAGATTGTGGACATTATCGGCACAGATCTCAGAAAGTTTCAGTCGGCGTATAACAGTTCCAATTTTACAAAATTTATCGATGTGGCAGGCAGTTTAGCCACTTTTGACAAAGAAATTGAAAATCTTTTTATGACACGTAACGTAGATCGGGAAAACCTGGAAAAAATAGAAGAGGAGATGCAGAAGCTGCATACTCTGATTGCTGAAATCACTGCCGTTTCGCCGTTCTTGACTTAATGCATAAATAACCATTTTGAGAGTATATTTTTCCGCATGAAGGGAAATATGCTCTCTTTTTTTGCGTCAATTTCAACAATTATCGACTTTTGTCGTTTGACTTTGTTCAGAATTGTCGGTATAATTATATACATTGGGGAACTTATACTTTTGCGGACATGTGTATTCTGGTCTGCAGAAGACACGATTAATTGAGAATCAGATAGGGGGTTTTTTTAATGATTCAATTTCGAGACGTTACGAAAGAATTCAAAGGTAACGTCGTCTTATCAGACATTTCTATGGACATAGGTGACGGTGAACTGACCGTCCTCATCGGTCCCAGCGGTTGCGGAAAGACAACGACGCTGAAAATGATCAACAGATTAATACCAACAAGTAAAGGCAAGATTTTTATCGATGAAAAGAATATCGAAGAGATGGACAAAGTCCAGCTTCGCAGGAACATGGGTTACGTCATCCAGCAGGGCGGCCTGTTTCCCCATATGACCATTCGTCAGAACATCGAGATTATCGAGCGCATGGAAAAGAAAAGTCCTGAAGAGATTGTGGAAAACACCAAGAAACTGATGAAGATGGTGGATCTGGATCCTGATCAGTTTCTTGACAGATACCCGACAGAGCTTTCAGGCGGACAGCGACAGAGAATCGGCGTCATCAGGGCCCTTGCCAACGACCCTGATATCATTTTATTGGATGAACCTTTCTCGGCCCTGGACCCTGTAACTAGAAGCAGTCTGCAGGATGAACTGATCGAGCTGCAATCCAAGGTAGGGAAGACTATGGTCTTTGTTACCCACGATATGGACGAGGCTATCAAAATTGCAGACAGGATCTGCATTATGAAAGGCGGTCACATCCTTCAGTTTGATACGCCGGAAACGATCCTAAAACAGCCGGCTGACGAATTTGTAGCCAACTTCGTCGGTACCAACAGGATATGGGATTCCCCAGAATACATAAAGGTAGAAGACTTTATGATTAAAAACCCAATCACCTGTAAAGGCGACATGATTAGGAACAGATGTATCAAGCGCATGAGAGATCATCATATCGATACGCTGCTGGTGGTCGACGACGAGAAAAAACTGCGCGGCATCGTCGGTAGAAAAAATCTATTTAAAGCCAGCAGACCTTTAATGCAGGCAGAGGATATTATGAACGAAGTAGCCTATGTTTCTCATGTAGGAGACAATATCGTCGATGTGCTCAAGATGGTAGAAGAGACAGAAGTCAACAATATTCCTGTTCTCGACGAAGAGGAAAGACTAGTGGGACTTTTGACTAACAGTAACCTGGTCTCTACACTGAGTAAACAGTTCCTGACGGAAGACAGTACGGAAGGGACGGTGAGTCAGTAATGATTGCACTATTTAAATACATGACCCAGCATCTGGGGCAGATTGCAGATCTGCTCATGGAACATATCGAAATGACAGCCATCGCTGTGGGATTTGCCATCCTCATCGGCGTGCCGCTCGGCATTTTGATCAGTTATGTCAAAAAGCTGGATAAGCCCATTATTGGTGTGGCCAATGTGGTACAGGCAATACCGAGCATGGCGCTTCTCGGTCTAGCCATACCGCTTCTCGGCATCGGAGCCTTACCGGCGGTAGTTATGGTTATCATCTACTCGCTGCTGCCGATTATTAAAAATACCTATACTGGTATCGCCAGCATCGATCCGGATCTGGTAGAAGCGGCAAAGGGGATTGGGTTAACGAAGTGGCAGGTCCTGGCCAAGGTCAAAATTCCCATGGCACTGCCAGTCATCATGGCAGGTGTGCGAATTTCCGCTGTAACCGCAGTGGGGCTCATGACCATGGCGGCATTTATCGGTGCAGGCGGTTTGGGATATCTGGTTTTCTCAGGTATCAGAACGGTCAATAATCTGCAGATTCTGGCCGGAGCCATTCCGGCATGTCTCTTAGCCCTTCTGGTAGACTTCCTCATGGGGCTGGTAGAAAAATTAGTAACGCCGATCAGTTTGCAGAGTGCTTTCGGCACAGCAAAGGCGGAACTGAAAAAGAAGAGAAAAAGAGAGAAAATCGTCTTGGCAGTCGCCGCGGCTTTGATTGTAGTCTTAGTAGGAAATACGGTGATTGGAAACATGAACCAGGAAGAAAAGACCATTACCATAGGCAGCAAGGACTTCACCGAGCAGCTGATCCTCTGTAACTTATATGCCGACGTCATTGAACACGATACGGATATCAATGTGGTTCGAAAAGAAAACTTAGGCGGCAGCCAGGTCTGCTTTGAGGCCTTGAAAAAAGGTGAAATCGACATGTATGTGGACTATACTGGCACGATTTATGTCAATATCCTCAATCAACCGGCCAAGTCGGATATGCAGGCAGTCTATGACGAGTGCAAAACAGCGCTGCATGAGAAGTACAAGATCAAAGTTTTGGAACAGGCTAACTTTAACAATACCTATACTCTGGCGGTCTCTCAGGAGACAGCAAAGAAATACGGCCTTTCGACCATGAAAGATCTGCTCAAGTGTGACTCTCAGCTGTCACTGGGCACAACGATGGAATTCCAGAACAGACCGGACGACGGTCTGCCAGGTCTTTTGAAAAAATATGGTTTTCACTTTAAAAAGACTGTAGCCATCGACGGATCGCCGAGATTTACGGCTTTGAAAAATGGCAATACGGACATCGTTGATGCATATGCAACCGACGGCCTTTTGAAAAAGTACAACCTGAAGGTCCTGGAAGACAGCGACGGATTCTTCCCTCCGTACTATGCGATTCCAATCATCAACGAAGAGATGCTTGAAAAGTATCCAGAACTGGAAGACGTCATCAATAAACTGAGCAAGATCCTCACCAACGAGGTCATGCAGGAACTGAATTACCAGGTAGATGAAAAAGGAAAAGAACCAGCTGACGTGGCAAGAGAGTTTGCCAAGGAGCAGGGTCTGATTTAATCCTATATATGAAAATGAAAGAGTTGTTGCTGACGGCGGCTGAAAAGCTGCCGCAGTGGCAGCTCTTTTTTTCTTTTTTGAGACGTTTTGCCTATCGCGCCGTATACAAAAGGTATAGGTGAAGTAAATCAGTCTGCCCAAGGGTCGCAGACTACGATAGGAGGAAGGCATGGATAACAAAGAAGTATTTAGAAAATCAAACCTGGAGCGGATCTCTTCCCCGGAAAAGATGAATGACTACATCAAGGTCATCAACCCCAGTGTCGTCATCATGCTGGCGGCTTTAGGATTGCTGCTGCTGGGAGGACTGGCCTGGGGGTTTTTAGGAAACATTCCTCTCACGGAAAACCTGTCGGGCGCCTTTTATGCCAGCGAGGAACAGGAACGCTGCGACAAAATGGCCGCAGTGGTATCTGTAGAAACTGCGGCGGAATTGAAGACGGGAATGGAAGTACAGGTTTCTCCAAGTACGGCTGACCGCGAGACCTATGGATACATGAAAGGCAGAGTCGAAAGCATTGGTGAATTTCCTGTATCCGAAGAAGAAATCGTCAGCCTGGTCAAGAATAAAGAACTGGCCGGCTATCTGATGCCAGATTCTGTAGGAATTCTGGTGACTATTTCTTTTGACAGCGACAAAGAAACTGCTAGCGGCATTGCCTGGTCCAGCAGTAAAGGGAAAGACGTTACGGTCAAAAAAGGTTCTACCGGTACCGCTCTTGCCGTAGTCGAGAATCAAAAACCGATAGAACTGATTTTAGAGTAGGAGGCGCATCATGGCAAAACCAATCAAAGTACCAGTTGTCATGCAGATGGAAGCCCTGGAATGCGGGGCTGCATCCTTAGCCATGATCCTAGGCTACCACGGGCGGGTGGAACCGCTGGAAAAGGTACGCATGGCCTGCGGCGTATCCAGAGACGGGACCAGCGTCAAGGCGATCAAATCAGCGGCGGCTGATTATGGTCTGACGGCGAGAGCCTTCCGCTACGAGCTGGATATGGTTCAGGAGATCTCTTTCCCAGCAATTATACATTGGAATTTTAATCACTTTGTTGTCCTATGCGGATTTACAAAAAAGGGCGCTGTCCTCAACGACCCGGCTCGAGGGCGGGTGACAGTCTCCATGAAGGAATTTGACAGAGCCTTTACAGGCGTAGTAATCATGTTTGAGAAGAACGATGACTTCGAGATCGGCGGAGAGAAACGCAGCGTGATGAATTTTGCCGGGAAGAGGCTGCGGGGAACGAAATCCGCTGTCATCTTCGTCTTTATCACGACCGTTTTCATCACTGTAGTCGGCATTATACAGCCGCTGTTTTCCAAGGTCTTTATGGACAGCATTCTGACCAAAGGCCAGTCGGACTGGCTGATGCCATTTATTGGAATCATGGCAATCGTCCTTGTCTTCAGCATTGTCGTCAATTACCTGCAGGCGAGTTACCTGCGTAAGATACAGGGTAAGTTTGCCATTACGGCCAACTCGGAATTCATGTGGCACGTTCTCCGTTTGCCCATGAACTTCTTTTCACAGAGGAATGCCGGAGATCTGGTGGGGCGGCAAGGCCTGAACCAGTCTATCACCAATACCCTGGTAGGTGAGCTGGCGCCGGCGGGGCTGGATCTGCTGACCCTGATTCTGTATCTGACCATCATGCTCAGATACAGCGCAGTTCTGACCGTCGTGGGGCTGGTCACTGTGGCAATCAATCTGTTTTCGGCAGGTTACATATCCAACAAAATTATGAACATCAGCCGTGTGGCTATGCGTGAAAGGGGCAAGGTGGACAGCACCACCACCTCTGGCATCGAGATGATTGAGACCATCAAAGCCGCCGGAGCAGAAAACGGCTTCTTCGAGCGGTGGTCCGGCTTCATCGCCAGGGAATCGGTAGAAAACAACAGAGTGCTGAAGACCAATATTTACATGAACAGCATACCCCAGTTTCTGACTTCCCTGGCTAACAGCTCCGTGCTGCTCATCGGCGCATTGCTGATCATCAACGGCGATTTTACCGTCGGTATGCTCATGGCCTTTCAGGGATTTATTGCAGAATTCCTCTCACCGGCGTTGTCCTTGATCAACGTGGGTACTACCGTGCAGCAGATGCGGGCGTCTATGGAGAGGGTGGAGGATGTCATGGAATATCCGGCCGATGTGGATTATACCAAAGACGAGAGCGAATCCCTTGCAGGGGCAAAAAAGCTGAGCGGCGATATCCGCCTAAAGGATGTGACCTTTGGCTACAGCACCAATTCTCCAGCCCTGATCAAAGACTTCAGCATCGACATCAAGCCAGGATCAAAGGTGGCCTTTGTGGGCGGCTCCGGCTGCGGCAAATCCACCATGACCAAGCTGATTTCGGGACTGTACAAACCGTGGTCCGGCACCATCGAATTTGACGGGAAACCTATGGAGGAGCTGAACCACATGATCTTCACCAGCTCTGTGGCTGTCGTGGATCAGGACATCATCCTGTTTGAAGACTCCATCAGGAACAATATCAAGATGTGGGACCAGTCCATCGAAGATTTTGAGATGATTATGGCGGCAAAAGACGCCAGCATGCACGAAGAAATCATACTCCGCGAAGGCTACGACTGCAAGCTGACCGAGGGCGGAAAGAACTTCTCTGGCGGACAGCGGCAGAGACTGGAGATTGCCCGCGTACTGGCGCAGGATCCCAGCATCGTCATCATGGACGAAGCGACCAGCGCCCTGGACGCAAAGACGGAGTACGAGGTCATCAACGCCATCAAGAACCGCGGGATCACCTGCATCATCGTGGCCCATCGTCTTTCGACCATTCGGGACTGTGATGAAATCGTCGTTATGAATTACGGTGAAGTTGTGGAAAGAGGCACCCATGAAGAGCTGATGGCAAAGGGCGACCTCTACACCCAGCTGATCACCACGGAATAGGAGGGTACTATGAGCTGGTTTGGAGAACAACTAGAAGAAAGAAAAGCAAAAGATAATGAGCTCTTTGAGGGTGCCTTTCAGGATTTGTCCTCTGTGGTCATGCCCTCAGCAGGCAGAGAGAAGATGGAAAACAGCAGGGAAGAATCCCAAAGCGCCATAGAAGCGATTTTGAAATACCTTCACGTAAAAATCGTAGAGGTTCCGGAAGAAATCAAAGACCTGAACGATCAGATCGAATACATGCTGCGGCCCACAGGCGCCATGAGAAGGCGCATCGAGCTGACGGATACCTGGTACAAGGATTCCATCAATCCGATTCTGGCCGCGAAGAAGGACGGCACGGTGGTGGCGCTTCTGCCCAGTCATACCAGTGGATACAGCTATTTTGACAAGCAAAAAGACAGGCGGGTGCGGGTGACGAAGAAAGTGGCGGAAGAGTTTGAAGGGGACGCCTACTGCTTCTACCGCGCTTTTCCGTTGAAATCACTGAACATCAAAGACCTGGTCATCTTCATGGCAAAGTCCCTGAGTTTTTGGGATTATGCCTATGTGGCGGTGCTGACCCTGGTGGTAAGCCTGATCGGCCTGATCACGCCTTATGCGACGCAGATAATCTTTTCCAGTGTCATACCGGCAGGGGTCAGCTTCTACGTGCTGCCCATGGCGATTCTGGTGGTCACCTCCCTCGTCGCAAACAACCTGTTCGGCATCTGCAACACGATCTTGGACGCGAAGATAGAGAAAAAATTGAGCATTGCGGTGAAAAGTGCCTCCATGGCCAGGCTGCTTCTGCTGCCGGCAGGGTTTTTCAAGACCTATTCCTCCGGAGAGCTTTCTAAACGGCTGGAGAACATGGATACGCTGTCGAAGATGCTGCAGGATACCCTCATGAATACGGGTCTGACTGCCGTGTTTTCCATCGTCTACGTGGTGCAGATCACCAGGTATTCAAAGGCGCTGGCTGTTACGGCTGTAGCCATCCTGCTGCTGAACCTGGTCTACACCATGGTCAGCAGTATTCTGCAACTGGGTTATTCCCGCAAGCGGCTGGCTGCCAACGCCAGGCTGAACGGCATGGTGTTCGCCCTCTTTTCCGGCATTCAGAAGATCAAGCTGTCAGGCTCTGAGAAGAGGATGTTCGGACGCTGGGCAAAGACTTACAGGACCAGCGCAGATCTGGAATACAATCCGCCGATAATCATCAGGCTGGCGCCGGTATTTTCGGTGGTCTTCACCTTCGGCAATCTGCTGGTGCTCTATTACATTGCGGCGGTGACTGGCGTATCGGCGGCTGACTACATGGCCTTCACCACGTCCTACGGCCTGGTGAGCACGGCGATCATGGGTCTGTCCAGTATTACCAACGTGATTTCCGATATCAAGCCGGCTATGGAGATGGTGGAACCGATCATGAAAACCATGCCGGAAGTGGAGGAAAACAAGAAGGCGGTGACCAAGCTGAACGGTTCCATTGAGCTGAGCAACATCTCCTTTCAATATTCTCAGGGCGGTCCGAAGATCATCGACAACCTCTCTTTGAAAATCAGACCGAACCAGTATGTGGCCATCGTCGGCAAAACCGGCTGCGGCAAGTCTACGCTGATGCGTATCCTGCTGGGCTTTGAAAAACCGCAGACGGGATCGGTGTACTTTGACGGTAAGGATTTGAACTCCCTGGACGTGAAGTCGGTCCGCCGCAATATCGGGGTCGTCATGCAGAACAGTTCCCTCTTTGCAGGAGACATCTATTCCAATATCGTAGTCTCAGCTCCATGGCTGGGACTTGACGACGCCTGGGAGGCGGCGAGAATGGCTGGTATCGCTGAGGACATCCAGCGGATGCCCATGAACATGCACACCGTCATTTCTGAGGGCAGCGGCGGCATTTCCGGCGGTCAGAAGCAGAGAATCATGATTGCCAGGGCCATTGCGCCGAAGCCGAAGATCATCATGTTCGACGAGGCGACCAGCGCCCTTGACAACATCACCCAGAAGCAGGTGTCAGAATCCCTCAGCGGCCTCAGGAGCACCAGGATCGTCATCGCCCACCGCCTGTCTACCATCAAGCAGTGCGACCGCATCATCTATCTGGAAAACGGCAAAATCGCCGAGGACGGCACCTTTGACCAGTTGGTGGAACTGAACGGAAAATTTGCAGAATTGGTAAAAAGACAGATGGTCTAAAAACTTTTGAGACACTTTGACGTCTGCGCCGTATATATAGATACAAGGCAATCGCAAAGGATGTCAATGGAGGAAACAATATGGTTGAAGAAAAAGAAAAAAAGGTCACAGAGCTGACTGATGAGGAAATTGAGGCTGTAGACGGCGGAGACAATGGCTTTTACTACGGCCACATGATCACAACGGGAATCACCAGTGCGAAGACCTGCCAGTATTATGAAGCGGGAAGAAACTTCTATAACGAACATATTTTGGCGATTAACAGAACCTGCGGCGCGTGCAAACATTTGATGAATGACGATGGTTGGCATGTGTGCAGAGCGAGAACCTGTGAAGTGTAAATTTAAAGGAGGAAAGTAAGATGACAGAGGAAAAGAAAGCAGTAGAATTGACGGAAGAAGAAATTCAGAGCGTAGACGGTGGATCCGGTGTATTTAACGGACACAGGATTATAACGGGAGTCAGCTCTGCAAAGGGATGCCCGTTCTATGAGGCAGGCAGCAACTTCTACAACAAAAAGGTCATAGGCATCAGCAATACCTGCGGCGCCTGCGTACACATGATTTCAGAATTCGGTTGGCATCTGTGCGATGCGAGAAACGAGTAAGGAGGATCTGGACATGGAAGAAAAGAAGATGCCGACAGAGCTCAGCGAGATGGAACTTGAAAGTGTAGACGGCGGTGCTGCCGTCCATAACGGACACAGGATTACCACAGCCTTGACCTCTGCAAAGAATTGCCCGTACTATGATCCGGGATCAAATTTCTATAACTTGAAGCTTCTGGCATTCAAGAATACCTGCGGCGCATGTACCAAGCTGATGAAAGATGACAGCTGGCATGTCTGCTCCGTGAGAAACGACTAAAACAACGATGGGTAGGACAGCTATGTGCGTAAGGTACATAGCTGGCGCCCGTTATAGAAGGTGAGGACCTATTATACGACTAGCGCCTAGCCACTCGCTGACGCTTGTGGGGCACTAAAGCATAAGGTCTGCCAAGCCAAATCAAAGATTTGGGGCAGGACCTATTATACGACTAGCGCCTAGCCACTCGCTGACGCTTGTGGGGCGCTAAAGCATAAGGTCTGCCAAGCCAAATCAAAGATTTGGGGCAGGACCATTAGGAGGAACGTTGATGAATGAGAGATGGGTACGAAAGGACTTTTCTAAGGACAGCAGGATCAAAGACAGCCTGCTACTCGACCTCCTGCGCTATCAGAAGCTGCGGGCAAGGGAGATCCCCGAGGAATACGAGGAGCAGATCGCGGCTGCCGGAATCAGCAAAGAGGAGCAGAAAGCGATTGAACAATTAAAAGAAAAGAAAAAACGCTGAAGACTTTCTGAACATGAAAATGTGAGAAAGTCTTTTGTCGTATTTTGACGAAACGACAGATTTCAATGAAAAAAGTGCAGAAATCGGTGATTTACTATTTTTGGAATTTTTTTTGCTATCATGGCAGTAGGTTACACAGCGGGACAGAATGGAGGCACAGAATGGAGAGACGACGGGATACAGAAGAAATATTGATTGATATTTACAAAGAATTCTTCCCTAAAATATATAATTACATATATTATCAGATCAATAATAGTGCCATCTGTGACGATTTGGTCAGCAGCGTTTTTATGAAGGTAGTAGAGAATATAGATAAATTTGATGAGCGGAAAGCCTCTTTTTCTACTTGGATTTACACCATCGCCAGAAACACGGTCATCGACTACTATAGAAAAGCGAAGTTGGAATCCGATATCGAGGATTATGTCGATTCAGTCAAATATTCCCTCTCTTTTGAAGACGCCTACAGAGAATATACGCAGGCGTATCGAGGAAGTACAGAAGCTTTGATAGCTATACTCAACGAAAAGGAACGTCCAGTTATCTATCTTCGATATTTTGAAGGTCTCAGTTTTACGGAGATTGGCAGCCGCCTTGGAAAGAACAGCAGCACGATCAGAACCCTCCACGAGAGGGCGCTGAAAAAGATGCTGAAATATCTTCAGGAAAAAGGGATACATTATGAAGATATCATATAGAGGAGATAGCAGGATGGAAGAAAAAAAAGTATGTGGTATAATTGGTATTACAAATGATGGATATCCGATCATCATGCCGGACCACGTGTGTCGATACTTTGAACCAGACGACGCCATGACTTATAACGTAAAAGAATGTTGGTACTGCCGGTATGCGGATTTCAGAAGGTCTAACGAGATCATGCTGGAGAACAGTGTCTGCAGGCACATCTTGAACCGCGTGAAACCGAAAAGATAATGAATCATTTTATATAGGAGAAGTTTTTATGATACGGTTTGCAATCTGTGATGACTTTGCTGAGGACCGGAAATTTGTAAAAAAGGTTTTGACGGCTTATTTTTATAAACGGAACGAAAAAATTGAAATAACAGAATACGAAGAAGGTAGCGTGCTTCTTGACGACTATGCTGATGGAGACGGCACCTGTTTTGATGCGATTTTTTTGGATATATTTATGAAAAAATCCCACGGCATGAAGGTGGCAGAACAGCTTCGCCAGTACGACAAGAAAGTGAGCATCATCTTAATCACCACCACCGATGAGTTTGCCCTCGCTGGTTACGGCGTTCACGCATACAGCTATCTGCTGAAACCCATCAAGGCAGAAACTCTGGTGGAACTTTTGGACAATTTTGTGCGCTTTTTTCATGCCGACAGAAAAGAAAGTCTTTTAGTGAAAAACGGCACGACCCAGGAACGGATTCCCTATAATGACATCATCTATATGGAAAGCCAGACACCTTACGTTTACATTCATTTGCGCGATGGAAACGTACACCGCATCAGCGCCAAGCTGGTCGATGTAGAGGATGAGGTGGAGGGCAGAAGCTTCGTCCGCTGCCATCAGAGCTTCATCGTAAATTTTGAAAATGTAATAAAGGTAGATAAAGTATTTCACATGGAGGACGGAACGCAGGTGCCTATCCGCAGACAGGAGATGAAGGCTTTGAAAGAAGCGTATTACCAATATGTCCTCAAAACCACATTGTAAATAACACTGTCATTGATATGATCTGCTTTGAGACAATTCTGCGAAGGATGCGTATATATTATCAGAATCATCTTTAGAAGAGTCGATAAGGAGTCGTTCATGTTAAATGCAGATCAGTTTACTGTCATCAACATCGTGATGATCGCATGCGTTTTAATCACCTTTTTCAGTGTCTACGTTCCCCAAAAAGTGAATAGAAGATATAAAATGACGGCAGTCTTTTCTCTGTCAGTGTGTGCGCTGATGATGGCTGCGGTCGCTCATTTCAAAGGTATCATGGCGGCAAACAATTCTATGCTGGCAATTTGGATACCCCTCACTTTCGTGGTGTTCTGGGTATTTTCAAAGTATAAGGGAGGAAGATATCTCGTCACTTATTTTATTTCTCTTTTATCCATCACTTCGATAAATGGTTTGGGGTTTATCGTCGTAGATACATGCTTTGGCTGGCGGCCCATCGCCCATGTCCTTATCAGGTGTACGCTGATGCTCCTGGCAGCCTGGCTGATGTGGAGGTTTGTTAAAAAGCCTTTTGCGAAGGCCTTAGCCTCAGTCAGTAAAGGCTGGAGCTTGATGGCAGTTGTCACAGGTTTATTCTATCTGGCTTTTGTAGTATTCTTTGCTTATCCAAAACCCATCACAGAACGTCCGAAAGAATATGGCTTTGCCGTCCTTTTAATTCTTACCATATATTGTGCTGTAGTATTGGTCATCTATACTATTTTAAATCTGAGCCAGGAAATTGAAAAAGGTCTGGCAGAAGCACAACGGCAGAATGAACAGCGTATCAACAGTATGAGGCTCGCGCAGATGGAGCAGCAGTATAAGAACATGATGAACACTTTAGAGCAGACCCGTATTATCCGCCACGATCTGGCCCATCATTTCCGCATGATTTCAGAGTATTGCAGCAGCAGACAGTACGAAAAAATCGAAGCCTATCTGGAGGAGCTGAACTTCAGGAATGTGATGGAAGAGGTGAAGGTGTACTGCAGAAATGGCACCGCCAATGTCATATTGAGTTACTACGCCTGGCTGTCTGAAACAGAAGATATCACTTACAGCTGCGAGGCGGATCTGCCTGCAAAGATACTTTGCAACGAGATGGATTTGAGCGTGCTTTTAGGCAACGCCCTGGAAAATGCAGTGGAAGGCTGCAGAAAAGTCTGTAAAGAAAGAGAACTGCATATAAGGCTGCGATACGAAAAGAAAAAGTTGATCTTCGATATCCGCAACAGTTTTGACGGGATACTGCGAGAGAAAAATGGACTTTTGCAATCCACCAAGGAGCAGGAACAGCATGGTTTTGGCATGCGAAGCATACAGCGAGTGGTCGATAAATACGACGGGTATCTGCGCTACTACACAGAAGAGCAGACCTTTATTCTGCAGATCGTATTGATCCTAGAAGAACTTTAACAGATTACACTTTTATTATTTTGATAGAAGTGTAATTTTTTTTGAGACGATTTGCGCCGCAATTCGTATATAGACTTAAAGGAGAAGTTTCATGGAAAAGAAGATCAAGAAAAACATCATTATCATCTTGCTGCTGATCAACCTGACGGCAACTGGCGGAATAGCCATCTACCTGTTGACAGGAGGGGAGGCGCAGACACATGGGGAGACAGCCTTTGACGATGTGGAAACAAAGGAGAAATACACGCTCTATATCGGCACCAACGACAAAGAGACTTACAGCCAGCTGATTTCTACGGACAAGGCGAGAAGCATCGTCAACAAAATCTGCACCAGATATGTGGAAGGATATACGTCTTCCAAAGCCACCGGCGGCTGGGTAGATGAAACTGGCACCCTGACACAGGAAAACACACTGGTCTATTCCTTCTACGATGTGACAGAGGATCAAATCAAAGCTGTCATGGACGAAGTTCTCACTGCATTAAATCAGAACTCCATTCTCCTGGAAATGACAGAGAGTCAATCGACCTATTATTACGGAGATAAGGAGTGATCTGCAATGACGAGGAAAGAAAATAATATCGTACTATTTTCCATCACTCTCTGTTGGGCAGCTTCTTATGTCTTTATCAAAAGCCTGCCGCCGGATTTATCATCTTACGCCTATCTGACACTGACCACAGGTACAGCTAGTGTGGTGTTAGTTATCGTGTTTGCAAAGCAGCTGCGAAAAATCACTCTGCGGATATTGGGGCAGGGTTTTTTGCTGTCCTTGCTCATGGCTGGAAATCTTTTGGCAGAGAAGGCTGGCATCAATCAGCTCCCTTCCTCTAATGCCAGCTTTATCTCCTCTTTGAATATTTTATTTGTTCCCTTACTTCTGTTGATGCTGCATCGCTATCCGACGAAAAATAACATGCTGGGGATTCCCATTATTCTCTTTGGTCTGGCATTGACCAGTGAATTTGCACTGAGTGGATTCCTCAACGCGGGCACTTTTTATATGATTATCGCTTGTCTGTTTATGGCAGTCTACACCATCTCTGCAGACTATTTTACCAAGAGTACGGATCCCCTGCTCCTGGGTGTCGTTCAGATGTGTTTTACCGCGATCATCGGTTTTTTGCTGTGGTTCATAGAAGAGCCTCGGACTTTCGCCAGCATCGAATATACGAAAGAGCTGCTGTCGTCCATCTTTATTTTGGCATTCTTTGCAAAGGCGTACGCCTACATCATGCTGATGTATTCTCAGCGCTATACAAGCCCGGTCAGTGTTACCATCATCGCCTCCACCGAGCCTATTGTAACACTGATTCTAGCTTTACTGATTCCGGCCAGCTTCGGCGCCAAAGAAGTGTTTCACTTGGAGTCTCTGCTGGGAGCCATGTTTATCATGGCAGGCGCGGTTGTAGCGGGAACGGACTTCCTCGATAAGAGAAAGGAGCAGAAGACATGAGATTATCAAAGGGGAAACAATTTCTGATTTGTACAGCGGTCTTTGCTGTGCTGGGCGCAGCTTTCAAGGTCATGGTACTGGTGGAGGGATTTACAGAGGTCAGACCGGTCAATGCGGTGCCTATGTTGGCGGGGCTCAGCTTTGGTTCGATCGGCGCCTTGGGCTGCGGAATCGGAAACCTCATTGCCGACGCCTTCGGAACCTTCAATCTGACATCGGTTCTGGGATTCTTTGCTAACTTTATAGCGGCCTATCTGCCTTATAAGCTGTGGCATCTGTTGAAAAAAGAGGAACCGAATGTACATACCTGGAAGAACATCAGCCTTTATGTGTTCTTATCAGCCTTATCAGCACTGACTGCTGCCTGTATGCTCGGTTTTGGCCTCTACTATTTCTTTGATTCGTGGATCGAGACGATTTTTACTTATGTGCTTTTCAACAATTTTGGCTTTTCTGTAGCTTTGGGGCTGCCACTGTTCATCGTACTGACTTCTGACTCAGTCAATCTGGTCTGTGCAGAGGCAAAGAAAAGCAAATATAACTGGCTGAAAAGTATGAAAAAGCCTGTACTGAACGCTTATACTCTATTGATGGTTGTCATCGCTGCCGGTGTTTTCACAGGCTGGCTGCCAGGAAACCAAGCTGCGGCGGGATTTCTGAATGCAATCTCTCTGCTGCTGTTGCTTTATCTGCTTTTATAGAGGAAGGACTTATGGAAAGAAAAACAATATATAGAAATTTAATCAGAACATTTCTGTGTGGTCTTATTTTTTTCGCGGTGACCGTGCCATTTCGAGAATTATTCTCTCTGATGCCAGTCACGGAAGTGCGTCCTGCCAGTGCCCTGCCGCCAGCTTTCGGCCTTCTCTTTGGGTTTTGGGGAGCACTGGGTACTGCATTGGGAAATCTGATGGCTGACATCTTATCGGGTTACTCCCTGGGTTTATGTCTGACAGGGTTTGCCGCCCAGTTCCTATACGGTTACATACCCTTTAAACTGTGGCACGCTTTTGGGTCTCGCGGCGCTGAGCAGGACTTTCCCAAACTGGATACGGCCAGACATGTGGTCAAATATCTATTTATCGTTGCCATTGATTCTCTGATGATGGCAGGTCTGCTGGGATTTCTGATGGAAGGTTTCGGCATCTCGCAGTTCCTTTCAACGACTACTTTTGTGCTGCTGTTGAACAACTTTGATTTCTGCATTCTTCTGGGCATGCCTGTGCTTATTCTCGTATCCGTGACAGGGATTTCTGTTGATGTCCAGAAAGGGAAAGTGCAGTCGCAAAGAGGACTTCTGTCAGTCTGGGGTGGACTTTTCCTGCTCTGTGCTTTTACCCTGACAGAAGCGCTGAGACCTGGACTTCTGTCCGTTTGGCCTTTTGCAGCGGCGGCCTTTCTATTATTCTTTGCTGCTGCGGTCTGGCAGCCAACAGGTCAGGTACTGAAAGAACGAAAGGGCAGGCACCCGTTGTCCATGAACGAAAAAATCATTCTTATATTTCTGATACTGGGAATTATTGCGGGAGCCATTGCCGGTAATGCCGCTTATCATGGTTTTTTGACTCAGGAAGCAGCATCTGTGGATTTGTGGAACAGGGTGTACAGCTACGTGGCGATTTCCCTGAACCTGTTTTTCCTGATTTCTCTGGTGTTTCTCTGGTATATGGAAACCAATATCACTGTACCGCTGGAGCGTCTATCGGCTGTAACGCGATATTACGCAGAAGACAGGTCGCAGGCAATCGACCACGAAAAGATCATCGAAGTCTGTGAACCTCTGTGCAAGAAAAAAACGGAGGTGGGAAATCTGGCACGATCCTTTGTGAAGATGGCAGCGGACCTGGAAACCTATATGGATAATCTGACGCAGGTGACAGCAGAGAAGGAGCGGATTGGGGCAGAGCTAGATGTAGCGACGCATATACAGGCCAGCATGCTCCCCTGTATCTTTCCGCCATTCCCCGAGAGAACAGAATTTGACCTTTCCGCTTCCATGAGATCGGCCAAGGAGGTAGGCGGGGACTTTTACGATTTCTTTCTGGTGGATGAAGATCATCTGGCTGTAGTCATCGCCGATGTATCTGGCAAAGGTGTCCCGGCGGCTCTGTTTATGGTCATCGCAAAAACACTTATTAAGGATCAGGCGCAGACAGGGAAATCGGCAGCAGAAGTATTTGACGAAGTCAATGAGCAGCTTTGTGAAAGTAACGATGAGGGTCTGTTCGTCACTGCCTGGCTGGGGATTTTGGAAATTTCCACGGGTCATATGGAATTTGCCAATGCCGGACATAATCCACCGGCCATCTGTACCAGTGAAGGTGAATTTACATATCTGAAGATGAGGCCCGGTTTTGTACTGGCGGGCATGGAAGGAATGCATTACCGCACAGGAACCTTTGATTTTCAGCCAGGAGATACACTCTATCTCTATACAGATGGAGTGACCGAAGCGACGGATTTGAAGGAGGAACTTTACGGTGAGGAACGGCTGAAAAACATTCTCGACGAAAACAAGCAGGCGGCTCCGGCGGAACTGATCAAAAGCGTGAAGGAGGATGTAGACGCCTTTGCGGGCGAAGCTCCTCAATTTGACGACATCACGATGCTGGCCCTGAAAGTTTTGGGGCAGAACCATTATACGACAAAATCCAGCCAATCGAGTGGCATAGAGGATGCCCCTCTCTTGGGGATTTAAAGCATAAGGTCTGCCTAGCCAAAATCAAGTTTTGGGGCAGAACCATTAGGAGGTGAGAAAATGGCACAAATGACGTTGGAGGCTGTTCCAGAGAGTTTGGACCGAGTTCTGGAATTTATAGACGCGAATTTAGAGCGCAGTCAATTTCCTGCAAAAGTACAGGTGCAGATCAATATAGCGATTGAAGAATTGTTTGTCAACATCGCCCGCTATGCTTACAGACCCTATGTAGGGGAAGTGACCATAAGGGTGGAGACAGAGACCGCACCCTCACAGGCAACGATTCGATTCATTGACCGAGGAAGGCCCTATAATCCATTGCAAAAGGAAGATCCTGACGTTACCCTCTCGGCTGAAGAGCGAGAAATCGGGGGTCTGGGCATCTATATGGTGAAACAGAGCATGGATGAAATTTACTATGAATATCAAGACGGAAAAAATATATTAACGTTGAAAAAGAGAGCTGAAAACTAGGAGGATATCATGAAAATCACGAAAAGCAAAGAAGAGACAGTATTGACTTTGGCCTTGGATGGCAGGTTGGACACGAACACCGCACCAGATCTTGAGATTGAACTGAAAGCCAGCCTGGACGGTGTCGAAACCTTGATCATGGATATGGATACGCTGGCTTACCTCTCGTCAGCTGGTTTGCGCGTTATTTTGGCGGCACAGAAGCAGATGAACAAACAAGGAAAAATGATAGTCAGAAATGTCAACGATATGGTTATGGAAGTATTTGAAGTGACAGGCTTTATCGATATTTTGACCATTGAATAAATGCTGTACAGGGAAGGAGGAGGCCGGCATGGAACTGAACGAGAAGTTGTGGGAGGCATTCCTTCCGTGTATAGAAGGTCTTTATATTATAGAGGAAAAAACAAAAGTAATCTGTTATGCTAATGCATTTATAAATCCTTTACAAGAATCCATCGTCGGCCGCTATTGCTATCAAGCTATGGCTGGCAGAGAGGGACCTTGTGATTTCTGCCCCTGTCTGCACGAAGCGGCTTGGCAGCAGGGTGAAGTTTACGCCTGGGATTTTTATGATAGAAGATCGAAACAGTGGTATAAAATTAAAAATCGTCTTGTCGATATCGATGGATGTTTATACCGTCTGGGTAATGTCAACCTAGTTGGAGATATGATGGAACTCGGTCGGGACGCTATCAGAGAGATGGCAGCTATGCAGCATCTGGCCTGTGACCGGGATAAAATCGGCAAAATACTGGAATTTGAAAGCTCCCATGATAAGCTGACTGGTGTATACAACCGAAATCAATATATTGCCGACCTGGAAGGGGCATTTCAAGATTTGGAATGCGCGGGAATCCTCTTTTTTGACTTAAATAATTTGAAAGAGGTTAATGACAGTTACTTTCACTCGGAGGGTGATCGGCTGCTGTGCCGTCTGGCGGAGGCGATTTTTACATCGGCGGGCAGAGGCAGAAGATGCTACCGAATCGGCGGTGATGAATTTATCCTAATCGCCCCGAATTGTACGAAAGAGGAGCTTGAGCGGTGTCGGAAACGAATTCTCAACACCTTAAAGGAACTGGATAAAGGAGAACTGATTCCCTGCAGTGTAGCGGTGGGCAGCGCTTGGAGTCCATCAGGCAGGGACTTAGGATCCCTGGTTACAGAAGCGGATCGACGCATGTATGAGAATAAAAAAGTAATGAAAGGTGTAAAATAATCGGAATCCCCTCACGGGACATACTCCGATCGGGCGGTGCTGCTCTCCACGGTCATTTTGTACTTTTTGAGCAAACTTTCTTGATTTGCACAATTTACCCTTTGCAGAAGATCATAAAAAGAGAATAAGCGGAGATTTGGAGGGCGTTTTTTTGCCGCTGGTTATTTTTTGATGATTTTTATGCTAGGATAACTCTTTATGACGACCCTAAAAGTAACTTAGAATGCTTTTACAGTCTCTCTTTCTTAATTATATACGCCTGTCAACGTTGAACCTGCCCATACTGCGTTGAACTTTTGTGCAGGAGAAATGAAAAATGGCAAAAAGTACAAAATCAGTGTGTTACGGAATGAATGTGGAAATAGGAATCTTGAAGCCCTAGCCCGATTTACGTTAAGTAAATCGTTGGCAGGTCTCATGCGAAAAGCCCCCAAATCTTGATTTGGCAGACTTGACCGCTTGATTCCGTCATTTCCACTTTTTTAGTGAATTATAAAAAAATTTTTATAAGAAAGTTTTTATGGTATACTATAAAAAGGTGATACAAACACCAGATGATATCAGTTAACTTTGAAGATGTAAACTGTGAACATCTGTTGGACTATAGGGCTTTGCACAGCTATATACCAGAGCGGGTTGTACCCGGAAAAATGACTTATATTTTTCTTGATGAAATACAGGCGGTCACTGACTTTCAAAGGGTAGTGGACTCATTTTATATCAGAGTAAACGTGGATATCTATATTACTGGCTCCCCTTCAGAAAACAGGTGATTACCATCCTAAATGTATCATATCCATGGACGAAATACCAATGAATCAAGATGGAATCAGGCATTTCAACATCATCGATTTTTTGTTGGAAAACTGGGACTAATAAACGCAAGCTTCTGCAAGATTTGACAAGATTCTAAATTTTTTGGTATAATGGTTCTACAATCTTACGACGTTGTCGCAAGGGAAGAACCATTGAATCATGTGGCTCGATTCTATTATCAAAGGAATGCACATGGTATAATGGTTCTACAATCTTACGACGTTGTCGCAAGGGAAGAACCATTGAATCATGACGTTCGATTCTATTTCTGAAGGCATCGTCATGGTATAATCTAAAATAAATTATTGAAAGAACGGAGGTATGAACATGATCCAGTTCCGTGACGTGACGAAGGATTTTAAAGGAAACGTCGTGTTGTCAGACATTTCAATGGAAATCAAAGATAAAGAACTGACCGTCTTAATCGGCCCCAGCGGCTGCGGAAAGACAACGACATTGAAGATGATAAACCGACTGATCCCGCCTAGTAAAGGGGATATTTTTATTGATGGAAAAAACATCGAAGAAATGGACAAGGTGCAGTTGCGCAGAAATATGGGCTATGTCATCCAGCAAGGAGGACTGTTTCCCCACATGACCGTGAGGCAGAACATTGAGATTATTGAACGTCTAGAGAAAAAAGACCCCCAAGCTATTGTCGACAACACCGTCAGGCTGATGAAGATGGTAGATCTGAATCCAGAAGAATTCCTAGACCGCTATCCGACTGAGCTGTCCGGCGGACAGCGTCAGAGAATCGGTGTGATCAGAGCATTGGCTAACGATCCGGATATCGTGCTTCTGGACGAGCCGTTTTCTGCTTTGGACCCAGTGACCAGAAGCAGTCTGCAGGATGAACTCATAGAGCTGCAGGCAAAGGTAGGAAAGACTATGGTCTTTGTAACCCACGATATGGACGAGGCTATCAAAATCGCAGACAGGATCTGTATCATGAAAGACGGCCATATCTTGCAGTACGACACGCCGGAGATGATTTTGAAAAAGCCGGTGGACGAATTTGTATCTAACTTTGTTGGAACAAACCGGATCTGGGATTCTCCAGAATACATCCGCGTGGAAGACTTCATGATTTCTCATCCGATTACCTGTAAGGGTGATATGATCAGAAACCGCTGCATCAAGCGAATGAGAGACCACCACATCGACACCCTGCTTGTAGTCGATGAGGAAAATAAGCTCAGAGGCATCGTAGGCAGAAAAGACCTGTTCAAGGCGACCAGACCTTTGATGCCGGCAGAGGACATCATGCACGAGGTGGCTTATGTGGCCCACGTAGGCGACAGTATCGTCAACGTACTTAAAATGGTCGAGGAAAGTGAAGTCAACAACATCCCGGTTCTTGATCGGGAGGAAAGACTCGTCGGTCTCTTGACTAACAGCAATCTGGTATCCACATTGAGCAAACAGTTCTTGACCGATGATAATACAGAAGGGGTGGTGATTGAAAAATGATTGCATTAATAAAATATATGGCGGCACATATTTCACAGATTATCAGCCTTCTCTTTGAACACATCGAAATGACCGCAATCTCTGTCGGCTTCGCCATCGTAATCGGCGTACCTCTCGGGATTCTGATCAGCTATGTAAAGAAGCTGGACAAACCGATTATCGGCGCTGCTAACGTAGTACAGGCGATACCGAGTATGGCCTTGCTGGGACTTGCTATTCCGCTGCTGGGCATTGGAACCCTGCCGGCAGTGGTCATGGTAATTATCTATTCCTTACTGCCGATTATCAAAAATACCTATACAGGAATTGCCAGTATCGACCCGGAAATGGTGGAAGCGGCAAAAGGTATCGGACTGACAAAGTGGCAGGTGCTTCAGAAAGTGAAACTGCCTATGGCACTGCCTGTCATCATGGCTGGGGTGCGTATTTCTGCAGTTACTGCGGTAGGTTTGATGACCATGGCGGCCTTTATCGGTGCAGGCGGTCTGGGATACCTGGTCTTTTCCGGCATCAGAACCGTCAACAATCTGCAGATTTTGGCCGGCGCTATTCCAGCGTGTCTTCTGGCCTTGCTTGTAGACTTCCTCATGGGTCTGGTAGAAAAGCTGGTAACACCGATCAGTCTGCAGAAAGCTTTTGGCAAATCAAAGGAAGAACTGAAGAGGAAGAGAAGAAGACAAAAAGTCGTTCTCGCAGTTGCCGGTGTTTTGATTGTCGTTTTGGTGGGCAACACTGTGATCGGCAACATGAAGCAAGAGGAGAAGACCATTACAGTAGGCAGCAAAGATTTCACAGAGCAGCTGATTCTCTGCAATATGTATGCGGATATCATTGAACACGACACGGATATCAATGTGGTGAGACAGTTGAACTTAGGCGGCAGTCAAGTTTGCTTTGAAGCGATGAAAAAGGGTGAAATCGACATGTACGTGGATTACACAGGCACCGTCTACGTCAGTCTGTTGCAGCACGTAGCAAAACCGGATATGGAGGCTGTGTATAACGAATGTAAGGACGAGCTGGAAAAGGATTATAACATTCTCTTCCTAGAGCAGGCAGGCTTCAATAACACTTACACCCTGGCTGTCAGCAAGGAAACAGCGAAGAAGTACGGACTTAAGAGCATCAAGGACTTTAAAAAATGTGATTCTCAACTGAAGATCGGAGCTACGCTGGAGTTCCTCAACAGACCGGATGACGGGCTGCCAGGTCTTGAGAAAAAGTATGGCATTAAGTTTAAAGAATCAGTAGGACTCGATGGTTCACCGAGGTTTACCGCCCTTGAAAACGGAGAGGTTGACATTGTAAACGCTTTTGCAACCGACGGACTTTTGAAGAAATACAATCTGGTCACCTTGACCGATGACGAAGGGTACTTCCCGCCGTATTATGCGGTGCCGATGATCAGAGAAGACACTCTGAAGAAATACCCTGAACTGGAAGTCAGCATTAACAAGCTGAGCAGTTACTTGTCTGATGAAATCATGCAGGAGCTGAACTACCAGGTCGATGAAGAGGGAAAAGAGCCTGAGGATGTAGCAAGAGACTTCCTCAAATCCATTGGATTAATTTAAGTATACAAGCAGCGGGAGACAGAAATGCCTTCCGCTGTTTTCTTTTATGGACAGGCAGGAAGGGATATTTTCTAGACACTTTGACTAAAATGTATATTGAAGACATGGTGCCTCTGGAGTACACTAAGAAATGATAAAATAGGGTTGGGGGAAAAGAAAGATGATTTTTGAACAGAGTTTTAAAATAGGCGTCAGAGATATTGATTCTCATCTGCGGCTGACAAACCGGGCGCTGCTGGGTATGTTTGAGGATGTCAGTTCTGCCCATTCGGACACCATCGGCTGCGGCGTCGGCAACATCAGAGAAACAGGACTTTCCTGGGTAATTATGCACTGGAAGATAAAAGTCATCAGGCGCCCGGCATATGGAGAGAAGATTACCATTAAGACATGGGTAGCGGGTATGAAGAAACTCTACATGTTCCGGCAATATCAGGTTGTAGATCATGAAGGGCAGACCATCGCCATCGGGAACAGCAAATGGGTGCTGACGAATCTGCAGTCAGGAGCCATCA
Source organism: Eubacteriaceae bacterium (assembly GCA_902362805.1). Taxonomy (GTDB): domain Bacteria; phylum Bacillota; class Clostridia; order Peptostreptococcales; family Anaerovoracaceae; genus Senimuribacter. The sequence continues at coordinate 535,007 of CABIXY010000004.1, read as the reverse complement.
AAATTCCACAGTGGATTGTGGACGGTTACGGTATTTATGAGAAAACCGTCTTTGATGCGTATCAGATTGAGAAGCTGAAAGAACCAGAGTGTGAGGCTTCTTATGGAGCTGAATACAAAGTTCCCTGCGGTGCGATTGATTTAAACGGACATATGAATAATCTCTATTATCTGGATGCTGCTGCCGATTCAATGGATCCAGAGCGTTACCTGGCAGGGGTCTTTGACTATTTTGAAATTATGTACAAAAAAGAAAGCACCTTAGGAGAAATCCTAAAGTGCCAGGTTTATGAAAACGATGGTGAGACGCTTTTTGCCTTTCGGGACGAAGGCGGACGTCATATCCATGCCATTGTATTGCTGAAGCAGTTACTTCACTTTTAGCGTATAGTCGTCGTCGAGCACTTGGGCAAAGATGCCCTGGATACTCTTGGCGGCTTTTTTTCTTGCCTCTGTGAGCAGGCCTTTTTCTTTTGCCTTCTTTTCCATTTCGACCTTCTGGTCCTTGCAGAAACTCTGATAGTCTTCCACTTTGAACGAATTGAAAATGCTGGTGCTTTCGTCAAAGACTTCGATGCTGTCTTCGTCCATCTCGTGGGACAAAATCTTGGCTTCCGGCAGTGTAATGGTCACTGTTTTTCCCCTGACAGAAACCTCTGCATCAGACAAATCGACACCTGCTTTGATCTCTCCGTCGTACGTGAGAATAAAGCTTTTCGTGGTAAAAGGAACCTTCATTCCGTAAAAATCTTTGCTATTTTCGAATTCCGCCATGTTGGTATAAGAGTATGTAACGCTTGCCAGCTCATTAATTTCTGTCAATCTGTTTTCCAAAACTATGGCGGACATTTTTTCAATTCCATCTGAATTGCCGATGGATTTTCCGACGAAGAAACACGCTAGACAGACGATGACTACAGCAGCAGCAAAGATTGCTAATTTCTTTGTTTTCTTCATGATTCTATTTTCCCCTTTTCTCCCTTTTTCTTTCTTTTTCGACAAACTTCTCGTCTTTTATTTTAACATTTCCGAGATAAATTGCAATATATTTTATGTGGGAAATGGGGCGGCATGCCTCCGCAGTCCGCAAAGGCATATATATGAAAGAAAAGTCCCGCACATTTTTTCTGGCATGCTAATCTGCGGACTGACAAGAATAGACGCGGTGCGGCAGACTTCTCTTATTATGTAGAAACGACCGCTCAAAGGCGGTTTTTATGCTCTGAAATAAGTTGAGACGAAGTCGATGAATTGAACGGAGGCGGGGGACTGATGATTGGATTCACGACTGGACAGATAGATAGACCGGCGACAGTGGGGAGAAAGGAGATGGACAAAGCGAATGCCGGTCAGCTTTACGGTGCTTTTCCAGCTTTCGGGGAAAAGAGCGCAGCCAAATCCCTCCGACACCAGGCTGGCGATGAAATCTGCCGTAGGGCTCTCAAAGCGAACATTAGGGGTAAAGCCGGCCTGTATAAATAGTGACCTGCTCAGAAGGGCGAGATCGTAATCGCCGCTGAGATTGATGTAGGGTTCGTCGGCGGTGGCAGACAGATCGATCTGATTTTTTGCTGCCAGAGGATGATTTTCCGGCACTGCCAAAAGAATTTCTTCTTCGGTGAGCAGCTTACAGGTGACGTTGTCGCCAGCAATTGGTGCAAAGGTGAAAGCGATATCAATGACGCCTTCCTGCAGATCTCTTTCGACCTCACCGTGAGGTTTTACGTTAATCAAACGGAATTTGACCTGTTCGTTTTGGTGCAGAAATTGGTTAAAGAGGCGGGGAAGAAATCGCAAAGTGACAGCACCGACTGATACGGTTTTACTGAATCGTTCACTCATGTCGGAAAGGGATTGCTGCCCGTCGGCAAGTTCCTTTAGGGCGGCGTCGACGCGCTTTAAATAAACTTTTCCGTATTGATTGAGCACGATATTGCGTCCCTTGCGATCAAAGAGGGAAACCCCCAGACTCTGTTCCAGGCGGGAGATGGAGCGGCTGAGGCAGGGCTGGGAGATGTAAAGTTCCTTTGCGGCTTGCGTGATGTTACCTGTGCGGGCCACAGTTTGAAAATATTGCAGTTGTAATAATTCCATGGTATATATTCTCCTATATCTATACCTTGTAAGGCATGAATCTATGACGAATTATATATTTTTTTTATGATTCTGTCAATGGTATAATGTATACTAGAAAGAGATGAGGAGGATGAAAATTTATGGAGCCAGCGAAATTATGGACCAAAAACTTTATGCTATGTACGTTTGTGAATTTTTTATTGATGTTGAATTACTATCTGCTGATTACGGTAATGACCCAGTACGCCATAGAAACCTATGGAGCGGGATCGGGTATTGCAGGACTGACCGCCAGCATTTTCGTCATCGGCACTTTGGCTGCCCGCCTTTTTGCCGGCAGCCGTCTGGAGCAGATCGGTCACAAGCGGTTAGTGTTGACAGGTGCGGTCCTGGTTTTTGCCATGTCCAGCGTATATCTGATTGTAGAACAAATTGCAATTCTTCTAGTCATTCGTCTCATACATGGTGCGGCATATGGGCTTTTGGCTACTGCTTTGGGAACAGTAGTGACAGAGACCGTACCGGAGAGCAAGCGGGGAGAGGGCATCGGTTATTATATGTTGAGCAATACACTCGGTGCTGCCGTCGGACCTTTCTGTGCAGTGTTCTTTCACCAGCACGGCGGTTACGACGTGATTTTTTTCGTATGTACTTTTGCAGCGGTAATCGCTTTGACCAGCGTATTTCTTCTCAATTTCAAGGCGTACGAAAAGACTGCCCCTGTCTGTGAGAACGATGGAAAAGAGGAGTCTGCAGCCGGCAGATTCTTTGCAAAAGAGGCTCTGCCGATCAGTATCATATGTGCGCTGATTTATTTTGGCTATTCCAGCATTTTATCGTTCCTCATGTCTTTCTCAGCAGAAATTCGTCAAGAAACTGCGGCCCAGTATTTCTTTTCAGTTTATGCATTGGCCATGCTGATCACCAGACCGTTTACTGGGAAAATATTTGATAAAAAAGGACAGTGGTTCGCTTTGGTGCCTGGCATGTTGGGTTTTGCCGCGGGTATGGTCATTTTATGCCGTGCGGACTCAGCAATGTTGCTGCTCACTGCAGCAGCGTTCCTGGGATTTGGCGTAGGGGTTACGCAATCGGCGGGCTTGGCATCGGCCGTGGAAGCGGCAAAGGGAAAACATTTGGCCTTAGTCAATTCTACTTTCTATATCTGTCTAGATCTGGCAGTAGGTGTTGGACCGCTGCTGCTGGGCAATCTTCTCGGCTTCACAGGCTATCGCGGTATGTATCTCTCCATGGCAATTTTGGCCCTGTTGTGCGTGTTCTTGTATCATGGAGTGTATCGCAGACAGGTTAGTGATAGAGCAAAAGTTGTCAAGGAAGAACTGAGGCGGGAATATGTATATAATAGAAGAGAATTGAACTCATAATGGGAGGAAAAATTAGATGAAAGAGAACATTTTAAAGACCATAGAACAAATTGGACCGGAACTGGATGAACTGAGCCGGAAAATTTACGAAAAACCAGAAACTGCTTATGAAGAAGTTACAGCCTGTAAATTGCATGTGGAACTTTTGGAGAAGTACGGATTTCAGATAGAGAAAAATTTATGTGGTATAGAGACAGGGTTCAAGGCCGAATATGACAGCGGAAAACCAGGACTTACAGTAGGAATCATGGCTGAATACGATGCGCTGCCAGGCATCGGTCACGGCTGCGGCCACAATATATTGGGTGCCACAGGCAGCGGCACAGGCATTGCTCTGAAAAGTGTTATCGACGAGATTGGCGGAAAGGTCATCGTTTATGGAACGCCGGCGGAAGAAAACAACGGCGCCAAGATGGCATACGCCAGAAAAGGCGCTTTTGATGAACTGGACTTCGGCATGATGGCACACCCGAACGCTACATATAACAAATGCAGCCCGATGTTGGCGTTAGGTCCTGTATCCTTTGCATTCCACGGAAAACCTTCTCACGCTTCTGCGGCGCCGGAAGAGGGAAGAAACGCCCTGGATGCGTTGATTCTGGCCATGTGCGGTATTAACGCTCTTCGCCAGCAGATGAAAAGTTCCTCAAGAGTCCACGGTATCGTGGTCAAGGGCGGTGAGGCGACAAATGTGATTCCAGACTATGCATCGGCTCAGTTCGTGGTCAGATCGCTGACAAAGACGTATAATGAAGAACTGCGCGAAAGAGTGAGAAACTGTGCCCGTGGTGCGGCGTTACAGACCGGTACAGAGGTGGAATTTACAGATCCGGATATCTATCTGGATAACATGATTTCCAACAGAACCATGGAACAGATATTTTGTGATAAAATGAAGGAACTGTTTGACATCGAAGTGGGAGAACCATCGGAGCAGACCGGTTCCAACGACGCAGGCCTTCTCAGCAAGATCTGCCCGTTTATGCATCCGATGTTCGGCATCTGTCCAGAAGAGAAGTTCGCAGCGCACACGGAAGGTTTCCGCGACGCCACGTTGACAGACTATGCCAAGGAACAGATGAGAAATACTGCCGCAGGTCTTGCTATGACGGCGGTGGAAGTCATGACCAATCCACAGCTCTTTGCCAAGATGAAAGCGGAATTTGAATCGGCGGAACAGTAAATCAAAGCATGAAAAAAGCGGCTGATCCAGTAAATGGAGAAGCCGCTTTTTTAATACGATTATTCTATGGACTTCAGTGATTCAGTCATACTGATCTTTTCCAGCTTGTAGTACATGGCCAGATTGACCACGGCTGCAAAGACGAAGGTCAGTACCACGGCCAGCACGTAGCTGACAGCGGAGATTCTCACGTCAAAGGATAACATATCGACCTTGATCTGTTCCATGACAAAGGCGTGCAGCCACTTGCCGAGAAATAACCCTACCACGGCGCTGATACCGGTCAGGAAGAAATTTTCCCTGAAAACGTAGGCCGAGGTCTCCTTTGGATAGAATCCCAGCACTTTGATGGTAGCAATCTCCCGTATTCGCTCTGTAATGTTGATGTTGGTCAGATTGTACAGAACGATAAAAGCCAAGGCTCCGGCTGACAGGCAGACCAGGAGGATGACGTAGTCCAGGCTCTTCATCATGTTGGAGACACGCTCACGGAGATCGTTATTGACCGATACCGTGGCCACGTGATCCATATTGAGCACCTTGGAGGAAGAAGCGTAGACATCCGTGCCGTCCTTTACATTGACCAGAGCGGACTTGATTTCTGGCGTATAACCCCACTGCTCCTGGCAGGTCTTAGGAGAAACGTAGACATAATTGTAAACGAAATTCTGGCAGACACCGCTGATTTCCAGTTCCATTTCTTTCATGTTTTCATCTCTCAGAGTGATTTTATCACCTGGAGCGAGGTCGTATTCATCGGCCAGCTTGCGGCAGATGACCGTCTGCCCGTCCTTTGGATAATCCAACTTCTTTCCATCGGGCTGATGGAGTTTGATATACTGGTCAAAGTGATCGTTGTCTGAGACGACCAGATTGACAGACTTTACGGTCTTGCCCGTGAGCAGATCGGCGCTGCCCTCGTGAACGAAAATCATATCGTCTACGTAGGCTGCTGCCTCTTTTTGAAACTGGTCCTGCCGCCAGGTCCCCATCTCCTTGTCGAAGACGACGCTGTAGTCGTAGACCTGAATTTCATCGTATTGGAAATCGACCACATTTTTGATGGAATCTCTCACCCCCAGTCCTGTGAGCAGGAGGGCCGTACAACCGCTGATGCCCAGCACCATCATAAAGAAACGCTTCTTATAACGAAAGATGTTTCGGAAGGAAACTTTGTATAAAAAGCTGATTCTCTTCCAAAGGAAGGTCACTCTTTCCAGCAAAATGCGTTTGCCGTCTTTGGGCGCTTTTGGCCTGATCAATTGTGCCGGCACTTCTCTGAATTCTGCATAACAGGAAATGATGGTGGCACCCATGGAACAGAGCAGGGACACCAACAGGGAAGTGACAGCCAGAGGTCCGTTGATGATGTAGTACAGATTGGAACTGAAATCGTACATCATGCCGTAGGCCTTCCAGATGACCAACGGGAACAGCCAGCAGCCGAAGAGAAATCCGCCCACACATCCGATAAAGGAGGCGCTGCCAGAGTAGAACAGGTACTTACCGATGACGGCGCCGTTGCTGTATCCCAAAGCTTTGAGGACGCCAATCTGCGTTCTCTGCTCATCGACCATTCTCGTCATAGTGGTCATGCATACCAAAGCGGCCACCAGGAAGAAAAAGATCGGAAACACTTTGGCGATACCATCTACGATATTAGAGTCACTTTCAAAGCAGGCGTAACCGATGTTGGTATTCCTGTCTAACACATAGGTGTCAGGTGCTTTGATATCCGCAATCTCTTTTTTGGCTTTGTCGAGATCCTTCTTTGCATCGTCAAGTTTTGCTTTCGCTTCGGCGAACTGTTCATCTGCCTCCGCCTTTGCTTCGTTGTACTTGCGCAGGTTTGCCGGTATCTCAGCCTCTGCCTGCTTTATTTTCCTGCGTCCAGTGTCGATTTGTGAAAGGCCGGCGTTGATTTCGCTTAAATTTCCATTTAACTGCTTTTCTGTGGCAGAAAGCTTTGCTTCTGTCTGCGCGATTTGCTCTGGCGTCATATACTGTTTGTTCGCCTCAAACTCTTTGCGCTGTGCAGCCACTTGAGAGAGACCGGACTGGACTTTCGTCTTTGAGGCTTTCAGTTCCTTTTCTTTGGCATCCAGATTCTGCTTCTCCTGGGCCAGAGTATTCTTTCCGTCGATGATTTTCTGATAGCTGTCAGCCAGCTGCTTCTCAGCATCGGCTTTTTCTGACAGATATTTATCGTAATTCTCATCGTATTCCTTCTGCCCGTCGGCCAGCTCGTTTTTGGCATCCTTGATGATTTTCTGATAGCGGATATCCGACCGCGTTTCGGCTGCCGCCTTGACTTTGTCTTCGGTGCTGTCGATCAAATTGTTATAATCATCAGAGTAAATGGGATGACGTTCCTTCAGGTTGAGATAGATTTCTGTAAAGTAGTCGGTATCAAAGCCGCCTTCGTTCATGTAAGCGAATCCTGCCACGGAACCGTTTCCCAGAGACGTAGAGCCTCTTTCAAAGTTGAGATAGGAAGGGGAAAGGACGGTTCCCGTGATGGTATACTCTTTGTACTTGAACATATCTTGCGTATCTTTTTCGTTCTCCGCAGAGATGCGGATGGTTTTGCCGATGGCGTCGTCGTCCACCAGTCTGTAATCGACGACACATTCGTTGTCAGCCTCAGGCATTCTGCCGTTTTCCAGACCGAGGTTGTTTATGTCGGCAGTTATGGAATGAACCATCAGGACTTTGTCCGCTTCGCCGTCGATGCTGTACAACACGTCCGTACTGATGGAACCTTCGGCGCTGCCGATGTAAGATTCTTTTGAAAGTGCTTTCACGTCTTTTTCTTCAAATCCTAAAGTAGATGCTACTTTATAATCGAAAAACTTGTGATCAGATAAGTAATCGTCAGCTGTTTCAATCATAGCTTCTCGGGTCACTTTGATGCCCGAAAAGAAACCTACGCCCAGGGCGACGATAGCCAGAATTGCGATATAGCGTCCCAGGCTGTTTTTTATTTCCCGTAATGTTGATTTTTTTAACATTTGCTGACCTCTTACCATTCGATATTTTCCACAGGGACAATGTTCTCATTTTTCACAACGGAGTAAACTGAGCCATTTTTGATGTGGATAATTCTGTCTGCCATGGCTGTAAGGGCCTGGTTATGGGTGATGATGACCACGGTCATGCTGTTTTTGCGGCTGGTATCCTGCAGTAATTTGAGAATAGCCTTCCCGGTGTTATAGTCCAGGGCGCCTGTCGGTTCGTCACAGAGAAGCAGCTTGGGATTTTTGGCCAGGGCGCGGGCAATGGCAACACGCTGCTGCTCGCCGCCGGAAAGCTGAGCCGGAAAGTTGTTCATCCTATGAGAAAGTCCCACTTCTTCTAAGACCAGTTCCGCATCCAGAGGTTCTTTGCAGATCTGAGTAGCGAGAGAGACGTTTTCCAGAGCGGTCAGATTCTGTACCAAGTTATAGAACTGGAATACAAAACCGATGTCATAACGCCTGTAGGCAGTCAATTCTTTTTTGTTGTATTTGGATATTTCTTTGCCATCCAGAAGCACGGCGCCCGTCGTCAGGGTATCCATGCCGCCCAATATGTTGAGCAGTGTGGTCTTGCCGGCACCGGATGCGCCGACAATGACGCAGATTTCCCCTTTTTCTATCTCAAAGGTTGCATCACTCAGGGCTTCAATGGAAACTTCGCCCATGTTGTATACCTTTTTTACCTGTTGAAACTCTACATAAGCACTCATAGCAGGCCTCCTTCATTATTGATAACTAATTTTAGCATATTACACAGGGGAAATCAAAGTGTTCAGACAAATTACAAAAATTAAAAATGAATGCATGAGGTCACATCACGCAGCCGTAAAGATTATAAAAGCGGGCTTTACAAGCCCGCTGCGATGCGAATGATTCCCAGGATTAACAGATGAACTGGATAAAAGAAGTAAAAAAACCACTTAGAAAAATTTTGTCCTCTTTGCATGCGTTTTCCGTTATAAAGATAAAGTATACAAAGACCACCTAATCCGACGCCGGCCATTGCGCTGACAGAGTAGAAAAGATTTGCGCCCAAGGAAAACGTGCCAATGCCTCCTGTAAAATTAAAGAGGCCAAAGAGAAGGGCGGAGATAAAGAATGCGGCTTTCAGCCTGGCGGTGGAATTCTGTGCCCAGATGAACAAGAGGGTGAAGATTGGCGCCAGCAACGACCAGTCGCAGAATGAACTCAACAGGATCAAAAGGAGGATGACGATAGCTTTTGATAAACGGCTCTTCACTTTTTCCACCGTGAGTAAGATGAAAAAACACAATGTCAATGTTGCCATCATGCTGAAGCCGTGAAACTCGATATAGGCTTCTGTTGTAAATGCCAGACTATACGGAATCTGGGAGATGAGGGTGAATAAAAGCAGTCTCTGCAAATACCTCTTCTTAGAATGAGTGTATTGATAACCTTCTACCAGAAAATAGCACATAATGACTGCTGTAAAGTAACCCAAGTTGAGGCATATCTCGTACAAAATGCCGTTAGGCAAGAATATATTTGCGATATGATTAAGCAGCATAGTGAACATCGCCATGTATTTGATGATGTCTTTGTTTAACAATTTGTCTTTTTGATTTAACTCCATGAGAATTATCCCTCCCTGACCATCAATGAAACTGCGGCGAGAATTACACGTTTTCTTGCCGCGGATAGATTTTATAACAATAGGAATATCAAAGAACGTACCTTGCGAAGAGTCGCCCCCCTTGCGGGCGACATGTGGAAATAGGAATCTTGAAGCCCTAGCCCGATTTACGTTAAGTAAATCGTTGGCAGGTCTTATGCGAAAAGTCCCCAAATCTCGATTTGGCAGACTTGACCGCTTGATTCCGTCATTTCCACGTTTGCTATTCTGCTTTGTTGATGACAAAGTCTCCGCTGACAGTAGCAACGCTGAATTCATACCTCCCACTGCCTATGATATAAATATCCTCGTCTTCGTAGCGAGTGTTGAACTCGGAGGAAAAATCACCTGAAACACTGTCAAGTTCTGCTGTTACATCGCTGCTCTTCGGCAGGGAGATGATACAATCCCCGGAAGTAGAGTCCATATTCAGTTCCTTCGGACAGTTCCTATAGGTCACCTTCATATCGCCGGATACGGTGTTCATATTCACGTATTTGGCCTCGATGTTTTTACCTAACAGATTTCCTGAAGTCGTATCGATATCGAAGGAGTTGACGTACAGGTCTTTGATATTGAGGTCTGCAGAGACCGCATCAAAATTCAATTCGTCCAGGCTTTTTGCCAGTGTCCGCGGAATTTTGATTTCCAGCTGTTTACTGTAGTTTACAGAACCTGAAAAGTTGATTTCTGCTGTCTGGCGTAAATAGTTGATTTCCAAGGTACTTCCGCTTATCCGGTAACGCAGGCAGTTCTCCTCATCGATTTTGCCCTTGGATTTTTCTCTGATGACGATGTCATCGCCATCGTAAGGAATGACCGTCACCCTGCCGCTGATCCAGTCGATGTCGATGGAGTCTATGGACGCATCAGATACACGGTAAGTATTACTTTCTTCAAAGTCATTATCAAAGTTGTCCCCGTAGTGAAAGGCAGCGTTCCAAAGCCCGTTAAAAATAATATGGCTGGGAGACGCACCTGCGATGATTCCAATTGTGGAGAAGACGATACCTACAGAAATGAGGCAGATGGAAACCATCAATATGATTTTAGTGCTCTTTTTCATTTATTTCGCCTCCTTTTTGATAAACAGGCTTTTGATCTGAATGAAGATCCAGCCAGTCAGATGGATGAGACCGAGAATGGCAACTTTCGCCCCCAGAAATGCCAGCAGGCAGAGTCCTGCAAGCCCGAGACCGCATCCGATGGTATAAATCACCGTAGGGAAGCCTGCGCCGAGCAGCCAGAAGGATTTGAAGAACAGATAGATGCCGAGGAGCCCTAGGGACAACACGACGGCAAAGATGGATATGATCAAAGCCCAGATGACCAGGTATACCGAGGCGATGACGGCCATAAATGCCAGCAACAGCGGAACCCAGATGGGTGATCCTACGATGGCAAAGACGATTGCCGCTGTGGACCAGCCGTTTTTCGGCTTTACAGTGGTTTTGACCAAAGTGGAGAGTGCTGTCGTCTCCATGATGCCCTGTGCGATCTGGTTGACGTCGCCAAAACTGGCTACGGCAGCTTCCTCGCTCATGCCGTCTTCGACCATGTCTTCAATGAGTTCACTATAATATTCCAGCCTTTTTTCGATTTCCGGTTCCGGCAGCTGTGAAAGCCGGATGCGCAATTGATGTAAAAATATTTCTCTATTCATCCCGGATGCCCTCCTTAATATATTGGTAAATGGCTTCTATTTCTTCCCAGCCAATGAGGAATTCTTTAATCTGCTGTGTACCCATAGCTGTAATTTTGTACATTTTACGAAGGCGGCTATTGTGTTCGACAGTATATACCATCAGATAGCCGGATGCCTCTAATCTCCGCAGAATGGGATACAGGGTAGATTCGGATAGTTTGATGTAGTTAGAAAGGTCTTTGATGATCTTGTAACCGTAGGAGTCCCCTCGCTGCAGTACGGATAAAATACATACTTCCAGAAGGCCTTTCTTCATCTGTGGATTTATCATTTGATATACCCCCTTTCACGTTATACTATACAACACATAGTATTGTGTGTCAAGCAGTATTTTGACAAAAGAATTTCTTTTATCAGATTGTCATATGTGCTATGATAAAGAATAATGTGTTTTTTACGCAGCAGAGGAGGCGTTTATTTTGGGAAATAAAACTTTAACAGAAGTAGAGCAGCTGGCACACAAGATCGTATCCACTTATTTTTGTGATTCTGAAATGGAATTTATGATTTCGACCTTCGCAGACGATATCATTTGGCTAGGCGGTGGTGAAATGCAGAAAGCGGAGGGAAAAGAAGCTGTGGCGGCAGCTTTTCGAGCCGGAAAGGATGAAATGATTGCCTGTGACATGTCAGAAGAGGTTTATCATTCCGTTGATTTAGGAGGCGGCTGTTACCTCTGCGAAGGCGTCAGCAGACTACAGAGCAGACCGGAGTCTGAAACCTATTTGAATATGCAGCAGAGAGTAACCTTTGTATTCAGGGAAAAAGGTGACGGCCTGGAAACCGTACATATCCACAATTCCGTGCCCTTTGCAGAAATCAAGGATGACGAACTGTTTCCGATTGAATCGAGTCGTGCTGCGTATCAACGGCTAAAATCGGCGCTGATTGAAAAAAATCTGGAATATGAACACCAGGCTCGTTTTTTAGAGCAGCTTTACAATACCGTTCCCTGCGGAATCCTTCAGTTTTCTATCGACTCTCTACACAAACTGATTTCCGTCAATCCTATGACTTGGAAATTCTATGGCTATTCCAACGAAGATGCATTTAGAAGTGAAGTGAGGGGCGCTCTGCAAATCGTCAACGAAGAAGACCGCGCCTGGATTACAGCGACGATTGAAGGACTGGCACTCAACGGGGAGACGACATCTTACCGTCGTCAGTGCAGAAAAAAGAACGGCGAAGAAGCCTGGATCAATGTGGTCATGGGCAGAATTGTCAACAGCAACGGTGAAGAGGTCATTCAGGCAGTATTCACGGATATTACAGAAGAAGTGCAGATGGAAAAGACCCAGGAGATGGAGCGCGTTTTGGAGAATCGTTCTCTTCGGGCTGCGATCTGTACGGCATACCCGCTGATCATCAGTGTCAACCTTACGAGAGATACCTATAACTGCTTTGTGGACGGACAGTCCAATTATCATTTTACAAAGGAAGGCTGCTACTCTGCCATGGTGGAGGAAAGTACGAGATGTACCTACGCCTCTTATCAGGAAGACTTTGCCGCAACCTTCAACAGAGGAGCACTGCTGCAGCGTTTTGAAAAAGGTGAAAGAGAAGCTTACATGGAAGTACAGTCGAAAGGAATCGATGGTGAGTACCACTGGATTGCTGTTCATTCCATTTACGTGGATAATCCTTTCAACGACGACGTGCTGGCTATCAACCTGATTAAAATTCTGGATAGCCAGAGGCAGGAGAAAGCTAAACAGGAACAATTGCTGCGAGACGCCCTGGCTTCAGCGCGGGCGGCTAATCAGGCAAAATCAGATTTTCTCTCACGGATGAGTCACGATATCAGAACGCCTATGAATGCCATCGTCGGCATGAGTACCATAGGGCAACTGAAAATCGAAGATAAGAAAGTTGTCGGTGACTGTTTCCAAAAAATAGATACATCGTCAAAGTATCTGCTGTCCTTGATCAATGATGTGCTGGATATGTCCAGAATCGAAACCGATAAGATGGAAGTGAATTGCGAGCTCTTCGAATTTAAGTCTTTCTTGGACGAGATCAATCAGATCATCTATTCACAGACTGCGGAAAAGGAAATCAACTACGAGATGCGTCATCAAGAGCCATTGGAGGCTTATTATATGGGAGACGCTCTGCGGATGAAACAGGTTTTGATGAATTTGTTGTCCAACTCTCTGAAATTCACTTCGTCAGGCGGAACCATCTGTGTAGAAATCAGGGAGAAAGAACGAACCAACGGCTACGGACTGCTGGAGTTTGTCGTATGGGATACAGGGATAGGTATGTCAGAGGAATTTATGGAAAGAATTTTCCAGCCTTTTGAACAGGAAAATCCAGGCAGCGCGCGGAATAACGTGGGCAGCGGCCTTGGCCTCTCCATCGTTTATAATCTGATTCAGCTCATGGGCGGGAATATCTGTGTGGAAAGTGCGAAAAACCGGGGAAGCAAGTTTACGGTGACCATTCCCCTGCAGTTGGTCTCTGACGATGAAGAAAGAGAGTGGGAAAGAAAACGGCAGAACCTGCTGAAGGACTTTAAAGTGCTGGTAGCAGATGATGACCCCTTCATTGGAGAACAGACAGCGGTGATTCTCGACAGTATCGGCGCCGAGACTGTCTGGACGGATTCTGGCTATGGAGCCGTCGAGAAAGTAGAGCAGCGAATGGGAGAAAGCTCCATGTTCGATATTGCCATGATTGACTGGAAAATGCCAGGCATCGATGGTATTGAGACGGCTAGACGGATTCGCCGTCTGGTAGGACCTGAGACGATGATTATCATGATTACCGCTTATGATTGGACCAGCATCGAAGAGGATGCCAGAAATGCAGGGGTGGACTATTTTATCGCTAAACCTCTGCTGAAATCGTCTATCTACGACACTTTCGCGGAACTGGATCAGAAAAGAATTCACGGGGACGCAGATACAGATAGAGGCGATGAAGAACCAACTTTGGAAGGTCAGCGCATTTTATTGGCTGAAGATAATAAACTCAATCAGGAAATCGCTAAAACGTTATTGGAGATGAATGGAGCCGTCGTAGATGTGGTCGATAATGGCAGAGAAGCGGCAGAACGCTTTGAATCGCAAAGCCCTAACACCTACCTCGCTGTTTTGATGGATATTCGCATGCCTGTCATGGACGGAATTGAGGCGACAAAAGCGATTCGATCCATGGACAGAGAGGACAGTAAGCGGATTCCGATTTTGGCCATGACAGCGAATGCCTTTGAGGAAGATAAGAAAAAAGCTTACGAGGCTGAGATGACAGGGTATTTGGTGAAACCGCTGGATATCACCACTTTGCTTGAGGAGTTAAGAAAATTTTTACCGACAGAAGGGAAACAGCAGCCATGAAAACCATAGAAGAGCGATTATTCGCTTTACAGGATGTGCAGTACAGAGACTTCCATTCTAAACTGATGCCCGACCACGATAAGGAATTGGTCATCGGGGTCCGCACGCCGGTTTTACGTAAGCTGGCAAAAGAACTGGCAAAGGAACCCTTTTGTGAGGAATTTCTCAAAGAACTGCCGCATAAATATTATGAGGAAAACAATTTGCATGCCTATTTGATAGAAAACATCGCTAAGACTTTTGACGACGCTGTGAGACTGACAGAGGAATTTCTTCCCTATATAAATAATTGGGCGACCTGCGACACCTTTTCGCCGAAAGCCTTCAAAAAAGATCTGGATGCGCTGTATGACAAAACGCTGGAGTGGATGAACAGTACGCACGTTTATACGGTGCGATACGGCATCGTGACCCAGCTGCAGTATTTTCTGGAGGATGCTTTCAGGGCAGAAATGCTGGATATTATGGCAGAGATTCACACCGAGGAGTATTACATAAATATGGCCATCGCGTGGTATTATAGTTTTGCGCTGATCAAACAATATCAATCCACAATTCCGCTCTTTGAGGAACAACGTCTGGACAAGTGGGTGCACAATAAATCCCTGCAAAAGGCCATAGAGAGTTATAGAATTGACAAGGAGACGAAGGACTATCTGCGCAGTCTGAAAATAAAATGAGCAAGAGAAGAGAAAAGCGACATCACGGAATCCGTAATTTTTTTATATACTGTCTGATTCTGGCGGCAATATGGTATATAGGGACATTCACTTTAAAAACCACAGAGGTGACCATCGAAAGCAGTGAGATCAAAGATGATGTGACCATTGTACAGTTGACGGATCTGCACGGTGCCGTCTTTGGCCAGGGAAACAGCCGGCTGCTTCAGCGGGTAAAGGATGCCAGACCTGACTTTATCGTCATAACGGGTGACATGTACTCCTCTGGAGACGACGAGGGAAGGCAGACTGCGGTGGATTTGATGGCGGATTTAGCAAAATTCAGCCCTGTGTATTTTGTCAATGGAGAGCACGACAACAATGAAACTTATGATGAACAGCTGACTGCTGCCGGCGTGGATGTATTAGATTACGAGAGCAGAGATATCACCGTCGGGCAGACGCAAGTCCGCTTATATGGGATTAGCAATGTGTATTACAGCAGCACCTTTGACCTGGCTAACGAATTCACCCTGAACAAAGATATTTTCAACATTCTGGCAGCGCATATCCCTAATTTTTCAGCCTTCGCAGATTTCGGCATCGATCTCTCCCTGTGTGGGGACAGCCACGGCGGCCAGGTGCGTCTGCCTTTTGTGGGCGGATTTAACAATGGCGGTGTCTGGTTTCCTGAATTAAAGGATGGAAAGGAAAAATACGTCAAAGGATTGTACGAAATGGGAGACAAGAACCTCTTTGTTTCCAGCGGATTGGGCAATTTTCCCGTGCCTATTCGATTTCTCAATCGGCCGGAGGTTGCAGTCATTCACCTTACCGGCGAATAAAGTCGAAAAAGGTCAATTTGGGGGTTGCAATAGGGGATATAAGGATAGTATTATATAAGAAATAGAAAGATAAAAGAGGTGTATTACTAAAAACGGGAAGAGGTTAAGCTATGAAGAAGAATGTGAGAACGATTGTTTATTTGATGATTTTAGTCGTCGTCGCAGGGGGGATTTATTTGTGGAGCCAGAACAGCTCAGGCGAGGATTTGCTTGGCGGACTGGACCCTGACAGCTATGATGTGGAAGCAACTTGCGCAGGTGTCGAAGACCACAATTTAATCTGCAACGCAGGTAACGATACATACCTATATCTGGACGATGTGGATGTTTTCCTGCAGAAGATAGACACGACGGTTGACGAAAAGGGCGATGAGACGACAAAGGTCAGCTATAAGAATTCCTCTATAGAGGATTTGAAGAAAAAGACCGAAGCAGGAGAGGTATCCATCCGCATGTGGCTGACGACCACCGGGAAGGTACAGCGCATCATGGTTTTGGAACAGAGCTACGATAATAATAATGCCAGCCTGTCCAGCCTGGATGGTTTGGAGCCGTCCAGCTTCACATCCTCCAATACGATTCTGTCCATGAACAAGAACGGCATGAAGCTGGCGCCGATCAATTACAACGAAAAGGAGCCTGAGAAGTTCGAGGGCTTTATCAAGAATTATCAGTTCGCCAGGGATGTAAAATTCTATAGTGAAACAGTGAAGATCACTGTGGACAGTGAAAACAAAGAGGTCAACAAGAATATTCAATTTGCCAAGACGACGTATCAGAAGATAAAGGACAACCTGGAATATGCAGACAACGCATATATCTGGTTCAATCAATACGGCAATATCTCTGCGGTCATGATTTTTACAGAAGCGCGGGTCAGAGATATGGAAGAGTGATGGAAGAGGGCTTAGGCCCTCTTTTTTGATAGTGCACCTGGTGGCGTTGGTTTTGTACCATCCACGCCTTGACAGGGATAAAAAATGCCATTATGATAATGTTATCATCTAGAGAAAGGGACTTAGGATATGAAGCAGATTGAAAATGTAACGATTGTAGGCATGGGCGCTCTTGGCATATTGTACGGAGATTTTTTTGTAAAGAAGATGGGGCGAGATCGCGTGACCTTTGTTGCAGACGAAGAAAGAACTGCGCGCTTTGCAAAGGAAGGGGTATATTGCAACGGAGAAAAGTGTTCCTTCACCATGGTAGAAGGCGGAAAGCAGGCAGCTGCTGATCTGCTGATCTTCGCAGTCAAGGGGAATGCCCTGCGAGAATCAGCCAGACTGGCAGAAAAGTCTGTGGCAGAAGACACGGTGATTCTGTCCCTGCTCAACGGCATTTCCAGTGAGGAAATTTTAGCGGAGATTTTCGGACCGGAACATCTGATCTATACAGTAGCCCAGGGCATGGATGCCACCAAAATCGGCAACAAGCTGAAATTCTCCAATTTGGGGGAGCTGCGCATCGGCGTGCCTGATGCAGACCCTCGGAAATTAGAAAATCTGCGCAGGGTGGAGGCTTTTTTTGATCGGATGTCCCTGCCATACACGGAGGAAGAAGACATCAAGAAGAGAATGTGGAGCAAGTGGATGCTCAATGTGGGGTGTAACCAGGTCATCATGGTCAATGAGGGCACCTATAGAACGATACAGGAGGAGGGTTCCGGCAGGGAGATGGCGAAAGCCGCCATGCGGGAAGTGATTGCCGTCGCCCGCGCCGAAGGCGTGCATTTAGGAGAGGAAGATCTGGAAGGATATATGACACTTGCAGATACCCTGGACCCAGATGGGATGCCTTCTATGAGGCAGGACGGACTGGCAAAGCGGTACTCTGAGGTGGATCTGTTTTCTGGCACAGTTTTGGCAAAGGCGGCAAAACACGGTATCGACGTGCCAGTCAACAGGGAACTGAACCGAAGAATCAAAGAAATTGAAGCTGCATATGAGAAGAACTGAAGAGGGGTCAGAGAGATGCATAAGATTTTGATTGTAGAGGATGACATGGTCATTGCAAATGCCATAAAAAACCACATAGAGACCTGGAATTGTGAAGCCCGCTGTGTAGAGGACTTCAAAGAGGTCATGGCGGAGTTTGCCCAGTTTTCGCCAGATCTGGTATTGCTGGACATCGGACTGCCGTTTTTTAACGGTTATCACTGGTGCACGCAGATTAGATCTGTGTCAAAGGTGCCGATTATCTTTATTTCATCGGCCTCAGATAATATGAACATAGTCATGGCTATGAATATGGGCGGAGATGATTTTATCGCAAAACCTTTTGATCTGACGGTATTGACGGCAAAGGTCCAGGCCATGCTGCGCAGGACTTATGACTTTGGAACCAGCGGCAACGTGCTGGAACACAGAGGCGCGATGCTGAACACCGGCGATGCGACACTGACCTATGAGGGAGAAAAAATCGATCTGACTAAGAACGAATTTAAAATCCTTCAGCTGCTGCTGGAAAATAAGGGACAGGTGGTCAGCAGGGACGATATCATGGTCAAGCTGTGGGAGACAGACAGCTTTGTAGATGAGAATACTTTGACGGTTAACGTGGCCAGATTGCGGAAAAAGCTGGAGGCAAGCGGATTATCGGACTTTATCAAGACGAAGAAAGGCATGGGATATCTGGTGGAGTGATATGCTGGGAAAATATATCAAGAGCAAGAATAAGTATATACTGCTGTTCCTTCTGTATTTAGGAATCTTCTGTCTGATTGCCTATCTGTACGATATGCCCATAGATGCCTGCCTGTACGCCATGCTGCTGTGCATCTTCTTTGCCATCATCTTCATGACCTACAGCTATTTTAGGTACAAGCAGCAGGCGGAATATCTGATGGATATCAAAGCGCGAATCGAATATGGACCGGAGCAGATGCCCAAGGCTGCCAACGGAATTGAGGAGCAGTATCAGGAAATCATTCAGCAGCTCTATAAAAAGACGGCGGAGGCTATTTCCAAAAACGACAGGAATATGACGGACATGATCGATTATTACACCCTTTGGGCACATCAGATCAAAACGCCTATTGCCGCTATGCGGCTTCTGCTGCAAAGTGAAAGCGGCGGCCGCTCCAAGGATGAATTGGCTATGGAACTGTTCAAAATCGAACAATATGTGGAGATGGTGCTGCAATATCTGCGTCTGGGCAGCGACAGCACGGATTTCGTCATCAGAAAACAACCTCTCGACGATATCGTCAGGGAGGCTGTCAAAAAGTATTCCACCACGTTTATTAAGAAAAAAATCTCGCTGGAGTATCGGCAGACGGACGCCGTGGTCATCTCCGACGAAAAGTGGCTCAGTTTCGTCATCGAACAGATTCTCTCCAATGCCCTGAAATATACGTATGCGGGAAAGATTTCTATCTATATGGATGAGGATCTGCCCAACACTTTGATCATCGAGGACACGGGAATCGGCATTCAGAGTGAGGACCTGCCGAGAGTCTTTGACAAGGGATATACGGGATATAACGGCCGCAAAGACAAGAAGTCCACGGGAATCGGCCTCTACCTGTGCAGGCAAGTGATGAACAAGCTGGGACATACGATGTCCATCGAATCAGAGGTAGGAAAAGGAACAAAGGTAAAATTAGGATTGGATTATTGCGAGATGAGCGTTTACGAATAAGTCTTACGAAAATGTAAGATTTGAACAGCAGATTGTAAGGGAATGTATAGGATTTACATTCTCTTTTTTGTTAGAATAAGCACATAAGGTAAAGAAAGGGGTTCAAATAAATGACAATCTTAGATGTAAAAAACTTAAAGAAAATTTACACCACTCGCTTCGGGGGAAATCAAGTACAGGCGCTGTCAAACGTCAGCTTTTCTGTAGAAGAAGGTGAGTACGTGGCCATCATGGGTGAGTCCGGCTCTGGTAAGACGACGCTGCTCAACATCTTGGCCGCGCTGGATAAGCCGACCAGTGGGGAGGTATTTCTCAATGGACAGAATATCGTCCAGATCAGAGAAAAAGAAATCTCCGCGTTCAGACGTGATAATCTGGGATTTGTGTTCCAGGACTTTAATCTTCTGGACACGTTTTCCATTCAGGACAACATTTTCCTTCCTCTCGTCCTGGCTGGAAAGCAGTACAAAGAGATGGCGAAACGGCTGAAGCCTATTGCCGCAAAACTGGGTATTGGGGACATTTTAAAAAAATATCCTTATGAGATATCAGGGGGACAAAAACAGAGAACGGCAGTGGCGCGGGCGCTGATTACAAGCCCGCAGCTGATTCTGGCCGACGAGCCGACAGGGGCGCTGGATTCTAACGCGGCGGACGGCCTGCTGCGGCTCTTCGGTGAGATCAACGAGGAAGGTCAGACCATTCTGATGGTTACCCACAGCACAAAGGCTGCCAGCCACGCAAAGCGGGTGTTGTTTATCAAAGACGGGGAGGTATTCCATCAGATCTACAAAGCCAACATGTCGGGTGAGGAGATGTTCGCCAAGATTTCTGACACGCTGACTGTTTTGCAGACAGGTGGTGGCAATCGTGGGTAAATCATTTTCACTAAAGCTGGCAGTCAATAACATCAAAAATAATCGGAAGTTCTATCTGCCATATTTTTTAGCTTCCGTCGGTATTATAGGAATGTTTTACATTATCGCATTCCTATCCATCAGTGAGGGCATTCGGACGATGTCCGATGCACTGGCCATGATTATGGGGGTCGGCGTCTTCGTCATGGGAATCTTCGCCTTTATCTTCCTGTTTTATACCAACAGCTTTCTGCTGAAGAGACGGAAAAAAGAAATCGGTCTCTACAACATACTGGGTATGGAGAAAAAACACATTGGTAAGATATTGGCCATTGAGAATATCATGATATCCGTCTCATCTATAATCATGGGATTGCTCTGCGGTATTTTATTTAGCAAGCTGGTTCACCTGTTCCTCAGCTGGGTCTTTGGGACAGAGCCGCCATTCGGCATCGAAATCTCATGGCTCGCCGTGGTGATTTCCCTGGCGCTCTTCGGCGTACTGTTTTTGCTGACCATGATTACCAATCTGATGAGCATTCATCTGGCAAAACCGATTGAACTTCTCTATGGCGGCAATGTGGGGGAAAAAGAACCGAAGACCAAATGGCTTCTGGCCATCATCGGTGTCATCTGTCTGGGCGTCGGTTACTATATTGCTATCACGACGGAATCACCACTGACGGCGATCATGCTGTTTTTCGTGGCGGTGGTTTTGGTCATCATCGGAACTTACTGCTTGTTCACGGCAGGCAGCGTGGCAATTTTAAAAGCGCTGAAGAAAAACCGCAAGTTTTATTATAAACCAGGAAACTTTACGGCAGTATCCGGCCTGATCTACCGAATGAAGCAGAATGCGGTAGGTCTTGCCAACATCTGCATCCTGTCCACCATGGTTCTAGTCATGGTATCCGGTACGGTCAGTCTCTATGCCGGTATGAACGACGTCCTCGACAGCCGTTATGAAGGAGATATCACCGTTGCCCTGGCACCGCGTCAAGGGGAGCGTATTACCCCGGAGAATCGCAAGCTGGTAGGGGACACCATGAAGAATGTCTGCCAGGAAGAAGGCCGTAAGATCGAAGGATATTACGATTATGAGGCACTGATTTTTTCTGTCCTGAAAGATGGGAGCAACTTCCGTGCGCACAGCGACATCGAGAAGATCGGTTCACCTGAAGGGGTGGCAACCCTCGCGATTGTGACTGCTGATGAATATGAGAAAATCTCAGGCAAAAAACTGAACTTAGAAAAAGATCAGGTTGCCGTATATTCTTACGGTAATGGATTAGCAGATGATTTTTCCATCAATGACATGCAGTTCCATGTAAAAGAGCGGCTGGATTCCTTTACTTTAGAGAATCTGTCCGTCTATATGACGGACTCCAACTATCTGGTGGTCGCCGATGGGCAGGTGCTCATGGATATCAACGACATGCAGACAAAGGCCTATGGCGATGGAGCCAGCCAGATTAATACGGAGTTTGTGCTGAACTTGGACGGCACAGACGATGAAAAGACGGCCTGCTATAAGAAGATGCAGGATGCCGTATACGATTTGAAATTTCCATATGAATCGATGAGAATTGAAGGTAAGCAGGAAGGCAGCAAAGACTTTATGGGACTAGTGGGCGGATTCTTATTCTTGGGCATCTTCCTAGGCATCGTCTTTACCTTTGCGGCAGCTCTGATCATCTACTACAAGCAGATTTCGGAAGGTTATTATGACAAAGACAAATTTGAAATCATGCAAAAGGTAGGCATGAGCAAGAGCGAGGTCAAGAAAACCATAAGAAAACAGGTTCTGATGGTATTCTTCATACCGCTGATCATGGCAGGCATCCATATACTGGCGGCGTTTAAGATGATTACGCGTCTGCTGATGGTCTTTGCCATGAATAACGTGCCGCTGTTTGCGCTCTGCACGGCAGGAACCTTTGTGGTCTTTGCTGTCATCTACGCCATCGTCTATGCGGTGACAGCGAGAGAATACTATAAGATTGTGGGATAGGACTGAAAAGAAAATAAATTGCGGCGGCTAAAAATCCAGGAGAAGGATTTAGCTGCCGCTTTTGAATTTGACTATCTTGAACTTGACGTACAAAATATTGTACGATATAATGAATATAATAAAGGAGGAGTCTATTATGATTGCAACGAATTATTCACAGGTTCGTGATAATTTGAAATGTTACATGGATAAAGTGACAGAGGATTATGAACCGGTTATTATTACACGTAAGAATAACAAAAATGTTGTCATGATATCAGAGGAAGCCTATAATAATATGCTTGAAAACATGCATTTGATGGGAAACAAGGCTAATTATGACTGGCTTATGGAATCTAAGCGTCAGTTCGAAAATGGCAATGTAAAACTTCATGAAATTTTAGAGACAAAAGATGAATAAATTATTTACAGACAATGCCTGGCTGGACTATGTTTACTGGCAAACAGAGGATCGAAAAACTCTGAAAAAAATAAATCAATTATTTGAGGACGTTTCTCGCAATGGAAACAGAGGAATTGGCAAACCAGAACCTCTCACAGGAAATCTGAGTGGATTTTGGAGCCGGCGCATCGATGAACAAAACCGATTGGTTTATAAAATTGATGACGGATCCATCATTATCCTCTCCTGCAGGTACCATTATCAAAAATAATGTTATAAAAAACGAGTGCATAACAGAGCGTCGCTCCTATGCACTCATGTCGCCCGCAAGGGGCGACGCTTCGTAAGGTACGTTCTTTGTCCGGTCAAGAGTCAATATTGGCTGATAAATTCGTCCATGGTTTTGCGATAGAGCTCCCTATGGTTCAGCCAGACCTGTGCGTGGTCGCTGTCTTTTACGGAGAGAATCTTTTTATCCTTTGAATCGATGGCTTTGTAGATGTCCCGCCCCATGTAATAGGGCGTCAGCTGGTCCGCTTTGCTGTTGATGACGAGAACCGGTACGTCGGTGTCGGCTACGGCGGACGGTACGTCAGCGTCTCCATAAGAGAACCCCAGTTTGAATTTGTTGACCACACTGCCGCACCAGGTCATGTATTCCGTAGGAAGCGGAATATCCATCTTGTCGATTTCCGCTGCCACCATGTCTTTCATGCTGCTGACTGGGCAGTCGAGGACAGCAAATTTCACCTTTGCCGCGATATCTTTGTCAGAAATGGCATGGCCCGCTGTTGCGCCGCCAAAGGAGGTTCCCCAAAGACCGATGGCTTTGTCGGTCGTCAGGTTGGAAGCGTAATATACCAGATCTTTTGCGTCGTCGCTTTCCAGATAACCGAAGGTCGTGTATTTCGCCTTGTTTTCCCCGGAACTGCGCTGATCGTAGGTGATGACATTATAGCCTTTCTCCAGGAAGTAGGCGGCTACTGGGTAGTTGCTGTATCTGTTGCCTCCCAGTCCGTGAATCAGGATGACGGTATCACGGTCTTTGGTATCCGCGCCTTTGGCGTAGATATAGTCGCCGGGAATATCGTGATCGCCTTCAGAAGATGGAACCGAAATGCCTTCTATTTTGTATGTGGATTTGAACTTTTCGTAATCGATGCCGAAAGTTTTCCAGAAACTCTCCTTGACGCCGGATGTCTCTTGGTTGGTCACCAGCTGGGTGGACGAAGTAAAGACCTGCTCGCCGATGAACCAGGACATGGAGCCAAAGGCAACGAGTAAAAATGCCAAAATGATGGCAGAAATGATGATTATTTTTTTCTTTTTCATTTTCATACCCCAATGATATTTATTCAAAATTTTTTAGATTTATGTTACAATATTATCATATGAAATGAAAAAAAGAAAGAAGGGTAAGATGAGATACACAGAAAAGTACAAAGTGACCAGTCACGATGTTGATGTCAATAATAATATGAAGCCGTCTCTCGTCCTCAGATACATGCAGGAAACGGCCAACCACCAGATGAGGGATCGGAAGCCGTCCTACTACGAGTTGTTTTTTGCCGGCAAATCTTTTATCATCACCAGAATCACCATTGAGGTTTACGAACAAATCCATCAGTATGACGAGATCGAAGTGGCAACTTGGCGCTGCCCGGAAAAGGGGGCTACCTTTATCCGCTGTTACGAGATCACTTGCGATAACCGCGTTTGCGCCAGAGCCTACAGCGTCTGGGCTGTAACCAATCACCAGACCGGCAAGCTCTGCAAAGCCTCTGAAGTAGATATCTCAAATTATGATACGGATGAGCCGCTGTCCCTTTCCCTGCCAAATCGTTTCCGCCTGCCAAAGACAATTGACTATGTCAAAGCGGGAGAGAAAGAAGTGTTCTACAGCGATGTGGACATGAATCTGCATATGAATAACACCCATTATCCGGACATGCTCTGGAACTTTATCCCCGATGTCAGGAGCAAAGAGGTGACATCTGTCAATCTCAGATTCATGAAGGAAGCGCCGCTGGGAGGCAAGGTAGAGATTTATATGGGCAAAATGGAGGCGCCTCTGGCAGAGGATTCTGAGGCAGAAGAAACCTGGTGTTTTGCATCAAAGGTAGAAGGTGAAATCAACGTCGAGGCCCAGATTGGCGTGAAAAGGTTAGAACGATAAGAAAGTCTACACGAAATGGAGTAAACGATTTACAGAATCGGCAGATAACGCAGAACAAGAGGAGCCGCGTACTAAGAATCACTGGTACTCGGCTCTGTTTTTTATTTGCAATGATATAACTAACGACCTGCAAACCGCTTTTAACCCCTATTGGTACAAAAAAGCGCGATAACACCTAAAAAATCTGAGGACTGCAAAGGGAGTGTCGCTGCTGTACAGGCTGTAACCGTTGAAACTTCGTCGCCTTTTTTGCTCAAATGCCGTTGCGGCTCTTTATGCAGCAAAATATTTAGGCGTTTTTACCCTTTTTTGATGAAATGACGGGTAAAACATGACCATAGCAGACGCATGAAGATCAAATTATAAAAAAAGCATCTAACCCTTGACAAATATACCTAACAGGGGTATACTATAGTCATTAAGGAAAAGGAGATGATCATATGGCAGAAGAAAAGTGTGCTGCTTGTGCAGAAAAGACGACTCATAGAGAAGGAAAAGAATATAAGGATTTGGTTTCGAGATTGAACAAGATCGAAGGTCAGGTACGCGGCGTAAAGAAGATGGTAGAAGAAGACCGATATTGTATTGACATCATCAATCAGGTGTCTGCAATCAGCGCGGCCATAAATTCTTTTAATAAACTGCTGCTTTCTGAGCATATTAAATCATGTGTAGTTGATGATATCAAAGCCGGCAATGACCAGATGGTCGACGAGCTTTGTAGTACGCTGCACAAGTTAATGAGGTAAAAATGAAAGAAAAATTTAAGGTGACTGGAATGACCTGTTCGGCCTGCTCCTCCAGGGTGGAAAAGACAGTTTCGAAGCTGGAAGGAACGGACGAGGTCAGTGTAAATCTGCTCACAGGTACGATGCAGGTCACATATGACGACAATTTAATAGATGATGGTAGAATTATACAGGCTGTAGAGAAAGCCGGGTATGGGGCTTCTGTAGATAGCGGGGAAGCTGCGGCAAAGAAATCAAATGACGCATCTGAAGAAGCATCTAAGGCTGCTTTTGACGAAGCGAAGCAGATGAAGCGCAGACTGATTTGGTCTGTGGTTCTCCTGGTTCCTCTGATGTACGTGTCCATGGGACACATGCTGACTGGTAAACATATGCCGGATCAGCCTCTTACCATGGTTTTGCTGCAGGTGGTTTTTCTGATTCCCATCGTAGTGCTGAACAAAAAATACTTCCTGAAAGGTTTTCCAAGCCTATTCCGCGGAAGTCCCAATATGGATTCCCTGATTGCTATGGGATCTGCGGCGGCAATTGTCTACGGCGTCTTTGCTATATTCAGAATGACTACAGGATATGAGACTGGCAATATGGATCTGGTGCATAGGTACGCAGGCGATATCTATTTTGAATCGGCCGCCATGATTCTGACCCTGATTACAGTTGGCAAATATTTGGAGACTCGGTCTAAGGGGAAAACCAGCCAGGCCATTGAGAAGCTGATGAATCTAGCACCGAAAACCGCTCATGTGGAGCGAAATGGCGTCGAGATGGAAATACCATCCGGCGAATTGACGATAGGCGATGTGTTGGTCGTCAGGCCGGGCGAGAGCATCGCCGCCGACGGAGAAATTATCAGCGGTACCACCAGCATCGACGAATCGGCAATCACGGGCGAGAGCATTCCGGTGGAAAAACAACCGGGAGATAAGGCGGTTTCTGCCACCATCAACAAGACCGGCTTCATCAAAGTCAGGTGCGAAAAGGTGGGGGAAGATACCACCATCAGCCAGATTATCAGACTGGTAGATGAGGCCAGCGCCAGCAAAGCCCCTATCGCCAGGATGGCAGATAAGATTGCAGGGATTTTCGTTCCTGTTGTCATCGGTATCGCAATCGTCGCAGCAGTGATTTGGATCATCGCAGGCGCGGGATTCGAGTTCGCCCTCTCTATCGGTATTTCTGTACTGGTCATTTCCTGCCCTTGCGCCCTGGGTCTTGCAACACCGGTCGCCATCATGGTAGGCACCGGCAAAGGCGCCGAGAACGGCATTTTGATCAAATCCGGCGAAGCCTTGGAAACGGCTCATAGCGTGGATACGGTGGTCATGGATAAGACAGGGACCATCACCGAAGGCAAACCGAAAGTAACCGACGTGATCAATTTTGATATAGGCCAGAAAAAGCTGATTGAGATCGCCGCAGGACTGGAATCCGGCAGCGAGCATCCTCTGGCTGAGGCCATTATGGAGCATGCGGGCACCAACGGCATACGTCCGGCAGAAGCGGAGAACTTTGAGGCCGTCTTTGGCCGAGGCATCAAGGCTTCTATCGGCGGCAAGGCATATTTGGCAGGTAACGCTGCTCTGATGGGCGAAGCCGGGATTGACACAGGTTCTGTTCAGAAGACTTTGGACGACTTGGCGGATCAAGGGAAGACGCCTTTAATCTTTGCTGAAGGAAACAAGGTCATCGGCGTGATCGCTGTGGCAGATGTTGAAAAGGCCAGCAGCAGAGAAGCCATCGAGGCCTTTGCGGATATGAAGATTGACGTGGTCATGCTGACAGGAGACAACAAGCGGACTGCCGAGGCTCTTCGAAAGCGTCTGCACATTCCAAAGGTCATCGCAGAAGTGCTGCCTTCTGATAAGGAAAAGCACATCGCCGCTTTGCAGGCGGAAGGTCACAAGGTAGCCATGATCGGGGACGGCATCAACGACGCGCCGGCTCTGGCTAAGGCCGACGTGGGCATCGCCATCGGTGCGGGTACGGATGTAGCCATCGAAAGCGCCGATGCAGTTTTGATGAGAAATGATCTGTTGGACGCGGTGACTGCGGTGAGACTGTCAAAGTCGGTAATCAAGAACATCAAAGAAAACCTGTTTTGGGCGTTCTTTTATAATACCATCGGGATTCCTCTGGCTGCAGGGGTACTCTATCCGATGTTCGAGTTGAAGCTGTCACCGATGTTTGGTGCGGCGGCCATGAGTTTGTCAAGTGTATGCGTAGTGCTCAACGCGCTGCGCTTAAAGAGATTTAAAGTAAAGAGAAGTCCGGCGCAGGAAGCGGCTCGTGAGCAGATGATTGTTACAAGCGAAAGCGCCGAGGAACCGAGGAGGAATGAAGAAATGAAGTATGAATTGATGATTCAGGGAATGATGTGCGGCCACTGCCAGAAACACGTTGGCGATGCGCTGAGCGCTATGGAGGGTGTGAGTGCAGTAGAGGTAAATTTGGATTCTGGCATAGCGGCGGTTACCGCAGAGCGGGAAATTTCCATGGACGCTTTTGCCAGCGTCATCGAAGACGCCGGTTATACACTGGTGAAATAGTTAAATCAGCCCCTTGCAGATTGCAGGGGGCTTTTTTGTGATATGCAAAGGGGGGCATGTGGGAGCAGGGCGGTCTGCCAGAAAAGCCAAAAAAACAAGGAATTATGGCAGATATTAAAATTTGAAGGGGGGTATCTTGGTAAAAGACAAGGTAAAAAACAGGGGAGAATAATTAATAATACGATGTAATTTGTATATTAAATATAATCTTTAGCTCGATTTTTGGCGAAATACCATGGATTAGCGCTTCTAAAAGCATCTTGTGCCAAAGAAATTCATGAAAAACAGAGAAATCTGCCAGAATCAGGGTTGAAATTGGACAAATCAGGCAGATTTTGTTTTTCTGACAGGCGTGTACCGGGCAGGGGTATATTGATTTTCATTGACGACAGATTTGATTCACCAAAATTGACAAAGTTATGAAGGCAAGATAAAATATTATTAACTAGATAGCAGGAGGTCTGCCATGAAAGATAACTATTATGATCAAAGTTTGAACGCACAAAAGCTCTATCGAGTCTATCAAAGCAAGTATCCGAGAGTAGCGCAGTATTTGGCAGCGGAAATCTCCTATGTAAAAAACCATCTGCAAGGGACGGAGCGGATTTTGGAATTAGGTGCTGGATACGGACGCATTATGAAAGAACTGGCTCCGTTTTGCGGGTCCATTGTCGGCATCGACATCTCTCGTGAGAATGTGGAATTCGGCAGGGAATATTTAAAGGAGATGGAGAACGCACAGCTGCTCGTCATGGATGCACACCGCCTTTCCTTTGAAGAGCCTTTTGATGTGATTTTATGTCTGCAAAACGGTCTTTCTGCCATGAAGATTGAGCCGATGAGCTACATCAAAGAGGTGTTGGAACTGCTGCGGCCAGGTGGGAAAGCCTTTTTCAGCAGTTACAGTCCTAACTTCTGGGAGCATCGGCTCGCCTGGTTTGCGGAGCAGGCGGAAAAGGGACTGCTGGGGGAACTCGATATGGAAAAAACAAAAGACGGCGTGATCGTCTGCAAAGACGGCTTTCGAGCAACCACCTGCTCGCCGGAAGATATGGACAAGATTGGCAGGGCTTCCGGATATAGGTACCAGGTGACAGAAGTGGATGAGTCCAGCCTCTTCCTGGTTGTGGAGAAGTGAGGTTTTGGTAAGGATGGAGAGTAGAAAATATTTGATCGGCGTCTGTGACGATGATGAATGGTATCGGAATAGGATATCCCGTGCAGTCAAGCTGATTTGCCAGCAGATGGATATTCTGTACGAGCTGCGAACATATGATTCGGGGGAGGCGGCAGGGGTTATGGGCTTCGTCACAAAAGGCAGTGGGGACGAAACGCAGAGACTGATTTCTATCTTTCAGCGATGTATAGAGCGACTAAATCCAGAAGTCAAGCTGGCGTACATCGAAGCAAGAAGACATCAAATCTGCATTGTAAGCGCAGACGGAATAGAAGAAGTCATCGCCTGCGGCATTGATATGGCAGAAGAGAAGTGCAGAGAAAAGAAGAATTTTGTCAGGTGCCAGAGGTCGTATATTGTGAATCTTGAATATGTGGACAAAGTGATCGGTAATTTTGATCAGTTTATCATGAAAGACGGGACAGCCATTTCTATATCCCGGTCAAAGGAGAGGAAGCAGGCTGTTAAAAGTGCCTACGCGTCCTATAAAGAGAGGCAGATTTCTGATTTGTTTGGAGAGAAGTGATGATAGAGATTTTGAACGAACTGATGGATACGCTGCGATTTTTTCTGCTGCTCTATGTGCTCTTTGCTGAGAAATTGGAGTGGAATAGAAAGAGACTGATCCTGATTGCGGGGGCATACGCCGCAATATTTGCTGTCCTGGTGTGCCTTGGCATGGAAGGGCAGCTGTACATATTGGGAACACTGACACAGATTGCGATGGCAGTATTGCTTTTGAAGGAGAAGTGGTATACAAATACACTGTCGGGGTGGAACCTTTTGAGGGTCCATTGGAGATAAGTTACGGAACAATTGGAAGATTTTTATCTTTGCTTTTAGTCGTCTTGACAGTTTATATCAGGAGTAAGATAAAAGCAGAAATATATATATCGAATACGAGCAAACTTTTACTGTCTGTCATTACCTTTTCTTTTCTCTTTACTTTGATATGGATCACAGACGGGAAAAACCGAATTGATTATGTCAGCTCGCTGCTCTTGTCAATCTGTGCGGATGTCGTTGTCTTGATTGGTATCTGGATTTTGATTATCGACTCATCACGCAGAAAGCAGCGCATAAACGCAGAAAGAGCGAAACAATATCTATCATATATAGAGCAGCTGGAAGCAGGTCATGAGGAAATTCGAAAGATTCATCACGATCTGAAACGACACTTGCATGCGCTTAACTATTTTGCAGAGGAAAATGATATTGACGGCATAAAAAATTATCTCAAGTCCATAGGGCTTGAATTATCCGAAAACTATGAAGATGCGCAGTATACGGAGAATCGCTTATTCAATGCAATATTGGCGGATAAGAAAAAAATGGCAGAGGACCTCGATATTACGATTCAGTTTGAGGGTGTGTTACATTGCGAGAGCAGCGTGAGTGATTATGACTTGACCATCGTCGTCTCCAATCTTTTGGACAATGCCATTGAGTATGTCAGTCAGAATGGTTTTAAGAAGATAGAGTTTAGCGTATTTCAGGATCAAAACAGCATCGTAATACGGGTTGCGAATCCGATTAAAAGTGATAAGGAGGTCCAGATCAGAAAATCAAGCAAGAAACATCCTGAACTCCATGGTTACGGCTTGATGAATGTAAAACGAGTAGCAGAGAAGTACAACGGAATGTTGGAGTTAACTGTGGAAGACGGGACGTTTACGGCAAAAGTGCTGCTGATGAACTGAATACGGAGAAAGAAAGGATCGACGAGGGCGTCGGTCCTTTTGCATTTCGTGCAGGAAAAATGCATTTGGTGCAAAATGTGTGGGATATAACAGAATATTGCGTTAAGATTGAGAAAAAAGAGAGGAGCGTGTAAACATGTTTGAAGTTGGAATTTTGGATTGGATTAAAAAATGGTGGCCGTTTTAAATGGGTAATGTTTAATTATGAAAGGATTAAACATGAAAAGAAAATTACTTACAAATCTTGTCATTCTGTCGTTAATTTATCGACTGTGCTAGCAGTTCCCACATATGCGGCAGATAATGGCGTATATTTAACGACAAAAAGTGGTGCAGAGTTAACAAAAACACAATATGACAATCTTAAAAAAATCTATACTGAGGAGGACTTAGCAGTGTTACCTTCAGACTTTATAGAGGAGATTAAAAACGAACCAGATTTAGTATTAGAGGACAGAGATGAAGTATGTGTTATCACAAGGACTCGTTACGATGAGAATAACCAGCCTGTCGAAACCATTAATACTGAGGTGACAGAAGCCGAAGCAAAGAGAGTGGCTGCAATGCCAGAAACAAGGGGTTCTAGCTGGCAAACCAGTTCAAAGAAACTTGTGATTGAGGTAATTCAGGTTGATGGAAGCACAAAGAAAGTAAGATTAACTAATACATGGTTAAAGCTACCAAAAGTACGCTCTTATGATGTGATGGCGCTTAGGTTAACAGATACTAGCAACGACTTTAGACCTGGATTTAGTGCTATTCAACGATATGATGGCAAAGAGATTAATTATAGTCAGTATGGAGATAACATTAGACAACCAGGAAGCTTTCTTTCGTATCGAGGCATTGGCGTGTCTATGAATATTGTAGATAGCGTTTCTTCTTCCTTATCTAATACTATGGCAATAACCATATTGAATCGTAATGACAAAACAAAGGTATATGGAACATATCAACATGCCACATCTAAAGTTACTTTAGCACAATCTAAAGACTATGACATTGCAGCGGGCGGATTAGGCAATGTTCTGAAGTTTTCAAGCAGCGTTGCAAGCAAATATGATGGAATGCAGGGTGTCAGCGCAGAAGCTAAATGGTCTTTTGAGTAATAAAAGTTTACTAGTATTGACCTATTTCCCGAAGCATTTGATCAGACTGGAAAACATTATAGAAAATAAGATTCTATGATGTTTTCCTTTGATTGTAGGTTTAATCATGATATATTCAGTTGAGAAGATAATGCAAGGTTAATTTGGGGGCGAAAATGAAAAAGAAAGTAATAATAGTATATATGGCAGTACTTTTCGTATCCGCCGGGATAACCTTCGCCTATTCTTTTTCACAAGATGTCTTTTTTACAACACCCTATGGTGCCGAGTTTACGAAAGCGCAGTTTGATAATCTAAGAAGGGTATTTACTACGGAAGAAATAAGTAATTTTGTACCAGGGGAGATGGATGATATCAAAGATAACACTCATCTGGTTTTGGAGGACAAAAGTGAAATCATTGTAGAGACCCGAACCTATTATGACGAGAACAATCAGCCGATTAAGTCTGTTCACAGAGAAATAACAGAAGCAGAAGCAAGAGGAGATATTTGTTTATCTGAAGACAGGCTTCTCTATGGCTGGTCAAAATAAGCGTGGTTGACACTGCCGAAGAGGACGTATTAAAGATGGAACACATGAACATAGATTACTTTGTTCTGGGCATTTTGACCAGAGGAGCCGCAATCGGCATTTTGCAGATTATCCAGATTCTCAGGCTTTGCCCTACAGCGGCCAGACGTAACGCAGATCTGGCGGCAGAGGGGAAACGAAGGTTGTTTTTATATTCCCTTACAGTTGTAATACTGATAATAGATTACATTGGATTTTGGGTGTATGTTGAAAAAGGAATTGAAATGATGAGGTGTTCGCATTCTCTGCTTTCCAATAATGCCCAAAATAGCTAGATGCTCATCTGCCCGAAAAGGACAAAAAACAGGGACATTCAGGCAGATTTCGTAAATTGACGGGGGTATAGAGCAAGAGAATGGCTGAAAAGGAAGAAAATATAACGAATCCAACTATATAATTCCAATTTTATTTGGCGAGTTGCTGTGGATCAGACGCCTTGAAAAACATTTTGCGCCAAAGAGGCTCCTATAAAACAAAAAAGTGCCTGAATCAGGTCTTAAATTGGACAATTCAGGTATTTTTTTGCATTTTTACAAGAATATACTGGGACGGGGTATACTTGGCGAGAGTTGACTGATCCCGCATTAAATCAGCATCAGGCGTTTTGGTTGTAAGGCTAGCAGAAGACTTTTTATTTGTCAAACCCTCATACCTATGGTAGAATAACTCCATAATTACATTTGAGATAAGAGGGGAGAACACATTGGAGTTTAACAAGAAAAATATCAAGACTTTTATATTGACCGCATTTGCCTGCATTCTGTTTTATCTGGGCATCAAAAACATCGGCCTGGTCGTCGAGGCGATTGGCGGGGTGCTGGGGCTGATGTTCCCCTTTATTTTGGGAGCCGGCATCGCTTTTGTCATCAACGTGCCCATGACCAGAATCGAATACTGGATATTTCACAGAACGAACAGACTGAAGTCAGGACGGCGGCCGCTTTCTTTCTTGATTACACTGGCAGCAGTCGTCGGCGTCATTATCATCGCCATGTACATCATTGTTCCACAGATTGCAGAAACCATGATGAGCATTGCCAGAGAACTGCCAGGTGCCATCAATACGGCGCAGGACTGGATTTTTTCCAAGATGAGCTATTGGAAAGCGCTGCAGAATTTGGCAGAACAGCTTTCCGTGGACTGGACTGACATTGCTCGAAAATTATCTGCCTTCATGCAGCATGCGGCGACCAGTATGGTCAACAGCGGCATTGGCGCAGTGACCAACATCATCGGTGCCATCGTCAGTTTCTTCATCGGTTTTGTCTTTGCCGTTTATCTGCTCATGGCAAAAGAGAAGCTGGCGGGACAGGGCAAGCAGATCCTCTTCGCTATTTTTAAAGAGGACACGGCGGAGAAGATTCTTTATGTCTGCACTCTTTCCAGCAGGACTTTTTCGAAGTTTATATCTGGCCAGTGCCTGGAAGCCTGCATTTTGGGCATGATGTTCTTTATCGTCATGAGTATCTTCCGGATGCCGTATGCCATGCTGATTTCTGTACTGATTGCTTTTACGGCGCTGATTCCTATGGTGGGCGCCTTCATCGGATGTGCCATCGGCGCTCTGCTGATTTTGATGGTCAGCCCGTTCAAAGCGCTTATGTTCATCATCGTATTCTTAGTATTGCAGCAGCTGGAAGGCAATCTGGTATATCCACACGTGGTTGGAAATTCAGTGGGTCTGCCGTCCATCTGGGTACTGGTTGCCATTACCATCGGTGGAAATCTGATGGGCGTTGTCGGCATGATCATCTTTATTCCGATTTGCTCCATACTCTATGCGCTGTTCAGACTTTTTGTCAAAGACAGGCTCAGGAAAAAGGGCGTGCCGAGAGAAAAATGGGAGGAGAAGGCTGTATTTGAAGAGAGTGTCATGACTGGCGAAGAAGAATAAACCCTTCATGATTTTCGAAAGGAGTTAGTTTTGAGATATACCTTAATGAATAAGAATCGAGAGGTGCTGTCCTTTGAGACGAATACAGAAGAATCCGGAATTACCCTCATCAAGAATGAACGCGTCATTGATGAATCTTTACTTCCCCTGGGGTTTGATGGAAACGTAAAGAACTATATCGAAAAGCGTAGGGCTCCCAAACACAGAAAGCACATTGCTAAGTTGCTGCACCAATTGAATGCTGACAATATCGGCGGCTATATCAAGGTGTGTAATGCGGCCTCCCTTCTTTGATGAAGGGGAAGTATTCGCTGAATTTTACAGTTCTCAGATTGTGAGCAAAATACTTTCACAGGCAGTTTCTTATGACCTAGTCGTATACCATGATAAAATAGCGACAAAATGCCCGCTTTCAACGTGAGGACATGGACAATTTATTTGCGCGGCCTTACACGGACGGTGGATTTGTGCCAAATGCGAAATCCGTATTGACTGATGAAATCCGGGCAGAGTTGAAAAATCTACGAGGCTTCACTTTCAAGCGTTCAGGGGTGGTAAATTGGTCTGATGCGAGACTGAATAAATATGAAGCGTTTATTAATTCTCAGATTAACAGGATTCTTGGTCAGACGAAAATCATCATTCATGATGCTCCTATGTTATAGCAAATAAAAAGGTCCCCAGTGGGACTTTTTTTGATCATACAAACACGTACTGCACCAGCACCATATAGCAGGCAGTGCCTCCCAAAATGCTGAGCAAATTGTTCCTGCGCCACACGTGGAGCAATGCCACCACTGTTATAGCGATGAACTGGGGCGCGAAGCCGCTCAGTGCGTCAAAGGTCGTAGTCTTCAAACAGTAGATGACCAAGATGGCGATGACGGATAAAGGCAGAAGGTCGCCCAGTCGTCGGACCATTTTAGAAGGTTCGCCTTTCCGTCCGAAAACGACAAATGGAAACAGTCTGGTAATGAAGGTAAACAAAGCCACCAATAAGACGATGACCAAAGTATAGGTTATTTCTGACATTCTTCCTCCGCCTCCTTTTCACGCGTTTCTGTTTCCTCAGACTCAGACTTCTCCGTCTTTACTGTCCAGCCTGCCAGCAGGGCTACCGCCAGGATCAGAGACGGCAGGACGAAGCTATCCGGCCCGAAGATCACCAGACAGATGATGCCGGAGAAAAGACCGATAAAGGTTGGAATGTGAGAGTCAGCGGCTAACCATTGTTCTGTAAAGATGACAACGAAGAGGGCCGTCATGGCAAAGTCGATGCCAGTCGTATCGAAGGGAATGACGTTGCCGATCAGATTTCCGAGAACGCTGCCGATAATCCAGTAACACTGATTCATGGCGGACATGAGGATCATCGCCTTGTTCTCATTAAATGAAGATGGGAATTTCGTGCCGCAGAACAGCGAGTAGGTCTCATCTGTCAGTGAAAAAATCATATAGGGGCGGGCTTTGCCCATGGTTTTAAATCGTTCAATAAATGAAATACCATAGAACATGTGCCGGCTGTTCACAGACAAGGTCATCAGGATTACGGACAGCAGAGAAATGCCGCCGCCTAAAAAAGTGACCATGACGAACTGCATGGAACCGGCGTAGACGACAGTGCTGATCAAGAGCGCCCAGGGCCAGCCGAAACCGGCTTGCTGCAGCAGAATGCCGAAGGCGATGCCCAGGGTGATATAACCCAGCAAAATAGGGATGGTTCGTTTAAATGCAAAATTCAGTTCTTTCATGCGTGATCTCCCTTACAAAAATATCTAACCTATACAATAAAGAAGATTTTGCAAAATGTCAATAAAAATGGGACAAAAAACAGGCGAGGCATACCTTTTTCGGTATGCCTCGTCTGCCTTAGAAATGACTTAATTGTGAATAAGTAATATGGCTATTTAATAGTTTGCTGCTATGCAGCCGGGTCTGCTGAGAACTTGTCAATCCTTGGCAGGTTTTCAGCTAAGAAGCAGGAAATATCATGGGAATCCAGATGCAGTCCGAAATAATTGCTGTAAGCTAACAGCAGTTCTTGGTACATTTCGACCTGCTCTTTCCGAGAGAGCCTTTTTGCAATCTGCAAATCGTAAATCTGATTTAACCTTCTGGCTAAGATTCTGATTTCTTTTTCTGTCAAGGTCTTCATGATGCCACCTCCTCGCTTTTCATCTATATGAGTTTTACTATTTGTTTTTCTTTGCTTATATATAGAGCAAAAGTCGTGCCAACATGAAAAAGACGGAATTTCAACGTTTTTTGAGGAAAGCTGAAACGAAACCGCATCAAATTCTGCAGAAATGAATTGAAATCGAATCGAGACGATGATACAATGAATATGATAAATAAATGCAGCGGAATCAGTACATGGAGGATAGACCATGAGAGATACTTTTGGAGTACAAAGAGTCCTGCAGCCGCGGGGAGCCGTGCCTGTGACAGCCTGGAGAGTAGACAATAGCAGGAAAATTTCGCCTGACGAAGCGAGAATCAGGGTGGAGAGAATTCACATTGAACTGGATAGCTTTCAACAAATCTGCAGTCAGTGCGAATATGATGAATCGAAAGTGATTCAACGGATTTTGGACATCATCGATAAGCGGGGAAAATTGCACAATCCTTTCACCGACAGCGGTGGAATGCTGTACGGCCGCGTGGAAGAAATCGGCAGCCGTCTGGCGCAGGCATGCGACTATCAGGTGGGCGACGAATATCTCTGCCTGGTAACGCTGACTGCGTTGCCTCTCTATATAGAGTCTATCGAAAAGGTAGATTTTAACTATGGACAACTGATCGTCAAAGGTCATGCCATCGTCTTTGAGGACACCATGTATTTTGACAGCCACTTTGATGAAGACCTTCGCTATATATTGACTGCTTTGCAAGAAGGCGGCGCTTTTTACGGGATCTCACGCCGCGTAGAGCAGGATATGAGCATCGCGATCTTAGGGAAAGACCTTTTGACGGCCATGCTGTACAGCGGTGCTATTCGTGATAAGCTGGGGAGCCGCTGCCATTTGC
This sequence comes from Eubacteriaceae bacterium, assembly GCA_902362805.1. Taxonomy (GTDB): domain Bacteria; phylum Bacillota; class Clostridia; order Peptostreptococcales; family Anaerovoracaceae; genus Senimuribacter. The sequence goes on along the minus strand of CABIXY010000004.1, from coordinate 497,328 downwards.
TGATGGTGATGGACAACGAGGCTTACGGCTGCATTCCTGAGGAAGAGGTGAGGCAGGTGCTGATGGAATATGCCGATGAGGTGGTCTTTGTGGACGTCCGCAGTCCGGTGGACAGTTATATCGAAGTCGTCAAGACCATTGGGCAGATGGATTTGGCGATTAACTGCATCGACAAACTGGGCGCAGAGACTCTGAGCATCTTCATGTGCAAGAACAGGGGGACGGTTTATTTCACCGGACTTGCCAACGGATATATCAAAGGCATCCTTGTGGCGGAGAGCATCCGCAAAAAGATTCATGCGGTGGATTTGGACCAGTATTCGGCCGATGAGATTTCTTTTACCATTTCCATTCTGAAAAAGGTCAGAAGAGAACTGGATTTGGTGGACCAGCTATACAGCAAGTATTCCTTCAGACAAGATCACAGTGCGCGCATGGCAGGCGTCTTTTCGCAATTTGAAACCAGCCAGGTGGATGATTTCATCTACGCCAGTCATGTGACGAAAGCCATGCTGGAAGAAATCATCAATATCTCAAAGTACGACTGTAATGTCATCATTCAAGGTGAGACCGGCGTCGGCAAAGAAAAGGTCATGCAGCTGATTCACAAGAATAGTGCGCGCAATGACAAACCGTGTATCAAAGTAAACTGTGCGACCATACAGGAAAACCTGGCAGAATCGGAATTCTTCGGATATGAGGCGGGTGCCTTTACGGGTGCCCAGTCCAGTGGCAAAAAAGGATATTTTGAGCTTGCCAACAATGGCATCTTATTCTTGGATGAGATAGGCACGCTGTCTCTTTCCATGCAGTCAAAGCTGCTGCGTGTCCTGCAGGAAAATCAATTTTACAGAGTGGGCGGAACCAAACAGATCAACGTCAATGTGCGGGTGATCTGCGCTAACAACATTCCTTTGATGAAGCTGGTCGAAACAAACCGCTTTCGAGAGGACCTCTATTACCGGCTCAACATCTGCAAAATCAATGTGCCGCCGCTGCGAGATCGTAAAGAGGATATCTACGTACTGACAAAAGAGTTTTTGTCCAGATATAATAAAAAGTATGGCGTATTGAAAGAGATCGACGAGAACGGATACGCTGCCCTGCAGAGTTATGACTGGCCGGGTAACGTAAGAGAGTTGGAGAACACCGTCCATCGAATGGTCGTCAGCAGCATGGAAAACTTAATCACAGGCTTAGACATCGAATCCCTGCTCAACCAGAATATTTACGAGGACAATATTTTGGACGCCAAAGGCAAATTTCGTCGAGACGGAAAAATCGACTTTGAGCGGGTGATAGAAGAGCAGGAAAAGAAACTGATCTCTTATGCTCTGAAGAAGGAGGGAACCACGCGCAAGGCGGCGGACTCCTTGGGAATCACCCAGGCAAAGCTGATGCGGATCAAGAAAAAATATCAATTGTGAACCTTAGCTGGTCTTTTGCAGATGATCTTCTGTGACCAATGACAGGCGGCGTCTCCAGGCCACATAGATGAAGAAGGCGGATACGATGGTCAGCAGAGTGAGACTGATCAGGAAACTGCCGGGGTTGGTCGACGGTGACCAGCTGCGCAGATAGAGCAGTCTGCTGCTGACCCAGGCTGTGGCGGCGATTAAAGCCATGGCAGGGTACATGCGATAGAAGTGGCTTTTGCCGAAAAGGGTATGGACGATGACGGGGAGCACCACGAAAAAACCGGAGGTGCACAGGTGCACAAGTAAACTCCCTGTAATGAAGAGACTTGTAAAATTCTGCGTATTGGCAGCACACCAGACTGAGATTTCAGCCAAAAATGTGAGAAAGATAGCGGCGCTGAAAGGACCTTTTCGATCACACCAGTTGCCAAAGATAATCGGTCCGATTAAAAAGGAAACTTTGTCCAGGTCTCTGCTGAGGAGCAGAGTCTGACTGCGGAGGCCTACGTAGCTGCCGTAGAGGGCAAAGGAATCTTCGAAGGCGCAGAAAATAGCCATGCAGACGACAAAAACCGCCAGCATAGGAAGGGCTGGATTCTTTACGTGGAGGACCTCCTCTTTTGTTTCCCTTGATTGATGGGCAGCGAAATAAATACAGGCGGCTGCTCCCAGGGGCACGATCATTAAAATAGGAAGAATCTTTCCCCAATAGAGCAGAGAAATCATCAGACCTGTCACCAGACCCTTGCGATAAGTTTTGAGACCGCCTATAAAGAACGGGATTGCGAGAGCCGCAATAAAAAATAAGTAATCGAACATAAAAATCTCCTTCTAACATATATCTCGTTTATATTGTCTATTTTTCCCGTTGAAATTATACGGAGTGTTTTTAAAATTTACGTGACCGAGGAGGTCTTTCGATGAACTACACATATATGGTCCGCTGTGCCGATGGAAGTCTTTACACTGGCTGGACTAATGACCTGGAAAAAAGAATAAAATGCCACAATGAAAAAAAAGGCGCTAAGTATACAAAACCGCGCCTTCCTGTGATACTGGTATACTTTGAAGAATTTGACACAAAGGAAGAGGCCATGCGGCGAGAAGCCGCCCTAAAGCGACTTTCGAAGAAAAGGAAGGAACTACTTGTGGCAGAGTTCGCCAAATTATGATAAAATTTAAGAAATGAGGAATAGAAGTGAGGATGAGAAGTTGAAAAAGATATGGACGAAGATTTTAATCTGCTGCATGGTCTTGATGGCAGTGGTGCCATCTGCTGTTATGGCTGATACAGGGATTACAGGCAAGCAGACGATTTCCATCGTGTTTTCCCACGACATGCACTCCCATCTTGAAAAATTTCCCAAGATCAGGACTGTGGTGAAAGAGAAGAAAAAGCAAGACAAAGCGACCTTTGTTTTGGATGCGGGTGATTTCTCTATGGGAACACCTTATCAGACGATTTTTACATCGCAGGCATCAGAGCTCCGAATGATGGGCGCCGCAGGATTTGACGTGACGACACTGGGCAATCACGAGTTCGATTATCGGTCAAAGGGTCTGGCGCAGATGCTGAACCAGGCAAAGAAATCGAAAGAGAAGCTCCCTGAGATGGTCATCGCGAATATCGACTGGAAGAAGACTTTGGCGGACTCTGATCTGAAGGAGGATGGAGAAAACTTAAAAGCAGCTTTAGAAAATTACGGATATCAGGACTACACCGTAGTAGAAAGAGGCGGCGCGAAGATCGCGGTCTTCGGTATCTTTGGAAAAGAATCTGCCAGCTATGCGCCGGAAAGCGGAACCTATTTTGAGGACCCTGTTGACACAGCAAAGCAGGTGGTAGATGATATCAAGGCTCACGAGAAGGTCGACATGATTGTCTGCGTCTCACACAGCGGAACAAACGAAAACGACCCTGACAAGTCTGAAGATGAAATTCTGGCGCGAGAAGTTGACGGCATCGATTTGATTATCAGCGGGCACAGTCACACAGAATTGCCTGAGCCAATTGTAGTGGGCGATACGGTCATCGCTTCAGCGGGACAATACAATGACAATCTGGGCAGCGTCACTTTTGAATACAAAGACGGAAAGTACCAGATGAACAAATATAAATTGCTTCCTTTAGATAAGAACGTAAAAGACGACAAAGCCATGCTCGCCCTAGAAGAAGAATTTAAGGATTCTGTCGATGAGGAATACTTCTCAAAGTTCGGCTACAGGTGGGACAGCGTTTTGACCCGCAACACGATAGACTTTACGGGAATTGACACCTTCGGTGCAGAGCAGGGAGAAGACACTCTGGGCAATCTCATCGCTGATTCCTACATCTATGGAGTCAAACAGGCGGAAGGACAGGATTATGAAACGGTCGATGTGGCTGTGGCTCCTGCAGGTGTCATCAGAGGATCCTTTGATAAAGGCCGGATTACGGCTGCCGATGCTTTTAACGCCTTGTCTCTGGGTACAGGAAAAGACGGCATTGCCGGCTACCCTTTGGTCAGCGTGTATTTGACTGGAGCGGAACTGAAGCTGGCGGCGGAAATTGACATCTCTGTATCTAATATCATGGAGCCTGCCAGACTTTACTTCAGTGGATTACACTATGCCTATAATCCGCACAGGCTGATTCTGAATCGGGCTTATGACATTATGATTGCAGATAAAGACGGCAAGCTGACAGAACCTGAGGACGACAAACTGTACCGGGTGGTAGCAGATCTGTATTCCGCTCAGATGTTGGGAACGGTCAATTCTATGTCCTACGGCCTGCTGTCGGTAATGCCTAAGGACAAAGACGGCAACGAAATTGAAAATTTTGAGGATTACATCATATATAATAAAAATGGAAGTGAACTGAAGGAGTGGTATGCGCTGGCATCCTATCTGGATGACTTTAAGGGCGGCCAGGTGCCGGAGAAATACAGCCAGGCGGAAGGCCGCAAAGTGCTGGAGGACAGCTGGAGCCCGATAAATCTCCTCAAGAGTCCCAACAAATTCTTCTGGATCATCATCGCTGCTGTGGCACTGGTGCTGTCAGTGCTGGCGCTGATCATCATTCTGATTGTCAAACTTGTCAGAAGGATTCGCTACGGAAAAGGGACGATTCGTAAGAAAGACATGATGTTTTCAAGGCGGTAAGAAAAAAACATATATTGCGCATATCGCATATTGATGGAGCGCCCCTGTTGGGCGCTCTTTTTGTATGAGTAAACCATATGTTAGGCGCTAAAGGGCTGAACTTCAACTTCTGAGTAAAGAGTGCTTTATACATTTCCGTTTGGAAGTCAAGTCAAAGCAAGTCGCTGGAAGGATTTGATTCCGTGCAGGTGCTATCGCAGAGCGTGGAATTTTCTAAAGATTAAGGAAATAACCCCCACCCCCAGTCCCTGAACACAGATTGAGATAATTATGAAAGTAATGTATTTTTGTAAAAAAGTACTTGAAAAACTGCATGGGGGGGGGGTTATACTATAAGAGAAAAAAGTAGGTATAAACTTGTCGAAGGGCAGGATATACAAATAAACACAATCCCCTCGAAAACATCTCTTGTGTGGTGATGGATAGCTGCCCGAACCTCACAGGGGTGTTTTCCTAAGGAAAGACATATTTTTAGTATGTCTTAATGTTAAGGAGGAAGATAATGAAGAAATTATTGAGCACATTTCTGATCGTTGCCATGATTCTCTGCTTCATGCCGACGATGGCGTTTGCGGCAGGAGAGACATTTAGCATCGACGAGAGTTATAATGTGACCGCAACTGGCGTTACTGCCGGAAAGACAATTACGGTCAATGCTGCAGGAAAAACTGCTGCCTATACTACAACAACAGATGGACTTACAGCAGAAAGCGGTGCAGCGGAAACTTGGGCTGCAATTGCTACTGGATATACGACCAAAGCTGCAGGATCAATCCAAGCGCTTGCAAGCGGAGCTACAGTTAAAGCAGCTGGCAAAGTGCTTACTGCATATATCCCTGCGGGATCATCTTACGTCATTGGAGGGACACAGTATACGTTGACGCATAATGCGACGGTTACAATCAACTTGGATACAGGTTCATATAATATTCCAACCAAGACTATAGGTAATACTGAGTTTGTGCAGTATTTAGCAAAGGGAATTAACAAAATGCCTATGAGCAGCGGTACTATCGAGGTAGTTTTCACCCCAGTTAGCAGCGGCGGCGGCACAGTCACTCCGCCAACTACAGATGACAGCAAAACTGACACTGTCACGAAGCCGGATGGCAGCACTGTAACAACGACAACGACGACGGACAAGGCTACTGGCGTTGAAACTGTAACGGAAGTTACGAAGGACAAGGATGGACAGATTACTGCAGAGGCAGAGGTATCTGCGTCTGCAAAAGTGACCACCACTGGAAGTACTGCAACTGCAGAAGTTCCAAAGGCAGCGGCGGACAAGCTGGTAGAGCAGGCCAAGGCAGCGGAGAAGGCAGCCACGGCGGCAGGAGCAAAGGATGTGAACACCACAGTATCCATCGAATCCTCAGCACCAGCTACAGCAACCAAGGTGGAGACGACCCTTCCGGCTGACGCTGTGAAGAAAATCGCAACCGAGACCTCGGCAGATTTGAAGGTCACCACGCCGGCAGGCGAGGTCACCCTTGACAACAAGGCACTGGCAGCCGTAGCGGGCCAGGCGGCAGACGGCACGGTCAAACTGACCGTAGAAAAAGTAGCACAGGATGCCCTTCCGGAAGCCATCAAGGACAAAGTGGATGACAAGACGTTGGTACTGGACCTGACACTGGAGACAGCAGCGGGCAAAGTCAGCAATTTTAACGGCGGCAGTGCAACCATCAGCGTGGAGCTTCCAGCAGGCTTAGGCGATGATGCCAAAGTGATGTTCATCAATGACAAAGGTGAAGCCGAAGAGGTGCAGGGACAGGTAGTGACCGTGAACGGCAAGAAGTGCTACCAGTTCACAACAGGGCATTTCTCTTACTATGCCCTGGCAGACAAGGCAACGGTAGACGCTGCTGTAGCTGCTACCGAAAAGTCAAAGGCGGCAAGGATCAAGGCTGGCGTGAAAGCTACGACGATCAAAGCATCTTCAACAGCGAAGAAGGGTTCCATCACGATCAAGTGGAAGAAATCTGCAGGCTTCAAAGTAGATTATTATCAAGTATTTAGATCCACGAAGAAGAACAGTGGATATGGAACAAAAGCATTCTACACGACCAAGAGTGGAAAGCAGATGTCGTACAAGAATACGAAGCAGGTGAAGAAAGGTACCAGATATTACTACAAGGTAAGAGGTGTCAGAGTGGTTGATGGAGCAAAAGTCTTCACTAAGTGGTCAAGCAAAGCAATCAGAACTGCAAAATAAGGCAGGTCAAGAACAGTTATAAAGTAATGCAGGAGGGGCAGGGATGTCAAGAAAAATAGTTTGTATCATTGGATTGGCATTTCTGTTTCTTTTTTGTCAGTGTGTCGTGGTCTTTGCCGGAAGTATCAACGGTAACGAGGCGAGAGTCTTCAGCGCGGCTTCGGGAACCTTTACATACGAGGGGAAAAGTTACGTTTCTTCACAGGAATCGCTGGGCTCATTGCAGGCGTATCTGTCAAGAGACGACATCAATCTTACCGCCGAACAAGCGGATGAAGCAATTTCCACTATGCTGAACAATGTTCAGGCAGGCGTGGAAGAAGGATACATCGTGCCAGTAAACGGCAGCGGAGATACGACCACATCCAAAGAAAAAACGGATGGAGGAGAGCAGCTATCCGGCAAAACGAACCTGACAAAAGGAACAATAGAAGTAGAGAAGGATGGAAAAATCATCTTCAGCGCTTCTATGCCGGTAAAAAACACCGGATTTTCGTTAAACTTTACATTGATGATATGCATAGCGGCGGCAGCAGGAGCGGCAGCCAGTCTGATAGGTATATACAAATTAAAACTATTAAAACATGAAGAATAAAAAATACACGGCTATGATTTTTACAGCCATTGTGTCTGTCCTCATCATAGCAGGTGCAATGCCGGCAGAGCATTTACTTTCAGCGCAGCTGACTTCTGCGTTCACGATGGGGTCCCCAAATTTCCAGTATGCAGTAACGATGGATTATCAGCAGTTCACAAGACCGGCAGTCGGCAGCCGATACGGAAGTATACGCTGCAAAGAGATTGAGTTAGAAGTCCCATTATATTATGGGGACAGTGAAGAAATACTAGAAAAAGGTGCCGGACAGTACAGCCTCAGCGGTATGCCGGGAGAAGGACGGTCCATTTTAATCGGAGCCCACGATATGACCTTTTTCAAACCATTAGAGAAAATCAAAAAAAATCAGGTTATAGAGATTGAGACAACCTATGGTCTGTACAAATATAAAGTAAAAGATATCAAAGTGTTAAAGGCTGCCGACCCTGACCTGTACCAACAGGAAGAAAAAGAGTCTTTGATTCTGTATACCTGTTATCCGTTTGGATTAATCCTTGGGGACAGAAGCCGGAGATTCGTAGTTTACTGCGACAAAATTTCAGGCCGTGAGGTGCAGGAGGCTCTATGACAGAAAGAAAAAATAAAAAGAGCGCTTATGCTCGTGGAATTAGCTTTATTTTGACATTTTTTTTAGCAGTACTCGTATTGTCGCTGCTTTTTCTCATTCAGTTGAATCTGGGACTGGGAAGCAGTCAAAATCTGAAGAACAGCATAAACAATAGCGACTACACCCAGGAGGCTTACAGAGAAGTGCTGGCTAAGTCCAAGGCCTATATCAAAGAAAGAAGTATGCCTGCGAAAATCGTGACCAAAGCAGTCACGAAGGAGAGATTCTATGTAGATAGCAGCAAATCTATCAAAGCGGCTCTTGGCGGCCAGTCCTGCCAGGTGGATACAACAGACTTGGAGAAGTCTTTGCGGCGAAATATCAATCAGTATTTTAATGAACATGGCATCATCAAAGATGACGACATCATAATTGCACGGGAAGAAATTGTACAAACTGTGTCCGGCTATTACAAAAGCTGTGTCCAGTTTCGCTTTGGAGAATTCTTCTATCCCCTGCACAAAAATTTGGACAGGGTATCACCTATTGCAATTCCGCTGCTGGCTGTTTTGACAGGATTGACATCCTTGGTTTTGATCAAAATTCAAAAGTTCAGGCACAGGGGATTTCGGTATCTATCCTATGGCCTTTTCTCAGCAATATTGGCTAATCTGGTCATATGGGTAAAGCTTTTCTTCTTTGACAGAGTCAATAAAGGCGTCGAAACCGCCTATTACTTGGAATTCAGCAATGACTATCTGAGGAGCGGAATGTACGCAGCTGCTGTCATCACGACAGTAGGAATTGTCCTGTTCCTCATTACTGCTTTATTTGCAAACAGGCATAAGTTTGCCGGGAAAGTGAGCTGAGAAGTATGGAAGGGAAATTTTATACAGATATACACTGTCACATTCTGTTTGGTGTTGACGATGGCGCACAGACCCTTGAGGAAAGCGAAGCCATGATTGCAGCGGCAAGAGACGAGGGTATCCGCACCATCTATCTTACGCCCCATTATAGCTATGGGGGAAATGATTACGACTTGAAGACAATGCAGGTGCATTTTGGACAATTGCAGAGGAGATGCGGGGAATTCTACGATGATATGACTTTGTATCTGGGCAACGAGATTTTGTACACCCCTAGTATACTGGAGGCACTTGAAAAAGGCGAGGCACTGACTCTAGGAAACAGCCGGTATGTTTTGGTAGAATTCCGCACAGCAGAGGACTATAGCTCGATTTACGAAGGCTTGAAGAATTTGGTTGAGGCAGGTTATTCGCCGATCATCGCCCATGTGGAACGTTATGACGCGTTGTACAAGAAAATAGATCGAATCGAAGACTTGATTTATCTAGGAGCTTACATACAGGTTAATTGCCGAAGCATCTTGGGAAGCCGGATGAATCGAGCCACCTCCTGGGCCAACCGGCTTTTACAAAATCGCTGCGTCCACTTTATCGCTGATGACAGCCACAATATGGATGAGCGCGGCCCAATGATGGAAGCGGCTGTACAAAAGCTGGTGCAGAAAATTGGTGATGATGACGCAGCGCGAATCTTGTATTTTAACCCCCAGAGGCTTTTGGAAGATAAATATATTTAATTTAAAGGAGAAATTCGATGCAAGAAGAGCAGCACTATTCTGACGAGTTGGAGATTGATTTAAAGGAAATATTCCTGGTACTCAGAGCAAAGATCGTCGTGATCATTGTTACAGCGCTGATTGGCGCTATTGCCGCTGGGATTTTCAGCTTTTTCATCGTAGAACCGATGTACTCGTCTACATCCAAGGTCTATATTTTGACCCAGTCGACTTCTATTACGTCTTTGGCGGATATACAGCTGGGTTCCTCGCTAACGTCGGATTATATGGAACTGATCAAGAGCAGGCCAGTGGTGGAAAAAGTCATCAAGAACCTGGATCTGGACATGAATTATGAGGAACTCCTTGGTGAATTGACGGTGGAAACGCCCACAGATACGCGTATTCTAAAGATTATCGTCAAGGATCACGATCCGAGAATGGCCATGGTCATCGCAGACGAGTTTGCTTCCGTATCTCGCAAGCAGATTTCGGAGATTATGAAGACAGAAGAGCCGAGCATCGTGGAAAAAGCCCATCTGGCAGACCAACCGGTCAGCCCCAACAAGAAGATGAACATTTTGATCGGGTTCCTCTTGGGGGCATTCCTGTCCATGTTGGTAATCATCGTACTGCACCTGATGGACGATACCATCAAGACACAGGATGATGTGGAGAAGTATCTGAAACTCAACACCCTGGCTGTGATTCCGATGAAAGCTGGTGAGGAGAAACAGAAAAGAGCTAGACACAGGAAACAGAATAAAAACGTAAAACGAAGGGGAGGAAAGGCATGAGTTTGAAGAAGACGGCGAAATTCGGTAAGCCTCAGGAGACGGACTATGCCACAAAGGAGGCATTTAATTCCCTCAGAACCAATCTGAAGTTCTGCGGTGACGACATCAGGGTTGTGGCTCTGACCAGTTGTACTGAAAACGAAGGCAAGAGTACGACTGCTCTGAATTTGTCATTTTCTTTTACCGAGGACGGAAAGAAGGTTTTGCTCATTGACGCTGACCTGCGAAAGTCGGTATTTATCGGCGCTAACAAACTCCGTGCAGATGGACAGATCATGGGCTTATCCCACTATCTTTCCGGTCAATGCATGATGGAGGATGTCATCTATCAGACTGATGTCAAGGGTCTGGATCTGGTGGTGGCAGGTCCCACAGCGCCAAATCCGACGGAACTTCTAGGCGGTGAACGCTTTGAAAATCTTATCCGGAAGGCTAGGGAAACCTATGACATAGTGCTCATCGACTCACCGCCTCTAGGCATGGTCATCGATACAGTGGTCATGGCACACTGCTGTGACGGGGCAATCATCGTCATTGAAAGCGATATGATCAGTTACCGATATGCCTTGGAAGTCAAGAAGCAGCTGGAGTTTGCGGATTGCCGCATTTTGGGCACGGTGCTCAACAAGGTGGATTTGGGCGGCGGCAAATACTATAAAGGGTATTACAAAAAAGGTAAGTACGGAGCGTATAAATAATACTCTGCGACGTGTGTGGAAGGAGTGTGTGCTTGTGACCAGACAGAGAATGAAACGCTGTATTTTGATTACAATCGATATGATGATCGTCCTTATCAGCGGGCTTTGTGCACTGGCTATGCGTTTTGATATCACCCAGATACCGATGGGCTACCTGGATACTATGCTGCGCTTTATGCCGCTGGACATGCTGCTTACCGTGTGTATCTTCAGACTCTTTCACCTATATCACGGCGTATGGACGTTTGTATCCATATCTGATGTAGTCAGAGCCATGGAAGCCGTGGTGGTGGTCAATTTAGTTGAGACTTTCTATAAGCTGATGCTGCAGGTTAACATGCCAAGAAGCTATTACTTGCTCAACATGCTTTTCTTGTTTGTGCTGGCAGTCGGCTCCAGGATGTCTCTGAGGGTGTTTAACTATTATCGGAGCCGTTTTCTTTGCCCAAAGGATCAAAGACGAACTATGATCATCGGTGCCGGCTCTGCGGGAAATATTTTGATTCATGAGTTGTATCGCAACAAGCACTGCGATAACAAAGTGGTCTGTGTCATTGACGACAATGTGGACAAAAAGAATAAGTACATAGGCGGCATCAAAATCATCGGTGACAGGTGGATGATCAAAGAAGCCATCAAGGAATATGAAATCGAGGAAATCATCATCGCCATCCCATCGGCAAAGCCACAGGACAAGAGCGAAATCATCGGGCTTTGCAGCGGCACCCGTTGCCGTGTGCGGATTCTGCCGGAAATTTCCTCTACTCTGACGGGTATGATGAGCCAGAACCTGCGAGAAGTCAATCTGCAGGATCTGATCGGAAGAGAATCGGTCAAGGTCAATGAGGAAGGCATCCAATCCTTCATTGCAGGCGAAGTGGTGCTAGTTACTGGAGGAGGAGGCTCTATCGGGTCAGAGCTTTGCAGGCAGGTCATGGCACAGGGGCCAAAACAGCTGGTTGTTTTTGATATTTACGAAAACAATGCTTATGACCTGCAGCAGGAGTTGGGACGAAAATACGGCACGGACAGGCTGCGTGTGCTGATCGGTTCCGTACGTGATTACGATAAGCTGAAAGCCGTTTTTGAAGAATATCGGCCTGCCATCGTTTACCATGCGGCGGCGCATAAACACGTACCGCTGATGGAGGATTCGCCCTGTGAGGCGGTGAAGAACAACTGTCTGGGAACCCTCAATGCAGCCAGACTGGCGGATGAGTACAAGGCGAAGGATTTTGTCCTAATCTCCACGGACAAGGCGGTCAGACCGACTAACGTCATGGGGGCAACAAAACGCATCTGCGAGATGATCGTTCAGTGCTACGCGAGAAAGTCGGTGACTCACTTTGCCGCGGTCAGGTTCGGAAACGTGCTGGGGAGCAGCGGCTCCGTGGTACCTTTGTTTCTGAAACAGATTGAGGAGGGAGGGCCTGTGACCGTCACCCACCGCGACATCACTCGATTTTTCATGACCATCCCCGAGGCCGTGTCCCTGGTGCTCCAGGCCAGCCTCTATGCTTGCGGCGGCGAGATCTTCGTTTTGGATATGGGAAAGCCGGTTCGGATCTACGATCTGGCAGAGAGTCTGATCCGCATGCAGGGTTATACGCCTGACAGAGACATCGAAATTAAAATCGTAGGCCTCCGTCCCGGTGAAAAGCTCCACGAGGAAATCCTCATGGATGAGGAAGGCCTTCACCGCACGGAAAATGAGCTGATTCATATCGGCAGACCGATTCCGATGGATGCTGGCAGGTTCAGGATAGACTTGGACGCTCTGATTGAAGCTGCCTTCCAAAACGATTCCCAGATCAAGGAAAGGGTGGCACAGATGTGTCCTGGATATGTGATTACAGAGAATAATGAGAAGAGCCTGGCTGAGAACGAAAACCTAGATTTTGTTGAAGATAGAGGACTAGTAGTAAGTGGTGACTTGAACAGTGTCGAAATCTTGGAGGAAGAAGCGCCTTTAGCAACTGGAGAATTCTTGGGCAAAGGGGAGAAAGCAGTAGGAATCGCGTAAGGAGAATGTGTTGAAAGAAACGTTACTAAGAAAGATTCGTAATAAAGAAATTGTAGTCGGCGTGGTCGGACTAGGCTATGTAGGGCTTCCTCTTGCAGTAGAAAAGGCAAAGGCCGGCTATAGGACAATGGGTTTTGACATCAGACAAAAAAAGGTCGAAATGGTGAATAGCGGTCAAAACTATATCGGTGATATTGTTGACATAGAATTGAATCAATTAGTTGAGACTGGAAGACTCTGTGCTACAGATGATTTTAGCAGAATTGCCGAAACCGATTTTGTGGCAATCTGTGTACCTACGCCTCTCGACATACATCAGCAGCCGGATATCAGTTGTGTCAGGGACTCAGCCGAAAAAATCGCAAAATATATGAAAAAGGGAATGATGATTGTCCTTGAATCAACGACCTATCCAGGGACGACAGAAGAACTCCTTAAACCGATTTTGGAAGAGGGCTCTGGTTTCAAATGCGGGGACGACTTTTATCTGGGATTTTCACCGGAGCGAGTTGACCCTGGCAATAGGGAGTTCAAAACAAAAAATACACCGAAGGTGGTTGGAGCTATCGGTGATGATGCCAGAGAAGTCATTGCTGCCATGTACAGATCCGTATTGGAAGGCGAGGTTTACGAAGTGTCCAGCCCGGCTATTGCAGAGATGGAAAAGATACTGGAGAATACCTATAGAAACATCAATATCGGACTTGCCAACGAAATGGCAATCCTCTGCGACAGGATGGGCATCAACTATTGGGAAGTGGTGGAAGCCGCAAAGTCAAAACCTTATGGTTTTCAGCCATTTTATCCGGGACCGGGCTTAGGCGGCCATTGCATCCCACTGGATCCTTATTACCTGTCATGGAAGGCCAGGGAGTATGGTTTTCATACTTCGATGATTGAAAGCTCCATGATGGTCAATGACAAGATGCCGGAGTATTGTGTGGACAGGGCATCGAGAATTTTGAACCACTATGGCAAATCTTTAAACGGTTCAAAGGTTTTGATCCTGGGGGTTGCCTATAAGCAGGATATTGACGACTACAGAGAGAGTCCGGCAATCCGCGTGATCGAAGTTTTGGGACGATCAGGTGCCAAGGTTGACTATTTTGATCCATTTATCTCGGTATATCATTATAAAGATAAAGCGAAGCGGGGCCTTGAGAAAATTAGTAAGGAAATCGTTTCCCGCTATGACCTGGTGATGGTGACGACAGCCCATACCAATGTGGATTATGAGATGGTCCAGCAAAGTGCTAAGGCCATCTTTGATACCAAGAATGTGATGAAGGATGTAAAGCACAGAGATAATATAGAAGTGCTGTAATGAGGATTTATGAATCGTGAAAGATAGAATTTTTTTAGCTTCTCCCCATATGAGTGAAGAAGGATATGAAAAATCATATATAAAAGAAGCGTTTGACACCAATTGGATTGCGCCTCTTGGAGCCAACGTGGATGGACTTGAAAAGGAATTTTGTCAGCTCAGTGGAAATCGGGCGGCTACGGCACTGTCTTCTGGAACGGCGGCTTTACACTTAGCCTTGAAGCTGGCCGGAGCAAAGCCAGAGGAGAAGGTGTTTTGTCAGTCTCTTACTTTTTCGGCAACGGCAAATGCCATCCTGTATACTGGAGCAGAACCGGTGTTTATCGACAGCGATTACGAAACATGGAACATGTCGCCTGCCGCCTTGGAAAGGGCCTTTCAGAAATATCCGGACTGCAGGATTGTAGTGCCAGTACATCTGTATGGCATTGCAGCAAATATGACAGAGATACAGCGAATTTGCAAAGCGCATGATGCAGTATTGATAGAGGATGCTGCGGAAAGTCTGGGAACTTTGTATGGGAACAAATATACAGGAACCTTTGGCGATTACGGTGTTTTCAGTTTTAACGGCAATAAGATCATCACGACTTCCGGCGGAGGGATCCTCGCGGGGAACAAAGCGGACGCTGAGGAGAGAATACAGAAAGCCAGGTTTTGGTCAACTCAGTCAAGAGAGCCAGTACGCCATTACGAACATAAAGAACTGGGCTATAACTATAGAATGAGCAACATCTGCGCCGGGATTGGAAGAGGTCAGCTGCGAGTTCTGGAAAAACGTGTGAACCAGAAACGGCAGATTTTCGAGTTTTACAGGGATGCATTTTCAGAAATTGATGATATTGAGATGATGCCCGTAGATTTCGGGGGACAGAGATGCAACTGCTGGCTTTCAGTCATGACGCTGAAACCTGAATCCATAGTGAAGCCATTAGATATTATGTTAGCGCTTGAGCAAGAAAATATCGAATCCAGACTGGTTTGGAAGCCGATGCATCTGCAACCTTTCTTTGCGGATTATGACTATATAGATAACTGCGGCATTGCTGAGGATTTGTTTAACAGAGGGGTCTGCCTGCCGTCGGATACGAAGATGAGCAGAGAACAGCAGATAGAAGTGATTGAAATTGTGAGAGGAATGTTCTGAAATTGAAAAAAGGAAAAGATAGTTTCTATGCTAAATACATAAAGCGTTTGCTTGATATTCTACTATCATTGTGTGCGCTGATCGCTCTAAGCCCGGTGCTGCTAATCGTTGCACTGCTTGTGAGAATCAAGCTGGGCAGTCCGGTTATCTTCAAACAGCAAAGACCGGGAAAGAACGAGAAAATTTTTACTCTGTATAAGTTTCGCAGCATGACAGATGAAAAAGACGCAGAAGGGAATCTCTTGTCTGATGACGTTCGATTGACGAAGTTTGGCAGGATACTCAGATCTACGAGTTTGGATGAACTGCCGGAACTATGGAATATCCTGAAAGGCGATATGAGCGTCGTAGGACCAAGGCCGCTGCTCGTGGAGTATCTGCCTTTGTACAGTGATTTTCAGAGGAGAAGACATTCAGTAAAACCAGGCCTTAGTGGCAGTGCGCAGGTAAAGGGGAGAAATTTGCTTACCTGGGAAGAACGCTTTCTTTATGATGTAAATTATATTAGAAAAATGTCTTTACTATGTGATACAACGATCGTATTTAAAACAATATTCACCGTTTTACGACATGAAGATATTAATTCGCGGACTAACGCAACAATGGAAAATTTCAAAGGAACAGGGACATAATGAACAAGGAAAAGTTAATTTTAATTGGCAGTGGACAACATGCAAGAGTCGTGATGTATAACATTAAAGAACAAAATAGGTATGATGTTGTCTGCATGTTAGATTCCGATTCACGTAAAATTGGCGAAAAAGTTAATGATATTGAAGTTGTAGGAACTTATGAAGAATTGGAACAGTATAGACGAAGATACAATACAAACAAGTTTTTTGTGGCTTTTGGTAATATGAAATACCGAAGAGAGGTATATGACAAGTTCATTTCCCAAGGTTGGGAGGCGGTAAATATCATTCATCCGCAAGCCGTCATATCACCAAAGGCAAGATTGGGAAATGGAGTCTTGGTTGAATGCGGATGTTTGATCACGCCAAATCCCATCATTGGAAATAATGTTGTAATAAACACTGGGTCGCAAGTAAATCATGATAATGTTATAGAAGACCATGTATATATTGCGTCTGGAGTTGTATTATCAGGTAATGTGAGAATAGAAGAAAATACACTTCTTGATGATGGTGTCATCGTAAGTCTTGGAAAATGTATCGGATCAAATTCAATTGTTGGCGCGGGTGCGGTGGTGACCCATGATATTCCTAAAGATGTCATTGCATATGGAAACCCTGCAAAAGTAATCAGAAAAAATAAATGATATAGGAGTTGATATGTCGAAAACCATTTGGTTCTGGAATCATTATGCAACAGAAATGTTCTTTCAACAAGGCGGGCGTCATCATTGGTTCGCAAAATATTTAAAACGTATGGACTATAAGGTGAAAATATTCTGTGCGTCTACGCAGCACGGCAGAGACGATGACATCCAACTGGAGGGTGCACTTTATAAAGAAGATATTTCCGAAGATATTGATTATGTTTTTGTAAAAGTGAGAGCATACAAAGGGAATGGAATCAGCCGCATATTAAACATGATGTCATTTTATCATAATGTGCAAAAAGCTGCCAAAAAAATAGCACAACGAGATGGAGTGCCAGATGTCATTTTAGCTTCCAGTGTACACCCGCTTACTTTAATTGCCGGAATAAGGTTTGGAAAAAAATATAAGATTCCATGTATTTGTGAAGTGAGAGATTTATGGCCGGAAAGTATCGTTGCATATAGCGAAAAATTAAGTAAAAAAAACTTGTTTGTTAAGTTCCTGTATAGGGGCGAGAGGTGGATATATGAGCGTGCGGATGCTTTGATTTTTACTATGGAAGGTGGGAAAGACTATATTATTGAACAAGGTTGGGATCAGGTTTCTGGTGGAAAAATTGATTTAAATAAAGTGCACTATATTAATAACGGAGTAGATTTGGAATCTTACTATCACAACCTTCAACAGTACGACTATCCAGATCCAGATTTGGATAACACATCCTTATTTAAAGTTGTCTATACTGGATCGATACGGAGAGTGAATAATTTAAACCCATTGGTCAGCGTAGCTGAGAAATTGATGGAACTTGGAAGCCGTGATATCAGAATTTTGATATTTGGTGACGGTAACCAAAAAACGGAAATAGAAGAATGTTGCAAAAAAAAGGGATTAACTAATATAGTATTCAAAGGGCATCTGGAAGAAAAATATATCCCTGCGATATTATCAAAATCTTCAATCGTTATTTTACATGGGAGCCATCAAACGGAGAAAGTTACAAAATATGGTCTGAGTCCAAATAAATTATTTAAATATTTTGCTGCGGGTAAACCGGTGCTTTCAGATATCAGAGTTTCGCAAAAATATGACTTAATAAGAGCTAACGAAGCCGGACGAACTATTATAGATTATAGTACGCAGGGAATCTGCGAAGGTATTTCGTATTTTGAAACATTAAGAGAAGATGCATATGAAAGATATTGCAGTAATTCGTTGCACGTTGCAGAGCAATTTGATTTCAAATATTTAACAGAGGTTCTAAAGGAAATAATTGAAAATACTGCGAATTGAAAGGGAAAATATGAAGTACGCATTAATTGGCTGTGGGCGCATTGCGACGAACCACATAAAAGCGGCAATCAATAACAGTTTGGACATTCTTGCAGTATGCGATCTGTTGCCGGAAGCGATGAAAAATCTTTTGACCAAGCATAGCTTGCAAGAAGATATGAACATACATAAATATATCGATTATAAAAAAATGTTAGAGAAAGAAAAACCGGAGCTCGTAAGCATAGCTACCGAAAGCGGGAATCATGCAGAGATTGCACTTTACTGTATAGCCCGCGGCATTAACGTCATTATAGAAAAACCAATCGCTATGAGTATGGCAGATGCAGAGAGCATTATTGAAGAATCGAAGCGTAAGGGGGTCAAAGTATCTGCCTGTCACCAAAACCGTTTCAATGTTGCAATACAGGAATTGAGACGGGCTGTTGAGAAAGATCGTTTTGGCAAAATCTCACATGGTTCTATTCATGTCAGGTGGAATAGAAACAAAGACTATTACGCCCAGGCTCCTTGGCGCGGAACATGGACACAGGATGGTGGCTGTCTGATGAATCAATGCATTCACGGCATTGATTTGCTAAGATGGATGCTTGGCGATGAAGTGATGGAAGTCTACGGTGCAACGCGGCAGCAATTTCATGATTACTTAGAGGCAGAAGATGTCGGCATGGCAGTGTTAAAGTTTAAAAACGGCGCGATTGCGACCATTGAAGGCACGACCAATGTTTATCCAAAGAATCTTGAAGAAACCTTGTGCGTCTTTGGGGAAAAGGGAACAGTAAAAATTGGCGGAACTTCCACGAATAACATAGATGTTTGGAATTTTGCTGACGAAACAGAATCTGACAACATCAAAAAGGGCTTGAAAGAAACAACTAGCAATGTGTATGGGAATGGACACACCAGTTTATTTGCAGATATGATTGATGCGATTGAAAACGACAGAAAGCCATACGTTGATGCTATCGCGGGCAGAAATGCTCTGGAAATTGTATTAGCAATTTATCAGAGCCAGAAAACCGGTATGCCGGTGAGAATGCCGCTACAAAATTTTGCAAGTATAGATATGCGAGGAGAATTTTAATGACAGATTACTTTGTACATGAATCGAGTTACATAGACGATAACGTTGAAATTGGAGAAGAAACAAAAATATGGCATTTCAGTCACATACTCAGCGGAGCAAAAATCGGCGCAAATTGTTCGTTGGGTCAAAACGTTAATGTTGGAAATAACGTGAAAATAGGCGATGGCTGCAAGATTCAGAACAACGTTTCTATATATGAGGGCGTAGAGTTAGAAAATGACGTATTCTGTGGACCATCAATGGTATTTACCAATGATTTGACGCCTAGAGCAAAATATCCAAAAGGCCGCGCGAAGTATCAAAAAACTATAGTGGGGAGGGGTGCTTCGATAGGTGCAAATGCTACAATAGTTTGTGGACATACTGTTGGAAAGTATGCAATGATCGCTGCAGGAGCAGTTGCTGTAACAGATGTGCCTGATTATGGACTGATGGCAGGTGTACCGGCAAAACAGATTGGTTGGGTTTGTGAATGTGGTGCAGTTTTAGATATAAATCTGTCTTGCAAGAATTGTGATAGAGATTATCCTTTTCTAAAAGGAATATAAACAATCTCTTTTTGCTGATATAACTGCTTAAAATAGTATAAATAGCAATTTTGATATGGTGTTGTAAGTGTTCTTTACAACAGGATCAGCAGAAAGGTAAATTAGATGAAATTAGGATCAATACCAGAAACGTTGGCAATTCCTTTTGAAATCATTGGGGATGACAGTTTTGAATCGCTGGGCTTAGTTGAAAGCCGGGAAGGAAAAATTTGTGTTCATTCTTGATTGATAGAAAATATGAAAGAAATATAGCAGAAAGTGTGTGCCTATTATTGGTAACTGAAACTTGCAGAGAGTTACAAGAGCATTATAATTTGTGCATTGTAGAAAACCCAAGATTAGCCTTTTTTATGGTTCATAACCATCTTGCAGCATCCAAAGAATATGCAAGGCCAAGCTTTAAAAGTATTATTGACACCACAGCAAAGATAAGTCCACTTGCAAGCATTGCAAAAAACAATGTGGAGATTGGAAAGAATGTCATAATCGAGGAATTTGTGTCTATAAAAGAAAATACGGTTATTGGTGATTGTTCCATTATACGTGCCGGTACAATCGTTGGTGGAGAAGGATTTGAACAGAAACGAACGGAAGGTGTAGTGTTATCAGTAAAGCATGCTGGTGGGGTTGTCATTGGTAGCGAAGTGGAATTGCAACAAAACAATACGGTTGATAAAGCGATTTATCCTTGGGATGATACAATTATAGGTAATTATTGCAAAACAGATAATATTGTGCACATTGCTCATGGTATGAAAATGGGTGAAAGAGTATTTGTTGCAGCGCATACTTGTATTGCTGGCAGGGTGACAATGGGTAACGATGTTTGGATTGGCCCAGGAGTTACGTTAATTAATGGGATACATGTTGGCGATAACGCCCGAGTGAACATTGGCTCCGTGACCACTCGAGATGTTGCAGAAAACAAGTCGGTTACAGGGAACTTTGCAATTGATCATTCTGTATTTATTGGAAATTTGAAGGTGCTAAGGAATGGAATTAAATAATGGGATTAAGTAATTCATTGATTATAGACAAAAGCATGGAATTGAAAGTAGGAGACAGTGCATCAATAACGCAGAAAGCAACGACAATGTTAGTTGAAAAATATGGACAGGTATCTGGTGATTATAATCCGGTTCATTTTGATGACCAGTACGCAAAGACCCTCGGATTTGATGGACGTATGATGCATGGATTGTTTTGTATGGGTATGATTTCTTACTTAGTTGGTACAGTGATGCCTGGACAAGGCGCAATATTTATTGATGAAGAGGTTCGCTATGTAAGGCCTGTATATATTGATGATGAGATCACTGCAACAGTGAGAATTTTATCAGTTAACAGTGAGAAAAAAAGACTTGAAGTCGGTTTTATTTGCAAGAATCAGTGTGACCTAGTGGTAATGCAAGGTAAGACGAGAGTATTATGTAAGTTAGTCTAACTGGGGAGAATGATCATGAAAATTGTTACAATTGTCGGAGCACGTCCGCAGTTTATAAAGGCGGCTGTGTTATCGCGTATATTTGAAAAGGATAGTAGCTTTGACGAAGTTATCATACATACAGGACAACATTATGATTCAAATATGTCAGATGTCTTTTTTCAAGAACTGGCAATACCGAAACCAAAATATAATCTTGGGATTTCTGGTGGAAGCCATGGGAAAATGACGGGAGAAATGATTATTTGCATTGAAGAAATAGTATTAAAGGAAAAACCGGATATGATTCTTCTGTATGGTGACACAAATTCTACTTTAGCAGGTGCAATTGCCACAAGTAAACTGAATATTCCTATTGCACATGTAGAAGCAGGTGGCAGACTTGGAACTATGAGTAACCCAGAAGAAATAAATAGGATTATAACGGATCATGTATCTTCGACTTTATTTGCATGTACAGCATCTGCTATGGATTTTTTAAAAAAAGAAGGTTTGCTAGAAAAAGCGTATTTAGTTGGAGACCCTATGTATGATGCCTTTCGATATTATTCCGGGAATGTAGGTGACAACTGTCCAGAAAAACTAATCAAATTAGACGGCACGCTTATTACTTGTCCAAATGAATTCTATTATCTCACTTGTCACAGGCAGGAGAATACAGATATAGAGGAAAAACAGCTGAATATTTTAGATGCTATGGAATCTTTAGACAAGCCATGCGTATATCCTGTACATCCACGTAATTCTGGAAAAGTGAAAGAAATATGCAGCAGTAGAGATTATATGAATGTGATGTTTGTACAGCCAGTAGGCTATCTGATGTCAATATATTTAACGAAACATGCAGAAAAAATTATCACAGATTCAGGTGGACTGCAAAGAGAGGCATATTTTGCAAAAAAACAGTGTGTTACAGTATTCGATTATGTCGCTTGGCCAGAAACAATGGTGAAAAATAGGAATCAATTAGCCAAACCAATGAAATCGGATATTTTGAACAAGCTGAGCAGAAATGTTACGTTTGATGATTATGATATGCCATTTGGTGACAGCCATGCAGCAGAAAAAATTATCGCTATTTTGAAAGAACGGTATCTAAGATGATAAAGATTAAAGATATTCTGGAGTATTTAAACTCTATTAATTTAAAATATCAGTTTTATGGGAATAAAGAAGAAAATGTAAATGGGTTTTCCTCTTTGAAGCAATATAAGCTAAATACTGTTAGTTGGTTAAAGAGTTCAGAATCTTTATCTAACGAAATATCGTTAGATAAAATAAAATTATTGATTTGCCAGGAAGGCGTAGATGTATTAGCACAGAATACTATTGTAACGAAAGAAGCAAAGAAAACATTTTATGCAATATTGGAAAAATTTTTTCATCAGGACAAAGAAAAAATGCAGATTGGAAAGTTCACATATATTTCTCCTGAAGTGAAATTAGGTAACAATGTACGAGTTGGACATAACTGCACCATTGATGGAGAAATCATTATTGGTGATGATACTATAATTTTTAATAATGTCTCAATTATGAATAAAGTTAATATAGGAAAAAATTGCGTGATTCAGTCGGGCGTCATGATTGGAGATGAAGGATATGCTTATGTTGAAGATGAGCATCACAAGAAATTCATGGTTCATCAATATGGAGGAGTCAAGATTGAAGACGATGTTTTAGTCGGCGTGAACACAACGATTCAAAATGGCGCAATTGACGATACTACAATAAAAAGAGGATGTAAAATTAGCGGAAATAGCTTTATATCACATAATACAATAGTCGGTGAAGACTCCGCGGTGATAGTCAGCACCCTACATGGGTCTACTACAGTAGGAAAAAATGCGTATATTGTCAGTTCAACAATTAGGAATCAGGCAGTTATTGGTGATAATGCTTTTATTGGTCTTGGCAGCGTTGTTACTAAAAATGTGGACGAGAATACAACTGTAGTTGGCGTCCCGGCTAGACCTTTTAACAAGGTTAGATAGCGTTAGGTTGGTTAATGAAAAGGAAAGAAGATGCAATTTAGAGATTTACAAAGACAATATCAAGCCTTAAAAAAGGATATAGATATGGCTATGCTAAAAGTTGCTGAAGGCTGTAACTTTATTGGAGGTATGCAGGTAAAACAACTAGAGACAGAACTTGCGGAGTATGTCGGCGTAAAACATTGTATCACCTGCGCCAATGGAACCGATGCTCTCACGCTTGCGCTGATGGCGTGGGGGGTAGGCAAAGGCGACGCAGTGTTTGTGCCAGATTTTACATTCTTTGCTTCGGCTGAAGTCGTCTCTCTAGTGGGTGCAGCTCCTGTTTTTACGGATGTCAAAAAGGAAACCTTCAATATTGACCCATGCAGCTTAGAACTACAGATTCAAAAAGTAATCGACGAAGGTAAATTTACACCCAAAGTAGTTATAGCGGTTGATCTGTTTGGATTACCTGCGGAGTTTGATGCAATCAATAAGATTGCTCAGAAGTATAACTTAAAGGTGCTAGAAGATGGTGCACAAGGCTTTGGCGGCTCAATTTATGGCAAGAAAGCCTGCTCTTTCGGAGATATCAGTATAACTTCATTTTTCCCGGCAAAACCCTTGGGCTGTTATGGCGATGGGGGCGCAGTATTTACGGATAATAATCAGGCTGCGGTATTGATTGAATCCCTTAAAGTACACGGCAAAGGGGAAAACAAGTACGACAATATCAGAATTGGTTTGAATTCCCGCTTAGATACTATACAAGCTGCGATTTTGCTGGTTAAATTGAAAGCATTCAAGGAATACGAACTTACAGCAGTGAACTCTGTGGCTGACAGATATACTGCAGAATTGGATGGATTTGTAGAGGTTCCAAAGATTGAAAAAGGATACTATTCCAGTTGGGCGCAATATACGATCAGGCTGGAAAACAAAGAACAAAGAGACGAGTTGCAGACCGCATTGAAAGAACAAAGTATCCCTTCGATGATATATTATCAGAAACCCATGCATATGCAGGGTGCCTTTAAAAATTTGGGATACTGTGATGATGATTTCGCCAATGCATGGGAGCTTTGCGATACGGTGTTGTCACTACCAATGCATCCGTACCTATCTGCTAAAGATATTGAAGAATCTACCAAGCTAATTAAAAAGTATTTAAATCGAAGAAAAGATATATAGAGAACAAGGAGACACCATGAAAATTTGTCACGTTACTAGTGCACATAAAAATAATGACATTAGAATACTTGAAAAGCAATGTGTTTCATTAGCTAAGAAATCGGAGAATGAAGTTTACCTAGTCGCAAGTGGTGAGTCAAAAAAATATAAGAATGTAACGATTGTTGGAATCGGTGCACGTCCTGGTAGCAGATTAAAAAGAATGATCATACATTCAAGAAAGGCATTTAAAACAAGCTTAAAAATAGATGCTGATATTTACCATCTACACGATCCAGAATTATTGCAATATGTAAGAAAATATATAAAGAAAAATAAGAAAGTCATCTTTGATAGTCATGAAGACGTATTAGGCTCATTGAGCGAAAAGAACTATATTCCGAAAATCATACGAAAGCAGTTCATACAATTATTTACAAAATATTTTAAAAGTGTGGTTTCAAGTTGTTCTGCAGTGGTTGCAGTAACCCCGCATTGCCGTGACGATTTAGTGAAGTTTAACCCCATGTGCTATTTGATTACAAATTATCCCATTATTCGTGAAGAGCAGAAAATTCAAGTTGAAAAGAATAAAAATGTTAATTCAGTACATAAAATAATTTTTGCTGGTGGTATCTCAGAAGATTGGCGCCATCGTAATATTTTACGAGCAATAGAACCGATTGAAAACGTAGAATACCACATATATGGTACAGCTGCAGTTTCTTACTTAGAGGAATTGAAACAGGAAAAAGGGTGGGATAAAGTCGTATTTTGGGGTCAAACGGAGCACGAAAAAGTTAAGCGAGCATTAGTGGAGGCAGATATTGGAGTTGCAATCTCTAGATATGGAAGTAATGCTGGGGGTAGGTTAGGTACACTAGGTAATACCAAGCTCTTTGAAGAAATGCAGGCGGGATTGCCTGTTATTGCCACTGATTTTGTTTTGTGGAAAGAGATCATTGAAGGGCATAAATGTGGAATTTGTGTATCTCCGGATTCTGTCGAGGAAATAAGAGATGCAATCTGTACTTTAATTAATGATGAGGACCTAGCCGTTAAAATGGGGGAGAATGGTAAAGAAGCAGTAATCGAAAGGTTTAACTGGAAAAGTCAAGAGACTATACTCTTAGAATTGTATGAGCATATAAGTTAAACTTAATAGATTTGCCTTGCACTTTATATGAAAGGGAAAAATATGATCATTGCAAATAAAAAAGAAGAATTTTCCGGATTCACAAAATATTTACTTGGTGAAAAACAGTACTATCTTAAGGGTGGAATGTTTTTTAGAGGTGAAAGGGCGGGGTATGATTCAATTAAAAAGTTAGATCAAATCTATAAAGAAAATAAATGCATTCCATTCGGTGATTTATTTGGTTCATTTGTATTAATTATTAATAATGGTGAGCAATATGTACTTTTTACTGATAATAGTAATATGGGAAGTTTTTTCATTGCATCTGAAGGAGTGTCTGATGATTTCCTACTGCTGGCAAAAGAAACCGAAAATAAAACTTTGAATCTGGAAAGCGTTTGTGAAATGATTACAATTGGGACTGTATATTTTAACAAAACTTTATTACAAGATATCTTTTTATCAGATTCAAATAACTATTATATAATAAAAAATAGTAGAATCGAAACATTCAGTAAAGAAATTGGAGATATTGATACACCTTCTTCGATAACGAATGTTGTGGATTTTTTCGATGATATTGCATTCGCCCTTCAGGATGAAACGGTAACGCAGTCTCTAACAGGAGGATATGATAGCAGAATGGTATTTGCTGCATTGAGCAGAAAATTAGATTTAGATGTTTTTATTAGTGGAGACAATATAAATGATCCAGATATAAAACAAGCAAATTTAACTGCTAATGCTGGCAACAAAAAATTAGATATCATCAAAGTAGAAAAACCGGCAGTTACAGAGCAGTTTCTTAGAGAAATGTTTGCATTTAGTAATGGTACAAAAGATTACTTTTCTAAAGGACAAGTTAGAATTAAGGCTTTTTTAGAATACAAGTCAAAACAGGGATATAATTATTATTTAACGGGGGATGGAGGTCCAAGGCACAAAGATTGGAACTGGATTCAAGACTTCCCTTTTTATAGGATGAAGAAAACTAATCTTTCACGATATTATACGCAACAAGTAGAAATTGTTAAAAAAGTGTATCCATTTTCCGATAATATGATGCAAGAATATCACTTAATGAAGGATAACTTTATAAAGCAACTAAGTTTTATGAAGAAGCCCTTAAACACTCAGTCCTATGATGCTTTTGGTTTTACATTAAACTCTGGGATTGTTAAAATTGCAATAAATAGTGCTTCAAAATATGTCACAGCATATTTCCCTCTTTGGGAACGTGAACTTGTTAAATATGCGTATGCATTGCCACGGAGGAAAAGGTTCTTTAATATTTATATGAGAGATGTGATTACAAAATGCAATCCTGATATTGCTAAAGTTAAAACGGTCTATCATATGACATCCTCATCGCAATTGAAATACAAGTTATTAGATGTCTTTGGTTTTCTGGAGCAATATATGGTACGCGCACTTAGATACTTAGGAAGAAAGTTTTTGAAAAAAACATTCTTTGTAGGTGGGGTTGAAACATGGGATATTATGGATAAGGTAAGAGAGTTACCAATATCAGAAAGAGCGATAGAGTATTGCAAAGATAAAAATATTCTAAGGGATGATGTGAATATTGATACAGTCGATTATGGAGTATTGGCAGCATCATTACATATACTTTTACTTATGGAATATCTAGAATAAATACTATTGAAAATAAATATATACACTATACAGTTGAAATAAATTAATCTTCAAGAAAATATTTTATTAGAAATATAGAATGTTTTCCTATATGTATTTCCATTTGATCAAGGATTATAGGTTTGATATGATTATAAAAAAGATTCCTTCAAATAGAACAGCAAATCATAATTTTATAAATATTATGATTTGCATAATGATTATTGCCTCTACATTAGGAAGTGGTAATCATTTTTCAATTAGAATTTTGGGGTTCAACCTATCTCTTGTAAGATGCGTATTATTAGTGTTGATTGGTTTTGCATTATATAATATGTCAATGTATGATTGGAAGATAGTATACAATAAGAAAAGCTATAACTTGTACCTTCTTTGGAGTATATGGATTTCATGGGGGATTATCTCTATAATATGGGCGAATGATAAGAATGCATGGAGTCAAGACATTTTTTTATTAATTGAAGGATTTTTGTTTTACTTTGTTTTTCTAATATTTTTTAAAACTTCAGATGATTTCAAACAAGCATTTAAATCAATGCTTGTTGCGATGATATTTCATAATCTGATTGGCTATTTTGAGATATTTACCGGTCGTTATCTATTTTTGGAAAACCAGATATTTCTAAAATTTTATGATAGCACAGGTATTCGTCATCCCATTTCTACTATGTCAAATGAAAATGATTTTGCTTGCTTGATGATTTTAAGTGTAACGGTATGTTATATTTGTCTGCATATATTTGTTGAAAAAAGATGGAAAACTATTTCTTTTTTTACACTAATATCATCCGCCGGTTTGATTATTATAGGGGAATCTAGAGGATGCATTTTAGGACTTGCAGTTATAATAGTATTCTATATAATTCTACAAAATAATATTAAAAGAAAAATTATTATGAATGCTGTTTTTGTATTGGTAGTCATATCAGCATACTTGGTAATTAGTGATAATTCGTTCATTACCAGTGATAGTAGTTATTTTAACGATATTACTAGAATGAATCTAATAAAAAATTCCATACAGGGAACAATTGATAGTTGTGGTTTCGGAGTAGGTGCAGGACAGAGTGCGCATTATATGAATTCACATAATGCAATATATAATACAGGGGGCATAATATCAGTACATAACTGGTGGTTTCAAATATTATTGGAGTATGGTATATTGTTTTTTCTCATATATGTATATTTGTATATTGATATAACTTATAATTTATTTAAATTATATAAAAAAGATTATAATTCTGAAAATGAGGCCATTTCTAAAGGGTTTCTTGGGTTTCTGATTGTGTTTATTATATTAAGTGTTGTTCCAAGTTCATTAATAGGATGCGAATTTATGTGGTGTTGGTGGGGAATTATATATGCTTTTTATAGTAATAAAATATACATATAAATATGAATATGAATATGTGAATGACATGCTATACTAAGATTGTAATGACTTGTTCAGTTTGATACAATAGAAAAAAGAAACAAGAACATGGTGTATGTATCAGACGAACCGAAAGAAGTCATCATAAAAGGACATATTAAAAAAGGGCGTATATACCGTAGCCTTTCAGCCGAATATGGTTGCTCCATCAGGGTCATCTCAGACTGGGTCGGGAAATTCCGCAAAGAATGCCAGGAGAACCAGTATAAAAAAGAGAACCTCGGACTGATGGAAGAGAACAGGAAACTGAAGGGTGACCTTGATGAAACCCGCAAGGAGGCGGAATTTCTAAAAAAGTGGCGGCATTCTTTGCGAAGGAGAGCAGAGCGAAATACAGGTTCATCGATCTGTATGGGGAGGAATTCGGGGTGACATGGCTCCTCAGGAGGATGAGGGGAGGTCGTGGCGACGAAGGCCTCTACCTGCGATGAAAGGGTGTGCTCTGGAGCATGAGTCGTGCGGGCTGGCCGTATGATAATGCGCCGATAGGTACATAATTTAACGCGCTAATGTGCGAGCTGATTTACCAGCGTGAATATAGGATGAGGAAACGCTCTATGCGAATTTTCTTTACTATGCCTATGCCTGGTACAACAACGTTCGTCCGCACACTTACAACGACGGTCTTCCACTGGCAAAAGTTATTTAGAATAAAGTGAACAATTTGTTACAATTTTGCCTGATTAGAACAGAACTAGCTTATTTGTAATTTTGAAAGGAGTATTTATGTTGATTTTTCTTATGCAGTCATGGTATACACCGAAGGATAATGGGAAGTTGAACGATAATTTCTTTTTAGAACAGGCAGAGGCAATCAATAAAAACACCGAGAATAGAGTAATCCTTTTAAATGGGGGGTTAACAGATAGAACAGGGATAAAATGTAAAGCTAACTATCGTTTGCAACATTGCTTTCAAACATGTGAAAGCTTTTCTTATACACGTCCAAGTTTTGGTAGAGCAAGATTTTTTCAAATATGGGCAATGGAATGTACCTATAGGAACTTTCTAACGGTTTATCATGAGGCTAAAAGATTATATGGTGTCCCAGATATAATACATGCCCATTCGTTTACTGCAGGGTATTGCGCTGTTAACATAGGCCACGTCGATAATATTCCAGTGATTATTACTGAACATTCTTCTAAAGTTCTTACTAAGAATCTATCAAAATATTATAAAAAGATTTTGAAAAAATCCGTAAATAATGCATCTTTGTTTTTAGCTGTATCTGATGGGCTAAGAATTAGCATAGAAGGTATTACGGGCATTAAGAATAAAGTCGAAACGGTTGCAAACTTAGTAAATCCAATATTTAATTATGATGCAGCTGCGAAAAAGACCAATGATCATTTTCAATTTATTTCAGTAGGGAATTTAATTGAATCAAAAGGAATGGACATTTTAATTCGTGCATTTTGTAAAGCTTTTACACAAAATGATAACGTTCAACTTACAATAATTGGAGATGGTTCTTGTAAAGAAAATTTGAAAAAATTAATATATGCAAATAATAGAACTTCACAGATATTTCTTTGCGGACAACTGCCTAGAAGCGAAGTAGCAAAGAAAATGAAAGAGAGCCATGCTTTTGTATTTGCAAGTAAATATGAAACATTTGGTGTTGTCAATATAGAAGCAATGGCATGTGGTTTACCGATATTGACATGCGATAATATAGGGAATGCACAAATGGATATTCCTCATAATGGGATTTTACTTGAGCAATGTGATGTTAACACATTTGCTTACGGTATGAAGAAAATTGTAAAGGAAATCGACAAATTTGATAATGAAGAAATTTCTAAACGTTGTATAGAAAAATATGGTCTTAATGCATTTGTTAGTATACATGAACAAATGTATAAAAGAGTAATTTTGGAAAATAAACAAGGGAAATAATTGTAGATGTTAAGGATATGAATATTATGAATAATAAGAAAAGCGACATTGTTAACCGAATTTTGGGATTTTCACTTTCGTCTTGGGTGAATTGCCTTATTAGTTTTATTGCAACACCTATAATCACAGCACTATTCCCACCGGAAGAGTTAGGACAAATAAACTTATTTTTGTCTTACACAAATATAATATTCCCTTTTATTTATATGGGGATTGATCAAGCCTTTGTGCGCTATTTTAACGAGCCTATGAAGGAAAATGATACATATTCATTTTGCAAAATATGTATTTGTCAATCATCATTTATATATATAATAATTTCTATAATAATATTATATAATTGGAAAGAACTATCTGCAAAAATAATAGGGTATAATAACTTAGCTTTAGCGATTAGCGTTATTGTTTTTTTGTTCGGAGTATATATTATGAGATATATGAGTTTGGTATCAAGAATGGAAAATAACATAGGTATGTTCACTATACAAAGTATAACCATAACGATAATTACAAAGATTTCCTTTATAATCATTGTTATAGTTAAGCCTGTTGCAGAATATGCAATTATTTTTAGAAGTATAATGTATTGCGTTATTGCGCTGATTTTCTTAGCGATATTTATCAAAAATGGATCAGGAAAAAAGATGAAATTAAGTAAGACTCTTTTAATGAAACTTTATCATTTTTCTATTCCCTTATTTCCAACAACCTTTCTTGTAATGCTTAATAGCTCACTTCCTCAGATTATGCTGAAAAAGTATGTAGACTATGAAGCAATTGGAATTTATTCTAATGCAGTGACAATTGCTGGAATAATTATAGTAATTCAATCTGGTCTTAATTCATTTTGGATTCCATTTGTTTACGAATATTACAAAACAGAACAAAAAAAGTTACAATTAGTACATCATGTAATATCTTTATGTATGATCGAGTTTGCAATTATATTAATGTTCTGCCAAAACCCAATATATAATCTCTTAGTTAATAAACAATATTGGGAAAGCAAGGGACTTTTTGCAATATTGCTTATTTCGCCAGTTTGCAGTACAATTTCTGAGACTTTAGGAATAGGAATAGAATTATCAACTAAAACATATTTAAAATTGCCAGTTTATATTATAGATATTATTATTAATTATATTAGCTGCGTGGTATTATTGCCAAAATATGGAGTAGTCGGTGCAGCACTGGCTGCGGGTATTTCTTCTATGGCTATGTTAATTACAAAAGCTTATTTTGGAGAAAAATATTATGAATGTAGTGATAATTATAAAAAACTAATTATTGGTATGATTTTTCTATCAATTTGTGGATTAAGTAATTACATTTTATCTGATAGATTAATAAAATACTCAATATTACTATCTGCTTTTATTGCAATTTTATTTATTTATAAAAGAGAGTTTTTACTGATTTTAAGATATGGAAAATTGTATGTCATAACGTTGTTAAGGCAGTGGAGGAAAAAGAAAAATAATAAAGAAGCTTGAATCTGTGAAAATAACGCTTAATTATTATGTTATTAGCCCAGTAGCTGTTACTATCCACGCTCTGAAGAATCCATATGAATCCTGCGGTTCGTGAAGCAGCGGAAGAAGAGTTAGACGGACTTAGTAGTATTCATATCATTGATCCTATTGATGTATTTGATTGCCATAATATTATGGATAGATCATATCTCATCCTTACTGACTTCGGAGGAATTCAGGAAGAGGCTCCGAGTTTAGGAAAACCTGTTCTTGTTATGCGGGATACAACAGAACGTCCCAAGGTGTTGCTGCCGGAACCTTAAAGCTTGTTGGTATGGATGAGGATGCAATTTTCAAGAATTGCAAAGAATTACTAGACAACAAAGAAGCATATAAAGAAATGTCTCGTGCAAATAATCTATATGGCGATGGATCTGCGAGTAAACGGATTGCTGAAATCTTGTCAAAAATACTATAGGACATTAGAAGTATTATATTGGAGTAACGAAATGAATTTTACATATAAATCATATAGAAACTTAATCAATCAATTAAAGGAACACGGATTTTCTTTTGCAAACTATCATAATTACAAGCAATACGATATGCCTGTAATTATGCGTCACGATGTTGACAATTCTTTGGACAAGGCTGTAAGCCTTGCCAAAATTGAGCAGGAAGAAGGAATCTCATCTACATACTTTCTCCTTCTTTCTACGGATTTTTATAACGTCTCGTCTAAACATTCGGTGGACAAGATCAGAACCATTATGGAATGTGGACATGAAATCGGCCTTCATTTTGACGAAATGAAGTACACTCTCGCTAGTGGAACAATGCCGGATGTGATTGACGCTATTAAAACCGAAGCGGAGATCATGTCAAGGATTATTGGGGCAGGGCAGATCAAAACAGTTTCCATGCACAGGCCATCAAAAGAAACACTGGAAGCAGATTACAAAATCGATGGAATCATCAATTCTTACGGAATGGAGTTTTTCAAAGAATTCAAGTATGTGTCTGACAGCAGGCGGAGATGGCGAGAAGATGTAGAGAATATTATTACTTCTGGAGAGTATGACAAGCTGCATATTTTGACCCATGCGTTCTGGTATAACGAGGAAGAGTTGGATCTAAGGACCTCCGTAGAACAATTTGTTCTCAGCGGAAATCACGATCGCTATCAGGCGATGAAAGAAAATATTACTAATTTAGATGAGATTATGGATGAAGTGAAACTATGAAAATGAATAAGATATTATCATATAGAGATTGCATTGTTGAGTAAGTAAAAGAGAATTGCAGTAGAAAGCGATCAGACATGTTCAAAAAAACAACTTTTTTCATTTTAACCTGCGCTTGCATCATCGCGATCTTCCTGTTCTCTGAGCAGGTGGCGCAGACTTCTGATGCGGTCAGCCGTGGTATCGCGGAGAAAATTTTAATAGGGCTGACGGACTACGAGGATTTACCCGCTGACCAGCGGCTGGCGGCGATGGCCTCGTTTAATGAGACGGTGCGAAGCTTTGCTCATTTTGGCATATTCCTGGTGCTGGGCATTTTTAGCTTTGGCTTCTTTGCCAGCGCCAAAATGAAGAGGCCTGTCTTTGCCGCGGTGGCTCTGTGCGCAGGGTACGCGGTTTTTGACGAGATTCATCAGGAATTCTTTTCCGAGGGCAGGGCTTTCGAATTGATCGATCTGGCAAAAGACTGGTCGGGGAGCGCCCTGGGGATTTTGCTGGCGTGGATTGCATGGCATTTTTTCGCGAAAGCAGGGCAGCGACAGCGAACCAGATAAAACGGATAAGCCGAAGCGGCACGCACTTGAGAAATTCTCCCTCCCAAGTGCAGGCCGCTTTTCGTTTGCATAAACGTAATGAACGATTGCTTTTGCAATACACGTGAATATAATAAAAGTGTGAAAGGAGTTGGGCGGATATGGAACGGCTGATTTTGAAGCGCCTATTTTAATTTTGATGAAATACAAGGACTGTCCCATAGCTATCAATTCCATGAAATACTTTTGCGAAAATGCTCCTAAGTATCATATCGCCTGTGCAGGTCATTGCTGGCAATGCTGGCTCCGACTGCTTTTGGTGAAGGAAATCGTTTGTTTACAGAGTTTAAGGGAGCATTAACTGAGAACTATGTATTCAAACGTTAGTTACGCAATTTGAAGTGATTCCCAGGTATTGGTCTTGCGCTGGCGCTGCGCGAGCAGGATTGACTAACGAATAGAAAAAGAACATTCTAAAAGAGAAAGAGACAAACCTGAAAATCCAAACCGGGTCAGGCTCGTCTCTTTTTACCATTTTAAATAGCCCCCTTTGATAATTCTATCATAAAAGACTATCGATTTTAATATCAATTTACAGACTTTCTTTCGCACTCTCATAGAGGCTATCCACACAGGATAGCCTCTATTTTTTTTGTGCTTAAGTTATCACGTGCTCTCAAGCCGCCCCATAATCCAGGCGGCGCGTCATCCTAGAAATTGCAACCGTTGTAACCGTTGAACTGGCAGGAGATTCCTCTTCCTCTGTTCTGGTTAGAAGCCGAACTTCCGCCACAGCATCCGCAAGATGGTTCCTCATGCCTGCAATCGTTGTCACAACCGCATCCGTCATCCTGGTCACGTTCATCACCGCAGCACTTATTTGCTACAGCGACGGCATTACCGTTCCCGTCTCCGCATGTTCTGCATCTTGCGATATCGTCGCAAGGTACATTGACAGTTTCTGCTGATGTTCTGAACAGCGTCTGGCGAGTTACCTGAACGTCTACTTCTGGTTCTACAACTAAGCAACCTGTCAACATCAAGTTACACTGTCCACAAGGGTCAGTAGTCAGACATGGATTTAACAGGCTTCCTTCTGCACCAAATGAGAAGTTGATTACTGGAGCGATGCCTCCCGTAGTGCAAGGCAGGCAGATGGAAGATGCAGCAAATGTGCTGGTACCAGGTATGTTGACATAGACTTCGTTCTTTGTGGTCATGCAGAGTTTAAATCTTCTGCTGCCGCCACATCCGAAGACGGTACCTGTTACGGCGATTGTAAGCTTTGCTTTCCAAGGGCCTGCATTGCAGATGAGGAAGTATCCCTTTGTAGGTAATCCTCTTTCCATGCAAGTGCAATCGGAGATGCGAGTCATTAGGTCGTTTGTTCCTGCCATGTATCTTTCATTGAAAAAGTCCAGTCCGTCAACTGGCATTCCGTCGACAGTTACATTGCAGGCATCCAGTTCCTGCGGGCATACCAGGTCAAAATCGCTTATGATGACTTCTGTTGTTTCAATTGCAAAGTTTGCGTCTTCATCTATTTCAACGCCGCTAGTGCCGCATCCGCATCCGCAGTTGCAATTGCATCCACATCCGCAATTATTGCTGCATCCGTTGCTTCCGCCGCAGTTATCGAAGAAAGTCAGCTGCTGGTTGAAATTATCTGCATTAGCGCTAATTTCAGTCATCAGAGGACAGGATTTTGCCTGAAGATCCGAGAAAACCTTAGTCAGATAGACCATGGATTCGTTATTCATATTACATTACCTCACTTTATTTTAAATACAACATTCTGCCTGACAATCCACTGGAGTTCGCCTGACAGAATGTATGTAAAATAGCCTTCTGGCTATGTAATGCAGTGCATTCCTGCGAATTTTTTCCCATTTTGTTTTTCTAATCAAATTGGGTCAGGGGCTATATGAAGTGAGATACTATATACTATGCAGAAAGCCAAATTTGGGTACAAAAAAATAAAGCGGCACAAGATATTGTGTCGCTTTATTTTTTTGTACAGGCAGGGGTGGCATAGTGTAAAAAAGTGGGGTGTTTTTTAAAAAAACTGCCAAAGAATTCTTGAAAAGTGGTGAAGAGTGGTGTAGAATGGAGGAAAATACAATGCAAGAAGTGGAGGTAGCGTCATATGTTCATGGGCACATATTACAATTCAATAGATGCCAAGAACAGAATGATTGTGCCCTCCAAGCACAGAGATCAGCTTGGCGGTAAATGTGTAATCACAAAGGGAATGGATAGATGTTTGTACATTTATTCATTGCCGGATTGGGAGAAACAGCTGGAAAAGATTGCCGTACTGCCGGAGTCTGATCCCAAAGTAAGGGGATACATCAGACACGTCTGCGCCAACGCGCTGGAATGCGACTTTGATAAGCAGGGACGAATCGTCATCCCGGCGGAACTGAAGGAGTATGCCGGCATTGATAAGGAACTGGTGACAATGGGCGCCATGAAGAAAATCGAAGTCTGGAGCAAGGAAGTTTGGGATGCACCGGACAACGATAACAAGATGGATGCTGACGAGTTTGCTGACACTTTGACGCAGTATCATTTTTAGGGGTATTTATGGAATTTAAACACACTTCCGTATTGCTGGAAGAATGCATAGAAAACTTGAAAATCAATCCCGACGGCATTTATGTAGATGGGACTTTGGGTGGGGGAGGTCATTCCTCGAAAATTTGCGAACACCTATCTGAGAGAGGGACATTGATTGGAATCGACCGCGACCAGGACGCTCTGGAAGCTGCTTCAGCAAGATTGGAACAATACGCATGCCGAAAGTTATTCGTGCAGAGCAATTATTCAGACATTAAATCTGTTCTTGAAGAGTTAGAAATTGACGGCGTGGATGGCGCCCTTCTCGATCTGGGCGTTTCTTCCTTTCAACTGGACAACGCAGAAAGAGGCTTCTCTTATATGCATGACGCGCCTCTAGACATGAGGATGAGCCAGGATGACGGTTTTACAGCTTATGAAATCGTCAACGGATATGACCAAAAAGAGCTGACTGATATCATATCCAAATATGGAGAAGAAAAATGGGCTTCACGAATCGCCTCTTTCATCATCAAGAAGAGAGAGGACAAGCCTATAGAGAGCACTTTTGAACTGGTGGATACGATCAAAGCGGCCATACCGGCAGCAGCTAGAAGAGATGGTCCTCATCCAGCGAAACGAACGTTCCAGGCGATTAGAATCGAAGTCAATGACGAACTGGGACAGCTTGAGCGGGCCATGGAAGAATTCTGCGACGTGCTCCATCCGGAAGGAAGATTGTGTGTGATATCCTTCCATTCTTTAGAAGACAGAATTGTGAAAGATGTCATCAACAGACGAGTCAATCCTTGCACCTGCCCGAAGGAATTCCCCGTCTGCATATGTGGCAAGACAGCGGATATCAGAAAGATATCAAAAAAACCCATTCTTCCATCAGTGGAAGAACTGGCGGAAAATCCTAGATCTCGCAGCGCAAAACTGCGGGTCTGCGAGAAAATTTGAAAAATCATCAGGAAAAAGTTTTAGGAAAAAGAGTTTGTGTAGTTTGTGAGGTAGGATGAATGAGAAATCAAGATAAGAAGCGCGTGCTGACTGCGACAGTCATCATCGGCTTCATCTGTATTATTATGGTGGTGCTGGCCGCTTATGCGGCAGAACTGCGAGTTGAAAACAACAGTCTGATCAATTCCAATGAAGCACTGCAAGGCGAAATTGATACGCTCAGTGTAAAAATTAAAAGTGCGAACAATATTGATCATATTGAAAAAATAGCGACGGGAAAGCTGGGAATGGTTTATCCTAGCGAAGGCGAATGTGTGTATGTGTCAGACGATGATGCGCCGAAGGGCAATTTTGCCATGGTAATCAAAGAACAGGCATATAACTAATAACACAAACGTATAATAGTTCCGTAATAACAGATGCCGGATGTCCACGCCGTTATAGACGGTGGGCTCCGCTATAAATTTCATAGAAGAGGCAGCCAGACAACTAAATAAGAAAACCTTGTCTGGCTTTTCATTTTGGAGAAGAAAATAATGGCAAAAGTAAGTGGGAAAAACAAGAAGAGAATCATCATAACCTTTGGCATCGTGTGCCTTTTACTGGTACTTCTGGCTTTTCGGCTGGCGTGGATACAAGTCGTGAAAGCGGAAGAATACAGTGAAATCGCCATCGATCAGCAGACCAGCGATATTCCGCTGGAAGCAAAGAGGGGTTCTATCTACGACAAAAACGGAGAAGAACTGGCCACCAGTGCGGCGTGCTATACAGTATGGGCAAGGCCGTCACAGATAAAAGAAAACTATACTGATGAACAGATTACCAAGAAAAGCAATGAACTGGCAGTGCTCCTGGACATGGATGCCAGCGAAGTCAAAGATAAACTGAAGAAACAACAGGCGTTGATTAAAATTGCCAAGTATCTGGATAAGGAGACTTCTGATAAAGTCAAGGATCTGGACATTACAGGCATCGAAATCGCCGAAAACACCAAGCGGTACTACCCGCTGGGAGATTCTGCCGCCCATCTATTGGGAAGTGTCAACGATGATAACGAAGGCAGAAGCGGCATCGAACAGGAATATAACGAGTACCTCAGCGGTGTGGCAGGCAGATGGATCAAGAATACTGACGTCAACGGAAACGCCCTTGCCTATGGAGAAGAGCAGTATTACCAGGCGGAGGATGGACTCAACGTAGTGCTGACCTTAGATGAGGTACTGCAGCACTATGCAGAAAAAGCATTGGAAAACGGCATGAAGGAGACTAAAGCCAACCGGATCATGTGCCTGGTCATGGATCCAAAGACCGGAGATATTCTGGCCATGGCTACCAATCCGGCGTTCAATCCTAATGACGCAACAGAACCGCAGAGCAAATCAGAACAGGCGGCCTTTGAGAAGATGTCTGCCAAGGAACAGTCTGAGTATTTGAGCAAAATGTGGAGAAACCCCATCGTCAGTGATACATATGAACCAGGTTCTACCTTTAAACTGGTCACCACTTCTTCTGCTCTGGAAGAAGGAGTAACCACGCTGAACACCAGGTACTTCTGCAACGTGGGTTATACCGTCCCAGGAACAGGAGTTACCCTTCACTGTTGGAATACCAGGGGTCACGGCTCCGAAAACCTCATCGAGGCAGTAGGAAATTCCTGCAACCCGGTGCAGATTCAGCTGGCTCTGAAAATGGGGAAAGACAGATATTACGATTACCTGGAGATGTTCGGCATTACCCAGAAGACCAATGTAGATCTTCCGGCAGAAAGTTCCGCTCAGATACAGAACAAAGATGTCATCGGAAAAGTAGAGCTGGCTACCATGGCTTACGGCCAGGGTATTGCGGTGACACCGATTCAGCTGGTGACAGCAGTCTGCGCTATCGGCAACGATGGCGTACTGATGCAGCCGAGAATGGTGAAAGAATTGACGGATTCCGACGGCAACGTAGTCAAAAACTTTGATACGAAAGAAGTCAGAAAAGTCATTTCCTCCAAAACGGCTAGCGAAATGAGAAAAATTATGGAATACGTCGTATCTGAAGGTGGCGGCGGCAACGCCAAGATTGCAGGTTTTCGAATCGGCGGTAAAACTGGTACTGCAGATAAAGTAGTAGATGGAAAGTACGGCAGCGATACCTATTCTTCCTTCATCGGCATGGCGCCGATGGACGATCCGCAGATGGTAGTTCTGGTTGTGGTCGACAGCCCTACAGGCGTACAGTTCGGAAGTGCTACGGCAGCGCCGATTGCAAAAGAATTCTTAGAGAACGCTCTGCCATACCTCAACGTCACACCAAAGTATACAGATGAGGAATCCAAAGAACTAAAATCAGAATACGCCTATGTACCCGACGTAACTGGTAAGACCCTCAGTGATGCCATCGGCATCTTGGGAAGCTACGGATTGGAATATGAAATAGCGCCGAAGACCAAGAGCAAAAAAGACTTCACTGTCGTCGACCAGTATCCGAAGAAAGGCAAGAAGATAAAAAAAGGCGGAAAAGTATACTTGTATAGAGAATAGACAGAAATATAGAATCGAGAGGATTAAACTGAAACTTTATGAATTATTAAATGACGTGACTTACCAATGCCTGCAGGGGGATGAAACCCTGCAGGTCAGTAAGATAATCTTAGATTCCGAGAAAGCAAGTGAGGCCTCCGTGTTCGTCTGTATCAAAGGCGCATTGACAGACGGACACCTCTACGCCTCAGAAGCTGTAACCGGCGGGGCGGCAGCTATCGTATGCAGCGATGGCGTTGACGTTCCCCCGTCTGTCACAGTGATCAAAGTGGAGGACACGAAAAAAGCACTGGCGTCGATGGCCGCAGCTTTTTACGGCAAACCGGCCGAAGCGATGAAAATGATCGGGGTTACAGGGACAAAGGGGAAGACGACAACTACCTATATGATCAAGGCGATGTTGGAAGAAGCCGGCATGAAAACTGGATTGATCGGTACAATTCACATAGACACAGGGGCGCGCATTATAGAAAGTGAACACACGACACCGGAATCCTTAGAGATACAGCGCTATCTGTGGGAAATGAAGGAAGCTGGCTG
Organism: Eubacteriaceae bacterium; assembly: GCA_902362805.1. Lineage (GTDB taxonomy): Bacteria > Bacillota > Clostridia > Peptostreptococcales > Anaerovoracaceae > Senimuribacter. The sequence goes on along the minus strand of CABIXY010000004.1, from coordinate 457,046 downwards.
TAAGGCCGCTGTCATTGAAGTTTCCTCTCAGGCCCTGATGCTCGGACGGGTAGAAGCAATTGAATTCGACTACGGCGTCTTTACCAATTTAGAAGAAGACCATATTGGACCAAGAGAACATAAGAGTTTTGCAGAATATGCTTACTGGAAATCCACCTTGTTTCAAAAATGTAAAATTGGCATCATAAATCATGATGATCCATGTAAGGATTTGATTCTAAAGGGACATACTTGTGATATTGAAACCTATGGATTCGATGATGGAAGTGATTTGCAGGCAGGTAATTTTTACCATGTAAGGCTTCCGGGCAAATTAGGTGTGGAATTTCGAGTGAAAGGAAGCTATAATATAGATTTAGTTGCTTGTATTCCTGGAAAATTTACCTGCTATAACGCCATGGCGGCTATGGCGGTTTGCCGGCATTTTGATGTCACTGGTGAAGAAATCCAAAGAGCATTGAAAAAAATATCGGTTCCAGGCAGACAGGAAATGTTTTCGGCAGGAAACGACAAAGTGATTATGGTAGACTATGCACATAATGGCACGGCTCTGCGCTGCCTGCTGACAGCACTGCGGGACTACAAACCAAAGAAATTGACCTGCGTATTTGGCTGCGGCGGCGAGAGGGACCGGAACAGAAGGTTCAAGATGGGAGAGGCTGCGGCAAAGCTGGCTGACTTTTCCGTCATAACCAGCGATAACCCGCGAAAGGAACCTCCTCTAGCCATTATTGACGACATCACGACAGAGATAGAGGCTGCTGGCGGCGCTTATACGGTCATTGCGGACAGGAGAGAGGCCATTGCATATGCAGTTTCTCACTGCATACAGGGAGAAATCGTCGTCATAGCCGGAAAAGGCCATGAGACGTATCAGATTGTTGGAGATACAGTATTACATTTTGATGACAGGGATGAAGTCCTGGCATCAATAGAAAAGGTGAAGAATGAACGAGATTACCATAGCAGAAATTGAAAAAGCTACTTGTGGAACGTTGATTGCAGGATGCAGAGACCATCGGATCAACAATGTCTGTACAGATTCACGAAAGGCGAGAGAGGGAGACCTTTTTGTTCCTATTGTCGGAGAAGTACACGACGCACACAAATTCATCCCACAGGTAATAGAAAAAGGATGCGGGGCATTGCTCACAGCAGAAGAATCGGCAGCGTCCTGGGAAGGCTGCGATGTAGTTCTGGTGGAAGATACCACCAAAGCCATCCAGGCGTTAGCCAGTTACTATCTGGAAAAACTGAAACTGAAAAAAATTGCTGTGACTGGCAGTGTGGGCAAGACCAGCACCCGTGATATGGTCTACTATGTGCTCAGTGAAAAATACAGAACGGGGAAAACGGCAGGAAATTTTAATAATGATATCGGTGTTCCTTTGACGATTTTCAGCTTCGATGATTCTATGGAAGCGGCGGTTCTCGAAGTGGGTATGGATCATGCGGGAGAAATTCACAGACTGGTGGATATAATCAGGCCAGATATTGGCATAATAACAAATGTAGGAATTTCACATATTGAGAATCTGGGCAGCAGAGAAGGCATTCTGCAGGCGAAACTGGAAATCGCAGATTACTTTGACGCTGGCAATACCCTTGTCATCAACCAGTCTAACGACATGCTGGGGTCTGCCGCACTGCCGGATACTTATACCGTCCTGCGGGTCGGCCTTGAGGAAGAGGCTCAATTCTACGTGCACGATGTCGAAGACTACGGCGAGGCGGGGATTTGTTACGATCTGACAGCGGACGGAAAGGATTACAAAATCAAACTGGGCATACCGGGCGCCCACAATGCGGTCAATTCAGCGTTGGCCTTGGCTGCAGCAGTCAAAGTGGGCGTTACTATAGAAGAGGGAATCGCCGGACTTGCCAAAATCCAATTGACGGATAACAGGCTGACGATTAGAGAAATTCGGGGCATCAAAATTATCGACGATACTTACAACGCGGCGCCGGATTCTATGAAATCGGCGATCAATACCCTGGTGAATACCAGCGGGACTAGAAAAATCGCGATTTTAGGCGGTATGAACGAACTTGGACCGGACTCACCGATTTATCATCAGGAGGTGGGAAGGTACGCTGGAGAGAAGAAGATTGACTTACTGATTACAGTTGGAGAAAAGGCAAGAGATATTGCAAAAGGCGGCATGGAAACTTTGGAACGGAAGAAAGTCATGCATTTTGATACGAAAGAACAGTTATACGAGCAGCTAGACAACATGTTTGCAGAAGGGGATATCATTATCGTCAAGGCCTCCAGAAGTATGGAAATGGAACAAGTCGTAGAAAGAATAATGGAGAAATAGGAGTAAGAGTTATGCAGATTTTTCAACTAATTATTGTAGCACTTATGGGTCTGGCGGCATCGGCCATTTTCACCGGAGTGGAAATTCCCATTCTGAAGCACAAGCAGTTTCAGCAGTTTATCAGAGAAGAGGGTCCGAAGTCTCACCTTTCAAAAGAGGGGACACCGACCATGGGCGGAATTGCCATCTGTGCTGCGCTTCTTTTGGTGACGATTGTGGGTGGGAATTTTACCACGGACTCTGTAGTCATGTTGGTGGTTACATTCCTCTTCGCATTGATCGGATTCTTTGATGATTATATCAAAGTGGCAAAAAAGCATAACTTGGGACTGACAGCTTGGCAGAAACTGGTGCTGCAGATCTTGTTTGCAGTGGGGCTGGCTGTCTATATGGCTAAATTCTCCGGTTACGGGACTGATGTCTGGATTCCGTTTATCAACAGATATATTGATTTCGGCTGGCTGTATATTCCATTCGTGGCATTTGTGGTCGTTTCTATGGCTAATGCAGTGAATCTGACCGATGGATTAGATGGTCTGTCTTCTGGTGTGACAGCTTTGGTGGCATTTTTCTTCGCCATCGTGGGCATGCAGTTCGGACACGACGCTGCTACGGTTTTTTGCTGTGCCCTTTCTGGTGCTTGCCTTGGGTTTCTGGTATACAACAGATTTCCGGCAAAACTGTTCATGGGCGATACAGGGTCCATGGCACTGGGCGGCGCATTGGCAGCCGCGGCCATCATGATGAAGGCAGAACTGCTCCTTCCCGTTGCAGGACTGATATACGTGCTGGAGGCGCTGTCTGTTGTCATTCAGGTGCTGTACTTTAAAGCCACGGGGGGAAAACGCTTCTTTCGTATGGCGCCGCTGCATCATCACTTTGAGGTAGGCGGTATGAAAGAAAAGAACGTGGTTGTCATGTTTTGGTTCATCGCCCTCGTCTGCTGCGTACTAGCATATATCATTATGTCGATTTAAAATTAGAAAATAAGTAGGGTGGAGATATGAAAGCAAATTTAAATAATATGAAGAACAAGAAAGTCCTGATCGTAGGCATGGGCAAATCGGGTATTGCCGCTGCACAGGCCATGATCAGACTGGAAGCAGAAGTATATATACAGGATTCGAAAAAAGAGGACACCGTTGATGCGCAGCTGATTTCTTTTTTGCGGGGACGAGGTGTGACCTGCTATTTTAATCAGATTCCGCCGGATATGGGGGTATTTGATCTGCTCATCGTCAGTCCGGGGGTGAGCCCTGAACTGCCTTTCATTTTGGAAGCAAAAGAAAAGGGCGCAGAAATCATCGGCGAACTGGAAATCGCCTATCGAATCGGCAGTGGAAATTACATCGCCATCACAGGCACCAATGGAAAAACCACGACGACGACACTGGTAGGAGAGATTTTTAAAAGCGCTAGAAGAAAGACTTATGTGGTGGGAAATATCGGCGTAGCCGTCATCTCCGCATCCATCGACGCCGGAGCGGACGACTGGCTGGTGACGGAGACCAGCAGCTTCCAATTGGAAACGACAAAATATTTCAAACCGGTGGTATCAGCCATTCTCAATCTGACGCCAGATCATCTCAACAGACATCATACCATGAAAGCCTATGGCGATGCCAAGGCGAAGGTTTTTGCCAATCAAAGTGCAGATGGCTACCTGGTCATCAACTATGACGATAAGGAGTGTTATAGGCTGGCAGCGGGCTGCAAGGCGAAGGTTGTCCCTTTCAGCAGGAAAAATCAATTGGACTTCGGCGCATTTGTCAAAGATGACCGCATCGTCATCAAAGGGGAAGACGGTAAAATCACAGACATCTGCGGCAGAGAAGATTTAAAAATAATCGGTGATCACAATCTGGAGAATGCTTTGGCAGCAGCGGCGATCGCTTACTTTGCCGGCATCGACGGAGAGACCATCGGTAAAACCATCGCTGCCTTTGGCGGCGTAGAACATAGACTGGAATTTGCAGGTGAAATCGAAGGCGTCAGATATTATAATGATTCAAAGGGAACGAATATCGACGCGGCGGTGACGGCGCTCGCGGCCATTGAGAAGAACATCATTCTCATCGCCGGAGGAGATGCCAAAGGGCAGGATTTCGACGAGTTTTTAGAACATTTTGGGGGGAGCGTAAAGAAGATGATTCTTCTTGGCAGAGATGCCCATCTCATTCAGGAAGCGGCGGACAGAAAGGGATTTGGCGATTATGTCTTCTGCAGGGATATGGATGATTGTGTGCGCAAGGCATATGAACTGGCTGAACCGGGAGACAACGTACTTCTTTCTCCTGCTTGTGCCAGCTGGGATATGTATGATAATTTTGAACAAAGGGGAGAACACTTTAAAAATTGTGTTAGCAGGTTAGAGGAATAATGAATTTAAAACTAAAAGGCAGACAAAATTTAAGAGCGAGCGACTTTGTTATCGTCTTGCTGGTAACAGCGCTTGTCATATTTGGCGTAGTCATGGTGTTCAGCGCCAGCTACTACTACTCCATCAACAATACAGGATCGCCCTACGGGTATCTGAAGAAACAGGGACTCTTTGCAGTTGCAGGATTTGTGCTCATGGCTATCTGCACCCAGCTGGACTATCATCTTTACAGAAGATGGTCCATCATCATTCTGGCCGTAAGCTTCTTCTTGCTGGTGCTGCTGCTCTTTCCCGGGCTGCCTTTTGTAGAGACGATCAACAACGCCACCAGATGGATTCTCATCGGTCCGATGACTATCATGCCTGGTGAAATCGCTAAGATTGCAGTAATTATTTTTACAGCAGCTTTTTTGGCCAGCGAACCGAAGCTGATTCTCTCATTCCGAAAAGGAATTTTGCCGCTTCTGCTGCTCATGGGCGTTTTTGGCGGTTTGATCATCAAGCAGCCAAACCTATCTACAGCGATTACTGTTTGCGGCATTATCGCCGGCATCATGTTTTTAGCAGGGCTGCAGTGGAAATACGTAGTCGGAGCAGCCATCTTTGGCAGTGCAGGCGTCGGCGGCTTGATACTGATCGGCGACAAGATCGGCGCGGCCCACTGGAAAGACAGAATCACCAGTTTCCTGGACCCTTTTGCAGATCCTTTAGGTGAAGGATTCCAGGTGGTGCAGTCCCTTCTGGCTCTGGGAACAGGCGGACTTTTCGGTCTTGGCCTCGGAAAGAGTATACAGAAGAACCTGTATCTGCCAGAACCGCAGAATGACTTTATTCTGGCCATCATCGGCGAAGAACTGGGGCTGGTGGGAATTCTGGTTTTGTTTCTCGTCTATGCAGTGCTGATTTGGCGATGCTTCCACATCTGCCTCAACGCACCGGATCGATTCGGCATGCTCCTCTCTGGCGGCATTACGATTATGATCGGTCTGCAGCTCTTGATCAATGTAGCTGTCGTCACGTCATCTATGCCGGCGACAGGAATCACCCTTCCGTTTGTCAGCTATGGAGGAAATGCACTCTGGCTGTTCATGGGATCTGCAGGGATCATGTTAAATATTTCAAGGCAAAGTATTACGACGCAGACACAATAGATATTAAGGCTAGCCGCCTGAGTGCCGCTCGCAATCGCTTGCGGGGCGTGGCCGTCGAGTGCCACGGAGCATAGCTCCTGCACTCTTGAGCGGGGACCTGCCAGCGATTCCGCTTCGCTGAATCGGGTTAGGTCTCCCAAAGCATAAGGAGTTCCCAACAATTTACTTCGTAAATTGGGGCAACTCCATTAGGAGGAAAGGTATGAGAGTGATTGTAACTGGCGGAGGTTCTGGCGGTCATATTTACCCGGCCATCGCCATCGCCGATAAAATAAAAGAGAAGGAACCACAATCTGAGATTTTGTATATCGGCAACGATATCGGTCTGGAGAAGGATATCGTGCCAGCCACAGGTTATCCCATGAAGTTGGTGTCCGCAAAATGGCTGGATCGCAGGAACATCTTCAAAATCTTTGACACAGGATTTTCTACCATGAAGGGAGTTTGGCAGGCTCTGCGGATTATGAAGAAATTTAAACCTGATGTGGTTATCGGGACGGGCGGCTTCGTCTGTGTTCCGGTCATGTTCGCCGGCCACAGATATGGTGCGAAGTGTTATCTCCATGAGCAGAATGCTTTTCCGGGGGTGGCGAACAAATCGTTAGAAAAATTCGCCAGCAAGGTGTTCTTAGGTTTTCCGGAAGCCAGTCAATATTTCAGAGAACCTGAGAAGCACGTTAACGTGGGCAACCCGGTGAGAAAGCGATTCTACGATGTGGAAACTGCTGAAGCCAGGGCCAACCTTTCCATCGATAAGGACGATTTTGTGGTCTTTTCCTTCGGAGGCAGTCAAGGCGCAGAAATGATCAATCAAGTCGCCTTCGATTTGATGGACGCCATCAACGGGCACAAAGGAGTGACCTTTATCTTTGGCACAGGCAGTCAGTATTACGATGCCATTTTGGACAAGGCAGAGAAGCGGAATATCGAAATCCAGCCTAACATCAGAATCAAGTCGTACATAAACGATATGCAGAACTACTTAGGTGCTGCAGATCTGATTATCAGCAGGGCGGGTGCCCTGTCTGTAGCAGAGACGACTGTCTGTGGAAAAGCTGCTATCTTGATTCCTTCGCCAAATGTAACTGGCAACCATCAATATTTCAATGCTAAATCAGTTGCTGACAAAGGCGGGGCAATCCTCATCGAAGAGAAGGATCTGACCTCCGAACTGCTGATTGAGGAGGTCATGAGATTAAAGAACAATCCCGGGCTATTGCGGAAAATGTGCAGAGCCAGCAGGGAAAGCGCACCGATTGATGCTACTGAACTGATATATTCGGAGATAAAAAAGGATGAGTGAACACAGAGACGACATAGAATTTAAGGAAATAGAGCGGCAAAAAAAGACCAGGAAAAAAAAGAACTATCTGGTGAGAATATTGGTATTTTTTGCCTGTCTGGCAGCTGTGGCGCTTTTCTTGTCTTCTAGTTTCTTCGACATTCAGAACATAGAGGTGGAGGGAAACAAGTATTATACCGACGGTGAGGTGATCAATCTGGCGGATGCGACCCTTGGGGTCAATTTGTTCTGGGAGGCAGGAGATTCACAGATCAAAGAGAATTTAGGGAAAAACCCTTATTTCTCGGATGTCAAGGTGAAGCGGAAACTGCCGTCCACATTGGTGATCGAACTGAAAGAGCGAGCGCAAATCGCCGCTATCGTTTACGGGGACAAGTATGTTGTAATTGATGAAGAAGGTACAGTTCTTCGTAAGAGCGAAGTGGACCCGAAAGTGACGCTGCTTACCGGTCTTACTATCAATAAACTCAATGTGGGCGAAACGGTAGGGGCAGAAGAGACATCTACTTTGGAAACTACTTTGAAGATGCTGGCCTCCATGAAGGAAGGGGATATTTATTTTAAGAAGATCGACGTGTCCAGAGTCGTGATCAAAGCTTATATCTACGACACTCTCATCGTCAAAGGGACACCGAAACAGATGATGAAGGCCATTGACAGCGGCAAATTACAGATTGTTGTCAATGATTTATTTAAGAAGGATATCACTAGAGGGACGATAAACCTCGGAGATCATAAGTATTTGTCGTTTTCACCAGGAATTTGATTAAAAAAATGATGCAAAGGGATAATTTTTGTGATAGAATAGATTATATTATGGGATGCAAGGAGGCTATTTATAATGCTGCAATTTGAGACAGGCCAAGATAATTCAGCAGTCATCAAAGTCATCGGCGTTGGCGGCGGCGGCTGTAACGCAGTCAACAGAATGATGGAGGCTGATTTAAAGGGAGTGCAGTTTATCGCGGTCAATACAGATAAACAAGCTCTGAATAGATGTAAGGCAGAGACGAAAGTTCAGATTGGTGAGAAACTGACAAGAGGACTAGGCGCAGGCGGTAATCCAGAAGTTGGACAGAGATCTGCTGAGGAAACGCTTGATGAGATAACAGATTTATTAGAAGGATCAGATATGGTCTTTATAACCGCAGGAATGGGAGGCGGTACAGGCACAGGTGCTGCACCGATTATTGCTAAGGCGTCCAAGGACCTTGGAATCCTTACAGTAGGTGTAGTGACGAAGCCGTTTTCGTTTGAAGGCAAGAAGAGAAAAGATCAGGCGGAGCTTGGTCTCAGCTTTTTAAAAAAATATGTAGATTCACTGGTAGTAGTACCAAACGACAAACTACTGCAGAATTGTGAGAAGAACACTTCGATGCTGGATGCCTTTACTATGGCTGATGACGTACTGCGGCAGGGTGTCCAGGGCATTTCCGACTTGATCTCCGATTTTGCGTTGATCAACGTGGACTTCGCCGATGTCAAGTCAGTCATGACGGACAGAGGCATCGCACATATGGGTACAGGCCATGGAAGTGGAGAGAACAGAGCGAAAGATGCAGTGAAATCTGCCATCGAAAGTCCGCTTCTCGAGACGACCATCGGAGGCGCAAAAGCGATCTTGCTTTACGTATCCGGCGGCTATGACCTGGGTATGTTAGAAGTGAACGAAATTGCAAGTTTGGTTGAAGAACAGGCGGATAGAGAAGCCATCCTGATTTTCGGTGCGGCTGTCAGCGAAAATATGAATGATGAAGTAGCAATTACCGTAATAGCAACAGGCTTTGAAGCAGGTTTAGCACCTGAGAACAGTTATGGCAATTTCGACAAAAAATCCCAAGAGGTTGTGACAGAAGATGGATTACGAGGCAGAAGTGTAACACTTGGAGAAATTTTTGACGAAACCAAGGACGAAAAGGATTCGGATTCCAGGTTTGGCATCCCGTCATTTTTGAATAACAAATAGAGTTTAGCTTAGTTTAAAAGCCGGTAGAATTGCGACCGGCTTTTTCGTGGTTTCGGGGCAACGCCCCAAAACCACGAAAAAGAGAGGTGTGCAGAGAGGAGTATCCCCTCGTCGCCCTCAGGAGGGTGCTCAGCCTGCGTAGCAAGAATTTTCGTGGTTTCAGCTGTGCGCCGACATACGAAAAAGAGAGGTGTGCAGAGGGGAGCATCCCCTCGCCTGATTTACACAGGCTTTGCCTGTAATGTAAATCAGGACAGCGAAAGACAGCAGACGGCTGTAGGCTGCTGTCTGGAGGAGTTCCGATAGGAACGTTGCCGCCCTCAGGAGTTTGTCACTTTACAGTTTTAACTTTTTGGAGCCGATTCAGCAGATTTGAGTATAATAAAATGTATGATAATGGAATATTGCCAAAAAGGATAGTAAAAAGGCTCTTTTAAGCGAGAAAAAGCTAATATTCCCATCTTTTTTATACTCAAAGGCAACGAGTAGGACGATTTTAGTTAAAAAACATTTGGCTTCGTCGATTTGACGGAGACCATCTGGAAAAATAGATAAAGATTTGGAAGTTTTATGATTAAAGAAATCAATTCAAAAGACAACCGAATATTGAAAGAGTGTCAGAGACTCTCTTTAAAGAAGTACAGAGACAAAGAAAGCCGCTACTTGATCGAAGGACATAATCTAGTCGAGGAGGCGATCAGTCAGGGTGCCCCAATCGACTATTTGCTTTTCGATGAGGAAAAGGCTTCTCGTATTTCTTTTGAGGGAGACATCTATCGCGTGAAGCACAGTCTCTTTGAACGCATTGCCCAGACGGAGACCAGTCAGGGTATCATCGCTGTAGTCCATAAAAGGATGTACGAATTTGAAGAGCTGGCAGAGAGATGCAAGGGAGACGGCAACGTGGTCGTCTTAGACCGGCTGCAGGATCCGGGCAACATCGGCACGATCATCAGAACGGCCGAAGGTGCTGGATATGCCGCTGTCTTCGCCCTCAAAGGCACTGCTGATATCTTCTCGCCGAAGACCATCAGGGCAGCGGCCGGATCAGTCTTTAGGATCCCTATTATTCATGTCGAGGATAATAGGGAATTAAAAGTGCTTGCAGGCGACTTGGAAAAAAAGCTGGTCGTCACAAGCCTTATGGGCGACAACAACTATTTTGACGCAGATCTTTCCAGAGGGATCGCTTTAGTCATCGGCAACGAGGGCAACGGTGTATCAGAGGAATTACTGGAAATGGCAGATGTCAAAATCAGGATTCCTATGGCAGGCCGCCTGGAATCCCTGAACGCTTCTGTGGCCGCAGGTATTTTGATGTACGAGGCGCAGAGGTATAGAAACGATCAATAAACAACATTTAAGTGAGGTTACAATAAAATGCAAGAGAAATTAAGCAAGATGCTGGAAGAAGCCAAAGAACAGTTAAACAAAGCGGCTTCACTGGCTGACACAGAAGAAATCAGAGTCAAAGTCCTCGGTAAGAAGGGACAGTTGACAGAAATCCTTCGCTCCATGGGAAAACTGCCGCCGGAAGAAAAGAAAGCGCTGGGAATGGCAGCAAATAAGGTTAAGGCTGAGTTTGAACAGCTGCTCGCCGAAAAGGCTGCCGAGGTAAAAGCAAAAGCAAAGGAAGCGAAATTCAAGGCAGAGAAAATCGACGTTACAGAGCCAGGGAAAGAAATCGCCTATGGCGTAAAACACCCGATTACACAGACGATTGACGAAGTTGTAGAAATTTTCAAATCTATGGGTTATGCGGTTTACGAAGGACCAGACGTAGACACAGTCTACAACACTTTTGATGCATTGAACTCTCCGGAAAACCATCCGGCCAGAGATATGACAGATACTTTTTACATTAACGAGGACATGGTACTGAGACCACATACCTCATCGGCGGAGATCAGAGCAGAACTGGAACTGCCTCTGCCATACAAGGTGCTGATTCCGGGCAGATGCTACAGAGTAGATACGCCGGATGCGACCCATTCTCCGACTTTCCACCAGATTGAGATGATGGTCATAGGCGAAGATATCACTATGGGAGATCTGAAGGGTTCTTTGGATCACATGGCAAAGAGACTTTTTGGACCGGAAACGAGAACCAAGTTCCGCCCGAGTCATTTCCCGTTCACTGAACCGAGCGCCGAAATGGACGTTTCTTGTTTCAAATGCGGCGGCAAAGGCTGTCCGGTTTGCAAGGGAAGCGGTTGGATTGAAATCCTTGGCTGTGGCATGACCCATCCGCACGTACATCAAGCAGGTGGTATCGATATCGAAAAATATACTGGCTTTGCAGTAGGTATGGGCGTAGAGAGAATCGCTATGCTGAAATACGGCATCGACGATATTCGTTTCCTCTACGAAAACGATATGAGATTCATCGAACAATTCAAATAGTCTAGATATATAGGAGAAAAATAAATGTTAGTATCATTACAATGGTTAAAAGATTACACAGACGTCAATGTGCCCGTAGACGAATTCTGTGACCGTATGATTATGAGCGGCTCCGACATGGAGACCTGCGATGAAATCGGTACTGGTATCAGCGGCGTCGTAGTAGGCAGAATCGATAAAATAGAACAACATCCCGATGCAAATAAGCTGGTGGTATGCCAGATCAATGTAGGCGAAGAAGAACCTCTGCAGATTGTCACCGGGGCAACAAATATTTACGAAGGCGGTTATGTGCCTGTAGCTAAGCACAACAGCCATATTCCAGGACCGCTTCACGGACAGCCGAAGGTAGAAGGCGGCGTGGAGATTACCAAAGGCGAACTGCGCGGCGTTGTCTCTAACGGCATGCTCTGCGGACCGCAGGAACTGGGGTATGACGACAAGATCGCACCTTACGTTTCCAAAGACGGTATCTGGATGCTGCCAGGCAACTGGGATGAAGATCTGGGCAAAGACTTCACAGAGGCGCTGGGTCTCCACGATTATGTGGTGGACTTCTGCATCACGCCTAACCGCCCGGACTGTCTCTGCATGATGGGTATGGCAAAAGAAGCTGCCGCAGTATTTGAAGAAAAGATGACTTATCCTGATACAGAATGTGAAAAAACCGACGAAAATGCGTCAGACTATATCAGTGTAGAGGTCAAAAATGACAACTGCAAACGCTATACAGCCAGAATTATCAAAGACGTGAAGATTGAACAGTCTCCTTGGTGGCTGCAGAAACGATTGATGGCTGCAGGTATGAGACCGATCAACAATATGGTAGATATTACTAACTTTGTCATGATGGAATACGGTCAGCCGCTGCACGCTTTCGATATCAGGAGTATCGCTGGCAGCCACATCGTCGTAGATATGGCGGAAGACGGAGATAAGTTTGTCACTCTGGACGGCCAGGAAAGAGATGTTTATGCAGATACACTGATGATCAACGATGCCGAAAAACCGATCGGTATTGCAGGCATCATGGGTGGTTTGGATTCCGAAATCGTCGATGATACCAACACCGTCGTTGTGGAATCCGCATGCTTTGACAAGACCTGTGTTCACCGCTCTATTAAGAAATTAGGTCTGAAGACTGAAGCTGCCGCCAGATATGAAAGAGGGCTGGACCCGAACCTTTGCGAAGCCGCTGCAGACAGAGTCTGCAAACTGGTAGAGATGCTGGGTTGTGGCAAGGTCTTAAACGGCAGCGTTGACGTCTATCATAATCCAGAGACCGCCCCGACGATCAAATGCAGAGTGAGCAGAGTCAACAAGATTCTCGGTACTGAAATCGGCAGAGACGAGATGGTCGGCTATCTGGAAAGACTGGATATGAAAGTAGAAGCAGAAGACGATTGCCTGCTGGTAACACCGCCGACGGTGCGCCAGGACATGAAGGAAGAAATCGACTGTGTGGAAGAAATCGCCAGATTATATGGCTATGACAACCTGCCGATGACTTTACCTAGCGCGGATACAGTTGGAACCGTAAGCAAGAGCTGGGAACTGCGAGATATGACCAGAAGCCTGCTCTGCGGCATGGGTGCCAACGAAATCCAAACTTACTCCTTCTCAAACAACAAGATCTTGGACGGCATTGGAATCGAAGAAGACTCTTGGGAGAGAAATTTTGTTGATATCATCAACCCGATGGGCGAAGAAACCTCTGCGATGAGAACCATTCTGACGCCGGGAATGTTAGAAGTCCTGGGCAGAAACTATGCGAGAAATCAGGAAAGCGTAAGAGCGTACGAAATCGGATTGACATACATGAAAAACCTGGTGGATGCGCAGGCATTGCCAGTGGAATCCTATAATTTGACCATAGGCCTCTATGGCAAAGAAGAAGATTTCTTCACACTGAAAGGCATGATGATAACTCTGCTCGAGAGACTTGGAATCGAAGATCTGGAATTTACAGCAGAGTCCGATTACAAGGTATATCATCCTGGCAGATGTGCAAGAATTCTTACAAAAGATAAAAACGGTGAAACCATTGAACTGGGTATCATGGGTGAGGTACATCCTGATGTAGCAGAGAATTATGGAATTGGAATACGCAGTTATATTTGCGAACTGTTCTTCGATCTGATTGTCGAGTTATCCGACAAGGAAATTCAGTATCACCAGCCGCCGAAATACCCTTCCACATCCAGAGACGTGGCCATGATTGTTGGCGAAGAACTGCAGGTGGGAGATATGGAAAAGGCAATTAGAGAAGCGGGTACTGAAATTCTCAGAGGAGTCAAACTGTTCGACGTTTACAGAGGCGAACAAGTTGAGGAGGGCAAAAAGAGTGTTGCCTTCAGCTTGACTTACAGACACGATGACAAGACTCTGACCGACGAAGAAGTTGATCAGATTCACGGCAAGGTTGTCGGTCTTCTGAAAGAAAAGTTCGGTGCAGTGATTAGAGATAACTAGGACGATACGACTTAATCCATCCGATCGAACTGTGCCCTATGGCTTGTTCTCTTGGGGGATTAAAAGCATAAGGAGCTCCCGGCAATTTGCATTGCAAATTGGGGAAGCTCCATTAGGAGAAATGGTATGGAGAGCAAAGTAACTGTAAAGATTTTTGGACAGGAATACACGATTGCTGGCGATAAGCCTGCGGAAGAGATTGAAAAAATAGCAGAATATGTGGACAACAAGATGCGACTGATCAGCAGAGTTGCCGGAGATTCCGGCCAGGGCAGTATCGCTATATTGTCTGCCATCAATGTTGCAGAGGAATATTTTGACGCTCTGAACCAGATTGAACAGCTGAAAATCTCTAAAACGCAGCTCGAAAATGATTCCAAGTACTACTTGAAGATGTGGGAAGATGCGAAACAGAACTTCATGCAGTATAAGGATAACATGTCCGAAATCAAAAATCAGAAAAAAGAAAATGATGAGAGATTCAAAGAACTGCAGGCGAAGTGCAGCGAATATGAAAATTCCTTTTTTGATCTACAGATGGAAAATATCCAGTTGAAAAGCGAGTTAGAAAAACTGAAAAACAATGGATAGAGGAAATCATAATGAACAAAAAAGCACTAGATGTGTTAGAGTATAAAAAAATTATTGAACTTCTGAAAGAAGAGGCAAGTTCGGAAATGTCAAAAAAAATCGTTTCCGAACTGATGCCCTACACTGACGTGCATGTAATTTCAGAAGAACTAAGGTCAACCACTGAAGCGGTTGACCTTATTGTGCGTAAAGGGGCACTGCCGATAGGCGGTATCTACGATATCGGCCAAAGCCTTGGATTTGCAAGGAAAGGCGGCACTTTGTCGATGAAGCAGCTGCTGCAGGTTCACTATAACTTGCGCATTGCAGAACGGATTGTCAGTTTTATGAAAAGCGATCTTCCACCGTTGCCTCTGATCAACTCTATGACAGAATTGATCGTGACCATGCCGCGGCTGGCAGAAAACATCGACAGGTGCATCCTCTCAGAGGATGAGATGAGTGACAACGCTTCTTCGGAACTGCGCAGCATTAGGCGCAATATCGGCAGACAGAACGAAGCCATCAAAAACAAGTTGAATCACATCTTGAATTCATCTGATAACAGAACGTATCTGCAGGATTCCATCGTGACTATGAGAGACGGCAGATATGTCATCCCTGTCAAGCAGGAACACCGGGCTAGATTTCCGGGCATCGTCCATGATCAGTCTAAAGCTGGGGCGACGCTCTTCGTGGAACCCCAGGTGATCGTAAACCTGAACAACGAATTGAGAGAACTGGAGATGGCTGAAGAGGCGGAAATTGCCAGAATTCTGATGGAGTTGTCAGCCGGGGTAGCGGAGCATTTCCACGACATCAAAAATAACCAGGAAATTCTCATCCAGCTGGATGTTATCATGGCAAAGGGAAAATTTTCCTGTAAGATGAAAGGGGCGGCACCGCATATCAATGAGGAAGGCTTCCTCCATATCAAGGAAGGACGCCACCCTTTGATAGACGAAAAAAAAGCAGTGCCTATCAATGTGTCTATCGGCAGGGAATACCGCACCCTGGTGGTTACCGGTCCCAATACAGGCGGCAAGACGGTAACCCTCAAGACCATAGGACTTCTGGCTCTCATGGCACAGAGCGGCCTGCACATTCCGGCATCGAGTCAGAGTCAGATTCCAATCTTTGACGATGTCTTTGCTGACATTGGAGACGAACAGAGCATCGAACAGAGCCTGTCAACCTTCTCCTCTCATATGAAAAACATCGTTAGAATTGTAGAGGAAGCTGACGGAAATTCCCTTGTGCTCCTCGATGAGTTAGGGGCAGGTACGGACCCGACGGAGGGCGCTGCTCTCGCCATCGCTATATTAGAAGCGCTGTACAAGAGGGGAGCCATGACGGCGGCTACCACCCACTACAATGAAATCAAGAAATACGCTTTGTCCACAGATGGGGTTGAAAACGCCTCTATGGAGTTTAACGTGGAGACCTTGAGCCCCACCTATCGTCTTTCCATCGGCATTCCCGGCAAATCCAACGCTTTTGAGATATCCAAGAAGCTGGGGCTGTCAGAGACTTTGATCGACAGAGCCGGGCAGCTCATCGAGCGGGGCGATATCGAGTTTGAGGATATCATCAGCGCCATCGAACAAGATAAAAAGAAGGCGGAAGAAGAGCGAGATGAAGCCATCACAATTAATCTGGCTATGAAGAAAAAGCAGGAAGAGGTTGATCGAAGACTGGCTGACCTTGCAAAGAAGAAAGAAAAAATCATCGCTGAAGCGAGAGAAGAGGCGCGGGAAATACTCAGAGATGCTAGAGAAACGGCCAGTGAGGTGCAGAAAGAACTGAAGGAACTGTCCAAATTGGAGAGCATGGGCGAAAGGAATAAGCGCTTTGATAAGAGCAGACGGAAGCTGAAAGAAACAGAGGGTAAATACGCGGAAAGGCTGATCAGACAGGTCAACAACAACCCGGTGCAGGCTTCGGAAATCAAGGTAGGGGATCGGGTCAAGGTTCTCTCCCTCGATCAGAACGGGGAAATTCTCTCTCTGCCTGACGACAAAGGAAATCTGCTGGTCAAGGTAGGCATCATGAAGGCCAACCTGAGCCTGGACGACTTGATGCTGATCAATGACGGTACGAACAAAAAGAAGACGCAGAAGTCTGCAAAATATGGTCAGCTTTATAAAGTGAAGGCACAAAACGTTTCTATTTCCATCAACGTACAGGGCGAAAGTCTGGACGATGCGGTGATGGATGTGGATAAATATCTGGACGATGCTTACGTAGCGGGTCTCAAGGAAGTCACTGTCATACACGGACGGGGGGAAGGTATTCTTAAATCCGGTATCAGAGACATGTGCAAGAGGCATAAGCACGTTGCATCATTTAGAAAAGGCAATTATAATGAAGGCGGTGACGGTGTCACCATTGTGAAGATGAAAACGGAGTAATCTATATGTATTTAATCAGCGGATGTCTCCTGGGACACAACTGCAAGTATAACGGAGGCAACAATTTTAATCAGGAAGTAGTCGATTTTTGCAAGTCACACCAATACTGCATCGTCTGTCCGGAAGGCGTCAGCGGACTGCCGACGCCTAGGCCGCCGGCTGAGTATGTGGGCGGACGGATTTTGGATAAGGAAGGCGTGGACGTGACTGAAGCCTTTGAGCGGGGGGCGGCCCTATCTGTAGAGCGGGCTTTTCGTGAGGCCGACAAACGGGGCGAAGATATAGAGGGAGCGATTCTCAAGGCAAACAGCCCGTCTTGCGGCAGCGGCCAGATCTATGACGGAACTTTTTCCGGCAGGCTGGTTCAGGGAGACGGTTGTCTTACGACAAAGCTCAAGGAGCGGGGAATCAAAGTAATTTCAGAGAAGGAGATAAACAATGGTAAATTTTAAAGATGAAATCGCAAAACTAATTGCGCAGAAGGTAGAAGGCCTCGAGCTTTCGGAGATTCAGGACATGATTGAAGTTCCACAGGATGCAAAGATGGGAGACTACGCGTTCCCATGTTTCAAACTGGCAAAGGTGCTTCGTAAGGCACCGCCGCTTATCGCCAAGGGCATTGCAGAGTCAATCGCGGATGCGCCGCTGTTCGAAAAGGTGGAACAGGTCAACGCTTATGTTAACATGTTCATCTCTAGAGAGGAGTTTGTGAAGGACACTTTGACAGAAGTTCTGGCCAAGGGCGATGATTTCGGCAAAACGGATATCGGCGCCGGTAAAAAAGTGATCGTCGAGTATTCCTCCCCTAACATTGCAAAGCCGTTCCATATCGGACATATCAGAAGTACGGTCATCGGAAACTCCATCTATAAGATTTACGATGCGCTGGGGTATGACGTCGTGAGAATCAACCACCTGGGCGACTATGGCACCCAGTTCGGCAAGATGATCTGCGCTTACAGACATTGGGGGAACAAGGAAGACGTCATCAAGGAGCCGATTAAAACTCTGCTCAGTTATTATACCAAGTTCCATGTTGAAGTAGAAACACATCCGGAGTTGGACGACGAAGCGAGAGAAATCTTTACGAAATTAGAGCATGGCGAAAAGGAAGAAGTGGAGCTCTGGCAGTGGTTCAGAGACGAGTCTCTGAAAGAATTCACCAGAGTTTACGACATGCTGGGCATCTCCTTTGATTCCTACGCCGGCGAAAGCTTTTACTCCGACAAGATGCCTAGATTCGTACAGGAACTGAAGGACAAAGGGCTGCTGGAAGCGTCTCAGGGCGCGCAGATTGTCGACCTGGAGCCTTATGGTCTGGGTGCTGCACTGGTTACAAAATCAGACGGTTCCACACTCTATATCACAAGAGACATTGCGGCTGCCGTTTACAGAAAAGAAACTTACGATTTCTACAAGAACATCTATGTAGTCGCTTCCCAGCAGAACCTGCACTTCCAGCAGTGGATTCAGATTGTAGAGCTTTTGGGCTACGAATGGGCAAGAGACTGTGTGCACATCCCATTCGGTCTTGTCAGCCTGGAAGACGGCACCATGTCCACCAGAGAGGGCAGAGTGGTCTTCCTGGAAGACGTGCTCAATAAAGCAGTAGATAAGACGAGAGAAATCATCAAAGAGAAGAACGCCGATGCATCAGAAGAAGATGTAGACGATATTGCCAAAGCGGTGGGTATCGGTGCCGTTATCTTCCAGGAGTTGTCCAACAACCGAATCAAAGATTACGTCTTCAAGTGGGATAAGGTGCTCAACTTTGACGGAGAGACCGGCCCATATGTGCAGTATACCCATGCGAGGTGCGCTTCCGTACTGCGTAAGGCAGGCGAGACAATCGTAAAGAAAGCAGCTGCGCTTAACGGTGTGGACTGTAAATATCTGTGCAGTGAAAGTGCATACGAGTTAGCCAAATTATTATATAAGTTCCCGGCGGTTATCGTAGATGCCGGTGACAAATATGAACCATCCATTGTAACCAGACATATTGTAGATATGGCACAGGGTTTCAATAGATTCTACCACGATGAGCACATTTTGACAGATAATGAAGAAGAGAAGATTGCCAAAGTTGCCCTGGTTATCGCGGCAAAAGATGCCATCAAGAATGGTCTGGCATTGCTGGGCATGAAAGCACCGGAAAGAATGTAGCGCAGGCAGGGGAATTTCACCCATTTCACGCAGGAAACAGCCACCCTCATAGAAATGCGTTTTCGCCTTCTCAAGGCTTCGCCGGAACTTGCCTGACGGCTCAGACAACCGGCTCAGCCAGAGAACACACGGAAAACGCATTTTGCGGCTGCATCTGTTTTCTGCGAAATCATTGGCGAAAATCCCTGCCCTGCGCTGCGGAAAGCTGTCTGGGTTTACTTTATTTAACCTCCGGGCGGCCACATTACGCAGATTCCGTTTGAAAGATTAGAAAAGTTAAGCTGAATGGCAGAAAATTTGCCAATCTGCACAACTGATAGCTCACGCCTGCCCTCGTCTGCTAGGGGAGGGGGGTATGCATTACAATAAAGTTATGCTTTTTGAAGGATGTAGTAAAATTTGGCGTAACCGATCGGACTGAAAAGGCTTGTTTCTCGGGAGTTCAAGGCAGACTGATTGAAAATTATGTATTATTTTGGAAGTTGGTTATTTTTGAAGAAATTTAAAGGCATAATGGGCAACTAAATTGAGGAAAAAGTAACTTGACCAGCTGGCGAATGACCTGGCAGACTTCGAGAAGTCCTGGCAGACTGTTTTCGTTATGCGAGAGGGGACGGAACGTCTCAAAAAGCCTAACTTTATTGTACGGAGGAGAGGCCTTGCCGGTTTTGCCCCGGAGTGGTTAGCGAGAGAATGAAAGGATATTCTGATTTATGAGATATGAAGGTGATATTTACAGGCCTCCCAGTGAGGCCTACAGCTTGTTGATTCAGGTGACCATCGGCTGCTCTCACAACAAATGCACTTTTTGCAGTATGTTCAAGGACAAAAAGTTCAGAGTGAGAGAAGTGAGTGAAGTTCTAGAGGATCTGGAAACAGCGAGGAAGACCTATCGCAGGGTGGAGAAAATCTTCTTGTGTGATGGTGATGCTCTCTGCCTTGCCAATCAAAAGCTGATGGTGATATTAGACAAAATCAGGGAATTGTTTCCTGAGTGCAAACGAGTCGGTGTCTACGGATCGGCAAAAGACGTTCTGAGAAAGACGACGGAGGAACTGGTGCAGCTGCGGAATGCAGGCATCGGCATGATTTATCTGGGTGCAGAGTCGGGCAGTCAGAAAGTGCTGGATGCTATCTGCAAAGGTGTCACACGTGAGCAGATGATCGAAGCGGTGCACAAGATAGAGGACTCTGGCATCAAAGCGTCCGTTACCTTTATTTCCGGCCTTGCAGGCAAGGCGGGATGGGAAGAACACGCTATCGAAACAGGAAAGATGATCAGTGAGATGAACGCCTCCTACGTGGGGCTGCTGACTTTGATGCTGGATCCCCGCGCACCGATTACGAAGCAGATTGACGCTGGCCAATTGACGCTGCTATCTGGCGAAGAAGTGGTTGCAGAGACCTATCTGATGCTTAAACATGCAAATCCGACAGAGACTTGCGTGTTCAGAAGCAATCACGCCTCGAACTATGTTTCTCTGCGTGGCAACCTGCCATCTGACAAACCGAGAATGATGGCGCAGCTGCAGCGAGCCATGGAAGATCGAGGCTTATTAAAGGACGAAAGATTCAGGATGTTATAATTATGAGGATTTTACTGACCACCTTAAATTCTAAATATGTGCACTCCAATTTGGCACTGAAATATCTCTACAGTGTGGCCGAAGGTTCAGACCTGGACATAGAGCTTTGGGAGTTCACCATCAATAACGACATGAACTACATCTATACAGAGATTGTCAGGGGCGGCTATGACTACGTCTGCTTCTCCTGCTATATCTGGAATATTGAGAAGATCAAAGCGCTGGCTGCTGACATCAAGAAAGCCTGCCCGCAGATGAAAATCCTGCTTGGCGGACCTGAGGTCAGCTACGAGACGACACTTTTCATGGAAGAGAACAGTTGGGCGGACTATATCATTCGTGGAGAAGGGGAGTACCCCTTCTTCCAATTTTGTAAAGAACTGGTGCTGAATGAAAACGATTTTTCCAAAGTCAGCAGCCTGACCTATCGAGAGAATGGAAGGATTTTGCAGACGAAAGACGGACCACTGCTGGATATGGACACCATTCCCTTTCCCTATGAGAGATTGCCTTTGGAGCCTGATAAGGTGGTATATTATGAGTCGTCGAGGGGCTGTCCGTACCGCTGCAGTTACTGTCTGTCGTCACTGGAGAAGACAATCAGGCCGTTGTCTCTTGAACGGGCACGACGGGACTTAGGTTATTTTCTGTATAAGAAGGTCAAACAGGTCAAGTTTATCGACAGGACCTTCAATTATGATCAGGACAGAGCCTATGAAATCTGGCGTTATCTGATAGAAAATGACAACGGAGTAACGAATTTTCATTTTGAAATCTGCGGAGAACTGCTTAACGACAGGCTTTTCGATCTCTTGTCAAAAGCGCGGCAGGGGTTATTTCAATTTGAAATCGGTATTCAAAGCGCCAATCCTGACGCTCTCGCAGCAGTAGACAGGAAAGAGAGCATTTTTTCGATTTTACATAATACAGAGAAATTACTGGCTTTGGGGAATATTCACATCCATGTAGATTTGATCGCCGGTCTCCCCTTTGAGGACTACAAGTCTTTTGCCAGATCTTTTAACAAAGTCTATGAACTAGGTGCGGATAATTTGCAGTTAGGCTTTCTGAAGCTGCTGAAAGGGACAAAGATTCGAGAGACGGCTGCAAAATACGGTTACGTTTATCGAGAAATCGCCCCTTATGAAGTGGTTTCAAATCAGAGTCTTTCTGCTGTGGAGTTGGTCAAGCTGAAGATGGTGGAGACGGTGCTGGATCTCTACGCCAATAAAGGCGGTTTTGAAATGGGATTAAAGTATCTGTTGAAATCTTTGGGCGGCGATCCTTTTTATTTTTACGAACAGCTGGCAGACTTTTTCTTCTCCAAAGGTTATCAGCACAGATCCCATAAGAAAGAAGATCTTTACCGGATCTTGTTAAAGTTTGCGGAGAGCAAAGATTTGGGGGAAGGTGCGGAAATTTTTCTGACAGAAGATCTTTCGCGGACCATGAATTTTGATGCAGTGAAAAAATTCCACAAAAAAGGATGGGAGATATAATGGAAAACAAAGAAATACAAGACAGAATCGGCGAGTACCTGATACCTCACGTGGAGGAATTCGTCTTTGACGAGTTATCGGACAGCTATTTGGAAAAGGCAGGGATTGCAGACATTCTCACCGGCGTACCGGTGCCTATTCGCAAGACCTCCATGGCGAACCTTTCTACTTTGGTCATCGCTCAGAATATGGCCTTTATCATCGGCTGTGATGTGAATTTCAAATACAGAGATAACTACATCGCCTACATTCTCAGAACCTTTACCAGGGAGTTCGCAAAACCTTTGATCAACGAGGGCGTGGAGGCGGCAGCTAAAAACGACTTTGACTACGCCTGCATCTGCTTCCGCGGAGCGCTTTTGATCGATCCCGATTCGGCGGACGCACTGTATTGCTATGGCAGGGCCTGCAAGGACTCCTACGAGGTCGGCGAAGGAGAGGAATATGTGGGCCGCTACAAAGCCGAGTCTCTGGAGGCCTTTGAAAAACTGACCATAAAAGAACCTGATTTCGACATGGGTTATTATTTCCTGGGATATGGGTATCTGAACCTGGGCCTGTACGTCAAAGCGAAGCTGACTTGGGAAAGTTTCATGAAGCTTTCTGAGCATCAGGAGCAAAAGGAAGAAGTGCGCGGCTGGCTGG
Source organism: Eubacteriaceae bacterium (assembly GCA_902362805.1). GTDB lineage: Bacteria > Bacillota > Clostridia > Peptostreptococcales > Anaerovoracaceae > Senimuribacter. The sequence goes on along the minus strand of CABIXY010000004.1, from coordinate 434,176 downwards.
ACAAGCTGGAGGAGCCTGTCAAAATTGAAGAAGGCTATAATCACGTCCTCAGTGGACGCTACGAAGAAGGTCTGCGTATCTTGCAGGAATATATGGATGACGAACGATTCAACACCTGGTGGCCTCTGTGGTATTACTTGGGGGCAGCTAACAAAGCCTTAGCCGATCCTGCGGAGGCGGAACGCTGCTTTCTGCAGGTTTTGAAACTTACGCCTAGCAATGTGGAAGCGATGGAGGAGTTAAGGACTATTTATGAGGCGCAGGGCGACCAAGAAAAGGTCGACAAATTTTCGCAAAAAATAGAGATTGTCAAACATAATGCGGAAATGGATAAAGCTGAAAGAATGAACGGTTTGTCGTAAAGGCTGAGTTTGGAGTTTTAGCTGGCAGTGCTTGGCCATCTCCGGCTGCCGCGGTGTTTTCCGGCAGTAGATTTCTGCTAAAGTGCCATTAATTCGTCAAAAAAGGGCAAATCAGGCAGATTTTGATGGGAAGTCTGATGCGGAAGTGGCAAAAGCGACTGATGTTATGAAAATAGTCACATAAATGGAAATATATCCATGGGATAATATGGATAAAATGTTGTTTACCTCCTTGGAATGGTGGAAAAACATCAGAAATTTGTTATTAGCTCTGCGATGAATCTGCATTACTCTGCAGAATTTGGTCAAATCTGCCTAAATTTGCAAAAAAACGATTGATTCTGGCATTTTGGGGAGAACAGCGTTGAGCTTGGGTTGAAGCACCTGAAGTGTCTGCTAAAAAATACATTTATTACATGTTGACATTTCATTTATTGTATTGTATAATTATTTCTGCCGTCAGAAGTGGCGGCATCAGTGTTCCGAGGTAGCTCAATGGTGGAGCAACCGGCTGTTAACCGGTAGGCTGTGGGTTCGAGCCCCACCCTCGGAGCCAATTTTTTTTCTGATGTTGGTGCGCCGGAATGGCGGAATTGGCAGACGCACAGGACTTAAAATCCTGCGATCCTTACCGATCGTACCGGTTCGACCCCGGTTTCCGGCACCATTATAATTTCATATGATATCGCGGGGTAGAGCAGTTGGTAGCTCGTCGGGCTCATAACCCGGAGGTCGCAGGTTCAAGTCCTGTCCCCGCAACCAAACGAAAAAAATACATCCATTGAGGATGTATTTTTTTCGTTTAATTGCTAGTGAGATGAGGACTTGAACCGATAGGCGTGGCCGTAAAGCGAAGCAGACCGTTGCACTTTGACGGAGAGAAACAGTGGACTTGAACCTGAACCAAAAAAGTGGTTAATCTCTTCTTTTCGAAGAAGTTAACCACTTTATTCACGCAGTTATTATTATTTGAAAGCCAGCGCATTGAATTGATCGACGAGATCCTTGTCAGGTTCACCATCGCCGGTGTAGACCATGATCATGCCGTCGTTATGAGCGGTAGCTTTTACAACAGTGATTCCTAAATCGTATCCATCGCCGGTCACAGCCTTATATGCATCAGAGTCTTGATCTTCGTACAAATAGAGTTCAATATTGCCATCATAGCTGGCACCATCTGCAGCACCTATCATGTCGAAGGCCTTCTCTTCCTTGTTGCTGAGTTCCAGCTCGGCAGCTACAGCGTCAACACTTTTTTCAATTTTTGGTACATCTGCTTGATCAGAATCACCACCGCCGCATGCTGCAAGTCCGATACATAACAATAACGATAGAACTAAAACGAATACTTTTCTCTTTTTCATAATATTTCCTCCTCGTTAATCCACACGGTTTTTATTGCTTATTCCTATATTATTGTATCATAAATTCTATGTCATGCAAAATCAATTGAAAATGGAACTGAGAAATTTTTCCCATATGCTTATAGTTGATGAGAATTGCTGTGGGCAAGTGTGAAGATTTTGTAAAATCCGCAGGGAACCCCTTGTCAATTTAACGGACGTCTATTATAATAAATCAAAATATCTGATTAAAGCACGAGGAGGAACACAAGATTATGGACAACGCCACAGAAGACGCTGCCCGAAGTACATACTTTTCAAACACAGATCAATGTGATAATCAGCACGTTTTGCGTTTTTTTGCGCCTAAGACGTGCTTTTTCTGTGGAAAAACCGCTATGAAACGAGCGGCAGATCATGGATTTGTAAAGGGGCTGTTTCGATTTCTCAAAGGGCTGCCTCCTGGGCGGCTGATTGCCCTGGGTTTTGCCACGGTAATCCTGCTGGGCACTTTGCTGCTCCTTTTGCCAGTATCCATAAAACCAGGCATGGAAGTCGGCTTCGTAAACGCACTGTTTACTTCTACCAGCGCGGTCTGTGTAACTGGTCTCATTGCCATTGATACGGCCGATCATTTTACCGCTTTCGGCCAAACTGTCGTGGCCCTGCTGATTCAGATTGGCGGACTGGGTGTCACATCTGTAGGCGTCGGCTTCATACTGGCAGCGGGAAAGCGCGTGAGCATGAAGGGGCGGCTGATTGTAAAGGAAGCATTCAACATTGACAGTTCTAAGGGGATGATCAGGCTGGTGAAAGCGGTCCTGCTCATGACCTTGTGTTTTGAACTGGCAGGTGCGATGCTGAGTTTTGTCGTTTTTGTGCAGGATTTCCCGCCGTTAAAGGCATTGGGTATCAGCGTATTCCATTCCATTGCCGCTTTCAATAATTCGGGATTTGACATCTTGGGCAACATGCAGAATTTGATACCGTATCAATCCAACGTGTTACTGAATCTGACCACCTGCGGTCTCATCATCTTTGGTGGATTGGGCTTTCTGGTCATACTCGACATTTTAAAGAACAGATCCTTCCGAAAACTCTGCTTACATTCTAAAGTAGTCCTTTCAGCCAGTGGTGCTTTGCTGCTGATTGGTACACTGCTTCTGAAATTGACAGAAGATATTAGCTGGCTAGGTGCTTTCTTTCACAGTGTATCGGCAAGAACAGCAGGCTTTTCCACGTATCCGATAGGGGAGTTCTCAAATGGTGCACTTTTCACATTGATCCTCTTGATGTTTATCGGCGCTTCGCCAGGATCGACAGGAGGCGGCATCAAAACCAGCACCTTTTTCGTTCTGCTGCAGTCGGTGAAAAGCCTGATGACAAAGACTCGTTTCAGTGCATTCAGACGCAGTATTTCACAGGCAGGTATTTCAAAAGCCTATATCATTACGTTCCTCTCACTGTTAGTAGTGTGCAGCGGAACTTTTCTGCTCTGCGTATTGGAGCCGGAGTTCTCCTTCATTCAACTCTTATTTGAAGCAGGGTCGGCTTTCGGTACCGTCGGCCTGTCAACAGGCATTACACCAGACCTCAGTGCCGCCAGCAAAATAGCTATCGTCTTTATCATGTTTATCGGCAGGTTGGGAGCGTTTACACTAGCATCGATGTGGGTGAACCGTCCGGAACCCACTGTTCGGTATACAGAAGAATCAATCACAATCGGCTAAAGGAGAAAAGAGAATGAAAAACATAGAATCTTTTGGGGTCATTGGCTTAGGCCGTTTTGGCACTGCCTTGGCACAGAGCCTGGCGAAAGCAGGGAAAGAAGTCATCGTAGTGGACTGCAACGAGGATAAGGTTCGGGCGATGCGCCAGTTTACAGAGCATGCATTTGTGGCGGATCATCTCAATAAGGAAGCTCTGGAAGAAATCGGTATTCAAAACTGCGATACAGTCATCGTCTGTATTGGAGAAAACATCGATACCAGCATTCTGACCACCCTGCACGTTGTCAGTTTGGGCGTGCCGCATGTAATTGCGAAGGCAATCAGCAGTGATCAGGGCACCGTACTTGAAAAAATTGGTGCAGACGTGGTTTACCCAGAGCGAGATATGGCCCTGCGTCTTGGTAAGCGATTGGTATCGCAGAACTTTCTGGACTCCATTTCTCTGGATAACGAAGTGGAAATTAAACAAATACCGCTGCCGGCATCTACAGCGGGCAGCAGTGTGCAGGAAATGAACTTGCGGCAATTCTATGGTCTGAACATCATCGCCATAAAACAAGAACATGTCACCAACATCACCGTATCACCTGAATATCGTTTTAAAGAAGGCGATATTATCGTGGTAATTGGAAAAACTGAAAATATATGGGAATTTGAACGTCATTTAGAATGAGAGTATGAGGAGGATACATATAAATGGAAAGTGAAGGGGGATTTGGAATGAAGAATCATTTTGTGAGGACAGCAGCGAAAGGTTTGATAGTCGGAGGCACGATGTTAGTACCGGGCGTCAGCGGCGGCACCATGGCCATGATTCTCGGTATTTATGACAGACTGGTAACATCGGTAAGCTCTTTTATGAAACATAAGAGAGCGAGCTTTCTTTTTCTGGCGTTGTTCTCATTGGGCGGTATTACGGGGATGCTGGTCTTCGCAAACCCGCTGCTGGTGTTAATAGAGAAGTATCCTATGCCCACACTGTACTTTTTCCTCGGGGCGGTGGCTGGAGGGATTCCGGTCATCTTGAGGCAGGCGCAGATCGAGCGTTTCTCCTGGAAGGTGCCTTTTTATACCTCCCTGGGAGTGCTGCTGATCCTGCTCTTTAGCAAACTGCCCATGGGCACTTTTCAGGCTGAGGCAGACAGCGGCGTCATGAAAGTCTTGCTTTTGTCTGCGGTGGGTTTTGTCGCTGCCGTTGGATTGGTTTTGCCGGGAATCAGCGTCTCTTACCTGCTTTTGCTCATGGGGCAATATGACATTACGATGAAAGCAATTAGTGATTTTGACCTGTTGATTCTGATACCGCTGGCAATAGGAGTGCTTCTGGGTATCGTGCTCACCACAAAAGCCCTGGAACGAGCGATGAAGCGTTATCCGCAGACCACCTATCTGATGATCTTTGGATTTGTGGCAGGTTCTGTCGTAGAAGTATTTCCGGGAGTTCCTGTTGGAATGGGGCTGCCTCTGTGCCTGGGGCTGCTGGCGGCAGGATTTTGCCTGATCCGCCTGTTGTCACGGCAAGAGATAAAGTCGTGAAAGGAGAACAAATGAACTTTCAGATTCGCATTGCAACGGAAAAAGGTATTGATCTGAAATTCCTATTTAGGAGGTTTCCCGCCCAATTCTTCAAATAACTGCTCGTAATAAGCGCGGAAGATACTGCCGTGACGCCACAGAAAGGTGATATTGTGGGAAAGGGAGAAATGGGCCAGAGGAATCTGCTGCAGTGTACCGCGCGCCAGTTCTTCCTGCACGGCAAAACCGTAGAGAAAGGTAATGCCCGCTCCCTGTTTCACCAGTTCTTTGATGGCAGTGACGTTGTTGATCTCTGTGACATGGGAGAAATCGGCGACCACCAGGTTATGCCGTTTTAGGTAACTCTCGAGTATGTTGCGGGTTCCGGAACCCGCTTCGCGGACAATCAGCCTTTCCTCCAAGAGATCTTCGACGGTTTCCGGCCTGCGGTCAAAGGTGTAGCCGGATCGGCACACTGCGACAAAAGGTTCGACGGAGTAGAGCAGAAAATCGTACTGGTCCTTATCAAAGGATCCCTCTACCAGGGCACAGTCAATTTTTCCTTGATCCAGTTCATCGAGAAGGACTTTCGTATTGTCCATGGTGATGTGCACATCTGCCTCCGGGTTGTGAGATAAATAGCCGGCCAGGGCCTGGGGAAGCAGATAAGCGCCGACCGTCTTTGTCGCTCCCAGTGCCAGGAGCTTGCCCCGTTTCGTGGTATCCAGCAGTTTTTCTCTGAGATAGATTTCGTCGTGTTTTAACGTGGTGGCGGCACCAAGCAGCAGCCGTCCGGCTTCGGTCAGAGCAGGACGCTTTCCCTGAAATTGAAATAGTTTGACCCCAAAATGCTCCTCCAGATAGTGGATATGCTGCGTGACGGCCGGCTGGGTAATGCTCAGCGCTTCAGCAGCTTTGGTATAATTCATGTACTGGCAGACCGCCAGAAACGTGTCGATTCTAAAATCTATCATAATCTGTCACCTCTTTATCAAACTCCAGTTTTTTCTATCATAACACAGATCAATCGACGAATAAATAAGCAAATTTTATAATTGCATAATATATTATCATTTCCTTTTATCATTCTTTCCTGCTATAGTAAATATATATAGAAGGTAAAAGAGAAGGAGGAGAATGGTCATGGGATACCGTATAAGCTTTGATCAGGCAGACCAGATTTTTGAAAAACTGGGCGAAGCCTACGAAATTTGGGCGCCGAAGCGTTTTGTCGGCAAAGGCAGATATTCACAGACGGATTTAATCCGTTACGACAGAGTCTGTAAGATAGGGGAAGTCGAATACAAAGAAAAATCCGATTTACCTGCCAAGGAGGTATTAAGCCCCATTACACAGTCATTGTTTTATTTCACAGAGGACGAATTCATCGAGAGTAAGGCGGGACACAAGAAGCTGTTGGTTTTCATGCGACCTTGCGACATCCACGCACTGCACCATCAGGAAAAGATTTACCTGGAAAACGGCGGGTTTGCCGACATGTACTACCAGCGCATGAAAGACAGAGTCAAAATCGTCATGATGGAATGCGTCAGCGGCTGGGATACCTGTTTCTGTGTCAGTATGGGAACCAATAAGGTAGATGACTACAGCGCAGCGATTCGTTTTGAAGAAGACGGCGTGCTGCTGGACGTGACTGACGAAGATCTGGCTCCTTATTTTGACGGCAGCAAAGAAGCTGAATTTAAACCTGAATACATAAAAGAAAATCAGATGACGGTACAGATTCCAGAGATTCCTGATAAGGAAGTCCTCACGAAACTGAAGGAACATCCGATGTGGAAGGAATTCGACAAGCGCTGCGTTTCCTGTGGAGCCTGTACGGTAGCATGCAGCACCTGCACCTGTTTTACCACGACAGATATTTTGTACAATGAAAACGCCAATGTTGGCGAACGCAAACGGACGACGGCATCCTGCCAGGTAGCCGGATTTGCGGACATGGCCGGCGGCATGGGATTCCGCAATACTGCCGGTGAACGGATGCGTTACAAAGTCCTCCATAAATTCCACGATTACAAAGAACGCTTTGGGGATTACCATATGTGCGTCGGCTGCGGACGTTGTATCGACCGCTGCCCGGAGTTTATCTCTATTGCAGCGACAGTAAACAAGATGTCAAAAGCCATCGACGAGATCAAAGGAGGGCAGAGAGATGAATAACATTGTAAAACCGATTCCTTGTGAAATTTTGAGTGTAAAGAGGGAAAGCCTGCATGAATACACGTTCAGAGTGAAGACAGATATCAAGCCGGAGCACGGACAGTTTTTACAGCTTTCGATACCTAAGATCGGAGAGGCTCCGATTTCTGTCAGTTCCTTTAGCGATGGCTGGCTGGAATTCACCATTCGTTCAGTGGGTAAGGTCACCGACGAAATCTTTAGAAAAGAAGCAGGAGATACCTTGTTTCTGCGGGGCGCTTACGGCAAAGGCTGGCCAGTAGAGCAGTTCAAAGGCAAAAATCTGGTGATCATCACCGGAGGTACGGGACTTGCGCCGGTGAAGAGCATGCTCAATATGTTTGCGGATAAGGCAGACTATGCCAAAAGCGTGACTTTGATCAGCGGATTTAAAAATGAAGAAGGCATCATCTTTCAGAATGACTTAGACCGCTGGGCAAAGCACTTCAAGACCATCTATGCCCTGGACAATGATCCAAAAGAAGGCTGGCGTGTAGGATTTGTTTCTGATTTCATATCGGAGATACCTTTTGCCGAGTTTGGGAATGACTACGAGGTGGTCATCGTAGGACCGCCGCCGATGATGAAGTTCACAGGGCTGGCTGCCGTCAAATGCGGCGCGGCAGAAGAAAAGATATGGATGTCATTCGAACGCAAGATGTCTTGTGCAGTGGGCAAGTGCGGACACTGCCGCATCGACGAAACTTATGTATGTCTGGACGGCCCTGTGTTCAATTACACCAAGGCAAAATATCTGGTAGATTAAAAGGAGGCAGCGGTAATGAATCATGATATTGATATAAAAAAGGTGCGGATCAACTGCTTTAGGCAGTCCAAGGTGCCGGGAGAATTTATGCTGATGCTGCGCGTGCCGGGTGCTTTGATTCAGGCGAAACATCTGAGCATGGTGCAGGAAATCTGTGAGCGCTGGGGCAATGGGACTTTTCACATGGGCACCAGACAGAACATGGATATTCCGGGCATCAAATATGAATATATAGATGAAGTTAACAAATTCATCAAAGATTATATAGAAGAAGTAGATGTGGAGATGTGCGGCGTGGATATGGAAGTGGGCGATTACGGTTATCCTACCATCGGCGCCCGTAACATCATGAGCTGCATCGGCAACGCCCACTGTATCAAGGGCAACGCCAATACATACGAATTAGCGAGAAAAATCGAGAAACTGGTATTTCCATCTCACTACCACATCAAAGTGGCAGTTGCCGGATGTCCCAACGACTGCGTAAAAGCCAACTTCAACGACTTTGGCGTCATCGGCATCCACAAGCAGGAATATGATATTGATCGCTGCATCGGCTGCGGTTCCTGTGTAGATGCCTGCAAGCACCATGCAACAGGCGTGCTTTCACTCAATGCCAACAATAAGATCGACAAGGACACCTGCTGCTGTGTTGGCTGCGGCGAATGTTCCCTGATCTGCCCGACGGGGGCATGGAGCAGAGGCACTAAACAGCTGTACCGGGTAACCTTGGGCGGACGTACTGGCAAGCAGAATCCGAGAGCAGGAAAACTGTTCATGAACTGGGTAACAGAGGAGGTCGTTCTCGGCATGTTCGGCAATTGGCAGAAGTTCTCGGCTTGGGTTCTCGACTATAAGCCGGAATATCTCCATGGCGGACATCTGATTGACAGAGCCGGCTACAAAGTATTTATGAAACATATTCTGGAGGGCGTTGAACTCAATCCGGAAGCCAAAGTGGCTGACGATATCTATTGGGCTGAAAACGAGCAGAGAGGAAATATGCACGTCATGCCGATTTCAGAGCACAAACCTTGCGGCCCGCAAGAATAAATTAACGTTGTTCCTTTCTAAATAAACCTTAAATTAAAGCGGGATCCGCTGCGGACTTTTCCAAGTTTGCAGCGGGTCTTGCTTTATTTTTGTGTTTGATGTAACCTTTTGAGAGGATTGTCGTCTATATAGGTGAAGCATGCTTAAAAAAGAAAAGGAGGTTTGATGTGAAAGACAGTGAAATCGTAGACTTATATCTATCTCGAGACGAAGCCGCAATTTCTGCATCACAGCGGCGGTATGGCGGATACTGTTATTCCATCGCTTATGGGATTTTGAATAAGCGGGAGATTGCCGAGGAATGCCTGAACGATACATGGCTGCGGGCATGGAACACGATTCCACCCCAAAAACCCGAGAAGCTGGGCTTGTTTTTAGGGAAGATTATCCGTAATCTCTCTTTTGACAGGTACAAGGCGGGAAAAGCGCAGAAGCGGGGGGAAGGTGAGCTCTCTCTCATCTTAGACGAATTGGCGGAATGCGTGTCTTCGCCTGAGAGCGTGGAACAGTCTATTTTGAATAAAGAATTGTCGCGGGCGATTAGCGACTTTCTATTGACCCTGCCAGTAAGGGAGTGCAATATTTTTCTTCTGCGGTACTGGTATAGTAAATCGTTGCGGGAGATTGCCGATTGTTTTGCCGTTAAAGAAAATGTAATAAAGACTAGCTTATTTCGAAGCAGGAAAAAACTAAAGGGATTTCTTGAAAAGGAAGGTGTTTTGTTATGAAGAGCGAGTGCATATATAGAGCTATTGGAGATGTAGATGACAATTTGCTAGAACGTTGTGAAGCAGTACTGCCTGCGAAAAATGCAGAGATGGCGGTAGAAAAGCGTGGCGTGGAACACCAAAGATATGGCTTCTCTAAATGGTGCAGATTAGGGGTTGCCGCGGCCTGCTTGTGTCTCATTGTAACGGGCGGATACTTTGCAGATTTTAATCCGTCCGGCAATGGAGCAGCCACAGTTATAGAGAACTTTACTGGGAAAACCCCTGACAGTGGGGTATATAGCCCGCCAGAGGACGGTACTCTGCTGTTATTCAGGGATGTAAAAGCAGCGCTGAAAAAGCACAAAGATGAAAAATGTACTTACTTCCTGGCACTGGATATCTTTGAGAAAGGCAGCTTGATTGAATTAAAGGGCGAGAAGGAAAGGCAAGAAGTGGAACGCTTGCGTAAGGCTGGCTATGAGATCGGTTATGCCAAGACCTGGACCTATCAAGGAGACGGGGAAAAGGTGGATATGCCGTATCTGGCGGGCTATTTTACCGAAGAGCAGATTCGAGTTTTTTCGGCCAATCAAAAATATGGATATACACTGCGGTTTATGGAGGATGCCGATGGTAATCCGGTGCCTTCCAATCAGAAGCTTGAAATACCGGTTGTAACTCAATAGACTGTGGAGTTGTGACCCGATTTCGGCGACAATAAGGTTAGCAATACGACGTAGCTGCGGCACCAACAGATTTTTTCTGTTGGTGCCGCAATTTTTGTGCAGATGATGCATAAAGCAATCATGATTATTTTTTGCATCAGAAAAAAAGGAAAGAACGACATTTGAATAATCTGAATACCCTGAAAATGGGCAATTTGTCGCTTTTTCTCGAAAAACAAATGATGGCACAGTATTTGCAATATTGCATAAATAGAACGAGATCAATTTATGCAGAAAGGAATAGGCTCAAATATGAAAGACTTTTATTTCAGGATGCTTACCAGAATTCGCTATGGCGCAGGGATCAGTGAAAAAACTGCTCAGTTCGCCAGAGAGATGGGAGGCAGTAAAGTATTTATTATCGCAGATAAGATTTTGTTGGAGACGGACGGTCTGCAGGGAGTCTTTAAAAGTTTTGAAAAGGCAGGAATGGAATATGAACTGTTTACTGACATCGTTCCAGAACCGCCGGCAAAGGTTGTCGATGCTGTGGCTGATGTGATGCGCGAGGCTGGTTGCAACCTTTGTGTCGCAATTGGTGGCGGCAGTACCATCGACACCGCGAAGGCTGTGTGTATGCTGCAAACCCATGAAGGCTCCATCAAAGATTACCTGTTTGGCGGAACGAAGACAGTGACAAATCCTTGTGTACCTTTGATCTGCATTCCGACCACAGCAGGAACCGGTGCCGAGGTCACGGCAGCATCTGTCATCGACGACACGGAGAATCAGGTGAAGCTGTCGGTGACCCACGAGAATCTGATACCTGACCTGGCTCTGTTAGATCCGGGCCTGCAGACTTCGCTGCCTGCATTTGTGACGGCGACGACTGGAATCGACGCATTGACTCATGCAATCGAATCCTATACCACACTCAATGCAAATCTGGTAGGCGATGCCTATGCGCTGCAGGCGATGCGCTTGATCGGCGAGAATCTGCGGACGGCTGTGTCTGACGGCAGCAATATAGAGGCTAGGGGCAATATGACGGTTGCAAGTTTCCTGGCAGGAGCCTCCCTGCTGAACTGTGGCGTCAGCGTGGTCCACGGCATCGCCCAGTCCATCGGCGGCATCGCCCACGTTCCTCACGGTCTGGCCAATGCTTTGATTTTGCCTTATGCGATGGAAATCAATTATGTGGGGAACCTGGAAAAATTCAAGAATATCGCAGTCTGCCTGGGCGAAAAGGCAGAGGGACTTTCTCTGCGGGATGCCGCCAGAAAAGCAGTCTCGGCGATTGTCAATCTGGAAAGCGATATAGGCATTCCGAGAAAGCTTACCGAAGTAGGCGTGACGAGGGAGATGTTCCCGCAGATTGTCGAAGATACCATGAAGTACCGGCTGCTGGCAATCAATCCTGTTAAAATCACCAGAAAGCATGTGGAAGATATTCTGGAAGCAGCGTACTAGAAAGGAGATATAGATGCTCACATTATTTAAACCTTATGGGGATATTTTTGCGGAAGAAAGGCGATACGGACATATCGTAAATGTCGTAGGTGTTACGGAACCAGAAGGTCCTGGCCGTGAGGCTGAAATACGTAAGAAGATAAAGACCTGCGATATTCTGCAGGCAGATGTAGACATTGCTGTGAATAGGGAACTCATCGAAGGAGCGGAGAACCTTCGTGCGATTGTCTGCACTTCTATCGGTACCGATTATGTCGACATACCTGAAATGACAAAGGCAGGAATACCAGTAGCGAATAATCCCGACTTCTGCATTGAAGCGGTGGCTGAGTTTGCAATGAGTTTGATCTTTTCTATCGTCCGTCGTGTTCCCAAAGCGGTGAACGGTGTGGCAGACAATAACTGGCTCGTGCGGTACCAGTCAGGTGGCATAGAGTTAAAAGAAAAGACTCTTGGTTTGGTTGGATTTGGGCGTATCGGCAGAGAAGTTGCGAGATTGGCATCAGGTATCGGGATGAAGGTAATCGCTTTCGATAAGTACATCAACACTGATTTGGCAGCCTCCATGGGTGTTACATCTGTCGAGATAGAAGAACTTTATGCGCAGGCTGATGTAATCAGCATCCATTGCCCATTGACCGAGGAGACCAAAGGTATGATTGATAAGACGGCATTGGAAAAGATGAAGAATGGCGTATATCTTATCAATGTATCGAGAGGGGGCATTATTGTAGAAGAAGATATTACGGCATTCATAAAGAATGGGAAGTTAGCGGGAGTCGCTCTGGATGTATTGGGGACAGAACCGCCGGCAAGATTCCATCCATTAATTGGACTAGCAGATCAAAATGTCATCATTACGCCTCACATGGCTTGGAATACCCACGAAGCAGACGAAAAAGCGTTTCTGCATACGTTGGAGCAGATCAAGGCTATTTCTGAAGGGAAGGTGCCGTCTTCTGTTGTCAATAAGGAAGTCTTATCTAATTCCAGGTTTTTATTAACATATTTCTAAAGAGATTAAGAAAGGAAAGAGGTCAGAGTATGAAAAGGTGGAAAAGACAAGTATTCGTAATCGTCATGATCTTATCGCTTATGACAGCCATGGCTGCCTGCGGCAACAAGGATGCCGGAGGTGAAAGCAAAGGAGGCGAAAAAACCATTGTATATGGTCAGGGAGGCGCATGGAACAGATTGATGCCATATGACCTCATCGGCATGTTCAGTATCATGCCCAATGAAAAGATTTTTGACAGGCTGTGCGGATTTGATAATGAAAACATCATCTATTACAGAGCCGCAGAATCTATTGACCTTTCAAAGGATCAGACTGTTTTTACCGTTCATCTGAGAAAGGATTCCAAGTGGCATGATGGAGAACCCGTTACGGCACATGACTGGGAATGGACCTTCAAGACGATGGCAAAACCTGAATTTGAAGGTTATGGCAGCCGCGGATTCCTCACACAGTTTGCAGGAACTGACGGAAGCGGAACCGGGGATATTCAGATCAAGGCAATTGATGATTATACATTGGAAATGCACTTGAAGAATCCGACGACGCCAGAAGCATTTTTCGGTTCCTACTCTTATTACTACTATGTATTACCAAAGCACTTACTGGAGGATATTCCTGTAGACGAACTCGGAACCTGTGATTTCTGGGACAACCCGGTTGGCTCCGGACCTTGTAAATTTGTCAGTGAAAAACCAGGATATGAGGTAGTTCTTGAAGCTTACGATGATTACTATTTAGGACGTCCGCAGTTTGACAAATTAATCTATCGGGTTATGTCTGAAGAAACCTTATCTTCCGGGCTCTTAGCTGGTGAATTTGATGTAGGCTGGAATACGGTCACTGCGGAGGAGGCATTGGCATCTCTCGACGGCAAGAATGGACTGCACGCAGATCTGGTCGACAACAAGATCAACATCCAGATGGTTTTAAACAATGAGAAATTCGGACCAGAAGTGCGTCACGCATTTGAACTTGCCATTGACAAGCAATTAATCGTGGATTCCGTATTAAAAGGACATGGGGAGCCAGTGTGCAGTGCTTTGATGCCAAGCAGCCCTTACTATAACAAAGATCTCAAGGTTGAATACAATCCGGATAAGGCAAAGAAGATGCTGAAGGATGCCAATTTTGATTTCAGTCAGACGATTTCTTTGGGAGCTTCCAACTCTGACCGTGAGAAGATGGCTGTCATTATCCAGGACTGCCTCAAGAAGATCGGCGTGAATGTAGAAATTGAGACTGGTGATGCTACCACCTTGATGTCAGGTGCAAGAGATGGTTCTATCGATATGTGTCTCTTACAGTCGACCACTGGAGCTTCCCCAACCTATCTCATGATGGACTACGTAACAGACGGCGTTACCTACTGCCGCGTTCAGGATCCGAAATATTATGATCTGCACGTTGCCGTTAATCAATGCGTTGACAAAGACGATCGTATTAAAAAGGCTTGGGCGATGCAGAAAGTCCTTTATGAGGAGAGCCCTAACATCAACCTGGTCGATCAGGACATTTATATGGTATGTTCCTCTAAACTCAGCAACGTGACAGTTCCTAACAACGATAAGTGTTGGGAATGGATTGTAAAGTAATGTAGAAACAGAATTGAAGTTGACGGATATACAGAGAAGGGGATTGCTCCTCGGAGCAACTCCCCTCGCCTGTATAGACTTGTCAAAGGAGGTGAGCCTTTGCCGCGTTATATTATTAAACGGATATTATCGATGATTCCGGTGTTTTTGATTTTGACATTTGCAGTATTTATTCTTTCCGATTATGCTCCTGGTAACGCAGTAGATCTGATCGCATCAGAAAACAAGATGACAGAAGAAGCGTATCAATCTATGATTCATGCATATGGGCTGGATCAGCCCCTGCTTCTCAGATATGTCAATTGGCTTTTAGATCTTTTCCAGGGTGATATGGGCGTATCTGTCCGCGCAAAAATGCCGGTAATGCAGATGATTGGAAATAGAATTGGCCCGTCACTATTCTTAATGGTAACGGGATTGGTACTGTCAGTTCTGATTGCAATACCGCTAGGTGTGGCTGCAGCATTCAAACCATATTCCTTTTGGGACAATTGTTCTTCCACATTGGCATTCATAGGAAATGCAATGCCGAGCTTTTTTCTGGGATTGTGTGTCTTATATATTTTCTCAGCCAAACTTGGAATCTTCCCTGGGTACGGTATGTATACCGCAGGTACGGAAGGATCACTTGAAGACCTGCTTTATCACTTGGTGATGCCGGCCTTTGTCGTAGCCTTCACTCTTTTGGGTGATTTGGTGAAACAGACCAGAGGAGGTCTTCTGGAAGTGCTCAATGAAGACTATGTCAAGACGGCCAGGGCAAAAGGATTGAGTGAAAAGGTCGTGATTATCAAGCATGCCCTCAGAAATTCCTTGATTCCGATTGTGACGGTAATCAGCTTGAATATACCGTATATTGTCGGAGGCGCAGTTGTTATTGAACAGATTTTCGGATGGCCGGGAATCGGCACACTCATGGTACAGTCCATTAATGCGCGAGATTTCAGCGTAGTAATGGGGATTACCACGATGATTTGTGTAGTCGTCATGTGCTGTAATATCATATTGGATATTTTCTACGGAGTGCTTGATCCTCGCATCAGCCGGAGCAAATAATGCAGGAAGTGGTGAGAACAATTAAGGATACTAAATTATTGATTCAGAAAGAAAATTTTTTTCAGAAGTTTGTAAAACACAAAATGGCAACAGTAGCCTTTATGATCATTGCTGCAGAAGTGATTATCGTATTTCTAGATCCAGTATTATTTGACATAGACCCGTATTTTATGGATTCTTCTTCTTTGGCAGAACCGCCGTCATCTGCCCATCTGCTAGGTACGGATGATATCGGCAGAGATATTTTTGCCCGTATGCTTTACGGCGGACGCATCTCCCTTGCAGTCGGCGTGTGTTCCACGCTGATCAGCTTTATCATAGGAATCCCATTAGGGTTATGTGCAGGGTATTTTAAAGGCAAGGTTGAATTTCTTGTGATGCGGGGCGTCGACATCTTTCAGTCGTTTCCAGGATTGATCATGATTCTGGTATTGGTTGCTATATTCGGTTCCTCTGTATTTTCTATGATCATCATGATTGGAGTGATGGGATGGATTCAGCCCGCGAAGATTGTATACGGTGCAACCCTTTCTGTCTGCGAGAAGGACTTTGTGGAATCCGCCAGGTCCATGGGAGCTAGCCATGCCGTCATATTGATCAGACACATTTTACCCAATGTATTGTCTCCTGTATGGATTTTGATTGCATTCAGAGTTTCCGGCGCAATTATCATGGAATCATCGTTAAGCTTTTTAGGCGCAGGCATCAGGCCGCCACAGGCGTCTTGGGGCAATATCATCAATGCCGCGCAGAATGCGACGGTGCTGGCAACACAGCCTTGGATCTGGCTCCCGGCGGGAATTGTGCTGTTTGTCACTATTATCTGCATCAATTTAATCGGAGAAGGCGTGCGCGATGCATTGGATCCGAAAATGAAGAGATAGGGGGAGCAGAAATGAGTTCAGAAAATCCGATACTACAGGTGAAAAATCTGCAAGTTGATTTTTTAGTCAAGAAACATACGCTTACCGCAGTAAAAGACGTCAGTTTCAGCGTGGAAAAGGGGACAACCTTAGGCATCGTGGGCGAAAGCGGCTGCGGAAAAAGTGTTACTGCAACATCAATTATGAGGCTTCTTCCCAGACAATACAGCAAGATCAGCCAGGGGCAGATTTACCTAGACGGAGAGGATCTACTGGCAAAATCGGAAGAAGAGATGTACAAGATCAGAGGCACAAAGGTGTCTATGATTTTTCAGGACCCGTTGACTTCTTTAAATCCCGTTTACACCATCGACGCGCAGCTTTGTGAGGTTCTCCTGACGCATAAGATTGCAGATAAAAAGCAGGCCTTTGAAATGAGTGTTGAAATGCTGAGCAAAGTTGGAATTGGAGATGCACGTAATAAGATGAAAACTTATCCTCATCAGATCAGTGGCGGTATGAGACAGCGCGTCATGATTGCCATGGCAATGCTGACCAATCCACAAGTTTTGATTGCAGATGAACCGACGACTGCACTGGATGTAACCATTCAGGCTCAGATTTTGGAACTGATGGCTAAGCTGAAAGAAGACTTTGACACCTCGATTCTGCTGATAACACACGACATGGGGGTTATCGCAGATGTAGCGGATTACGTCTGTGTCATGTACGCAGGAGAAATCGTCGAGTATGGTACATGCGAAGAAATCTTCGACCATCCACAGCATCCGTATACGAAAGGGCTTCTAAAGTCTATTCCAAGATTGGATGAGGATACGAAAACCTTATATACCATTAAAGGCATGGTACCGAGTATGCAGGATATGCCAAGGGGATGTCGGTTTTCAAACAGATGTCCGCACTGTACAACGCGATGCAATGAACAGCATCCTGATTTAAAGGATTTTGACGGACATCAGGTCAGATGCTGGCTGATGGATGGGAATTGTTAGGAGAGGTGAAACATGGATAGACCCTTATTAGAAATCAGAGATGTAAAAAAGTATTTCTACAGTGACGGCATAAAGGTCGGTAAGAAGCAGTGTGTCAAAGCGGTGGATGGGTTCTCCCTTGATATTTTAAAGGGAGAGAATATAGGATTGGTTGGCGAAAGCGGATGCGGAAAATCTACACTAGGTCGCACGATACTCAATCTGCATCCTGCGACAGCGGGCAGCATTAAATATCAGGGACAGAATATTGAAAAACTGTCTTTTAAGAAAATGCGGCCTTATCGCAGAGAGTTACAGATGATCTTTCAGGATCCTTATGCATCACTGAACCCGCGCCGTACGATTTTCCAATCTATGGAGGAACCCCTGGAACTATTTAAGCTTGGGGATAAGGCGGAGAGAAAAGAAAAAGTGATAGAGATGTTAAACGAAGTCGGCATCGGCAGAGAACATCTGGACAAGTTCCCTCATGAAATGTCGGGCGGACAGAGACAGAGAGTCGCTATCGCAAGATCCTTTATATTAGATCCTAAGTTTATCGTTGCAGATGAACCTGTATCGGCTCTTGATGTTTCCGTCAGATCGCAGGTGTTAAATATCATGAGGAGATTACAGGAAACCC
Source organism: Eubacteriaceae bacterium (assembly GCA_902362805.1). GTDB lineage: Bacteria > Bacillota > Clostridia > Peptostreptococcales > Anaerovoracaceae > Senimuribacter. Next base: position 416,199 of record CABIXY010000004.1, on the reverse strand, counting down.
ATAGTTTTTCTTACATGTTTATCTCTCATGATTTAAGTGTGGTGCGCTATTTATGTGATAAGGTAGTCGTCATGTATTTGGGTAAAATGGTGGAATGTGCGGATAAGAAAGAGTTATTTGAGCATCCGACACATCCTTATAGCAGGGCATTGCTTTCTGCCATACCGATTCCTGATGTACACCGCAGGAGTGAGCGCATTATTTTGGAAGGCGATTTACCGAGTCCGGCAAATCCACCGTCGGGCTGTGTTTTCCATACACGTTGTAAGTATGCGACAGAAGAATGTAGGACTGTCTGCCCGGAATTGAAGACGTTAAACGATAATCACCAGGTGGCGTGTCACTATGCGGAAAAATTCTATGAATAGTTAAGAAAGAGCGGAAGCTCTCTTAAATAATTTAAACGATATTATAAGGAGGAGAAAAAATGGTTCCAGTAAATTATGCAGGTTTACAGTTAAGAAATCCTGTCATCGTCGCGTCTGCAACACCGTCTATCAATGTTGAGGCAATCAAGCGTGCCGCAGATGCGGGTGCAGGTGCAGTTGTAACAAAGTCGATGATTTTCCCAGATTCAGAGACGGGAAGGCCGGCAGGAAACTGTCTTCGTCCGCGTTTCATGGTTTATAATAACCCACATGGTTTCGATCCGGCAGTGTTTAAAAGGGATGGGCAGTTTTCATTTTTCAGAAATGCCGAGGTATATCCGACCCCAGATGAGATGGGACGTATGCTGGAAGAATTAAAAGGTCCTCATGGCGTCGATATTCCAATCATCGTAAGCATCTGCGGAAAACCCAATGACTATGAAGAATGGCGAAAACTAGCGCGTATGGCAGAAGATATGGGCGCAGATGCCATCGAACTGAATATGCATGCCGTTCCAAAGGTAACCACCTTAGATCCATTGTTCATTTCCGTACCTAAATCGGAGGTGAAGATTCCGGTAATATGCAAGATGATGGCACTCAATGACGATCCAACCATTGCGGCAAAAAAAGCAGAGGCAGCTGGAGCTGATGCTATCGCCGCACTGGGAACCTTCCCGATCGATGGGTTGGAAATTGATACAGAAAATGAACGTCCATGGTTAGGATATCACGGCATGGGAGGCTCCTGGCTTCGTCCGGTGGGTCTGCGCTATCTTTCCCAGGTTGCGCAGGGGACAAACCTGCCTCTGTCAGGCGTTACGGGAATTCAGACAGGGGAAGATGCCATCAAGTATATACTGTGCGGAGCAACTACAGTTCAGATCTGCGGTGCCATCTACGCAAAGGGTTATAAGGTGCTGACTGAAGTATCTGACGGCATTGACAAGTGGATGGCTGCTCACGGATATAAGACCATTGAAGAATTTCGAGGAAAAGCATTGCAGCATCTCAATGATTCTGCATGGACGGAATATGATCCGCCAATCCGTGCGGTCGTCAATGAAGAAAAGTGTATCGGCTGTGGAGTCTGCAAGGATTCCTGCATGTACAGCGCACTCAGCATGGAAGGCAAGAAAGCCCATATCTCTGAAAAATGCGACGGATGCGGTGTCTGCTGGTCCATGTGTCCTAGCAAAGCCATTACGATGGAACGTTTTGAACGTTAAATGATAAAAGTGAGGAATTACAATGACGAAGTATTTTATGGAATTCGAAAAAGGCGGCAGATTTGAAATTGAACTTGATTATGACGCACCAATGACGGCTGCAGCTTTTAAGGCATTCATGGAAGAGAACAGTGGCTATCAGGCCCTTTGTTTGCAAGGGAGATTTTCTGGGGAAGAAATGTATTTCCCGGCAAAGCTGGGAGCAAAAGAAAGAGAAAACAAAAATACCAAACCTTGTAGAGGCTGCTTATGTTTTAATCCAGATTCAGAGTGGTCGGCAGTCTGTATTTACTGGGGAGATGAGACCCCGACAAGAGAACGCTATCACAATTTGTTTGCTCATTTGAGAGGAGACATGGAGGAACTGACAGAAGTTGGAACTCGAATCTGGCAAAAAGGCGGAGAAACTGTTGTTCTCAAAAGAGAGGATGAATGAAAAGGAGGAGGATCTCTATGAAGAAGTTGAAATTTACATTCCATGGAAAAGATTTTTATGCCGATATGCTGACTGATCAGGCTCCCGTGACTTGTGAGGCGGTAGAAAAAGCTTGTCCATTTACGACCCGCTGGGTGCACGCAAAGATTGTTGCAAATGAAATTTTTTGCCCGACAAAGATCGAAGGACCTGTTCTCAGAGAAAACCCGATTCCGAATTTACCGGGGGACATTGGTTTATTTGATACGCCGCAGACCATTTGCTGCTGGCACGGAGATATGAAACCCCTGGGTTCCGGCAACGTCTTTGCAAGATTTACACCTGAGCAGATGGAAGTATTCCATGCAGAAGCTGTGGGTCTCTGGAAAGAACCTGGCAGTCTCGTAACTGTTGATGTAGTAGAGGAGGAATAGTCATGAGTGAATTTACGAAAGAATTAGAACGTCGTATTGATGCCGGCTGGTTAACTGAACCTCAGGATGTGCGCAGAATGCTGAAGCACTCTGCGGCTGAAGACCGTAATATGGCGCAGCATATTTATGCTTATATGGATTTGTGGTTGTTGCAGGAATCACTTTATCCGATATACAGGGTCACTATGGGAGGAAATGCTGATTTAGACACTTTAAAAGCTGCGGCAAATGGCATCATCGGTCCTGCGGCAAATAACTTCCGTGCGACAAAGATGGAAGATACCACCAGCGTACTGTATCGTTCGATAACGGCAATCAGCGGCTGCGACAGTCTGGAATCTTTGGCTGCAACGATTCGTGTCGTTCAGCGGTTCATCAATATGATGTTCTACGCCGTCGATCTGGCATTCCCTTGGGATGCAATGTGCCAGGAATACAGCAGAGTGATGAAGGACTTTGTCCCTCCTCACAGAGCAGGCGCTGTAGATGTATCTGACCAGTAGTATGCATTCAAGTCGAAGAACGCACATTTAAAGAAAGGAGATTTTATTTTGAAAAAGTTAAAATTTACATTCCATGGCAAGGATTTGTATGCCAACATGTTGACGGACGAGGCACCACTCACCTGTGAAGCGGTAGAAAAAGCTTGTCCGTTTACGACTCGCTGGGTTCATGCAAAAATCGTCTATAATGAGGTATTCTGTCCAACGATGATTGAAGGACCAAAATTCAGAGAAAATCCAATCCCCAACGTGCCAGGGGATATTGGCTTCTATGACCTGCCGCAGTGCATCTGCTGCTGGCATGGAGATATGAAACCCCTTGGGGCAGGCAATGTTTTCGCAAGATTCACACCGGAGCAGATGGCAGCTTTCCATGAGGAAACCGTGGGAATGTGGGAAGAGACCGGATGCCCTGTCATAGTCGATGTTGTAGAGGAGGATTAATCATGAGTGAAATTACGAAAGAATTAGAGAGACGGATTGAAGCCGGCTGGATGGTTGAACCTCAGGATGTACGAAGAATGCTGAAACATAATGACGACATGGGACGGAGCTTTTCCCAGTGGTTATATGCTTACATGGATATGTCACAGCTGCAGGAAATTCTCTATCAGCATTATCAGCTCTGCCTGGGCGGAAAAGTTGATTTAGAGACAATGAAGGCAGTCGCAGGTACAGCCATGAATACTGTTGCGTCCAGCGCCCGCAGCAACAAGATGGAAGATGTAATGTCTGTCTTATATCGATCGGCATCAGCCTTGAACGGATGTAAGGATTTAGAGGAACTTGCTGATCTGATTCGTAAGGTACAGCGATTTATCAACATGATGTTCTATGCTATCGATCTGGCATTCCCATGGAGTGAGGTAAGCAAGGCTTATAATGAGATTCGAAAAGACTTTGTACCACCTCACAGAGCAGGTGCTGTGGACGTCTGCGATCTGTAGTCGGGCAGCAGAGCATAAGAACCTTTAGAAGTCTTTCTTAAATTTATATAACCTTCACGTTTGCTTTCGTACAAACGTGAAGGTTTCTGCCCAGCGAATCATCATAAACAGAAGAGGAGAAAGAGAATGAGCAAAGTAGTAGAACGGTTTTTAAAATATGTTTCCTATGACACACAATCAGATCCAAACAGCAAAACAGTCCCTACAGCAATGAAAGAGAAAATTCTCGGTGCGGAGCTGGCAAAAGAGTTGGCTGAAATCGGACTCGAGAATGCAAAAATCGACGAATTTGGTTATGTGTATGGCTGGCTGTCCGCCTCTGAGGGATGTGAACACTTGGAACCAATCGGTTTGATTGCCCATATGGATACTGCACCGAGTACCACTGGCGCCAATGTTAAGCCTCGCATCGTGCATTATGAAGGTGGAGATATTGAATTAGGCAATGGTGTCGTTACTCGTGCAGATTATTTTGATTATCTGCCGAGATATGTCGGTCAGGATCTGATTGTGACCGATGGAGCTACTCTTTTAGGTGCAGATGACAAAGCTGGCATTGCTGAGATATTTACGGCAATGGAGTATTTGATCGAACATCCGGAGATGAAGCATGGAAAAATATGTGTCTGTATTACACCAGATGAAGAGGTTGGACAAGGCGCAGATTATTTTAATATAGAAGAATTCGGTGCAGAGTATGCCTATACAATCGATGCGGGTCCTCTGGGCGAGTTGGAATATGAGAATTTTAATGCTGTAAAGGTTGATATCGTCGTAACTGGCGTCTTTGTACATCCCGGCATGGCAAAGAACAAACTGAAAAATGCAATCCTCATTGCAAATGAACTGATCTCTATGCTTCCAGCAGCAGAAACGCCGGCACACACAGAGAACTACGAAGGCTATTACCATGTTTCAAACATCAGCGGAAATGAGTCCTCTGTTAAAATCAATATGAATGTGAGAGAGTTTTCAACTGAAAAATTTAATCAGATGAAGCAATTCCTCCTGAATTTGGGTGAGTATTTGAATGGCGTATACGGGCAAGATACCATTGCTATTGAGATGGAAGATCAGTTTTATAATATGAAGGAAAAAATACTTCCTGTTATGCACATCGTTGAAAGAGCAAAACAGGCTTTCCTTGCATGTGATGTAGAACCGAACATCATACCCGCGAGGGGTGGCACAGATGGAGCGCGCCTTTCCTATGAAGGGCTGCCATGTCCAAATCTGTCAGCGGGAGAAAAATATGCACATGGTGTGCACGAGTTCATCTCTATTCAGTCGATGGAAAAAATGGTGGAAGTGGTTGTAGCATTGTCTAAGGCACAGTAAAACATGTAAACGTACATAATTTTAATCACCTATATTGCAGATGTACCGGTTTTCTTGATAACACTCCCTTTTGTCGTTTGTTTATATCGTCAGTTGTTAATTGGAGAAAAAAGAATGAAGAATCATATGCCGTCACTGGCTAGAGCTTATCATAACATGTAGTTTGGCTGTCAACTGATACTTTGTTGACAGCCTTTTGCAACATTACATTGTTTGGAATGCTATAGGAAAATAATGGAATTTCTTATAACTTGATGGGGTATTGTGATTTTAACAATCCTAGAGTAAAATAATGGTATTAATTTTGAGTTAAAAGATGAATTTAGGAGAAAGTAGGGGATAGAAACATGATGGAAGCTGGGATAAATATATTTGCAGAGAAGGAAATGAAATCTGCCCCTGTAATCATACTGGATAAAGAAGCGAAAATCAAAAGGATGAACCAGGCCGCTGCAGGCTTTTTTTCACAGATCTGTCCTGGCAAAACAGAACGGGAACTGATCGGTGAAGCATTACTGCATCTGATCGGAAAGATGGACCAGCTGGAGACAGAGCATGACCTCGTGTATACATTTTCTGTGGCAGATCGCGTTTTCTATGCGATTCCATTTCATACGATTGATGAGAATGAAGCAGAAAGCTGGGCAATGCTCTTTTTGAGCAAAGGAGAACAGAAGACCATGTTACGTGATGACCTGTCAAAGCATTTCGAAGAGATACTGGAAGGCTCTTTTGACGGAATTCTTGTAACAGATAAGGATGGAAAAGTTCTCTTCGTCAACAGTTCGTATGAGCGTGTGGCGGAGATCAAGAAATGCGAGATAGAAGGCAAGTATATGAGAGAGTTGATCAATCCAGTCTGGATGCCAGAATCTGTAGCGCACATTGTTGCGAAAGAACAGACCGTGGTGTCGAAGAGACAAGTTGTCAAATCCGGCCGGCATATCATGGTCACTGGCCGTCCGATCTTCAATCAAAATGGTGATATCAAGATGATCGTTATTAATGCAAGAGACATCACCGAAATCTATAATTTGACAGAAGAGTTGCAGAGGGTAAGGAAGAATGAAAGAGAATACATGTCTCGTTTTTCTTCACCGCCGACGGCTGCTGATGACAGTGAAGACACCTTACTTGCAATCAGCGAGGGAATGAAACAGGTTCTTTCCCTCGCCGGAAAAGTGGCTAATTTTAATACGACGATTTTGATACTGGGAGAATCTGGCGTGGGAAAAGAAGAGGTTGCAAAATATATCCACCAGCACAGCATGCGGAAAGATGAGCCTTTCATCACGGTAAACTGCGGCGCGATTCCAGGCAGCTTATTGGAATCTGAATTGTTTGGATACGAAAGAGGTGCTTTTACGGGCGCCATGCAGAATGGAAAGGTCGGATTAATAGAAGCTGCCGACGGTGGAACCGTCTTCATGGATGAAGTCGGAGAGATGCCACTGGACTTTCAAGTGAAACTCCTTCGTTTCATACAAAGTAAGGAAATCCGGCGTGTAGGTGCAATTGATTCTAAAGTCATAGATGTCAGAGTCCTGGCAGCAACCAATCGTTCACTGGCCGACATGGTAGAAGAAGGCACTTTCCGAGAAGATCTATATTATCGTTTGAATGTGGTACAGATTGAAATTCCGCCTCTTCGAAAACGGACGGATGCCATTCTTCCGTTGGCCGCACTATTCCTGAAGCGATATAATAAGAAGTACGGGCAGGAAAAGGTTCTGACCTACGACATCGTAAAGGAGATGGAACGCTTTTCGTGGCCTGGCAATGTCAGGCAGCTGAAAAATATTGTGGAGAACATGGTCATCGTCAGCAATAATGAGTATTTACAGCCGGAAGATTTGCCGTGGAATGCGCAGTATAAGTCCGATGCGACAAGGAAAGTGATTCACGGTCTGGCCGACAATGAAGAGTTGGGATTGAATGAAGCGATAGAAGAATTGGAGCGACAGGTTTTGGAAAAGGCGAAGCTGACTTGTGGTACCACGCGAAAAATTGCAGAGAAACTAAAGGTCAATCAGTCCACGATTGTAAGAAAAATGCAAAAGTATCATATCGAATAACATAGCCCAGAGGCAGCTTTCTACCTGTGGAAGAAAACGGATGCGGAAATGCCGCTCACGATGTATAATAGGTCTAGAATCTAAAAACAGAGCCTGTAAGGGGCTGGCCGGAGGTGAAATATGGAAATTAAGAATACAGATAAGGAGTATCTGCTGGGGACGCTGATTGACATCGAAATTGATAATTTGATGAATTGCAAAAGTGCAATCGATTTGGAGATGGTCAGTCAACTGATTGAAGATATTCAAGAGGCACCAGAAGTAGTGGTGATTGGCTCCAGAGCATCGACTGTTTTGGTCTCTTATACGACCTATATCTTCAACAAGATTGGCATCAGAACTTCGGGTTTTGATGCGGCGGATACGAAGACACTGGACAATATCATCAATATTGACCGTTCCGCCCTGGTTATTGCTTTTGGTTTCCCCAGATATCCCAAGTCCACCATCGTTGCAACTCGCTTTCTTAAGAATCGGGGATATAAGATTGTCTCTGTAACGGATAAGAAAAAGTCGCCCTTGGCAGAACTGTCTGAATACACCTTCAGGCTGCAGGCGAATTCTTACGGTTATACGGATACCTATACATCAGGCATTCTGCTGATCAATCTGATCACTGCTTTGATTGGCAAAACTCAGGGCAACGACATTAACCGTCATTTGAGAGAATTTAACGAGACGGCGCAGCAGTTAGATTTCTATTTTTAAAGGATGAAAGAGATGTTGATTGAAAAATATTGCAATGTCTGCGGCAGTGAACTTAGCTTAAATATTCCCTTAGAAGACTATACCTTTCACAGAATTCTAACTTGTAATCCCGCGATGATGAGTCAGATTGAAACGATACATAAAATTTCCAATTCATCGGCACCCGTAGTCATTACCGGTGAAACGGGAACAGGCAAAGAACTATATGCGGAATATATCCATCACGTCAGTGTCAGGCAGAAGGAGAAATATGCCAAAGTTAACTGCGCCACAATTCCAGAGAATCTCTTTGAGTCGGAGATGTTCGGATATATGCCCGGTGCTTTCACCGGTGCATTAAAGACGGGGAAAAAAGGAATCTTTGAAATTGCCGATCAAGGAACTCTATTTCTGGATGAGATTTCGGAACTGTCTCAGGGGCTTCAGTCTAAGCTGCTGAGAGTGATACAAGAGAACCGTTTTGTAAAAGTAGGCGGCAGTACGGAGATTACCTGTGACGTACGACTCATCGCCGCATCTAACAAAGAGTTACAGGAAATGGTCAAGGAGAATGCCTTCAGAAAAGATTTATTTTACCGCTTAAATGTGGTTCCCATTTGTCTCTTGCCTTTACGGGAAAGAAGAGAGGATATCATTTTACTTTCTTTTTATTTTCTTAACTTGTTTAATCAAACCTACGGGACAGATAAAAAGATGGGTGTCAATCTGATGAAAGCGTTTCTGGACTACCAATGGCCTGGCAATGTGCGGGAACTGCGCAACACAGTTGAACGGTTAATTCTTCTGAGTGACGGTGAAACGCTGAATGATGAAAGAATCCTGCAGGCTACTTTAGAGACAGAAACGCTGTTCCTCTTGAATGATTCCAATGTGGACGAGTTTACGCCTGCGAGAGTTCGAGCAGTGAACCCAAACCATTCTTCAAAATCACTGAAAGAAATTGTTGCAGAGTATGAGCTCTTTATCATTGAAGAATACATTAAGAAGACGGGAAGCATGCGGAAGGCGGCTGCGGCACTGAAGACCAGTCCCTCCGTTCTTTCGCGCAAATTAAATAATCGGAAATGATGAATTGCGGCGAGACGGCCGTCGTCGTTCCATAAATGTATCTATGTTGTGAAATCAGAACAGTAAAGTGTTCTGATTTTGCAACACTTTTATTTTTGAGGGAAAAATGATTGAAAAACAGCCCTTCGCGGTTTGTTTATCTTTGGCATACTTCTTGCTCAATATCTATATAAAGATTATCTGCAGGAGGTAAATTTAGATGAAAGTAAAGACAGTTGGATTTCCGATGATTCATAATTTTGCAGGAGATAAGAGAGATTTTATTCCTGATTTGTTTCGATTTATGGATCGCTATGACGGGGTAGCGTTCTATTTGGAGGAGGGTTACGGGCAGAGGCTGGGGTACAGCGAAGAGGACTATCTGGCGGCTTCTGCGAAAGTACGTTTCGTCCCCTTTGAAGAGGCTTATCAGCAGGATATCACCATGATCTTGAAAGATCCTGAATTAGAAAATCTGGAGATGTTAAAAGATGGTTCTGCGTTTTTCACCATGCTTCACTATTCTACACGGCCTGCTGTTGTGGAGCTGATCAAGAGAAAGAACTTACAGACCTTCTCTATGGATTCTATTGTCGACGATCAGGGATTGCGCATGTTTGTTGATTATTTTGGTACCGCTTATTGTGGATGCAAAGCTGGCATCGACGTTCTGAAGAAAACTTACAGAGATTTTTATTCTCGTGAACGAGGACCGCTCAAGGCTTTCGTCATGGGTGCCGGCGGGGTAGGACAGGGTGTCGTCAAGTCTCTTGAGGTTATCAGTGACGATGAATTCCTAGACAAAAAAGGTGTAGCAGGAATCCTCCCCTTCGTGGCGACCAGAACGATTACTTCTGACAAGCAGGCAATGAGAGAGTTGTTGAAAGAAGCAGATTTGCTGATTGATGCTACCCAGAGAAAGAATCAGTCTATTCAGATTATCGACAATGAAGAAGTAGCGTATTTGCCTGAACATGCTGTCATCGTGGATCTCTGCGCGGATCGATATGACTTTACGTTGGATCCCCCGCTGCGCAGAGTCGTAGAAGGCACGGTCAATGGCAATCCAGCCCACTATATTATTTATCCGGACGATGCTCTGTACGATCAGCTTCCTGCCGCTGTCGACAGCACCAATCGCAGAATTGTCGTCAGCTGTGATGCATGGCCGGGCATGGACTACCGGAGGTCGGTGCAATATTACTACGGATTGATGAAAAATTATGTCGGGGTGATATTAGGAAAAGACTTTGACGAAATCAGTGAGGATAGTGACAATCTCTTTGAAAGGGGTTTATATAGATCTACGTTAGTCTATTTTGAGAGTAAGAAAAAATAATGGAGGGCACGATATGGATCATTATGGAGTATTATCGATTATACCGCCAATCCTGGCTATTGTTCTGGCATTAAAGACGAAGAATATCATCGTATCGTTATTCTTTGGTTTGTATTTTGGCGCTATCGTGCTGGCAGGCTGGAATCCTGTTGCTGCTTTTGCTAATTTGATTCCAGACTTTATCTATGCGCAGGTAGCTACAGATTCGAATATGCAGTCAATTACAAATTTATGCATTATCGGAGGTTTTGTCGCTCTGATCAGCGCATCGGGAGGTGCGGCAGCTTTTGCAAAGACTGCGGAAAAATGGGTCAAAAAGAAGAGGACTGCAGAAACTTCCATGTGGCTTGGAGGTCTCTTTGTCTGGTTCACTGATTCAGGCAATTCACTGTTAGTAGGGCCGATCTTTCAACCGATTGCAGAGAGATTTAGGGTCTCGAGAGAAAAGTTCGCCTATATTTTGGATGCGACATCCTCTCCGATCTGTGCCCTTGTACCAGTAATCAGCTGGGGCGTTTATATCATGGGGCTGATCGACGCAGAGTTGGAAAAAATACCAAATCTGGCTGACTCCAGCTGGAATTTATTTTTAGAAGCGATTCCTTTTCAGTTTTATAATATTTTAACATTGGTGATGGTAGGCTATATCTGTCTGACGCAGTTTGATTACGGTCCAATGCTGAAAGCGCAGAGGCGGGCGGAGTGGACAGGAAAGACAATCAGAGACGGTGGCGTACCGATGAGAAGCACTGTGGAAGTGAAGCTGCCGGAGGGGGTCGAACCCAAAGCCATATCTGTGGTTGTGCCACTGGCAATCATGCTGATTACTATGTTCACTATCTTTTTCCTCAATGGCTTTCCAAAGAAAAGCATCGATGGTATCGTCATCAGACAGGGCATCGCCTTGGGATTTATTCTGGGCGGTATTGCGGCAGGTTTTATCAACTGCAAACTGAAGATTTTTACGGCTAAACAAGTTGAAAATAAAGTCTTTGATGGAATGAAGGATATGATGTTCCTCATCGTCATGATGATTTTGTCCTGGTCACTTGGAAGCGTTTGTTCACAGATGGGAACGGCCTATTATATTCTGGAAGTAACGCAGGATTTCCTGAACCCGGCTGTGTTGCCGGCAATTCTGTTTTTGATCGGCTGCTGTATGTCCTTGGCGACTGGATCGTCTTGGGGGACTTTTGCTATTTTAATTCCAATCGGATTCCCCATTGCAGCAATTATGGGTACGCCATTGGCAGTTACAGTGGCATCGGTTATCAGCGGGGGCGTGTTCGGGGATCAGTGTTCACCAATTTCTGATACCACCATGCTGGCATCTATGGGTTCGGCTTGTGATCATATCGATCATTTCAAAACACAGTTCCCGTATGCCTGTACAGTTGCCGCGGTTTCCGTAGTTCTCTATCTTATCGCGGGGTATACAGAGCGTGCTTGGATTGTCATAGCAGGCGCGGTGCTGCTGTTTGCGGTCATTGCGGTCTTACATAAAATCTCGCTCAGCTCATTAAATAAAAAGGTACAATCATGAGCAGTAAACTGCTGCCTGTATGATTTAGCATTAGATTATAGCGGAGGGATAAAATTCTTCTATCCCTCCATAAATCAAAATCCATAGGAAAGCAGTTGACAAAAGCGGATAATCTATGTATAATTGATAACGTTGCTGTTCATAATATTGATTGTTATGAAGACAGATATTCCGAGGTAGCTCAATGGTGGAGCAACCGGCTGTTAACCGGTAGGCTGTGGGTTCGAGCCCCACCCTCGGAGCCAATTTTTTGTGAAGGGTAAAAAATCTGTCATAAATAGCGATAAGCTGCATAATAATACATAGATACGATGCACTCGATATCGCGGGGTAGAGCAGCTGGTAGCTCGTCGGGCTCATAACCCGGAGGCCGCAGGTTCAAGTCCTGTCCCCGCAACCAAACGCAAGAAGAAGCCGTTCGTCAGAGCGGCTTTTTTCGTGCGTTGGATTTGTGAGATGAGGACTTGAACCGATAGGCTTACGCCGTGAAAATCGACTCTCCAGCGGAGAGTTGATCAGGCGGAAGGTGCGCCGGTGACCGAAAAGGGAACCAAGCACGGCGATTTCGAAGAAATCGTGCAAGTCCGAAAGTATGCAAACCATTGTGTTTTGACAAAGAGAAGCAGTGGACTTGAACCAAGGAAGGGTGCAGGGGGAACGGGGTTCCCCTGTATAGAGAAGCAGGCAGGTCAGTCAATGCTTGGGAGTACCACTTTTAGATTGCATGTTTACACCATTTTTGCTGATTGTAATGTTTGCAATTACAAATTCACTAATTACTACAGTGCCTGTCTGTTATTTCATGTTTCTAATTTCAATATTCAGAGCAGTCTTTGATCTTTTGGAGAATAGCACTTTGTTGAAGGTGTTAAAGATATATCCATTTTTAAAAAAGACCCTGGTTCAATGGCCAATGTCATTAAGTTAAGCAACATGGACCCGGGCGTTTCTTAAGGCAGACAGGACCATGCATAGCAAAATGGCCAGTCCTATCAGGCCATGGAATGGTGGAGCCTTCATAAAAAGAGTTAAAACGGACGTACGGAAATGTAGGTCCGTTTTTCATATAAGAAGGAATGAAAAAGAAACCTCTGCACGATTGCACAGGCCGTGTACGGCTATTGCCGAATTTCCGGGATTATGTTAGTCTGTAGTTGAAAGCTTTTGCTCCCTGCGGATATACCGTGCGGGTGTAGGCCCTCCCTTTCCTTTCAGGGAGGAGAAACCGCGGGAGGATGGTTTCCAAATCAAAAGGCGGACTGTTGTTCCTGAGCCGGAAGAAGGCCATGCAGATCCTGATTGTCTGGGAGAAATTGACCAGGCAGCCATGTCTGCGTTCCTTCCCGGGCACTGGGATTCTGCCGGCAACCAGCATGCTGAAGTTATACATGATGAGCCGGGCATAAATCTCCTGGACGATACAGTCCGCTTTTTTTGTGTGGAATGCAGCCAGTCCCAGGACGTGCTTCAATTCCCTGAAGGATGTCTCTATCCCCCAGCGCAGATGATAGAGTTCCTTCAGCCTCCCTGCGGGAAACCGGTCGGCAGGCAGGCTGGTGGCAAGCAGCTCGAGTTCCCCGCTGTCCAGCCTGAAGCGGACAAAACGGATGGTCATTTCATAATCAGGAAGCCTGCTGTCAGGTATGAAGTCAAACCGGGCCCTGCCCGATATATATTTGTATTTCCGGGGATTGACTGCAAAAGGTCCCGTGGAATTCCTCGTAATGACAACGTCCTTCGTCACATCAAATTCCTCTGCTGCAGGCAGGCCCATGCCGGCTGCGATGCAGTTATGCCCGCTGTTCCTGAGCCTGACGACATAATCAAAGAGGCGTTCTTCAATATGGGCAAAGAAGTTGTAGCTTTCATATCCCCTGTCTGCCACAACGATAACCGGGCGGAATTCAGGCAGCCTGTCTGCCATAGTGCAGGCTGCGGCGGTTTCGTCTTCTCCGACGGCGGCATCGATATACTGCTTATTCATAACATCAAAGAATGCATTCAGGTGGAGCATGGAACATTTCATGGAGGGGAAGGCATTCGGTTCGGCAGCGTTCAGGGGATACACGATGTCGGTGCCGTCAACGGCAATAAGCTGGAAGCCTTTAAAGAGCCGGGGTGCATCACGGGAAGCCTGCAGGAATTCATGGAAGAGCCATGAAAAGGCTTCGGGCATAATCTTCTGGCGCTGCTGGATAAAGGCAGAAGCAGAGGGGAAACCGGGTTCATACTGAAAATATTCCAGGATTTCCTGTCCCAGTGCAGAGCTGCCCATGGACAGAACGAATCTGATGACCGAAGAAAAAGGGAACTTTCGGTTTCTTGTAAAATCCTTTCCGGGTTCACGGACAAAAGCATCAAGGTATTTATGCTCCATTTCATCAATCAGGGAGAGCAGTTTATGTTTTAAAGACTGGGCGTAAATATTCATGCAGCGTACCTCCTTCATCTAAGAGGCTGCGCCGCATATCCGGCCTGCTTTGTCAAGTGTTTTTTCAGAAAAAGCGTAAAAAACAGAGCGTACCGTTTTTGGTATGCTCTGTCCTGTCTGCCTTAAGAAACGCCCGGGTCCATGTCGCTTAACTTAATGACATTGGGTTCAATGGCGTTCTTAGTTCACGACAATTAAATTTATATGCCTTTATATTTGGATATTTGCATGCATTTTAAAGTGTCTGGCTGCCATCTTTTAAAGGTGACAATGTTTGTCAATTTGTGCGTAATAACAATTAATTTAAAAATTATATATTGCGCATAAACCGATTATGAATTAAATTAATGTATTTTCAAAATATTTCCGCTTTATTATTTTGATTTTCTATACACTATGGTACAATAAAAGTGTGTAGTGATGTGAAGGGAGAATATTTATGGAGAATAAGAAAAGTGGACTAATGGCCAAGTTTCTAGTCCCATCTGTAATCGGTATCATTTTATTTATGATTCCAGTAAAGTATAATGGCGATTGGACAGTGTGTGTCAAAATTTTAGCTGACATCATTGGCGGCGCTTTGGGAGGTTTCCTTCCGATTTTGTGTGTCGCTATCATCACTGTTTCCGCAATTATGTCTGTTATTTCTTTGGCCAAACCGAAATTTATCACAGAACACCCTATTCTGAATGACACTTTTTCAACCTCGATCATCTGGGTCGTTATCAGAGTGATCGGTGCGGTACTCGTGTGGGTTACCTACCTGGGTCTGGATGCAGAGGATGGAAAAACAGGTTTTCTGCACATGCTTACCGAAGGCGGTGCCGGCGGATTCGTATTAGGCGATTTGCTGACTGTACTGGTAATCATCTTTGCAATCGCAGCCCTGCTTCTGCCGCTGCTTTTAGACTTCGGTCTATTGGAGTTTGTCGGCGCACTGTTGACAAAGGTCATGAGGCCTCTGTTCAAGATTCCTGGACGTGCTGCAGTTGACTGCTTTACTTCTTGGATCGGTGATGGTACGCTGGGTGTCATGCTGACCTGTAACCAATATGAGGGTGGTTACTATTCTGCAAGAGAAGCTTCCGTTATTGCTACGACCTTCTCAGCAGTATCCATCACCTTCAGTATCGTCGTTCTATCACAGGTGGACCTGATGCAGTATTTTGGTGTTTACTATCTGCTCATCTGCCTGATCGGCGTAGTCTGTGCAGTCATCGTACCGAGGATTCCTCCTCTTTCTTTGAAGAAGGATACATACCTGGTTGAAGGCAAGGCAATGCCGGAGAGCATTCCAAGCCAGTACAGATCATCCATTCAGTACGGCACTGATCTGGCTCTGAAGAGAGTGCAGGAGCACAAGGGTATCGGCCAGTTCTTTGAGAACGGCATGAAGAACGCAGTAGGAATGTGGTTTGGCGTATTGCCTTCCGTTATGGCTATCGGAACAATCGCTTTGGCGCTTGCAAACAACACGCCGATTTTCGAAATCTTAGGAAAGCCTTTCTTACCGCTTTTGAACCTGCTGCAGGTTCCAGAAGCCCTGGACGCATCAAAGACCATGATCGTAGGCTTTACGGATATGCTGACACCGTCAATCATCGCTTCTGCTGATATTACCAGCGTCATGACAAAGTTCATCGTTGCTGTTGTATCTGTAACGCAATTGCTCTATTTGTCAGAAGTTGGCGGCTTGATTCTGGGATCAAAACTTCCAGTGAAACTTTGGGAATTATTCGTGATTTTCTTAGAAAGAACGATTATCAGTTTGGTTATCGTTTGCCCACTGGCACATTTAATTTTTTAGATAAGTCTTAAATTATTTTGTTTATATTAATTTAGCATCGCTATGCATTAGGGCAGTTCGCAGAGAACTGTCCTTTTTATTGTCAATTTTAAGGAGGCTTTTGACAGAAAGGAAAATTCTTGAAAAAACATTGACAATTATACATATTCAATGTATAATTAATAACGTTGCGGTTGATAATAGTAATTGTTATGCAACAGGTATTCCGAGGTAGCTCAATGGTGGAGCAACCGGCTGTTAACCGGTAGGCTGTGGGTTCGAGCCCCACCCTCGGAGCCAATTTTATGCCGGAGTGGCGGAATTGGCAGACGCACAGGACTTAAAATCCTGCGATCCTTACCGATCGTACCGGTTCGACCCCGGTCTCCGGCACCAATTTTACTGGTGGGAAGAAAGCCTGTAATGAAAAGTTGAATATTTGATATCGCGGGGTAGAGCAGTTGGTAGCTCGTCGGGCTCATAACCCGGAGGTCGCAGGTTCAAGTCCTGTCCCCGCAACCAAACGCAAGAAGAAGCCGTTCGTCAGAGCGGCTTTTTTCGTGCGTTGGATCTGTGAGATGAGGACTTGAACCGACAGGCTTACGCCGTGAAAATCGACTCTCCGGTGGAGAGTTGATTAGGCGGAAGGTGCGCCGGTGACCGAAAAGGGAACCCAGCACGGCGATTTCGAAGAAATCGTGCAAGTCCGAAAGTACGCAGACCATTGTGTTTTGACGAAGAGCAGCAGTGGACTTGAACCAAGGAAGGGTGCAGGGGAAACTGAGTTCCCCTGTATAGTGAAGCAGCCAGGGTCCGTCAATGCTTCGGAGTACCACTTCGGGGGGTGATAGCGAGTGAGCAGCTGGAGCAGTATGCGGAAGAGGCAGACGGAGCGCCAAGAGGGGGCAGGACAGAAACCGACAGGTCTGGCTAAGTCAATCACCTTGCTATTTCTTAGAATACCCATGTACTCGAACAAAATATTTGGGATAGGCTGTGAAATTATTTTTCTCTGGAGTTTTAATTATTCGCAAATATTTGCAGTGAATATACGGATATGATATAATTCAGATAAATAAAGCGGTAAAGTGAGAGGTGAATAAGATGAAACTTCAGAGAAAGATATCCGTTATCCTGTGCATAGTTCTAATTCTGGCTGTGATGATGCCACAGCCGGTCCTTGCCATTAACTCTGTATCCTATGAAGGGGGTGACGGAATATATAGATCCTATAAACTATTTGTCATGGGTGGAGCAGAACCTGCCAGCGATACGTCTCTTCGTGTGTATTGGGGAGATTTTGAAACCAAGGGGCAGCGCTATCGCATCAAGTGGAATGCAGAGGGCAGCAAGCAGTGGCAGTCGGTGGAGATTGACGATCCCGAACCCGAATCTTATAAAAAGGCAAAGTCTTATTTGATTACAGGCCTTGAGCCCAATCAGAAATATAATATCAGGATTTATGCTGTTTTAGAAAATGAACGTGGTAAGTGTTATACGGGTGCGGTGAAAACCCAGGGTTATACCTACCTCACTGCACCAAAATACGAACCGTATTCTTGCAAGTCTACTGGAGAATATATCGAGTCCATTTGGAATGTTAAAGAGCGAAATGCGGTGCTGAAGATTTATCGTTCAGATGCAAAGGATGGGCAGTACCGATTGGTGAGCACCATGGATGGTACGGAAAGTGCCAATGCCCAGTATCGAAAATATGATATGGGCAAGCTAGTATTTCGTGATACCGATGTAGAGCCGTCAAAATCTTATTATTACAAGGCTGTCAGTGAGTTGACCTTGGACGATGGGAGAGTTCTTAAGAAAGAAAGCCTTTCCCCATGCAAGCTAACTGCAAAGAATAAGGCTTATAAAGACGTCAAATTCACTAGCAAACTCATCAATCAGCTAGGAACTTATGCCAAAACGCTGACCTTTAAAGTGTCGAGTGACAAAGCAAATTATAATTTGAGTTTGCAGAAAAAGAATATGAGGGTTTATTCTTTTTACAGCAGTGATGGAAAACCTTTTGATAGAACACTGACGAAGATCCAGTATAGCTTCGACGGAAAAAAGTATACAGCGTTAAAATCCTCCGTTACGCTTAAAACAGGAAAGACAATCTATTTGCGTGTTACGTTAAAAAATAAAATATGGCTTAGAAAGGACGGAAGAGGATATCTTGGAATCAATACAAGATATCTCTATAGAGTGTCTGAAGACAGTACCTATGTGAATCGTTTATTAAACCTGAGGATGGGGAATCAAGTCGAATTTTACGATCCGGATGAAGGCGACGGATGGGAAGATGATTGGGATTCGACTTACGATGGTTGGGTCTCAGACGAGCCAGGTCTGAGCAACGTAAGCACCATAGCAAGTGAACATGGTCAAAGTGTTATATTGACTTGGTATTTGAACATGTTTGCAGACAGCTTCAGTATTCGATATGGTACTTCTGAAGAAGAGGCGCAAGCTAGTCAACCGATGGAACTTTCCAGTGGTCAGTTTGCATACAAGCTAGATAATCTGCTGGATGGCACCCAGTATTATTTCATCGTCTCGATGAAATACAAAGACAAAGATGGGCAGATGAAAGAAATCGAAAAAACGGCTTCGATTAAGACAGCGGTCCAGGGCGATGAAAAATAAGGAGGAAATAATGAAACTAAGTAAGAGAATTAATTGGATACTATGTGTGGCGGTAATTTTAGCCTTGTTGCTGTCACAGACCTCCTTTGCCAGTGCCTATACAAGTAGTTATGACCAGGAAGAAAAAACCTATTGTTACATGTCCATGGGAGGTGCAGAACCTGCCAGCGATACGTCTATTCGCATATACTGGGGTGATTTTACAACAGCAGGACAAGGCTACCGCATCATGTGGCGCATCCCTAATAGTGATAATTGGCAGTCTGTAGAAATCAGCGATCCCCAGCCGAATTCCTATTTAAAAGCGAAATCTTATGTAATTAAAGGCCTGAAGCCAAATCAGGAATACGATATCCGGGTTGCGGCAATCATAAAAGATGAGAACGGAAAGACTTATGCAGCTCCAATGGGAATATCAGGTCATACCTACCTACAAACGCCGATATGCAGTAATGCCCACACCTCTGGAAAAAATTATATTGAAACCATGTGGTTTGTGCACGAAAGGAATGCGAGGCTGAAGATTTATCGCTCGGATGCGAAAAACGGTAAATATAAGCTAGTTAAAACCACAGACGGCAGAGAAAATGACCGTGCGATATTTCAAAAGGATCACAATGGAATGATTATCTTTCGTGATACCAATGTGGTGCCAGGGAGGACTTATTATTACAAAGGGGTCAGCCAATTGACTTTGGACGATGGCAGAGTGCTGACTAAGGAAAGTCAGCCTGATCGACTTAAGACCGAGGGCAGTGACCCCATCGATGCGAAGTTTACTACAACTCTGCTTAACAAACAGAGCACAGCTGGAAAGGTTCTGACATGGAAACTGACTAGTGCAAAGGGTAATCAAAATTTGACTCTATTGGCAGATAATATGTTTGTAGAATATATGAAGTGGACAAAGGATGAATTTTATCACAAACAGCCGGAGAAGGTAGAATTCAGCCTTGATGGGAAAAAATATTTTGAGCTGATAAACACCGCATCGCTGAAACCGGGTAAAAGCATTTATCTGCGCATCACGCTGCCTGATCAAGTTTGGATTAGCAAGGACACCATCGGTATACTTTCGATGAATACAAAGTATTCTGGCAAAGCTGGCGCAGCTGCGTCTTTCCAGAATAGGAGACTAGTCCTGCATACGGATGACTGGTGCGAATTTTTCGATCCCGCAAAAGGACATTTTGATACCATTGATTGGCGTGCAACATACGCAGCATGGTTATACCATGGCCACGATATGGATCTGACAGGGTCGGTAGATGCCGAGAGAAACGTGGTATTGAACTGGCAGCTTTGTTCTTATGCGCAGAAGTTCAGTATTCAATATGGGACAACTGAGGAAGAAGCTGCAAATAGCAAAGCCGTGGAGGTTTCAAAAGGACAGTTTGCTTATTTGATAAAGGGGCTGAAAGCTGGCCAGTCATATGTATTTATCGTTACAGAAACCTATCAGGACAATGACGGGCAGATGAAAGCACATAAAGACACAATTACCATAAAAATTCCCGCTTAACTAAGAAACAAGCAGATATTCCTTTTCTTATTAAGTTTTGCTAGAATCTTCGAAAAAATCAACACGGGAGATGGGTCTTTTATCCCATATGAATTTTTCTGCTATATCGTTCCAATCTTTACCCTCGTATCAGCGTGTACAGGCTGGGCCATGTGGCATTCAGATGGGACACCGTTCCTTGGAAAAAAGAAGAAGTGATTGAAGAAGAAGGACATTTTTCATAGATGTCTTTCTTTTTTTCCGCAAGATTCATGAAAAACTGTCGTTCAAAATATGATATGATGGAGAACAGCACGAGAAGGAGGTCATACTATGCTAAACAAACAAATAAAAAATATCATCTTTGTGATTGAATATATCGAAGCGCATCTGACTGACAAGCTGAATTTGGATACTTTGGCCGAAGCCATGCACTATTCCAAATATCATCTGCATCGAATATTTACTGACACTGTGGGGCTGACGATTCACGATTACATTCAGCGCAGGCGTTTGAGCGAAGCAGCAAAGCTGCTGATTTTTTCTGAAAAACCGGTGCTGGATATCGCTTTGCTTTCTGGTTATGAAAGCCAGCAAGCCTTCACTGATGTGTTTACCAAAATGTATAAGATGCCGCCAGGCAGATACAGAGAAAATGAGGAATTTTATCCGCTGCAGCTGCGGTTTGCCTTTGAAGGGAATTATAAGATGCTGAAGAGAAAAGAGGAACTGAATTTTGATATAGACTATGCGACAAAAGCGGATATTCCCTGCTGGATGGAATTGGTGAGACTTGTGGTCGACGGGTTCCCAAACCTGCAAGAAGAAACGTACCTGCAAAAACTGCAGGAAAAAATCGAGGCCAAAGAGGCTCTGATTCTGAAGGACGAAGAGACGGCGATTGGAATTATGCTTTTCACAAGCAAAACAGGCAGCATTGATTTTATGGCTTGTCACCCCCTGTACAAAAAGAAGGGGATACCGAAGGCTTTTTTAGATAAAGTCATGAATGAACTGCTGACGGGAAAAACCTTGGTGATTACGACTTATCGAGAAGGGGATAAGGCAGATACCGGTCAGCGGCAGGAGATTAAAGAACTAGGATTTGCGGAGGCGGAACTGCTGACTGAATTCGGTTATCCGACGCAGCGGTTTGTTCTGCAGAAAGGAGAATCGAAGGATGGACAATAACTTTTTCCCATATCCCGAAGAACAAGACCATCTGTCGATGATTAATGAAAAGCTGACAGCGGCATTACAAGAGGCGGATAGGAACATCCAGAGGCAGGACGAGTCCTACATGGATACAAAACGCTATATGGTAGAGCACAACGGTGACATTGACCCTCACGAGATGTTTCAAAATGAACTGCTCTTGAAACAGGTTGACCGGACAGGCGCTTTCAGTGTAGAAGTGCGAAACAAGCTGGCTAAGTTAAAGGACTCTCCTTACTTTGCCAGAATTGATTTTCAGGATGACTTGAGCGGCGAAGAATCAGTGTTCTATATCGGCCCTTTCGCATTTAACTACGACATGGAACTGTTGATTATCGACTGGCGCGCACCGGTTGCAGGCATGTTTTATGACTATGAATTGGGAAAGGCCGAATATCTGGCACCTGCCGGAAAAATCACAGGAGAACTGACCCGCAAGCGTCAATACAAAATCAAAGACGGCATCATGGAATATGCCCTGGAGAGTTCTGCTAATGTGCAGGACGACGTGCTGCAAAAAGAGCTTTCCAATACCTCTGATGAAAAGATGAAATCTATTATCACTACCATTCAAAAAGAGCAGAATCAAATCATTAGAAATGACAAGGCGCACACTTTGATTATCCAAGGAGTGGCGGGATCGGGGAAAACCTCTATCGCCCTCCATCGTATCGCATACCTCCTCTATCGTTTTAAAGATCGTCTGCAGGCACAAAATATCGCCATACTATCTCCAAATAAAGTGTTTGGGGATTATATTTCCAATGTCGTACCAGAACTGGGAGAGGAACCGATCTATCAGCTGGGTTTTGAAGAACTGGCAGCAATACAGTTAAAAGGATTGATTGGATTTGAACGAGGGAAAGATCCTTTTCAAATAGATGCGGCAGAAGGCAGGCGAATCCGTTTCAAATCTACTCTGGAATTTGTTGACCAGATAAACCACTACATAAAAGAACTGGCGGATCGTCTCTTTGTACCGGAAGACTATACTTTTGGACCGTTTACAGCGCCAGGTCAGTGGATTTACCAGCGATTTTGTGCATACGGCAGGTATCCCATCAAGAGACGCCTCGCCATGGTTGCAGACGATATCTTAAACCGTTTTGAAACGGACAATGTCAGGGAGAGAGAGCTGCCCAAGATTAATGAAATTTTTAAGCGTCTGAGCGCCATGCTGACGATGAAAAAGACGTTGCCCATCTATAAAGATTTCTACAGATGGATGGGTGAGGAAAAGATGTTTACTTTGACGGAAAAAAAGACGTTGGAGTGGGCAGACGTCTATCCATTTCTCTATCTTCATCACTTTTTTGCCGGCTTAAAAGAGAGCAGGATCACAAAACACCTCGTCATTGACGAAATGCAGGATTACACGCCCATTCAATATGCGGTCATCAACAAGCTCTTTCCCTGTCAGAAAACGATCCTGGGTGATTTCGGCCAGTTTCTCAATCCCAACTACAGGCTTTCTGTGGATGATCTGAGAACCATTTATGAAGAGGCAGAAGTTATCTCTCTCAATAAAAGTTACCGCTCTACTTATGAGATTATTGCCTTTGCAAAGAGCATCCTGCAAAATCCTTTGATTGAAGCAGTAGAGCGTCACGGTGAAGGGGTAAAAGTCATTGCCTGCAGAGATAAAGGAGAAGAAATCGGGCAGATCAGAGCGTACATCAAAGCTTTTATTAAAGAAGAGGATCGTGGTTCCTTGGGAATAATTTGTAAGACCAACGAAGCCGCCAGGCAGCTTCATGAGAAACTGAGCAAAACCTGCCATCTGCATTTGCTTTCACCAGACAGCGGCCAGTTTAAAAAGGGGGCATCCGTTACTTCTATTCAGATGGCAAAAGGCTTGGAATTTGACGAAGTCGTCGTCATGGATGCAGATCAGGAAACCTATGTGACAGATTACGACCGCAACTTGCTATATATCGCCTGCACGAGAGCGATGCACAGGCTGACACTGATGCATCAAGGAGAAATGAGCAAATTGATTGGCGGTGAATTCTAAAAGAATGTTTGCTGGACAACGACTTTGCCGCCGTATATAATAAAAATAAAATTTTTTGTCACAAGGAAGTGTTTCCTTTGTCTAACTTTATAGGAGGTAAATAGTAATGAATATAAAAACAAATGAAGAATTATCTATTTTGATCGACAAAGCCACTTCCGGCGATGAGAAATCACTTGAAACCATCATCCTCAGCGTACAGGATCTGGTATTTAATCTTTCTCTGCGCATGCTGGGGGTATTTCCCGATGCGGAAGATGCGAGCCAGGAAATCCTGCTGAAAGTCATTACCCATCTTTCTTCTTTTAAGAAAGAAAGTTCCTTTTCCACCTGGGTGTTCAGCATCGCTTCAAATCATCTAAAGAATTACAAAAAGAGTATGTTCGTACAGTACCCTCTCAGCTTTGAATACTATGGTTATGATATCGAAAATGGAGCGGCAGAAGATCTGCCTGATCTGACACAGGATATCGAAAAGTCACTTTTAGCAGAGGAACTGAAGCTGTCCTGTACCAACGTCATGCTGCAGTGTCTTGACGCTGAGAACAGGTGCATCTTCATTCTGGGGACCATGTTCAAGGTGGACAGCCGCATTGCGGGCGAGATTCTGGGCATTACGCCGGAAACCTATCGTCAGAGACTGTCCAGAGTGCGCAAAAAGATGGCGGAATTCCTGGAGAACTACTGCGGAGAGTATGGGCAGGGAAAATGCAAGTGTAAAAACCGTGTCAATTACGCCATTCAGACCCACAGACTGCAGCCGCAGAACCTGGCTTTCACTTCGTCAAAAGAAATCGTCCTGGATGTAAAGAATGCCATGGAAGAGGTGGACGACCTGGCAGGCAAATTTGATTTCAGCAAGACCTATGCGCCGCCGGAAACCTTGCATCAGTTTGTCAAGGATTTTCTGCAATCTACACAGATTTCTACGATACAGGGTGCCGGATTGGAGGAAATGTAAATGGAAACCATATTGAACTATCTTTCTGGTTTGAAGGAAAACAATAACCGTGAATGGTACCATCAACATAAAGGGGAACACAAGGATGCCAATGCCGATTTTGAGGCATTTCTACAGGATTTAATCATGGGAATAGGCGAATTTGACGACAGCATTTTGCACAACGTTCCTAAGGAACTGACTTTCAAACTGGTACGGGATACTCGTTTCAGTCACGACAAGTCACCCTATAACCCGGCTTTTCGCGCTCATATTGCGTCAAAGGGCAAGCTGCCTATTCCAGTCGGTTATTACATTATGATAAAACCTGGCGGTGAAAGTTTCCTGGGCGGCGGCCTCTTTGCAGATATGTTCAAGGATGCGACGACCATGGTCAGAGACTATATCACTGCAAATCCGGAAGAATGGGAAAAAGTCATCAATGATAAAACTTTCAAGCAGTATTTTACGGTCAAGGGCAATGCGCTGAAGAATGTACCGAGAGGTTATGACAGAGAACACCCTCAGGCAGAGTATTTGAAGAACAAAAGCTGGTACGTAGAATACTTCATCGAGGACGACCAGATTCGAGATACAGAAAAACTTCTCGACCTGGCAACGGCAGTATTTAAAGCCATGAAGCCGTTCAATGATTATTTGAACAAAGCGCTGGAAGGCTTTACGATGCCGGAACGGTGAATATAGTCTCATATATTGACGTCTGTGGGAATAACTTAGGTGGCAGGCTCATAAGGTAATAATAGTTTTTAGAGCTGAATCAAACTATAACAGGAGGCCTTTGATGAGTCTGAAATATAACTTCAATTGTAACGTAAACCTGGATCTGCCTTATCCGCCGATAAAGACAGACAGCCGAAACCTGGAGGAGGCGTATGCAATGTTAAGCAATGTAGGAAGCAGTAATTCCGAAATGTGTGCAGTCAGCTTGTATTTTTATAATAGCGTTATTCTAAAACCGGAATACGCTGATTTTGCTGAATGCTTTCATAAAATTAGCATTGTGGAGATGCACCACTTGGACATCTATTCATCTTTGGCTTGCCAAATGGGTTTAGACCCCAGACTGTGGAGTGTGGACGATAAAAAAGTGCGCTATTGGACGCCGGCTTACAACCAATATCCCCAGGGAATTAGGGATCTCGTTGAGAACTCCCTCAATAGCGAACTGGCTGCAATCCATAAATACACCAGACAGACGGAAACAATTGAAGACCCCGACATCGTAAAAATATTGAAACGTATCATTCTCGACGAGCTGCATCACGTAGATATTTTCCACGAGATGTTGGATCATTTAGATTAGATGAAAAAGCAGAGTGTTTGGCACTCTGCACTGTGGGAGAGGCTGGCATGCAGCCTCTCTTTGTTTTTTAGTTTAATTTGACATCGATTCCATCTACGGAAGAATAAATAGCGTGCCCTTTTTTGTTATGGGTAATTACAGGCGCAACGACGAATCCGGACTCCGAGCCTGCATTTTCTTTGTTCAAGCTGTTTTTGTAATATCCGGCATATTTTAACTTGCTCTGACGATAGAGAAAGACGTAGACAGAGCAGTTAGGATAGCGGCCATCAAAGGGCTCGGAAAAGGTAGCAAGAACAAGGTTTTCTCCATCGTAGTCGAAGGACCAGTAGGAAGGCAGCGAAGAGAATTCCCCGCGTTTTATGACCTGTTCGAGGCTGCCTGAAATTTTAATACAATATTGATTCCTCGCTTGTGTCAGAAGATGAATTTGACCATCGTCAGCGACAATTAGCAGCCTGTCGTCTTTCTCTTTGATCATGTTCATGTTGCGTTGTGCCGATATCTGCTGCAAAGGTGTTCTCTGCAGCACCTTTTTTGAAGCGGCGTCGATGACGGATAAGACCAGTTCGCCGCGCTCGCGAAGGAGCACGATGATTTTCTTCTGATCCTGGCTCTGCTGCATTCTGAGCACCTGGGAAGTTGACGGCAGAGGAACGATTAACTTTGCATTGTCAAAGTCGGCGCGGAGCTTATTTCCCTTATTTTCTTCAGCGACAAAGGGAACGAAGTGAATGCCCCTCATCGCCCGAGCAAGTCTCAAATCCTTCATATAAAGCCATTCTTCGTCGTCTCCATCTGCAGATCCTTCGTGGTCTGCTTCATATTTCAAATCCGGCAAAGCGACGAAACAGCCATCCGTTGTAAAGAGTCCCTCGATGTCTGGTTCGAAATAACTGTGGACAGGTGCCATCTCATATCTGATGATCTTTCCTTTTTCATCCTTTTTTACAGTAACTTTGATTGAGTAATCTGCGGGCACGGGTATTTCGAAATAGTCAGTGTGCAGGGAAGCTTTGTCGATATTGATGCCAGAGATATCCATAGACAGCTTTACTGGATAATACTGATAATATTCTCTCAGTCTATGAGTTTCCTCACGGGTTTTACCGTTGGCGGTGCGCGAAGCCACGTCACTGATAACAGGATGATCCTCTGGCAAGGTGCGGACGATCTCCTCTGGCAGAATATCAGAACTACTGATAAAGCAATCCTCTTCCAATTCGATATAATTGAGATTGGCATCGGGGCTGTACATGTCATCTTTTACTCGCTGAAACTGGGTTACGGTTTTCGGCTGCTCGGAAATCACATGTTCCGTTTTCCAGAACAATTTTCTTGAGCGGCTGTCACAGGCACTGGTTGTGAGTGTTAATCCCTCTGCAGCTTTTACATCACCAAAGAGCACGGTTTCGTCAATTGTCACTTGATTCTGCTGCTGATTGACGTAAAAGTATATTGCAATAAACGACAGCAGCGCCAGGGAGAAAACCATGAACGCTGTAGCAATGGTCTTTTTCATTTTATCCCGCCTTCCTCATCTTGTGCCAAGGTGGAGAGTACCTTGATGATACGGTCGTTTCTATACTGATACGTTTCCTTCACAAAGGTCATCAGGTCTTTCCCCTGATCTTCCAGATCAGATACAAGCATATCTCCGGCAATGTGTCCCTGATGGAGCAAGACTGCGCGGCTGATAAAATGCTGCACTTCTTCCACTAAATGGGTGGACAGCAGAATCGTTTCTGTAGGTTCCAAAATACCCAGGAGCACTTTGTAAAAATCCTCTCGGTTGAACACATCGTTTCCTGAAAACGGCTCATCCATCAAAATGTAATCAGCCCCCTGGGACAACGCCATAATGACCTCGAACTGATTTTGCTGTCCGATGGAAAACTTCTTCAGCGGGCGCGTCATAGGCAGCTCAAAGAAGTTCATCAGTGCCGCGAAGCGTTTTGTTCGGAAGGTTGTAAAGTGCATTTGGTAAAACTCCTTGTGGGCCTTTGGCGTCAGATTAAGGAAGAAGGAGTGTTCACAGGTAGCAAAGGAGAGGCGGGCTATATTTCTGTAGGTGATCGGCTCGCCGTCCAACGTGACCGTGCCTTTGTGACGCAGAAGCCCTAAAACAGACTTCTGCAGGGTCGTTTTGCCTGCGCCGTTTTCACCGAAGAGACCGACGATTTCTCCCTGTGGCAGGGACAGATTGACACCCGCAAGAGCCTCTTTGGTTCCATAATTTTTTGATAAATCTCTAATCTCTATCATAAAAACATTCCTCCCATCAGTTTCTGCCATTGGCCGGGGGCAAGACACTGCTCTGGCGTGACGGAGCAGTAAATCCAGTAGTATGTCATCAGCAGCAGGAACGCGGTGGCGAGAGCGAGCAAAATGACAGCCGCCGGCACGGATAGACAGCGTTTCAGCATTTCGTATTTCCTTGGCAAGCGGCGCATGAGATAGACACTTTTGCTCCCTTTGAAATGATAACGGTAATTGGCTATTGTCAGAAAAATCATGGCCAGGATCAATGCGCCGAAGCCCAGAAAGGCGTTGTCTGCTAACTGGACAAAGTCTGGCATCATTGTTTCAGGAATCAGCTTTCCGCTGTCGAAGAGATCCCGGTAGCTTTGGTATATCTGCCCCGGGCAATACAGGCTCCATATACTGCTGGCGATGCAGCCCGTGAGGATCAGATTCTGCAGACTGTGCCAAGGCATGCCTGGAGGCAGCCAGGATTCAAGGCTCCAATTAATCTTCTTCATCGGGCATCACTCCCTTCTTTATCCTGATTACGGAGACGACAAGGACAGCTGCGGAAAAGGTCAAAAGGAACATATTGCAAAAGCCAGGGGCATCAATGGATCGCTTTATAAGCGGCAATACTGCAGCTACAAAGAGTGTTGTCGCCAGTAAATCTTGACTGCCTTGTCGTGTTTTCCAGGAAGAGCAGGCGAGGGCGGTTCCCAGACTTACCAGAAGAACCACGTTGGTGAGAATGCTGTAGAGGTCTCCCAGAGGCAGCAAGCTGTGGAAAAAATCGTTCCGGTAAAATGCCAGAAAGGCTGCGGGAGCATATGGGTCTGCCGTATTCAATTCTATATAGATGTAGGCCAGGATGAGGTCGGTTATGACCTGTGCCGCAAATAGCAGGGTGAGGCAGCAGATGTTATATGTCGAAGAGACGATTGTAAACTGCCTCTGACTGACTGACAGGCGATTTACTAAATAAGCTGGATTGCTGCCCTTTTGCTTTCGGCAAAAAGCTTCCAAGATGATGAAAACGCACAGATAAGCTGCGATGAATAGCAGATAGACGCGGCTGCCGTCTACCACCTCTTCCAAGGTTCCAAGGTACTGCCGGGTGTTCAGATGCAGATAGAACATCCCTATTTCTCCAGCCATGAGCGTCAGGATCAGCAGGATGATTTTGCCCAGGGTAGCACGGGCGGCAAGGGCAAATATGGATAGATTCTTTTTCATGTTAGTCCTCCTCTCTCCAGGCTTCATTTATAAGGCTGGCAGCTTCTTCTGCCGAAATGCCCATCTGTTTCATATTGCGGACGATGGTTTTGACATCGTTTTCAAGGAGTCTTGTGCGGATTTTTTTTATCTGGCTGCCGTCAATTCTGACATAACTTTTAGCGCCGCTGCGGGATTCGATGATTCCTTCCTCTTCGAGATAGCGGTAGGCTTTCTGTATGGTGTTGGGGTTGACACCGATGAGGGCGGACAAGACACGTCTTGAAGGCATCTCGTCATTATCCTGTATGGCGCCGGAAACAATCTGCCGCTGAACGTAATTGATGATCTGCAGATAAATAGGACTGCTATCTTCGATTATAAACTGTTCAAATGAAATCAAGCGGCCCCTTCTATAGAATAAAACTGTATTATATGTATAGTACGGTTTCTTTAACTGTATTATATCTATAATACGGTTTGCTGTCAAGAGCAAAGTGAAGGCAAAGTCTGCTTTCGAATGACGATGAGGTTACGCTTTTTGGGTGTATCCGGGCATTTCCTGCGTAACCCCATTACTTTCGACTGACATTGCTAGAGGGGTATATCTGATTGTGGTTATTTTTCGTGCAGATTCCAGTGGCCAAAATGACATTTGCAGCATACAAAAGTAACCACATGGCGCATAGGCACAGATTTTGTAAGAAATCAGGAGGATATTGCGTTTGAACGCCTGCCGATGCAGCCATCGAGTTACGCGAGGAACTTTGCAACAGCATCAAAAAACCTAACTTTATCGTAAAAAGTGCTGGCTGCATACACCCCTCCCCTAGATGCGGATAAAAGGCAGGCGATTGAGAAATGTGCAGAAATGATGCTGAAAAGCGAAAAAAACGTGGAATGACAGTAATAATCACAAATAGAGACGCTGCATGAGTTTTAGTTTCATGCAGCGTCCTCTGTTTTTTGTCTCTAATTTTTTGTTTCGTCTGTGGACGTAGGTCCATCTGTATCCATATTCTCCAGAGCGTATTCGCAAGCCTGTATCACAAAGCTGGAGAATGTAACGTCCTGATTGACAATTACTTCATCAATTCTCTCTATTACAGATAGAGGAAACCGTATCGTCTTGTTTTCGGTCTCCTTCCGGTCGGGTTTTAATTGAAACACCATTGTATTACCTCCCTGTACGTTTATAGTATTGCAAATTGACCGAAAAGTATGCAATACTAAGTGCAAAAAAATATGCATTGCAAATTGTATTGCAAAATGCAATGCAATTTGTTATAATATTCTCAAAATAAGGCGGTGTGAAAGGAGGAACCCAAAACTGCCATTAATCGTTACTGTTAAATTAAGGAGGAAGAAAATGAGAAAGAATAGGATTTCACGCCTACTGATATCTTCAGCATTGGCTGCGACACTGGTAATTTCCAGCGCGACAATTGCCTTTGGGTGCACGGGAATCTACTTCGGGAAAGATGTGACAGACAACGGCACCACGCTGGCAGGCAGATCAGAAGACTCTGGCTGGACGAGGTATATCAAGAACTATACCGTCAGACAGGCAGAGACCCATGAACCGGGAGATATGTATATAGGGGCAAGTTCAGGCTTTACAATGCCGTATCCGGCGAAGACCTTCCGCTATACTTTGGTCAAAGACTATACAGGAGAAGGCGAAGAAGAAATGGCCCAGGTCGGAATTAACGAGAAGGGTGTAGCTGCAGAGGCATCGGTCAGCTTGTCCAGACCTTTGACGGAGATAACAAATGTAGATCCTATGGTCAACGGAGGCCTGGGAGAAGAAGATATCCCGTCTGTCGTCCTCATGCAGGCGAAGACCGCACGAGAGGGAGCCGCACTGCTGATTGAGATTTATGAAACTATAGGAGTGGCAAGCAGAGATATGACGATGATCTCAGATAAAGACGAGACCTGGATTGTTCAATCTCTCAGCGGCCACAATGCCGTCGCAGTAAAGGCTCCTGACGACATGGTGGGATTCACGCCAAACATCACTGGTAATGTTGATGTGTCTGACAGAGAAAATACGATGTTGACTAAAAACTTTGTAGCCACAGCGGAGGAAGCCGGCACACTTAAGAGAGATGCACAGGGCATGATTCTCGTAACCGACAGCTATGCTGCGAAACCAACCAGCGTAAGCACTCGCCT
The DNA here is from genome assembly GCA_902362805.1 of Eubacteriaceae bacterium. Lineage (GTDB taxonomy): Bacteria > Bacillota > Clostridia > Peptostreptococcales > Anaerovoracaceae > Senimuribacter. The sequence goes on along the minus strand of CABIXY010000004.1, from coordinate 384,756 downwards.
GTGGCAGGGATATCAATACCTCAGAGGCGAAGAATTTGCAAACGCCCTGACACCGGGGTATATGGATTTGTTCATAGAGCCTCGTCCAGAGAAAAACTACACTCTATATGAAGCCCTTCGTCTTCTCGCCTACAGAGGGGAAGGTACAGAAAAGTACGGCGGCTCTGGCACAGGTAATGGTGTTGCTATCGGAAACGACAATACGTTGGAAGCCCACGTCTTTGAGACACGCCACGACATGCCTGCAGAACTGGCTGTGGTGCAGTGGCTCTCACTGACACCGCCGGAATTCGGTGTGTACATCCCGGGCTACAATGCACTTATCACAGATACTATCAAAGAAAATAGCATCGGTCTTGACACCATGACTTATAACGAAGAAAATCCAGAGGCTAATTCTTATAGGACTACATTTTACGAACTATACTTCCTGTGCAAAGGCAAAGGAAATACAAAGGGCCTTGAAGTAGGCTCTCTTGAAGCGAGAACGAAATACGGCTCAGGTGTTCAAAAATTCTGGGAAAAATATCAGAAAGAATTGATTGCACGGCAGAAGGAAATAGACCAGGATATGCAGAAGATACTTGCTTATGACCATGATCTCGCTCTTGAAAAAGCGACAGCGCTGAACATGCATTTGCAAAAAGAAGCGCTGGGATATGCAAAAGAAATTATAGCTGAGTTGAAAGCTTACATAGCGGACGACAAAGGCGTTGAAGAATTTACACCGACGGCTTTGACAGAGGGCAAACTGCCAACCTACAGCTTTGCAGCGATCGGAGGTACTGATCTGCCTTCTGATAATCCGGCACCGACGCCGCCACCAAGCGTGGAACCACAGAAGCCTGAGATTACAATACAGGATAATGCAGGCGGAAAAGTAGATCTGTCTGCAGACGGATCCGTTGCAACGATTAAGGCTGACGAAGGTTATGAAATCGCATCCGTCGTATTGAACGGAAAGAATCTGGGCAAAGTGGACAAGGTTGAGAACCTGAAGACAGGGGATAAGCTGCAGATCGTATTTGCAAAATCAGAGGACCCAACAAAACCAGTTGACAAAAATGCGAAAATTAAAGCCGGCGTCAAAGCGACGACAATCAAAGCGACCTCCAAAGCCTACAAAGGCAGAACCAGGGTCAACTGGAAAAAGTCCTACGGCTACAAGGTCGATGGATATCAGGTATACCGCTCAATAAAGAAAAATAGTGGATACAAGTACATCGGCAAGACAAAGAAATCTTACATGGACAACAAGAAAAATCTGAAGAAAGGGACGAGATATTACTACAAAGTCCGTGGCTACAGAACCATCGACGGAGAGAATATCTACACTAAGTGGTCGTCAAAAGCTATCAGGACCGCTAAATAATTTCGTTTAGTAGATAAATATTCCCAAAAGGCGGAGAGAAAGGAGGAAATAAAAACCGCTGACTAACAATCGCTATTGTTAAATTAAGGAGGAAGAAAATGAGAAAGAATTTATCTCAACGTCAAAGCGTGAGTGTATCTATCCGAATCCTCGTGGTCGTTCTGATACTTTCATTGACGCTACCATTGACGGCATTTGCAGATGCAAAGCCAGATCCGGTCAAGGCTTCTAAGTACGAGGTAGACTGTCAGATTTCACTCTCTGAGGACAGAGAAAATGTAACCGTCTCTATTCCGCTGAGTGGGGACACTACCGGTTTGGAAGACAAGCTGGACGATATTTCCCTGTCTCTTAATAGGGATGCATCCCGGCCATATTTGGATGCAGAACTATTTCCGAATCAGAAAAACGGCGGAGCATTAGATACTTGGCAAACACAAAATAAGACGCCTATGTTTACTGAAATGCAGAAGGAAATTGTTACTGATAACGGCGCAACGCTATTGAAAATCAAGTTCAAAACGAATTGCTATTTTTATAGTGGGAGCAACCCAGATTACAGTGCGCCCCATTCAAACGGCGGTGCCTTCCTGGACATTTGCGGTTACTTTGATTTTACTGCAGCTCTGGATGGCAAGGAACTTGGTAAAGCGTCTGTAAAAGTGGTTCCTTATCACAGTTATCACACTATGGAAGAAGTCTATGCAGCCATCGATCAAATCGCTGCGGAAAAAACAGATCTGTACGTAGAAAAAGTATCTATGGGCAAATCATCTGGCGGACGGGACATCCCTTATCTGATCGTTGCGGATAAAAAAGGATCCGTTGATAAATGGTTGGAATATGTGGAATCGGCCGAATCAAATCCAGAAAAAGCATTGCAGCAGATCAAGGACGGTTCCCTGGACGACATCCGCGTGCCTGTCCTGTATTCAAACATTCATTCTAATGAAATTGCAGCTACAGATGGAATCTTGGATTTTGCCCGCAAACTGGTTACAGAGAAAGAAATTTCGTATAACTATCTGACTGGATTTACTGCAGACGGTAAGGCAAAGCTAGACGAGGAACACGGTGCAAAAGGGGCCAAAGGCAGTCTTGCAGTTCCTGATTTGATTAAAGACGATGCAACCTATCTGGGACATATCAAAGATGGTAAAACCGTTTCCGGAAAGGTAGACCTAGATAAATACTACAATCAGAAAACAGAAAAAGTAGTAGTTGACAAACTCATGGAGGATGTATTCTTTATCATCGTTCCGGAAGAAAACGTCGATGGACGTACTTACAACACTCGCACAGCGCAGAACGGTTATGATCTGAACAGAGACAACTCCTATCAGACTACGCCGGAGACGAGGCAGATGCAGCAGATGATAGGCAAATACAATCCAGTATCCTTTACAGAATTCCATGGAAGAGTCAAAGGATTCCAGGTAGAACCTTGCGATCCGCCGCACGGACCGAACTTTGAGTATGACTTGCTGGCAAAGCATCTGATGAAAGGCGGAGAGGCTCTCGGCATTGCCGCAGTTGCCAACAACGAGACTTATAACAGTTATGTAACCCCGCAGCGCGACTATCTTGAGTACACTGGCAACGGGGATGAAACATTCTGGGCAGATCCTTGGGACGACATGTCCACAAGCTATACGCCGCAGTTCTCCATGCTTCATGGAACGGTAGCTTATACTGTTGAACTCCCAGCTTACAGCGATGATACAGTACAACTGGTCAGTTACGGCATTTTGGGACAGAGCGCATACATTGCAGACGAAAAGCTTGGCTACTTAGAAGCTCAGGCTGAGATCTTCAAGAGAGGCGTAAATAACGAAAATGCCAATGATGAGGTAAACCCTTGGTACTGCGACCAATATGACGTAGAAGGCGCAGAGGCGGATATTTTCCGTCCGGAATTTAAGGGTGACGGTGAAAATGGAAACTTCTATCCTGAATGCTACATCATTCCGATGGACAGAAAGAACCAGAAGAATCTGCAGTCAGCCATCGACTTCATGGAAATGCTGACAAGAAACGACGTTGAAGTGAATTTGACAGAATCCGAATTCACATACAATGGGGTCAAATATCCGAAAGGCACGATGATCGTCTCTATGTATCAGGCGAAGCGTTCTGTAGCAAATGAATTGCTTTACGATGGTACTTTGATCAACGACTGGACGGTTCTTTATTCCGAGGCTGCAAATAACTATAACGAGCTGCGCGGATTTGATATGGAAACCGTAACAAAACCTGCTGAGTATAAGACGATTGCGAAGGCCTGCGGCGCTGCGATGGATTATGCAGCCGCATTAAATTACAAGAAGACCTTCGGAACCTCCTTTGACGGCGTGAAAAATGCCGACGTCATCATTGAAAATGTATCCGAAGATTCAACCAGCGCTGTAAATGAACTGCTCAAGGCTGACAAAAAAGTAGCGATGATTACAGAGGGTGAAGAAAAGGGGAACTTCATCTGTGCATATGACGACTACCTCAAGGTAGCAGACAAGTACGTGTTGACTGCTACGGGCGTATATGGCAAAGATAAAAAAATCAAAGCTACAGTCATCAAAAAAGCGCCAAAGATTTTCATTACAGGAAAACCAGGGACAAACAGTTCTGGATTCGTGAACACAAGCATCGTTGGCAATGCCAATTACAACTATGACCGCGTTGCCATGGAACTGATGAACTTCGATACGACGGATAATACCTATAAAGCAGACGTCGTTATCGGTGCAAACGCGATTGGAAACGCATTAGAAGCAGTAAAATCAGGTACTCCATACATCGGTTATGGCAGCACTGCAACGAGAAACGTTAGTACTCTGTTAACAGGCGTTGCGAGAGCAAGCTGTTCTGGCGCAATGGACTGTCTGGGCCGTGTGACTTATCCGAATGACACTTTGGTAAACGCTACATACGTTGCAGAAAAAGACGATATCATGTATGGATACGGCGTCGGATATTTCTCCAGCGTTCCAGACAATGCAACCATATTGGTGCAGATGGACGGGAAGACGGAGCCGACGGAAGGATTCATTCCGACAATTACGGATGCACAGAAGGCAGCGTTCAATACCTACCTCAACGGTTCCATCCAAGGCTTCGAATACAAAGAAGGAGACCTCGATATCGCACTCTTTGCAAATACACTGACCCATAAAGGCCACCAGAGAGACGAATACGCTTTCATCAGCAATTTCATCTTCTCCAGAATGTTAGGCAAAACTGCTTATGAAGGAGAAGCATCATCTACAACTCCTGACACTCCTGTCACACCTCCAACTGTAGAACCGCAGAAACCAGAAGTGACAGTACAGGATAATGCAGGCGGAAAAGTAGATCTGTCAACAGACGGTACCATTGCAACGATCAAAGCCGATGAAGGCTACGAAATTGCATCTGTCGTATTGAACGGAAAGGATCTGGGCAAAGTGGACAAGGTTGAAAACCTGAAGACAGGGGATAAGCTGCAGATTGTATTCGCCAAGACAGAAGATCCTGTAGGGCCGGAAGACAAGTATGCGAAATTGAAGGCCGGTGTAAAAGCCACAACGATTAAAGCGACTTCCAAGGCCTACAAAGGCAGGACGAGGATCAATTGGAAGAAGTCCTACGGTTACAAGGTCGATGGCTATCAGGTATACCGCTCAATCAAGAAAAATAGTGGATACAAGTATATCGGCAAGACGAAGAAGTCTTACATGGACAACAAGAAGAACTTAAAGAAGGGGACAAGATATTACTACAAAGTTCGCGGCTACAGAACCATCGGCGGAGAGAAAATCTACACCAAGTGGTCGTCAAAAGCCATCAGGACTGCTAAATAATTGAAGAGACAGAGGGAGCAGGGGTTATCCAGGCTCCCTCTGCAACTAGGAGATATTACAGAGAAGGAGAACTATTATGGAAAACAAGAAGAGCGGGCTTATGGCCAAATTTCTGATTCCTTCCATCATCGGGATCATACTGTTTATGATCCCGGTAAAGTATAACGGTGACTGGACGGTATGTGTCAAGATTCTGGCAGATATCATCGGCGGCGCTTTGGGTGGATTCCTTCCAATCCTGTGCGTAGCCATCATCACTGTTTCCGCAATTTTATCAGTTATTTCCCTGGCGAAGCCAAAGTTCATCACGGAGCACCCGATTCTGAACGATACTTTTTCCACATCGATGATCTGGGTCGTCATCAGAGTTATCGGCGCAGTCCTGGTATGGGTGACCTACCTGGGCATTGATGCGGGGGATGGCGATACGGGTATCCTGCATATGCTTACCGAAGGCGGTGCGGGCGGATTCGTGCTCAGTGACCTTTTAACCGTGCTGGTCATCATTTTTGCAATCGCAGCGCTGCTCCTGCCGCTATTGCTGGACTTCGGTCTGTTGGAGTTCGTGGGTGCGCTGTTGACAAAGGTCATGCGGCCCCTGTTCAAGATTCCGGGACGTGCAGCGGTGGACTGCTTCACCTCCTGGATCGGCGACGGCACCCTGGGTGTCATGCTGACCTGCAACCAGTACGAGGGCGGATACTATTCGACAAGGGAGGCATCTGTCATCGCTACGACCTTCTCGGCAGTATCGATTACCTTCAGCATCGTGGTGCTGTCACAGGTGGATCTGATGCAGTACTTCGGCGTCTACTACCTGCTGATCTGCCTGATCGGCGTAGTCTGCGCCATTATCGTGCCGAGGATCCCGCCGCTTTCTTTGAAGAAGGACACCTACCTGATTGAAGGCAAGGCCATGCCGGAGAGCATCCCGAGCGAGTACAGGTCGTCTGTGCAGTACGGTACGGCGTTGGCACTGCAGAGGGTGCAGGAGCACAAGGGTGCAGGCCAGTTCTTCTCAAATGGCATGAAGAATGCCGTAGGCATGTGGTTTGGGGTACTGCCTTCCGTCATGGCAATCGGAACCATCGCCCTGGCGCTGGCAAACAACACGCCGATCTTCGAGATCCTGGGCAAGCCGTTCCTGCCGCTTTTGAACCTGCTGCAGGTTCCTGAGGCACTGGATGCATCCAAGACCATGATCGTAGGGTTTACGGACATGCTGACACCATCCATTATCGCTTCGGCTGATATCACTAGCGTGATGACGAGATTCATCGTCGCAGTGGTATCCGTAACCCAGCTGCTCTATCTGTCAGAGGTAGGCGGACTGATCCTGGGTTCAAAACTTCCGGTCAAGCTGTGGGAGCTGTTCGTGATCTTCTTAGAAAGAACTATCATCAGCCTGGTCATCGTCTGCCCACTGGCTCATCTGATATTCTAACAACGAAAAGAAGGAAGTTTATACTTATTAAAAAATTGGCATAGTCGTGAATACCGGCTATGCCAAATTTTGTTTAATAAGAAATATTGATAATCTGCGTCTGCAGGTAAAACGGACAAAAATGCCATAAAAGTACCTAAAACCGCTCATTTATGGCACTTTTTTGAAAAATGGAGCTAATTTTTTGATTAATAAACCAATAAATAGAAAAAATGCAAAGGGAGAAGAAAACTATATAATAATAAAACTTTGCCAAAAACGTGATTTTGCAGTGTAAATGTTATGAATTATTGCATTTTTGCTTTCTAGAAGGGCGGATGAAAATAGAAATCTGCCGTAAAAGCAGCTAAATGACCTTATTTATGGCATTTCTGCCGGATTTGAAATTTGTCCGACTAATGTTATCATGAATCCCTTAGTGAACGTTTCAAACGGGGTTTACCACCCTTCCCACCGGAACTCCTCCATATCCACTCTGCCATCAGGAAGAAAGCAAACACCCTCTGCTTCCAGGAGCTCCCGGCAGAGATCAGCCATGACGCCGCTTGAAATAGTACCGTCGTTTTTAATGACTCTGTGCCATGGCAGCCCCTCCGGGCATTTAGCCATCGCCCAGCCCACCATTCTGGCGGATCGGGGACTGCCAAGCAACCGGGCGATTTGGCCGTAGGAAACGACTGTTCCATAGGGAATGGCGGCGGCGATATCATATACTTGCTGAAAAAACTCACTCATCTTAAGGATCCTTTCTGACTGTCCGGCCGTTGTCAATCCAGCGGCATGTATAAGAACAACTGAAATTGTCCGTCTTTTGTTTTGATTTCCATACTGCCGCCATGCCGGCTGACGATTTCCTTGATACTCTTCAGACCGTAACCGTGGGATATTTTATCCGTTTTGGTCGTACCAGGAAGGATGCTGTCTGCCACTTGCGTGTCATCTTTCGGTATTGGATTGGCGATTTTGACTGCAAAAAGCCCTTTTTGTGCGCGGGCTTTCAGCTGGATCCAGCGTTGCCCCACAGGTAGTTTGCGACAAGCCTCGATGGCGTTATCCAAGGCGTTGGCAAAAAGCGCGCACACGTCGACTTTATCGTAGGGTAATTCCTGGGCGATATCCACTTCGCTCTCCAATCCGATGGACTCTTGTTCAGTTAGCGATACTTTGGCGCTGAGCACCGCATTAACAGTATTGTCGCCGCAGTAGTGGAGGGTACTGCCCATGGCAGGACTTTTTATGAGCTCGGCCACATAGGCATCCCGCTCCGATGCAGGCAGAGTGCCCAATGTCTGCAGATGATTGGCCAGGTCATGGCGAAGCCTGCGTACCTCGAACTGCTGCTGTTCCATCGCTTCGTAATACTTTTTGTTCATATCGCCCATCATCACCTCCTGCTCAAGCTGTTGCTGTTTGGCAAGAACGATGATGGTCCACATCAGTCCGATAAAAGCGACGAGGCAGATGACAAAGCAGACGAGAGAAGTTACCACGATAAAATAAGGGAAAGTATAGTGTGGGTCAGGTATCATGACGAGTGCACAGGTGATTCCCATGGGCAGGGCGGTCAGGAAGAGAATCAGCCGCCAAAGCACCGGCGACAGCTCGTAGTCCTTGGGTGGTGCAAATCGCTTGATCAGTACGTAGAATATCGCCCAGAAAATCAATCTGATGATGATGCGGGTTCCCCAATGAGGACTGCTCAGGTTATCATAAAAGCCATTGAAGGCCAGCATGGTATTACAGAACATGAGCCCGATGGTGAACCGCTGAATTTTGGAGCCTCTGTAACAGATCATGACAGCCGCCATGAATAAAATGGTTGCCGGGGGAAGATTGCTCCTGTCTCCGATAAAGATGACGACGCTGATGATTACCATATAGGCAGAAACGAGAAGAATCCTCCGCCAAAGGCCCTCTTTGATAGGAAGGAGATATTCAGAGGATTTCATCGCAAAATACCCCGCCGGAAATACCGTCAGTTGGCTTAATACATATATTGCAGCGTTCATCAGAAATCACCTCCCAGCATGGCGTGGGCCAACTTCTTTGCCGCGGGTTCCTTCAAAGCGCGGCTGATAGGAAGGTCGCATCCCGCCAAAGTAACGGAAGAAGAGGACACGTGCTCTACAGCGTGGCTGTTAACAAGATAGCGCTGGTGAATTCTGACAAAGCTGTCTCCCAGGGACTTCTCCACACTGTCCAGCTTGTCGTAAAACTGGTACTCTTTTTGCGCCGTTACCAGATGGACCAGCCGCTTTTCGCTGTAGCAGTAAAGAATGTCTCTTAAATTAATTTTGAAAGTTCCGTCCACGTTCTGGAAGGTAAAGAAGGCCTCGCTCTTGTCGGCTGATGCATTGCGTACCCGCTCCATCAGTCCTCTTAGCCTGTCCGGGCCAGCGGGTTTGATGATGTAGTCCAAAGCGCTTACCTTGTATCCGTCAAAGACGTAGTCGGTATAGCCGGTCACGAAGACGATCATCAAATCCTGGTTGAAGGTGCGGATTGCTGTGGCGGCCTCCATGCCGTTCATTTCGTCCATCTCCACGTCGAGAAACAAAAGATCTATTTCACCTGGGTGCTTGGCCAGCCAGCTGACCGCTCTTTTCCCGGAGTTAAATTCGTACACGATTTCCTCGTTTCCATCAAAGAGTATCTTCTCCAACTGAAAACGCAGGGCGTCCCTTGCGCTGGTTTCGTCGTCACACAAGGCGATTCTCAGCATATTGTTACCTGCCTTTCTATTTTCATCTGAACAAAAGTATACCATACAATCGCAGAACTTTACATCAAAAGCGTCAAATTTTACAAAGTCCGCAGGGTCTTTGCCAAACTTTACACCAGCTCCGCGAAAAATGACATGGCATATTTTGGGTCAGCTTTTTTATGGTAAGGTAATACCATCAAAGACAAAACGATTGGAGGATAAAAAATGTTATATGTGAAAAATCTGCATAAATCCTATATGGTAGGACAGGAAAAATATAAGGTATTAAAAGGTGTGAATCTCAGTGTGGCTCAGGGAGAATTTGTGGCAGTCATGGGGCCTTCGGGTTCGGGAAAGAGCACCCTGCTCAACTGCATCTCCTGTTATATTCCATTTGACGATGGCAAGATTACTTTAGGCGGGCAGGAGCTAGTAGATATGAGCGAAGAGGGCCTAGCGAAGGTGAGAAACGAAAAGCTGGGCTTTGTATTCCAGGATTTCATGTTGCTGGACGGTCTTACCATCAGAGAAAACATCCTTCTTCCCCGCATCATCAACAGCAGCGTTGATGCAGAAGGAGAGAAGCTGGCCGATAGGCTCCTGGTTCTTTTCGGCATCGATCACATCAAAGATAAGTTCCCCGCTGAGGTTTCCGGCGGCGAGAGACAGAGGACCGCCGTGGCGAGAGCTTTGATCAACAATCCCCTTGTGATTCTGGCGGATGAGCCGACGGGAAACCTGGACAGCAAGTCCAGCAGGGCGGTCATCGACTCTTTTAAAGAAGCCATCGGCAAACTAGGTGCAACCATCCTCATGGTGACTCACGACAGCTTTTCCGCCTCTTTCTGCGACAGAGTCATTTTGCTCAAAGATGGAAACGTGTTCAAGAATATGGAGAACAAAGGAAGCCAGGGCGAGTTCCACGACTTGCTTCTGCAGGAAATCAAGGAAATGAGTGGTGACTTAAAATGATGACGATGAGAGAAATACAGAAGAAATTAAGAAAAAACAACAGCAAGAATTATACGCTATATATATTCTGCAATTTTATATCTCTGATGCTGATTACGGCCTACTCGGCCATGATGTTTTCACCCACAGTTCTGAAGGTTCTGCCGGAAGGCGGGGACAGCAGAAAACAGGTTATGGCCATCTTTGCGCTTGCCTGCGTAGGCTGCGTGGTCTTCACCATCTATGCAGCGGGGTTGTTTTTTCGCAAGAAGTCAAAGGAAATCGGCACCATGATGGCTCTGGGTGCGTCAAAAAAGCGTCTGGCCCCTGCGCTGATATCGGAAACGGTAATGCTCAGCGGACTTTCGTCTCTGATAGGGACGGCTGCGGGAATTCCCTTTGCCTGGATAATCTGGCAGGGCTTTCGTCTGCTGGTAGTTGATAGCGAAGAGATGAACTTGACTTTTGATTTGAAATGCCTGTGGATTTCGGCAGCCTTCCTGGTACTGGTTCTGGCAGCGGCCGTTGTTTTGGCTCTCCGCTATCTGGGCAGGACTAACATCATGGATGTCATCCACGAGGAACACAAGAACGAGTCTGTCCGTCCCGTGGGAAAGAAATGCGGTATTCTGGGCATTGTAGTGCTTTTAATCGGAGCGGTAGGAGGCTATTTTGGCAGCGCTGTATACCAAAGCATCTTCCAGGCCTATGCTCCCGTATGGATCAATCTTCTGTATGTGCCGGTGCTTATCGGTCTTTACATGATTTTGCTCCACACTGTCGTCAACGGATGGACAGCGCATAAGAATCGGTACAAAGGCATCATCTCGAGAAGCATGATGAAATTTCAAGGGAAACAGACTGTCAACAACATGCTTGTGGTAACAGTGCTCGTTGCAGGAGCCTGCTTTGGTATGTTCTATCTTCCGATGACGGGAGGCAGCCAGATCATGGAAGCCAATGGCAGGCCTTATGATTACTGTTTCCGCTATCCCGCTGACAACACATTTGCCAGTGAGACAAATCTGAAGGAGCTGGCGGCAAAAGAGGGATTATCTATAGATGACTATAAAACTACGTCCTATATTGCCTTGGGCATGGACGGTGAAGAAGAGGTCGAAGACTCTGGAAATCGTTATCATATGGAGTACAGAGAGTTCTGCAATGAGGCGAGATTTCTCTCTGCTAGTCAGTTCATCCATATGACAGGGGAAAAAATTACTGTGCCAAAGGGACAATATCTGGCTATAGGTGATAACGACGGTAATACGATTTTTGCTAATGACAAGGCAACTTTGCTGACCAATATGACAACGAAAGAACAGCTTAAAGTAAAGTTTGGCGGGGTGATAAAGTATGGCCTGCTGTATGGCGAAGTGAGGTATTATATCCTCAATGACGAAGATTATGCCCAGGCAGCTAAGGGTCTTGCCAGTCAGTGGATAGAGGGAATGACCTTTTTTAACATTCAGTCCGGGGATCATTATCAGTTTGCAGATCATCTTTATCGTAAATTCATCGACTCTATGGACGACAAAGCTCCGGTCGCAGCCTTTTATGACCGTGTTGCCAAATACGGAAAGGACCTAAAAGGAGAGACATACTGGGGTGATACGGATGAAATGACCAAACTGTCTTTTGATAACCCGGATTCTTCAGAATTCAGGCAGTTTTGGACATATATGCCTAAAATCAGAACTTTAGATCAAAATGATTTCATGAGAACCTTTGCAGTCTTCATGATGATGTTCCTCTTCATCGCCATCATCTGCATGTTGTCAGCTTTGATCATCTGCTACACCAGATGTATGACCATCGCTATCAACAACAGGTATATCTTCGACGATTTGAAGCGCCTGGGGGCATCGCCTAAGTTTTTAAATAAAGAATTGCGCAGCCAGGCAGGGAAGGTATTCTCTGTACCTGCTATCGTAGGTATGTCCATGATGTATCTTCTCTACTTCATGATTATGTACGCAAACGACAATAAACTTACGCCGGGTGAGCTGGTAAACATGGGTATCTGTTTCATCGTCGTGTTGCTGTTCGCGGCCATTATATACGGGGTCTATCAAAAAACACTTTCGAAGATGAGAAAGCAGTTAGCCATTACAAAAGCGTGACTTCTGTCCGTTGAGATGTCAATCGAGCTGCGAGACAAAATTTATGGCGGCGTTCCAGCCCATGACTGGTTTGAAATGCATCGTAAAAAAGAGGGAAACAGGGCATACTGAAATGTACCCCTGTTTTTCTGCGTGCAGCTATTCTGTGCAGTTGAGCGATTTGGCAGGGCAGAGTCCGTCTGTGGTTGGAGCAGCAGTTGGAGTAGTTTGGTCGTATAGAGTCTGTCTAAAGTTGGGGCAGCAGTTAGAGAGTGTGGCTGTATATAAAGTCCGTCTGCAGTTGGAGCAGTTTGGCCGTATAGAGTCCGTCTGCAGTTGGAACAGAAGTTGGACAGTCCGCAAACAATCTTGGCGGAAAAAAAGTGCGGGACATTTTCTCAAGAGCGGGGTAATTGCGGACTGTGAGACCGGGTTTTGATGCTGCGGCAGTCCGCAAATGGCTCCAGCGGAAAAAAAGTACGGGACATTTTTCAAGAGCGGGGTAATTGCGGACTGTGAGACCGGGTTTTGATGCTGCGGCAGTCCGCAAATAATCTCAGCGGAAAAAAAGTACGGGACATTTTCCCAAGAGTGGGGTAATTGCGGACTGTGAGACCGGGTTTTGATGCTGCGGCAGTCCGCAAATGGCTCCAGCGGAAAAAAAGTACGGGACATTTTTCAAGAGCGGGGTAATTGCGGACTGTGAGACCGGGTTTTGATGCTGCGGCAGTCCGCAAATAATCTCAGCGGAAAAAAAGTACGGGACATTTTCCCAAGAGTGGGGTAATTGCGGACTGTGAAACTGGGTTTTGATGCTATAATAGTCCGCAAATGGCTTCGGCGGAAAAAAAGTACGGGACATTTTTCAAGAGAGAGATAATTGCGGACTGTGAAACTGGGTTTTGATGCTATAATAGTCCGCAAACAACCTCGGCGGAAAAAAAGTGCGGGACATTTTCTTGGGAATTAGGCGATTGCGTACTAATAATTCAGCCAATTTAATTAAGAGAGAAATTGTGTTATAATGAACGCATCAATCGAACGGTTTCACTGAAGGAAACGTTCATTGCAACGTGCCCTACGATAGCTATATCCAAAGGATTGGTACGTTATAATGAGTTCAAGATCTGACGATGTTGTCGTAAGGTCTTTGATTTCACCATTTTTACGTTTTTTCTAGTAATAAAAGGAGGCAGGACAGGTTGGAACGCATATTTGTAGTGGAGGACGAAGCCAAGTTGAGGACAGAATTGTGTAAGGTTCTCGAAAAGAATGGATATGATTGTGTTACGACGGAAGACTTTGATGATGTAACAGAGGCGATACTCACAAGCGGGGCGGATTTAGTGCTGCTGGATTTAAACCTTCCGGTTCACGATGGATTTTTTGTGTGCAGGGAGATTAGAAACAATTCAGAGGTGCCCATCATTGTCGTCACCAGTTCAAACAGCGATATGGACGAACTGATGAGTCTGAACTTGGGAGCGGATGACTTCATCACTAAGCCATATAATACCCATATCCTCCTTGCCCATATTGCCGCAGTGCTGAACCGGGCGTATGGAAAAAAGGAATCTTATATTCTCAGCCACAACGGTCTGACCCTGGATGTTTTAAAGAGCAAAGCTTCTGCGGGAGACAAATCCATTGAATTGACCAAAAACGAGTTGGGAATCTTAAAGACTTTGATAGAAAATCACGGCAATATCGTATCACGAGATGAGATCATACGTCAGCTTTGGCACATGGAAGAATTTGTTGAGGACAGCACACTGACGGTAAATGTCAACCGCCTGAGAAAAAAACTGGCGGATTTGGGCATGGCAGAGTATCTGGTCACAAAAAGGGGACAGGGGTACATGGTATGAAATTTTCACAATATATCAAAGACAAATGGCTGCTGATCTGCTGCAGCTTCTTTGCCATCTGCCTCTGCAGTGTGTTTTTGACCGCTGTGGAAGTGGAAATGCCTGTCATTGCAGCGGTAGACTTTCTCTTTATTTGCGGCACGGCAGTCTACCTCATCTGTGATTTTATTCAAAGGAAGCAGTTTTATGACCAGCTGAAAGAAGCATTCCAAGACTTAGATGAAAAGTCCTACCTGACATCTCTTATCCGGCGCCCCTCTTTTTTTGATGGCAAAGTATTTTACGATATCCTGAAGGAAGATGAGAAGTATCTCAACGATAAAATCGCAGAGCAAAGGCAGGATGTTATAGAGTATAAAGAGTATGTGCAGACCTGGGTTCATGAGATTAAAACGCCCATTGCTACTGCAAAACTTATAACAGAGAACCATCGTGAGCCGATTACCTTGAGCATGGAAGAAGAGGTGGATAAAATTGAAAGTCTGGTCGAACAGATGCTTTACTATACCAAAAGTGAAAGCGTAGAAGAAGATTACCACATTAAAAGCGTGGCTCTGAAAGAAATCATATCATCTGCCGTGAAAAAGAATGCCAAGGTCATGATTGAAGCGAAGGTGATCCCCAAGATGTTAAACCTGGAAACGCAGGTTTTGACAGACGCCAAATGGACAGAGTTCATAATAAGTCAGCTTATCGAAAACGCAGTAAAGTATAGAGCAAAGGGCAGAGATGCTTACATCAAAATAGCCGCAGATACGAACGCAGAGGATGTAAAACTTACAATCGCAGATAACGGGATTGGCATTCCGCAGGCAGACCTTAGCAGAGTGCTCAAGAAGGGTTACACCGGGGAGAACGGCAGGAAATATAAGAAGTCCACAGGAATGGGACTTTATTTATCAAAGCAACTCTGTGATAAAATGGACATCAAAATGCAGCTGCAGTCAACAGAAGGTGAAGGTACGACGATTACTTTGACTTTCAAACGGGGAGTCAAGACGCTTGAAACATAACAAAATTGTAATATTATTGTTATTTAAATCCATCGCAGATATGTGCGGGGCGTGGTAAACTGACTTCATCAAACAGGGAGGTAATGAGGAATGAACTCAGTTTTAATCGTAAAAAATTTGGAAAAGTATTATAAAAATAAAGGCAGCCTTACGAAGGCAGTCGACCACATCAGCTTTGAGGTGGAAAAGGGAGAATTTATCGGAATTATGGGAGCCTCTGGAAGTGGCAAGACGACGCTGCTCAACTGCATTTCCACCATTGATGCTGCCACAGCCGGACACATTTATGTCAATGCACAGGATGTTACGCAGCTAGCGGACTCCAAGCTAGCTAAGTTTAGAAGAGAGCAACTGGGATTTATTTTCCAGGATTTTAATTTGCTGGACACCTTGAACGGGAGAGATAACATCGCATTAGCCTTGGCTGTCATCGGTGAACATCCTTCTTTAATCGACCAAAAGGTAGAAGCCGTAGCAGCAGACCTTGGAATCAGTGAGATCCTGAATAAGTATCCGTATGAGATTTCCGGCGGACAGAAACAGAGGATTGCCTGCGCACGTGCCATGGTAACAAATCCGTCGCTAATTCTTGCAGATGAACCTACAGGCGCCTTGGATTCCAAATCAGCAGCAATGCTCTTGGACAGTTTCAGAATCATGAATGAGGAAAAGGGCGCCACGATTTTGATGGTGACTCACGACGCGTTTACTGCCAGCCATTGCAGCCGCATTTTATTTATCAAAGACGGTCAGATTTTCAGCGAGCTGGTACGTGGAAGGGACAGCAGAAAAGCGTTTTTTGACA
This sequence comes from Eubacteriaceae bacterium, assembly GCA_902362805.1. Taxonomy (GTDB): domain Bacteria; phylum Bacillota; class Clostridia; order Peptostreptococcales; family Anaerovoracaceae; genus Senimuribacter. Next base: position 368,661 of record CABIXY010000004.1, on the reverse strand, counting down.
AAATACTCAACGTGGTAGCTTTGCTGGGAGGTGACAGTCATCATGTCATCTAAAAAGAAACAACAGGCGAGGAGCAGAGTCGATAATCGGGTGTTTAAAGAACTGGCTTTAAAAAACGTAAAGAAAAGTGCAAAAGATTATCTTGTGTATTTCTTTACCATTACCTTTGGCGTATGCCTTTTTTACACTTTTAACTCTATCAGTACGCAATTTTCCATGCTGCAGGTGGATGACAGGCTTAACTACCTGACCTTTACCTCCAGCATGATGGCCGCTATTTCCGTCGTCGTCTGTATCATCATCGGATTTCTGATTGTCTATGCCAACAGGTTTCTTCTTCGCAGGAGGAAGAAGGAAATCGGCATCTACATCACTTTAGGTATGGAACAAAGGGATATTGCAACTCTCTTGAAGAGGGAGACTGTAATTGTAGGAATTTTCTCCTTGATTACAGGAATCTTTGCCGGAATTTTTGCTTCCCAAGGGCTGGCCATGATTACTGCAAAGATCATCGGTCTCAGTCTGAACAATTTCCATTTCATGATTTCGCCGCTGGCAGCCATTGAAAGCGTGATATTTTTCGCAGTCGTGTTTTTCTTTGTCCACTTATTTAACGTCAAAGAGATCAAAAAATTAAAGCTGATTGATCTGCTCAACGGTGATAGAAAAAATGAAGTTGTGAAGAGCAGTTTTATCAAGGATACTGTGCTCTTTATCTGTTCTATCTCGTTCATCACAGGGGGTTATGGCTGGGTTTTCATCAACCTGGACTACTCTATGATAAACGCTTTTGCAGGCGGACTTCTGTTCATCGCAGTGGGAACATTTCTTTTCTTCTGTTCGGCAGCTAATGCTGTTTTGGCAATACTTGAGAAACGTAAGAGATACTATTACAAAGGGCTCAACATGTTTGTAGTGAGACAGCTTTTCAGCAAAGTAAAGAGCAACAGCGTTTCTATCTCTGTGATCACCATGCTTCTGTTCATGTCTATCACATCCATGGCTTTTGGCCTGGGCGCAGGAAAGTCCATCGCAGTGAAAGAGGCGGCGCCTTATGACGCTACCATTATTGCATATCAGCAGCAGGCGTTTTCAGAAGAGAAGGCTTCAATTGCAGAGGTGACAAGTGAGATTGAAGTTAAAGACTTTGCAAAGAGCTATCAAATCCTTACACTGTACATGGCCGACGATATCAGTATCAATGATTTTCTGCTTTCGGGAACACCGATTTCTGAAAGTGCAAAGGAGTCACTGACAGAACGCACCGAGTTGAACATCATAGGTGTGGATGATTACAACAAAGCGATGGAACAGCAGGGACAGGACCCGATTTCTCTCGCATCCGATGAGTTTGCTGTCAATTATAATATCAACTATGCTGGCGACATCTATGAATATTACCAGAGCCATCATGACGGAACCATGAACATTGGAGGAAGACCTCTGAAAATGGCTCAAAGGGGTGCATATCATCAACCTTATGCTACAGAGCCTTTGACTTCAAATGTGGGAACCTTGATTGTGCCCCAGAGTTTGACTCAGGGCCTGACGGCGAACGTCGAATATCTTAATCTGAACTTTGTTGACAACAGCGAAGAAACCTATCATCGGTATCTATCAGCTGTCAGCAGCTTGCCGGATAATGTAAGGGAGAACAACAAGCGTGACGTTACCGTGCAGGTGGCTGCAGACAAGCTGACAATGTCTTACCTGGGCATTTACTTGGGAATTGGATTCCTGATTACAGCGGGTGCTGTTTTAGCACTGCAGCAGTTGTCACAGTGGGTTGACAATGAAGGACGTTACCGTCTCCTCACGAAACTCGGCACAAAGAAGAGAGATATGAAAAAATCTGTCTTATCCCAGCTGCGAACGTATTTTGGATTACCGCTTCTGCTGGCAGGTTTCCACTCGGCTGTATTATTGACTGGGATTTTCAGCGCGATTCCTGAACTGACAGGCGCAATGATTTTGGAAAGCGTTCTGTTTGCAGCAGGCTTGGTCGTCATCGTATATGGAATTTACTTTATGACCACTTTCTTTGAAAGCAGGAGAATTACTGGACTTTCTAGTTGATCAAACACGAATTGCACGCCGCAGACGGCAGATTGATGAAATCACCAGCTGCGGCTTTTGTCTTGCCCATAGAGTTGTCGCAGATGGCATATCCGTCTATATGCAATCTATTCAAATTGTGCTATACTTAAAATCAATTAAGAGATTTGCGAAATTCAATTTAGGAGGATCACTATGAAGACGAAACGACTTTCGGTTGGATTGATTCTGGCCCTGATATTTACCCTGTTGCCGGCTAACATCATGACGGCTTATGCCGATGTGGGCGATGCGCCTACATATATTTATGCAGATGAAGATGATGACCAATTGTTTGTCTACTGGGACGATGTAGATTGGGACGACGGTTATATGGAAGAAAGCATCGCTGCCCAAGGAAGTATCAGCGACTATGACCTTGATTATTACGAAGTGTACTGCAAGTACCCCAATAAGGCTGACTACGAATTGGTTAAAAAAGTTGATGCTGACGATTATGAATATCACTACTATGACGAATATACTGACGATGAAGGTTATGTTGAATTTGAGGAATTTTACGGTTTCTATATGCCAGTGGCCGAGAGAGGTGTTTACGAATTCAAGGTAAGAGCCCATTACTATGATGATTGGGACGATGAAGAAGTCTATAGTTCGTGGACCTATGGTGATGGCGCATACTTGAATTTCAAAAAACCGATACTGAAAACGAAAACTTTGAGTTCCACAGAGATTCAGCTGACGTGGAGCGCTACAGAAGGTGCCGACGGCTATACTATTTATCGCTCAAAATCTTTAAAAGGAAAGTATACAGACATCGGAGATAGCCTTGGTGATGATCCCACATCCTGGATTGACGATGTCAAAGCAAATACTAGATATTACTATTACGTTGCGCCGTACATATCTTATGGTGAGTATATCTATGAAGGCTATGAATCCAGTAAAGTGAGCGGTACTGCCGGAGTTGAAAAAGGGAAGATTACTAGGCTGACATCCTATTCTAAGAAGGTCAGCATCAAGTGGTCTAAGGTTTCTTCTGCCAGCGGATATGAGATTTACAGGTCCACACGGTCAGACGGAGGCTACAAGAAAATAGCCACCATTACATCTGGCTCTAAAACCAGCTACCTTGATTCAGGAAAGACAAAGGGGAAGAAATACTACTACAAGATAAAGGCATATAAAACCATAAACGGAAAGAAGCTGAAAGGTCCATTCAGCAGCTGGAGATCCGTAGTCGTTTCCTGACGTGCACTTTAAATAAACAAAACGGGAGGAACATGATGGAACAGATGACTCTTTTTGATAACAGGGAGAAGACGGCGCCGCTGGCCAGCCGTCTGCGGCCGGAAACCTTGGACGAGTACGTAGGACAGAAGCATCTCATAGGAGAGGGAAAGATTCTCAGACAGCTGATTGAAAAAGATCAGATTTCTTCGATGATCTTCTGGGGGCCGCCGGGAGTGGGCAAAACTACCCTGGCGCGAATCATCGCAAAGAAGACCAAAGCCGACTTCATCGAATTCAGCGCCGTAAACAGCGGCATCAAAGAAGTGAAAGAAGTGATGAGCCGGGCTGAGGAAAACCGCAAAATGGGCATTCGCACACTGCTGTTCACTGACGAAATCCACAGGTTTAACAAGGCCCAACAGGATGCGTTTCTTCCTTATGTGGAGAAGGGCAGTGTTGTTCTGGTGGGAGCGACCACGGAAAATCCGTCCTTTGAGATCAACTCCGCCTTGCTGTCCCGCTGCAAGGTCTTTATTCTAAAAGGCCTGGAAGAGGGGGATTTGCAGGAGCTTCTCCATCATGCCATCAAAAGTCCCAAAGGCTTTGGCCATATGGATATCGACATCGACAGAAGACAGATTGCCGCTATCGCCAGATTTGCCAACGGCGATGCCCGGACTGCCCTCAACACCTTAGAGATGGCCGTTCTCAATGGAAGACTAGACAGTGAGGGTTGTGTTCATGTGGAAGAAGAGAGTCTGGCCCAGTGCATGAACCGCAGATCCCTGCTCTATGATAAGACCGGGGAGGAGCACTATAACATCATCTCCGCTCTTCACAAGTCCATGCGCAACAGCGACCCCGACGCAGCCGTCTACTGGATGTACCGCATGCTGGATGGCGGGGAAGATCCGCTATATATCGCAAGAAGGCTGGTCCGCTTTGCCAGCGAAGATGTGGGAATGGCTGATTCCCATGCACTGCAGGTGGCAGTGGCAGCATATCAGGCTTGTCACTTTATCGGCATGCCGGAGTGTGACGTCCATTTGACTCATGCGGTGGTCTATCTCGCTGTGGCACCAAAATCTAACGCCCTTTACATGGCTTGCGAGGCGGTCAAAAAGGATGTCCATGATTTGCCGGCGGAACCGGTGCCTCTTCAGATCCGCAATGCGCCGACAAAACTGATGAAAGATTTGGAGTATGGCAAAAATTACATCTATGCCCACGACACGGAAGAAAAGCTGAGCAAAATGCAGTGTCTGCCAGACACCCTTGTGGACAGGCGCTATTATCAGCCCACGGACCAGGGACTTGAAAAGAGAGTGAAAGAGCGATTAGAACAAATCATAGAATGGAAAAAGAAATAGCTATTTTTCCATCAAAGCGGTCAGCTTCGCCAGATTTTCAATCGTTCTGGCATCGAGAAAATGTTCAATTTTCTCAACCTGTTCCAGTTCATTGTCCGTATTGTTGAGCAGGCATAAGAAACGCTGCAGGACGTCATGACGGTAGAGTAAATAGTCGCCGGCCTGACGTCCTTTTTCAGTTAACAAAATATAACCGTATTTTTCTGCATTGATATAGCCGGTTTCCGAGAGGAGCCGAATCATCTTTGAGGCCGAGGAAGGTTTCACATGGAGGACTTCCGCCAGTTCACCCAGCCGTACCACCGTGTGTGTTTCCATCAGACGACAGATCATCTCCAGATAATCTTCCATGGCAGGCGTCAATTCTGCTCCTTCTTGTATCTGATATCCCTTTATCGTATAGAAACCATTTTTATCGACCATTTTTTTATCACCTCTAAAAGTCCTTCTGAATAGTATACATAGGGAAAAAAAGTTTCCCTAGACTAAATTTATTTTGGAGGATCAGATTTATGAATCTTAATGATATGAAACCTGGAGAAAGAGCAAATGTAAGAGAACTGCGCAGTATTGGCAACATGAGAAGGCGTCTTTTAGACATCGGTCTCATAGAAAATACGGAAATTGAATGTTTAGGAAGGAGCCCCGGCGGAGATCCAGCGGCTTTTTTGATCAGAGGGGCTGTCATCGCCATTCGCTCAGAAGATTGCGCTGACATCATCGTAAATTCAGAAGGCTGCGCTGCGCGAAAGGCCAGTCAGGAAGGTGGTCTGGCATGGGCTTAACGAGCAGTTCTGTTGGGATGCATGCTGTGGACTCAGGACTCGAAATCAAAAAACAATCAATTGATGATAAAGTCATTGCTATAGCAGGCAATCCCAACGTGGGAAAAAGCACCGTCTTTAATGCGCTGACCGGATTAAACCAACATACGGGCAACTGGCCGGGCAAAACCGTCACCAATGCCCAGGGTTATTGTCAGGGACTGAAATACTCTTATGTCCTAGTGGATATCCCGGGAACTTATTCCTTGATGGCCCATTCGCAAGAAGAGGAAGTGGCGCGAAATTTCATCTGTTTTGGCGGCCCCGATGCGGTCATGGTGGTCTGCGACGCCACCTGTCTGGAGCGGAATCTCAATCTAGTCCTGCAGACTATTGAAATTTCTGATAAAGTGTTGGTCTGCGTCAATCTGATGGATGAAGCAAAACGCAAGAACATCAAAATCGACCTGAAAGCTCTCTCAAAGAGGTTGGGCGTTCCCGTCATCGGTACGGTGGCGAGAAAAAAACGGAGCCTGGCCAACATCCTTGAGCATTTTGACAAATTAATTGTCAGAGAGCCGGCAAAGCCTCTCCGCGTGACCTATGACGACGTGATAGAAGCTGCTATTGCAGAAGTAGAGCCGATCATCTCGGAAAAAACCGGCGGCAGACTGGCGAGCAGATGGCTCGCCTTAAAGCTCCTCGATTACGACGACTCCCTAATTCAGGAGGTCAATACTTATTTAGGTGAAGACATCCTGCAGGATGAGGAGATTGTAGCTGCCCTTGAGCAGGGCAGGGCGATTCTCTCTGAGGGCGACCTATCCTCTGAAAAGCTGAAAGACAGCATCGTCTCCAGCCTGGTCACTACAGCAGAAGAGGTCTGCCGGGATACAGTCACCTTTGAAAAATCAGAATATAATGCCATGGACCGCAGACTGGACCGGATCTTCACCAGCAGATGGTCCGGATATCCGGTAATGATCGGCCTTCTGGCTGTGGTTTTCTGGCTGACCATCACAGGGGCCAACTATCCATCCCAGCTATTATCTGAGGGTCTGTTCTGGGTGCAGGACCGGCTGACGGAATTATTCCAATACTTACATGCACCTGACTGGCTCCATGGGGCTTTGATCTTAGGTGTCTATCGGGTTCTGGCCTGGGTTGTTTCAGTAATGTTGCCGCCAATGGCAATTTTCTTTCCGCTGTTCACCCTGCTGGAAGACGCGGGATATCTACCGCGCATCGCATACAACCTGGATAAACCATTTAAACGGTGCTGTGCCTGCGGAAAACAGGCGCTGACCATGTGCATGGGCTTCGGCTGCAATGCGGCGGGGGTCATCGGCTGCCGTATCATCGATTCACCGCGGGAACGGCTGCTGGCAATATTGACCAACAATTTTGTGCCCTGCAACGGCAGATTTCCAACTTTGATCGCTGTTTTGACCATGTTCTTTGTGGGAACGGCAGGCGGGTTCTTTGATTCCGTCTTATCAGCTGTACTGCTGACTGCGGCTATTGTTTTAGGTGTGGTCATGACTTTGCTGATCACTCGTTTACTATCAAAGACAGTTCTGAAGGGCATGCCTTCTTCCTTTACCTTGGAACTGCCTCCCTATAGAAAGCCGCAGATTGGAAAGGTTATCGTCCGCTCCATCTTTGACAGAACTTTATTTGTCCTGGGGCGTGCTGTCTGCGTGGCGGCACCTGCCGGCCTCTTGATCTGGCTCATGGCCAACGTGACCGTCGGGGACGCTACGATTTTGAATCACTGCGCCGATTTTCTCGATCCCGTCGGTAAGCTCATGGGATTAGATGGCGTCATTCTATTGGCATTTATTCTCGGATTGCCGGCCAATGAAATCGTGGTGCCGATTATCATTATGACTTATATGGCGCAGGGCAGTATCTTGGAATTGTCAGATCTTGCGGCTATGCGTGCGCTCTTCGTGGATCACGGTTGGACCTGGATTACGGCCATCAGCATGATGCTGTTCTCCCTAATGCACTGGCCTTGTTCCACCACTCTGATTACGATTAAAAAAGAGACGGGGAGCTGGAAATGGACCGGGGTATCCTTCCTGATTCCGACGGTTTGCGGTATTGTCTGCTGCATTGCCTTTGCCAGCCTGGCGAGACTGTTCGTGTAAAGGGCGAGCATCTTCTGACGCATTCTGCGTAGCGGGGACACCAGACTTTCGTCCCCGTTACGCAGCAGTCGGATTTGCAGAGGAGTTTGCGTAACGAAAAAGGGGTTTAGCGCCAAATCTGCGTAACCGAGACAGCCGACTGGCAGGTCCGTTACGCAGCAGTCGGATTTGCAGAAGAGTTTGCGTAACGAAAAAGGCGTTTAGCGCCGAATCTGCGTAACCGAGACAGCCGACTGGCAGGTCCGTTACGCAACAGTCAGATTTGCAGAGGAATTTGCATAACGAAAAAGGGGTTTAGTGCCAAATCTGCGTAACCGAGACACCCGACTGGCAAATCCGTTACGCAGCAGTCAGATTTGCAGAGGAGTTTGCGTAACGAAAAAGGCGTTTAGCGCCAAATCTGCGTAACTGAGACAGCCGACTGACAGGTCCGTTACGCAGCAGTCGGATTTGCAGAAGAGTTTGCGTAACGAAAAAAGCGTTTAACGCCAAATCTGCGTAACCGAGACACCCGACTGGCAGATCCGTTACGCAGCAGTCAGATTTGCAGAGGAATTTGCGTAACGAAAAAGGCGTTTAGTGCCAAATCTGCGTAACCGAGACAGCCGACTGACAGGTCCGTTACGCAGCAGTCGGATTTGCAGAGGAGTTTGCGTAACGAAAAAGGCGTTTAGCGCCAAATCTGCGTAACGGCAGATAGCAGAGCAGAGGGAATCAGGGTTACGCCCTCCATGGGGATTGCCGCTTTTCTAAATTTATGGTATTCTGATAACAATCAGAGAAAGCAGGTGGACAAATGGAAATCAGATTGATGAATGACGGGGATGACAGGCGGGCAATCAGCAAAGTATACGAAGAGAGCTGGAAGTTCGCCTACAAGGGGCTGATTCCGCAGGATTACCTGGACAGTATCCCAGAGGGACATTGGGCTGAGGCGGTGGACCTGCCAGGATGGAACACCCTTTTGATGCTGGATGGTGAGCGGATTGTCGGAACCTCTTCTTATTGTCACTCTCGCTTCGATGACTGGAAAGACTATGGAGAAATCATCTCCATCTATTTTCTGCCGGGGTACATGGGTAAAGGATATGGCAGAGCACTTTTACAGGCGGCGGTGGACAAGCTGGCAGGGATGGGGTGCAGAGACATCCTGCTCTGGGTGCTTGCGGAGAATGAGCGGGCAAAGAGGTTTTATGTGAAAAACGGTTTTACGGTCAGCGGCGCTTGCCTCGATGATAACATCGGCGGAAAAGCGCTGAAGGAAGTGCAGTATGTGCGGCACTTAGAATAAAGGAGGGAATAAGAATGGATGAACGGAAAAGCAGCATTAGGATTATTTGCGCTGGAGGGAGGGAAATCCAGCTCAAATGCCCAATTTGCGGCTGTGAGGAATTCTATGACAGGAAAACTCTGCTCAACACGGCGGGGATGACTTATCTAGGACTTGATTGGGCCAACGACGAGGCAACCAACTATGTCTGCCGGGACTGCAGCTATATCTTTTGGTTCGAAAATGCAAGAGAAAAACTAGAAAAGCCGCGAGATCCTCTGAAAGAATTAGAAGCCGATTATACGGCTCTGAGTGAAAAACGCTTGCGGAAAATCATAGACAGCGATAATTATAACGATACCGCAAAAAAGGCCGCCAGAAATGTGCTCAGTAAGAGAAGACATGAAATATGACAAATTAGTTCAGCCAGGAGAATTTATTCTCTTGGCTTTTTTATTCAGTTTCAGCTTAAAAACACCAGGAGTATGACATAATGGTAGGTTATACAGAGAATGGAGAGGCATTTAATTAAGCAAGAAAATACGATTTTTAGACAAACGGGTTTTGATAAGGGGGTCGGGGACTGTTTACCGCAAAAAAGGCTTCAGTAACAACAATAAAATTAAGTGTTTTGGCAAAACGGTTATAGATATTGAAATAGGATATCGTTAAACTGTAAACGAAATTTATTTGTTGGATTATTTAGAAAGTAGCAAAAAATAGGTAAAAAATTCCCGTATGGCAGATTCTATTGCTGATTGTCGTCATGGTCAGCGCACTGATGTTTACCGTCCTCAAGAAGGAAGGCTATATGCACGGCATTTTGGCAATGATTTTATGCCTGGCTTGTATCATCGCAATGCTCAATGGTTACAAATGGTCCTATCTGCAGAGCGCAATGATTAACAAAATCAGCAGCTCAATGGAGGCTGTACTTATCTTTATCACAGTAGGTATGCTGGTGGCAATGTGGATTTCAGGAGGCATCGTCCAGGCGATGATCTACTATGGTCTGAAAATCCTAAGCCCTCAGATCTTCCTCGTAGCTTCGTGCCTATTGTGTGCAATCGTAGCGATTGCCACAGGATCTTCCTGGACTACTGCAGGCACTATCGGCGTTGCATTGATGGGTATTGGAATTACAACTGGAAAGACTATGGAGAAATCATCTCCATCTATTTTCTGCCGGAGTATATGGGCAAAGGGTATGGCAGAGCACTTTTACAGGCGGTAGTAGACAAGCTGGCAGGGATGGGGTGCAGAGACATCTTGCTCTGGGTGCTTGCGGAGAATGAGCGGGCAAAGAGGTTTTATGAGAAAAACGGATTTGCGGAAAGCGGCGCTTATTTGGACGACAACATCGGCGGAAAAGCACTGAAGGAGGTTCAGTATGTCCGGCATGTGGAATAGAGACGGTATAGATATCTAACCTCTACTTTTTCAGCAGTCCTCCCAGCAAAATATAGTATGCGGGAATTGTCGTTCCATCGGACCAGCAGACACCGAACTCAAAGAGGTCTTCAACTAACCTGATGCCGCAGCCGCCAAGGGATTCGATGGAATATCGCATGGTTTCAGGCAGTCTGCAAGGTTTCCCTATCAAGCGGGCACATTCCTGACATTCTTCACACTCCTGCGCGTAAAGAGCGACGCTGCCAGGAGTGCTTTTTTCTAATGCCAACATTTGGCGGTTAAAAATAGGCTTTTCATAAGCTAATCTCTCTTCAGCCTCCTTTGGACTTGCTACGCCTTCCATAGAAACCCTGTCCACGATGACTCGGTAGACAGAAAACTGTCGCCAATAATTTCTGACGTTAAAGTCAAAATCAGGACAAGACCAAGTCTTTGCATAGCCAGTACATGTGCGGCATTTCTGCAGTGTTAGCTCAGGATCAAAATACATTTTAACAAACTTGTCAATTTGCAATTCTTTTGTAAAGCGCTCTTTTTTATACATAAGATACTCCTTTATAATGACTCGGATTTATTTGTGGCAATCTCCATATATAATAGACTGAACATTACTAAAACTGCGCCAGCCCAAGCAGAAAGCGTCATCACTTCGCCCAAAGCAAAGACTGAGATGATGCAGCCAGAAGCAGGCTCCATAGCCAGAATGACTCCAACTCTGTTAGACGGTACATATTTTTGACAGATGGACTGGAGCAGAAAAGCCGCTGCACTGCAGAAAAGTCCAAGAAAAACGATGGTTCCCAACTGGAACGCAGAGGCACCTTCATATTTGAACGCGCCAGTGAATAAAGCGATTAAAGTTCCCCAAAGGGCGACAAAACTCATGAGCAGAGTTGTGAACAACGTTGGATCCATTTTTTCTCGCTTTGATACGCGATCGAGAAAAATAATATGTAGAGAACCTCCAATGGCTGCAAGTACGCAGAGGGCGTCTCCTAAATTGAGACCAAAACTCCCCATATCAGGCGTATAGCTAAGCAGAAACATACCGATCATACAGATTGCCACGCTGATGAGCACGATTCTTGTCAGGTGCAGCCGATAGATAATTAAATTGAGAATAGGTACGATGACAAAAGAAAGACAAGTGAAAAAGGAGGCCCGCACTGAGGTGGTATATTTGATTCCTAAAGTTGCAAAAACATACATAGAGGCGATACAGAAGGACAGTAGAAAAGCATACTTCAGAATATCCCTGCTGAAGTTCTTAAAGTGTTTGTGAAAAATGACAGTCATTGCTACGGCTGCTACTAAAAATCTGATAGATACGGTATAAAACGTAGGGCAGGTTTCTACAATTTTAGTCAGAGGGTAACTGATCCCCCACAATAGGGCTGCGACAAGAAGCCCGAGTACAGATAATAGTTCTGTTTTTCTGTCATTCATTTAATCTCCTCCTTTTCTGTATTATGGCGAGCTGAATGCCAGCCCCCCGAATCTCAAAATTCAAGTTCATTTCGCTGTCTACATCATCTAAATGAACATTGGCATAGGGCTGAGTGCACAAGAGTTTGAGCCAGTTGTCTGGAAGGTTGTTCCTTTCTGGAAAATCAAGCTGCGCCATATATTCGAAAATGGTATTCTTACTTGAAAGAGAATATTTGATCACCTGATATTGACCAGGCGTCAGCTTCAAATTAAAGTCAAGATTCATCTCATCTTTAAAATCGTGGATCACGTCATTGGTCTCATAGACGCTGGCGTTTCTTGAACAAAGTCTGTCTATGTCGTCACTGGTGTTGCATACCATCAAAAGATAGACTGGCTGTCCATTATGAGCGGATCTGACGACACAGTAGTATTTGCTCCAGTAAAGCAGGTCCCCTTTCAATCCTCCAAGAAAACGATAGGCATAATAGGAAGGCTTGTGAAGTATATTGGAGGTCAGGCAGGAAGGACATCCCTTGAGGATGATCCCTTCGTCACCGGGATCCCTTAATCGGAAGGCGATATACTCATCATTTGATAAAAAATGCTCCTTAAAAACGTGAAAAAACGCTGCGATGGAATCATATCCATAAGCAGAGGATAACTTCAAACCGCTTTGCGGCACGATCTGCGTGATAAATCCCTTTTCACTGAGTTTGCGAGCTAAATCCTCTGCCTCATCTTTTTTAGAAACGGCGATATTGACGACTTTTACACTCAGATCTTCTAAGGTTTTAAACAAGTCACAATCCATCACGGCAAAATCATCCATAGTAATGGTTGCTTCAAGGCTGTGATCAATCTGCCTGATTGCTTCTTTGCCCAGATCTATATCGACATTCAACTGAAGCTGCCCGACGGCCTGCGGGCTGTTTTCACGTCCGCTGACGGCTGATAGACAATGCCTGATTAGATTGACCGCCACATTCATTGAAAGCTGTTCCAGTTTGGCCTCGCGATAAGGGCTCAAAATCAGCGGCAGATATTTTGCCCTATGCTCTTCTGGCGTCAATTTAAACCATTTTGTAAAAGAATTCTCATAATATGAGGTAGTGGAAAATCCAGCGTCGCGGGCAACGGCGCTGATTTTTTTATCTGTTTCAAGCAGATCGATTTCAGACATTTCCACTCTGGCAAAGCTGAGAAACTCTCGGAAGTTCATGCCGGTGTATTCTCTGATCAGATGTGAAAGATAAAAGGTGCTCAGATGTTCCATGTCGGCTAAGTCATCCAGAGTGATGCGGCTGGCATAATTTTCGTAGATGTAGGTTATGATGCGACTGATTCGCTCCACTGTAACCGGGTTGTCATTCTTGAAATTGACGACTACTTGATCTTCAAAGGCGAACAAGTTGAAATTTTCATTCAGATATCTGATCACCTCTACCATTCTGTAAGTACAGGCTGATTTGTAGTTGAAACTTTTCTTTACATAATCGACGAGAATCTGGAGCAGCATCTTACGCAGATTGTCCAGTTTTAAATATAGATCCTTATTGACATAGGTTCGGTAACAGGCTTTATTGAGAGTGGGAAAATATTGCGTAAAGAATCGGTTGCTCACTTGAATAATCGCCACCACGTTATCCTGATCGGTGGCGGTTAGAGAATGCACCTCGTGACCGCTGTTGGTAAAGATGTCTCCGTCTTTGAGCAGATAGTCGCAATAGCCGTTTTTAAGCCAGATTTCGCCTCTAAGGACATAGATGAATTCAATATCCTGATGATAATGTATCGGATACTCACTCACCTTGGCAATTCTGATATTGATTGGAAAATCATCCAAATAAGCTGTTTTTTCAAATAACATAATTCATCACCATCCATCTTCAGTATAACTTAAATCAGGAGCAAAAAGCAAAAAGGATATGCATTATGTTAGCAATAAAATGATAGTTTATAGCAAAATAATTATTGTGGCAGTGACATTTAGAATCTACAATGAAGCATATAGGAAGATAATTTAAAAAATTCTGACGAGAGGAAGATGCGAATATGGAGAAGAAAAAAATATTGCTGCCAGACGGTTCCTACCTGCCGAAGATTGGACAGGGAACCTGGCAGATGGGAGAAGATGATACAGCATACAGCCGTGAAATCGACGGTCTGCGCCATGGGCTTGAGATTGGCATGAATCTGATTGATACGGCAGAAATGTATGCGGACGGCAAGGCAGAAAACATCGCAGGACGCGCCATCGAAAAGTTTGACCGGAAGGACATCTATCTTTTGAGCAAGGTGTATCCGCAGAATGCGAACAGACATCATATCTACAGCAGTCTGGAAAGAACTCTAAAACTTCTGGGGACGGAGTATCTCGACATGTATCTTCTACACTGGAGAGAGGACGCTGATCTAGCAGAGGTGGCTTACTGCATGGAAGATTTGAAGGATCAGGGCAAGATCAAAAGATGGGGTGTATCAAACTTTGATGTAACGGACATGGAGGACTTGTGGAAAGTGCCAGATGGTAATCAGTGCTGTGTCAACGAGGTGCTGTATAATCTGGGGGCAAGGGGAATTGAATATGATCTTCTGCAGTGGCAGAGAGAAAGAGACGTTCCTTTTATCGCTTACGGCCCGGTGGGGCAGGCGGGAGCTATGACGACTCAGGATGGCGTGTCAAAGGCGGCGTTGATGACAGATAAAAATGTAATAGAGGTTGCAAAAAAACATGACATTTCTGTGGTACAGCTGCTTCTTTCATTTGTACTGCGACTTGAGGATATGGCGGCAATCCCCAAAGCAGTGGGTTTTGATCACATAGAGGAAAATGCCGCTGCGGCAGAAGTTACCTTGAGCGAAGAAGACCTGGAGCAGCTTTCGAGGTCTTTCCCATCGCCGACCGAAAAAGTTACCATGGAAAAATATTAAAAGGAGGTTTTCAAAATGTTAAATGAGAGATTACAGAGAATGAGAAATAAACTCTGGGATTCCAGGCCCTGCATTACAGCGGAGAGGGTACTTCTCGCTACGGAGGCCTATAAAAAGTTTGCAGGAGATGCCATCCCTGTTTTCAGAGCAGAGGTCGTGAATTATATTATGGAACATATGACCACTTTGATCATGGAAGACGAATTGATAGTCGGAACCCCGACGAACAAGTACAGGGGTGCCAATCTGCATCCGGAATTTCAGTCCAGTTCCTGGTATATCAGCGATATCGACGATTTTCCAGTGCGGACGAAAGACCCTTATGACGTATCGCCAGAGGATAGGGAGCAGATTCTCGAAACCTTGAAGTACTGGGAAGGCAAGTCGATGGAGGATTATTCCAAGACGATATTGCCTCCCCATATTGAAGAATGTATTCAGGACGACATCATCACCGTAGGCCTTAGAAACGGTGTATCGGGAGAGACCACCTGCGATCACGAAAAGGTCTTGACCGTAGGCCTTGCAGGCTATATGAAGGAGTGCAGAGAGAACATCGCAAATACTGCAGGCGACTGCCACGAGGATCAGGAAAAAATCAATTATTGGCGGGCGTGCATCATTCAGTGCCAGGGCTTGATCACCTATGCGCAAAGAATGGCGGAAGAGGCAGAAAAACAGGCGGCGGAATGCAAAGACGAAAAGCGTAAGAAAGAACTACTCACCATTGCAGAAAATTGCAGGGTGGTTCCGGAAAATCCGCCAAAGACCTTCCAGCAGGCACTGCAGTTGGTATGGTTCGTCCATGTAGCATTTCATATCGAAGTATGCACTACGGCGTGTGGATTCGGACGCTTTGACCAGTACATGTGGCCATACTACGAAAAAGACATCAAGGGCGGCAGGATCACAGAGGAAGAAGCCCTGGAAATGCTGGAATGTTTTTACCTGAAGGCTTGCGAGGTATACGAGGTCAGAGATAAATGGTATGCCACCTCTTTTGCCGGATACCCGATGTGGGAAATCCTTGTAGTCGGAGGACAGACCCCGGACGGGAAAGACGCTACCAATGATTTATCCTATCTCTGCCTGGAAGCGGCAAACCAACTGAAGACTACCCAGCCTGTCATGGCGGTGCGCATCTGGGACGGATCGCCAGAAGAATTGATCCGCAATGGATGTAAGATGATTCAGGAAGGACAGGCAAACCCGGGATTCTTTAGCGATAAAGCGGCTATGAAGATGACACTGGGCAAGGGATGCACCATTGAAGAAGCAAGAGACTGGACGATCGTGGGCTGCATTCAGCCGGGACCAGGAGGAGGAACCACCGATGGCTCTCCAGATGCAGGTTATGTGAATATGGGAAAGATGCTGGAGTTTGTTCTTCATAACGGTGTAGATCCAGAAACGGGAAAAATGATGGGACTTCAGACTGGAGATCCGAGGGACTTTAAGGATATTGAAGAATTCAAGGAAGCACTCAAGAAGCAGATTCTTCACCACTATGAACTGGTCGCCAAAGGCTATCGCATCATGCAGAGTGTACATATGACCAAATATCCTGTCATTTTTGCATCCATGGTGACCAAGGGCTGTGTAGAAAGTGGAAAATCTGTGCAGCACGGCGGCGCAAAGTACTCTACAGCAGGGTTGTTTGTTACCGGCGCTGCTAATATGGCTGATTCTATCGTGGCTATTGAAAAATGTGTCTATGAAGAGAAAGATATCACCATGGATCAGCTGATCAAAGCACTTGACCATAACTTTGAAGGGGAGGAGAGAATGCGCCAGCTGCTGCTTAACAAGCCGGAGAAATTTGGCAATGACCATGCTCATGTGGATTCTGTATATAGAGAGATGATGCACTTTATTGCAGATCACGTACAGACCTGGCCTGACGCAAGGGGCGGAGTCTTCTCTTTTAATGTACATTCCCAGACTGTAAACGTTTCTCACGGCGCAGTATGCGGCGCACTGCCTGATGGAAGACTGGCAGGCGAACCTTTCTGCGACAACGCGTCACCGATGATGGGACGCGATATAAGCGGGCCGACAGCCACTGTTAAATCTGTAGCGTCTATGGGGCAGGGAGATTTCCACGACGGCGCCTTGTTCAATCTCCGTTTTGATCCAAAAGGCGTAGAGGGAGAAAAGGGACTTGCCAGTATTGAAGGTGTCATCAAGACCTATTTTGATCATGGCGGTGAACATATCCAGATCAACGTAGTCGATACAGAAACACTAAAGGATGCGCAGGTTCATCCAGAGAAGCACAAGGGGCTGATGGTTCGCGTGGCAGGATATATGGCGTATTTCACAGAGCTGGATAAGAGTGCGCAGGATACGATCATCTGGAGAACCGCGCACTTCGAGAACGCCAGATAGGGAGAAGTCAATGGAAAGAAAACCGTTACAAGCGCTGGTGGGTGCAATCCAGAAGTTTTCTACAGAGGACGGCCCTGGCATCAGAACGACAGTATTTTTAAAAGGCTGTCCGTTGCACTGCCTCTGGTGCCATAACCCGGAACTGATCGACTTTGAGCAGCAGGTTATACAGATGCCGAATAGCTGTATCAAGTGTGGTTTCTGCGTTCGCCACTGTCACAAAGAAGCGGTGTTTATAAATGCCGAGGGTGAAATTGACATCAATCGGAAGAGATGTGACAAATGCATGGAGTGCGTTACAAACTGCTATGCGCAGGCGCTCCAGCCTGTCGCAAGGCTGATGACTGTGGCAGACGTCATATATGAGGTGGAGCAGGACAAGGGCTTTTACGATAACACTTGCGGCGGCATGACCATCAGCGGCGGAGAGATGCTGGCACAGCCGGACTTTGTCGAGGCATTGATTCGAGATGCTGCGGACAGAGATATCAAAGTCTGTCTCGATACGTCGGGATTTGGCGACGGAGATTGCCTGGAGGCTCTTGCCCGCATGGACAACGTTACTCATGTGCTTTACGATATGAAGTCCATAGATGATGCAATTCATCAGAGCTATGTCGGCTGCAGCAACAACGTCATTCTGGAAAATCTGATCAGGCTTGCTTCCGTTCCGGAAATAAACAGCAAGATTCAGATGCGGATGCCTTTAATTGACGGCATCAATGATACATGGGAGACGATAAAAGCGACGGCTGCGTTTTATCGGGCGAATCACCTTACAAGGTTGACACTGCTCCCTTATCACAACCTGGGAATTTCAAAGCAAAAGCATATCGGCGGAAAGCCACAGGTGTTCAGCACGCCAGCTGACGAATATGTGGACGACATCAAAGCCTTTTTTGAAGAAAAGGCAGAAATGGAAGTAGAGATATTGGGAAGAATTTAATGCAACATTTGTTATTAACTTGTTTACTGAAAGGAGACTTCTTATGAGTAAGACAGCTGAGAAAAAAGACGAACAGCAGCTCCACCGCGGACTAAAACGGCGTCATCTGCAGATGATTGCCATCGGCGGCTCTATCGGCACAGGGCTGTTTCTGGCAATGGGCGGGACAATCAGAGACGCAGGGCCTGGCGGCGCTATGGTTGGCTATGCGATTATGGGCATTGTTGTCTATTGCATGATGACCGCTCTTGGAGAGATGGCGACCAGATATCCCGTCCCGGGCGCTTTCACTGCCTACGCAAACCGCTTTGTTGATAAAGCATGGGGATTTACCAATGGATGGTCTTATTGGTTTGGCTCGTCTATGACCGTAGCGGCAGAATTAATTGCCGGCGCAATTATAGTAAAATACTGGTTTCCAGGCTCTAACTCCAGCCTTTGGGCGCTGTTGTTCCTGACAGTTCTGCTTGCTCTCAACTTATTTACAGTAAAGGGCTTTGGAGAGGGTGAATTCTGGTTCGCAGGAATCAAGGTCGTGGTTACTGTCATCTTTTTGATCGTGGGCGTGCTGATGATCATTGGCATCATGAATTCTGGCGAAGACGCAGGCTTCCACAACTGGACGCTTGATGCGGGAGAGGATGGCAAGGCCCCGTTCCTCAACGGTTTTGGCGGCATTGTGGGAATCCTTATGGTTGCTGCATTTTCCTTCTCTAATACAGAATTGGTCGGACTATCGGCAGCAGAATCAGAAAATCCGAAGGACGACGTACCAAGGGCGATTCGCAGTGTCTTTTGGAGATTGATGATCTTCTATCTGGGGACCATTTTTGTCGTAGCAACACTGATTCCTTTTACAGAGCCGTCACTTTTAGATGCAGCAGAAGACAATGTAGCTGCTTCACCTTTTACCATCATCTTTAGAAATGCAGGATTTGCGGCTGCAGCTTCGTTGATGAACGCTGTCATTTTGACATCAGTTTTGTCCTGTGGCAATTCGTCCATGTATGCCGCATCCAGAACGATGCAGCACATGGCGGAAAGCGGAGACGCTCCAAAATTCTTTGCAAAAATCAGCAAGAATGGCGTGCCGGTAAGATCTGTACTACTGACTGCTGCGATTGCTGCTACCGCTTTCGTTGCTTCCCTCATCGGAGATGGTGTCGCTTACACAGCAGCTTATTACCTATGCGGAATCGCAGGCGTTTACAACTGGCTTACTATCAGCGTGGCCCATTACAGATTCAGGAAAGGCTGGGTCAAACAGGGGCATACTCTGGACGAGTTGGAATATAAATCGCCGTTCTTTCCTTATGGATCCTGGTTCTGCATCATCATCTGTATTGCTGTCTGCTTTGGCGCCAACTGGTGGGTATTTACTGACTTCAATTGGTTCGACTTCTTGACCTGTTATGCCATCATACCAATTTCTATTCTCATGTTCTTCGTATATAAGAAGAAGAGAGGAAGCGTCTGGGTCAAGTATGAAGATATGGATCTTTCTCAGCCAGAGGATATAGAAGAAGCGAGAAAGCACATGTCCGGTATGGAATAAATATTTTCATTGCAATTGCGCATGGCTAGAAAATCTTTGCCATGCGCAATTGTGCAGAAATAATCAATTATTTAATGTTGGGATGGTCGCCCTCCAAGGCTGATGAGCTAGCGCCGGGCACAGACCCTGTCATTGATGAATCACTTCAAAAGGCGAAAAGTATTCAACAAACAATGCTTTTCGCCTTTTTTTCTTGAGGATTTGGCAAGGCAGGCGCTTATTCACAATAACTCTTCTTGATCCAATCGGTGGAAACATCCATAGCGGCGCGGCAGGCTTTTGTCTGGTCCAGGGCATTCAGCATGACGAAATCGTGGATCATAGCCTGAAAACGGATGGCGGTAACTGGTACACCGGCACTGCGCAGCTTGCGGGCATAAGCTTCTCCCTCGTCGCGGAGAACATCTGCTTCGCCATTTAAAATCATGGCAGCAGGCAGCCCTTGCAGCTGTTCTACTGTGGCATTTAAAGGGGAGGCGGTAATCTGATTTCTCATTTTGCAGTCGGGCAGATATTGGTTCCAGAACCACTCCATGCCCGCACGATAGAGATAATAACCGATGCCGAATTCTTTATAAGATGACGTATCAAAGCAGGCGTTGGTCACAGGATAGTACAGCAGCTGCCTGTTGATACATGGACCCTGACGGAACTTCGCCATGATGGTAAGGGCCGTGGCGATGTTGCCGCCTGCGCTGTCCCCGGCAATCACTAACTTATTTAAATCTGTGCTTAACTCCATTCGCTCCAGCAATTCACCTAGGCAGCAGAGGACGAAGTAGCACTGTTCCAAGGCGACAGGATAATGGACTTCCGGGGAACGGGAATATTCAGGGAATACGACGATACTGCCCGTTCTCGCGGCCAGTTCGCGAACTAGCTTTTCATGGGTGTGGAGGTTGCCAAAGACCCAGCCCGCGCCATGTATGTATAGAATCACATGTCTTTTCTCGTCGCAGTTTTCAGGGACGACAAAATTTACTGCTATTTTCCCATACCTTCCCGTATTTACTTCTGTGGTAAAAATGGAAGAGGGATACATGTCTATGGGCGTATCCTGGGCTTTGTCTAACACCTTTCTGCCCTCCTCTGGCGGAAGCTGGAAGATGAAGGGCGGTTTGCTGTTTTCAATACAGACTTCTAGGGCTTCCTTTTCTAAAGAAATTCTTTTTATCATAATGATATCACTCCTATTTCATTTGGCTCCAGATTATTTGGGAGCTTTTGTTATAACATAGGAAATATCGTCTGAAGGACGTATTTCCACGTTTTTTATTGTATGCGCTTTCATCAAAATCTGTTTGCATCATGTGCATCGGTACCCCAAAAATATGTTAAAGTTAGTATCATCAAAAAGGTAGAGAAAGAAATCGCGAAAAGGAGGAGAGGAAAATGGAAGTGAAACACATCTCAGGAGATCCACTGTATATAGAGCAGCAGCTTCAGATTTTGCTGACAGACGGATGGGAAATCATCGATGTCGCAACCAACGTTTATCAGAGCAGCGGCGGACTTCGCACGGAGACTACAGCGTACTTGAAGAAAACTACAGCTTAGAAAATTTCGCTGAATGACAGCGATAACAACAGAGGGAGGAAACATGGAAAAAGAGATGAGAATGCAGCCAATCATGCTTCCAAAATTCAGATATGACGAAGTGAATCTGAAATATAAAGAAGCAAAGGCGGAAATTGAGAAGCTGAAAGCTTTGATGGAGGCAAAGGACAGTGAAATCAAAGTCCTTCGCAGAGAGCTAACGCAGCTTCGGGAAAATTTTGACCATGCACTCATGGACTTACAGGTAAAGGAGACATTTGTGGAAGGCGGTATCGTCAAAGAGCAGTACGAAGCCATCATTCCAAAGATGACCTGCAAAAACACAGAAAAAATTGCACTGGCAAAAGCCATCGTGCAGCTAATCAAAGATCAACAGAAAGAAAGAGGTAATTAAAAATGGCAATCAGTACAACAGGAACATATTTAACAGTCAAAGGCGAAGGTTTATCAAGTGATATCAAAGTTTACATCAAATCCTTCCCGGATCTGGGCGCAGCACCGGCTGCAATCGAAGTAACCACTCTGGCAGATGAAGCGCAGGTTTTCATCCCGGGCAAAAAGGGCATGGCTGCCATGGAATTCGTGGCCAACTATGACGCAGCGGTCTTTGCTGATTTGACGGCAGCAGAAGGCAAGGAACTGACTTATACACTGAACATCGGAGCTGATAATTACGAGTTTAGCGGACAGCATACGGCAATTATCGTAGCCGGTGCTCTCAATGCGGCAGTTGACATGAAAGTGGTGGCAATTCCTTCCTCAAGGGTAGCAAAAGCAGTTACACCATCCGCTTAAGGGATAAAACAATTACATTGACAGGCGGAGGCGGCATTTGGCCGCCTTTGCCTTATTAAAAAGGAGTAGAAGAATGATTATTAATGATAGAGAATATGTATTGCCTGAACTTGATTTTAACGCCATGTGCCAGTTGGAAGACATGGGTATCGCTTTGACCGATATGGACAAAAAAGTGCTGACAACAGTTAGAGGGTTTTTGGCTTTGGCGATGAACGGCGATGATCAGCGTGCTGGTAAAGAACTGGAAGCACATCTGTCAAAAGGAGGCTCTCTGGATCAGATGCTTCAGGAAATCAACAAGGCAGTAGAGGGCAGCGGTTTTTTTCGAGGGCTCAGCCAGAGCACGCAGAAGAGCAATGGATAGAGCCAGAAAACGCAGGAAGAGACGAACCAGTCTTTGACAGTATACGGCAGCTCATAGAGGACTCTTATCTTCCGATGGCGCTGAGAATGGGTGTGGACTATTGTCTGTTCTGGCAGTTGAACCCCAGAAAGCTGCATCCTTTTGTCAAAGCCTATCAGGCGGAGCAAAAGGAACAGCTTGAGCGGGCAAATTATGCAGCATGGCTCAGCGGCATCTACGTGACCCACGCTGTCGCTGCATCTCTGGGTGAAAACGCCAGATATCCGGAAAAGCCCATTGATCTTTATGAGACAGAGGAAGATCTGGAGAGCCGGAAAGCGCAGGAAGCAGAACTGTTTTCTGCTTATGTGGCAATGTTCAATAAAAGTTTTGATGCAGGAAGTGATGGATGATTGTGCAAGAAGACCTTGCTTTCTCTCGAGGGAAAAAGGCTGCCGAAAGATAAAATACGTTGAAAAGCATCAGTATAGATACTGGTGCTTTTTGTGCAAAGATTTCATGATTAATTTGAAAGGAATTTCATACAATGCTCACTGACTCTTCAGCCCTGCCACGTGGCAGCAGGGCACGGCAAACGCATGAAACCATATCGCATATCGCAGTCCGCAATCGGCGTTGACAGAAAAAAAGTCTGGGACATTTTCGACGGGTCAGCCATTTGCGGACTGTAAATGCTGGAAAGCGTGGCATTTTGTGTCATCAACTCCCATTTTGAAGGAATGAAGGCATGCAAATTTATTTCATGCGTTTGCCGTGAGTAGCAGGGCTGAACCTCTTGCCTGTAGCTTCGAAAAAAGGTAAAATATATTTATAGCAGTTGGCAGATGTCGTCCATCTTTAATAGTAAGAGGAAGGGAGACAAGAGCGGGGAGGGGAATTTCATGAGTGATGATAAAAAGACAGAAAAAAAGATAGTAAGTTATGGTAAGAATATTAAAGTCTGGTTAGATGAAATTGAAAGAAATCAGAAGAAACTACAAACAGAAGAAAACGAAAAGAAGCAGGAAAAGCTAAAGAAGAAAATAGAAAATAATAAGGAAAGCCTTAAAAAAACTGTAGAGTGGCTTGTAGAAGAAGGTGGTAATCCTAAAGATTTCCTAAAGGCTATTACCGAGTTACAGAGCCAGGTAATTAAAGATATGTTCCCATCGGGAGCGGATAGTGATACTGTTGCTATTGAAAAAGAAATCCAGCGGATCAAGAAGATGCTCAACGAGGATCTGAAGGAGGCTATGGAAAAGTACACCTATGACCCGGAGGAGCCAATCGAGACACGGTACAAGAACAAACTCTTCAAAGCGGAAACCGATGTCGGCAGATGGATGCTGAATGCCGGAGACGAGTCACTGAAAGACAGCATGTACTATCGGGAATGCTGGAACTATAACAGGGATTACGAAAAGACAAAGGACCAGTATTTTACGAAAGAGGAACAGGGGCTGATCGAAAAATGTGTCCAGTCACGGCTAGAGGAAAGGGACTTCCTGAGGCAAAAGAATGCGTTCATGTATAACCTGGGCCTGTCCATCCAGAAGACCGCGGTTAGGATCGGCGAGTGGGGGGATATTACCCAGGCGAGGATGTGGGCAGACAACCTGAGCAAAGAAGCGTTTCCGAAAGCCGTAAAGGACATTGAAGGTCGTAAGCTTACCAAAGAAGAACTGGAAGAGAAGTCAAAGGCGATGACAAGACGGTACATCCAGTTCATCGGAGATCCCAAGGCCATAGAGGAGGCGATGAACCATGATAGAGAAGCCGAAGCAGAAGCAGAGCGGCTTTTGAATGAGCTGCGCAGTTCAGCTGATGAAGCCAGGCCGCTGCTGTCAGGAAGGGACCGCAGGGAGATCGAGGAGACGCTGGAAGCTGTTGAAAGCGAAGTGGAAGGGCAGGGTGTGCTAGCCTACAAACTGCTGGAAGATAAACTTGGATATGAGAAGGCGTTATTCATCGCCCTGTACAAAAATGATTCCAACAAAGAAGAGCGGAGGGAATTGCTGACAGGTTACAGCTTTGAGGAACTGGGATTGTAAGCAGATTAACCGTTACTGGATGTCTCCCATCTATAATTAGAGGAATACTGAAGCAAGGAGGGAATTTTTCATGAGTGATGATAAAAAGACAGAAAAAAAGATATCAAAAAGAAAAGAAGATATTCTTTTTTGGTTGAAGGCAGCAGAAAAATATGCAAATCAATATCAGCAGGCTGCTGAGGAACAAGGACTCATTGAGAAATGCATCCAGTCACGTTTAGAGGAAAGGGACTTCCTGAGCTAAAAGAATGCGTTCATGTATAACCTGGGCCTGTCCATCCAGAAGACCGCGGTTAGGATCGGCGAGTGGGGGGATATTACCCAGGCGAGGATATTTGCCGATAACCTAAGCAGGGAAGTGTTCATAAACCCTGTGAAAGAAATTGAAGGGGAGAAACTCTCCAAAGAAGAACTGTCAGAGAAGTCGAAGGCGATGACTAGGCGGTACATCCAGTTCATCGCTGATGAAAATGCGGTGGAGGAAGGGCTCAAGGTAATGAATGAATGTGAGGAACAGGCAGCCAGCTAGAAGAACTGGAACACGGCGTCCAATCGGCAGAAGACTTGTCATTGCCAGGACTTCGTGAACTGAAGAAAACCGTTAGAATGGCAGAGGACGAGGTCGGTGGCGTAAACATGCTCACCTGCCTGCTGCTGAGGGAAAGACTGGGCATAGAGAAGGCTGGATTTGTCCTGTTATATACCTACGACAAATTAAAAGAGGATAGAAAAGAACTGCTTACATCCTACACCTTTGAGGAACTGGGATTGTAAACAGTCAAATATAGATTAATAGTTAGCAGATATCTACTATCTTTAATAGTAAGAGAAAGATGAAAGCGAGGAGAGTATTCATGAGTGATGATAAGAAGACAGAGAAGCAGATTGAAAGCTATGGTAAACATATCAAGGTTTGGTTAAATGAAATCGAGAAAAATCATTTGAAGCTGGAGAAAGAAGAGAATGAAAGAAAGAGGGAGAAAATAAGAGATAAAATAGAAGAGCATAAAGGCATTCTCAAGCGCGATATGGAACGGTTGGCTAAATGCGGGGGAAATCCAGAAATGTTTTTGGAAAATATAACGGTACTTCAAAGAAAGATAATTGATGAGTTGTTCCCATCTGGAGCAGATGGCGATACTGTATCCATTGAAAAAGAAATCCGGCGGATCAAGAAGATGCTTAACGAGGATCTGAAGGAGGCCATGGAAAAGTATACCTATGACCCGGAGGAGCCAATAGAGACACGCTATAAGAACAAACTCTTTAAAGCGGAAACCACTGTCGGCAGATGGATGCTGAATGCCGGAGACGTGTCACTGAAAGACAGCATGTACTATCGGGAATGCTGGAACTATGACAGAGATTACGAAAAGACGAAGAACCAATATTTTACGAAAGAAGAACAGGGACTGATTGAAAAATGTGTCCAGTCACGGCTAGAGGAAAGGGACTTTCTGCGACAAAAGAACGCGTTCATGTATAACCTCGGTCTGTCCATCCAGAAGACCGCGGTTAAGATCGGCGAGTGGGGAGACATCACCCAGGCGAGGATATTTGCCGATAACCTGAGCAAGGAAGTGTTCATAAACCCTGTGAAAGAAATCGAAGGGGAAAAGCTTTCCAAAGAAGAACTGTCAGAGAAGTCGAAGGCGATGACTAGGCGGTACATCCAGTTCATCGCTGATGAAAATGCGGTGGAGGAAGGGCTCAAGGTAATGAAGGAATGTGAGGAACAGGCAGGCTGCCAGCTAGAAGAACTGGAACACGGCGTCCAATCGGCAGAAGACTTGTCATTGCCAGGACTTCGTGAACTGAAGAAAACCGTCAGAATGGCAGAGGATGAGGTCGGTGGCGTAAACATGCTCACCTGCCTGCTGCTGAGGGAAAGACTGGGCATAGAGAAGGCTGGATTTGTCCTGCTATATACTTACGACAAATTAAAAGAGGATAGAAAAGAACTGCTTACATCCTACACCTTTGAGGAGCTGGGGTTGTAGCTGATAACAAAATAAATATACTAACAGAAGCATCAGTCATAGTACTGGTGCTTTTTAAATGGAAAAATGAAGGAGGTGATGCCTATGCGTGGATTAAGAAAGTAATTATACAATTTAATTAAAATCGAAAGGAGAAAGATTATGAGTGATAATAAAAGTGAATTATCAAAAGAATTAGATCAAATAGGAAAAGGATTAGAAGGTATCAGCCAAGTGGCAGGGCTAGCAAATGATAGTTTAGCAGACTTTATCGGTACACTGGGAACTCTGGTGACTGCAGCGTCGGAACTTCAAGGAACATTTGCAGTGCTTCACAAATGGGCTGGAGATTTCTCAAAGAAAATTGTAGATAGTAAACCTATTGAAAGCTTCAGCCAAAGTGTAACCACCAACGTGGAGAAAATAGGTGAAAGTTTTTCAGGTTTATCAGATGGAACCAAGAGTATAAAAGAGATTTTGTCAGGTTTCTGCGACTCTGGTCGTGAAAAATTTAGCGATTTAAAAGACAAAATCAGTTTCTTTGTTACCAACGCCAAGGGCCATTTCGACGACCTAAAAAAAACCATCTCTAACTTCAGCTTCTCTGACCTAAAGGAATCCATCAAGAACCTCCCTCAGACCATGAGTGAAGCCATGGGCAAACTGGGTAACACCCTTTCCACCCATGCAGGTTCTATCGGCTCAACAGCTGGCAAGCTCCTGTCCGGCGGCCTCATCGCAGGCATCGCCCTGGCAGTTGCCGCCGTGGTCGGACTGGTGGCAGCCTTTAAACATCTGATGGAATCCAACGAGGAATTCAGAGAAAAGATAGAGACGGCATGGCCAAAGGTGACGGAGGCCTTCGAGCCGGTCATCGAAGCCTTTGGCAGACTGAAGGAAACCCTCTTCGGAGAGGACAGCGGCGAGACACCGCCACTGGTCGATGCCATTTTAGACGGCGCCCTCAACATCATAGACTGTATAGCCGAAGCGGCGGAACTGATCGCAGAGATCGTGTCCGGCGTTTTTGATTTTTTGACAGAGCTATGGGTGGAACACGGCGAAGCCATCTCGGAATTTATATCCGGAACCATAGAGACCATAACTGAAATTATCAGCGGCATTATCGACATCGTCAGCGGTATCATCGATGTCATCGTCGGCTTCTTCACAGGAGACGGCAATCGGATTTCCAGCGGCGTCAGCGAGATGTGGGACGGCGTTACCGCCATCTTCTCCGCAGCTTGGGACGTCATCAAAGAGGTCTTTTCCGTAGTGGTGGATTTCTTTGCTGGTATATGGAGCGGCATCAAAGAAGCCTTTGCCAGCGCGGCAGAGTGGTTCGGCAAAATTTTCCGTTCCGCATGGAAAGGCATTTCTAATGCCTTCGAAGCAGCGGTGGACTTTTTCAGCGGCATCTGGAAGGGAATTTCCAAGGTGTTCAGCAGTGTCAGCAGCTATTTCAAGTCAAAGTTCTCTGCGGCATGGACGGCGGTCAAAAACGTCTTTTCAGGCGTGGGCAGCTTTTTCAGCGGCATTTGGAGTACCATCAAAAAGACCTTCACCAACATCGGAACCAGCATCGGCAACGCCATCGGCGGCGCATTCAAGAAGGTGGTCAATTCCATCATCGGCTTTGCCCAGAATACCATTAACGGCTTTATCAGCGCCATCAATGGGGCCATCAAACTGATCAACAAGATACCGGGCGTTACAATCGGACTCATATCAAAACTGAACATTCCGCGCCTGGCATCAGGAGGTCTGGTAGACGCAGGGCAGATGTTTGTAGCCAGAGAAGCGGGGCCTGAGCTGGTGGGCAGCTTTGGCAGCAGAGCCGCTGTCATGAACAACGATCAGATCGTGACCTCCGTATCCAAAGGCGTATATGAAGCCGTCAGAGCCGCCATGTCCGGCAGCGACGGAAACTACACCTTCCATATCGTCAACAAACTGGACGGCAGAGAAATCGGTAGACAGGTTGTTAACTATCACAACGGCATTGTAAAGCAGACCGGTGCTTCACCGCTGCTGGTGTAAAGGAGGAAACTATGAATATTTTAAGAATGAGAAAAATCGGAGCTGACCAATGGACGGAGGTGGAAAACCCTATGTCCCTGCAGTGGAGCCTGAGCGACCTCGACAGTGAGGACGGCAACGGCAGAAACCAGATGGGAGAAACTTTTAAGGACAGAATTACGCAGAAGAGACAGTTGAGCTGTTCATGGGCGGCCATGGAAGGAGAGAAGATGAAAACCCTTCTTTCCTGCCTCAACGATAATTTCTTTGAACTGGAGTACCCAGATGCGCTGACCGGAAAAAGAGAGGCTTCTGTCTTCTACGTCTCATCAAAGCAGACGCCTATGTACCGCTTTGATCCGAAATTTGATCAGTGGCTGTGGACCGGGCTGTCGGCCACACTGGTAGAAAGGTAAGGTGGACCCATGCAGAACGTAACACAAAAATATCAGGAAGCAATCAAGTCCTACGATAGAAAGTTTCTCATCAAAGCGGTTTTCTGCCAGCCCATTGTTGGGGCGGCGCCTGACGAGACTGGGCAGCGGCCGGTGCAGGAGGTGGCCGTTTTGACCGGCGCGGACAATTTGGTGTCCATGACCTTGGAAGAAGCCGCAGCGGCAGATGACCACATTTCCATGGGAAGTTTTTGTTCGACTAAGCTGACAGCAGAACTGATCGACGCGCCAAAGGACATTGACTATGACAATGTGATGATCAAAGCCTACAGCGGCCTTTTGATTGAAGATGAAACTTACGAGTATGTACCTCTTGGAACCTTCTATATCACAGAAGTCAGCACCAAGAATGACTATAAGAACTTGACCCTGACAGCTTATGACGGTGCCTGCCTTCTGGAAGAGCCTTTTGCCATAGACGAGGGGTATCCCATGTCCATTGAAGAGCTGGTGAGGCAGATTGCGGCAGACAAAGCGCTTTCGCTCCACCCGGACAACGTGTATAAGGAATACCTTCTTCCAACCTTTAAAGAGGGCTATACTTGCAGACAGATGCTGGGCTTTGCCGCCGGGCTGATGGGCTGCAATGTGAAGTTTGACCGGCTTGGAAGACTGCAGTTCTACTGGTATCAGGAACCAGCCTTGCAGACGACGATAGATCGCCAGAACCAGTATCTCCATGAATTCATCCCTTCTACCGTCAGCCCAGTTACAGTGACTTCCCTGATCTGCTCAGATGGGGAGAGAACCTATACCAGAGGCAAAGGAACCAGCGGATTGGAACTGTCCTTTGAGAACCCATATATGACCGAAACCTTTATGGAAACGATTTGGCAGGAGAGAGTAGCCGATATGGATACGGCAGAGACGATCACAACCTTGCAGGTGGCTTACAGCGGAGCACCGGATACAGAACATATTTTGACCGGAACCTATAACCAATCTCTAGCAGCCTTTCGCTGTACAGATCTGACAAACGTCCATCCTGGCACGCTGATGGAGATGACCTATGAACTGGAACAGATACCGTACAGCAGAAACATGATGGTGGAAAGTGTCGATGAGGAGAAGAGTCAGTTCACTTTTACGCTAGAAGAAACAGACGAAGACCAAGAAGAATTGAATCTGCCTGAAGATCTGACAGCCAGGTTTACCATCACAAGACAGTGGCTGGTCACCGCCGGGGATCTCGCCTCCATCGAGAAAAACGATCTTCTGAAAGTTTCCGGTCAGGGTGTGCTCATCGTCTCTATGATAGACAGAGAGGCAGGAGAACTCTATCTGACCGATACCTCGAAAGATCCGATTTATGGCATGGCGGGCGGCACGGAAATGACGCTGATCAAGCAGAAGGTCAACGACTACAGAATCTGTTATCTTCCGGGAGAACTGAAGTGGCGGGGAAACCCGGCTTTGGAAGCGGGGGACATCATCATGGCAGAGAAGGCCGACGGCAGTTGTGAGAACTTCTACATCATGACACAGAACCTGCGTCTCAGCGGAGGTCTCAGCAGCCAGCTTGCGGCAAAGGGAGAAAACGAGACTTCGGCCAACTTTTCTTCAGCCGGAGACGGCCCGACAGACAAGAAGCTGACAAGGGTCTACACCTCCCTGCAAGAAACCATTCTCAAGGCGACCAATCGAATTACAGGGCAGAGCGGCGGCCACGTGGTAATCAACGAAAACGACAGCGGTCCGGCGGAAATTTTGATCATGGATACCGACGATATCAGAACTGCCAAGAAGGTCTGGAGATGGAACCAGGGCGGTCTGGGTTACAGCCGCAACGGTTATAACGGGCCTTACGGCACGGCGGTAACCCAGGATGGAGAAATCGTCGGGTCCTACATCCAGGCGGAAAGTATCGCCGGCAGCAAACTGAAAATCGACAGTCAGGTCATTGAAAAGATTGTCGCCGGCATCAACGCGGGCGAACAGAAAATCAACTCAGCTTCCCTGGATATCGACAGCGAGGACATTTCAGAGGCTATCAAAATGCAGGTCAGCCAGAGCGGCGGCACCAACAAAATCTGCAACTCCGTAGGAGCTTATGACCTGCAAGGCTGGATTTGCTCTGGAGAAGTCAAGAGACTCAATGGAGAGGATCAGAAGATTAATTTGATCTCAGGCCGAGCATTTTCCCTATCTGCGGGGACCACTTTGGAATCGGACATGTCAGCAGCACCAATCAGATTGACGGCAGGTCTCTCCTATACATTATCTGCGGTAATTAAGCACAACGACTGCTACGGCAGTCTGCAGCTGATCAGCGGCTCCGGAACGATCCTGGCGCAGATTGACGCAGGAGGCAGCGGTGAAGGCTGGCAGAAATACGAGAGCTCTTTTTCCGTAACGGAGAGTGATATTGCAGGTCTGTTTACCATAAAACTGACCTCGGAAAACGGCAGTTTTGTCGTAGGCGATCTTCTGCTCAACGAAGGAAGCCAGACCACCTGGTCGGCTTATCCGGGAGAAGTGGATTCCACAACCCTGACCATGTCTCAGTTCGGCATCACCATCAGACAGGAGAATGCCCAGACCAAGACGGTCATCGATTCTGCTGGAACCAGAGTGATCAACATTGAAAATGAGGATACTGATCAGACAGAGGATGTGGCTGCAGAATACACCAAGGACGGGGTAGAAGCCAAGTCCCTGATCGCCAGAGAACAGATTGCGGCGGGGAGAGTGAGAATGATTTCATTAAGTGACAAGCAGATGGCTGCTTGGATTATCAATAGCGATTCGGAGGTGGATTTATAATGGCAAGTGGAACAATTACACTGGATACGCCCAAATCATCGGTGGCGGGTTATATTAAATGGACCAGCGAAGCCAGTTCAGCGACAAATAACTACTCACTGGTCAGCGCATACATCTATCTGAAGAAAACCGACGGATATACGTCCTGGGGTGATTTTTCAGGAAAGCTGACCATCAACGGAACTAGTTATAGTTTCAGTAAAAATGCGACCTTAGGTTCCTCTTATGTGCTGATGACTTCGAAGACGGGGATTAAAGTGAATCACGATAGCGATGGAGCAAAGAAGATTACCATCAGTACGTCTTTTAAAAACACAGGGACTACCATTGCAGGAACCTACTCGGCCAGCAAAACGGTGACTTTGGACACTATAAAACGACTGTCCTATCTATCCGGTTCTGTGGACATTTCGGCGGGGCAGCCTTTTACAGTGAATATCAACAGATATTCTACGAACTATGTTCACGATATCGCCATCAAAGTGGGTGGCGATGTGATCAGAGAGGCGAAAGGCTATGGAGAGAAGGTGACCTTTTCCTCGGAAAGTTACCAAAGCAGTATTTTTACCGCCCTGGGCGGCAGTCTGTCCAAGGCCTGTACCATCGTTCTGACTACCAGGTCGGGGGATACGGTAATCGGGAGTAATTCTTATTCCGGTACCATTACGGCGGCATCTCCCGGGCAGCTGATGCTGTCCCAGTCGTCAGTTTTCATCGGCGGAAGCCAGGGAATTGCTGTAGAAAAGCCGTCAGACCTCTATAATTATTCGGCAGCGTACCAATTTGCCGAACTGACAGGTTCTGTTTCATTGATTTCGTCGGCAGGCGTGCTGCCTGTAGGGGAAAACTTTGCCGCGAACATGCCTGGTCATGTCAACGAAGCGTCCTGCCTGGTGACTATGACGACAAGCTACGCGGGCATTGCAGTGGGGCAGCCTATGGTGATGGAATTCACAGTCAGACTGCCAGACAGCTACAGAGTGGTTTCTTTTGATGGAAATAATGTCGTATGCTCTTTCCTGGACACAGCGCTCACAGGAAGCAGCGCCAAGTTCATCAACGGAGCGGGCACGCTGCGTCTTACTATACCAGCTGACGCAAAGGCTGCGGCCCTGTATCAGGCGTCCATCGTAAAATATCAGGTGACCATGGGGGAACAATCTAATGAGTTGACTGAAATCCCCGTTTCTGGCGATTTGGTACTAGAATTGACCGGCGGTACGGGAAAGATTATCGAGCTGCTGATTATGGACAGCCGCGGAAATACGAAACTGTGTGCCTATACCATCAGCGATGAGAACTTTATCGACTACACATCTTTAAAGGTGGCGGAGTGTCGCATTTACCGTGAAAATGGTTTTGACACTGCAGTGAAGCTGCATGTGAAGGGCTCAGCCTGGAATGGGAATTTTGGCGTGCAGTCCAACTCACTGAAAATTACTTACACAGTAAAAAAATCCGGCTCCAGTACCGTATACGGTCCTTTTACCTTGAGCAATATTCCCATCGCTTCTGGTGGAACCTTTGAACGAGTTGCAGATTTGGACTCGGGTACTGCAGGTGGTTTTGACACCGATGCGGCCTATGAAATCCACGCCGAGGTCAGCGACTGCCTGAAATCTTATATGACGGACGTAGTGGTCAACTCTGGCATGATCGGCATGTACCTGAAACGAAATCATGATAACTATCACGTGGGCATCAATTGTAAACCCGACGCGTCGGAGCTTGATATCGCCAGCGAGAAAGCGGGCCTGTCGGTGAAAGGAGAGCTGGAGCTGATCAGCGCAGTGGATCAAGTTTCTGGAATCTACACCGACACTTCCGGCAGACTTTGCGTGGAGCCGGCTCTGGGCAGCCTGATCTTGTCGGGAGGCCTGCAGATGCCTGACGGCAGCCCCATCACTGTAGGCGCAGGTACTGTGCCGGTGGCCACGCAGCAGGGCAGCAATTTCGTAGAGATGAACCTGGGAATCTATATACTGCGGATGAACTGGGGAACCATCACCATCAAAGTGACAGAAACTGGTACGCCTGTGGCTACAGCCCTGTCTTACAAATCCAATTTCTTTACGGAAGCGCCATTCGTCACGGTAACGCCGAGAACCGGCGTCATCGGGTCCGTCGTAAAAGGGGTTTCTTTCAACAACAATACAGCGGACGGCTGTGACATTTTTGTCAACCGTACCAACACAACGGCCTTTTCCGTCATATGGAAAGCCATCAGTATCACAACAAATTAAGACATATGGAGGTATGAAGATGTATTATAAATTAGATGATAACAACTACCTCTGTGCATTTTCCTTTGATACAGTGCTCCCCGGAGGAGTGCTGTATCGGGGGCGAGTACCAGAGGATTTTAATGAGGAGAATTTTGACTGCTGGAAAATCGAAGAGGACACATTGACCTTTGATGGGGGCAGACAGCGCGCGCTGAGCGAAGAGGCCGCTGACAGGGAAGAGCTGGCAGGATTGTTGACATGGTTCAACTGGTATGACAGGCAGGTTATGGAATACCAGCGTTGCAGCCGTTTAGGCCAGGCTTACGACAGAGAAATCAACAAGCTGGATCAAGAGGCGATAGAAAAGCAGCTGCGTATCAGAGCCCTGAGAGAAAGGAGTGGAATCGATGCTGACCAATAAACAGATGCAGAAAAATTTAAAATATTATAAAAGCTATTACACAGGAGAAATTGACGGCATCGTAGGACCTCTGACGAAGACAGCGGTAAGGAAGTTTCAGAAGGAGTACGGACTGACGCAGGACGGCATTTACGGCACAAAGACCGATGGGAAGCTGGTATCTGTAGTAAAGCAGTGTCAGAAAGCGGCGGGTACGACAGCGGACGGCATCATCGGCCCCAATACCATCAGTGCAGTCAAGCGTTTTCAAAAGAAAAAGGGGCTGACGGCGGACGGCATCATCGGTACGCAGACTCTGCAGAAGATGAACTTATCCGCAGTGCCGCAGCCTGACGCTGAAGTGAACTGGAATAAAGTGAAATATTTCAAGAAGGCGGAGTTCAAATGCGACTGCAACGGCAAATATTGCGATGGCTATCCATCCCGAATAGATGCGGACCTGGTTGCGCTTTTAGAGAAAACCAGGGCGCATTATGGAAAAGCGATGCAGATTACCTCGGGTCTCCGCTGTAAAAAACGAAACGCTCAGCTTGCAGGCTCTTCGCCTGTTTCGAAGCATCTGGAAGGGAAGGCCGCTGATGTGTGGATTGTGGGCACGTCAGCAAATAACAATGAGCTGGTCCATTGGTTCCAGACGCAATCGGAAGTCAATTATTCCTATACGGGTTTTGGCGCAGTTCACGTGGATGTAAAATAAGCATGGGTGAGATAAAGCTGATTATGGATTGAAGCAGGCGTCCAGCGATTTCAGGGAGAAAGCGTCCGCAAGTGGATGCGCCGTGGAAAAAGTGTGGGAGATTTTTTCTGCCGTGTCGATCTGCGGACTGTTTGACAGCTGAAACCGCCTTAGGCAGTCCGCAATCGACCAGGTTTGCAATGAATGTCCCGTACATTTTTTCTGTCGTGTCCAGTTGCGGACTGTCTGACAGCTGAAACCGCCTTTGGTAGTCCGCAATCGACCAGGTTCGCAATGAATGTCCCGTACATTTTTTCTAAAATGTCGATCTGCGGACTGTCTGACAGCTGAAACCGCTTTAGGGAGTCCGCAACCGACCAGGTTCGCAATGAATGTCTTGTACATTTTTTTTAAAGTGTCGATTTGCGGACTGTCTGACAGCTGAAACCGCCTTAGGCAGTCCGCAATCGATCAGGTTCGCAATAAATGTCCCGAACATTTTTTCCAGAGTGTCCAGTTGCGGACTGTCTGACAGCTGAAACCGCCTTAGGCAGTCCGCAATCGACCAGGTTTGCAATGAATGTCCCGTACATTTTTTCTGCCGTGTCGATCTGCGGACTGTTTGACAGCTGAAACCGCCTTAGGCAGTCCGCAACCGACCAGGTTCGCAATGAATGTCCCGTACATTTTTTCCAGAGTGTCCAGTTGCGGACTGTCTGACAGCTGAAACCGCTTTAGGGAGTCCGCAATCGACCAGGTTCGTAATGAATGTCCCGAACATTTTTTCTAAAATGTCGATCTGCGGACTGTCTGACAGCTGAAACCGCTTTAGGGAGTCCGCAACCGACCAGGTTCGCAATGAATGTCCCGAACATTTTTTCTAAAATGTCGATTTGCGGACTACAATACCCCTCGAGCGGGGAAACAGTCCGCGCATGGATGCGCCGAAAAAAGTCTGGGATAAAAGCATACATCTTTTCAGCATGAAATATTCAATAAATAACTTGAAACCGACTGCATTTTATCGCATAATAGTAATATTAGGCCACGTATCGAACGAATCCTAAAATCCAAAGGAATAGGAGATTTTACATATGCCAATTAAAGTACCAAATAATTTGCCGGCAGTGAAAACGCTGACAGAAGAGAACGTATTCGTGATGACGGATACCCGGGCCATGACCCAGGATATCAGACCCCTTCAGATTTTGATTTTGAACCTGATGCCCACCAAAATTGATACAGAAACCCAGCTGACCAGGCTGCTTGGAAATACACCCCTGCAGGTGGAGCTGGAGTTGCTGCAAGTCAGCAGCCACAAATCGAAAAACACTTCAGAAGAGCATATGATTGCTTTTTATAAGACCTTCGATCAAATTAAACACAAATTCTATGATGGCTTGATCATCACCGGTGCACCAGTAGAGCTGATGGAGTTTGAAGAGGTGGAATACTGGGATGAACTATGTGAAATTATGGAATGGTCCAAGCGTCACGTTCACAGCACCTTTCATATCTGCTGGGGCGCTCAGGCAGGACTGTACTATCATTACGGCATTCAGAAAAGAACACTAGCGAAGAAGCTTTCCGGCGTATATAAGCATACTTTGGATTACAAGAAGGGCATGCTGTTTCGCGGTTTTGATGATGAATTCTATGTGCCTCATTCGAGAAATACCACAGTCGACCGCGAAGACGTAGAAGCGGTGACAGAACTGAAGATTATCGCCAGTTCAGAAGCCGCGGGCATCTACGCCATCAAAAGTGAGAACGACCGACAGATTTTTATCATGGGACATTCCGAATACGATGCAGATACACTGCAGAAAGAGTATCTGCGCGACAAGAATGCAGGGTTAAATCCTGAAATTCCCTGCAACTATTTCCCTGATGATGACGACAGCCAGGAACCTGTAGTCAAGTGGAGATCATCGGCTAATCTGCTGTACTGCAATTGGCTCAACTACTTTGTATACCAGACGACGACTTACGACATCAACCAGATTGCGGAGGAAAGTCATGCAGATATATTCCAAGACGATATCAACATCAAAGTAGCCAAATTCGGCGGCACTTCTCTGGCAGATGCGGAACAGTTTAAGAAATGTGCCGACATCATCAAAGCGGAACCGGAACGGAAGTACATCGTTGTCTCTGCGCCTGGAAAAAGGACCAAGGATGACGACAAAGTAACGGACCTTCTGATTGCTTGTGCCGAGAGGGGCGGAGCGGAAGCAGAGGAACTGCTGCTGAAGATTCAAGCCAGGTACAAGGCTATGGTGCGCCGTCTCAATGTAGCAGTAGATATTGACGCGGAGTTTGCGCAGATCATGGATGCCTTGACTGATTCATCAAAAAAAGACTATGTCATCAGCCGCGGTGAGTATCTCAATGCCAAAATTTTAGCTGCCTACGTGGGATTTGACTTTATAGATGCTTTTGGATCCATCTACCTGGACAAAGAAGGCAAGTTTGACGAGACTACGACCAGGGAAGTCCTGGGCAGGTTGATGGCTGAGCACCCGTATGCCGTTATTCCGGGTTTTTATGGGACGACGCCAGAGGGCAGTATCAAAACCTTTTCCAGAGGGGGTTCTGATATTACCGGCGCCATCGTTGCAGCTGTTGCAGGCACTGATATCTACGAAAATTGGACAGACGTATCGGGACTGCTCATGGCCGATCCGAGAATTGTAGATCATCCTCTCAGCGTACCGGTCATCACATACAAGGAACTCAGAGAACTAGCCTACATGGGCGCGGCAGTTCTGCATGAGGATACGATTTTCCCTGTCATCAAGCTGGAAATTCCAATCAACATCAGAAATACTAATGAGCCTGAGAATAACGGGACTCTGATTGTAAAAAATGCAGACTACTATCAATCGAATCTCTCGATTTCCGGCATTTCTGGAAAGACAGGCTATACCACTATCGTTGTAGAAAAAGATAAGCTGAATGAGAACCCACAGATCAGGGCTGACCTTCTGGATATTTTTGCAACGAGGGGCATTACCATCAAAAACATCCTTTCCGGCATCGATTCCCTGAACATTATCGTGCACGAGTCTGATGTGAAAAAATGTGAAAAAGAATTAACGGCAGAAATAGAATTAAAGATAAAACCGAATCGGTTAGCTGTTACCCACGACATCGCTATGATTGCTATCGTGGGAAGAGAACTGGGCACTTCACCAGCCATTGCCGTAAAGGTATTGGGCGCACTGGCCAATAGGAAAATCAATATCAACCTGATCGACCACGGTTCAGAAAAAATCAACATGCTCATCGGCGTAGACGGCGCCGACTATATCCCGGCGATCCAAGCCATCTATACTGAGTTTACAAGCATGTAAGTGCGGAATCCGCCCGAAATGTCTGTTTTTTGGTTACTTTCGGGCATTTTTATCAAAATAGGGAAGCCTTTTTTTCTGTTTTAGATTACAAAAAGGAATATTTCGTAAAAAGGAAAACTATATAATAAGTTGCTACTGCATAAAAAGACGGTTTTTTAGCGCAAATTTGAGTGCTTGCCTCAGCAGATTTCCCCGAAAAAGACCTTTTAGAAGCAAAATCTGCCCGAAACGCCTGATTTTTGGTCACTTTCGGGCACTTTTTATGATTTGAAGAATAAGGAGAAAAAATGATTATCAAAAAAGCAATTTTACATATTTTAGATTTTAACTCCGACGTCTGTGTTTTCTCACAAAAGGAACTTGACATCGCAGATTATGGAACGGGGGAATTTATAGAAAAGCATCTGACAAAGATCGTAGAGGATTCAGCTAAGAAAGAGGGAGAATTTCTGGAGTACAGCGTCTTTAGACAGAGCTTGGAAAGGTACGCCAGCGGCGGTATTGACTTTACCGAGTTTTCTACTGCGGCGGGGACTTTGCTCTACGACCAGATTTCGCAGTCTGACGAACCGGAGTCCATGGACTTCCTGGTCTGTCAGTTCACCGATGAGAATGACGAATACATCGGTCTGCTGCTGCTTCCTAATAAAACCGCCTACACCCATCAGGTGGAAAGCGGGGACGAGGGCGTAGCCAACAAGATTATCAGATACTTTACGCTTCTGCCAAACACCAGCCAGAAGATTTCCTGTTATGCAATCGTCAGTATGAAAGACTACAAGGTCTCTCTCTGTGACAAGAAGAGAGAAATCAACGGCGAAGCCATACAGGTCCTGCCTGATAAGGTACTGCAGTGTACTTTCCAGCCCTCTGCCAGGGAGACTGTACAGATGATCAAGAAAATTACCAGCGAGGTGGCAGATGAATACGGCGCCAACTCCGCCATCGCGGTGTCTCGCGCAAAGAACTGCATCATCGAGAATTCGGAGCAAAGCGTACCCTTTACGCCCTCTGATCTCTGTGAAGAGGTTTTCTATGATAACGAGGTCATGAAAAAAACATTTAAACAGAAGGCCATGGAGGTGGACATCCCCGCCAAAATCAGCGTGGAAAACCCCAAGGTGGTCAAAAGCATCCGAAGCCACAAGATTAAAACCGACACAGGCATCGAGATCAAAATCCCCACTGACTATCTGGAAAACAGCAAGTATGTGGAGTTTATCAACAACCCCGATGGAACCATCTCCATCCAACTGAAAAATATAGGAAAGATTGTGAACAGATAAATGATTTTGAACACAGGAAACAGAACAGACATACCAGCTTACTACAGTAAGTGGTTTTACAACAGAATCAGAGAAGGCTTTGTCTTTGCGCGCAACCCTTATAACCAGCAGCAGGTGACCAGATATCTGCTGGATCCGGAGGTGATCGACTGCATCAGTTTTTGTACGAAAAATCCAGCGCCTATGCTGCCGGGACTGGCGCAGCTTTCTGCTTTCAGGCAGTTTTGGGCAGTGACCATCACCCCTTATGGACGGGATATCGAACCTCACGTGCCGGCCAAGGAAGTGGTGATGGA
Source organism: Eubacteriaceae bacterium (assembly GCA_902362805.1). Lineage (GTDB taxonomy): Bacteria > Bacillota > Clostridia > Peptostreptococcales > Anaerovoracaceae > Senimuribacter. The sequence goes on along the minus strand of CABIXY010000004.1, from coordinate 328,927 downwards.
AAGCTTTTGCCGTTTGTCAGAGAAGGTGGGACCGAGCCGAATCAGTTGGCGTTATGATCCGATTTTTATTACGGAAAAATACTCCCTGGAGTTTCATCTGAAGACCTTTGCGGAGATTGCGGCAGCACTGGCAGGCTATACGGACCACTGCGTCATCAGCTTTCTCGATCTCTATGATAAGACAAAGCGGAATTTCCCAGAAGGACGCAGCGTCAATCGCCAGGAGCGCTTTGCCATCGGACAAGGCTTTGCTGAAATTGCGGCAGCCCACGGGATGAGGGTTAAAACCTGTGCAGAGGGCAGGGAGCTGGAGATCTTCGGCGTAGATGCTGGCGGCTGCCAGTCCCAGGAGGTGTTGGAGCGTGCCATCGGCCTGCCTTTGATCGTGCCGGGCGCTGCCATGACCCGTGGCGAGTGCAGCTGCGTGCTGGGCAGCGACATCGGAGCGTACAATACCTGTGGCCACGGCTGCTTGTATTGCTATGCTAATTATGATCAGGATACAGTGGAATCTAACATGAACAAGCATGATCCCTTTTCGCCGTTTTTGATTGGAGACTTTATGGACGGCGACATCATCAAAGCTGCAGAACAGGAAAGCTGGATACAGAGACAGGTGACTTTTGATTTTCTATAGAGCCTTGAGGGTCTATCACCAAATATTCTAAAAATTTCAAAAAAATACTTGATTTTTGTGGAGAATATGCTATACTCTACTTAAAGAAAGCGATAAAGCAAACGTAGCAAAGAGAAAGCGACGAAGCAGGTTCGCTGGATTAGAAGTTATTGCAAATCGTAATGGAAGGGGTGAGACCACCAGAAGTGTTTGAACAGCAGAATAGATAGTACCAATTGCGTATTGTAGGGCTTATGGTTATCCGAATGGAAAGCAAGAGCCAGGGAAATAATAATAAGCAATTGGTACTATCTTTTTTTGTGTCCATGATACCTTGACAAATTCTTAAGATTTTCTTAGGTTTTCGTCATATAGTTGCAAAGAGCGCTCTCCTGCTATATAATGTTTAAAGAAATTAGCGATATTTGGGTAGGGGCATTATGCAGATTAGGACTGATAAATTTAGCGAGTGGTATCGAGCGCATATGGAGAAGTTTATTCCAAGCTATGCGTTCTTTTCTTTGATTGCATGCTTTGCAGTCAATTGTCTGGTTTACTGGGCAACGCAGCTTTTGGCATCAGGAATGTATCATTATGATTTGACGACGGCTTTTGACCGAATGGTTCCATTTGTACCGCAGTGGGTTTCCATCTATATTCTCAGTTACCCCTTTTGGGTCTTCAGTTACGCCTTGACGTCAAAACACAATTCAAAAGAATTTTGGTACCGCTTTGTTTTTGCCGATATCTTGGCAAGAGTTGTCTGCGGCGTGATCTTTGTAGCGTTTCCGACTACCAATCTCAGACCGGAAACTGCAGGAGATGGGCTTTTGGATCTGGCGATGGACTTCATTTATTTTATGGATGAACCCTACAACCTGTTTCCTTCGATTCACTGTCTTGCCAGCCTGATGTGTTATCTCGGAATCAGAAAATGTGATGATATCCACAGGTGGTATAAGGCGGCGACGCTGTTATTTGCAATCTTGATCTTTGCTTCTACGCAATTCACGAAACAGCATTATATCGTAGATGTTGTCGGTGGTGTCGCAATTGCACTGATTTGTTTTGCAATCAGTCTGCACACCAATGGGTATCTGAGATTGATGGCTTGCTTTGAGCGGCTTAATCAAAAGGTGTTTGGAGAAGTAGTAGATGAAGAATAAGAAAAAAACATTGATAAATATCGTATTCTTGATTATTTGTTTTAGTGCGACCATGTATTATGTGTTTCACGATCAGGATTTTTCTGATATTATGATATATATGAAAGAGGCTGATTCCAGGTATTGGATTGGCGGTATCGCTTTGGTTATCCTGTTCATACTCAGTGAATCTGTCATTATCTATTATCTGATGCGTTCACTGAGCCAGAAACCGAAATTGAATCACTGCTTCCTTTATTCATTTGTAGGCTTCTTCTTCAGCTTGGTGACACCGTCGGCCAGTGGGGGACAACCGGCGCAGATTCTCTTCATGAAAAAGGATAAGCTGCCCATTCACCTGTCTACCATGGTGCTTTTGATTGTGACGATTACTTACAAATTGGTGCTGGTACTTTTTGGACTTATAATCATGATCCTGCGTCCCCCTGTGGAGATGCAGTTTCTGAAGCCTGCAATGCCATGGGTTTACCTGGGAGTTGCTCTCAACGTACTCTGCGTAGGCGGCATGCTGGCCTTGGTATTCTGCCCGCAGATGACAAAACGTCTGGTCATGGCGATTTTCCGTTGGATTAAAAAAATCTGCAAGTCATCGAGAATTGATGCGCTGGAAGGAAGACTGGAGCACGCTATGGATGGATACCATGAGGCATCCCTATATTTTCAGAATCACAAGAGGGTGATGGTAAATGTGCTTCTGATCACCATCGTACAGAGATGCTGTTTGTTTTATATCACGTATTTGGTTCTGCGGTCCTTCGGCATCAATCACGTCGGTATGGTGGAAATCGTCGTACTGCAGGCAATGATTTCTGTGGCTGTAGATATGCTCCCGCTGCCAGGTGGTATGGGTATCAGCGAGCATTTGTTCCAAATTATCTTTTTACCGGTCTGCGGCGCTCTACTCACCACGCCGGCAATGATCGTGAGCCGCGGCATCAGCTATTATACACAGTTAATTATAAGCGCAGTCTTTACTGCAATTGCATATTTAATGATATTTAGAGGAAAAGAAGAATGATAGGATTTTATAATTACACGGTGATTCTCACCTATATGAGTTTGATTTCAGCTATATTGGGCATGACCTTCGCCACGAACGGACATTTTAAGCTTGCTATTTTCTGTCTGGCACTTTCGGGATTCTTTGACATGTTCGATGGCAAAGTGGCCAGACGGAAAAAGGACCGCACGGATAATGAGAAACTGTTCGGCATTCAGTTGGATTCCCTATGTGATGTGGTCGCTTTTGGGGCGTTTCCTTCCTTGCTCTGCTACTGTATGGGCGTAAAGGGGAGTTTGGGCATGCTGGCAATCGGCTTTTACTGCATTTGCGGTGTTATCAGGCTGGCTTATTTTAACGTAGTGGAGACAAACAATTTCTTTTCAGAAGAGGAACACGAAAAAGTGTATCACGGATTGCCGATCACTTCTATTGCGGTCATTCTGCCAGTGTTGTATCTGCTGCATTTCGTCCTGCCTTATACCTTCCCGGTGCTTTTAATGGTAATGCTCTTTGCGGTCGGGACACTGTTTATCGCAGACTTTAAGATGAAGAAACCGAGCAATAAGGTGCTGGCGCTGATTGTAGCAGTCGTGGCAATTGCAATCATCATAACTTTCGTGTATTCGAGATACAGGCTGATGAACGGTTTTGTACTGTAATCCAGGAGGTCTTCATGAGATGTAAAGATAGAGAAGGCAATTTTATAGGTGAAGACGACGGACAGGACAAGCTTTTAGAGAAACTGTACGGCAGTAAGGCCGGGCGCCAGTTGGTGAAAGTTTTGATTCGACCTTCTGTGTCGAAAGTCGGAGGCTGGATTCTTGATCGAAAAATTTCCACTGCCGCAATCAGACCCTTTGTCAAAGCCAATGGAATCGTTATGGAGGACTACGAAAAGAACCGATTTGATTCTTATAACGATTTCTTTACACGCAGGGTAAGACCGGAACGACGGCCAGTAGATATGAATCCGTATCATCTGATTGCACCTTGCGACAGTAAGCTGACAGCTTATCAAATTACAGAGAACGCAGAATTTACCATCAAAAATACTGTGTACTCGATGGAAAGTCTTACTCGCAGCAAAAAGCTGGCGGAGAAGTATAGAGGCGGGTATCTGCTGCTTTTCCGTCTGACTGTAGATGATTATCACAGATATTGTTATGTGGATCAGGGAAAAAAGAGCAGTAATCACATCATCAATGGCGTTTTTCATACGGTGAATCCCATTGCAAATGATCATTACCCTATCTATAAAGAAAATACCAGATGTATTTCTTTCCTGAAAAGTGAAAACTTTGGCACTCTGATGATGATAGAGGTTGGCGCTTTGATGGTGGGCAAAATCGTAAACTACCACGAAGAAAAAATGGTAGAGCGCGGAGAAGAGAAGGGACGTTTTGAGTTCGGCGGTTCCACAATTATTCTTTGCCTCAAGAAAGACAGGGCTGAGATTGACACCGATATATTGGAAAATAGCCGCCAAGGTATTGAAACAAAAGTCAGATACGGCGAGAAAATCGGAAGGAAAACTGAATAGACTGATAGAAAAAGCTGTGACGTTAGGGGATTACCCATGTCACAGCTTTTGTGATTATTGGTCCTTATTCTTTTGGGAGTGACGTGAGCTTTTTGTAGATTTCCTGGATGTCGTAGTCCGGCGCACTGTCCTTTGCAGCGGTACAGATCTTCTGGATATGGATTGGATCCTCATCGAGTTCCGAAGCAATCTGCAACGCCTGCTTGTTTTTGGCCAGTTTACGGCAGACGAGTTTGATCAGCCCCAGTTCTTCGCCTAGCTCAAGTCCCTCTTTCCTTGCCAGGGAGAGCTCGGTATTGCGATCCAGCTCGAACTTAAGCTTTCGCTCGTTTCTCTCATAGGCAATCTCATCTTCTGTCAGGGCTCTGAATAATTGTTCTGTCATTTTGATTGCGTCACCTCCTGATTGAATCAGATTCTGGATATAGTCCTCCTTCGTCTCGTCGCCTGCAAACTTGAGGTAGGCTGCCAGCTTTTCCACCGGATCGAGGTGCTCGACAGGCGCGTTCGGTAAGATTTTGCCCAGTTCCAGGAAGTGCAGCTCCAGCCGATCCGAAAGCTGGATGCCGTCCTCGATCTCCCGCAGCCGAAAGACGGTATGAAGCTTGCTGGTTTCGGGAAACAGGGTGCCGTTGACGATGGATATGACGATGCTTTTCTTCATTCTATCATATTTTTCGCTTTTTTCCAATGCGGAATTCACCAGTCTGCCGCCGTAATAGACAGAGCGGTCGCAGTAGAAACTGAGATTTTTGTTCTGTACCTCAATGTCGATGATTTCATTGGAATTGGTCAGCGCTTTGATGTCTAGAACCGAGTCCTTGTCTTCATCTCGTTCCCCATAGAAGCTTGGGTCCTTGATCTGGATGTCTATGATGGGATCTGATCCTCGCTGCAGGATGACGTTGAGAACAGCGATGAGCGCCTGCTTGCTTTCTTCGGTGTCGCGGCTGAAGAGGTAGTGGAAGACCCAATCGTCATAGATGTTGAAATAGCGTCGCCGTTCGTTTGCAAATAAGGATTTCATGATTGTGGTCCTTTCTATTATATGTAAAAAAATAACTGTATATATTTTACAATAATGCTGTTATATGGGGAGGTCAAGAGTGAATTTATATTGGGATTTGATTATTGAGGCTCTTTATGCTGGTGCAATTCTTGTTTTTGCAAAAAGGTGTTTTTTTGTTGATTTGGAAAAAAGTTTTTGAGTGAGTAATTGCAAGGGTTTCAGGCTTTTTTATTACAAATATTAAAATAATTTTGTGTGAAAATGGCTGATTTTCAAGGGTTTGCAAGTTTTTTCTAAATCGGTCATTTTTTTGATTTTGGCAAAAAAGATAAAAAGCGTGACAGTGGAGCAGGAGACAGCATAAGAAAACCAATTCTTAAATTTTCTTAATATTTAAAGAAATATATACTCATTTACTGGGAGAGATGGTATAATAGTTCCATAATCTTACAACGTTGTTGTAAGAAACATACATTGCATTATGAGCTCCAATTCTGTTACCAGAAGAATGCACATGACACAATGTTTAGGAAGCTAGTTTTTTAGGAAGAGAGAATGAAGAAAGGAATGGAGATTATGAAAAAGACATTAGCGATACTCCTGTCGGTTTTGATGGTTGTCTGCATGATGCCGGGAATGGCGTTTGCGGGGGATCTGACAACAGGAGATATTACAAATGCTACAATTGAGTTAACCTCAACTACTACTGAGTACACGGGATCAGAAATAACACTGCCAACAGCAACTGTAAAAATTGGGGATAGCGTTGTTAGTACCAGCAAATATAACCTTGCTTGGACTTATAATAACGAAGCTGTTGAAAAGGCAACAGCGGCAGGTGTATATACTTTAACAATAACTGGTACTGATTCAGACGCAAGTACAGGGGTTACTGGCTCTAAGACTGCAACCTTTACTGTAAGCAAGAAATCCATTGTTGGCGCTGTAACCGTTTCGTTATCAAACAACAGTGTTACTTATAATCAGAATGAACAAAAACCAGAGGTAACTGTAACTAAAACGGGGAAAACAGATACGTTGACTGAAAATACTGATTACACGTTAACGTGGTCTAAAACTCCGTTAAAAGCAGCTGGCAAATATGAAGTTACAGTAAAAGGCATTGGTAATTACGATGGAGAAATAAAAAAGGAATACACTATCAAAGAAAATTTCTCTGCAGAATTTAGAACTACGTACAGTGCCTATCATGTTTATCAAGAAGGTAATGAAATAAAACCGAGCCTTGGAGAATTTATTATCAAAGATAGTACTGGTAAGGAGATTGGAAGTAATGAGTACGCTTACTTTACTATTACAGGATATAGAGATAATAAGGATGCGGGAACTTCTACTCCGAAAGCGGTAATTACTGCTAACAGTAATTATGCGAAGTATAGTGGTAGTGTGGATACATCATTTACTATTAATCGTCGTAATTTAGAGAATGAAAGATATTACGTCACCGTTGATATACCAAACCAAAGGACGACAACTGGTTTTGATGGTGTAACCGTTTACTATAACAAAAAGCTTCTCCAAAAGTACACGGACTATACTATTACAGATTCCAATCCAAATTCATCTTCTAGTTCTCGAGCTGCAAAGATTACTTTTAATGGTAATTATTCAGGAACGATAACGCAGTCCTACACATATAGTCCAAATGCTATTGATTTATCAATTGCAAATACGTATGTGTATATGTACCCAGGTTATGCATATTATAATGGTGCCAAAGTTGAAATGTCCAACTTTACCGTCACATGTAATAATCGGACTTTAACCAAAGGTTATGATTATGACGTTAAGTACGAAAATAATGATAGGGTAGGAACGGCTACAGCAATTATTTATGGTAAGGGTGCTTATGTTGGTACTGTTAGACAAACTTTCCAAATCTATGCTGGCAAAATGTCTGACTGTACAATCAATTTCATCGGTTCAAGTTCGTATCCGTATACGGGAACTGCAATCAGACCACCAGTAACTGTAAAGTGCGGATCTGTAACACTTCCGACTTCAGATTACACTGTAACTTATTTGAACAATACAGCTACAGGAACTGCTACAGTCAGAGTAAGCGGAAACGGAAACTTCACTGGTTACAAGGAAGCAACTTTTACAATATATGGAACTGATATTAATACCTGCACGGCAACATTATCACAAGATATTTACAATTACACTGGACGGGCAAATACGCCGACAGTCACTGTGAAGAAAGGCATCACTACATTAACTCTGAATAGAGATTATACAGTGAAGTATGAAGATAATACGAAAGCCGGAACAGGGAAAGTGATTATCACTGGCAAAGGTGCGTATTCGGGCACGTTGACCAAAGAATTCACGATTATTGGAAAAGACAATGCTGTTAAAACAAATTATACTCGTTACACGAAATACATCGGAAGTGATTCTTTTAACCTCGGTGCGAAGCAGAGTGGCGAAGGATATATAAAATATACCTCTGATGATACGTCTGTAGCAACGGTTTCACCCACTGGTGTAGTAAGTATTGTTGGTACAGGTAAAGCTGCAATTAAAGTTGAAACTGTAGGAACGGTAACATATAATCCAGCATACAAATATGTTTATGTCACAGTCAAACCAAATAAGCCTGTCATCAAAGTCACTTCACCTTCCAAGGGCAAAGTGAAAGTGCTCATTACCAAGGTAAAGGGAGCAACCAAATATCAGGTTAAATATGGAAGAAATGACAAGTATTATAACAAGTACATCACACACAAAGAAAATGAGTATACCAAAACCTCTACGACTATTAAAAATCGCAAGAGTGGTGTGTACTACTACGTACAAGTTCGCGCTTACAAGACACTGGATAACGGTGACAAGGTTTGGGGCAACTGGACGACATTGAGAAAAGTTAGGGCAAAATAAAGTAAATCATTAGAAATGCAGATGCCGCACAGAGACGATTTCTCTGTGCGGCAGTTTTTATGGTGATTTTACTAAAAATCATCAAGAGCATAGGATATCGCAAATGGGTTTGAGGTACCACTAGGATTCTCCATGCATGTGAAAAAAAGAACTGATTCCGATGAACCAGTTCTTTTAAGTAATGCTTATATTTAATTTTTTAAGGGACAATAATAATTAATCTATATTAATGTTTATACTAATCCTTTTCTGTTCAACTATAAGCAACGACTGATATCTGGCTGGTACAACTTCTACTTCAGATCGGTCAATCTTGTCTCTGCCAGTTTATGTAGGTGGGTCTATCCCCTCATACCTTTCAGTAATTACTCTTAGAATTTCTGGCTATCGTGATAATCTTTCTGAAGCAGAAGGTCCTGCCACTGATGAGTCTCCTGGTCCTAAAAAACGTTTCAACATTTCCTTCGCTCCTTTCTATAGATTTCATAAGTTTCATACACTATAACTTTTTATCTGTGAATAATGTATTTTCTTTCTGTTGAGATTATAATAATACAATTTTGCACAGATGTCAACACTTTTTTGAAAATTAAGACACTTTTATTTTCTAGCACTTTTTGTTATAATGTTTCTAATGCCGTCTACGGCGTTGTTCTGTCCCAAGTTTGCTTGGCTGGGCAGGACGGACAGCGGAGCGATGCGTTGCCGCAAGGTAAGAAACATTGCATCACAACGAATCATATATTTTTGAAATGAAAGCTGTGTCAAGGACAGAATCTGGCAAATTGCACTGCTGTCAACGGGATAATACACGAAACAAAAGGAGCTGATATTTCATGCAACTAACGGATAAAGTAAAGAACTGCAACGGCTGTGAAGCCTGTGTTTTAGGCTGTAAACATGCCTGTATAAAGATCGTAAAGGATGAAGCGGGCCACAAGAAGCCAGTCAAGAATGAGGACGGATGTCAGAAGTGCAATAACTGCATTCTGTACTGCCCGATTTACAACCCTGTCGAACTGCCGATTTTCGAAGATTTCTACGAATACAATGACGAATACTACCATAGGGACATGGCAAAAGTATATCGTGAGACCATGAGAAAAGTCAAATCGGGGACTGTCACAGAATTCGTGGGAACGCTGTGTCAGATTGCCGCCTTGAAATCATTGATGGGAGATAAGCTGAGTCATGACCTGCGGATTCTTCCGCTTCACTGTGATCCGGAAAATCCGCAGAGACCGGAATGCAGAGGCTGTCAGTTCTATAAATGATGGATAAGACTGAAATAAAGAAAAATTTAAGAAGAGAAATCAAGTCGCGGATCGAATATCTGGAAGACAGCTACTGTCAAAAGGCCAGCGAGATCATTTGCGATAGAGTGATAGCTGAACCAGCCTATCAGACAGCGGAAACCGTGTTTTGTTTTGTGGGAACAAAAGGTGAACCGGATACCGCTAAAATCCTGCAGGAGGCTTTGGACGCTGGCAAGAGAGTCGGCGTGCCCCTCTGTATTTCTGACGGCGTCATGGAGGTGCGCCAGATCGAAGATCTGACCAAAGATCTAAAACCCGGCGTGTTCGGCATTTTGGAACCTTCACCGGGGCTGCCGATTATCAAAGCAGATGAAATCGACTTTGCCGTGCTGCCCTGTGTGACCTGCGACCATCAGGGGAACCGACTGGGACACGGCAAAGGCTATTATGACAGATTTCTGAAAGAAACGAAATTTCCCACGTGTATGATTTGTTTTGAAAAGCTGATATCGGGTAACATTCCTATGGACGACCATGACCAAAAGGCTGACAGTGTGATTACAGATGCTGAATAATTTTGTCATTTCACTGGAGGCGGTACTGCCTATGTTCTTACTGATGGCGGTGGGCATGCTGGTCAAAAGATACCGATTATTGGGAGCTGAAGAAGTCAAACACCTGAACCACATGGTATTCGTCGTTTTCTTTCCTGTCATGATGTTTCGTAATCTCTATGGTTCTGAAATAAAAGAGGTTCTGGACGGAAAGCTGATTGCCTTCGGAGCAATCGCGGTTTTGGTTGAGTACCTGATAACTCTGCTCTTCGTCCTGCGAATTGAAAAGGAGCCGAAAAGCAGAGGCGCTATGATTCAGGCGATCTATCGCAGCAATTTTGTCATCATGGGAATTCCCATTGCAGTGAACATGTTTGGGCACGGAAATCTGGCAGTGACTGCGATGATGGTGTCCATCATCGTTCCCATATATAATATTTTGGCTGTTACCACGCTGGAAGTGTTCAGAGGCGGCAGGCCCGACCCAGTCAACATACTGAAAAAACTGGTAACAAACCCCTTGATTTTAGGTGCGGCTGCGGGTATCATTGCAGTGTTGGCGGAAATAAGGCTGCCGTCGGTTTTAGAAACCGTGGTCAGCGATATGTCAGCAGTTGCAACCCCCATGGCTTTGGTGATTTTAGGCGCATCCTTCAATTTCAGCAGTATCGAAAGATGCAGGAGAAACTTGATCATCTGTATTGCTGCCAGACTGATCATCGTGCCGGCAGCAGGACTTAGCGCGGCGGCATTGCTCGGATTTCGAGGCATCGCTTTTGTAACCTTGATTGCGATTTTCGCATCACCGACGGCGGTATCGTCCTTTACCATGGCCGAAACTATGGAAAGCGACAGCGAACTGGCGGGGAATTGCGTCGTTTTTTCTTCGGCATTTGCATGTTTTACCATGTTTTTTTGGATATTCCTTTATAAAAGTCTGGGAATGTTTTAAAATATAATTATCTAAAGAGAAGAGGAGATTAACATTATGAGTGATTGTAACCATGATTGCGGATCATGCGGCGTTAGCTGCGACGAAAGACAGGAAAACCCTGGTATTCAAAAGGCACCGATGAACGACCTGTCAGATGTAAGAAAAGTAATCGGTATTGTCAGCGGTAAAGGTGGAGTCGGAAAATCTTCCGTGACCTCCATGCTGGCTGTAGCTGCCAGAAAACAAGGCAAGAATGTAGCTATTTTGGACGCGGATATCACAGGACCTTCCATTCCAAAGGCCTTTGGTATTACAGAGAGAGCACAGGGCAATGAGGAGATGATTCTGCCGTCTGTAACAAAGACAGGCATCAAAGCCATGTCCATCAATTTACTCTTGGAGAATGACACCGATCCTGTCGTTTGGAGAGGGCCGATCCTGGGCGGCGTCGTGGAACAGTTTTGGAGCGATGTGACCTGGGGAGATGTCGACGTGATGTTCGTGGATATGCCTCCTGGAACTGGAGATGTGGCCTTGACGGTTTATCAGTCCCTTCCAGTAGATGGCATTATCATCGTGACTTCACCGCAGGAACTGGTATCCATGATCGTAGAAAAAGCTGTAAAGATGGCGGACATGATGGAAATTCCTGTACTGGGCATCGTGGAGAATATGTCCTACTACAAGTGTCCAGACTGCGGTAAAGAACACAAAATTTTTGGCGATAGTCATATAGAAGATATTGCAGCAACTCATGGCGTAAAGCACGTGGTAAAATTGCCGCTGGATAGTGAAGTTGCAAAAGCTTGCGATATGGGTCAGATTGAATCCTTTGCATGTGAAGAGATGGAGAAACTGGCAGAGCAGCTCTAACAAATCCTCTTGGTTTAGAAGGGAGAACACGATGAAGAAAGAAACGTTAAAAAAAGCCATAGTGCTCGCACTTGCGATCTGTACGATCTTGGCAATCTACGCCTGCGGAGGCGATAAAGAAGTAACCATGAAGCTGGGGGAGAAGACGGCCATCGGAGAAGACCTTGAATTTACTCCGGTCAACGTTTTGGTTGGTGATAAAGTGTTTCCGCCTGTAAGCGGCAGCTATCCGATGGGTTTTACTGCGAAGAGCGGCAAAACCTATGCCACGGTTGTTGCGAAAGTGAAAAACCTGGGCGATGAAGACATCAAAGCCAGCGATTTATGCGCCTTCAGACTCAGCGTGGGTGAAGACACTTTCAGTGCTAACATGATCAATGTACTCACGGACGACGAAACAAAGCTGTTGAGCAGCGCAACACTCAAAGCCGGAGCTACAGAGACCTTCTATTTCATTACCGAAATGGACGCTTCTGCTGTAAATAAAGAAACCCTCGCCGAGTTTGCATTCACCAAGGATGGCGACGAGCCAGTCTACAATCATAAGCTGACCATCGATACGACAAAGCCTTTTGCCGTGACAGAAAAGCTGGAACTGAACAAGAAGATCACTGTGGATGGGCTTTGCGAACTGACACCGGCCAGCGTGAAGTTCCTAAACAAAATTGTCCCTTCTAACCCGGGATATTATTACAATTATTACAAAGCACAAGGAGCCGATAATAAGCTGCTGGTAGTGAACATGAAAGTAAAGAATCTCTCTAAGATAGAGAAAAATGCTTATGATTTCTATGGCATTAATGCGATTTATGATGGCAGTTCCAATGCTGGTACCGTGGTAGCTGACGATGAGAATAAAGCCAATATCACCCAGTACGAAAAGCTTTCGGCAGGAGCGAGCAGGACGACCTACGGCGTACTGAACATGTCCAAGAAAGCGGAGAATGGAAAATGTGATATTTACATTTACGCTGGCGGAACGTATTATCAGTACACTTACGAAAAATAACCGTATAGACGAAGTTTTAAAACTGTACCCAATATATAAAGGGTACAGTTTTTATTTTGTAATTAAAAACTCGATATTGTATATAAGAAAAAATATATAATTGCATATTTTAAAGTATTCAATTTTGTAGTATCCTTATTTTGCTAGCGAAATATGAAACTTAGGAGAACAAAACGATGACAACAATGCAGAACACACAGAGAAGTAAAACTTATGAACTAGTCGTTGACGCATTATTTATTGCTCTTACCCTGACAGCAACCTGGCTGATCAATATCAGACTGCCCCTGGTAGGAAGCGGCGGACTGATTCACCTGGGCAATGTCCCTCTATTTGTCGGCGCCATGCTCTATGGCAGAAAAACTGGAGCCATTGCAGGTGCTTTTGGTATGGGACTTTTTGACTTGATGAGCGGATGGACCGCATGGGCACCGTTTACTTTCTTAATTGTAGGGCTGATGGGCTACACCATCGGACTCATTGCTGAGAAGAAACCTTTTAAGAGCATGATGCTGAATAATATTTTATCCGTTATCCTGGCGATTGTAATTAAGATCGCGGGGTATTACATTGCAGAAGTCATTTTGTATGGAAACTGGATAACGCCGCTGGGTTCTATCCCGGGAAACATCATCCAGGTAGGCTTTGCAGGCTTCCTGGTCCTCTTATTCATACAGCAGATTCGCAAATTCGTAAAATAAAGCAGAAGAGGTGAGATTATGTACAGAATTATGACGGCAGGACCTACACAGGTCAGAGAAAATGTGAGAATAGCCAGGAGCCAGGAGTGCTCCAATCCCGATTTGGATCAGGAGTTTTTCGACTTCTATCGGGAAACCTGCAGTCTTCTATCCAAGGCGATGCACACAGAGAACAAGGCTTTGATTTTGGGCGGAGAAGGCATTCTGGGATTGGAGGCGGCTTGCGCATCCCTGACTGAACCAGGCGACAGAGTTTTGATCATCGACAACGGCATCTTCGGCAAAGGTTTTGCTGACTTCGTCGCAATTTATGGCGGAAATCCCGTGCTCTTCACTATGGATTATCATAAACCTGTAGAAATCGAAACCTTGCAGTCGTATTTGGAACAGGATCACGATTTCAAGTATGCAACAGTGGTTCACTGCGATACGCCTAGCGGTGTGCTCAACGATGTCGAAGGTATCAGCAAAATTTTAGACAGCTATGGCATCATGACAGTGACAGATTCTGTAGCGGGCATGTTCGGCGAACCGCTGGATCTTTCGGACAGCAAAATCGACATCCTCTGCGGAGGCTCTCAAAAGGCGTTGTCAGCCCCTCCAGGCCTGACCATGCTTTGGGTCAGCGAGAGAGCTTTTCGTGCCATGGAAGATAGAAAAACGCCCATTGCCAGCTTCTATGCCAACATCCTCTTGTTCAGGGACTACTATGAGCAAAAGGCGTTTCCTTACACCATGCCAATCAGCGATATCAAAGGCCTGCGTACCGCCCTGGATAATTTCTTAGAAGACGAGGAAGTCTATCAAAGGCATGCTGGCATTGCTGCCGCCACGAGAAAGGCTTTGACTGCCGGTGGCATCGAGCTGTATCTGGAATCAGGATGGTCCAACACGGTGACTGTTCTGAAGGTGCCGGAGGGCATCACTGACCAACAGCTTCTTCACGGAATGGAAAAGGACTACAACATCATGATTTCTGGTTGTTTTGATGTGCTGGCAGGAAAAGTAGTCCGTATCGGTCACATGGGGGAGAATGCTTATCCGCAGAAGGTAGCGGAAACCCTGGCTGCGCTGCAGGGTACCTTAGAAAAATTAGGTGTGACGGTACTCTGCGATATGACTGCCGTGTTTAATCGAGAAATATAGTCTAAATCTTAAGAAAAATTAAGACGCAAGTGGAATGAATCCCTTGCGTTTTTTTCGTGGAGTTGATAATATATTAGTATGTAAAAGACTGGAATTTTTCTGCAGAGCAGAGAAAGGAGGGCGTTATGACTGCTGTTTTCATAGGAATCGTACTGATTGCAATCAACTTGGATGTCGGATTATCGAGTTACTTTTTGCCCGCTTTCGGTCTCATGCTCATCTATACACGGTTGAGAAACTATAGACAACTTGACAAAAGTTTTGCCATGGCAGGCAGATACGTTTTTGCCATGCTGATCTGTGAGGCGGTCATTCTCTTTGTGATTGCAACGCCTCTCAATCTTTCTGATTTTGTGAACAGTTGTATTATGATTGTGACGACTGCTTTGCAGGCCTGTTTTTTCTTCTATCTGATGAAGGGCATTCAGGAAGAGTATCTTCGCAGAGGGGATGTGGAATTTAAGGGAACACCGGTAATCGGTCTTGTAGCAGGCAAAATTTTGCTCATTTTATTTATCATAACAGGTTTTAAACTTGGAGCCGCCATCTGCGGATTGGCTATGATTGTATTTTTGGCCGGCGTCTGTAGACGTTTGCGGCAAGCGGAACGGGATTTGAATCTGACAGATTTGACACCGGCATCTGTCGGCTTCAGCAACAGAGCGCTGTGGGGCAGTTATGCACTTCTGGTTGCCGTCGCTGTCTTTGGCGGGATGTTCTTCTGCGGTATATCGTCCGGCAGAGCAGCGGTGCAGGAGAATGCAATCACAGCTTCTGTGGAAAAGCTGACGGAAAAGGGCATGCCCGCAGTGGTCGCCCAGGATCTGTCAGCTGAGGATGCAGATGCCTTGTCAGATATAGATGCTTTTACAGAAATCAAGGGAGACGGCAGTAAGAATATTAAAATCAGACTGATTGCCGGCTTGACAACAGATGATGACTATAAGCTGGTGCTGTGGTATGGGGATTTGAGCGGATTGGCCGATTCCCGTTATCTGAGTCGTGAAATCATAGAAATCAGCCGTATCGAACCGATCGCATCCTGTTCCGGCAGAGTTTGTTATATAAAGAACGGCAAGGAATTTTCTGAAATCATCACTGCCTCTAAAGTATCTTTGAACGAGGGGAAGATTCTCATCGGTGAAATAAAAGACATCGATGCGGCGGAGACTTTTTATGCGGAGATTTCTCTGCGAAATGGAGCGGATCGAGTGAGGGGATATCTGATACTAGATGGCAGTTTTGACGGAAAAGGGATCGGCAGTTCTGTTTACACGGAATTATTTGATGCCAAAATTGTCCAGTTTCCTTACAAAAATGAGAAGCAGACGGCTGTTCTCGCAGCGAAGAAAGATTTGCAGAGAAGTTGCACCTTTGTGCTGCCATATGGGCTTCAGTAAACGCAGCTTGATGGAGAGGAGGGAGATTTGATGAACGGAATTTTTTGGGGGATTTTCTTCTTATCCTACCGCTTTCACTTTTTCTATCTCGACTATATTCTGCCTGCTGCAGGAGTCATGGTCCTCTATTTTTGGCTGCGCAGATTTAGGCAGGTAAATGAATCGTTTCAAAAAGCTTTCCGAAGTTCTGCCGTCTTGCTGTGCTACGAAGTCGTTTCTTTCGGCATTAGCGCCACAAGATTGGTCGAAGAAGAGGCTGTGGTGTTGACGCTGTCTGTCGTGGAAACAGTGATACAGGCAGCAGCCTTGCTGTATCTTTACGGGGCTTTGACGGACGAATACAAAAAGGCTGGAATTGAGGAAAGGCGCAGCCATTGGCTGATCTGGCTGGTAGTATGGAAGACGGCAATCTATGTCATACCATATCTGACCTCTAACAATGTGGCGATTGTAATCGCTTTGCTTGCGTTTATCGCCTTTATCATAATTATGATTGGATTTTATCGCTGCCTTCGGGATGCGGGAAAAGATCTGTTTTCCGACATGCCAACTCGGGAAACTACGATCAGAGGACGGCGGCCGCTGGTTCTCTGCACGGCGTATGTCTGTGCCATCCTTTTGGCAATCATCGGCGGAACCCTTTTTGGACAGCCGGGTGCTCCGGAATTGTCGCCTCTGGAAACCGTCTACAGTGAGGAGCTAATCGCCAGAGGGATGCCGGAGGAAGTTGCAGTGTGTCTGTCTGAGGAGGATATCGACATTCTGAAGGAGGCTGCATCTTTTCAGCAGCTGCAGCCTTATGATAATTTTGGCAGCGCGGATACGAAGATGATTGCGGTAGCTGGATTTACGGACTACGACCAATATATCACGTTGGTGTGGTTCAGCCGGGACAACAAAAAACAGTTTTCGAGAGATGTTCTGACCATCGAAGGAGATGCGTCTGGCATCTATAAAGGACGGTTCATCTATACCCAAAGTGATGGCAAGGAGGTTTGCCGGGATATCGATACGTCAGAAATAGAAAGTCTGCCAATTCCAGAATATGCCGATGAATTTTATGAGGAATACTTCCCCGGAGCCTATTTGGAGATACCTGCCCCGCGCTCTGCAAAAAAGATCAGCGGCTATCTGCTCTTTGATGCGGGACGAAATATGGAAAATGATGAGGGAGATTTGTCAGAGGAAGTGGGCGGCCAGATTAACGCAGCCTGGTATGGTCTGAAGCGTTTCCAGTTTCCATATCTGTCAGTGCCCCAGGCGCTGGATCAACAGGCCTACAGCAGCTTTGCAGAATATTTCTACGTGCTGAACGAGAAACTTTATGATATAGAAAACTGGGATGAGGATGAAGCTGATTTTGATTAGAGCGCATTATAAACGGAGGGATTCATTTCACTCCGTTTTTTGCTGCAATTCATGTGATGCATTTTTGAAAATAGCGATAATCTATTATGAAGTGAATCGCCTGTCAGCATGTAGGGGTATGAGGAATGCACGATCTACGATAAAGTTGTGCTTTCAGATTGTCGTCCGGTTATGCGAAAATGCTCGGAAACACCCAAAAAGCATAAGTCGATTGTAACGTGATAGTGTCTTGAAACATATTTTTCTGCATTTGCCGCCTTTTTGCAGAAAACTATTGACTTTTTTGCTAAATTGGCTTATTGTATTAAATAGATAATACAATAATA
This sequence comes from Eubacteriaceae bacterium, assembly GCA_902362805.1. Lineage (GTDB taxonomy): Bacteria > Bacillota > Clostridia > Peptostreptococcales > Anaerovoracaceae > Senimuribacter. The sequence continues at coordinate 311,122 of CABIXY010000004.1, read as the reverse complement.
CAGAGGAGGAAAGGAGGTTATTATGGATAAACTGTTAAACGAAAACCTGCCGATTTACATGCAGATTATGGATAAGATCAGAGCCGCTATCGTATCAGGGGAATTGGCTGCTGGAGCAAAGGTCGCGTCGGTGAGAGAGCTGGCGGAGGATTTTGGCGTAAACCCTAACACCATGCAGCGGGCTTTGGCGGAATTGGAAAGAGAAGGACTTTTAATTTCAGAGCGTACCACAGGACGTTTTGTCACAACGGACACCGAAATTATTGATCAGGTCAGAAAAGAGGCCGCGGAGAGAATTGTAAAAGAATTCCTGCAGAAGATGAAAGAGTTGGGATTCAGCAAGGAGCAGATCGAAGAATTTTTTCGTGAGATTGATATGAACACTGACGGAATGGTTGAGGCGATGTAAGAGGGATTGGATATGGAAGAGCGTAAATTGAGATTGGTGGAAAATCCGCCGATTGTAAGAGTAGAAAATCTAAATAAAACTTTCGGCGGTGTGCAGGCTCTGAAAGATGTCAATCTGGAAATTCCTGAAGGCAGGATTATCGGACTTTTGGGACCTAATGGCAGCGGAAAGACCACATTGCTGAAGATTTTAGCGGGGCTTTATACGACCTATAGTGGAACGGTGCTGATTGACGGACAGAGACCGGGAGCGCAGAGCAAAGCACATGTCGCATACCTTCCCGACCGGCCGGCATTTTCTTTGAACAGGACAGCGGAAGACATTGTGGAAATCTATGTAGACTTCTTTGAGGACTTTAACCGGGATCGATTTATGGAGCTTCTGGACAAATTTGAAATCAGCGCGAAGAAGGAATTTAAAGAGATGTCCAAAGGTATGATTGATAAGGTGCAGATCAGTTTTGCCATGGCGCGAGACGCCAGGCTCTATCTGCTTGACGAACCTCTGGGCGGGGTGGATGTGGCAGCCAGGGATAACGTACTGGATACCATTTTAGAAAACTTTGATTCAAAAGGGACAATTTTAGTAGCAACACATCTGATTTCGGAGATTGAGAGATTGTTTGATTCGGTCATCGTATTGAAAGAGGGGCAGGTGACCATGAACGCGCCATGCGACGATATTCGCCAGGCGTACAGTTCCACATTGGAAGAGGCCATGAAAGCCATATTTTGAGGTGATCAAAATGACAGCAAAACGCTTTATCTGTATGATTGCAATTCTATCTTTCCTGTGTGTGGGAGGGCTGCTGTATCGGTATGCCTGCCGTTACCTGGAACGGCGCTACGATTTAAGGGAAGAGAAAAGGAGTCTGGATTTGAGATGAAAAAGAAAAATACCTGGCTGTTTCTTCTGTGCGGCACACTGCTCTGCTGCAGTCTCTATTTGGGCGTCAGAGGCATGGCGACGGCATTTGAGAGAGAGACAGAGATGAAAGAAGTGAATCAGATGGCATGGACGCTGCATCCCTGCGACATCGGCAATGACTTTACGTACATCAAATATGACGACCGATATCGGGTGTTTCTGGCAGACGGCGTGGCGGACTATGCGGGAGGCAGTGAGGACGGACGACCGATAGCGGAAACAGGGGAAGCCATGACTGACCCAGAGAAGTATGATCAGCTGTATGATCTCTATCTGATAGCATCCCAGAGAGGAGAAGACGGGCAGAAACGCTTCGGCTGTTTCAGATATGACGGTTCCGTTGCGATTCCTTTTGAGTATGACGGACTGGAAGGCTTTGTGGGTGATTACTGTATCGCCTGGAAGGCACCGAAACTGATGATTATAAACAAAAACAATGAAACCGTCTACACGGCACCTGACAGCAGCGGCTTAAAATGGCTTGCGGAGGATATTTTCTCGACAGAAAAACAGGGGAGGACGGAAGTCTTCCGAATCATAGAAGACGAGGCAGTGCCGGCAAAGGCGGACTCGTCAGCAGGCAGTGGAAAAGCAGCGGCGGTGGATCGTGAATCTGTAAGTTCCCGGAATGGAATCCAAATATTTGTGGAAGATGAAAAGTACGGACTGAAAAACGAGGATGGAAAGATTCTTGTTGGAGCAGTGTTTGACAGCCTTCAATTTGCGGGGAATCGTTATTTGATCGCCGTGTATCGTGGGAGATATGGCATTGCAGATTGGAAGCCGCTAGCTGTGTCGTGAGGTGAAGCCATGTTGATGAAGATGATGAGACTTGATTATGTGAATGTAAGAAGAGAATTACCCGCATCTGTAGTCATGATGGCTGCTGCGGTGGGACTTTCTTTTGGTAGTGGAATGAAGCTTGCACAAGGTATACTGCTAATTTTAGCTTTTATTTTGGTATTGATGGGATTAAACCGACTGGTGGGCAGCGCCATGTTTGGAACAGAAGGAGCCTTTCGCCTTTTGCTGCCGGTGGATTCTAAGACCAGGACACTTTCCAAAGGACTCATCGGAGGACTGTGGCTGGGTTTGCTGCTGACTGTGATTCTGCTATCAGCTGCGGCAGGGTATGCTGATTATGATGGTTTTCACGTGGTGAGAATGCGCTTTATGGAACGGACGGTCTTATACCTTCTTTCCATTGGCTTCTCACCTCTGACTGCAGGGATTTCCATGATGCTGATACCGATGGCGCTAGTTCTGACGGCCAGCAGCTTTTGTATGGGAATCATGATTCTGCAGATAGAAATCAATTCTATGGTGCTCAAGCGGTTCAAGGGGCTGGGCCTTTTGATCATCACTCTTTTCGGTGCAGCCATCTTCGGCGGAATGTTCGCTGGGCTTGGCTTGCTGCTGCAGAAACTGGCATTCATGCATCTGGCAGGTCTTTGGCTGGTGATTGTAATGCTGGGTCTTTTATGTATCATGGCATATCTGTTATACCGGGGCTGCGCTCGCATGATGGATAGAAAGATGAATCTGTCTTAGAGGAGGTAGGCGAATGGAGAGAAAGGGAAAAATTGTGGCAGGCCTGCTGACTGTTGTTTTGGTTCTGATCGGCATCGTCGCGTTTATTGGTTTTTATCAGGCAGCAAAATGGCAGGAAGCAGTCCGTGAGGAAATCCAGCGCCTGGATTGGGCCGTGCCTCTGGGGCATTATGAAAGTTTAGGCGGCACGGTTGCATTCAAAGATGGCGAGCCTTACTTCCCGCTTAAAGCTGATATGACGGTTCGCGATGAGGACGAATGGATCGATGAGAACGGGCAGATTTATGACTATGATGCGGTGACCTTTGATGCGGATGAAGAGAAGGAAGTCGACTATGAAACGCAGAGGAAAGAAGAGGGCTATCTTTTCCCTGCGGATGCTTACTGGTCTGATGATTGGGATCACGATGACATGATCTGCGGCGCGAAGCTTTTTCAGTCTGAGGATATCCTCTTTGAAACGGATCAATTCTGTAGTATTGATGAAATCGGCGCAGGCTTTTATCAGGCTTCCCTCGTGGAGCGGCAGTATTCTGACGACGTAAAGGTGATTTTGAAAAACGACGTCACTCCGGCCTTTGGCAGAAGCGTCTATCTACAAATCGGTGGTTACAGCGAAGGCTTGTGCTACTGCGAAAAGGTTGCCAACGGCGATATGGACAACGTGCCCCTTCATATGAAAATTGAGAAGGGGTATTACGATCAAAATGGCCGGCTGGTCATCCCTACAGGAGGCAGTGTGTACGGAACACCGTTTTATGAAGGCTGTGCCGTCGTATACGAAGAAGAAACAGTTTATGTAATTGACAAAGAGGGGAATAAACTGCTGGAGAAACCGCTGAGAAAGACAATCGTAGAAAATCAGACATGGGATGAGGCTTATGACAGCACGCCCCATTGGAAAGACCGATTTGTCATATTTGACGGCAAGTATTACGGGGTCATGGACGGCAGGGGCAACTGGCTGATCAAACCGATGTTTTATAATTTGATTGCAGATCATAAGGACTTTTTTACGGTTTATTTTGGCGATAAAAAGGGGATTGTAGATTTGAGGAAGGGGTGAAGGCTATGATGCAGACCATAGGCTGCGACTTGACGCGAGAAGGAGGCAGAATGATCGGGACGACGTTTTTGGCGTTCCTCGCGGGACTGATCACCAGCTTAGCTGACGGTGATGCCTTCACCCTGTCTCTTGGAACAGGGCTGCTGGTGCTCACGGTAATTTTGATTGCTGTGCGAATCCCCTGTTTGTATCAGCGGAGTCTCTTTGCTGAAGAAGCGCATTTTCTGATGACGCTGCCTACACCGGCAAAGGACTTGCTGCGGGGCAGGCTCGCCGTAGGCGTCATGTGGATGTCCATGGCAGAAATTGCCTATTGCGGCCCGCTGCTCTTTATCCTTCTGTGCAAAGAAACCAACCCGTTTGAAGAGGATATGATGCAGAGTATCCTCTATTGGATGATGGAAAGAGGGAGCAGCCCAGGGGATATCAGTGTATTGTCAGCACTGCTGGTGCCGCTGATTCTCACTGCTGATGGACTGTTTTGCTCGCTGGTATTATATCTGTGCTTTTTGAAGAATAACGGGAAAAAGAAAGGGGCATTGCTGCTGGCCGCGGGCACAGCTGCAGGGGTCGCACTGCTAGGGTTTGTCTTTATGACGCTGCTTGGGAAAGGCAGTTTTCCTTTTGGACTGCTTTATGCCGCGGCGGCAGGTGGAGTCATTTTGACTGCACTTCTGTTCAGACGCTGCAGGGCATTGCTGGAAACAGGACATGATGTGGCGTAAATGGGTTTGGAGTTTCGCAATCTGTCTGCCTGCATAGGGGAAGGGGGTATACGCGAGACTTTTTGACGATAGAGTTAGGTTTTTTGACAGGGATTGAGAGATTTCGCGTAACTGCGAGGCGATTTTGATAACAAAAGAGAGCAGTATTTGCTTAGAAAAAAGACAAATACGACTCTCTGTTATTTTTTTGGTGAATTTGTAACCGGATAAGTGGTTTTTGTGAGATGAAAGATAACCGGATCTGTATGATACCCCTGGAAAAAATAGGGGGTAGTTGAGAAAGTTACGCGGGAACAGCTGGTTTCTCACAAAAAACTTAACCTTATTGTCGACGAGGTAAGACGGCATTTTGCCCAACTCTGACTCCAACTATTTTTTGATGCTTGCGAGATATGCTTTGATGGCACTGAAACTCTTGTCACTGAGACAATGCTCTATCTTGCAGGAATCTTCAAACGCGGTGTCGCGATCGACACCCAGCGCCATGAGCGCTTCTGCGATGACATTATGCTTATCATAGGTCTTTTCGGCGATGGTTCTTCCATCTTCGGTCAATTCAATTTGACCTGCATTGTCGACGGTGATAAAACCGTTTTCTCTGAATTTCTTCATTGCGACACTCACTGTCGGTTTGGAAAATCCTAACTCCGTGGCGATGTCGATGGCTCTGACCGATCCGTTTCTCTTTTTTAGTATATATATGGTCTCAAAATAATCTTCTGCTGACTGTTGTATTTTCATAAGAATTCTCCTCTCCTGTCAATAAATTATTTTAACATATAAAAAAGGTATTGACAAGGAGGTTAGTCTGTGCTAACTTATATACAGAAGTTAGTTACCACTAACTGGAAAGGAGCCATGGGATGAGCGTAGTAATTATTGGCGGTAATGAACGCATGAAACGACAGTACGAAGAGATATGCGAAGACTACGGATGCACTGCGAAAGTATATACGAAGGAGAAGGGTGCAATTAAGAAAAAAATCGGTACGCCAGATTTATTAATCTGTTTTACAACGACAGTATCGCATAAGATGGTCAATGTTGCCAAGCAGGAATCAAAGCGGGGAGGATTTCCCATTGAACATTGTCACAGCAGCAGCGGGTCAGCGCTGGCAGAAGTTTTAAAAGCGAGAACCCGTTTTATTTAATACATGGGTTAGTTACAACTAACAGGAGGGATGGAAATGATGCCTTTATCGATGGCCAAGATGGGTGAAACCGTAACAATCAGAAAAATAGGCGGAAAAGACGAGGTACGTCAACACATGGCGGAATTGGGATTTGTAGTGGACGAAACAGTCACCGTCGTAAATGAAATGGGCGGCAGCTTAATCTTACAGGTAAAAGACAGCCGAATTGCACTAGGAAAAGCTTTGGCTGCTAAAATAATGTTTTGATAAAATACACTAGGAGGTAATCAAGTGAGCACATTAAAGAATGTCAACGTTGGCGAGACCGTATCCGTAACGCGAATTAACGGCGGCGGACCGACAAAGAGAAGAATTATGGACATGGGTCTGACGAAAGGTGTGGATGTCTACGTGCGCAAGGTGGCGCCTTTGGGAGATCCCATTGAGCTTACAGTCAGAGGCTATGAACTTTCTATCAGAAAAGCAGATGCCGAAATGATTGAAGTACAGTAACTGCAAACAGAATGATGCGATTAAATCCAACCTGTGGAGCGGCGCAAACAGCACCTGTCTCTCGGGATTTACAGCATAAGGTCTCCCCAAAAATTTACTATGCAAATTGGGGCGGCAACCATCAGAAAGGAGAATCAGAATGGAGTATAAAATTGCCCTTGCGGGCAACCCGAACAGTGGTAAAACTACTTTGTTCAACAATTTAACGGGAAGTGCACAGTACGTCGGCAACTGGCCTGGCGTAACAGTAGAAAAAAAGGACGGAAAATTAAAAGGCAATAAAGAGGTTATCATACAGGATCTGCCTGGTATTTATTCGCTGTCACCTTATACTTTGGAAGAGGTTGTTTCCAGACAATATCTGGTTACTGAAAAACCAGACGCTATTTTAAATATTATTGACGGTACGAATATTGAAAGAAATCTCTATCTGACTACGCAGTTAATCGAACTGGGAATCCCTGTTCTAGTCTGTGTGAATATGATCGACCTGGTAAGAAAAAACGGCGACAGAGTCGACCTGAAAAAATTAGGACAGGAGCTTGGCTGTGAAGTCATGGCGATCAGTGCGCTGAAAGGCGAAGGCTGCATAGAAGCTGCGAATAAGGCCATTGCCATTGCAAAAGCACATAAGGCTGTCGACATGCCTCATGTATTTACAGGAAGCGTGGAGCACGCCATCGCTCATATTGAAGAATCCATTGCAGACAAGGTGGAGGCGGGATTTCTCAGATGGTACGCTATCAAAATCTTTGAAAGAGATGAAAAAGTTTTAGATCAGCTGCATTTTGACGAGAAGCTTTTAGCACATCTGGAAGAACATATTGCTGACTGCGAAAAGGAGCTGGATGACGAGGCGGAAAGCATCATCACCAATCAGAGATATTCTTACATCAGTAAGATTGTAGACGGCGCGGTGGAAAAGAAACAGAGAAGAGAAAATATGACGCTTTCCGATAAAATAGACAGAGTCGTCACCAACAGAATTCTAGCTCTGCCTATTTTTGCGGGAATCATGTGGCTTGTCTATTACATATCTATGGCCACGATTGGCGCCATGGCTACAGACTGGACCAACGACGTTCTCTTCGGCGATGTTGTACCGCCGGCAATCACTTCCTTCCTCGAAGGCATCGGCTGTGCAGGCTGGCTGGTCAGCTTGATTGTCGATGGTATCGTAGCAGGTGTGGGCGCCGTGCTCGGATTTGTGCCGCAGATGCTGGTATTGTTCTTGCTACTGGCCTTCTTGGAAAGCTGCGGTTATATGGCGAGAATCGCATTCATCATGGATAGAATTTTCCGCAGATTCGGTCTGTCCGGCAAGTCCTTTATCCCGATGCTGGTAGGCGTAGGCTGCGGCGTGCCGGGAGTTATGGCTTCAAGAACCATTGAAAATGATCGCGACAGGAAAATGACGATTATGACGACGACCTTTATTCCCTGCGGTGCGAAAATGCCGATCGTCGCTCTGATTGCAGGTGCTCTGTTTGACGGCAGCGCGTGGGTCGCAACCAGTGCTTATTTCATCGGTGTGGCTGCAATCATCATGTCTGGTATTATTTTAAAGAAGACTAGGATGTTCGCCGGAGAACCGGCTCCGTTCGTAATGGAATTACCGGCATATCATATGCCGACCATCGGAACCGTCCTCAGGAGTATGTGGGAAAGAGGCTGGTCTTTCATTAAGAAAGCTGGCACCATTATCCTGCTGTCAACCATTTTGATCTGGTTCCTATCCAACTTCAGCGTACAGGGTGGATTCCATATGATCGACGATGTTCTGGAACAGGATACCACATTGCTGGCCGGATTAGGTTCCTTGCTGGCGTGGATTTTCGCTCCACTGGGATTCGGAACATGGAAAGCTGCTGTTGCAGCAATCACAGGCCTCGTCGCGAAAGAAAACGTCGTTGGGACATTCGGTATCCTCTATGGTTTTGCAGAAGTTGCGGAAGACGGTGCGGAATATTGGGGCACGCTGGCGGCAGATTTTACCGCAGCAGCAGCTTTCTCATTCTTAGTATTCAACCTGCTGTGCGCACCTTGCTTTGCAGCTATGGGCGCTATCAAACGTGAAATGAACAACAAAAAGTGGTTCTGGTTTGCCATCGGATATCAGACAGTCTTCGCTTATCTCATATCCCTTTGCGTTTACCAGTTCTGGACGCTCTTTACTGGCGGCGGATTTGGAATCGGTACAGCAGCAGCCTTCATCGTGCTTGCAGGCATATTGTATCTGTTATTCAGACCTGCGCCCAAAGAAGAGACTTTAAATCAATCAATGCCATTGACGAAGCGCAAAGTCGCATAAGAAGGTGAATTCAATGAATGTTTCAACAATTATCGTATTACTGGTGCTGGCCGTCATCGTGGGCTTCAGTATCAGATCACTGGTCAAGAGTAAGAAATCTGGCAAGGGCTGTGCTGGCTGCAGCGGCGGATGCGGCTGCAGTTGTGGGGACTGCCAGACAACAAACGAGAATCATCACTGATTAAGAGGGGCTGCACTGCAGTCCCTTATATTTTTTTGGAAATAAAATATCCTGGACGAAATCGGTGAAACACCTTTGGATTTTCAGGTAAAACTGCTGACTCTTGAAGTTGTAAATGAACTGGAGAAGCATCAGTGGGTGGGCAATGTCAGAGAGCTGAAGAATGTCATTGAGAATATGGTCATCGTCAGCAATAATGAATATCTGCAGACCGAAGATCTGCCTTGGACGGTTAAAGGAAAGCCGGTGCAGAAACGAAGGCTGATTGATGAAATTTCTGAACAGGATTTGACTTTAGCAGAGGCTACGGCAGAATTGGAAAAGCAAATTTTGCTGCGGGCAAAAGAGACCTGTGGCTCTACCAGGGAAATGGCCATCAAACTCAATGTAAACCAATCTACCATCGTCAGAAAGATGCAGAAATACAACATAGGATAATGGCCGCAAATATGCATAAATGTAGCGTTTGATGCGTTGACGCATCGAACATGAGAACGTAAAAGAGAAGACGGATGATTTCCGTCTTTTCTTTTTTTGTTGGAATAGCTGTATTTGCAACGGTGTGATTCCAATACTTCTGTAAAAAAATGGAGGTGGAAAGAACTTGGCACGATTCTTGTTATTAATAGAAATAAGGAATTTTAAGATCAGAACAGGAGGAGAAAGATGGAATTCACTTATTCGAGAGAACAGGAAATGGTTAAAAAAATGCTGAAAGAATTCGCAGAAAATGAAATTGCGCCTATTTCAGCAGAAATTGATGAAAAAGCGGAGTATCCATACGAGACGATTGCCAAGTTGGGAGAACTGGGAGTGATGGGCATGCCGTTTCCAGAAAGCTATGGCGGCGCCGGTACGGATTACCTCACATACATTATGGCCATTGAAGAGATATCAAAGGTAGATGCCGCTCATGGCGTGATTATCCAAACCCACAACGCCCTTTGCTGCTGGCCGATTTTCACCTATGGTACAGAGGAACAGAAACAGAAATTTCTGCCAGACCTTCTTTCTGGCGAAAAACTGGGTGCCTTTGGCTTGACAGAACCAAATGCGGGAACAGATGCAGCGGGAACCCAGACAAAGGCTGTACTCGACGGAGACGAATGGATTCTCAATGGGAGCAAGATTTTTATTTCGGGCGGCGGCATCGCAGACATCTACATCATCATGGCCATGACTGACAAGTCAAAGGGAACCAAAGGGATCAGCGCTTTTATCGTAGAGAAAGGAACGCCTGGATTTACAGCGCCAAAACATGAGAACAAGATGGGCATTCGCGGTTCCATTGCGGCAGAACTGGTTTTTGAGGACTGCCGCATCCCGAAAGAAAATCTGCTTGGACAGCTGGGCAAGGGCTTTAAGGTCGCCATGTCTTCTTTGGATGTGGGCAGACTTGGCATCGCAGCTCAGGCTCTTGGCATCGCCCAGGGCGCCTTTGATCAGACCGTGATCTATATGAAACAGAGAAAACAGTTTGGCAAGACCCTTGACAAATTCCAGGCGCTCGCTTTTGAAATGGCAGCCATGAAGACCAGAATCGACGGTGCAAGGTATCTTCTCTACGATGCATGCAACAGAAGGGACCGGGGGCTGCCGGCCACCGTACCTGCGGCAGAGGCAAAGCTGGCCTGCTCAGAGGCGGCGATGTACGTAGCTGCAAAAGCTGTTCAATTCCACGGAGGTTATGGATATATCAAGGATTATCCGGTCGAGAGAATGATGCGGGATGCAAAGATCACCGAAATCTATGAAGGGACATCGGAAGTCATGAAGATGGTCATGGCAGGAGATATCTTTCAATAACTATACGACTTGTTCCAGCCAATCGAGCATAGCTCTCTTGGGGAACAAAAGCATAAGGAGTTCCCGGCAATTAGCTTTGCAAATTGGGCGGGCTTCATTAGGAGGAAAATTGAAGATGAAAATAATCGTATGTGTAAAGCAGGTACCAGATACCAATGAAATAAAAATCAATCCTGAAACAGGAACACTGATCAGAGACGGAGTTCCTTCGATTCTGAATCCAGACGATGCCAACGCTTTGGAGCAGGCGCTGCAGGTGAAAGATGCAAATCCGAGAACGGAGGTTACCGTCATCACCATGGGACCTCCTCAGGCAAAGGAGATGCTGCAGGAGTGTTTGGCCATGGGGGCGGATGATGCCATTCTGCTGTCTGATCGCGCGCTGGGCGGCTCTGACACCTGGGCCACATCCAATGCTATCGCGGCAGGCATCCGTAAGATAGGGGATTTTGACATTCTATTTGCAGGCAGACAGGCAATCGACGGAGATACAGCACAGGTAGGTCCGCAGATTGCGGAAAAGCTAGGTCTTCCCCAGGTAACCTACGTGAAAGAATTTGCAATGAAAGAGGACGGTATCGTTGTGAAGAGAGGTCTTGAGAATGGATATGAGATGTTGAAGGTGAAAAGACCTTGTGTGCTGACTGCGATCAAGGAACTGAATCAGCCCAGATATATGACTATCAGAGGAATATTAAAAGCGGCAAAACAGGAAATCAAGGTCTGGAATGCTGAGGATATCGGTGTGGATAAGACCACAGTAGGCTTGAAGGCTTCCCCGACCAATGTATTCAAGTCCTTTACACCAAAACCGAAGGGCGCTGGCATTGCTGTAGAAGGCGATACGCCAAAGGAGAAGGCGGCAAATCTGATGACAACTCTGAAAGAGAAACACATAATTTAGGAGGCAAAAATGAAAAATTTTCAAGATTATAAAAATGTCTGGGTCTTTGCAGAGCAGAGACGCGGTAAGCTCATGAATGTGGCCCTGGAGCTGGTGGGAGAAGGATATAAGCTTTCACGAGAAATCGGCGGTGACACAAAAGTCTGCGCGATACTGATTGGCAACAATGTGGAGCACCTCCTTGATGAACTTTACGCTTATGGTGCTGACAGCGTTTATGTCTTGGAGGATGCGCTTCTGGAAAACTACACTACGGACGGCTACGCGAAAGTTATGACAGATGCGATCAATACATATAAGCCGGAAATCGTCATCTTTGGGGCGACACATATTGGACGCGATCTTGCACCGAGAATTGCAGCAAGGCTTGACACAGGACTGACGGCAGACTGCACCAGACTGGACGTAAACGTAGCGAACTATAGAGATTACTTGGAGAAAAACACGACCGCCAGTCTGACTGGTCTTGACACAGAGGCGGACAGCAAGGGGCTGAAACAGACCAGGCCTGCCTTTGGCGGAAACCTGATGGCCACTATCGTGACACCGAACACCAGGCCGCAGATGGCGACAGTCAGACCAGGTGTCATGGCTAAGAGAGAAAAGGTGGAAGGTGCCGGAGGCGAACGAGTCGATGTAAAGGTCCGCTTATCAGAAGAAGATATACACGTAGAGGTTCTGGAGGTCGTCAAGGCAGCGAAGGAACTGGTATCACTGACCGATGCAGACATCATCTGCTCTGGCGGAAGAGGTCTTGGCGATGCATCAGGATTTGACTTGATCAGGCAGTTTGCTGAAAAGGTAGGCGGCGTTGTGGGCGCATCCCGTGCGGCAGTAGATGCCGGCTGGATTGATCCGAGCCATCAGGTGGGGCAGACCGGAACCACAGTAAAACCCCATATCTATTTTGCCTGCGGAATTTCGGGGGCAATCCAGCACCTGGCAGGTATGCAGACATCGGACATGATCGTCGCAATCAACAAAGATCCGGAGTGCCCGATGATGAAATTGGCGGATTTTGCAGTAGAAGGTGATTTAAAAAAGGTGATTCCTGAAATTATGGCACTCTGGGCGAAGGAGGAATAAGAGATGAGAGAAGTAGTCATTGTCGACGGTGCCCGTACTGCCTTTGGAAGAATGGGCGGAGCATTGAGAGTCTATACGCCGGTAGAACTTGCCGGGATGACCATGAAGGGCCTCTGCGAAAAGACGGAGATATTGCAAAAAGGCAAGGTGGATGCTGTATTTGTCGGGAGTGCATCAGGAGATTTGAACACGCACAACTTTGCAAGATATGCCGGCCTCTTGGCAGGGCTGCCTTACGAGACGTCAGCCACCTTTATCGAAATGCAGTGCGGTTCATCCATCGCCTGTATCAACAACGCAGCGCTGCAGATTAAGGAGGGGTATATCGACGCAGCAATCTGCGGAGGCGCGGAAGCTCACAGCCAGACTTACTATAAATACTCCACCGCGGTGGAGCCTTACAGAGGAATCGCGCCGATGCCGGCTCCCTTGAAACTGGCTCCGACAAAGGAGGACGATATATCCATGATTGAGATATCTGATCTGATGGCGAAGAGATGGGGCATCACCAGAGAAGCGTGCGATCTGTTCGCGCTGCGAAGTCAACACAGGGCGACAGAAGCGATAGGGAAGGGATACTTCAAAGACGAAATTCTGCCCTTGCAGGTGAGATACAGCCGTAAAAGCGAACCGGTAACAGTGGATCAAGATGAACATCCGCGGCCACAGACTGATTTGGCAGGCCTCTCCAAACTGAAGCCGGTCAATGAAGGCGGCGTAACGACCGCCGGAAATGCGTCGGGAAGAAACGACGGCGCTGCCTTTGTACTGATGATGAGCGCAGAAAAAGCGAAAGAACTGGGGTATGAACCGATGGCAAAGTGGATCTGCGGCATGGACGCAGGCGTCGATCCGAAGTATATGGGAATCGGACCGGCTTACACAAATCTGAAAGTGATGAAGAGAACTGGATTGAAGACGAAGGATATCGACGTTTTCGAGTGCAACGAAGCGTTTGCCGCCCAGAATCTCTCTGTCATCAAGCAGATGGAAGAGATGACCGGCGAAAAGATCGACATGGAAAAGTGGAATCCAAATGGAGGAGCCATTGCCTTTGGTCATCCAAACGGAGCCAGCGGCGGACGGATCTGTCTTGCGGCGATGAAAGAACTCATCAGAAGCGGCGGCAGATATGGTATCTTCTCCTCCTGTATCGGAGGAGGTTTGGGCGTATCCACATTAATTGAAAATTTAAGAAGGTGAAGAGTATGATTAAAAAAGTAGGTGTCGTAGGTGCAGGCATGATGGGAGCGGAAATCGCCCTCTGTTTTGCGAGAGAAGGATTTGAGACGGTCCTAAACGATATCAGCCAGGAAATTGCAGACAGAGGAAAAGAAAAACAGGCGCAAATTCTCGACAAACGCATCAAAAAAGGCAAGATGAGTCCACAAGACAAGGAGGCGATTCTGAGCAGGGTGACGGCTACTGGCAATCTGGAGGATCTGGCGGAATGTGATCTGATTATCGAGGCAGTGCTGGAAGTCTTTGACGTAAAAAAGAGCGTCTATGAAAAGCTGGATGCCATCTGCAAAGAATCTACCATTATCGCCAGCAACACGTCTTCTATTTCCATTACGAAGCTGGCTTCTACCGTGAGCGCAGAGAGAAAAGGCAAATTCATCGGTACGCATTTTAATTCTCCAGCCAGTGTCATGAAGCTAGTGGAGGTTATTCCAGCTCTGCTGACGGGGGAGGAAACGGTCTGCACAGTGACGGACGTTTTGAAAGAGATTAAGAAAGAACCAGTTCGCGTAAAAGACGTGGTGGGCTTTGGACTGAACAGAATCTTCCACGCCATGTACTTAGAAGCCTGCCGCCTGGTGGAAGAAGGGGTGTGCAGCACAGAGGATGTAGACAAGATCTGCAAATACGGCCTGGGCCACCCGATGGGAATTTTCGCATTGCTGGACATTACCAGCCACGATCTCAATCTCAATGTAGATCAGATTTTGTTTGAGGCATATGGAGACAGGTTCAGGCCGAGTCCGCAGATTATCAGACTGGTGGATTCCGGAAGGTTAGGAAAGAAGAGCGGAGCCGGATTCTATGATTACGGGGAGGAATAAGATGAGTCAGGTTACCCTTAGAATAGAAGACGGGATTGCGGTCATCAGCATAGTGAGGCCGGAGGCGCTCAATGCTTTGAACCGAGAAATCGTCGATGAGATTGACGGCCTGCTGGACCAGGCCGAAAAGGATGATTCTGTGAGATGTCTGATTTTCTGCAGTGAAAAGAACTTTGCCGCAGGAGCTGACATCAAAGCCATGGCGCAATGTGATGAGGAGGGGGCAAAAGCTTTCGCCTTTTCTCCCGTCTATAACCGAATTGCAGATCTGCCTCTGCCGACCATTGCAGCCATTAAGGGTTATGCTCTCGGCGGCGGTATGGAACTGGCCATGACCTGTGACATCAGGATTGCAGGAAAAAGTGCCAAGATGGGCTTTCCTGAAGTCACCTTGGGCATCTTTCCAGGGGCAGGCGGGACGATTCGGGTCCCCAGGGTTGTCGGTGAAGCCTTTGCGAAAGAGCTGATCTTTACAGGGGATGCCGTCAGTGCTGAAAGAGCGCTGCAGATGGGACTGATTAACAGGGTCACAGCAGATGCAGACGTATACGCAGAAGCAGAAAAACTGGCAAAGAGGATTGCCAAACGCGGGCCTGTCGCTATCCGCATGGCCAAAGAGGTAATCCGCAGAGGATTAGAAGAAACGGACCAGAACAGAGCCATCGGAATCGAAGCAGAGCAGTGGGCAAAATTATTTGCAACCTATGACCAGAAGGAAGGTATGAAGGCCTTCATTGAAAAACGAAAGCCTTGCTTTGAGAATCGATAGAAACTATACGACTAGCGTCTGACCGCTCACTTTGTTTGCGGGACGCTAAAGCATTAGGAGGAAAGAGAAGTGTCAGAAGAGAAGATAACATCAAAAGAATTGCTGAATCAACTGACTGCCAAGCATTACGATGACGCCCTTGCAGCAAAGGCAGAGGGGAAACCAGTAGTCTGGGCTACCTCCATCTGCCCTAACGAATTGTTGGACGCCATGGACCTGGCTACGGTATATCCGGAGAATCATGCGGCAGCGATCGGCGCCAGAAAAGAGGCGATGAAGTTCATCGAACACGCAGAAGGCATTGGCTACAGTGCAGACATCTGCTCCTATGCCAGAGTCAATATGGGTTATGTGGATTTACAGCATGCGGAGGCCCAGGATATCCCTCTGCCAGACCTGATTTTCAGCTCGACGAATATCTGTAACACAGTGCTCAAATGGTATGAGAATCTGGCAAAGAAGCTGAACATTCCGCTAATCTTGTTCGACATGCCCTTCAACCATACATACGAGGTGCCAGATCATGCGACAAACTATATCCGCGGTCAGATCGAACATGCCATCTGCCAGTTGGAGGACTTCACAGGCAGAAAGATGGACTACGATAAGCTGGGTGAGAAGATGGCTATGAACAACGCCACCTGTGAATGGTGGAAAAAAGCCACAGACTGGGGAAAAACAAAACCTTCTCCCCTGAACGGTTTTGACATGTTCAACTACATGGCGATGATCGTCTGCATGAGAAGTTCGCAGGACGGGCATAAACTCTTTAAGCTTTGGTACGAAGAACTGAAACAGAAGGCAGAAGAAGGCAAAGGCCCTTGGAACAGTGCAGAAGAACAGTATCGAATCATCTGGGACGGCATCGCCTGCTGGCCTCACCTTTCTACCACGTTCAAACTGCTCAAGAAATATGGAATCAACATGGTCACCTCTACCTATCCGAGCAGCTGGTACAAGGTATATGAGACCAACGATCTGGACGGCATGGCGCGCAGCTATACAGGTAATTATGCCAACAGAAATTTGGATTACGGCGCTAATCAGATGGAGAATCTGATTAAAGAGTTCAGTGTAGACGGCGTGGTCTTTCATTCCAACAGAAGCTGCAAACTGATGGATTTCAGAACCTATGAAGTGCAGAGAAGAATTACGGAGAGAACAGGGTGCCCATCGGTCATCTTCGATGGAGATCAGACGGACCCGCGGGTTTTCTCGCAGGCCCAGTACGAGACGAGGATTCAGGCCTTGCTGGAGATGATGGAAGAGAAAAAGGAAGCGAAAAGAAAGGGGGACATGGAATGAGTTATTTAAATACGATAGAGCAGCTGTGCGATGCCGCGCTGCATCCGGGGAAAACCATTTTGGCCACCAGAGAGGAGACTGGCAAAGATCTGGTAGGCTGTTTTCCCCTTCACACACCAGAAGAAATCGTCTATGCCGCTGGCTGTGTGCCTGTCGGCATGTGGGGCGGCAGAACGGAAATCCAGCTTGCTGACAAATACCTGCAGAGTTTTTGCTGTTCTATCATGAGAACCAACGTGGAACTTGCTATGAAAGGAACCTACGATATGCTGAAAGCTGTCATCATCCCCACTTTCTGCGATACCATGAAGTGCATCGTGGAGAACATGAAGCTGGCTATGCCCAAGGTACCGACCATCGCTATGGCCTACCCGCAGCATAGAACTTTGTCGGCCGGCGTGGAATACACGGTCAGCGAGATAAAGAGGGTCAGACACCAATTGGAACTGATTCTCGGCAAGATCATCACAGAACGCCAGATTGAAGAGGCTTTTGCAGTTTATGAAGAATACCGACAGGCCATGAGGAGATTTACCGAAACCAGTGCGGAGCATCCGGACATCATCACTGCCAGAAAACGCCATCTTCTGATCAAAGCCGGACAGTTCATGGACAAAGCCATTTACACAAGGATGATCAAAGAAATCAACCGAGGTTTGGAAGACGAGTTGCCATCTGGATTCCAGGGAACGAGAGTTGTGGTAACAGGGCTGTTAGCGGAGCCGATAGAGATGCTGGAAATCTTTGATGAGAACCATGTGGCCATAGGGGCGGACGACTTATCCTTGGGTTCGAGACTCTGGAGAACTCCTGCAAGAGAAGATGTGACTGACGTTTTCCAGAAGATGGCCTGGAGAGTTGCCGACCAAAAAGGCGATACCTTCTTCTACGATTCTGAGAAAAAGAAGGGACAGATGCTGTTGGATCTGGTCAAAGAGAAGAAGGCAGACGGTATCATCGTTTTGATGATGAAGTTCTGTGACCCAGAGGAATATGACTATCCGATCTATAAAGAAGAAGTGGAATCTGCTTCTGTGCCGATGCTCTATCTGGAAATCGATCAGCAGCTCACATCCTTTGAACAGATCAGAACGAGGGTGCAGAGCTTTACAGAAATGCTGCTGTAAGTGAGGTAAGGAGAATGTTTTTAGGAATTGATATAGGTTCATCCTCCTCAAAGGCTGCCGTTCTCAATGGGCAGAAGCAGTTAACGGCAGTAGCAGTCATCAACTTGGGGACGGGGACAAACGCATATGAGAAAGCTATCGCGGCCGCTCTGACAGAGGCAGAGCTTACGGCGGCGGACATCAAATACACTGTGGCCACAGGGTACGGAAGAGTCAATTACAAAGATGCTGATAAACAGATTACGGAAATCACCTGCCATGCCAAGGGCGTTGACTTTTTGACCGACGATGCCAAAACCATTGTCGATATCGGAGGACAGGATGCCAAAGTCATCAAGCTCAATGGAGACGGGCAGGTTGCAAACTTCGTCATGAATGAAAAATGCGCTGCTGGTACAGGGCGGTTTCTGGAAGTCATGGCCAGGGTTTTGGGCTGCTCGTTGCCCGACTTGTCGAACTTGGCCGATCGGGCGACGGTAGAAATCTCTATCAGCAATGTTTGCACGGTGTTTGCTGAAAGTGAAGTCATATCCAGACTGGCGGCGGGAGAAAAAATTGAAGATGTTGCCAGAGGCGCCCATGTGGCCATCGCGAAAAGGATCATGGGGATGTGCAGCCGGGTAGGATATGAACCAAAAGTGGTGATGACTGGCGGCGTGGCACTGAACCGCAATATGGTGGATGCTCTCTCAAAGGAGTTAAAATGTCTCATAGAGGTAGTTCCTCACTGCCAGGCGGCAGGCGCAGTCGGTGCGGCAGTTTTTGCCCATGAGATTTACAATAAGGAGAAAGATATATGAATGACATAAAAATGAACCTAGATCAGATTAAAGCGGTCATTCCCCACAGAGAGCCGATGCTCCTGGTGGATGAGGTGGTGAACATGGTGTCAGAGAGGAGCATTACCGCCGGATTTTACGTGGATCCGGGCAGAGATATTTTTAGGGGTCATTTTCCTGATGAGCCGGTGCTTCCCGGCGTTTATACGGTGGAGATTATGGCACAGACTTCGGACATCTTGATTTTGTCCTGTGAGCGATATGCGGGGAAAAAGCCCCTTTTTATCGGCATCGACAAAGTGAAATTCCGTGCCAAAATCAAACCGGGAGATACCTTGGAAATTCGCGCAAAAATCTCTTATGAGAATCTGGAGAAATCCATTGTCACTTGCAGTGCGGAGATTTATGACGGCGGTGTGTTAGCCTGCGAAGGAGATGTGACACTGGCGATGAGATGAAGCGATGAAGAAAGGAAAGATTATGAATTGGAAAGAAATCTATAAGAGCAGATGTGTTTCAGCTGAGGAAGCACTGCGTCAGATCAGAAATGGCGAGATGGTGGTGCCCTCTCATGCGGCGGCAGAACCGAAATATCTGTTCAACAAATTGGTTGAGATGAAGGATCAGTTCGAAAACGTAGGCATTTTGCAAGGGCTGAATATCGGTGAGGCACCTTATGCTGCAGAGGACTGCCAGGGACATTTTGTCATTTATTCATTTTTCCTCGGAAAAAACAACAGAAAGTGCTGCCAAGAGGGAAGAGGAGAAATCATCCCGATTCACTTCTATGCGCAGCCGGTCGCAATGAGGGAAGGATACCTGCCCGTAGACGTAGGTCTGATACAGGTTACGCCTCCTGATGAAGAAGGTTATGTGTGGATGGGTACCTCTTGCGACCAAACCAAAGTCATTGTAAACCGAGGAAGAATCACTATCGCCCAGGTAAATAGAAATATGCCCCACGTGTGCGGAGATACGAGAATTTCTGTTTCGGACATCGACTATTTTGTGGAGCATGATGAAGACATCTACGAACTTCCACTGATTTCAAGTGAAGATCCGGTAGCAGAAAAAATAGGATATTATATTTCCACTTTGATAGATGACGGTGCCTGTCTGCAGATGGGACAGGGAACTGTGCCTAACGCTATTCTCAAGTTCCTGGAACACAAGAGGGATATCGGAATCCATACGGAGGTATTCAGCGATAATCTGATTCCTTTGATTGAAAAGGGCGTGGTCAACGGCGCTAAGAAAAACATCGATACGGGAAAAATCGTGGCGACCTTTGTACAGGGAACAAAGGAATTGTACAAGTACGTAGATCACAATCCGATGATAAAGCTGATGCCAGTGGATTACACCAACGATGTAGGCGTTATCGCGCAAAACGATAAGGTGGTGGCCATCAATTCTGCTCTGGAGGTGGATTTGCAGGGGCAGGTGGTGGCAGATTCCATCGGCAGCAAAATGTTCTCCGGTGTAGGCGGACAACTGGACTTCCTCAGAGGGGCAGAACAGTCGAAACACGGCAGACCGATTATCGCACTGCCGTCTACGGCAAAAGGCGGCACCCTGTCGAGAATCGTGGGCGTCCTAAAGCCTGGCACACCGGTCACGACTACGAGACAGGACGTTCACTACGTGGTTACCGAATACGGCATCGCTGATTTGTTCGGAAAGTCCATTACGCAGAGAAGCAAAGCGCTGATTGAAATCGCCCATCCTGCTTTCAGAGAGCAGATTGAAAAAGACTTTTATGAATATAGAAAAGCTGCCGGTCAGATTTATTTCAGATAAATACGACAAAATAAGGTCTCCCATCAATTTGTATCACAAATTGTGGCGAGAACCGTGAGGGAGGAAAATTATGACGATGAAGACAGGGGCTCAGTACATAGAGAGCCTGAGAAAATTGAATACGAGAGTCTATATGTTTGGAGAGAAGGTAGAAAACTGGGTTGACCATCCCATGATTCGGCCTTCGATCAATTGTGTGGCTGTAACCTATGATTTAGCATACAATCCGGAATACGAGGATCTGATGACGGCGGTTTCGCATCTGACGGGGAAAAAAATTAATCGCTTTGCCCATATCCACCAGAGTGCAGAGGATCTGAAAAAAAAGGTCAAGATGCAGCGATTGCTGGGGCAGAAGACAGGCTCCTGCTTTCAACGGTGTGTGGGAATGGATGCCTTTAATGCGGTCTATTCTACGACTTATGAGATTGATGAAAAATACGGCACCCATTATCATCAGAACTTCAAGCAGTTTTTGACCTTTGTGCAGGATCACGACCTGATCGTGGATGGAGCGATGACCGATCCGAAAGGAGACAGGAGTAAAGCGCCCCATCAACAGGCGGATGCCGATCTCTTTGTTAGAATTAAGGAAGTGAGAGAAGACGGCATTGTCGTCAGAGGCGCCAAGTGTCACCAAACTGGTTCTGTCAATTCTCACTGGCACATCGTTATGCCGACCATCGCCATGGGACCCGACGACAAAGATTATGCTGTATCCTTTGCCTGCCCAAGCGATGCAGACGGCATCTATATGATTTACGGCAGACAGTCCTGCGATACGAGAAAGCTGGAGGAAAAGGCCGACATCGACCTCGGAAATAAGCAGTATGGCGGACAGGAAGCTTTGGTGGTCTTTGACGATGTCTTTGTACCCAATGAATACGTGTTTATGGCAGGAGAATACGATTTTGCCGGCATGCTGGTAGAACGATTTGCCGGCTTTCACAGGCAGTCCTACGGCGGATGTAAAGTAGGAGTGGGCGACGTGGTCATCGGTGCGGCTGCCCTGGCAGCGGAGTATAACGGCGTGGAAAAAGCTTCTGCGGTAAAAGAAAAGTTGATTGAAATGACCCATCTCAACGAAACGTTATATAGCTGCGGCATCGCATGTTCCTGCGAAGGCTGTCAGACGGCATCGGGCGGTTACATCATCGATCTGCTGTTGGCCAATGTCTGTAAGCAGAACGTGACCAGATTCCCCTATGAAATCGTCAGGCTGGCGGAGGATATCGCAGGGGGCCTTATGGTGACCATGCCTTCGGAGAAAGACTTTCAGTCAGATACGCCTGTGGGCAGAGAGGGAGAAACCATCGGTCAAATCTGCCACAAGTTCTTCGCGGGCAACGGAACCTGCTCTACAGAAGATCGCATGAGAGTGCTGCGATTCTTAGAAAACATCTGTCTGGGATCTGCGGCAGTGGGTTACCGAACGGAGTCCATGCACGGTGCAGGCTCACCGCAGGCACAGCGCATCATGATTGCAAGGCAGGGTAACATACAAGGAAAGAAGAAACTGGCGAAAAATCTTGCGGGGATTCAGAAATAGAAATCTCGTTTAAGTAGGGGAACTATGCAGAAATGCATAGTCAAAGGCAGACTGGCGCACAGGCACACAAGTGAAAAGCCTTGAAGTCAGATGCTAGACACCCTTTCAAAGGATTTGGCATAAAAATTGCTTTTTATTGTGTCATAGTTTTTAGAAAGGGGACGGATTGAATGAGCAGAATCAAAGACATGGCGTATCTGCTGAGCGAACTGGAGGAAATACTAGAAGCATCCTTTGATGGAATCATGGTCACTGACGGCAATGGCAACTGCCTGATGGCAAATTTATCCTATACGCGCAATACTGGAATCTGACGTGATGAAATCGTAGGACACAATATGAGAGAACTGATTAATCCGGTTTGGATGAAGCGGTCAATTGCCTTAGACGTCATTGAAAACGGCTGCGCCATGTCTATGGAACACGATACCCAGAACGGAAATCATATCAGCGTTACAGGCACGCCTATTTTCGGTGAGAAGAACGAAGTGAAAAAGGTGGTTGTTAACACACGGGATATATCCGAAATCAATCATCTCAAACTGAAACTGGGAGAAGCGCAGGCCATGGAAAAGCTCTATCTCAAGAGCATGGGCATTCACAAAGAGCTGATCGACATCGACAATGATACGGTTGTAATCAACAATCGCATGCGGGATATCTATGAAGTGGCAAAGCGAGTGAGCACCTATAACACTACGGTTTTGATAACAGGAGAGTCCGGTACCGGTAAAGAACTGGTTGCCAGGTATATACACAAAGAGGACAAGCGCCGCTGTGATAAACTGATGGTGGTCATTAATTATGGTGCGATTCCCGCCAATCTGCTGGAATCAGAGTTGTTCGGTTATGTGGAAGGCGCTTTTACCGGCGCCATCAGAGGGGGAAAGAAAGGCCTCTTTGAAGAGGCGGACAGCGGCGTCATTTTCTTAGATGAAATCGGAGAGCTGGAACTTTCCCTGCAGGTGAAACTTCTGCGGGTATTGGAATCAAGAAAAATCATGAGAATCGGTCAGCGGGAAGAAATTCCCATCGACGTGAGAATGATAGCGGCCACCAACCGGGATCTGGAAAGAGAAGTCCGCGAAGGTCGTTTTCGTGACGATCTCTATTATAGACTCAATGTCGTTTCTCTGAAGGTGCCTCCTCTCAGAGAACGAATTGACGAAGTCGTACCGCTGGCAACGAAATTCGTAAACCAGTTCAACACGCTCTACGGTCAGAAGAAAAAGCTGACCTACAGCTTGATTAAAGAACTGGAGCGTTACGAATGGCCGGGAAATATACGTGAACTGAAGAATATCATTGAAAATCTGGTCGTTGTCAGCGAAGACGATTACTTATATGAGGATACGCTGCCGTGGAGGAAAAAGCAAAAGGCACTTTCATATGGAGAACAGACTTTGAAAGAAGCCGTGGAAACCTTCGAAAAAGACTTTCTGATCAAAGCCAGGGAAAAATGGAAGACCACAGAGAGGATGGCAGAAGCCCTGGACGTAAATCAATCGACAATTTCAAGAAAACTGAACAAATACGGCATTTGACAGATGCAGAGCACTTTGTGTAAGGCTAAGCGTAAATGCACAAATGTATAATTTTCCCTGGAAATATGCACTTGTGCATAAAATTTACGCCTCTGACCAGGACGTTTATCTGTGAGACGGAAGGAATCCTTGTATTTTCAACGATTTCCTTCCCTTTTTTCGTTGCGGAAATTTGGCATACTTGTTGCTAAAACATATTACATCAAAATAATATAAGGAGATTGCATTTATGAGAAACGTAGTCATTACAGCAGGTTGCCGGACACCGATTGGCACCATTGGCGGACAATTTAAAAGTCTCACTTCGTTGGACTTGTCTATTCCTGTCATGCAGGACCTGATAAAACGATCAGGGATTCACCCGGAAATAGTAAATGATGTTATATGGGGGTGTAATTATCAGAGAACTTATCAGAAGAACAATCTGGCAAGAGTCGCGGCAATCAAGGCAGGACTTCCCGACACGGTACTGGAATTACCATCCATAGAAATTGTACATCATCCATGTCTGCCATTCAGTTCGGCTTTTATCAGATCAAAGCAGGCGAAGCAGATTGCATTATGGCTGGCGGAGCTGACAGCATGAGCACAGCTCCTCATATGGTTTTCAATGCCAGGTATGGACAGAAGTACGGACATATGGAATTGAGGGATTCTATGTGGGACGCTCTGACTAATTTAGGGGTAGGTCCCGCCATGGGTATCACCGCGGAGAACGTGGCGGACGAATACCACGTAACCCGGGAAGAGATGGATGCCTTTGCCTTGCGGTCGCAGCAGAAGGCTGTGCACGCTGTTGACAGCGGCAGGTTTAAAGAGGAAATTGTTTCCGTAACCGTGAAGGGACGGAAAGGAGACAACATGTACGACACAGATGAATATCCCCGCAGAGATGTCAGTCTGGAATCATTGTCGAAATTAAAGGCGACTTTTAAAGAAGGCGGCAGGGTGACTGCCGGAAATGCTTCTGGCATGAATGATGCGGCAGCTGGCATTCTTCTGATGGAGGAAGAAATGGCGAAAGAGGCAGGGGTTCCGATTCTTGCAAGAATGAAATCTGTTGCAACCACCGGAGTCGCACCGGAACTTATGGGAATCGGACCGATCAGCGCATCACAGAAAGCCCTTGCAAAGGCGGGATTTACCATCGACGACATTGACTTATTTGAAATAAATGAGGCTTTTGCCGCGCAGTGTATCGCCTGCCAGAAGACTTTGGGAATCCCAGAGGAAAAACTCAATGTAAATGGCAGTGGTATTTCTCTGGACCATCCTGTGGGGGCTACGGGTGTAAGACTGGTAGTGACTTTGATGCACGAACTGAAAAAGAGAAATCAAAAATACGGACTGGCGGCACTTTGTGCAGGCGGCGGAATGGGAACAGCCGCCATCATCGAAATGGTCTGACCGTGAAGAGAAAAAGAAAGGAAATGAAAATGGGAGCGATTATTAAAAAACGCACCCCTGTAGCAGATACAGGAAAACTACAGGGCAAAACTGGTGTCAGCAGACGATGCAGCGAAGTTGGTAAAATCGGGGGATCAAATTCACCTCGGGTTCTTCGGCGGCGTGGTAGTTGATATAGAAAGGGCTTGGCTAAGAGAAGCGAAGAACTGACAGATGTAACCGTATGTACGACGATGTGGAGTTACGGTGAGCCGCCGGAAATTTTGAAAGCAGACCCGCGGGCTGAACATTTTCACTATTGCAGCACCCACTTAACTGGTACAGAGAGAAAACAGAACAAAGAAGGAAACTGCTGGTTTCTGCCGGTACTGCCCAAGGGCAGCATGTATCCACACCGCGGAGTGCAGTCCATTATATCGTAACAGAGTATGGAGCAGTCAACTTAAAGGGTAGAAATACATACGAAAGAGCGGAACTGTTGATTTCCATCGCGCATCCTGATTTTAGGGAGCGGCTCATAGAGCAGGCGAAGGAAATGGGCATTTGGAAAACCTCCAGTAAAGTTCGGAGGGTGTCCCAGCTGCTGTGCATCTTGTGAGGTGTATCGAGACGAGAGAATCATCAAAATAGGGGAAGAAAAAACGGCTGCCCTGGTAGACTGATAATCTGCTGGAGCAGCCGCTCGTATTTAGTAATAATAGGACATGAGGAACACAGCGATGACTGGGATGGTGACAAGTGATGTAAAAGTAGTCAGGGAAACGATTTCGGCCAGAGTATGGCTGTTCTTTCCTTCCTGCTCGGCAATGGCTACAGGAGCTACTGCCGTTGGAAATGCAGATGCAAAGATCATGACGACTTTCACATCGGTGTATAAGAAATCCATCTGATTGACGATAAGGAATGTAATAGCCGGAATGACCAGCATTGCAGTCATGTTCGTCAGCAGGATGTATTTGTTTTTCAGTATGTTTTTGACGTTACTGGAACCAAGCTGCATGCCGACCAGCAGCATGGACAGAGGGATGGTGGCGTCGCTGAGAGACTGAATCACGTCGTCCAGCACGGCAGGCGGTTTGATGCCGGCTAATAACATGATGATGCCGGCGATGACTGCAAAGACGCAGATATTGCACATGGATTTGAGAATCCGCTTGGGGTCAATCTTCGCCTCTGCGCCGATATTGAGAAGCGGAGGAACCGCTCCGTACATGTACAGATTGAGCAAGATATTGTGCATGACCATCAGATAAAAGATGTCACCGCCAAAGATGGCCTTTGTGACAGGAAAACCCATGAATCCGCTGTTGACGGTGGTAATTGCAACGATGTACATGCCACGGTCTTCTGACGGCTTAAATTTAAATATCTTTACGATCAGAGCGGAGAAGAGGGTGCTTGCAGTGAAAAAGATGACAGCACCTGCCATGGTTTGAACCGTGGCGGTGATAACGTCCGCAGAAAGCGTTTTAGAGTAAATAGATGAAATAGCCATGCATGGTGCCGTGATGCAGAGCATGAGTTTGGTGATATGAGGAATCGCCTCATTGGGCAGAATTTTAATTTTGTTTGCAATAAATCCGATGAAGATCATGATAAAAATTGCAAATACTTTTCCGAAGACTATAAGCATAATTTGATGTCCTTTTTATTAACATGGAATAAAAAAAGTATATCATATTTTTTCCAGAAAGACCATAAAGTTTCTATTAGAAGTCCGAAGAAAGGACAATTTGAATCCTCTCAGCGAATTGACATTCTTTGGTATCTATGATAAATTATTATTTAGTATTTTCGAGTGATTAAGGAGTATATCATTGATTTATTTAGAATATCTGGCGGCAGCCGCAATTGTGGTTATTTTATCAATAAAAGCATCTAATTATATTGACTTGCTTGACAAGAACACAAAACTTTCTGGTGCGTTTCTGGGAGGCATCATGCTTTCCGCTGTCACGTCTTTGCCGGAATTGTTTACAAGCATTTCAGCAACGGTGCTCTTAGATCGGCCAGGCTTATGTATGGGCAATATCCTGGGCAGTGATCTTTTTAATTTATTAGCAATTTCTGTGATTATCCTTATTTATTTTAAAGGGTTTTCTAAGGGAAGAGTTTCCAAGAGCTATAGAAATGTAGCCTTTTTAGTGTTTCTGATTTACATTTTTATCGGGCTGAACTTTATGAATGTCGTCAATGTGAGGATTTTGAATCTGAGTATCACATCGGTGCTGATTTTATTGGTTTATGTTTTGGGAGCAAAATATCTGGCAGTTGCTAACGATGTAGATACAGACGAAGATGCTCTGGACTATCATGCCAGCATGTCTACCAAGCTTTCCATCAAACAGATCGGCTTTCGCTTTTTTCTGGCCAGTGTGGGAATCATCGCCTTCAGTATCATCATTACTTATTTGACAGATCAGATTTCTGTCAAGCTGAATCTCGGTCAGGGACTTGCAGGCGCACTTTTCTTAGGCGTTGCTACATCACTGCCGGAGTTATCTTCGACAATCACGTTGTTTAAAATGAGAAACTATAATATCGCAGTCGGTAATATCATCGGCAGCAATTTGTTTAACTTCATTATTTTGGCAATCGCTGACGTATTATCCCTTGGCAGCGGCGTCTACGCTTATCCGGACGATAAGACCATGTCACTGTTGCTGTTCGGCTGCATCGCAACACCGCTTTTCTGGATCATGTTAAGATTTAAGAACCGGACGACACAAGGTCTTTGCTCTGTTGGCATTATCTGTTGTTACGCAGCGTTCTTGTTAGTATAAAAGCTGATATCGTCTCCGACGATATTTCCCGCATAGATAAAGAAAGGAAGGTAGTAGTTAGTATGGAAGGGTTTTGTAAAGTATGTCCAGAGTGCAATGGAAAAGGTTGTAGAAATCAGATTCCAGGTCCAGGGGCAAAAGGTATCGGTGATACAGCGATTAGAAATTATGACAAGTGGAAAGAAATCCGTGTCAATATGGATACGCTGACAGAAAAACGGGAGGTTTCCACTGCATTGGAACTCTTTGGCAAAAGCTTTGCTGTACCGGTATTTGCCGGTCCTGTAGGTGCAGTAAATATGCATTATGGGGACAAGTATAACGACCTCGAATATAATAATATTTTAGTCCCAGCCTGTAAGGAAAAAGGCATTGCAGCGTTTACGGGGGACGGCATGGATCCCGAGGTCATGAAAGCTGCCGGTATCGCCATCAAAGCAGTAGACGGCTTAGGCGTGCCGACAATCAAACCGTGGAATAAAGCTATGATCGACGAAAAGATGGACATCGTGAAAGAGGCGGATGCCTTTGCTGTCGCCATGGACATCGACGCTGCCGGCCTTCCATTTTTAAAGAACTTCCAGCCTCCGGCAGGAAGCAAATCCGTGGCAGAATTGAAAGAAATCATTGCAGGCGCGCAAATGCCTTTTATTGTAAAAGGCATCATGACGCCAAAAGCGGCCTTGAAAGCAAAAGAAGCTGGAGCGGCGGCAATCGTAGTTTCTAATCACGGCGGACGCGTTCTCGATCAGTGCCCGGCTACAGCAGAAGTGCTGGAGGAAATTGTGCAGGCAGTAGATGGTTCTATGAAGATACTCGTAGATGGCGGAATCCGTAGCGGCGTAGATGTATTCAAAGCCCTGGCATTAGGCGCTGATGCAGTATTGATTGCCAGACCTTTTGTCAATGCAGTTTACAAAGATGGCGCTGAAGGGGTCAGGGCTTACGTAGATAAAATAGCGGCCGAACTGGCTGATACCATGGCCATGTGCGGTGCCTACAGCTTGGCTGAAATAAACCGGGACATGTTGTTCAAATAAGCAGTAACGAAAGAGCATACCAAAGACATGCTCTTTTTTAGTGCCTTTTCCTATTAAAGCAGAGGAACTTTGTTGATTACGATAATATTGATGCCGGCGCCAGCGATGGCTGCATTGATATTGAGTTTCTCTTCAATGTTTTCAATACTGACCTGTGTCTGCGGTTCTGTGCTGAGCAGATGAATCCATTCATCCGGAAGGGGGAAACTCTCAGGAAAACCCAGATGCGCCATATGTGTGAAGATTGAATTGGCATTTGACACTGCATATTTGGCGATGACATATTGGCCAGGACTGACGGGAATGCTGAAATCGACATTGAGTTCATCCATAAAAGCGTTAATCACGTCGTTGGTCTCGTATACGCCGGCACTGCGCGCAGTTAGATGCTGTATGTCGTCGTTGTAATTTAAGACTACGATGACATAAGCATCCTCAATTTCAGAATCATTCTTTATCACGTAATAATATTTTCCTCAGTAGAGCAAAGCACCCTTCATATTCTGAAGCAGGCGGTATGCATAGAAAGCCGGTTTCGGTACTAAACATGAAGTCAGACAGCCTGAACAGCCTTTCAGAACTTTCAGAGGATTGCCTTGATCGCGCAGTCTGCAATGGAGACTGTTTTCTTTTGATGCAAAAAATGTCTGGAATATCTGGACGACGGCGGCGATAGAATCATGTCCCGATGAAATATTACTGCAGCGTTCATTTTCTGAAAGAATTGAAACTTCATATCCCAAAAATGTCAGTCTGTTGCAGATCAGAGCCGATGTGGTTTCGCTGTCACCCGGATGGACAGCGAGTACGACTTTGGAGGCATTGAGTTCATAGAGCATATTGAACAATCTTTCGCCCAGCACATTGTAATCTTCATGTGTGATGACCACTTCCAAAGAACGGTGTATCTCTGCAATTGGATCGACATCTGGAACCACGTCGACATGGAGATGAAGGTGATTGATGATTGAGGAACTATTCTCCTGGTCCGTTACAGCTGAAAGGCACCGTTTGATCAGACTGACAGCTTGATTTTCAGATAATGGGTTGAATCTCGCCGGTCTCGATGGACTGAGAATATGCGACAAAAACAACCGACGGTGCTCTTCTGGAGAATGTCCGAACCATTTGATGAAATACTTTTCGTAGTAGGATGTAGTAGAAAATCCCACATCTTTAGCAACAGCACTGATCTTACGGTCATTCTGCAAGAGCAGAATCTCCGACATTTCTATCCTCGCAAAACAGAGAAACTCCTGAAAACTGATCCCCATGTAATCCCGTATGAGATGAGAGAGATAGAATGTGCTCAGATGCTCCATTTTGGCGAGATCATTCAGAGTGATCCTGTTGGCATGGTTTTCGTACACGTAATTGATAATGCGGCTGATTCGTTCGACAATTACGGGATTGTCATTCTTGAAGTGTATGACGACATCATCTTCAAAGGCAAAGAGATTAAAATACTGATTGAGGTATTTGATGACTTCGATCATCTGGTAGATACAGGTATTTTTATAATTGAAACTTCTTCTTGAAAAATCCAGCAGAATGTGGAGGAGCTTTTTGCGGAGCGTATCCAGTTTTGGATGCTTGTCATTATTGACATAGGTCATGAAACATGCCTTGTTCAGAGTTGGAAAATACTGCGTGAAAAAACGATTGCTGACTTGTATGATGGCTACGACGTTCTCTTTCTCGGTGGCAGTCAGGCCATGGACTTCATGACCGTTATTGGTAAAAATATCGCCTTCTTTCAAAAGATAATGGGAACATACGTCTTTTGCGCGAATTTCTCCCTTGAGCACATAGACAAACTCAACATCCTGATGGTAATGAATGGGATATTCTGTAACCCTGGCAATTCTGATGTTGATTGGAAAGTCATCAAGATAGGTTGTTTTTTCAAATAGCATGCCGAATACCTCCTTAGACGTTCTATGGATACATTATATACTAGATCAGAAATCGGAGAAAAGCTTTTTTTTGTTTTTTTTAGCAAAGTAATCAGCGTTTACAGCAAAGTAATTAACGAGAATGAGCGGTTCCTTTTGATCTCCTGAAAGCCATGGGGAGGGAACTGTAAGCATGCAATCATGTGGATTTCCCCATGATTGCATTTAAAAATATTGAGATATTTCTGAATTTCTCTGAAGAATTGTCTTGTATTTCCAATCAACAACGCAATTGTAAAAATTAGCAAGGCAATTCTTGTCTGCCACGCTGAATTTATATATCATGATAGAAGATGAAAAAACGGAGGGAGGATGACAATGTTAACAGCGAGAGTGAAACGGATGAAAGAAAAGTATTTTGATACCATCCCGCAAATTACGGCAGAGAGACTGGTGCTGGCGACCCGTGCATATCAGAAGTTCGCCGGTGAAGCAGTTCCCATTTTCAGAGCCAAGGTCGTAAACTACATCATGGAGAACATGACAACGCTGATCATGGATGACGAACTGATTGTAGGCACAGCGACCAATGCGTACAGAGGTGCCAATCTGCATCCGGAATTTCAGTCAAGTTCCTGGTATATCAGTGAAATTGACGAATTCGGAGCAAGGAGCAAGGACCCATATTACATTTCACCAGAAGATAAGAAGACCATTCTTGAAACATTGAAATACTGGGAAGGCAAGTCCATGGAGGATCTGTCGGAGACAGCGATGCCAGCCAAAATTCAAGAGCTGGAGAAAGACGATATTATATGTGTAGGTCTTGAAAATGGAGTTTCAGGCGAAACGACGTGTGACCACGAAAAGATTCTCAACATCGGTCTCAAAGGATACATGAAAGAGTGCCAGCGCAACATCGACAGCATATTGCCGCAGTCGATGGAGGAACAAGCGAAGGTTGATTTTTGGAAGGCGTGCATCATTCAGTGTCAGGGATTGATTACTTACGCCCATAGAATGGCAGAAGAAGCCGAAAGAAAGGCCGCTGAATGCACGGATGAGAAGAGGCGTAAAGAACTTCTGACCATTGCGGAAAACTGCAGAGCCGTTCCTGAGAACCCACCGCAGACCTTCCAGCAGGCGCTGCAGGCAGTGTGGTTTGTACATGTGTATTTTCACATTGAAGTCTGCACCACTGCATGCGGATTCGGCAGATTTGACCAGTACATGTGGTCGTTCTATGAGAAGGACGTGATAAAAGAAAAAAATATCACAAGAGAAGAAGCCCTGGAAATGTTAGAATGCCTTTATCTCAAAACATGCGAAGTATATGAAGTGAGAGACAGCTGGTACGCTACTGCCTTTGCAGGCTATCCTATGTGGCAGATTTTAGTCGTAGGCGGACAGACGCCAGATGGCAGAGATGCCACCAATGACTTATCTTATCTTTGCCTGGAAGCAGCAGATGAGCTGCAGGTCAAACAGCCTGTCATGGCACTGCGAGTCTGGGAAAAGACCCCTGAAGACCTGATCAAGCTGGGCTGCAGGATGATTCAGGAAGGACAGGCGAATCCGGGATTCTTTAACGATGATATCGCCATCAAAATATCACTGGGCAAAGGCAGAGGAAGCACGTTGGAAGAAGCGAGGGACTGGACTATCGTAGGCTGTATCCAGCCGGCTCCTGGCGGCGGCAGTGCAGATGGTTCACCAGATGCCGGATACGTTAACATGGGCAAGATGCTCGAGTTCGTTCTCCATAACGGCGTTGACCCTGCTACTGGCAAGCTAGTGGGACTTGAAACCGGAGACCCGAGGGAATTTAAGAATATCGAAGAATTTAAGGATGCACTGAAGAAACAGATTCTCCATCACTACGACATGATTCGGACCGGCTATAATCTGATGCAGAGCATCCATATGAACAGATATCCTGTGATTTTTGCATCCATGGTCACTAAGGGATGCGTTGAAAGCGGCAAATCTGTGCAGCACGGCGGGGCAAAGTTCTCAACTGCCGGCTTATATGTGACAGGACCTGCCAACCTGGCAGATTCCATCGCAGCAGTAGAAAAGTGCGTATTTGAAGATCAGGATCTGACGATGGATGAACTGATCAAAGCTTGTGATAACAATTTCGAAGGACAGGAAAGACTTCGGCAGCTTCTGCTCAATAAGCCTGAGAAATACGGCAACAACCAGGAACACGTAGATGGCATATACAAAGAAATGATGGATTACATCGCAGATCACGTTCAAGAGTGGAACGATGCAAGAGGCGGATGGTACGCTTTCGGCATCGACTCACAGACGATGAATATTCCACACGGCCAGGTAACGGGAGCACTTCCAGACGGGAGATTGGCAGGAGAACCTCTTTGCGACGCATCTTCCCCGATGATGGGCAGAGACATGCATGGTCCCACAGCCACTGTGAAATCGGTTGCCAGCATGGTGGACGAGACATTACATGAAGGCGCGCTGTACAACCTGCGTTTTGACCCTAAGGGTGTCCAGGGTGAAAAGGGCTTGGAAATTATCGAAGGCGTGATTAAGACTTACTTTGAGGACGGCGGCCAGCACATCCAAATTAACGTCGTCGATAATGAAACTCTCAAAAAGGCACAGGAAAAACCTGAAAATTACAAGGGCCTTATGGTTCGCGTAGCAGGTTATATGGCATATTTTACAGAACTCGATAAAAGTGCGCAGGATGCGATTATTTATAGGACCCCGCATTTGTCAGAAAACTAATACGACGGGAGGATGTTTCAATGAGTCATGTGCCTGAAAGTCTTCTCGTGGGAAATCTGCAAAAATTTTCTGTCGAAGACGGACCTGGAATCAGGACGACCATATTTTTAAAAGGCTGTCCCCTCAGCTGCAAATGGTGTCATAATCCTGAACTGATCGACCCGCAGCAGCAGCTGATCAGATCACCAAACAATTGTATCGGATGCGGATACTGTGCCAAAATATGTCCGCAGGAAGCGGTGACAATAACCCCAGAAAAGGGCGTAGTCATTGACAGCGCCAAATGTGACATGTGTCTTGTATGTGCAGATGAGTGTTATGCGCAGGCCTTAAGGCCAGTAGGAAAAGCAATGACCATAGAAGAGATACTGCGCGTGGCGGAACAGGACAAAGGCTTCTACGATAACACAGGGGGCGGCATTACAATCAGCGGGGGAGAAATCCTCATGCACAGAGAATTTGTAAGCGAGTTAATCGATGAAGCGGGACTGCGGGGCATCAACGTGTGTCTCGATACATCTGGCTTTGGCGATTCACAGGCTTTGATGGAAATAGCGCTCAAGGAAAATGTCACAAATATCCTTTACGACATGAAGTCCATCGATGACGAGGTACATAGAGCGTACACGGGAGTCAGTAATCAGCTGATCATTGACAATCTGAAAATGTTAGCAGCAGATATACGAACGAGGGAGAAGCTGATCATGAGGATGCCCCTCATCAGAGGCGTAAATGACACAGAAGATATCATAACGCGCACAGGGGAGCTCTACAGGAGAATCGGCATCAAGCTGGTAAATCTGCTTCCGTACCATAACCTTGGCATCAGCAAGAAGCGGAACATGGGCGGGGTACAAGAGGAGTTTGAACAGCCGACGGAAGCGCGCATAAGCGAAATAGAGATTTATTTTAAAAATGAAATAAATTTAAAGGTGGAAATTTTGGGTAGAGTATAAAAATTTATTGCTAGTTTAAGAGAAAGGAAAGGCTATGGACGGGACTAATTTAGGAATCATCACCTTAATTCCAGCGCTGAGTTTCTTAGCATTTGCGCTAATCACTAAGAAGTGTATCCTGAGCATCATGCTATCTGGTATGTTGGGATACATACTTTACTACAAAGCAGGGTTTTTCATGCCGATGATGGATGCCTTGCAGGAAGCCGCATGTGACGCGGACAATAACTATATTGTAATCATCTGTCTGCTGTTCGGATGCTTTGTACAGCTGCTCAGGCAGTCAAAGGGAGCGGTAGCAGTAGGCGATTTAGCTAGGAAGTATATCAAATCGGAAAAACAAGTATTATTCTTGACTTGGTTATGTGGAATTATCATCTTTATCGACGACTACCTCAGCATTCTGGTTACAGCAAATTGCGTACTTACCCTCTCTGATGAACACAAAACACCGAGAGAAATGCTCTGCTACATCATCAATACGACATCAGCTCCTGTTTGTCTGATCATACCGATTTCGGCATGGGTCGTATTCTTCTCAGGGGTCTTTGAACAGCAGAAGGAAGCTGCGGTAGTGGGGGACAGTGCGATGAGTATTTATTACCACATCATGCCGTATTTCTTTTATCCGTTCCTCTGCGTCATCTTCGTACTCCTTGTAATTGTGGGAATCGTCCCTAAAATGGGCGGCATCAAGAAAGCTTATCAGAGAGTTGCAGAAACTGGACAGCTTTGGCCGGCATCGAGTAACATGCAGAACCAGGGTGACGAACTGGGCGAAGTAATGGGAGCGATTTCTGATGACAGTGCAAAGGAAGAGAAGGAAGTAAAACCACATCTTTGGACCTTCATCGTGCCCATGGCAGTGGTCATCATCGTAACATTATGGCTGGACGATATTCTTTACGGTGTGAGTTGCGGTATTTTTGCCTGCTTTGTACTGTTCATTCCAACCAGGATCATGAGCCTTGGCAAATTCTGCGACGCCTGTTATAAGGGCCTTGAAGATATGCTGTTCATCGCAGTCGTACTGGTTGTTTCATTGTTCTACAGGGAATCAATTGGACTGATCGGTTTACCTGACTACTTGATCGAAGTTGCAGGTCCATATATGAGTGCTGCATGGCTTCCGGCAATCGCATTTGTACTGATCGGCCTGGTATGCTTTGCGACAGGCAATATCTGGAGCGTTCCTGCAGTGTGTACGCCAATCATTCTGCCGCTGGCGGTTTCAAGCGGCGCGAGCATTCCTCTTACGCTGGGTGCGATTATTTCAGCTGCCTGCTTTGGTGCACAGGCTTGCTTCTATTCAGATGTGACCCTGCTGTCTGCCTCAGCTTGCAGAATCAATAACGTCGATTATGCTGTTGCACAGCTGCCATATATAGGAATTGTGACGGTAATCTCATTTGTCGCATATGTTATCGCAGGCTTTGTAATGTCGTAAAAAACCAGTCTCACAAGGATGTGTTAGAACCCGCTGAAAACTCAGCGGGTTTTTCTCTGCCTATTCGCTGCGTCTGTGACAGTTGGCACCACTCTTCTATGCAGAAAAACATGCGATGCAAAATAACATCAGAAAATGAAGATGACATGACACTGTGCAGAAAGGGCAGCATCTGAAAAATGCCCCTTTTGGTGCCATCCCATTGGGGACCTTAAGTTGGTACGTTCTTTGCAATATATTTCAGCAAATTGCTTGATAGAGAGGGAGGAAACGTATCATGGCGAAATATAAAGTAGTAATTACAGACAGAGAGTATGAGAACATCGACAATGAACTGAGAATATTGGCGGAGCTGAAAGATGTAGAGGTGCAGGACTACCAATACCGCGATGAGGAAGAGGTCATCAAAGTTGCAAAGGACTGTGACGCCTTGATCATCCAATATGCAAAGGCCACTAAGAAGGTCATTGATGCTTTAGACCACTGCAAGGTGATTGCAAAATATGCCACAGGCATAGATGGAATTGATATTGCTGAAGCTACGAAAAAGGGTATCTGCGTTACTAATGTCAATGATTACTGTGCTGATGAAGTGTCTACCCATGCTGCAGCATTGCTGTTAGATGTGGTGAGGAGAACGCAGGAATTTAACAGCAGAGTCAAGGGGGGACAGTGGTACCGAATGGGAATGAAGATTCCCAGTTTGAGAGAAAGTGTCGTCGGCGTGGTCAGTTTTGGCAGAATTGCCAGAGCCTATATCGATAAAATCAAACCTTTCTGCAGCCAGATATGGGTCTATGATAAGTTTGTTTCTGAAGAAGATATGGTCAAATATGGTGTGGTTCCGAAATCTTTTGATGAAATTTTGGCAGGCGCCGACTATCTCTCTGTGCATGCGCCGCTGACAGAGGAGACACATCATATGTTTCATCGAGAGGTTTTTAAGAGGATGAAACCTAGCGCCGCTTTGATCAACGTGGCCAGAGGCGCCCTCATCAAAGAGGAGGACTTGATTTGGACCCTTGCCAATGGAGAAATTGCCTTTGCAGCTCTGGATGTTCTCGAGAATGAACCGCCGCAAGAGGACTGCCCTCTGCTGCACATGGATAATGTAATTGTCACACCGCATACAGCGTGGTATTCGACGGAATCGCAGAAAAAACTGCAGTCAACTGCCGCAGAAGACGTGGTCAGAGTGCTGCAGGGAAAGATGCCCGTCAATCTGGTGAACAAAGAATTAACATCATTGTTTGAGGTGGAAAAATGAGGTGTTTTGATCTGACAGGCAAAAAAGCTCTGGTTACAGGAGGCACGAGAGGTCTGGGCAGAGGAATGGCAGAAGGTCTGATGGAAGCAGGTGCAGAGGTGGTCATCTGTGGAACTAGTGAGAAGGTGGATATCGTCTGCGAAGAGTTTCGCAAAAGAGGTTATTGCTGCCACGGATTGATCATGGACTTGCGCCGGAGTGACCATCTGGAAGGCGCCTTTCACGAAGCAGTAAAAATGTTGGGCTGCCGATTGGATATTTTGGTCAACGCCGCCGGGGTGCAGAAGCGGAACTCCAGCGAAGTTTTCACAAAAGAGGACTGGGATACTGTGCTGGCCGTTAATCTGACAGCGCCCTTCCTTCTCTGTCAGCTGGCTGCGAAATTGATGATAGAGCAGGGGAAAGGAAAGATCATCAATATCTCTTCTATGCTGGCGTTTTTCGGGGGACAGACTGTGCCGGCATATGCGGCCAGCAAAGGAGGGCTGACGCAATTCAGCAAGACGATGTGCAACGACCTGGCGGCAAAGGGAATCAACATCAACTGTATCGCGCCAGGTTATATGGATACGGATATGAATACAGCTTTAACCGATAGACATAATCCCAGATTCGAAGTAATTAAAAACAGAATTCCTCAGGGACGTTGGGGAACGGCTGAAGACCTGAAAGGCATCTGTGTTTTCCTGGCATCAGAAGCGTCTGACTATGTCAACGGCGCGGTTATTCCTGTAGACGGCGGATATCTGGTCAGATAAGTGACAGAAAGGAATTGAGATCATGAAAGCACTGGTATATACAGCACCGGGCAATATGGAACTGAAAGAATGGAAGCTGCCAGAACTAGAGTCCGGTTTTGCTAGGATAAAAGTAAAATATTGCGGAATCTGCGGCAGTGATATGGGCATCTATGCGGGAACACATCCGAGAACTGAGGCACCGTTGATTCCGGGACATGAATTTGTCGGCATCATTGAAGAAATCAATGGCAGTAAAAGAGGATTCTGCAAGGGCGATCGAGTCGTACCTTTCCCTCTGATTTCCTGCGGGCACTGTATTTCCTGCCGCAGCGGCAGGCCTTATATCTGTCAGACTCTGCGTCTCATCGGAATCGACTTTGACGGAGGCATGGCAGAGTATGCGGTCGTTGACGAGAATCAGCTGGTAAAGGTAGACGACAGGCTGCCAGACCCTATCGCAGCGCTGATTGAGCCTTTTGCTGTGGCAGTAAGGGCTGTCCATCAGTCAAAATTTACTTTCTTAGACAACGCGCTGGTCATGGGTGCTGGCCCTATTGGAATTCTAACTGCGCTGGCCCTTCGTCGCAGCGGGGCGTCAAAGATCATTCTTTCCGATATCGACGATAGAAGGATTGCCCTCTGCAAGAAGATGGGCTTTGATTGTGTCAATTCCGGGGATGTCTTTCTGCCGGACTATATAAGTGATGAGACTGGGGGTGATGGAATGGATTTTGTCTTTGAGTGCAGCGGCACGGAACCTGCAACTTATGAGGCGACAAATCTTGCCAGAATGCAGGGGACTGTCTGCATGGTGGGAATCCATAAAAAACCCCATGTATCCAACCTGCCTGAGTTGAGTTTTAAGGAACAGACTTTGGTAGCTACACGAGATTACTCGCGGCAGGAATTCGAGGGTGCAGCAAAATACGCTGTAGAAATGAAAGAAGAACTGGAGCAGCTGATTTCGCATATCATACCTTTGTCACAGGCGGAAAACGTGTTTGAATTGATAAAGAATCAAGAGGGCGAAACTGTCAAAGTGCTGATTGATTGCAGATGAGTTTTCTCGTTTTAAAACCCAGCCACATATGAACTGTATGGCTGGGTTTTTTGATGGCGTCTCTGCATCATCACACAATTCTGTTTAATTTTCCGCCCTCGAGAAAGCTTTGAAGGTTATCGGCACAGATATCGATCACTCTTTGCCTTGTTTCCCTTGGCATCCAGGCGATGTGAGGCGTTAAGATGCAGTTTGGAAGCCCGATCAGAGGATGGGGTTTCACTGGCGGCTCTATGGCGATGACATCGAGAGCGGCAGCCGCCAATTTGCCTGATTTAAGCGCAGCGGCTAGGTCCTCTTCGTTAATCAAAGCGCCTCTGGCAGTGTTTATAAGTATCGCGCCGTCCTTCAACTGACTGATAAAGTTTCGGTCAACGAATTCTTCGTTTTCTGATGTCAGAGGACAGTGCAGGGTGATAAAATCAGAGTTCATGACCGCCTCTCTATCGCGGCTGTAAACGTTAATTTTCATACCAAAGGCTTCTGCAATACGGGCCACTCTTTTGCCGATGTTTCCGTAACCGATGATGCCTAGCGTTTTGCCGTCTAACAAGGTAAGCGCACCTTCATCAAAAGTGAAGTCCTTGCTTTCGTACCATCTTCCTTTTTGTATGGCGGCGTTATATCTGCCTGCCAGGTTGGTCAGTTCTAAAATCAGGGCAAAGGTGTGTTGGGCCACTGCTTCTGTGGAATAAGCAGGCACATGG
Source organism: Eubacteriaceae bacterium (assembly GCA_902362805.1). GTDB lineage: Bacteria > Bacillota > Clostridia > Peptostreptococcales > Anaerovoracaceae > Senimuribacter. The sequence continues at coordinate 271,512 of CABIXY010000004.1, read as the reverse complement.
CAGACTGCAATACCGTGCTCTTTGGCAGCCTGAATATCAACGTGATTGTAACCTGTCGCTGTTACACCGATAAATTTCAAATTGGGGCAATGCTCTATGATTTCTCTGGTAATTTGACATTGACTGACAAAAATACCATCATTATCACCGATACGGGTGATGATTTGGTCGTCTTCACTGCGGTCATAGTTATAAAAATCTCCAATTTTTTCGATTGGTGCCCACGAGAGATCGCCAGGATTGATAGAATAACCATCTAAAATTATTGATTTCATTGTATTTATTACTCCTTGATTCATAATACTAAATACGATGTTAAGGCTGTCTTCTAATGTGGCCTTCCTTAAATATCGCATCGTGGCAATGCTGTTAGAAATGTGGACTCATTAAACCATGGCTCTTCCTTTGAAAACACAATCGAAAGCTATGATTCAATGAGTTCAACCCTGCTGCAACGCCGTAAAATCGTGAACTCATTATACCATGGTTCTTCCTTTGAAAACACAATCGAAAGCCATGATTCAATGAGTTCAACCTTGCGGCAACGCCGTAAAATCGTGAACCCATTATAACGTGTCCAACCATAAGTCATCATATCGGAGGACACGTTTCAATAAACGCTTCCTCTCAGCAAAGCTGTAAAAGAGTTGCGTTTATTATACCACAATCTTTAACCTTGTGCGATTCTTCTATGGAAATATGATAGGGTTCTGTATGATAAGATTCTGGCGGGCTGCAGCAAGTTTTGAGAAATCTAACGAAAGTCCGCAATCGGGACCGGCAGAAAAAAAGTACGGGACATTTTTTTTGAAGCTGTCATTTGCGGACTACAAACGGGGGTATTTCGGCTAGATTAGTCCGCAATCGAGATTGGCAGAAAAAAAGTACGGAACATTTTTTTTGAAGTTGTCAGTTGTGGACTACAAACAGAGGTATTTCGGCTAAACTAGTCCGCAATCGAGATTGGCAGAAAAAAAGTACGGAACATTTTTTTTGAAGCTGTCAGCTGCGGACTACAAACAGAGGTATTTCGGCTAAACTAGTCCGCAATCGAGATTGGCAGAAAAAAAGTACGGGACATTTTTTTTGAAGTTGTCAGCTGTGGACTACAAACAGAGGTATTTCGGCTAAACTAGTCCGCAATCGAGATTGCCAGAAAAAAAGTACGGGACATTTTAAATGGTGTATAGTGATTGCAGACTGAGTACGAGGTCATATGCAGTAATTAATACTTCTGAAGTGCTAAAAGTTTGAGTCAGCCTTAAACTTGCGGTTAACACTGGAAAATGTTATAATAAACGCTATAATCTAAACAGCTACGCCGGAAGGAGGCGTTTATTGAATCATGTGCTGCGATTGTATATTTAGAGGAATGCACATGTTATAATGTTTCCTATATTATTATGGCTAAGCCGCAAGGAAGCGTTTATTGAATCATGACTCTCGATTCTACTTTCAGTGGAAGAGTCATGGTATAATGAGTTCACGATCTTACGGCGTTGCCGCAAGGTAGAACTCATTGAAACACGCCTTTCGATTTAAATGATAAAATGAGAAGTCGTGTTATAATAAACACTATAATCCAAACGGCTAAGCCGCAAGGAAGCGTTTATTGAATCATGACTCTCGATTCTACTTTCAGTGGAAGAGTCATGGCATAATGAGTTCACGATCTTACGGCGTTGCCGCAAGGTAGAACTCATTGAAACACACCTCTCGATTTAAATGATAAAATGAGAAGTCGTGTTATAATCCCGTTGCTTTCAAAATAAACTTAGTTGAGAGAGTGGTGCGCCTCGGGGAGGCGCTTTATCTGCCAGCAAGCATCGCGATCTTTGACGTGCGAGACTTGCCAGGAGCTTTGCTCCACTTTAAATCAACTTAAGGAAGTGAAGTATGGGATTATTTGAGGTTTCGCTTATAGGAGTGGGGCTTGCAATGGATGCTGCCTCTGTGGCAATGACCAACGGAATGGTCTATAAGAAGCTTTCCATGGGCAATTACATATCAATGCCGTTACTTTTCGGTATATTTCAGGGAGTCATGCCTTTAATTGGCTTTTATGCAGGTACGCTTTTTGCGGGAATCATCATGAAATATAGCGGAATTGTTATATTTGCAATATTGGCGATAATAGGCGGCAATATGATTAAAGAAAGCCTGTCAAAAGAGAGCGACGCAGTAGAAATAAAAAATTTGACGATGACGATTTTGATCTTTCAGGCAATCGCTACCAGTATCGATGCCTTTGCCGTAGGCGTAGGGTTTTGTGCCATCTGTGTTGATATCTTACCGGCAGTGTCGATCATCGCAGTGATTACCGCATTCATGGTAGCGGGTGCAATAGCTGTCGGCAAAAAGTTTGGTGATATATTCGAGAACAAAGCAGAATTTTTGGGCGGTATTATTTTGATTATCATAGGAGTCAAAGGCTTATTATGACAGAGACAGGATGTCTGCTTTCCCCTATGGACGAATGAAAATGCGGGTCATCTGCTTTTTCCAACAGAAAATGACATTGCGAAAATAGAATAAACAGGATAGATAAAGGAGCGTTAGTATGAGAACAGATAGAAAATTTGATGAGACAAGAGCAGTGAAAATTACGGATCACTACCTGATGAGCCCGCAGGGTTCTGTTTTGATAGAAATGGGGAACACAAAAGTGATATGCACTGCATCTGTCGAAGATTCGACGGCAAAACACCTGGTGGGAACAGGGAAAGGCTGGGTCACTGCGGAATACGCTATGCTGCCAGGCTCCACAGGAACCAGGAAAAAAAGAGAAAAGGGAAAGGCTGATGGCAGATCTGTAGAAATACAACGGCTGATCGGACGCTCCCTGAGATCTGTAGTGGATATGGAAAAGCTGGGAGAGCGGACTATTTGGATTGACTGCGATGTAATTCAGGCTGACGGAGGAACCAGAACCGCTTCCATCACCGGCGCTTACGTTGCAATGGTGCAGGCCATGCAATGGATGAAGGAAGAGGGAATGATTGAAGAACTGCCAGTTACAGGATATGTGTCTGCCATCAGTGTCGGCATTGTCGAGGGAGAAAAGCTGCTGGATCTCTGTTATGCAGAGGATTCTCATGCGAAAGTGGATATGAACATCGTCATGACGGACAGCGGTGAATACATCGAAATACAAGGGACAGGTGAAGAAGCGCCGTTTTCAAAGAGCGACTTGTTAGAGTTATTAGATCTTGCAAGCAAGGGGTGCAGAAAACTTCATGAGATTCAAAATCAATTATTATGTGAATAATAAATATTTAATAGTAAGGAATTAAGAAAGAAAAAGGAGCAGTTATGGACACGATTATCGCAGCTTCGAGAAACCAACACAAAATTGTAGAAATCGAAGCGATTACGAAAAAGTTTGGAATGTCGATTATTTCCAGAGATGAGGCGGGAATACCGAAGATTGAGATTGAAGAGGATGGAGAAACCTTCGAAGAGAATTCATTCAAGAAGGCTAATGAAATCATGAAGATGTGCGGCAAGACCACCATCGCAGATGATTCCGGCCTGATGGTCGAATACCTGGGAGGAGCTCCAGGCGTCTATTCAGCCCGATTCGCTGGAGAAGACTGTAATGATACAAAAAACAATGAGAAGTTGATTTCCCTCCTGGATGGGGTGCCATATAAAGAGAGAAGAGCAAAATTCGTATCTGTCATTACGATGGTCTTCCCTGACGGTACATCTTTGACGGCCAGAGGTGAATGCGAGGGACATATCATCGATACGCCGGTTGGAGAACACGGCTTTGGATACGATCCACTCTTTGTACCCGATGGATTTCAGCGAACTTTTGCCCAGCTGCTTCCAGAAGAAAAAAATCAGATCAGCCACAGAGCGAAGGCTCTGCTGGAATTAGAACGACTACTGGAAGAAAGGAATTCCTAATTAATATGAAGACAAGATTCGCCAAGATGGTGGTTTTGGGAATTAAACAGTTCAGAGATCCATATTACCAGGGATTTGCGGCGCAGATGTCCTTTTTTATCATGTTATCTCTAGTACCTACGATTATCGTTTTATCACAGCTTTTAGGTGTCCTGGATATTCCCCTGGATTTTATGGATGACTGGGTCAACAAGTATGTCTCTCCAGACATGGCGGGAACTTTGAAGGACATTCTGCAGGACAGCGGCAAATCGTCTGCAGCCACATCCAATATCGTCATGATCATTATGGCGCTGTGGGCTGCATCGAGGGCGCAGTTCTCCATGATGAGGATTGCCAACTATACCTATACCAGTGGAAGAACGACAGGCAGTTTTTGGAGGGAAAGAATCAGGTCGCTGAAGACCATGGCTTTGACCTTGTTTACGCTGGCTTTTGTGGCAATTATTCCTGTATACGGCAAATTGATATTGCAGACCATATTCGGCCAAATTGTGGAAGGTACGCTGATTGACACTTTGTGGACATACCTCAGATGGCCTATCGCCGGTGCATTGTACTTTTTAATGGTTTCATACAATTACTATGTACTGCCCAATGAAAAGCTGAAGTTTCGAGAAATCGTGCCTGGAAGTATCTTCGGCGCAGTGGGTATGCTGGTCGTGACGATGGTCTATTCTATTTATGCTGCCCAAGTGGCTAATTACAATATTATCTATGGATCTTTAGCCAGTTTTGTGGCTCTGCTGTTTTGGTTTTATTTTTTATCATGGGTACTTTGTCTGGGCATTTTGTTCAACAAAGTCTGGAAAGATACGAGAGAAGGAGGGACTCCCAATGCATGATGAAATTGGAGATGTTTTGTACGATTATGGCAGAGGTCTTTATGCCAATATTACCAATCGCTGCCCCTGCAGATGTGAGTTTTGTATCAGAACCATGACGGATTCTCTGGGATCAGCGGATTCCCTTTGGCTGAAGCGGGAACCCAGTGTCAGTGAGGTCATCGACATGCTCGCGGACTGGGACTTATCAAAATACGATGAATTGGTTTTCTGCGGTTATGGAGAACCGATGGAGCGGCTTGAAGACCTGTTAGCCATTGCGAAATACGTAAAAGAGAATACCCATCTGAAGATCAGAATCAATACCAATGGACTTTCTGACTTGATCAACAGAAGAGAGACGGCGCCGGAACTTGCTGATATTGTCGACACAATTTCCGTCAGCCTGAACCAGTGCAGCGCAGCAAAATACGAGGCACTCTGCCATCCGTCATTTGGAGAAGACGCGTTTGATGCAATTTTGCATTTTACAAAAGAGGTGCAGAAATATGTGCCAAAGGTGGCCATGTCAGTGGTCAATGTGATTCCGCAAGAAGATGTCGATGCCTGCCGCAAGATTGCGGCAGATTTAGGTGTAACGCTGAGAGTCAGGTAATATGCAGGAAAGGAAATACTTGCCATGAGACATAAAAAGAAATATAAAATAAAACCGAGATTTTTTGTCATTCTGGCTGTGCTCGTCGGTCTGATTGCAGGAGGCATATTGTACTTCAACTTTCATTCTGACAGTAAGGCGGAAAACGATGAAAAATCTGCACAGCTTGATCAGGGTTATCAAATCATGCTGGCTTCGAGAATGTACATCTGCAATAAAGATCTGCGTTATGATGATCAGTATTACGCGGGAGGATATCCGCCGGAGGATATTGGCGTATGTACCGACGTGGTTTGGAAGGGCTTCCGGGGAATCGGCGTCAACCTCAAGAACATGGTGGACAAAGATATCGCAGAGAACATCGAGGCTTATAGTGATGTGATTTCCGTGCCTGATCCTAACATCGATTTTCGCCTGGTACCGAGGCTGGAAGTGTTCTTTCAACGCAATGCAGAGGTTTTGACTACGGATGTGGATAATCTGCTTGCATGGCAGCCGGGAGATATCGTAACATTTGAATCCAGCCATGTGGCAATTGTATCGAGTATTAGAAACATATGGGGAAGACCGTACATCATCCAGCATGGGAAAGATCCGGCGGCGGAAGAGGATCGTATTTTTGCCTCTGACGGCATGGAGATTTCTGGCCATTTCAGGTGGCCTCTGGTCAAGAAATTGAACTAAGGGAAGGAGTAAGAGATTGTGAAAAGGGTGTTGATCATTTTGAATCCCTGTGCGGGGACAAAACAGGCAAATAAATATTTTGTCGATATCATCGATATCTTTTGCCGTGCAGGGTACGAAACTGTGGCAGCAACTACAGAAAAACGAGGCGACGGAACAGAGTTTGCGCGCAGCCGGGCAAAAGACTTTGACTTAATCGTGTGCATCGGTGGTGACGGAACCTTTAATGAGGTGATTGCAGGCGTCATCGAATCGGGAGAGGATGTGCCGATCGGGTATATTCCGGCGGGCAGTACCAACGATTTCGCCAATAGCCTCAGCCTGTCGAAGAATGTGGTACAGGCAGCGCGGGATATTGTAGACGGTGTTCCAAGGTCTCTGGACATCGGCTGCTTCAACGGGAGATATTTTTCCTATGTGGCTTCCTTCGGAGCCTTTACCAGGGCTTCTTATGAGGCTCCACAGAGCATCAAAAACGCCCTCGGCCACCTGGCGTATATTCTGGAGGGAATTAAGGACATCCCTTCGATCAGGCCAGAAAAGATTCGTCTCAAAATGGAGCAGGGCGTCTATGGCGGCGACTATCTCTTTGGTGCAGTCAGCAATTCTACCTCTGTGGGCGGTATTCTGACCCTCTCTGACGAACTGGTGGATATGAATGACGGTATGTTCGAAGTGCTGCTGATCAAATCGCCGTCGAATATTTTGGAACTGAACCAGATTCTGTTGGCTCTGACTAAGCAGAACTATCAATCTCCGATGATTTCTTTTTTTAACAGCAGTGAAGTGGAGATTACGGCAGACCCCTCCATGCCGTGGACCTTGGACGGAGAATATCAAGAAGGCAGTGAAGCGATTACAATCAAAAACCTGCACGGGGCGATCAAATTAATGGTTCCAGAGGACGATGAAAAATGATCGGCAGGGGAAAAAGATTAAGAGATTATAAGCACGTTTTTTTAATACTATATGTTCCCGTATATTTGATCAGCTTTTTTCTGATAGAAATGCTGGTTCCTTCTGATGGGAACTACTGGGTATCCTATTGTCCTTTAGATGATTTCATTCCATTTAATGAATACTTTATCATACCGTACTGTCTATGGTATCCGTTTCTCATTTTGACAGGAATTTATTTGCTGATCAAAGATGTGCCGGAATTTAAACGATATATGTACTGCATCATGATTGGATTTTCCTTTTGCCTCGTCTTTTACCTGTTGTTTCCCAATGGACAAGACCTGCGGCCGCAGACCTTTGCGCGGGAAAACATCTTTGTGTCAACAGTGAAAGCGATTTACGCTGCAGATACGAATACAAATGTAATCCCCAGCATGCACGTCATCGGTGCGGTTTTTGCAGCTGTCAGCATCTGCAGGACAAAGGCTTTGAGACAAAAGTGGGTCAAGGCGGCGGCAGTCATATTAGCGGTGATGATTTCCCTTTCTACTTGTTTTATCAAGCAGCATTCTATTCTCGACGTGTTTGCAGGTATCGCCGTGACGTTGGCTGTTTATGCGATTTTTAGAATATTTATGAAAATGAAGTTAAGAAATTCTTAAGAATTCTTAAGAAACTATGAACCGATATAAACGTTGAAACTTAAACGTTTATACCGGTTTTTGTTTGTGAAAGTTATGTGAAGAATCTTCAGGATTATTGACTTCGCGATGCATATAAAGTATGATAATACCTGTGAGACAATTGAAAAACATGAAAAGGAAGATAGTATTATGACAAATCATTTTCAAACAGGAGTCAATACTAAAATCAAAAGGGTGTTTAAAGCAACTGCCTCAGTTTTATTGATTGCCGTCATGGCTTTCGCAATGCTGTTCGGTTCCAGCAGCTACTCATTTGCTGCTGAAGGTGCAGACGAGCTTTGGGCAATCACAATTGGAGATGAAGAAGTATTATATGTTGATTCGCAAGAAGCAGCAGAACAGGTAATAGAGGGGTTAAAAGACTATTATCTGACAAAGGGTTCGACCGTACTCGATGTACAGTTTGAGCCGCAGATCCAAATTAAGAAAGTCATCAAAACCACTGGAGATGACTACGCTGCACAGAGTGCAAATACGACAGATGTCGGAGATGCAGTTGAGCAGTTAAGTGAGGGAAAGGTTGAATACTTTGTCTACAAGACAGAAGAAGGCGATACGCTGGAATCTATCGCGAAGGACAAGGGAATTTCAGCAAAGAAACTGGTTACCCTGAACTTTGGGGAATATGATGCCGATGAGACCATCAAAGAAGGTACGTATCTGGTATTATATGCAGAAGTTCCATATGTGGAGGTAACTACAGTTGAAAAAGTAACCTCATCGAAGTCAATTGACTATGATACTGTGTATAAGAAAACCAGCTCGCTGAAAAAAGGTACTTGCAAAATCAAGACCAAAGGCGTGAAAGGTTCTAAACAGTTGGTACAGCAGGTCACAAAAGTAAATGGTGAGACGACAGATAGTGAGTTGATTTCATCAAAAGTGGTAAAACAGCCTAAGGACAAGGTCGTTCTGAAAGGGACAGGCACTGTAACAGCAAAAGCAGGGGTCGCTTATGATTTTGCTGACGGTTCTGAGGTTGTAGAATACGCAAAGGAATTTGTGGGTAATCCTTATGTCTATGGCGGAACAAGCCTGACAAAGGGTGCGGATTGTTCAGGATTCGTGTATTCTGTTTATAAGCATTTTGGCGTAAACCTTCCGCGCGTTGGTCAGTCCAGCGTCGGGAAAGCAGTCTCATATAAAAACGTGAAAAAGGGTGATATCTTGATTTACTCTGGACATGTTGCCATCTACGCCGGAAATGGAAAAGCAGTACATGCAGTAAATGAAAGATTAGGCATCCGCGTTACAAGTGTCAACTATACTGGCAGTGTAATTGCAGTCAGAAGAATTTTCGACTAAGTTTTAAAAGGATTTTTTATGAATATTTTAGAACAAATTAAATCAAAAAAATATGTAATTGCAGGGGCTTTAGTCCTTGCAATTGCTGTTTTAGCGGCAGCAGTATTCACTACTGTCAAAGCTTATGCGGAGGAAGAATATTGGGCTGTACAGATCGGCAGTAAGACTGCCTGTGTACTGAACTCCGAAAGCAGCGCCAAGAAAGTGATTAAGAACGTAAAGAATCACTACACCGCAGAAGGCGCGAAAGTAAAAGCAATATCTTGTGATCCGGCGATGAAAGTAGTAAAGAAAACCTATAAGGCGTCTAAACGGCCGAAGGTTTCCACTGTCGATGACGCCGTAAACTACATTCTCACGGGGACAAAAAAACGGCTTACTTATACCGTAAAATCTGGTGATAGTCCTTGGACGATCGCCGCAAAATACGATTTGTCTGTTAGAGAAATCTTGAACATGAATGAAGAGAAAGACTTTTCTACTCTTTATCCAGGTGATAAGCTGAAACTGTATCAGATGAATCCCATGGTGACGGTCACAGCCACACAGCAGATCACTTCGGAAGAAACCATCGAATACGAAACCGTGACAAAAGAATCTTCCGAGGTTCTGAAAAATACCACTGTCGTCGAGCAGAAGGGTTCTAACGGTAAGAGACAGGTGACAAAAGTAATCACTACTGAAAATGGCAAGACAGTAAAGTCGAAGGTAGAGGAATCGAAAGTCATCAAATCACCGCAGAAGAGAATTGTCGTCAAAGGAACCGGTATTCTGCCGGCACCGACTGATGGGAAGACTTATCAGGGAGATGGACAGGCAGTCGCCCAGTATGCTCTCAAGTTCGTCGGAGGACCCTACGTTTACGGAGGCGTCAGCTTGACTGACGGAGCGGATTGCTCAGGATTTGTTTTATCAGTCTATAAATACTTCGGTATTACCATGGCTCACGATGCAGGTGTCATGAGAAGCTATGGAAGAGAAGTATCCTTAGCTGAGGCGCAGCCGGGAGATCTGGTGTGCTATTATGGGCATGTAGGTATCTATATTGGCGGGGGACAGATTGTTCACGCCGTTAACGAAAGAATGGGCATTGCAGTGACTGGTATGGGATATATCGGCCCTGTGATGACTGTCAGACGCATAGTAGAATAATTTTATTGAACGCATACAAATGAGACGGGTTTTGCTTATACCGTCTCTTTTTTATGCGTTTTAAATTGTTAATCCAGTTTGTGCCCGCAATTGGGACAATAATGTGTTTCTTTTTCTTTTGGTTTGGGCCTCATCTGCTCTACAAATCCGGCGGACAGAATACCAGTAGGTATAGCGACCATGCCAACGCCCAGGAAGGTCATAATCGCACCGCATACTTTACCGGCAAAGGTGATGGGGACGATGTCCCCGTAACCGACGGTGAGCAACGTATTGATCGCCCACCAAAAACCTGAAAAGGCGTTATCAAATACTTGTGGCTGCGCCGTGTGTTCCAGGCTGTACATCATCAGTGAGGCTGCTATCATCAAAATTAGAACGATGAAGATGGAGGACAGCAGCTGCCCTCTTTTCTTTTTTAAGACGCGTCCGATGACCTGCAGCGGGTCAGAGTAATGATGGATGCGGAAGATGCGCAGAATCCTGATGATTCTGAACATCCGTAAGGCCACTGCAACCCGGGGAAAGAAGAAGGGCAAATAATACGGTATGCAGGATAGGAAATCAACAATGCCGGCCCAGGAAAAAATGAACTTGCGCCTGGCCCTGGCCACGGTAACACCTTTATATAAATAAGAGGCTGTCCAAATTCTCAGGATGTAGTCCACGGTAAAGAACAGGACAGTGATACCTTCCACAAGACTTAAAATGTCTAAATATGGGCTGGACTGGGGAAAGGTTTCAAAAATTGCGATAAAGATGTTGACGGCGACGGCAAACATCAGAGCGATATCGTAAGTCCTGCTGGGAATATCGTCAATACTGCCTACTTGTATAATTGTAAAAATCCGCTTTTTCTTATTCAATGGAAACTCCTTCTAGTGCTGTTTGATTCTATTTTACCATAAAAAGGCGGATAAAAAAACGATATTTGATGTAAAGCTAGCTTGACATAAGATAGATAAAGGTGTATAGTCTATGTAAAGTTAACTTTACATAGTGAAAAAGGGGTCTGACATATGAAAAACAGATTGGAAGAAATTCGAAATGCCCGGGGCATCAAGCAGGATGAACTGGCAAAGATATTAGAAGTATCCAGACAGACCATCAGTTCGCTGGAGAATGGGAAATATAATCCCTCGATTATTCTAGCTTTTAAAATTGCCAGGTATTTCGATAGGACCATTGAAGAAATTTTTATTTATGAGGAGGAATAGAACATGTTATGCAAATTTGGAAAACAATATAAAAAGGTATTGAGCGGAATGGTAGTATTGGGAATAGTGTCGCTCATATTCGGCATTCTTTTTGCCAGAAGCCTTTCCGACGATCAAAACAACCTGCAGATGCTGGCGGGGATGTTCACTGGTGCAGGCACTGGAATCATCGCCGTAGCAATTTTCTTTTGGATTCGGAGCAAGATTGTTTCACCAGAGAAATTAAAGCAGAAAGAAATCGAGAAGAACGATGAGCGTAATATACAGATTTCACGGGCGGCTTTGTCGGTGGTAGCGATGACTTCGAACCTGACCTTCGCTGTTTTGGCCTTTGTGCTGATGGGCATGGGTTACATGGTTCCGGCCCTGATTATGGTGGCCTGCATTTATCTGCAAGTTGCAATCTTTCTCATCGCCAATAGAATCATCTCGCGCAAAATGTAATCGGAGTGAGGTACGCTTATGAAAAAACAAATGAGAAAAGAAATGAGAATCGGTCTGCTGATTTTCGCCGCGACCATGGTTTTAAAAAATTTCGGCATCTTGCCTGAGTTCCTGCACAGTATGTTCCTTGGCTTAGCTATCTGCTTTGAACTGATTGGTGTTTTATCTGAGGAGAAATATCGACGGCTCAAAGCATGGAAAAAATCGATTTTCAATTAAGAACAATGATATTTTAATAAAGGGAGGCACTGACCACTGTGCCTCCCTTTAGGTATTATATAAAAAACGGATTTCTTGATAGATCTCAGCAAAATCGATATAGCAGTTTCTGTCAAAGATTGCCACTGGCACCTTGTCTGCAAAGGTGTAGACTTCCGGGCAGAAATCCTCATTCTGGAAACGATAGACGATGACTCGCTTTTTGCCAGGATCCACCATCCAATACTCCCGGACACCCGCATCGGCATATTTGTGAAACTTGACTAGAGCGTCTTTCTTCTCTGTTGACGGTGAGAGAACCTCGATGATGAAATCCGGCGCTCCTTCCAGTCTGCGGGAATCAATCTGTTCTCGATTGCAGAGCACTAGCAAATCTGGCTGAACCATGGTCTTGTCATCTCGATCAAGACACACGTCAGTGGGAGCCATCATCGGTATACAGCGCCCGCTGTTTTGGCGGATGTAGTTCTTGAGCTGAGTGAAAATCTCGCCAATGAGACATTGGTGTATGACTAGAGGCGCAGTCATATCATAGATATTTCCGTCGATGAGTTCCACTCGCTTGTCCTCTGGCATGGCGTAATAATCGTCCAGAGTGTATTCTCCTGGCTTTTTTGCCTGGTAAGCCAATGACGGCTCACAAACGGATTCGCTGCTTGGTGAAATCTCTTTCTGAAAAACCGCACGCAGAGCCTGCAACGTATCATATCTGGGATGTTTGGTGATTCCGGCGAAAATCTTCTGTACCGTACCTAGGGGAACGCCGGACAGTGCAGCAATCTGTTCATTGGAATAGCCCAGCTGACTTTTTCTCTTTTTCATTTCGCTGAGGGTCATGGTATCAGCTCCTTCTGTTATTCTGTTTTTATAATACCATAAATCATCCATAAATACAACCGAAATAATTCCAAAAATATTCCAATTATAAGTTGTATTTTCTAAGCTTTTGGTTGAGAGACTGTCTGGTGATGCCCAGATAATCCGCTGCAGCGGTCAAGCTTTTGTGAGAGCTGACGGCCTGTTGAATCAGCTTCTTCTCGTAAGCGTCCATGGTGCTCTTGAGGCTGCCTTCCCACAAGATTTTTTCGGCGGCATCTTCATCTTCCAGTTCCGGCTTTGTCAGATTGAACTCGGACAGGAGATAAGAAGGCAGAGAACCAATGTCGATGACATCTCCATCGCAGAGATTGAAGGCACCCTCAATGATATTGCGGAATTCCCTCACATTGCCTGGCCAGGCATAGGTCTTAAAGATTTCCATGACTTCTTTTGACACACTGGTAATCTGCTTGTGCATAGAGGTGTTGTAGAGTGATATGAAATAATCAGTCAACAGAGGCAGGTCATCGAGACGATCTTTCAAATCAGGTACGTCAATGGTCACGCTTCCTAATCTGTAGAACAAGTCTGGTCGCAGAGTTCCGTCCTGGATGCACAGGGAAGGGCGTTTATTGGTGGCTGCGATGATCCGCACGTTGACGCTGACAGGATCCACGCCGCCGATCCTGGTGATCTTCCGCTCCTCCAGCACGCGAAGGAGTTTGGCCTGTAAATTGATATCCATGGAGTTGATCTCATCGAGGAAGATGGTGCCGCCGTCGGCGCTTTCAAAGATACCGGCTTTATTTTCAGCGCCAGTGTAAGCGCCTTTCACGGTACCGAAGAAGATGCTTTCCAATAGTGTGGCAGGAATTGCCGCGCAGTTTTGGGAGATGAACTTCTTATTCTTTCTCTCACTTGCTGAATGAATCGACTGTGCGACCATCTCTTTTCCAGTACCAGTCGAGCCATAAATCAGCACAGAAGAAGAAGTGGTGGAAACTCTGCCAATCTGAATGCGCAGGTCCTGGGTCTCTTTGCTTCTGCCGATGATATCTTCGACGGTATAGAGATCTTTTACCTGAGGAACAGCATCGCTGTATAAGTTGATTCCAGAGACAGTGAAGTTCTTGTCCGGGAAGGTGGCGACGCTGACGGCGCCGATAATTTGATTATCCTGCTTGATGGGAAAGGTGTTGTCTATAATCTGAAAGGTTTCTCCCGTGGAAGTGGTCAGCGTCTCTTGATTGTTCATAGTGGTCTCGCCTCGTTTGATTGCGGCAATCAAGGTGCTGGTCTGCGGATTCAGGGTTGGATATATTTCAAAGATGCTTTTCCCAATGGCGCGTCTCTCGTCCAAGGGGGACAAATCGGGTTTGAATTGACGTATGTAAACTACTTTTGCCTCTTGGTCGATGACGATGATGCCGTCGGCATAATTCTCCATATTGGTTATGGTGTCTAAGTATTCCTCAATCATTTGCAGTTCTCCTTCTTAATGGCAACCGTTGTGTTAAAAACAGTATACCGCAAAATAGAAAAGGTGTAAATATTTTTTTACAAGATTTGGTCGTAATTTACGAGTTTGTAAAAATTAGTTTACATAATATTTTGATCTGCAATGGAGGGTGCGCTGCAACCCTTGAAAATACAAGGTTTATAAAAAAAGGAAGTGATTGGCATTATTTTTGCATTATTTGTCGGTGTCGATAAAAGAATAACTGCAGGAGAGGAATCATGAAGAACGAGTTTATAAAGGCAGCAAAACATCTAGAACCGCAAATTATCCGCGACCGGAGACACATTCATCAATATCCGGAAGTAGGCATGGAGGTTCCCAATACCTACGCTTATGTAAAAGAACGTTTAGAACAAATCGGATGTGAGACCATAGATTGTGGCAAATACGGCATTGTAACTACCATAGGAAATGGAGGGAAGACCATTTTGCTCAGGGCTGAGCTCGATGCGCTGCCCACAAAGGAAGAAACCGACATTCCATTTCGATCACAAAACGGAAACGGCCATCTCTGTGGCCATGACATACATACGGCCATGCTTCTCGGGGTGGCAAAAATTTTAAAAGATCGAGAAGAAGATCTGAAGGGCACGATAAAGCTCATGTTTCAGCCTGGTGAGGAACTGGGGATCGGAGCCAAGGTCATGATTGAGCATGGCGTATTAGAGAATCCGAAGGTAGATGCCTGTCTGGCCATTCATATGATGCCAGACGAGCGCAATGGGCACTTTTTTCTCAAGAAGGGTATCACCTGTGCCTACCTTGACGGTTTTATGATAGAGGTCACTGGCAAAGGCGGTCACGGTTCCAGACCAGAAGAAACGATAGATCCCCTCAATGTGGTGGTAGACATGTACAGCATGATTAAAGGTGTCGTAGACAGAGAAACCAGCGCCTTTAACCCGGCGGTCTGTACTATCGGCGTTCTCGGAGGCGGCAGTGCAGCCAATGTCATTCCCCAGAAAGCCATGTTAGAAGGGACATTGCGATGCTGTGACTCAAAAATCAGAGAACGCATGATCGATCGAATCATCATCTGCGCCAACGCCGCTTGCCAAGCGGCGGGTGCAACCCACAGTCTGAAGCTGATTTCCACGCCAGGCATGTACAGTGATCCCGGACTCTGCGACGATATGAAAGACTTTGTCTGCGAAATAAATGGAGCTGAGAAAGTAGCCGAGGTGGAGCTGCCCCTTCTCGGTTCTGAAGACTTATCATACATTTCGGAGAAAGTTCCGACGATGCTGATGTGGATGGGTGCAGGAGATGTGGGTGCGCCCACTTCTCATAGTGCCGACGTGTATTTCGAAGAAAATTACCTCTATATGGGAAGTGCCACTCTGGCGTACTGCGCGGCGAAGTGGCTGGAATCATCGTGTAGAGAATAGAATGAACCTCCTGATAAATTAATATAAAGATAGTTGTATCACAAAAGCCGGCCTTTTCAGGCCGGCTTTTGCATAGATTGCGTTTTATTTTTCGTCTGGCTGAATGACTCTGACATGAAATACTTCGTCTACCTTTGGTACTGAAGTGACTGTGTCATCAGTAGAAATCAGCGCATAACCGTATTCGCCGCGGACACCGCCGATGACGGCGTTGATATTGATATCAGCGAACATAGCTGCAGCAAGTTTGACTGGATTAGGCTCGCCCTTTGTCATGATCGCGATTCTGTTGTCGCCTCTGACAGGTCCCAAAGTTACAGCTGGGAAGTTGACGGAGTTTGTGATATTGCCGTTCTCGATGTAATCCATGATTTCCTGTACAGCCATCGTCGCACAGTTGTCTTCTGCTTCCGCTGTGGATGCACCCAGGTGGGGCAGAACGATGACGCCTTTTTTCCCGAAAGTGCCGTCTGTAGCGAAGTCTGTTACGTATTTGCCCACTTTGCCGTTTTCCATGGCGGCCAATAAATCGGCTTCAACAATCAGGGTATCTCTGGAGAAGTTGAGCAGAACTGTATCATCCTTCATCAGTGTGAACAATTCTTCGTTGAACATGCCTTTGGTGGAAGCCATGGCAGGAACGTGGATGGTTATGTAATCACAGAGCGGCAGCACATTTTTGATGTCCGGCATAAAGTCCACGCAGGAATAGAGACCGTGGGCTGATTTGACGCCGAAATACGGGTCATAGCCTACTACTTTCATACCCAGGTCCACTGCGGCGTTGGCTACCATGACACCGATGGCGCCCAGACCGATGACGCCCAGGGTTTTTCCCTTGATCTCTGAACCAGCAAATTGTCCCTTGCCTTTTTCTACCGCTTTGCTTACGTTCTCTGTTCCTTCTAAAGTCTTTGCCCAGGCCAGGCCTTCAGGGATGTTTCTAGCTGCCAGAAGCATGCTGGCGATAATCAGTTCCTTGACGGCGTTGGCATTGGCTCCCGGCGTGTTGAATACGACGATGCCTTCTTCTGCACATCTGTCCAGTGGAATGTTGTTGACCCCTGCGCCGGCTCTTGCGATAGCCAGCAGGTTCCTGCTAAATTCCATTTCGTGCATGTCCTGGCTTCTCACTAAGATTCCGGAAGCACTAGAGACATCATCACAAACCGTATATTTATCAGACAGGTGAGAGAGACCTACCGGTGAAATCTTGTTAAGTGTTGCAATATTGTACATAATCAGTACCTCCTAATATTTGTAATTTAAATTGAATTATAACACTTTGTCGCTTTACTTTCAAGAAGTAAAGTGATATAATATTTTGCGTATTAAAATAAAGAGAAAAACTAATGGAGGGCGACGAAATGACAAACAATAATCGTGTATTTAACTTTTCCGCTGGTCCGTCGATGTTACCGCTGAACGTAATCGAGGATGCAGCAGCAAATCTGGCCGACTACGAAGGCTGTGGCCAGTCTGTAATGGAAATGAGTCACCGTTCAAAAGAGTTTGGAAAAATCATCGAAGATGCAGAAGCTAACTTAAGAGAAATCATGAATATCCCTGACAACTACAAAGTTATGTTTTTACAAGGTGGAGGAACTCTTCAATTTGCAATGGTGCCGCTGAACCTGCTCAGAGCCTCTAAAAAGGCTGACTACGTAGTGACAGGGTCCTGGGCTAAGAAGGCATACAAAGAAGCGACCAAGTTCGGCGATATCAAAGTCATCGCCAGCTCAGAAGAAGATACATTTACATATATTCCGGAGATTACCAAGGAAGATATCAGACCTGATGCGGACTATGTCTATGTGTGCTACAACAATACCATTTACGGTACGCACTATCCATATATTCCTGATACTGGTGATATTCCACTGGTTGCAGACATGTCAAGCTGCATCCTCAGCGAAGAGATTGACGTGAGCAAATTCGGACTGATCTTTGCAGGCGCACAGAAGAACGTAGGCCCGGCAGGTATGACCATCGTCATCATGAGAGAAGACCTCTTAGGCTTTGCCGATGAAAAAGTCCCGACTTATCTGGACTACAAGACCCATGCAGACAATGACTCCATGTACAATACCCCTCCTTGCTTTGCAATTTACATCGCTGGAGAAGTGTTCAAGAACATCAAGAACATGGGCGGTGTCGGCGCGCTCGACAGCGTCAATACAGAAAAAGCCGGTAAGCTTTATGACTATATCGATGCCAGCGACTTTTACAAATGCCCGATTAGAAAGAAAGACAGATCTTTGATGAACGTGGTATTTGTAACAGGTGATGCTGATCTGGACAAAAAGTTCGTTGCAGAAGCGAAGGCGGAAGGCATGGTCAATCTCAACGGACATCGTTCTATCGGCGGAATGAGAGCAAGTATATACAATGCTATGCCGATGGAAGGCGTAAACAAGCTGATCGAATTTATGGAGAAGTTTGAAGCTGCGAATAAATAATTAACAAAGAGAGCTTTCCTGTTTGCATCGGGAGAGCTTTTTTTAAGAACAGTAGAATAAGAAAGGAATACATATGAAATATTTGATTTTGGTTCCAGACGGAGCCGGAGATGAAAAGATAGATGCCTTAGGCGGCAAGACGCCTCTGGAAGCTGCTGACATGCCGTTTATAGACGGTCTGGCTGCAAAAGGAGAAGTAGGTATGGTGAGAACCATACCGCCTGGCGTAGCGCCAGGCAGCGACGCTGCCAACCTTTCTGTCATGGGTTATGACCCGGCGGTCTACCTGACTGGGCGTTCACCTTTAGAAGCTGCCAGCATCGGCATCGAGATGTCGGATACTGATGTGGCATTCAGAACCAACATCATTACCCTTGCCGGCGATGGCGCTTATGAGGATCTGATCATCAAAGACCACAGCTCCGGAGATATCACTACGGAAGAAGCCGATGAACTGATCAAAGCAGTCAACGAGGCTTTTGCAGATGACGAGATTCAGTTCTATACGGGAACCAGCTACAGGCACTGCATGATCGTCCATAACGGCGGAACAGATTATGAGCTGACGCCGCCTCACGACGTCTTAGAACAGCGGGTAGGAGATCATCTGCCAAAAGGCGAAGGAAGTGCTTTTATCACGGATATGATGAAAAAAAGCTACGATATTTTGAAAGATCATCCAGTCAACAAGGCAAGAATCGAGAGGGGACTGAACCCCGCCAATTCCCTGTGGATCTGGGGACAAGGGAAAAAACCGCAGCTGTCTTCTTTCTACGATAGATATCAGCTGACAGGTACGGCCATCAGCGCAGTGGATCTGATCAAGGGAATCGCCATCTGTGCCGGATTGAATTCTGTCGATGTAGAAGGTGCGACGGGGACCCTGCACACGAATTTCAAGGGCAAGGCTGACGCTTGCATCAGAGAATTCAGAGACGGCAAAGATTTTGTCTACGTTCATCTGGAAGGTCCGGACGAATGTTCTCATCAGGGCGATATGGAAGGAAAACTGCAGTGTCTTCACGACATCGACCAGAAAGTGCTGAAACCCATTGTAGAAGCGTTGCGCGCCGACGGTGAAGACTTTAAGGTGCTGGAAGTACCTGACCACAGAACCCCTTTGGCCATCAGGACCCACTCGTCTACACCGGTTCCTTTTGTCATCTATGACAGCAGAGCAGAGAAGCCGACAGATACGAGCAGACAGTTCAATGAAAAATCGGGAGAATTTGGAAGTTATTACGATAGCGGTTTTGCACTTGCAGACCACTTCATATTAGGATAAAATAGAATATAGACAAAGCAGATATTGAGGAATTTTTGATTCCTCTTTTTCTGCGTTTTAGGAAAGGGAGAACAGAGAGTGTGAAAACGAAAAAAAGATTGTCCATGAAGATAGCGGCAGTGGTATTGATATTGACCATGGGTCTGTCAACGGTCACCGCATACGGTGCGACAGTGACAAGACCGACCATTTCCGCAAAGAGCGCCGTGGTATTAGATGCAGACAGCGGCAAAATCGTCTATTCTAAGAATTCCCATTACAAGAGGGACCCTGTCAGCACCACCAAATTGCTGACCGCTTTGGTCGCGTTGGAGCATTTAGAGCTAAATGACAAGGTGACTGTAACCAAGACTGCAGCCAATACGGGCGGTTCTACAGCGAATCTAAAAAACGGCGAGAAGATGACCGTAAAGGACTTGCTATATGCGGCCATGCTGCCCTCGGGCAATGACGCAGCAGTCGCCCTGGCTATCGGTGTTTCTGGCAGCAAGTCAAAATTTGCTAAGCTGATGAACAGAAAGGCCAAGGAACTGGGCTGCAAAGAGAGCAATTTCTCCAATCCTCACGGATGGAAGGCAAGCACCCACTATTCTTCAGCCTACGACATGGCCTTGATTACGAAGGCGGCTATGGAGAACAGTGCGATCAAGAAGGCCTGCAGCACAGAAATTTACAGACTGGCAAAGACAAACAAGCAGAAGTCCAGGCTGGTTGCAACGACCAATTATTTTGTGGCGAAGAAAAAGTATCCGAAACTGGGTGTCTTTGCAGGGAAGACTGGAACATGGGAATGGAACAATGCCTCTCTGGTTTCCGCCTGCGAACAGAAGGGGAAAATCATGTACGCCGTCGTACTGAGAGACACCACCAGCGGGCGATATGAAAGTACAAACAAAATTTTGAAATACAGCTACAAGAAAGCAGGATGAAAGAGTAATCCATGAGCAGAATAATGAAAAGAACAATTTCATTGGTGATGGCAGTCCTGATTGTCATATCCAGCGGAAGTTCTATCTGTGCGGCAAAGGTGACAAGACCGGACATTACGGCGGCAGGCGCTATGGTGTATTGTCAGAATACGGGAGAAATCGTCTATTCTAAAAACAGTCAGAAAAAGTTAGAGCCGTTCAGCGTTACCAAGTTGATGACCGTACTGCTGGCAGTACAGAACCTTCCCCTCGACAAGGAGGTCACGGTATCGGCAGAGGCAGCCAGCCAAAGAGAATCCTCCATCAATCTGAAAGAAGGAGAGGTTCTGACGGTAGAGGACTTGATTTACGGTGCCCTTCTGCCCTCGGGCAATGATGCCGCCTATGCCTTAGGCGAGGCTGTATCCGGTGATATGGAGACCTTTGTCTCTCTGATGAACAAGACAGCGAAGAACATCGGCTGTAAGAGAACCCACTTCACCAACCCAAGCGGCATGCAGGCAAAACGCCATTATACCACCGCGTCTGATATGATGGAAATTATCAAGGTTGCGCTCTCCAACGACATCATCAGAAAAGCTGCCGGCTCCACCAAGTACACCATCGAGAAGACCAACAAAAGCAAAAAAAGAGTTTTACATACCCATATCAATTTTCTAAAGGATAAAGACTCAGGCGTTTACGCCGGCAAGACAGGATACTGGGATGATTACAACTGCAGTATCGCTCTAGGCTATAAGAAGGACGGGCTGAGCCTCTTTATCATCGTACTGGGAGATACTGTTAAACAGAGAACCAAAGACGTGAAGAAATTGATTCAGTATGCCACGGCCAAGGTCGAAGGCTATAAGGTCATCGGAAGCGGCAAGGAAAATGGCAATGTCCGCATCAAACACGGCGCAAAGACAAGCGTGACAGCTTATACCGCGGAGACGGGTTATGCTTATCTGCCAAAGGAGGCATCAACAAAGCTGGTCACCACAAAGACCGTGATGCGCAGCGACGTTGAAGCGCCTGTCAAGGCAGGAACAGTTGTAGGAACTTATCAGATTTATGTGGCTGACGAGCTGGTCAACGAAGTAGATCTTGTGATAACAGAGGATATTGAGCAGGGGTGGTTCCCTTCTTATCTGGGCATTTCTAACTTTGCGACCATCATCATCTGCGTGGTCGTCGTCTTGTTGCTGACCTTGTTTCTCTCCATTGCTATCGCAAAAGCCAGATATAGAAGACGCAAGAAAATGTTGAAGAAACAACGCATCATGGAAATAGCCATGGAAGAGATGAGAAGAGAACAGGAACGAAAGGAAAGAGATTGGCGATTCTAACATGTTTGACATCAAAGAGAACTTAAAAAAACTCCCGGATTGTCCGGGAGTTTATATGCATAAAGACAAATTGGGGCAGATTATTTATGTAGGAAAGGCGATTTCCTTGAAGAACAGGGTGCGCCAGTATTTCCAAAGCGCGGCGAAAACAAATCCCAAGGTCAGGGCAATGGTTGCAAATATTGCAGAGTTTGAATACATCACCTGCAGTACAGAAATGGAAGCCTTGATTTTGGAATGCAATTTGATAAAAAAATACATGCCCAAGTACAACGTATTGCTGCGTGACGACAAGACCTACCCCTATATCGTGGTTACGACTACAGAGGATTTTCCAAGAGTATTGAAGACCAGAATCATCGCGAAAGACGGCAACCGATACTTCGGTCCCTACAGTGACGCAGGCGCCGTCAACCAGATTGTGGATTTATTGGCCAACATCTATTCGCTGAAGCGATGTGCCGCGAAAGAATTTCCCCTAAATCACAGACCGTGCCTCAATTACCATATCAATCAGTGCAAGGGTGTCTGCGTAGGCAAAATCAGCAAAGACGAGTACAGACAGTCTATCGAGAAGGTACTGGAGTTTCTCAGCGGAAAAGAAAAGCCTTTGCTGCGAAGTTTGGAAGAAAAGATGCGGGAAGCTTCGGAGAAGCTGGAGTTTGAAGAAGCGGCAAAGTACAGAGATTACATTTCATCTATCAAAACCATTTCTGAAACCCAGAGGGTAACCATGATTCACGACAAGGATCTGGATGTGGTGCTGCCTGTCAAAGATGAGCAGAATTCTTTTATTGCCCTGTTTACCGTGCGGGACGGCAAGCTTTCTGGCCGTGAGACTTTCCAAATTCAGACTGACGAAAATGACAATCGGGATGAGATGGTGGCGGAGTTTATCAAGCAGTATTACAGTCAGTGGGCAGTGGTTCCGCCGGAGATTTTGGTGGAAAGTACGCCGCCTGATATCGAGCTTTTGGAGGAATTTCTCAGCAGAGAGGGGCGTAAGGTTAAAATTTTCGTTCCCCAGAAAGGCGAAAAGAAGGCGCTGCTGAGTCTGGCACAGAGTGACTGCATCGAGATGGTGAAAACCTTGTCTGAGAAGGCAAAGTCTAATCAAGAAAAACAGAACGCCATCAGAGCAGAAATCGAATCGGTCATCAGGCAGGCAGGTTACACGCCGGCAGACAAATCGGCTTACAGAATTGAATCTTACGACATTTCCAATACCAACGGCGTAGATTCTGTCGGCGCGATGATCGTCTTTGAAGGGCTCTCGCGCATTCGGAAGGATTACAGGCGTTTCAAGATTAAAACCATCGAAGGACCCAACGACTACGGAAGTCTGCAGGAAATGATCTATAGACGTTTCAAGAGGGCAAAAGCCGGAGATCCTGCCTTTATCAAAATTCCCGACGCTATTTTTATGGATGGAGGCCAAGGACAGGTGACCGCGGCTCGAAAAGTTTTGACCGCCCTGGGGCTGGACATCCCCGTTGTGGGCATGGCAAAGGATGACAGCCACAGGACCCGTGCCATCGTTTTTGAAGACGGACGAGAAATCCCCCTCAGAGAAAGAAACCTGCTTTTCAAGTATGCAGGAACCATTCAGGAGGAAGTGCACCGCTTTGCCATCGATTATCACAGGAGCCTTCGCAACAAAAACGCCATCCACTCGGTGCTGGATAACATATCGGGGGTAGGACCGACGCGCAGAAATGCTCTCCTCGGGCATTTTCAGACCATAGAAGCGATTAAGAAAGCGTCTGTGGATGAACTTGTAAAGGTACCCGGCATCACAGAATCTGTGGCAGAAAATATAAAAGAATATTTTAGTTGATAATTTTTCATAATAATGGTATATTAGTAAGATAACAAAGAAATTAATGAGAGTTAATGAAAATGGAGGATCAATATGGCAGATAACAAGAACAACATGCAGGATGAGGCAGATATCATCACTTTAGAATTTGATGATGGAACTGAATTAGAATGCGAAATCATGGGTGTTTTTGATTATAACGGAAAGGACTATATCGCCTTAATTCCGCTGGACGATTCTGATGACGTTTATATCTACGGATATAACGAAGTTGGGGAAGACGAATTTGAGCTGGTTGATATCGAAGACGATGAGTTATTTCAGAATGTTGTACAAGAGTTTGACGCTATCATGGCAGAAGACGATGGCAGCATAAACTAATTAGATATGAGACAACCAATCCTGCAGCCGCTGGCTGCAGGATTTTTTCGTTGACTGATTTTTCTTCACGATAAAAGACCTCATCTGACGATGAGGCCCTTTACCTGCGATATTTAATATTTAATTAAGAAAGAACGTTCAAAAGTTTGCTGTAACCCTATCACCCTTTTGACAGTTTCATTATAGCGAAAGTATGTGTTGATTCTGCGAAGGAATATTATCAATTTTGTGACAGAAATATTAAGAAATCTTAAGATGAAAAAAGGAGTTGTTTTTTATAAGGAGATGCGATAAAGTATATACCGTGGGTGACACAAAAAAAGTAGAATGGAGAATTTGTGTGAAAAAATATGATATCATTATCGCCGGCGCTGGCGCCAGCGGTGTTTTTATGTCTTATGAACTGACAAAAGAAGAAAACCAGGCGAAAGTTTTGATGTTGGATAAAGGCGCACCTCTTGAAAAGAGAATCTGCCCGATCAAAGCAGGGAAGACGCGGAACTGCATTAAATGCAGTCCGTGTCATATCATGAACGGATACGGCGGTGCGGGTACATTATCTGACGGAAAGTATAATATTACAAACCAGTTCGGGGGAGACCTGCACAGATATGTAGGTGCCGCCCAGGCGATGGATTTGATGGAATATGTGGATAGTGTTCTCTGCGCCATGGGTGGCAGTGATGCGAAGCTTTACTCCACAGCGAACTCAGATCTGAAGACCAGATGTCTGCAGAATAACCTGCACCTGCTTGAGGCAAAGGTCCGCCATCTGGGAACAGATAGGAATGTACAGATTCTAGGAAAAATCTTTGATTATATAAAGGAAAGAATTGATACACAGTTCTATACGACCATTGAGGATGTGACAGTCCTGGAAGATGGAACTTTTCAGGTGCAGACAGACAAGGGTGACTTTGCCTGTGATAAACTGGTTCTCGCTACGGGTCGATCAGGCTCAAAGTGGATTGCCAAGGTCTGCGATAAGCTGGGTATTGAACAGAAGAAGAACCGCGTCGACATCGGCGTGAGAGTAGAACTTCCAGCGGAAGTTTTTAAAGATATTACGGATGCTGTTTATGAAGGCAAAATCGTCTATAAGACGGACAGGTATAACGATATGGTCAGAACCTTCTGTATGAACCCCTATGGCGAAGTGGTGTCAGAAAACACCAATGGTATTGTGACCGTTAATGGACACAGTTACGCTGATGCAAGTCTTCATACTGAAAATACGAATTTTGCTCTCCTGGTATCCAATAAGTTTACAGAACCATTTGAGGATAGCAATGAATACGGCGAATCCATCGCACGACTGTCGAACATGCTGGGCGGCGGCGTCCTCCTGCAGAGATTCGGAGATTTGGTGAAAGGGCGCAGAAGCAGTGACCGCAGAATGGAGAAGTGTTTCACCCGTCCGACGCTGGCGGCAACACCTGGCGATCTCAGCCTTGTTATTCCAAAGCGTCAACTGGACAGTATCATCGAGATGATTTACGCCCTGGACAAAATTGCTCCAGGAACGGCCAATGAAGATACGCTGCTCTATGGAGTAGAAGTAAAATTCTACAACTCCAAAGTACATGTAGATAAAAATCTGCAGACGAAGATTCCGGGACTGTATGCCCTTGGTGACGGCTCCGGCGTGACACACTCCCTTTCCCAGGCGTCAGCCAGCGGAGTATATGTTGCGCGAATTCTAGCAGAACAGTATAAGTAACGATTTACAAATGGGGAGCGCCTTTCACTGAAAGACAGCTCCCTTTCCACGTTTTTTATTGAAGGAGATCGTCTTTATTTTCGCCAAAAGGAACTGTAATCCGCTTTTTCTTCTATATTATAGCGGATTATTTGTGCTAACAGGGAAAAATCAACGTCCTGATTCCACTTAATTTTAAAGAGATTGGAAGTGTGGCTGTAACCTGCGTTGGCAATCTCCTCGGCAAATTTCTCTATACCCGCCTTTTCCGGTGAGATTGAAAAGTGCTGTTTTGCTGCACTGAATCCAACGATAAAGGTGCCGTGATCGGTGAACATCGGCTGATTCCACGCGATTTTCGCTTCCAAGTGAGGGAAACTTTTGCTGACCCAGTCTAAAACGTCTGTCACCTTGGCACGATGTTGATCATCTGATATCGATGTTAAATAATCTGTAAAAATATTCATACAGTTATTATTACCTGAACCGCTGAATAGAATTCACAAATTAATAATCACATCACAGGATATTCCATCCGCATCATCTGATAATAACATTCCAATTCCTCTATAAATACTAGCTTATTTTTTGAAAGGGTTTTGAGCTTGCAGTAAAAGGCAGATCGGAACAACTCACCAGTCATGGTCATAAACTAATATTAGGCATTTGATATGCATACGGTTAGCAGATGCGTATAGAGAGGAAGGATATCGACATGAATATAAATAATAACAATAGCAATTGTGAGAATGGGAAGCTTCGAAAAAATGGTTGTGGTTGCTTCTATTGCGGATATTGTCCTGGACCACAGGGTGAACCCGGGCCGACAGGAGAAGCTGGACCACAGGGTGAACCTGGGCCGACGGGAGAAGCTGGACCGCAGGGTGAACCTGGGCCGACGGGAGAAGCTGGACCACAGGGTGAGCCTGGGCCGCAGGGTGAAGCCGGACCGACAGGTACCTTTGATCCAGGAGATGTTTTGTTTTATATAAATGGCAATGGCGGACCAATACCCATTAGATTTGGAGAGGATTTAAACTTTATATCTCCAAACTTAAATATTTTCTTATCAGACTATCCGGCGACTGTCGAAATTGATGGCAAAGCAATGGAAACTGCGTTTGGCGGCCTATACTCCAACACTGCTCAATCATTTGATTTTTCTGCAAGCGATCAAATTGAACAAATACAGTTCAATAATTATATGCCTTCATTCAATGTTGGGACAAATCAAAATGAATTACAAATCTATATACCCGGAGAATATGAAATTAACTATATGATCCGTGTAGCCCCAGTTGAAACGCCAGATCAGACCGTTTCTGCGGGAATACGCCAGGACGGCAATTTCATTGATTCCACATTGCAATATAGCCCGCTTTCCACAACTGAAAACACTATTTTGCAAGGAAGCATCATTGAATTTCTCAGTGGCCAAGTTGATTTGGCGTTTTATTCCACAGGCGTTGCAGCCTTCGATTTGGCATTGCGTACAAATGCTACACTTACAATAAAACGCATTTCACCACTGCCGTAAAATAAATCTTGCAAAGTTCGCTGTGCCCTTTCGGGTTCGAATCCCCAATTGATAGTCGCAAAAAAAATAAAAGACGGGCAAAACCCATCTTTTATTTTTTGGTGCGGTCAAAGGGATTTTGCAGATGCTGCGCCTCTGCCGTGCTGCGCCGCCCTATACGGTTGGCTTGCACCACAGCCTATTCGCCTGTCCACAGGACAGCCTCATGGGACGGCTGTGCCCTTTCGGGTTCGAATCCCCAATTGATAGTTGCAAAAAAATAAAAGACGGGCAAAACCCATCTTTTTGTTTTGGTGCGGTCAAAGGGATTCGAACCCCCATGAGTCGCCTCACACGGACCTGAACCGTGCGCGTCTGCCAATTCCGCCATGACCGCATATTGAATTGTTGTGTTTCATACGACTCTTACTATTATACACATTTGAGGAAAGATTTCAAGCATAAAATGACAACTTTTTTACAAGTTCTTGAAAAAGTACAAGAAGAAAGGTTTGCGAGTTATGCAAAAATGACTGGTTTGATTTAAATTTTTGGAATGATGTCATATTTTGTATCAATTTACAGAACACTTCTCCTGAAAAACAATTGTATATGACGCAGGGTCATATATTATAATACTTCTAGGGAGGTGCTTTATGGAAAGAGAACTTATGACTATTGGAGAGTTGGCAAAACGCATGGGCGTTACTGTGCGAACCCTTCAATATTACGATAAAGAAGGGATTCTGAAGCCTTCTGCTTTTAGTGAAGGCGGGCGCAGATTGTACGCGGCAAAAGATATGATCAAACTGCATCAGATTTTGTCTTTTAAATATCTGGGATTCTCTTTGGAAGAGATTAAAAACCGCATACTGCCTTTGGATACGCCAGAGGAGATGGTGTCGTTGTTGCTGCAGCAGCAAAAAGCCGTGCAGGAGCAGATTGAAAATCTGCAGGAGGCGGTGCAGTCCATAGAGGCTTTTCGCATAGAAGTAGAAAATATCAAAAGTGTGGACTTTAAAAAATACGCAGAGATTATAGAACTGCTGAGAATGGGTAATAGTGTTTACTGGGTTTGGAAGTTCTTTGATGACACCCTTTCTGATCATATCAAAGAACGTTTTAGCGATGATCCAGACTCAGCTGAGAAGACCTATCGGACCTATCTGCATTTATTAGACGAGGCTTGCCTGTTTGTTCGACGAGGCGAATCACCAGAAAGTGCGAGCAGCATGGCGTTGGCGGAAAAGTGGTGGAATATGATTATGGACTTCACTGGTGGTGATATGACTCTACTTCCTAAGCTGGAGTCTTTTAATAGCGATAAGACAGGGTGGGATAAAGAATTGGCGCAGAAACAGTATGAAGTTGACGATTTTATAGGTAAAGTGCTGGACTGCTATTTGAAAAAACAGGGGATGCATATCCCGGAAATGGAAGTAGAATCATGAGCTATGCAATACGGGTGGAAGGCTTGCAGAAGAGTTATGGCAGTAAAGAAGTCCTGAAAGGAATCTCTTTTGCTGTGAACAGCGGAGAGATATTCGCTTTGCTCGGCATAAATGGAGCGGGAAAAACCACCACTTTAGAATGTATCGAAGGGCTTAAAAAATATAATGGGGGAAACATCACTGTAAATGGCAGATGCGGCGTTCAGCTGCAGTCTTCTTCTCTGCCAGGCAACATAAAAGCGGGCGAAGCTTTGACTCTTTTTTCGAAATGGCAGAAGACCAAAGTGAACAGCGACTATGTGAGGCGTCTTGGCGTAGAGCCGTTTTTACAGAAACAATATACACAGCTTTCCACAGGGCAGAAGAGAAGGCTGCACCTGGTGCTGGCCCTCTTAGGAAATCCTGATATCGTTATTTTGGATGAACCGACAGCGGGACTGGATGTAGAGGGACGCGTTGCCATACATAGAGAAATCCGCAAACTGAAAGAACAGGGGAAAACCATCATCCTGGCCAGTCACGATATGGCCGAAGTAGGGGAACTTTGCGACCGCATCGGTATTCTCAAAAAAGGAGAGCTGGCTTTTTTGGGAACGCCGTCGGAACTGACGGAGATGGATCGGAGCAGATTCCTGCTGAAGGTCAGCTTGAGCAGACCAGTGCTATTCGAAGGAACATCGGACTTGCAAACAGAGACCCAGGAGGGCTGCTATTATACATTTCAGACAGAAAGCCTGGAGGATACTTTGTCACATCTGATTGAAACGATAAAAAAGCAGGGAGCTTCTATACGGGATATTCACGTAGAGAGGGCAGGTATTGAAGAACGATTTTTAGAGATTGCCAAGGAGGAGCCAGATGAAAGCGATGCTGTATGAGATTTTTCTTCATATGAAATTAAATGTGAGAAGCAAGGAACTGCTGGTACACTACTATATCGTACCGTTTATTTTTTATGTCCTCATGAGCAGCGTATTCACGTCGATCATGCCCGATGCCCATCTGACCTTGATCCAGTCTATGACCGTCTTCAGCGTGACCATGGGAGGAGTTATGGGTTCACCCTACCCCTTGATCGAGTTTTATGGCAGTGAAATCAAGAAGGCATATCACGTGGGCAATATCCCTCTCTGGACCCTGGCGGCAGGCAACTTCCTGTCCAGCCTGGTACACATATTTGCCATGAGTCTGGTCATCTTTTTTACTGCTCCCATATTCTTTGATGCGGTGGTTCCGAAAAATCTAGTCGAATACTTTTTGATGCTTCTGTTAGTCATCGTCGTCAGTCTGTGTGTCGGCCTGGTGTTCGGTCTGTATACCAAAAGCTCATCTAAAGTGGGCATGGCCACACAGCTGGTATTCATGCCTTCTATGATCATGTCCGGCATCATGTTTCCTGTTACCTTGCTTCCAGACAGTCTGCAGACCATTGGAAAGGTTTTGCCGGCGACCTGGGGATTCGAAGCGATGTGCAGGGAAAACCTGCAATTTGGCAGCTATTACCCTCTTTTGATCATTATGGCGATAACCCTCGTCCTTTCTCTTTGGAAGCTGCGGAAAATATCCATTGATTAGCTGCTTCTGATAGGCTATGATGTAAGTAACAACGAAGATTCAGGAGGTAGAAAAAATGTACGAATCGAGATGTGGCATTGCATGTAATAGCTGTGATCGAAAAGAAGAGGTGGGGTGCAAAGGCTGCCTAAATATGGAGCTGCCGTTCTGGGGCGGCGAATGCCAGGTGAAGTCCTGCTGCGAGAAGAAGGGACTCCATCACTGTGGTGAATGCGATGACTTTCCTTGTGAGATGGAAGAGACAATGGGAACGGAGATGGGATATGATCCGAAACCGAGACTAGAGAATTGCAGGAAGTGGAAAACAAATGCATAAAGAGGGGATTACATATCTGGAGAAAAATCGCTTGATGCATATCGCCATGCTGGAATCGGTCAGACGGGGTATGGCGCAGGTGATTCATGAAAGCGAACACGGCGTGCTGATGCTGGATCAGTCCAGCAACGTGCATATGGTGTCTGCTGATTGTGATGAGTATGGAAGATATCTGGTGGACGAGATCAGAGATCCGTATCAAATCGTGGTCTGCCAAGAGACTCTGTCAGACTATGCCGAAGAAAAATTTGCATTACATGATGTATTCAAATGCAAGAAGGTCGCTTATTGGAAAGGCGAAAAGGTTCCTTTTCAATCTGAATTGAAAATCGTCAGACCCAATGAGACCTATTTGCAGATCATCAAAGAAAACTATCATACCATTCCAGAAGCTGAAATTGATGAAATCAATCGCCGGGGAAATCTGTTCTGTGCTTTTCACAGAAATGATTTCGTCGGCTTTTCTGGTAATCATCTGGATGGAAGCCTGGGACTTTTAGAAATCTTCCCGAGCTTTCAGAGGCAGGGCTTCGGTGAACAATTAGAACGATTTATGATCAACTTTATCATCGAAAAGGGGGACACGCCTTATGGTGAAATCGTCATCGGCAATGAAGCTTCTGCCAAACTGCAGCAAAAACTGGGATTTGAGATTTCAAAGGAGACGATCACCTGGCTGTTGTAGCAGGAGACAGAACAGAAATGGAGGTAAACAATGGCGACAGTGAATATAAAAGTGACTTTCCAGGCGGAAGTGGCAAAGGTCTGGGAAGTCGTGACAGATCTTACAAATTATCAATGGAGAAGTGATCTGAGAAAAATCGAAGTTTCTGAAGATGGAAAATCCTTCGTAGAGTACAGCAAAGACGGCTTTGCAACGGCGTTCACCATTACTGCCTTTGAGCCGCAAAAACGTTACGAATTTGACATGGAGAATCAGAACATGAAGGGCCATTGGATCGGTCTGTTCCAGGAAATTCCTGAGGGCACAGAAATCGACTTTACAGAGGATGTCACAGCAAAGAAGGCTCTGATGAAGCCTTTTGTGGGCGCCTATCTGAAAAAACAGCAGAAACTATATACAGAAGATTTACGAGAGGCTTTGAAATGATAGAAATTTTATTTGCAGAAAGTGAAGCTGGCAGTATGAAATTTGCCAGATCCATGCAGAAACGAGGATCCGCTGACCAGGTGGTGGAGCTCTCTTTTGATCTGGATGTGGGCGATATCAGCGGAGAACTTTGTGGTGAAGCCCGCAAAGCGCAATGCCTGAAGAAATATAGCGCAGCCAGGTGGAGAGATTGCGACACCATTGAACAGCAGAAGGAAAAGTGGAACTCCTTGCTGGAGCAGGTGGAACGGTTCAAGGCTTATGCGGCCAAGGGCGAAGCTATGCGGATCTGGTATTCCACTGCACCTTACTCCATGTGCGGTTTTTATCAGGTCTGTCTTATGCTGACAGAGTACGACTGTCCCGTATCTGTAGTCAAAATGCCAGAGTACGTGGTTCGCAGTGATCAGAACATAGTGATCTATCAAAGCTGGGGCGAGGTGGTTCACACAGATATGCTGGACTTTGCAAAGGATGAAAAGCCGCTGGGCAAGATGGAAGTGGGGTATTACGCAGATCTGTGGAAAGAATTGGTGAAAGAGAACGCTCCACTGAGAGCGGTGGTCAATGGCAGATTGATCAGCGTGCCTGCGGACTTCTATGATTTTATGGTGGAAGGTGGAATCAGGGAACGGCCTTTCAGAGCGGTGGAACTCGTGTCCTACGCTTTTAGATATCAGATGGGTGTTTCTGATGATTTGTTCCTGGAAAGCGTTCAGCGTTTGATTGACGACGGCAGGCTGGTCGTGGTAGATGATGAGGATATCGAATGGGACGGCGAGCGTCTGCTGCGGCGGGCTGAAACCATGGTCAGCTGCTGCGGTCTGGACTGTCTGGAATGTGAAGCTTACGGCAAAACCTGCCAGGGCTGCGACAAGACAAAGGGCAAACCTTTCTGGCTGAAAGGCACAGGCGATAAGACCTGCAGGGTCTATCGCTGCTGTGTAGAGCGAAAATCTTTCAGTCACTGTGGCAAGTGCATGCTTCACAAGTATATCCAGCAGGGCACGCCGGAGGCAGACTTTATGGCAGCCTGCAATCGATACGAATTGAGCGGTCCAAAGATGAGCAAAGAAGAAAAGGCGAAGAGACTTGCAAAGCAGCTTATGCGACTCAAAAAGCTGCTGCACCAATAACACCTTGCAATCATGACATACAGCTGTCATGTATTTTGTCGTATGATACTCCCATAATAACCATGGAGGTGTAAGATGGCTTTTGATTACAAGAAGGAATATAAGGAATTTTACATGCCGCCCAAGAAGCCGACCATCGTAGAGGTGCCAGAGTTGAATTTTCTGGCGGTGCGCGGCTGCGGCAACCCTAATGAAGAGGGCGGTGCCTATCAGGCGGCAGTAGGCCAGCTTTATGCCGTTGCCTATACGATCAAAATGAGCTACAAAGGAGAACACAAGATTGACGGATTCTTCGAATATGTGGTGCCGCCCCTGGAAGGATTTTGGTGGCAGGAGAATGTTACGGGCGTGGACTACAGCAATAAGGACAGCTTTCAATGGATTTCCGTCATCCGGCTGCCGGATTTTGTGAGCCGGGAAGATTTTGATTGGGCGGTCAGAACAGCGGAGGCGAAGAAAAAGCTGGACTTCGCCAGTGTGGAATACTTCACTTACAAAGAGGGACTTGCTGTCCAGTGCATGCATATCGGTCCTTACGACGATGAGCCTGAGACTGTGGCTGCCATGGAGGCTTTTGCCGAGTCCGAGGGGTATGAGACTGATATTAGAGATGAGCGCTATCATCACGAGATTTATCTCAGTGATCCGAGAAAATGTGATCCCGCCAAGATGAAAACGGTAGTGCGCCATCCGATCAAAAAGAAGGCCGTAAGATGAACATAGAGGAACTGGTAAAAATCTTATACAGTAAGAATTCCAAAGAGGCCTATGAGGCATTGAAGGTGCTGCTGAACGTGAGTGCACAATCTGATGAACTCTACCCCTATTTTGATCAATTCGTCGCTATGAGCGAGGATGCTGACTCCTACATCAGGACCAGGGGATTACTGCTCATCGCCGCCAACGCCAGGTGGGACGAAGACAACAAGATTGACGAGTGCATCGACCAGTTGTTAAAGCATATTTTGGACGAAAAACCGATCACCGCCCGGCAGTTCATCAAAGTTCTGCCAGAGATTGCTGTATATAAGCCGGATTTGACGGCGGACATCAAAGAGGCGCTGCGCTGGGCTGATACGGAAATCTATGCCGACAGCATGCAGCCTTTGGTATATAAGGATATCCAGGCGGCCTTGAAGAAAATCACCTGACGACCTCTCTTTATTCGATTGCTGAGGGAGAGGAGTTCTCTCGGAAAGACTGCTATACTTTGATCATGAACTGAGGTGACGAGAATGGAATTATTAGAAAACTGGAACAGGGCTATCTCGTATATGGAAGACCATTTGGAGGATCAAGTGGATATGGAAAAAGCGGCTGCTTTTGCCTGCTGCTCACTCTATCACTTTCAAAGAATGTTTTCCTATATGACGGACATTACGGTAAGCGAGTATATTCGCCGCAGAAAGATGTCTATGGCAGCGGCAGAGCTGCAGTCAGGACAAATGAAAGTTCTGGATCTGGCTTTGAAGTATGGTTATGAGTCACCAACTGCTTTTAACCGTGCTTTTAAGAACATACACGGTATTGCACCGTCCCAGGCTAGGCGCGAAGGCGTCGTTCTGAAAACCTATCCTCCGATCAGTTTTAAAATAACGATCAAAGGAGAATATGAGATGAACTACAAAATTGTAACAAAAGAGGCCTTTCGAGTTGTAGGTAAGAAAACCCACTTCACTGGAGGTATCGATGAGTCTTTCGAGAAAATACCGGGAATCTGGATGCAGGCTGGCAAAGACCAGATCATTTCCCAGTTATGCGAAGTGATGAATCCGGAGATTCCCGGAATCATGGGAATCTGTACTTCTGCCAAGGATGAGGAGTTTGACTATTATATCGGCGTCGCTTCTAAGGCGCCGGCGCCTGCAGGCATGGAAGAATTGCAGATTGAGGCAGGAAACTGGGCGGTCTTCCAATGTATCGGCGCCATGCCCGATTCGATTCAGAATCTGCAGAAACGTATCATAACGGAGTGGCTGCCTGGTGCGGGATATGAATATGTCAACGCGCCGGATATAGAAGTGTATTTTGAAGGGGACCAGAGCAGTGCTGACTATGTCTGCGAAGTCTGGATGCCAGTGGTTAAGAAATAGTGAATTGACAAAGGGCGGGCATGTTCGCAAGAGACATGCCCTTTTGCAATACGATGATTTCATGGTGAATTCGCTATCATTAAGAAAAGATGGATTTAACCCTTGACCTGCACCCTGCGTACAGGTCTATACTTGATGCAGTGAGGGGAGGCGACACGCCATGAAAATCAATGAAGTGACGAGAGAGACCGGTCTCAGCAGACGGGCGGTCAAGTATTATGAAGAGGAAGGTCTGCTGTCGGTGAAGAAAGACCAAAACGGTTACAGGAATTACAGCAGCGAGAATCTCAAAACCCTGAGAGAGATTTCTGTATATCGAAAGCTGGGCATCGGCATCAAAGAGATTAAGGGTCTCTTGCAGAGAGGGGATAGAGAAATCCTTCGCCAGATTTACGAAGAAAAGCAAAAGCAGTTGGGGGAGAATCAGCGAGAATTAGAAGCTCTGGCTGCTTATATCGAAGACGAGGACATCGACGCTCTTTCGCAGGAGCTGGATTATGAGACCATCGCAGACGCTCTCAGAGATATGGTTCCGGGTGTTTATGGGGATTATTTCATGTATCATTTTCTGCCCTATCTGCAGATTAAAATGACGACAACTGAGCAGAGAGAAGCCTATGAGGCTATCATCGATTTCTTTGATGATTTAGAGGTGAAAATCCCATTCCTCTTGAGAACGGTCAGTTTTTTGACCTGTAAGCTGTCAAAGCAGGATGCGGAACACATGACGAAGAGAATGGACGCCCAGATGAAGCGTTATATTGACATGGCAGAAGAAGACTATGAGAAGCTGCGGGAGCAGACACGAAAAAACGTGAAGATGAAGAACTCTCTGTTTTATAGATATCATCCTGCATTTGTATCTCAGCGAAAGTTTATGAAGGGGCTGCAGGACTGCGGGTATAACGATATCTTTATTCCTAATATGATAAAGCTATCGCCATCTTATAAGCTTTATCACGAGGCTTTGACGGCAGTAAACGATAGAATCTGTACGGATCTGGGGCTGTACTACGACTCGAATTTTCAGTTGGTAATGAAGAAATAGATGGTTAAAATAGACAGAGACTGGCAGACTATGGTATACTATTTAAAATAGAAAATGATACTATGAAAGTGTGTGCAAGTTATGTTACCAGCAATGAAACAAAAGAAAAAAGTCAGTCTGATTTTTATATCTGTGCTATTACTCTGCACAATCGTGGTCTTCAGTCTGTTTTCTTATTTTTCTGTGGGAAAACAAAATGGGACAGCCAGGGTTGTCAATTACACAGGCATTGTCCGTGGTGCTACGCAGCGGCTAGTGAAACAGGAACTGAATGGACATCCTAATGACCCTTTGATTGACCAGTTGGATGATATCATTGAGAATCTCCAAACCGGCCAGGGACCATATGACCTGATTCAGCTGCAGGATCAGTCTTTTCAGCTGCAGTTGGAGCAATTAAAAGAACAGTGGCGGGATCTTAAAGCAGAAATTCGCAAGGTGCGTCAAGGGAGTGGTGAAGAAGGGCTGTACGAATTGAGTGAGAACTATTTTGCTTTGGCAGATCAAACAGTCTCCACAGCAGAAATTTATGCAGAGAATAGTCTGCAGACTTCGCGTACCTGGTTCCTGATTCTCAACTTTACGATGTTAGTCCTGATCATCTTGTTCTGGTCTCTCAACGTTCGTCAGAAGAAGATGAGCAGAGAACTGGAGCTGGCAGAGCTGGCCAGTAACGAGAAGAGTGCTTTCTTGTCTAAAATGTCTCACGAAATCAGGACGCCGATGAACGGCATCATTGGCATGACAGAAATTGCGAAGCTTTCAGTCTCAGACGAAAAAAAGGTCTCTGAGTGCTTGGATAAAATCGATTTTTCTTCAAAGTATCTGCTGTCTCTGATCAACGACGTCCTCGATATGTCCAGAATCGAAAGTGGGAAGATGGAAATCGAGGAAACGGAGTTTGATCTGTCAGCCCTCGTTGAGGGCATCCGCACCATGTTCAACGCAAAGGCACAGGCGGAAGGAATTGAGTTTCTTGTCACCAGTGATATAGATGATATCAAGATTGTGATTGGAGACGATTTGAGGATGAACCAGGTCCTGCTGAACGTCATTTCTAATGCTATGAAATTTACGCCAGAGGGCGGTAGCGTGTCTCTCCACTGCGCTTGCAGCAAAATCGACGATGCACAGGCTCTTGTGCGTTTTATCATCAGAGATACAGGAATTGGCATGAGCGAAGAGTTTATGGCGCACATGTTTGAACCTTTTGAACAAGCCAAGAATATCTCTAATAAACAATATAAAGGAACTGGATTGGGATTGCCAATCAGCCACAATTTAGTGCAGATGATGCACGGGGAAATCAAAGTGGACAGCACGGAAGGCAAGGGAACGGTCTTTGACATCACTCTTCCGTTGGGCATCTCCTCGAAGAGTGAACTGCCTAATCAGAGGTCGGTTTCTGAAGCGGACATGGATACTTATCACTTTGTGGGGAAACGAATTCTGATTGCGGAAGATAACGAAATCAATGCGGAGATTGTGAAGAAGATGCTGGAATACACTGGTGCAGATATAGAGCACGTGTGGAATGGAAAAGAAGCCGTCGAAGTCTTCAGAAACGCCGCTGAAGGATATTTTGATCTGATCTTGATGGACATGCAGATGCCGGAGATGAACGGCGGAGAAGCAGTGAAAATCATTCGTCAGCAGAGCCGGAAGGACGCAGGGCTTCCGATTATCGCCCTCACCGCAAATGCTTTCAATTCCGATATGGAGCAGGCGCTGGCAGGCGGTATGGACGATTATCTGACAAAACCGATTGAGATGAAAAAATTATACAGCACCATTGGGTCCTGGCTGCAGAGATCAAAATGATTGCATAATATAAAACTCCATCTGCCGAGGGGCTCAATGGAGTTTTATATTATATGAATTTGACGATGGGCTATTGTCTTTCGATCTGGTCGATGAGATTTAGCAGACTGCGCATATTGTCGATGACATAATCTGCGCCACAGTCCTGATAGATTTTGGTAACCTGGGCGCTGCGGACACTTTTTTCTTCTGTCGAGAGCGCTCCGTATTCGGCTTCTGACAGAGCCATGACAGAGCTTCCTTCAACGATTCCGACGGAAATCAGGCCGGCATTTTTTCCTTCTTTGATGTCCGCTACGGTGTCTCCGACTTTGATGGCGGCAGAGACGCTGGTAATCTGCAATGCTTCCAGATTCTTGAAAATCATAAAAGGGTAGGGACGTCCCATCTTGCTGACTGAATCAGGGGAGAACCAGGTGTCTGGCTGATATCCTCGTTTTGCCGCTTCTGGTACGACGATGGACATCATTTCATCTGTATAACCGGTGGTAGAGCCGATTTTGATATCCCGTTCCCGCAGGGTCTTCACGGTGTCTAAAACGAAGGGCTTTGGCTGGGCAAAATCCTGCAGAATCTCCATGATGCCGCTTTCGCTTTTTTGATAGACGGCGTCCACATCTTCCAGGGTCCACTCCCGGCCGTGGGTGACAGCCCAGGCTTTCTGAATGCGGGGCATCTGCATCATGGTGTGGATGTGGTTCCACTTCAGCATACCCATTGGGGCGCGGACCTCGTCAACTGTAGGCGTAATGCCAAATTCTTCAAAGGCCTTGATAAAGGCTTGAACCGGGGCAAAGGAACCGAAGTCCACAGTAGTTCCCGCCCAGTCAAAGATCACTGCTTCTATTTTTTTCATTATTTGTCCTCCATATAGTCTGCAAAGATGCCGCAGAGTTTCTCGATGTCCTCCGCGTATATTTCCCCAATGTTGCCGATACGGAAAGTATCGGCGTCAGTAACTTTTCCCGGGTAGATGGCATAGCCGCGCTCTTTGATATAGGCGTACATGTCAGCAAAAGAGAAGTCGCAACGCTGCGGGAAATAGAAACTGGTGATGATAGGACTCTGATGAAGTGCGTCGATATAGGTCCTGAATCCCAGCTGGCCCATGTTTTTGATGAGCAGATGATTGTTTGATCTGTAGCGCTGTTCTCTGGCAGGCACCCCGCCTTCTGCTGCAAGCTCCTCTAAGGCTTTGGCAAAGGCCAGGACCACGTGGGTAGGGGAGGTGAAACGCCACTTTCCATCCTTTTCCATGGCTTTCCACTGCTCGTAGAGATCCAAAGAAAGACTTCTGGCTTTTCCTTCACAAGCTGTCAAAGCGGATTTTTTCGCAATAATAAAAGAGAAGCCGGGAACGCCTTGTACGCATTTGTTCGCAGAGCTGATGAGAAAGTCGATGCCAAGGTCAGATACGGGAATGTCGATTCCGCCAAAGCTGGACATGGCATCGACGATGTAGGTTTTGCCTGCTGCTTTTACAACTTTGGCGACGGCAGCGATGTCGTTGAGGATGCCAGAAGTCGTTTCACAGTGAACCATAGACACGTGAGTGATGGAGGGATCAGCAGCGAGAATGTCAGCGATGGCTTTGCTGTCAGGCACTTCGTCGTAACTGCAAGTGTACAGCTGATAAGGAAGCCCTGCATAACGGGCGATGTCGGCCATGCGCAGACCATAAGCGCCATTGGCGATGATCAGTAATTTATCCTGTGTGCCTGTGACACTGGTCAATACAGACTCAACGCCGAAGGTACCGCTGCCCTGCATGAGGACAGCCGTATAATCTTCGGGCGATACGTGGGCCAATTGAAGGAGTGTCTCTCGAATAGACTGGGTAATCTGTTTATAGTCGTCATCCCAGGTGCAGTGGTCCACCAGCATTTCTTGTTTCACAGTTTCTGTAGTAGTCAGGGGACCAGGTGTTAATAGTTTGTATGTAATCATTTTTAATATCTTCCTTTTTGATTATTTTGATAGTGCTTCTTTTGCCGCTGCGGACAGGGTTTGGTGCTTCTCTAAAAGTGCGACGGTCAGCGGTTCTTTAAACTCTTTGGAGTTCTTTGAAACTGCGTTGTCGTCAGCTTTTTCACCGTTATACAGTGGAACCGGGTAGTATTCCATCAGCTTGCTGCGGCCATTTTCGACGATGCATTTGACCATTTCCATAGCGAGTTTGTTGGTATCGTCTCCCTTGTCTATGAGACCGATGCCTTCAGTCAGGGTAAAGTTTCCTTCCTTCGGGTCCACAAAGTCTACTGGCAGACCTTCCTCCTTGTCAGCTACTGCCTGATGACGAAGACCAAATCCGATAGCAACTTCGCCTGCGCGGACTTTTTTAATCGGACCAGAACCGGATTGTTCCATGTGAGCGCCTGCGTTAGCGTAAATGTCTTCTAGGATATTCTGCGCTTCCTTTTCTCCATAAGCATCTACCAGGGCCTGCACCATGAGCCAGGCTGTGGAAGAGCCTTCGATATCGACGACAGAGATGAACCCTTTATAAATCGGCTTTGCAAGGTCTTTCAAGGATTTTGGCGTAGGCAGGTTGTTTTCTTTCATCACC
Source organism: Eubacteriaceae bacterium (assembly GCA_902362805.1). Taxonomy (GTDB): domain Bacteria; phylum Bacillota; class Clostridia; order Peptostreptococcales; family Anaerovoracaceae; genus Senimuribacter. The sequence goes on along the minus strand of CABIXY010000004.1, from coordinate 231,276 downwards.
TCGGTGTTGAGAAGAATCGCTCCCTGATTAGCTAGGAACGGCGCGTAATAGGAAGGGACTTCTTTGATTGTGTCCACGTCAAAGTCCAAATCTTTAAACATGGTGTTCTGCTCCTGGGCACTGTCCATATAGTACGTGCTCATGGTTACAATATCTGCTTCAATGTCCGTGCCTTCTGCCAGAAGCTTTCCTCCAAGTTCAGAAGTGCCAAAGCTCTGAAAGAGGAACTTCCCTTCATAGCCATTTTCGTTGAGCGTATCTGTCATAGCAGCTACAGCCTCATCATCGGCATTGGAGTAGATGACCACCTGAGCATCCTCTTTGGAGCCGCAGCTTACGAACATGGTGAAACAAAGGGCCAGTGCGGCGGTAAATCCGATAACCGCCTTGAACTTACGAGTAAACTTTTCTTTAAACATGGTTTGTTATCCTTTCTAAGTTGTTTTTCTTTTGATATATGCGGGCAGCTTGAATAAGCCTTTCGCAGCGATGTTGGTAGCCAAGATCAAAATGGAAAGCACGAAGATTTCGTTGAAATCGGCAAAGTGCTGCAGTTCTTTGATCTTTGTAGTGATGACCATGGTGCGAGCACCAGCGATGAAAATGACTGCGCTGACTGTGACCATGGCGTTGATGAAATAGTAACTCCAGACTTCCATGAGGGTGGTGAAGGTGTTGGGCATGATGATGCGTATCACTGTCTTAAACCAGCTGTCACCCATGAGTTTGGCAGTATTCTCCCAGGAGGCGTTCAACTTTTCCAGGCTGTTTTTCATCATCAGATAGGGGGATGAGAAGAAGTGAACAATGTTACATATAATGATGATGAAAAACGTGTTTTGAATCGACGTACCCTTAAATGCGAGAAGGAAGGCCACGCCCAGCACCATGCCTGGAATGGTATTGGTAACTAAGGCGACGCTGTCCAGTATTTTTCCTAAGGAACGGCTGAACCTGCTTCTGGCCGAGATCAGAGTCGCCCCGTAGACGACTAGTGTGCCGAAGGCTGCTGTAAGAACAGATACGAGCAGAGAGTTTTTGTAAACTCCCACCAGCGCCTCGTCGCTGAGAGCAGCTTTGACATGATCCGCGGTCGGTGTCAGGGCATATGGCCAGCTCTTGGCAAAGGGTACTACGAAAATAACTGCCAGTATCAGGATCACTAGGCACAGTATGAGAAGACTGATGCCGCAGGAGATACCATCTCTGACTCTATTTTTAGGAATCTCAATAGTTGAGATTTTGTTGTATCTGATATTGTATCTCTCCAAATAGGTGAGCAGGGCGATGCTGATGATGGAAGGCAGCAGCATCATGACCGCTACGGCGGAGCCTGTATGAAAATTAGGCAGGCTGCCTAGCATTTCGTTGTACAGCATGTTGGCGACCAAATCCATGTTTCCTCCAACAGAAGTCGGAATTCCATAGTCCGTAAAACTGAGGAAGAAGGACTGGATAAAAGAGGCCGCGAAGGTTCCCAGCAGGGGGGTAATGATGGTCGTCATAAAAGAGCGGAATCGTTTATCACCCATCGCGCGGGAAACGATCATGAACTTTTTGTCGATATATCCCATGGTATTGTTGATCAGCATGAAAGAAATCGGCAGGGTGTAGATGACATATCCGATTAAAAGTCCGCTGTATCCATAGATCTCAAAGAGCTGCCGGCCCAAAAGCATGGTAACAAGTCCCTGCTTGCCAAAAGAATAGATGATGGCGAAGCCATATGTAATGGTGGGCAGAAACATGGGAAGAATCGCTAAGGCAGCGATGATCTTCTTGATGCGCTTATGGATATTGGTGTAGTTGATGGCGTAGGCCAAGATGAAGGCCAGTATTGTCGTGAGAGCGCCGCTGAGAGACGATACGACAATGCTGTTTTTCAGCGCGTTCCCGAAGGCTGGTTTTGCAAAGATCTCTCCATAAAACCCCGTAGTCAGCCCCTGGCCGCTGGTGAGGGACTGAATGGCGATCATCGCCATGGGAAATACGAGAAATATGCCAAAGATGACTGCCAACAGGAGAAATATGAATTTCGGTTCCAGTGTGCCTTGTCTTTGTTTAGCCATTGACTGCTTCGCCTCCTGCGGCTGCCAGCCCATGGTTGAATAAAGCGAGGATGTTATTTCTCTTGATCTCCAACTGTTTCAGGATGAAGCTTTTCACGAAATCATCCTTCGGACTCTGAATGATTTCCTGCGGTTCGGCGTATTGCAGAATGCTGCCGTTGTTGATAATCATCACCTTGTCGGAGAGACTCAGTGCCTCTTCCGGATCGTGAGTGACGATGATGGTGGTCAGGTTGAATTCCTTCGCTATTGTCTTGATCTTTTCTTTTATGGATTCTTTGATGACACCGTCCAAAGCGCTGAGCGGTTCGTCTAAGAGGAGGATTTTCGGCTTCATGACCAGGGTTCTGGCGAGGGCGACCCGCTGCTTCTGTCCGCCCGATAACTGCTCTATTTTCTTGTTCAGGTGTTCAGAAAGCCCCAGCAGGCTGATCAGTTCTCTGACTTCCGCATCTGATGAAATGTCAGGCTTATTGCGCAGTCCATAAGTGATGTTCTGGTAAGCGTTCAAGTTTGGAAAAAGAGCGTAGTCCTGAAAGACAATATTGAAGCCTCGTTCTTCCATGGACACTTCGGTGATATCTTTTCCGTCAAAGCATATCTGACCGCAGTCACAGTCGGTGATGCCGAGGATGATATTGAGCAAAGTGGTCTTTCCGCTGCCGGAGGAGCCTAGTATGGAAACAATCTCTCCGTCCTGGATGTCCAGATTGACGTCTTTTAATATAACGGTCCCATCGTAAGATTTTTTTATGTTCTTTAATGTTAGCATGTATCTATCTCCTATCTTCAAATTCTGGCTCAGTATAGCATGCCAATGTAAAATCCTCTTTCGCAAAAGAGTTAAAATTTTGTAAAGTGTAAAACTCTACGGTGGGTGGATTGCCTGGCATGTGAATTTGGGATATACTAAAGCAGATGGGAGGTGAATTTATGAATTATGAAAAAGTAGGCAGTGTAATCTATCAGCTGCGAAAAGAGGCAGCTATGACACAGCAGGAACTTGCCGACAAGCTCTTTATCAGCAATAAAGCCATTTCAAAGTGGGAGAGAGGGCAGGGCTGTCCGGACGTGTCTCTGCTGGGGAGCCTCTCAGAAGTATTTGGCGTAAACATAGAGAAAATACTGGCAGGAGATCTTTCTCCCAACAGTGCAGATGGAGGGAATATGAAGAGGGCGAAATTTTATGTCTGTCCCATGTGCGGGAATATCTTGACAGCCACTGGCGATGCGGAGATTTCCTGCTGCGGCAGAAAGCTGGAACCGCTTGTGAGCAAGACGGCGGATGCGGAACATCAGCTTCACGTTGAGGTAATTGAAGACGACTACTACATTACCTTTGAACACGAGATGAGCAAAGACCATTTTTTGAATTTCTTTGCATATCTCGATTACGACCGGGTGACTTTGGTCAGATTGTACCCTGAGCAGGGCGGCGAAGTCCGCTTTCCAAAGCGAGGCAGGGGGAAACTGCTGTTTGGCTGCAGTAAAGATGGCTTGTTCAGCTGGAAACTGTAGGGCTGAGGCCTGGCGCGGCGGGGTGTTACGCATACGCTTTGCTGCTGCCCGGTTTTGCTTAACGAAAAGCGGGAAACGGGCTAATCTTGCGTAACGGTACCCCCAAATGCAAAGGGGGTGTTACGCATGTGCTTTGCTGCCGCCCGGTTTTGCTTAACGAAAAGCAGGAGGCGAGCGGATTCTGCGTAACAAAATAGCGAAGCAGCATAAACCACTTCGCTATTAGGTTTGATTTGTATTACCTGCAGTAGCAGGCGATGGCCTTTGCGGTAAACTCAGCGGTGCCACTTCCGCCCATTTTGTCGATATTGTCTTTGAAACGCTGGTCAGCAGTGTACATCTGACCTAATCCGGCTAAAATGTCCTTGTTACAAGGGTAGTAGAACTGGCTGATGAAATCCTGCAGTTTCTTGACTGCTAGCTGTGCCTCCTGGCTTTCCGGCGGCAGATCTTTCAGCTTACCGAGTTCAGCAAAGACAGATGTCATCTGTTCATTTGCCATGTTCCAATCCTCCTTCGTATAATTCTTCGTTTTCCTGGCGCTTTCCTGATATGCGGCGGAGTCGCCCCAGCGTTCCTTTGCTTCTTTTGCGTATTCGTCTATCTTTGACGTATCAAAAGGTTTAAAATCCATTTTATTTACTCCATTCTTTTTGATTTCAAGGGCGAGGTCGATGAGCCCTGAAAGATGCTCCTGCTGTAGTCTCAGCATCTCAATCTGCTGATCGAGGGCTTCTTGCTTATTAAAATCGGGACTATCTACGATGGACTTGATTTCTTTCAGTGGAAATTCCAACTGGCGGAAGAGCAAAATCTGCTGCAGCCGCTCCAAAGCATGCTGACCATATAGTCTGTAACCAGCTTCACTGACCTGGTCGGGACGCAGCAGTCCGATCTGATCGTAGTAATGCAGTGTGCGCACACTGATTCCGCTTAACTTGCTTACTTCATTAACTGTCATCATTGATATCAAACCTCCTCTTGATAAGTATATCATAAAGGCTGACGTTACGTCAGAGTCAAGAAAAATTTTCTTTTTTAGGTACTTCCTTTTTTTGAAATTTGTGGTACAATATTATTCGTTGGCGGGGTATGGCGCAGTTGGTAGCGCGCTGCGTTCGGGACGCAGAGGCCGTGAGTTCGAGTCTCACTACTCCGACCAAAAACAGAGAGGCGCTATGCACCTCTCTGTTTTTTTATGAAATAGAGACTCGAACTCGAAAGAGCGCGAGCGTGAAGTGAGATGGTTCAGTGAACCATCGAATAGGGAGCGGTGCGAATCGACCGAAAGGGGAGATGAAGCACGGCGGATGCGAAGCATACGCATAAGTCTCACTACTCCGACCAGAAACTGAATGGAAAAAATTATATCTGCCGCTCAACGCAGGCAATTCTCCTATATTTGTCGTGCCCAGTGCCTAAAAAGCATTGTCATAGGGGACGGACTATTGTATGATGAAATTATCAGAAAGAAGGAGTGTAATTATGAAGAAAAAAGTATTCAGTCTGCTTTTGACTATCACACTTTCGATGCTTTTTTTGCCAACCGCAAGAGTATCGGTATATGGAGCCAGCGCGATACATTATAATTCTGCCAAAGCACTCACCTATGCTGAAAATCACTGGAACGACGGAAAAGGCGACTGTGTTGCGTTTGTCAGGAGATGCGTAGAGTCTGCAGGAATCCCCAGAGACAGTAATCGAACCTATAATTACACGGCAAAACAGTATAAAGATTATCTCGTCAAAAATGGTTATGCTGTTGTATATAAATTGAAAACTTCGATTTACTATGGCGATTATCATGGTATTAAAGAGGATGATAACAAAGGGAAGATTGCGCCGGGTGATATCATTCTCTATCGATGTAATAATGAAAAATGCCCAAAACGGGAATTCCATCTTTCCCTTTGCAATGGAGCAAATGGTACCGCTGAGGGCAAATATCCCGGATGGATGACTTGCTATGCCCACAATGCAGCAGTCAACAATAAAGTGGCCTGCAAAATCAAATGCAGTAAATGCGGTGCAAGTAAGAATTCGATTTCTCTTTATGCCATTCACTTTAAATCAGAGGAGAACGGTTATCGCAATTATACTGGAAAGGTGCTGGGGGTTAAAGCAAAAGGAACCGCCAACAAAAGAATAATCATCAGCTGGAAGAAACTATCGACAGCCACAGGGTATAAAGTATATCGAGCGCCTAGCAAATCGGGAACTTATGTCTGCATCGCTTCGGTTAAAAAGACCACGTATACTGATACCGTAAAGAGCACTGGGAAAAAATATTATTATAAAGTTAAACCGTACAAAGAGGTAAACTGCTTAAAAAATGATGGAAAATTCAGTTCCATGGTATCAGCGAAAAGCAGTGGATAACTTCTAATTATTTCATATGGTATATTGATACTTTTTTGATATCATTGTATAATATAGCTAATAAGTTGTATCTGTTGATAAAAAAGAGGTACAGTATGAATAGGAATTTTGCATTATTAGGACTCAGAGAAGATGCAACCAAAGAACAAGTGAAGCAGGCCTATGAACTGAGGCTCCGCAAATATAAGTCGTCAGATTATGACGACGATCCTGACTATGTGAGAAAAAAGACTTCAGAATTGAAAGCTGCCTATGACGCTGCCTACAGTATGGCCGGCAACGTCCCCGCATATGACGATTACGAAGAAACCTTTGATCGACAGGAAGACTTCGTCCATGAAGATGATCGGCCTGCGGACTACGAACCAGACGACTATGAGCCGGAGGACTACAAACCGAAGGTCTATAGACCGGAGAATTACGACCACGATAAATTTGAACGAGATAGGGATCGAGCTGCCAGAACGGGCGAAGATCGTCGTTTCAAAGCGCCGGATATATCAAAATTAAGAGATAAGATGGATAACCTTAAAACCACTGTCTCAGAAAATGTAGGCGGTCTTGTGGAAGACATTGGCAAATCTTCTGAACAGCGAGACAGGGACCCGGAGGAAAGGCATGAGACGCCTGCAGGAACCTCTGCCAATGTGCGTAGGCTGGACAGTGATCAGAGCGGCAGAATCGTTGAACCGACGCCGCATCCAGTCAATTCACCGAGACTGGATGGCAGTGGAAGTGGCAGGGTCATAGAGACGCCTACCGGGGCGGATAAACCAGTATACAACAGCAGTGACAGCGCTACCGTAAAAGGCGGTTCAGTAGCAGGAATGATTATCGCTCTGCTAATCGGAGTGGTAATCATGTTTGTCAGCATGTGTGACGACGGGAGCGACGATTACAGCTATGATGATTATGAGGATACCACCAGTTATAGTTATACATACAACACGGACAGAGATGAGCGTGTTTATAATACTGCGATAGAAGTCAATAATCTGCTCTATGAACAGGATTATGTAAATTCCTACACCTCTTATGGTTACAGCGAAGATGACGTGAAGAAAGCGGCAGACCGCTTCGCCAAGAATTATCTGGAAATGAATGACGTAGAGGAGGTTACCCAATATCTGTATGACAATTATGGAGAGTTTTATACGGATACCAGTGCATCCTATGAAGAGCAGATGACGCAGATTCTGGCTTTTTATGGGTTCATGTCAGAAGCCGAAGCGGAAGGTAGGATCAATCCTTATACCGATAAAACGATTGCCGACTTTCTAGATTACCTGAAGTTCATCAATAAATACTATCGAGAGAACGGTATTCTTGACGGCGATGAGGAATCGTAATTTTTAACAAAATGCGGAAGTTTCGTTCCGCTTTAAAGGGATAAGCAGGAACAGCAGCGGTTGAGCCGCTGCTGTTTTTATGTAGAAAACGAGTGGATGAGATTGCTCTGATACACAAATAAAAAAGCCAGGGGCCTTGACTTTCTTTCTGTAACAGTTATAATAAAACATATGTTTTAAAACGAAAGTTTTATTAAAAGGAGGAAAGAAATGCCACCGAAAGCAAAATTTACAAAGGAGGAAATCGTTTCTGCCGCGCTGAAAATAACTAGAGCGAGTGGAATTAACGCTGTCAGCGCCAGGGCAATCGGCGCTGCGCTGAATAGTTCGGCCAGACCGATCTTTACCGTGTTTCGGAATATGGAGGAGGTTCAGCGGGAAGTGATCGATGCCGCCAAGAGACTTTATAATGAGTATGTCAGGCAGGGGTTGGAACAAAAGCCAGCTTTTAAACACGTAGGCATGCAATATATCCACTTTGCTGTAAACGAGCCAAAACTCTTCCAGCTTCTCTTCATGTCAGAACAGAAAGAAATTCCTAACTTGTCTGAGGTATTGTCTTTGATCGACCAGAATTATCAAAATATTTATCTTTCTATTATGGAGGAGTACGGTGTAGATGAGAGAACTGCAGAGAGGTTATATCGCCATCTGTGGATTTACACGCACGGAATCGCTTCCCTCTGCGCAACAAAGGTATGTGCGTTTGATGAGAGTGAAATGAACGATATGCTGACAGAAGTCTTTGTCGGTCTTTTACAGCGGGAAAAACAGGAGAAAGAACATGATTGAAATACATGATATTACAAAATGGTACGGGAGCGGTGAGTCCAAGTTTCAAGTTTTAAAAGGAATTTCACTGGACATCAAAGAGGAGGATTTTGTAGTCATTGTCGGTGCCTCTGGTTCAGGCAAATCCACGCTTCTCAATATTATCTCTGGTCTTGAACGTCCTGACAGTGGGAGTGTGTGCTATGATCAGAGGGATATCACCCAGTTGTCTGACCGTGAATTGACACAGTTCCGTAAAGAAAATGTCGGCTTCATCTTTCAACAGTATTACCTGCTTCCAAATATGAATATCGATAAAAATGTAAGAATGGGTGCCGATTTAGCTGACAATCAGCACTATCGGCAGATTATAAAAGATGTCGGCCTTGGCGATAAGATGCGTAAACTGCCAGGCGAGCTGAGTGGGGGAGAGCAGCAAAGAGTTTCTGTAGCCAGAGCATTGGCTAAGAAACCAAAGGTACTGTTTCTTGACGAACCGACAGGTGCTTTAGACGAAGAAACTGGACGCATGGTGCTGAATTACATTTGCATGCTGCAGAGAGAATACCACTTTACAATTGTGATGGTAACGCATAATTTGAACATTGCAGAGATGGCGAAAACAGTGATCAGAATGAATAGCGGCAAGATTACAGACACTTATAAAAATGAAAAGCAGAAGACTGCGTATGAGATCGGGTGGTGATGAGATGATCATTGGTATGAAAGATGCTGCAAAGCTGATTGGCATATTCATCATTTCCAGTTGTGCAGTCTTCGTGTGTACACTTTTCCTGAACTTCAATTTGGATATTGTCAGTGTAAAACCTGCTCTCACAGATGGGGCCATGACCATGTTTTATCACGCACAGGTATCGACAGGAAAATTGATCAGCGCCGTCAGTGGAGGCTGTCTGCTGGTCACCTCTATTGTCATGCTGTTTTTCTACATTAAACATTATATCGATGCCCATGGAAAAGAACTGGGTCTTTTAAAGGCATTGGGATACTCGGATATGAAGATTGCCAAAGGGTTCTGGGTATTTGGCAGCAGTATCTTCCTGGGAACATCTGTTGGATTCAGCGCCTCGTTCCTTCTGATGCCCACCTTTTATAAAGTGATGAACGAAGATCAAATACTGCCCCATTTTACTGTGCAGTTCCATCCCGTACTGCTTGTCTGCCTTGTCATTTTACCAACGATGGTCTTTTCTCTTCTTTCTGTATTCTATGCGAGACATCGGATGAAAAGGCCGGTACTGTCATTGCTGCAAGGAACCATTGAACTAAAAATAAAAGCACGCCGTTCCAAAGAAAAAGAAGGGCCTTTTCTTTGGGAACTAAAACACTCTATCGTTAGAAGCCGCATATCGCTGGCCTTCTTTGTTGGCTTTGCTTCGTTCTGTTATTCTTCAATGATGCAGATGTCTTTCAGCATGAAAGAGATTGCCAGTGTGATGTTCACGGCAATCTTGATTGTGATCGGACTTATTCTTGCCGGTACGACTCTCTTTCTGGCCATCACCACGGTAGTCAATGCCAACACAAAGACCATTGCCATGATGCGTTCTATGGGGTATCCTCTCAATCAGTGCAGCAGAGCCATTCTGGGCGGATATCGCCCCATCGCTTATATTGGCGTTGTGCTTGGGACGGTGTATCAATACGTGTTACTGAAAACCATGCTAGCTGTCGTCTACAGCGATGTCGAAAACGTACCGGAATATCACTTTGATGATCGAGCGATGTGGATTTCCATCGTCTCTTTCATCATCACTTATGAATTTATCATGTATTGCTACTCCATCAAAATCGTGAAGGTACCTCTTAAAGAAATCATGACGGAATAAACTAATAAAAATAACAGCCCTGTCGATTTATGCGAAAGGGCTGTTATTTATTATTTATTCTCTGCTTGTTTCATGATTTTGACGGATGCGCTGGCTCCCAGTCTATCCGCTCCAGCCTCAATCATTTCTTTTGCGGCCTCATAGTCCCGGATTCCGCCTGCAGCTTTGATTTTCAATACATCTCCAATGGTCTCTTTCATCAGACGCACAACTTCTGTTGTCGCGCCTCCGCTGCTAAAACCTGTCGAAGTCTTGACAAAATGAGCGCCACCTTGGGCAGCAAGCTGACAACCTTTGACGATTTCTTCTGGCGTGAGAAGGCCTGTCTCCAAAATGACTTTTACGATTGAACCGTACTCTGATGCAGCATCCACGACCTTCTCGATGTCTGCCAGTACATAGTCATAGTCCCCTGATTTTAACTTTCCAACGTTCATCACCATATCGACTTCAGAGGCGCCAGCTTTGCAAGCTTCTTCAGCTTCAAAAGCCTTGGTCTTTGAAGTGCATGCTCCCAGAGGAAACCCGACAACCGCGGTAATTTCCACATTGCAGCCCGAAAGCTCTTTTGCCGCCAGGTTGACGTGACAGGAGTTAATGCAGACAGAATAGAAGTCGTATTCTTTTGCCTCTTGGCATAGCGCTTTAATCTGCGCATCTGTTGCATCTGGCTTTAACAAAGTGTGATCAAAATATTTGTTCAATGTCATTATAAAATCCTCCCAATTACTTCTTTCTTTTCAATACGATGATATAATTAGTATAACATAAATCGACTGCAAATCATACGATAAAAAACTTTGGTTCTTTTTTAAAATCCTGGATAAGCTAAACTTTGTCTTTTTGTTTTGACATTATGCGCAATTGAGCATATAATAATTAAGAAAATCCAGTGAATAGGAAATAAGAGGTATAGGATGGAAAAAACAGTTAAAATAATTAGTGTATCGAAGTGGTTGTGTTTTCCTCTGGGCTACATCATGTTCTTCTGCACACAGGAAAGTTTCGGCAGCATCATTTCTGTGATTCTGGCCATCATTGCAGCCGTTTCCTTTTGGTTGATGATGCGAAGCGAACAGACCAGGCTCATCGGCCAAACAATCGCTAAAGAAATCAAAGAAGCGATTTCAGAGACAGGAAATGTAGAGAGCTATATTGAGATCAAAAGGCTGAAGAGTGGAATTATCGCCAGAGTTTATCTCATAAATGGAAGGGATAAAGTATCGGCCGTGCACAGAGCGATTACGAACAGACTCGATGAATGCACATTTAAAAAATATCTTTGGATTATGCAGTTGACGGATATGCCCGGCAAAGGAGCATTGAAGGAAACACAGAGGATGCTCAATGACCAGTTGTTAGAAGAGCTAATGAGTAAACGCAAGGGAGACAAGGATTAAATGGATTTAATTTTCAGTTTCGCAATTTTTATCGGGGCAATGATATTGTGTATCGCCACTGGATACACGACGGTTATTGCTCTTTTTGTTGGTCTGATTGCCTTTATCGTCGTGGGCATTCGCAAGGGATTCACGTTTAAAGACCTGATGAAGATGGGCAGAGATGGGTTGAAGGACGCCATCGTCGTAGTGGAAGTCATGTTTATCATCGGTTTTATCACAGCGGTATGGCGGTCGTCTGGCACTATCACCTTTTTCGTCTATTACGGCATCAAAGTGATTACGCCGAGTCTGTTTCTCATCATTACCTTTGTACTGAGCTGCCTCTTGGCCTACGCTTTGGGGACTTCTTTCGGCGTAGCCGGCACCGTAGGCGTCATCTTTATCGCCCTGGCTCGCACTGGCGGTGTCAACGAAGTAATTACGGCTGCTGTGGTCATGAGCGGTATTTACTTCGGTGACAGAGGCTCCCCGGTATCCTCCAGTGCGATTTTGGTGGCTGCCATCACCCACACAAAGCTTCTGGACAACGTGAAGATGATGATGAAGACGGGCATCGTCCCACTGGCGCTCACCTTTGTCATCTACGCAGTGCTCTCTTTTTACAATCCGATACATACCGTCGATCAAAGTTTTTTAAGTGCATTACAAGGGGAATTCAGCGTGTCTCTCTGGTGCATCGTGCCGGCAATCTGCATGTTGGTGCTGCCGCTTCTGAAAGTGGAGGTCATCAATGCCATGCTGGCCAGTATTGGAAGTGGAATTTTGATCAGCATTTTCGTACAGCACATGGAGATTCTACCGTTGATAAAATCCATGTTTCTAGGATATCAATCGACGGGAAGCCTGGGTGCCATCATCAACGGCGGCGGCCTGGTCTCCATGATCGAGGTGGTATTCATCGTAGCTTTGTCCAGTACCTATTCCGGCATCTTTTCCGGAACTGATATGTTGGCGGTTCTGCAGGATAAGATAAAGCCGATAATGAGGAAAATCGGCCGTTTTGGAGGTATGATCGTCGTTACCATGTCGACTTTATGCATCTTCTGCAATCAGACCATTGCCTCCATGATGTGCAACGACATCTTGAAGAAACCTTATGAAGAGATGGGGGCGACAAAAGAAGAACTGGCAATGGATATGGAGAATTCGGTCATTCTTCTGGCCGGCATCGTGCCGTGGGCTATCGCCTGTTCCGTGCCCCTTGGTTTTATGCAGGTGGGATTTGAAGCGGTTCCCCTGAGTTTTTTCCTATTTCTCGTACCGATCTGTTATGGGATACAGAAAAAAGTGGCAAATCCTTTTCCTTCTGAATAAACTGATATAGAATATATTTTGTTTAAAGGAAGTGAATACATGAATATTGCCATCGTAGGCAGTGGGACTATGGGCCGGATTGTAAGAGATATGGCGCTGCAGAATCCAGGTATTGAAAAGGTCTGCAACATCGAACCCGCTTTGGGAGAGACTCTCTGGGACATTGACCAGCCTGATATTGTCATAGATTTCAGCCATCCGGATGCACTGGATGGAATTTGCAGTTATATTGCAGCCAAACAGGGACACGTGGGCGTCGTCTTTGCTACTACGGGATTCACGGAAGAAGATGAAGAAAAAATCAGAAAGCTGGCAGAAAAAGCGCCGGTCATCAGAAGCTATAACTTCTCATACGGCATCAACTCATTGAAAAGGATTATCGGCTTTGCAGCTCCCCTCTTAAAAGAGTGTTCGGATATTGAAATCGTAGAGAAACACCATAACCAAAAGGCCGATTCTCCAAGTGGTACAGCGTTGATGCTGGCCGATGTCTGCGACCCTTATCACGAGAGAGAAAGAAAGTGCGGCCGCAAAGGCGAGGAAAAGAGAAAAAATGAAATCGGTATCCACAGCGTTCGCGGCGGTACCATATTTGGTGAACATACTGTCATCTTTGCCCTGAAGGATGAAGTGATTGAAATCAAACATACGGCTTTTTCCAAGAAAATATTCGCAAAAGGCGCCCTTGAAGCAGCCCTTTGGCTGAAGGAGAAAAAACCGGGTTTCTACCCTATTGAAGACGTCTTCTATTGACTAATTCGCAATTTTGTGGTAGAACATATGTGCAAATAAACAACAGAAAAAAGAAAAGAAGAGGACCATATGGAAATTGAACTTAAATATCTAATAGATAAGGATGAAGTCATCGAGGAGATATTTCAAGATCCCTATTTGTCAAAGATTAAGGATAAAAATTCCGATGAAGAAATAGAAATGCATGCTGTTTACTTTGACACAGAGGACAGAAAGCTGTACCGCGAAGGGATGGCTTTCAGAGTTAGAAAAGAAGGAAACAAGCTGGTAGCCACCCTGAAGTGGAATGGTTCCAGCGAAGAAGGCATGCATAAGAGAGAGGAAATCAACGTTCCTGTCGATGACGAAGAAAAGCTGAAGACACCGGATATCCATATTTTCGATCAGAGTGAGATGTGTCAGGTACTCAGCCAGGTCGTCGGCAAACGCAAGCTGATTCCATTGATGGATATTTATTTTAAACGCAGGCAGATGCGGCTCGATACGGGAAAATCTATCAGTGAGCTCTCTGTGGACCAGGGACAGATTGTATGCAACGGAAAGGTTGCACCTATTTCTGAACTGGAAATAGAACTCTACTCTGGAGAGGAAGATGACATGAAGGCTCTGGGCGATGATATGGCAGAGAAATATGGCCTGATCGCCGAGAATACGAGCAAGTTTAAAAGAGGTCTCGACCTAATGTGATAAAATGACTGCTTAAAAGCAGTCATTTTTGCTAAGATTTCCTTTACTTTGTGTGACAAAAAAGGTATAATAATATGCATTCTATGTTCGGAATTGGCCAAGCGCCTACTTATTTGCTATAATTTTAGGAGGATATATATCAATGAAGACAACATTTGTTTCAAAAGAAAAGAATGATGTGAAATTTACTATGGATTTTACAGCTGAAGAGTTTGACGCTGCAGTAGTAAAGGCATATCAGGCATCAAAGGATCAGTTTGTAATAGACGGTTTTAGAAAGGGAAAGGCCCCTAGAAGCATCATCGAGAAGCACTACGGAGAGGGCATTTTTTTTGAGGATGCGATCAACAATATGTTTAGAGACGGCTATCCTGTGGCAATAAATGAATTAGACTTAGAAGTCATCGACAGCCCGGCAGCTGAATTCAGTGAAATCGGACACAGCAAGCCTATGACAATCACCATCACTGTGCCAGTATACCCAGTCATCGAAGTGAAGGACTACTTTGGCGTAGAAGTGGAGCAGGTAGAAGAGAAAGTGAAGCCGGAAGATGTTGAGAAAGAAATAGAAGCGCTGCAGAAGAGAAATGCGAGAATGATCTTAGCGGATAGACCAGTGCAAGAAGGAGATACGGTTCTCCTGGACTACTCCGGATTCGTGGGAGAAGAGCAGTTCGAAGGCGGCACGGCGGAGAGACAGGAATTGAAGATCGGTTCCGGCATGTTTATCCCAGGCTTCGAAGAACAGCTTGTAGGCGTTACACCTGGTGAAAAGAAAGATGTGACTGTCACATTCCCAGAAGAATACCACGCAGAAGACCTGGCTGGAAAAGAAGCAGTGTTCCACTGCCTGATCCACGAGGTGAAAGAAGAACAATTGCCGGAACTTGACGACGAATTCGCGAAAGATGTCAGCGAATATGATACTTTAGATGAATTAAAGAAGGAAACAGAGGCAAGACTACAGAAGAATGCCGATGAGCAGTCTCTAAATGCCGCTAAAGATGCGGTCATCGAAAAGGTTTATCAGGTCAACAAGACAGATGTTCCAAGAGTCATGGTAGAAGACGAAATCGACCGTATGGCTCAGGATCTCGATCATCAGCTGAGATATCAGGGATTATCCTTAGAACAATACTTACAGTTTATGCAGAAGGATGCAAAAGAGTTCCGCGAAGAACTGAGAGAAGATGCGACAAAGAAAGTATCCACCAGAATGGTTCTGATGTCCATCGTTGAAGCCGAAAAGGTTGACGTTACTGAGGAGGAACTGGAAGAAGAACTTACAAACATGGCAGCTGCTTACAAAATGGATACAGCGCAGGTTAAGGAAATGATCGGTGCTGACAACATGAAATTCTTCAAGAAGGATATCCAGCTGAAAAAAGTAATCGATATGCTCTACGACCAGGCAAAGGTAACAAAAGTAGAGAAGGCTGAAGAAGCTCCGGCAGAAGAAGCAGAAGAAAAGTAAAGAATTATTTAAGGGGGACATGAAGAATGGCTTTAGTACCATACGTGGTTGAACAGACCAGCAGAGGAGAAAGATCCTACGATATCTATTCAAGATTATTAAAGGATAGAATTATATTTTTAAGCGAGGAGATCGACGATCATATCGCCAGCCTCGTGGTAGCTCAATTGCTATTCTTGGAAGCAGAAGACCCTGACAAAGACATCTGTATCTACATCAATAGCCCCGGCGGTTCTGTAACCGCCGGCATGGCTATTTATGATACGATGCAGTATATCAAGTGTGACGTATCCACCATCTGCGTCGGACTTGCGGCAAGCATGGGAGCATTCTTGCTGTCTTCGGGGAAAAAGGGAAAGAGATTCGCACTGCCAAATGCAGAGGTTATGATTCACCAGCCTCTGGGCGGAGCAAAGGGCCAGGCATCTGATATCAAGATTCACGCTGAATGGATTTTGAAAACCAAGGAAACACTGAACCGGATTTTAAGTGAGAATACCGGACAGGATCTGGCCACGATTGAAAAAGATACAGACAGAGATAACTTCATGAGTGCAGAAGATGCCTGCAAATATGGTCTGATCGACAAAGTTATCACATCTAAATAAAGGGGGATTTTTATGTCAGATAAATATGATGACAACAAACAATTGAGATGCTCATTTTGTGGGAAACCGCAGAGCCAGGTAAGACGCCTGGTTGCAGGCCCCGGCGTATATATCTGTGATGAATGCGTAGAAATGTGCATGGATATCGTAGCGGACGCCATCAAAGATGCAGAGACGACTACAGAGAGCGTCAAATACGAACTTCCAAAACCAAAAGAGATTTACGAGACACTGTCTGACTATGTCATTGGCCAGGATCCGGCCAAGAAAGCTTTGGCAGTTGCTGTCTACAACCATTACAAGAGAATCAACGGAATTGGTGATAAAGAGAAAGATGTCGATCTGCAGAAGAGCAATATCGTCATGATAGGACCAACTGGTTCCGGTAAGACATTATTGGCACAGACTTTGGCCAAAATCCTCAACGTACCTTTTGCCATTGCTGATGCTACAGCGTTGACAGAAGCCGGTTACGTTGGTGAAGACGTAGAAAACATTCTGCTTCGCCTGGTACAGGCAGCAGATTACGATATAGAAAAAGCACAGAAGGGTATCATTTATGTAGATGAAATTGACAAGATTGCCAGAAAGTCTGATAACCCGTCGATTACGCGAGATGTCAGCGGCGAAGGCGTACAGCAGGCGCTCTTGAAGATTTTAGAAGGAACAGTGGCAAACGTGCCTCCACAGGGAGGAAGAAAACATCCTCACCAGGAGTTCATCCAATTTGACACTACTAACGTTCTGTTTATCTGCGGAGGAGCCTTTGACGGACTTGATACCATCATCCAGAGAAGAATGGGTGAGCGTGTGATCGGGTTCAATTCTGAATTTGTCTTAAATAAAAAAGACGAAGAAGATCTTTTAAAACATATACAGCCGGAAGACTTGCTGAAATTCGGTCTGATTCCAGAATTCATCGGCAGACTGCCTGTCATCGTGACTTTAGAGGAGTTGACAGAAGATGCTCTGGTGAGAATTATGAAAGAGCCAAAGAACGCCTTAATTAAACAGTATAAGAAACTCTTTGCGCTGGATCACGTGGAACTGGAAATTGAAGAAGATGCGGTTAGCGCTATTGCGAAAAAGGCAATTGAGCGAAAAACTGGCGCGCGGGGACTGCGGAGCATCTTTGAGAAGGCCATGACGGACATCATGTTTGAGATTCCTTCCAGAGAAGATGTACAGAAATGCATCGTCACAAAGGGAACCATTGATGAGGAGAAAGAGCCGACTTTGGTCCTTGGGGATGAAAAAAATAAGAATAGCGAGGCAGATGCCTCTTAAATGAAGGCGGCTTATGTCGCCTTTCTTTGAAATGAAAGGGTGAAATTATGAGTGATGAAATAATGAGAGAGACCGAAGAACGAAATGAAGAACAAGAGGAGAGAAAAGATCTTTTTCCCTGCATTCCGCTCAGGGGTGTATCCATATTTCCAAACACTGTTGTTCATTTTGACATAGGTAGAGAGAAATCAATTCGTGCACTGGAAAAAGCCATGGCAACCGATAAACTGATATTTGTATCTACGCAGAAGGATGAGAGCGTCTTGATTCCGACTTTCGAGGACATTTATGCCATCGGCTGCATCGTCAAAATCAAACAGATGCTGAAAATCCAAGGCGATGCGGTGCGAGTTTTAGTGGAAGGAATCTGCAGGGCAGAGGTCACTGAACGCGTTACAGAAGAAAGTTATATGTCCTGCACGGTGAGAAGAATAGAAGAGGATATTGACACAGACAGCTTGTCCATGGAGGATAAAGCTGCAATGCGCATATTGACAGAAAGTTTTATCGAGTATGCTGCTTTGACCGGTCAAGTTACCGATGAAGTGGTAGATAAAGCTGTTTCCAGTCAGATGCCGGCAGTGGTGGTAGACAAGATCGTCAGTGAGCTGATGATTCCGTGCAGCAAAAAACAGAAAGTATTAGAAACTTTGGACTTTTCTCAGCGGATTCAGGTATTGACCAGTATGATCGCGGAAGAAAATGAAATCGCTGTCATAGAGAAAGAACTATCGCAAAAGGTAAAAGAGAGCATCGACAACAATCAAAAGGAATATTTTCTCAGAGAAAAGATGAAGGCGATACAGGAAGAGCTGGGCGTCAATGAGGATGCTGGCATTGAAGCTGCAGATTGGTTGAAAGCCCTGGAAGAACTTCAGCTCGATGAGAAGGTAGAAGGCAAGATAAAGAAGGAAATCGATAAATTTTCGAAGATGATGCCATCCTCAGCAGAGGCCACGGTCATCAGAAACTATGTGGAGACGATCTTAGCCCTGCCTTGGAAAGAGTCCTCCAAGGTCAACGTCAATTTGAAAAAAGCGGAGAAAATCCTCAACGAGGATCACTACGGCTTAGATAAGGTAAAGGAGAGGGTGCTGGAATATCTGGCAGTGATTCATCTCTCTAAGGCCATCAAAGGTCCGATTCTCTGTCTGGTAGGACCTCCGGGAGTAGGAAAGACTTCTATCGCCAAATCCATCGCCAGAGCATCTGGCAGAGAATTTGTCAGAATGTCTTTAGGCGGCGTTCGTGATGAAGCTGAAATCAGAGGCCACAGAAGAACTTATATCGGAGCGATACCGGGCAGAGTCATTTCCTGCATCAAAGACGCAGGGACCAACAATCCAGTATTCCTCTTTGACGAGGTGGACAAGATTGGAGCGGATTTCAAGGGGGATCCGGCATCGGCCCTGTTAGAAGTTTTGGATCCGGAGCAGAACAATACTTTCACAGATCACTTCCTGGAGATTCCTTTTGATCTCTCTAAAGTGATGTTTATTACGACAGCCAATTCGGTGGATACCATTCCAAGACCGCTTCTCGATAGAATGGAAATCGTCGAAGTGCCGGGTTATACAGAAGAAGAAAAGGTAAAAATTGCGCAGAGGTATCTGATTCCGAAGAAGACCAAAGAGCACGGTCTCAAGAAGGAGAACATCAAAATCTCCGAAAAAGCCCTGCACGATTTAATCAACTATTACACGAGAGAATCTGGTGTGAGAAATCTGGAGCGAGAGATTGCAAATCTCTGCCGTAAGGTTGCCAGAAAAATTGTGACCAACAAGGCCAAATCCTATACGATCACGCCGGGAAACCTGGAGAAATATCTGGGCAAGAAGAGGTATCATTACGATATCGTAGAAGGTAAAAATCAAGTAGGCGTTACAACTGGTCTGGCATGGACCATCGTCGGCGGTGATACGCTGCAGATAGAAACCACAGCTGTAGCGGGCAGTGGCAAGCTGGTTCTGACGGGACAGCTGGGAGATGTGATGCAGGAGTCTGCCAAAGCGGGCATCAGCTATATTCGGTCGGTCGCTGACAAGCTGGGCATTGAAGAGGATTTCTACAAGAAATATGATCTGCACGTTCACATTCCGGAAGGAGCAGTTCCAAAAGACGGACCTTCTGCCGGCGTGACTATGTGCACAGCGGTTATTTCCACGCTGACCAAGACACCGGTGAGAAGAGACGTGGCGATGACGGGAGAAATCACATTACGAGGAAAAGTTCTGCCGGTGGGCGGCATTAGAGAAAAAGTGTTGGCTGCCCATAGAGCAGGCATCAAGAAAGTGCTTCTGCCAAGCGAAAATGAACGAGATATCAGCGAGATTCCAAATGCAGTGCGAAAACAGCTGGAATTTGTTTTGATCGACGATGTCAGCAGAGCACTGGAAGAGGCATTAGTAAAGTAGGTAAACAATGAGAATTATAAAATCAGAACTGGATACTGTCGGTGTAAAACCAAGTCAATATCCACCTGACACCATGCCGGAAATTGCTTTCGCAGGCAGATCAAATGTGGGGAAATCCTCACTGCTGAATCTCTTGACTGGCAGAAAAAAGTTAGCCAGAGTCAGCGGAAGTCCGGGCAAGACAAGAACCATCAACTTCTACCTGATCAACGATTCCTTTCGAATCGTCGATCTGCCAGGATACGGCTACGCTAAAGTCTCTAAATCTGTGACAGAGAACTGGGGCGATATGATGGAAACCTATTTCCAACACAGAGAAGGGCTGCGAAAAGTCGTTCAGTTGGTGGATGTGAGGCACAAGCCGACAGCGCAGGATCTACAGATGTATGAGTATCTGAGACATTACGGTTTGGATGGTATCGTAGTCGCAACAAAAGCTGATAAAGTTTCTAAAAGTGAACTGAACAAGAACATTTCGTTAATCCGTAAAACTTTGGAACTTTCAGCTGAAGACAAGGTGATTCCTGTTTCCGCCTTAAAAAAGACGGGGTACGACCAATTGCTTTTGGAAATCGAAAAGATTCTGGAGGAATAAATGCAGTTTATCAGTTTTAGAGTGATATTGAAGCGAATCAAAGCGCTGCCGTTCTTCATGAAAGACAAGACAGTGCCTCTGCGAAAAAAAATCCTGGTGGTTTTTGGTATCGTCTATTTGTTCCTGCCTGTCGATTTGATACCGCCGATCCTGTTCCCATTCGGATTTATCGATGATTTAATTCTATGGATTTATATCCTTTGGCATTTAAAAGATGAATTGGATTCTTATTGGGAGGGCGAAAAAGCAGAGGACCTTTCGAAAAAATTTCGTGGCAAAAATATCGTTGAAGGTGTAGAATTTAAAGTAGAAGACGATAATGATGATAAGAAGGATAAGGAGTAAGTGATGGCAAACAACGATGTGATTGGTAAAATCTTATTGACCCAGGATCAGATCTGGCAGAAAGCCAAAGAAATGGGCGCTCAGATATCAGCCGACTACGAGGGCGAGGAGTTGATTCTCATAGGCACTCTCAAAGGTGCCGTCATGTGGATGGCCGACATCATGAAAAACCTGTGTCTCGACACGCAGATTGACTTCATCTCTGCCAGCAGTTACGGCGGCGGAACGACCAGTTCAGGCAACATCAAAATAAAGAAGGACATCGAACTGGATATCACAGACAAAAATGTTCTGATTATAGAAGATATTATTGATACAGGAAACACGCTGAAGTATCTGAGAGACTACTTTCTGAGCCAGAATCCGAAGAGCATCAAGATCTGCACCCTTCTGGACAAACCGTCCAGAAGAACAGCAGACGTCAAGGCCGACTACATAGGATTCACCGTAGATGATTTGTTCATCATCGGATACGGCCTGGATTTTGACCAGAGGTACAGAAATCTCCCATATATCAGTTATTTAGAAAACTAAAGACGTCTATTATTTTTTAAGCAAAGGAGATATATTTTAAATGAGTTACAAAGTAAAAATCGGATTATCAAACAAGCATGTTCACTTGAGCCAGGCAGATTTGGAAGTTTTGTTCGGAAAGGGTCATGAACTGACGCCGACGAAAGATCTTGTTCAGCCGGGACAGTTCGCAGCCGAAGAAAAGGTAGACATCGTCGGACCGAAGAAAACCTTGGCTGGAATCAGAGTCCTAGGACCAGTTCGTCCAGAAACACAGGTTGAACTTGCGCTGACAGATGCAAGAACTATCGGCATCAAAGCACCAGTGAGAGAGTCCGGAAAACTGGAAGGAACGCCTGGATGTAAACTGGTGGGTCCATGCGGTGAAGTAGAACTTTCTCACGGCGTCATCGCGGCTTTGAGACACGTTCACCTGAATGACGACCAGGCAAAGGAAGCCGGCGTAAAAGACGGCGATTGGGTAAGCATCAAAATCGAAGGCGAGAGGGGTTTGGTCTTTGATAACGTACTCGTAAGAGCTGGTGCAAAACACGAGAAAGAAGTACATCTGGATACTGATGAAGGAAATGCAGCTGGCTGCGGTCCTGATACAGTATGTGAAATATTAAAATAAAACAAAGGGCAACGGGAGGATAGGCTGTACGCGGCCTATCCTCTTGTCACTATGTGGGTAGGAGTCAAAATGCATAAGTTTAATTATTTTTGTTCAATCGTGCTGGTAGTTACATTGCCGCTGATGATCGTTATTTTAACTTCCAATCTGATCTTAAGAGTGTCAGCAACTTATACGTATCATTTTAACGACAGCCAGGTTATGGATGAAGTGCCGTACAGTATTACTGGAACCGAGATGGGATCGGAAATCGCCTCCTATTGGTCTTCCTTCCGTTCTGAGGATTTTCAAGTTTATGAGGAAAACGGCGTTTACAAGGATCCGGTCTTTCAAAGTGACGAACAGCAAGTGATGAGAAAGACGAAAAACATTCTTAATATTGAGTTGGCCGCAGGACTTCTCTGTCTTGCAATTTCTTTAGCGATTTATATTTATTTACTGCGCAGCGGTTTCAGGGATGCACTCAGAAATCGTTACAGAGTGGGAGCGGGAGTGACCCTGGGGCTTTTGGCCGCGCAGGCGGTCTGCTGGATGTCAAAGGGGTTCAGGCTGCAAGCTTATCATATGCTGATCGGCATAAAGCTTCACAAAGACTCTACGACTTTGGCACTGGTATTGGGTGATCCATTCTACAAGACTTATGTACTGTTTGCATCGATTCTCGGCGTTGTTTTTCTGGCAGTGCTGACCTATGTAAACTACAATCTGACAAAACCGAGCAGAATATTTTATTAGAGGGGACGTGTGAAGGATGGTATATGTTTTTTTAGCAAATGGATTTGAAGAACTGGAGGCTCTTACAGTGGTGGACCTGCTGAGACGGGCGGAGATTCAAGTAAAAACTGTTTCTATCATGGAGGATCGACTCGTATATGGCTCGAAAGGAGTCGGCGTAGAAGCAGATATCTTGTTCAAGGCGGGAAACTATGAAACCTGTCAGATGCTGATTCTTCCCGGAGGAATGCCGGGAACGACAAACCTGTGCAACCACAGGGATCTGAACGAAGAACTGAGAGAATTCTATGGAAAAGGGAAACCCATTGCAGCCATCTGTGCAGCGCCGATGGTCCTGGGCCGAGCAGGCCTTCTGGCAGGTCATAAAGCGACCATCTATCAGGGCATGGAAGAGGAACTGGCAGGCGCACAGCCGGTGGACGATGATGTTGTCGTCTCTGAAAATATCATCACCTCGAAGGGACCGGGAACCGCTATGGACTTTGCCTTGACCATCATTGAATATATCAAGGGCACACAGAAGGCAGAAGAAATTGCGGCAGAGCTATTGTATCACCGTGTACAGGGCGCTGTTTCCAATCTGTAAGGGAAGAAAGAGGTTTTATGAGTTATAAAGTGGACTACCATATGCATTCTTATTATTCTGACGGAACCATGAAGCCGACAGATTTGGTGAGAATGTACAAAGAAAAGGAATACGACATCATCGCTTTGACGGATCACGATGGGGTTGACGGTATCAGCGAAGCTGTGATAGCAGGTGAAGCGCTGAAAATCAAAGTAATTCCGGGCATCGAGTTTTCGACCGGGTATGATTTTGATGAACGGGAATTGGAACTGCATCTGCTGGGTTATCACATCGATATTGAAAATCAGCCTTTGCGGGAACGCCTCAAGGAAATCCGCAAAGATAGGGACGTGCGCAACGAAAAGCTGCTCGCATATCTCAATGGGCTGGGTTATGAACTCACCCGTGAGGATCTGCTGCAGCGGCCCGGACAGACTTATGTGGGTAAACCCAACTTTGCCAGGGCGATTGCCCGCAAAGGTTATGAGATTGAAAATCTCTGGGAGGTGCTGGATACTGTCAAGAAGGATAAGATTTCTATCTTTAAGGCTATGGAACTGATCAAGGGCGCTGGCGGTATGTCCGTTCTGGCACATCCCATGAAGACCAAGAAACTTGCCGAGCTTCGCAGCGACGCTTTTTGGGACGCACTGGAGCGGATTCTCCGCGATTTAAAAAAACACGGTCTCAAGGGACTGGAGTGCTTCCATCCTTCGGCTACAGAAGAGGATTCCCTGAGACTTGTGAATCTGGCAGGAAAATATCATCTGCACATCACCGAAGGGTCGGACTTTCACGGGGAGTAAGAGGAAATAGAGGCAACAAAAGCAGCTGGGATTGGCGCTACAGTTTAAGGCGCAGTTAACCCAGGTGTTTTTATCTATAAAAAGCATAAGTATGGTTTTATTGATTTGGTAACCGTGAATGCCATTCATGCAACGAGTACCGCTAAGCGTTAACTTTTGGAAAGGGTACGGTGTAGAGGAACTTCCATTCTCCATGACACTTTTGTACTTTTTGTTACTACTTTTAATTCCCTGCACAAAAGATGAGGTAGGAAAGGACAGTTGTTATGTAAAAACAAGGTAAATGGAGGAAAGGATGGCTGTTCGGGTTATTTTTAAGATGATTTAAACGCATAGCAATTGCCGCCACGGTGTTTTTATGTTTTTGAGATTATTTTTGATTATTTGACATAATGATGGGCCTTGCCAAGTCTGGCAGGACGCCTGTAAAGGTGTGTGAAGTTACAATAACTGGGAGCAACTGTGCTGCCGGTTATTTTTTGTGGTTTGAAAAGGGGTTCTTATTAGAGTAATTGTTCGAAAAAATAACCTTGGATGACGTTGGGCTACTATGGACTGATGGATTCGTCCTGCATGGATGCGGTTCCTCGCTGTCTGTTATGTCAAAGCTGCAAATAGTGCGCAAAAACATAAATACACCGTAGAGGTTAATTGAAGAACGTTATACTACAAGGTAAGGGATGTGAGGGTCCTGGACGGCAAGAAGGTTTACGCCAAGCATTCCAACAAGGCAGTCAGAAATGCAAAATAACATAAATGTACGACCAAACACGAAAACCGTGGGGCAAAGGCTGTGCAGCTTTACCATGTAAGACTTTTTTGTATACCTGCACTTTCTATTTGTAAACCCTGCCATAAAGTATTATAATTGTAAGTAATTGAAGATACCCTGAAGGAGAAGAGGAGAAAAAATGGTGGTAGATTTCATGAAAAAACCGATTGCCGCGGCAATCAGAACCGAGAGAGATTTCAGTACCGCACTAAAGTCAGATGTAGACATGGTCTTTTTACTGCATTCCAATATCATGACTGTCAATCAGTGTATCAAGGAGATACACAGCGCAGGCAAGAAAGCCTTTATTCATGTAGATTTTGCTGAGGGAATCGGCAAGGACAAGTTTGGACTGGAGTTCTTGTCCAAACAGGGTGCCGACGGTATTTTGACGACCAGGACCAACATCATCAAGGCCGCAAAGGAATTCGACCTCATCACGGTACAGAGATTTTTTATGATTGATTCCCATTCCGTCGGAACATCCATCGAATCAATCAAAATATCAAAGCCGGATATCATTGAGATTATGCCGGGCATCATTACCAAGAAAATTAAAGAGTTTTCGGAGAAAGTTGATATGCCGATTATCGCTGGCGGCATTGTGGAGACCATCGAAGAAGTGAAGGCTGCACTGGCAGCTGGCGCAACAGTTGTTTCTACAGGAGAAGCACAGCTTTGGAATATCACAGCAAGAGTGGAGGGAGTATGAAGATTAAATTTTGTGGTGCGTCATCAGGCGTCACCGGATCATGCCATTTGTTAACGACTGGAAATCACAAGGTGTTACTCGATTGCGGACAGTTTCAGGGAGGGAAAGCACAAGAGGCGTTGAACTACGAACCATTTCCTTTTGAGCCTTCTGAGATCGAATGCGTCATCCTGAGCCATGCACACATCGACCACTGCGGCAGGTTGCCCCTTCTCGTAAAGCGCGGCTTTACCGGAAAAATTTACTGCACCGATGCGACAGCAGATCTCCTTGATGTCATGCTCAAGGACAGCGGTTTTATTCACGAAAAGGATGCAGAATGGAAGAGCAAAAGAGCGGCCAGAGCAGGGAAACCGCCGGTGGAACCGCTTTATACATACAAAGACGCCTGTGAATCTCTCAAATATGTAGAGCCTATTCTCTACGATCAGCAGATTCAGATTAACGACGATATGAAAATCGTATTCAACGATGCAGGACACATCCTCGGCTCTGCAATTACAGAGTTGTGGATCAAAGAAGACGATAAGGAGTCAAAAATCGTTTTCTCCGGGGATCTGGGTATGGTAGACAGACCAATTTTAAGAGACCCTACCATCATCAAGAAAGCTGACTACGTCATTATGGAAACCACCTATGGCAACAGAAACCATCCGCAGAATTCCACCAGCATCAAGCAGCTTTTGGATATCGTTCTCAAGACTACCCGCCGCGGGGGTACCGTTGTCATCCCATCCTTTGCCGTAGGAAGAACCCAGGAACTGATTTTTGAATTCAATAAATTCTATGAGGAACACAGCGACTACAAAGACGAACTGGATAACTTGATGGTTTATGTCGACAGCCCTATGGCTACTACGGCCACCGAAGTATTCAGGAAAAATGCCCAGGTCTTTGATGAAGAGACGAGAGATTATATCCTCAGAGGCGATAATCCTTTAGATTTTAAAAATCTCAGATTTACCAGAAGCACGGCAGAATCCCAGGCGCTGAATCTGGATAAAAGTCCCAAAGTCATCATTTCTGCCAGCGGCATGTGTGAAGCGGGCAGAATCCGCCATCATCTGAAACATAACCTGTGGGATCCGAGATCCAGTGTCATATTTGTAGGTTATCAGGCTGAAGGGACTCTGGGAAAGATTTTGGTAGAGGGAACGAAGGACGTCACCCTGTTCGGCGAAGAGGTTCACGTCAATGCAGAGATTTATAATCTGGAAGGCTTTTCCGGTCATGCTGACCAGAATGGACTGTTTTCTTGGATTGCCGGATTCAGGCAGAAGCCGAAGCAGGTATTCCTGGTTCACGGTGAAGAACAGTCAAAGATAGATTTCGGCAAATTGATTCACGATAAACTGGACTACGATCCTGTGGTCGTTCTAGGCAACTCAGAGTACGAACTGGATATGAATACAGCAACGATACTAAATAAGGAGCAGGCTGAGGCGGATGCAATTTCTGATGAAGAAATTCACGATGTTAGAAACAAAATTTCTAACATTCACAACGATATCGAGAATATTCTTTACAATGCGGATCTTGTCATGGGACGGAATATCTCTCCAGACAAATTGATCAGAATCAATAACATCGTACAAGAACTGGAAAAGGCAACAATCAACCTTGGATCCACCGTGACAGAAGAAGACCGCAGTTTGGGGCAGGAATAAAATATGGAAAAGAACGTAATTATCATAGGCATCGCCGGCGGCACAGGATCAGGTAAAAGTACCATGATCGATCGGATTGAAAAACAATTCAGCAGTCAGATTACTATTTTGAGCCATGATTTCTATTATAAGGCCCATGACAATATGACTTACGAAGAGCGATGCAAGCTGAACTATGACCACCCGGATGCTTTTGATACAGATTTGATGATCGAGCATATCAAAAAACTGAAGCGGTGGGAAAGCATCGAGCGGCCTGTATATGATTTTACCATCCACAATCGGGTAAAGGAGACCGTAACGGTCCATCCTGCCAAGGTAATCGTGGTAGAAGGCATTTTAATTTTTGAACACAAAGAACTTCTGGATCTCTTTGACATCAAAGTCTTCATCGATACCGACGCCGATGTGAGAATTATCAGGAGAATTTTAAGAGACGTGCAGGAGAGAGGGAGAACGCTCGAGTCCGTGGTGAATCAGTATCTGACTACAGTCAAATTGATGCATGAACAGTTCGTGGAGCCCAGCAAAAAAAATGCGGACATTATCGTACCAGAAGGCGGCTATAATGTGGTAGCCTTAGATATGCTCAATCAGAGGATTCATGCATTACTGCACGATGAAGACGAAATTGGAGGGTTTATGGATGAATGATTTAAAACTTGCCCTGCTGGGTTTTGGCAATGCAGGACAGGCTTTTGCCAGGATGCTTTGCGATAAGCAGGCGGACATTAGAAAGACTTATGGCCGCGGTGTCACTGTAACGGCCATCGCCACCCACTCAAAGGGAACAATTGTCGATGCAGATGGTATTGATCTGCTGAAAGCCTGCGAGGATGTAGCGCAAATGGGAAAATTTGCACCAGATACAAAAGGGTTATGCGATCTGACTACTTTTGAGGTCATCGAGCAGGCAGACTATGATGCCCTCTGCGAACTGACACCCTTAGAAATTTTTACAGGCCAGCCTGCCATCGATCACATTAAAGCTGCTTTTGCCAGGGATAAGCATGTGGTCAGCGCTAACAAAGGGCCAATTGCCTGGGCCTTTGACGAGCTTTCGGCATTGGCTGCTGCAAAGCATCTGCTGTTCTTCTATGAAACCACTGTCATGGATGGCACGCCAATTTTCAATCTGGTAGAACACACACTCAAGTTCTGCAAGATTACAGAGATTTCAGGTATCCTCAACAGTACGACTAACTATATCTTAGAGGAACTGGCGGCTGGCAAGGAATATGATGCAGTCATTGAGGCAGGTAAAAAGCAGGGCTTTATCGAGGCAAACCCAGCCATGGACATTGAAGGTTATGACGCAGCGGCGAAGGTGACTGCTTTACTCAATGTTTTGATGAAAGCGGGCATTACGCCTGCTGATGTGGATCGCACAGGCATTGAAAATATAACGGTGGAAGATATAAAGGCTGCTGCTGCCAACGGAAAAGTAATCAAGCTTCTGTGCAAGGGACGTTTGACAAACGGAAAGGTAGAGGCTTCTGTAAAACCTGTCGAGGTTGATAAAAGCGATATGCTGGCTTCTGTGGACAGCACCACCTCCATCGTGTCGATAACGACAGACCTCATGGGCAAACTCTCTGTAATCGAACATGCGCCGGAGATTGAACAGACCGCCTACGGTATTTTCGGTGATGTAATTCAGATAATGGAGCTGGCCCCAATTTCTGAGTCGTAGATTGCCACGTGCTAAAGCACTGTAATCTTGACAGGGGACCTAACCACATTTGTTGCACAAATGTGGTTAGGTCCCCCCCCCCAGGAAATTGATGGGCAGTCCTTATGCTTTTATGCCCCGGCTTCAGCCGGCATGGCATAAGTCGTATAATGGAGTTGATAAATTAGAAAAGGACGTTAATGTGAAATGAAAGAAAAAATATCCGATAAAAAGTGGTTCATTTATGCGTTGGTGCCGCTTTGTGCGCTGTGCTGGGGATTTTCTTATCTCGGTATCACTGTGACCCTCAAAAGCCTGGAGCCGATACAGCTTCTGGCTATGCGCTGGACTGTATCAGCTTTGATCTTCTTGATTTTGGCAGCATGCAGGATCATAAAAGTGCAGTACAAGGGAAAGGATATCAAGCTGGTCTTGACTGTGGGAATTTTACAGCCCTGTATCTATTCCATATTTGAGACTGTCGGTGTCAAACTGACCACTACTTCGGAATCGTCTATTTTTATTGCAACGATTCCCTTGATGGTACTGATTATCGGTTCGCTGATACTGCACAAGAAAAACAGCAGGCGAACCATTCTCGCCATTGTCATGGCTTTTGCAGGTGTGGTCATCTGTGTCGCTTTCTCACCGAACTTTTCTCTCGGCGGAAAGGGTCTAGGGTATCTGATTTTGTTCTGTGCCGTGCTGACAGGCGCTTTTTATACGTATACCAGCAGCAAGGCTGCGGAGCAATTTGACGCCATTGAGGTGACTTTCAGTATTGCTGTCATGGGAGGGATTTTTTTCAACTGCGTCAGTTTTGCCATGGGTTATGGATTTAGCGGCTATAGGGCTTGCCTGACGGATATGAAGCTGTTGGCCGGAGTGTTGTTCCTGGGTATTTGCTGTTCCAGCCTGTGCTATCTGATTTTCAATTTCGTGCTGGGCAAGCTACCTACGGCAATTGCCACCAACCTGGTAACCAACTCTACCACTGCGGTAGGCGTTATCTCAGGCTGTGCCTTTGCAGGCGACCCCTTTGGATGGTATACGGTTGCAGGTGTTGCGCTGACCATAACGGGAGTATGTCTCTCGTCGTTGGGAAATAAAGAATTGGCGGATTCTTCTCCTGTCGCAGGCGACGAAGTAAATACTGATAAGATGAAAGCAAAATAGAAATCAAACACTGGAGGCCGAAGAGGCCTCTTTTCTTTTCGAATATAGTTGACATTATATGTAAAATATGATAAAAATTAGATAGAGGTTTCGGAAAGAGGAAGTTATGGCTAGAGAGTGGCAACAGACGAAATTTAAGGAGTATGTGATGCCAGATCCAGTGTATTACCAGAGCCTCTGGGCGGTCAGAGATCTGGAGAGAATGGAGGTGCGATTAGAAGAACTGAAAAGAGAACAGAAGACCTGCAGCAGCAGTTTGATTTGCGAAGGAAAGAATCCGTCTCTGCTGAGCAGGCCGACAGAAAACCACGCTTTGGAGATGGCCATCCTGGAAGAACGGATCAAGGCGATCAGAGAGGCGCTTTCTATTGTACCGGAAAGCTATCGGGCATTCGTTTTAAGCAATATCATTTTCAAGACGTCAGGCAAGGGGTACCCTAATAAACTGTGGAGAATATGGAAACAACGGTTCTTGTTTCAAGTGGCAAAGAATTTATCAATTATGTAGAGAACTGCGGAAGAGGTATGATATAAAAATATTGCCTAAATTGTAAAAAAATGTATTGAACGGGGAGAAAAAGTGTGGTAATATGATATTGAGAATAAATGGAAGTAAATGTAAAGGGACTGCTGCTGCGGTCTCTTTTTTCTTTTATCTATTCTCTAATGTGAAAGAAAGGAGGAACAGAAAAGGATGAAGGCTTTGAGACGAAGTGCGGCAATCGTCATTCTATTAGTGCTGATGACGGCAACTGCTTTTGCAGATTACACGATCAGCTGGCCGTCAGAAGGAAGCTCTCCCATCATTGGGGCATCCTCAGCTGATGTGAAATGTGGAGGACAACTGAACGCATCTGCCTATTTACTCAATACAGGAGAGAACGTGTCTTTCCAATTGATTCCAGGAGCAACCCCGCCAGACTTTATGGGCAGGGGGGCGCATAACAGAAGCGCCAAGTATCTGTATCAGGGAATCTGCGAGTATATGCTCAGAATCGAAGGAAAAGATTATCTGACGGATTCATTGAACTACAGTTTTTCTGAACCGGGTGACTATGAGGTAAGAGGGTACATTACCTACAGGTGGCAGACGAAGAGAGCTAAGGCAGGGTTTCCAAAATACTACTATAAGCAGCGTATCATGTCCAGAATCATCAGAGTCAGCGACTTAGAGGATGCAGTTGCACCGGAACAACCGGGAAAGCCAGGACAATCCGGTGAAGATACTGATGAGGAAGAGGAGATGATCAAACCGACTCTGAAAGGGATGGTCTCTCACACAGAAGACTGGGAAAAAAACAGGAATCAGTTCAACGCTTATTGCAGAGCCAGTGGCAATGAACACTGGCAGAGAGAAAGTGATGTTTTTTGGTCGGGGGAAAAGTTTCGCCTGGCAGCTGTCGCTACAGGAAAAGAACAGCCACAGACGATTAACGTAAAGATTCGAGACCATCCGTATCAAACCACCCTGCACAGAAATGGAAATTCATGGGAAGGCGTTCTCTTTGATAAATCCATGATCGACAGATGGGGAAGAGATGGACCGGAGACTTTACAATTTGTATTTTCTGCGGTCATAGACGGCAGTTATTGTGAAGATATCCAGCGAGTGATCGTTGATGATCTGCATAAATATTGGCTGATGCATAGAAAGGAATAGCTGTGGAGAAAGGAAAGAAAATCATCGGAATCTTATTAATTCTGATTAGCATTGCAGCGCTGTTCACTTGGGAGAAATGGGGGAAAAACCGATTTCTTTATGACGACGTATTGGTGTTTACACAGAATATAGAAAAAGGAACTGTAATCACAGAGGAGATGATCAGCACTATAAAAATGGATGTCGGTGAGGAGGATCGATTAGAGGACGGAGACAAAAAGAATATTATCGGCCGTGAAGCGGCCTTTTTTATTCACAAAGGAGCGCCACTTTTTAAAGAGTATTTTATGGAGGAAGGACTGACGGCGAATCAAGAGCAAGATCGGTACATTCTGTCAATCCCTGATGATTGGCTGTTGTCTGCACCGAAGACCCTCTCCCGCGGAGACAGGGCATACTTCTACTTTAATGGAAAGTTTGTGACTTCTGCCTTGGTTTCGTTTGCAGAGGAGGAGGGGAAATCTTTCGAGGTCGTGGTCTCATCCAGGCAAGCGGAGGCTCTCTCGAAGATCGCCAGTCGCGGAGACGAGATGATTATAACTTATACGACGCAATCCCCTTCTCCCAAACAATAGGAGGTAATATGAAAAAAATAATTGGAATCTTTGGTGGGGACAGCCAAGTAGGCACGACGATGATATCCCAATCTATTGCCGAATGTCTGAAAGACTGCGGCAAGCAAGTGCTTTTGATAAAGGGCAGCGGAAAGTATGGGGAGGAGTTCATGAATGGTGACGGCAGATATTCACTTGACGATATCAAGGCCAATATTATCAGTGGAAAAGTGTCTTATGAAGATATCGAACAGGTAATTACGGAGTCCAAAGGAATCTTTGTCATACCATCGGTGAGGAACCCTTTCTCATCAAAGTACTATCCGGAGAACACCTACGAAGTGATGCTCTCTTCTGTGGCTGATGAGTTTGACTATATTATCATCGATGCAGGAAATGACGCAAACCTTGGCCTTATGATCTCTGCCTTGAATATGTCTGACAGCAGGTATTTTGTCACGACACAACAATCGAAAGTCATTCATCGTTTGATTCAAATGAAGAAAAATATTACACAGCCGCTGGGACTGGAAGGACATTTGATCATCAATAAATATATGAAAGATCCGGCCCTATTTTTGAAGCGGGATATCGAGAACCTCTGTGAAATAGATGACGCATCGGTAGTTCCCTACTTGGAATATGGCTGGCAGATGGAGATGGAGGGAAGGACACTGATGCATTTTCATAAATTTGCAAAAGCTATTGAAAATATTGTAGGCGAGTTTGAAGAAACTCCAAAGAAGGAAAAGCTATGGAAAAAGAGTTTTGCTTAGAAGCGTATCTCAATAAGGCACTATCAAAAGAAGAGATAAAGGAATCCTCTTTCATAGAGCAGTTTTATGCAGTGTGCCAAGTAGTAGAATCAGAATTTGACAAAGAGTGGAATGAGACGGACGACGAATCAAAGAACCGAAAATTAGAAAGGGAAAAGCGGGCCATCATGGGATTCGAAGAGGAAACCAGATTTTATAAGGAGAAGATAAAAGAAATCCTCAGAGACAAAAAACTATCAGATAGATGGCACCCCGACTGGTATCCAAACTTGTGTGAAGGTGTTTTTGCAGAACTTTATGGTTTGGCAGGCTTAGCACCCTGGGCTTACGATATGGAAGAAAAATATAAGACGTCGTCATCAGCAAAACTGATAGGGGATCGCTTGTATTGCTTGATCGATGGCAGATCAGAACTGCAGCCGCAGAGGATTTCCGCTCGGCGCAGACAGCAGCTGAAACGAACTTTGCTGTTAGCGACCCCTTATGAGCGCCTGGAATACGGATTTCATGAAGTTTACCTTCGTAATGGGATTCGTATTACGATTTACTCCGGTGAACGGACAAAAGACGGACAAGATGTGATGGTCTTTCGTAAGTATGTGTTGGAGGACCTGACCTTTGAGAATTTGGCAGAAAAAGGCACTATACCCTCAGAATCCATCGCGCTGTTTCACAAGATGATATCTATCGGATTTAATGTTATTTTTGCTGGTCAGGTACGTTCCGGCAAGACGACGTTCATGCAGATTTGGCAGAAAAACGAAGACCCCTCTCTCGAAGGATTAGCCATCGCTACCGATCCAGAAACACCCTGGCATCGAATTATGCCGCAGGCGCCAATCATGCAGCTGATAGCTGACGGCGCACAGCTTGCGAGTATTACGAAATCGCTCTTGAGAGGAGACAACGATTATGTTTTATTGGAAGAGATGCGGGATGCGGCTGCTTTTAGTCTGGCTCTCGACATCACTTCGACAGGAACGACCAGGAGTAAAGCAACCATCCACGACAGCGATGGCTTAAATATCCCATACAAAATGGCTTCTAAAATCAGAGAGCGATATGGTGGACATGCAAAAGAGCTGATTGCACAAGTTTTTAAGAATTTTGACTATGTAATAGAGCTTTGCCAACTGCCAGAAGATAAAGGGAAAAAAGTGATGAAGGGTATTTTAGAATACGACTATGATATAGAAAATGACAGAGTTTTAGCAAGGCGCATCTGTAGTTATGATTTCCTCCAAAAATGTTGGCATTGGAATGGAAGCGGCATCGCATCAAAGATAGATAAATACCCTGAACGGAAGGAGGAGATTAAACAGATGATGGAAATTCTCGATGCACTGTCCGCGGTACACCGTTTGACAGGACAAACGGTCATTTATCCAGCTTATTATAAGGAGTAAGAAATGAATATAGCAAAACTGACGTATGCCCTCTATTTTATTGGATTGGCAATTTGGCAGTATCCACTCTTATATTCATTATATTTAGCAGGCAGAAATAGAATACGAATCAGACGTAATCTGAAACATCTGACTGACGATGAGAGATTAAAACGATACGGAAGCTTTAGCGAACACATAAAAATGGCGGTGGAAGGTGCTGACATGAAACGGCTTTTCGCTAATCCAGAGACTTTTTATCTGGTCAGTACAATCCTCTTTTTAGGATCGGCTTCCATAGCGGCATTGGCAGTAGGTCCATCTATGGCACTGTGTTTTGGCGGTTTTATGGGAGCGCTGCCATATTGCACAATCATGGCGAGACTCTACAGCCAGAGAGTGACCAGATCAAGAGAAGGGGATCTTCTGGTACAGGAGCTGCTCAACAACTATAAAATACATATGTACAACATGAAAGAGGCTGTGGAAATCACAGCATTTTCCATAGAAGGTGCGCCAGGTGCAAAACGAATTCTTTTAAATTTAGCAAAGGGTCTCAATAATGCGGCCACAAAAGAAGAAGTAGAAAAGCTGTTGGCCGTATTTCGCTATTCCATTGATACGGCCTGGGGCAATGTACTGGCATCTAATATATTCTTTGCATATGTACACGGCAACAGGGTAGATCAAGCTTTAGAAGATTTGCTGGCTAGTATTACGAAAAGCAGAAAAGTAATTGAACACGGAAAGCGAGAAAACAATGAGGCAAGATTGATGCTGAAATATCTCGCACCGATTAGTTTTGCCCTGTCTGTTATAGGAGCCTGCAAATACTTTGGATTCACCTTAGCAAAATTTATTAAGTATCAATGGGGGACTGCTCTAGGACTGAAGTGGTTCATGATCATGGTCATGATTTATGTCGCCGGAATACTTGTAAATGGTTTTTTCTCCAGAGAGAAGATGGACATATAGGTAATAAAAATGATGAAAATAAAAACAACGACAGGATTCAAAGTCAGAAGATTAGCCGGTTATACGAAGAGTCTGCTGCCAGTGATATCAGAAAAAAGTCGTCATGATATAGCAGCAAAGTGGAGGCTGCTTTATAGTGACAAGGCAGAGAAAGAAGTATTTCACTGCTGTATCGTTCTTAAAAACTTGGCAATTGTGCATCGCGAAATGCCTATGTCTGCCGATTTTATATTGGAACAGCTTATGGAAAGCAGCAAAACATTAAGGAATACCTTTGCTGACATATTGTCTGCTTACAGAAACGGAAAAGGGGAAGATGCGTTTGCTATTCTTTACTCCAGGATTCCAATTAAAGAGTGCAGAAGCTTTGCCAACATCTTGAGTAAAATGGATCAGATCAATCCGGCTGAACTGGTCGCACATATGACAGCCTTTGAAGAGACGTTTGCTTCCCAGCGGATGACAAAGGGAATGAAGCGAGCAGAACGGAAGAGTCTGCTGACAACAATGATAGCGACAGCGTCTATCTTTGCTATACTGCTTAATTTCACGATTGTGGTTGTATTTATGGATACGCTGAATTTGCTGGGACAGGTATTTTGAAAGATAGGAGAGACATATGAAAAATTTGATTATTATCATCGGCACGATACTGCTGGGTGTCATCATCGTTAATACGATGGTGCTGGGGGACAGTGATACCTCTCTGCAGGGGGCGGCACAGAATGTAGTAGAACAAGGGGTCAACAGCATCAACTCTATGGAAATAGGAGAGTGAATATGAAGGAGCTAGTTATTATTATCGGAACGATTGTCTTGGGTTGTCTGATTTTCAATATGATTGCAGGTGACAAGGATAGTCTGAAGAGCGCTGGTGCTGGTGTAATGGAAAAGACCATAGAGATGTATGAGGAGCAATGATCATCTATGAAGAACCTAATTACTTCAATGGCCTGCATCATGATTTTGCTGGCATTCGTACTACAATTTACACAGAATCAGGTGTTACACAACAGGATTACGGCAGTGGATCAAGCAGCTAATAACTTTAAGGAAGTGGTCAAACAGCAGGGGCGTATCGAAGAAGAAAATGAAAAACGCTTAAAAAAGGAAATTGCCCAGATTTTATCTTGTTCTGCTGAAGAAGTAAAAATCACAGGCGACAGGAAAGCTGTATTTCGGGGTGAAATCATTCACTATCGAGTTGAAGTTCCCATCAAGAATATCATTCATCAAGCGGGGTTTTGGGGACTGAAAAAAGAGGAGAATCTGATGCTGTATAAAGTGGATCGATATACCACCAGCGAATACATAGGAAGAGGCTTATGAAAAATTTTATCATTACGACAGGGGCTGTTATCTTAATTTTGACAATTATGAGTTATCAATTTCAGTGCAATCAGATGCTGCGTGAAAAGCAGCAGCTGAAATATGCGGCAGACGAAGCAGCTGCAACTGCAGGACTGTGCTTTGATGAAGATCACTTTGGCGAGGGGAGACTTTTGTTTGATAGAAAAAAAGCTACGAGAAAAGCAGAGCAAGTAATATCTTATAACCTGCAGAATTCTCAGTTTATATGGAAGATTTCTTTTGCAGATCAAGGTCAGCAGCGTCCTTTTGTAACGATTATCATAGAGAAAGACAGATTAAAAGTCTTATCAAAATATGAGTATTTGCCATATTAATTTGAAAAATCAGTCATAATATGGTAGAATCTCCTTAACAGCTGAAGCCTGCTGAGATAGGAGGAAATTGATATGATCAGAGATATTCTGACTCTTGGAAACCCGCAGCTCTATGTTACGTGTACGGAATACCGAAAGGAAAACATCAAGGAAATCGAATCGGTCGTAGAGGATCTACACGATACGATGATGGAGTACAAGAGAGTTCATGGAGCGGGCAGAGCCATTGCAGCCCCACAGATTGGCGTGCAGAAAAGGCTTCTGTATATGTATATCGATCATCCGATGGTATTCATTAACCCGGTTCTAAGCTTTCCAACTGACGAGAAGATGACCGTAATGGACGATTGTATGTCATTTCCTGGACTTTTGGTAAAAGTAAAACGATATAGAGAATGCATCATAGAGTATTATGATTTGGACTGGCACAAGCAGGAACTGCACTTGTCAGGTGATCTTTCTGAACTGATTCAACATGAATACGACCACCTTGACGGTATATTAGCCACGATGAGAGCGACGGATAACAAATCATTTTTCTATGGAAATATTAATGATTATAGATAATACAGAAAATTGAAATCCGGCTCCTGCCGGATTTTTGTTTGTATAACATAAGAAATATCGTCCAAAGGACATATTTCTTATGTTTCAAGGAGAAGAGGAGAATTTTTATGATGGATTATGAATCCTTTAAAAAAGAGTTGATAGAGAGATTGAAGGAATTTTTGCCTGAGAAATATCAGGGGTGGGAGATTTCAGTTAGTAAAGTACCCAAGGTGAACGGATATATGGAGTCAATTAATCTGATGCCGACATCAGAAGAATTTGTCGCAGTTCCTAACATTTATGTTCCTGAACTGTTCGAAGTTTATCAGAGTTGTCAGGATATGAATCAAGTGCTAGAAAAGACTGCGGATTTTTTTGTAAAGGGCATGGAATACGTAAAAGACATGACCACAAAAGTAGAACTGGACAATCCGCATGATAAAGTAATCATGGCTTTGGTCAATTCGGAAGAAAACAAAGAGCTGCTGGCCCATGTGCCCAATCGCAGTCTTTTGGATCTATCAATCATCTACAGAATTATGGTAGAACTGCCAGACGATGCCTTTAACAGTGCGATTATCACCAATGATCTGGCAGATAGATTTGAACTTTCCGAGACGGAACTTTACAATCTGGCAAAAGAAAACACGCCGAGATTGATGCCGATATCTGTTGAATATGCAAGCGACGACTTCTATATTCTGACGAATAAGTATAGAACTCTGGGAGCTGCGGTCATGCTTTACAAGGATGTGCTGACTGACATTGCTGATGAGTTTGACAATAATTTGTACGTTCTGCCATCGTCTATTCATGAAGTGTTTATCGTGCCGGATTATGTAAAAGGGGCTGACGAGCTGCGTGAAATTGTCACAGAAGCCAACGCCACAGTGGTCAAGAAAAATGAAGTCCTATCAAATAAGGTCTACTTTTATGAAAAACAGACAGGGAAGCTTACCGTGGTATAATGGTTCCAGAATCAAACGGCGTTGCCGTAAGGAAGGAACCATTGAATCATATGCTGCGATTCTATCATCAAAGGAATGCACATGGTATAAAGTGATTTGGCTATCAGAAGAGAAATTTAAAAAGACGGATTATCGCGTAGTGCGATGATCCGTCTTTTACTTTAGTTATGACACTTGTGCTCACCGCAGGAGTGTCCTTCGCCGTGTCCATGATGATTGCACTGTACATTTTCGTTGTACTCTAAGGTTCCCTTTAAGAGCGCTTCAGCCGCCGCATCAGCATCTCCTGAAACACCGCCGAAGAGCTTGATGCCAGCCTCTGCAAGGGCAGTCTTTGCACCGCCGCCGATGCCGCCGCAGATTAAAGTGTCAACGCCTAGGTTCTTTAAGAAACCTGCAAGTGCGCCGTGTCCGCTGCCGGCAGCATTTTCCACTTTTGCTGATAGAATCTTATCACCTTCCACTTCGTATACCTTAAAATTCTCGCAATGTCCAAAGTGCTGGAAAATCTGACCATTCTCATAAGTAACTGCAATTTTCATTTCTTCTCTCTCCTTTTCTAATCTCCCTATTTTTTTGTTTTCATGAAATACATCGTAATCTCCGCCTTCGATAAGGAGGAGTTTTTCATTGATCAAAGCATCTGCCAGTTTATGCCTGGCTGACTCATAGATGTTGGTGACAGTCGGCCGTGAAATCCGCATGCTTTCGGCACAGGTTTCCTGAGTCATCCCCATAAAGTCTATGAGACGAATTGCCTCGTATTCGTCTACCGTCATGGTTACTCGCTGACAGCATTTAGATTCTGCGTAACCTAAGGGCACAAACCCTTCTGTACTGGGCATGGAATAGACGATTCTACTTTTTCTCGGTCGGGCCATATCTGCCTCCTTTCATTTCTAACATATGACAATAACATTATAACGGCATTTCTGACATATGTCAATTATGTTGTGATAGATTTTTTTAGACAAAAATGATAAAATGTATAAAAATATAATAAAAATTGTGGAAAGAGGTTAATCATGCTAAGAATTAATAACTTGACGAAGATTTATGGCGAGAAAAAAGCGGTAGATGATCTTTCACTACATATTCAAAAGGGTGAAATTTACGGCTTTATCGGTCATAATGGAGCAGGTAAGACGACAACGATCAAGTCTTGCTGCGGCATTCTGAAATTTGACGAGGGTGAAATATTCGTAGACGGTGTTTCTATTAAAGACCATCCATTAGAATGTAAACAGAAAATCGCGTATATTCCAGATAATCCCGACCTATATGAGTTTTTATCTGGTATCAAATATTTGAATTTTATAGCGGACGTCTATAAGGTGTCATCGAAAGACAGAGAAGAAAGAATCAAAAAATATGCGGATATGTTTCAGATTACTTCTGATTTGGCGCAGCCGATCAGCGCCTATTCCCACGGAATGAAACAGAAACTGGCTATTATTTCTGCTTTAATCCACGAACCGAAGCTGATTATCATGGATGAACCCTTTGTAGGTCTGGATCCGAAAGCAGCGCATCTTCTGAAGGGGTTGATGCGGGAGATGTGTGACAATGGCGGCGCTATCTTTTTCTCTACTCACGTTTTAGAAGTAGCGGAAAAACTCTGCGACAAAGTAGCCATCATCAAAGGCGGTAAGCTGATTACCTCGGGTACAATGGAAGAAGTCAAGGGAGATACTTCCCTGGAGACAGTATTCCTGGAACTGGAGGAATAAGATGCTGAAGAATTTAGTTTTAATTAGGATTAAATCCATGTTTGCAGGCATGTTTGCAAGGAGCAAAAAGAAGATCAGCGGAGGGAAGATCTTTTTGTTTGCTCTCTTAGGTATCTACATCATAGGCTGCTTCGGTATCTTGTTTGGAGGTATGTTTGCAAGTGTTCGTGATGTCTTTGCGCAGCTAGGCATGCCTTGGCTGTATTTTGGCTTGATGGGTCTTATGGTTTTTGCCCTCTGTTTTGTGGGAAGCGTGTTCATCACACAGAATCAGCTCTATGAGGCGAAAGATAACGATTTGCTGCTTTCTATGCCGATTCCTGTAAAATATATATTGGCTTCCAGATTACTATCCATCATCATACTGAACTACGCATATGAACTTTTGGTCATCATACCAGGGGCCGTCGTCTACTGCAGCAAGATGCCGGTCACCTTTATCGGGTGTGTATTTTTCCTCATCGCGTTTTTACTGCTGCCGCTGCTGGTTGTTGCGGCGTCCGCTTTATTTGGCTGGCTCATCGCATTGGCCAATACGAAGATGCGCAACAAAAACGTAATCATGATGATTCTGACTTTAATTCTGTTCTTAGCCTACATGTATGTTTGCCTGCGATTACAGTATTATCTGCAAAAACTGATTGAGAATGGAAGCGCCATCGGCGAAGCTATTCAAAAAGCGCTGCCGCCGTTTTACTATCTGGGGAAATCTATAACAGATGGAGATGTGGTCGCATTTTTAATCTTCTTGGCATTCTGCATCGTACCATTTGCGCTGGTATATTACATACTGTCAAGGAGTTTTATCAAGATAGCGACTACCAATCGCGGGCACAAAAAGATTGTTTATAAAGAAAAGGCAATGAAGGCCAGCGGTATCAGAAAAGCCTTGATTATCAAAGAATCGAGACATTTTCTGGGCAGCCCGATGTACATGTTTAATGCAGGTATCGGCTTATTGTTTATGCTGATCGCAGCCGTCTATCTCTGCATTAAGAGAGGAGATATGCTGAAAATGGCGCAGATGTTCCCTAACGCAGATGAATTGATCGGACCACTGATCTGTGTTGGCTTTGGAGCCATGGCATCCTTGACCATTATTTCAGCGCCGATGATTTCCATCGAGGCAAAGACTTTGTGGATTTCGCAGTCTCTGCCAGTGAGAGGAAAGGATGTCCTCCTGGCAAAAGCTGACGTTCATACGCTGATGAGCCTGCCATTTATCGTGGCCAGCGCAGTCATGCTGGAATTTGCCTATGATATGTCCATCATCAGCAGAATTATGATTTTGTTTTTCCCATTGGCGGTGACCGTATTTAATGCCTATACAGGAATTGCACTCAATCTGAAATATCCGAAGTTCGACTGGGTCAACGAAACGGATGCGGTCAAACAGGGCGTGGCACCGTTTTTAGCCATGTTTATTGCCGCGGCGACCGTTGCTCTGCCGGTACTGCTCTATGCCTTTCTCTTCAGCGATATGGTTTCGGCAGAGATATACCTCTGCATCGTATTCTTGCTGTTTGTAGCAGCTTCGGCCGTTCTGTACCGCTATTTGACGACGAGAGGCGTGGAGATTTTTAAGAATCTCCAGAACTAGTCATTTGTAAAAAAATAAAAATAGAGAATTAAAATTCTGACATTATACAAAGAAATGTTTTGTAAATATTGATATACTGAAGATAACAAGTGTGAGAACTTTGAGAAAGGAACCCAGATTATGTTTAATTTAAAAGTACTGAGCAGAGAAGTAACCGAAGACGTTCTCGAAATGCCTGAAGTGATTGATACTGTTAAGGAAGTATATCAACTAAAAGCACAAGGAGACACCACTGTTTTTCCTCTGGTATTTCACGAATTTGAATCAGGAGTGGCCGATATGGACATCAAATCAGGCTGGCTGAAGGGCAGTGATATCTTTGGCCTGAAAGTTGTTTCCTGGTTTGGAGACAACGCTGAAAAGGGCCTTCCGGCACTGATTGGAACCATCATGGTCATGGATTCAACCACAGGAGTGCCTATCGGCATTTTAGACGGCAGCCATATTACAGGAATCAGAACCGGAGCAGCAGGCGCCATCGGTGCGAAAGCACTGGCAAGAACAGATTCTGAAACTCTGATGGTGGTCGGCGCAGGCCATGTGGCGACTTTCCAGGTTGCAGCGACGCTGATGATGTTCCCAGGGCTGAAAAAAGTCTATGTCTATGACGGCCTGAGTTTAGAAAACGCCGAAAAGTTTGCAGCGTCCATGCCGGATACATTGCAGAAAAACTTCGATCATGAGGCTGACGGCGTAACCTTTGAAGCCGTAACTGATCTGCCTAAAGCTACAGGAGAGAGCGATATCATCATCACCGTGACGCCTTCCCATACGCCGATCATTCAAAAAGAATGGGTAAAGCCAGGTACGCATTTCAGCTGTATCGGTTCTGACATGTCCGGTAAGGAAGAAATCGATCCTGAGATTTTTGCAGATGCCCGCGTCTTCACCGACGATACGCCGCAGTGTATCAATGTTGGGGAAATTGAAATTCCGATTCAGAAGGGAATTCTGAAAAAAGAAGACATCGCAGGTGAAATCGGAGAGATTTTGATTGGTCAGACTGTCGGCAGAGAAAACGACGAGCAGATTACAGTTTTTGACGCTACAGGTACAGCACTGCTGGATTTACTCACAGCAAAGCTGGCGCTGGCAAAGGCTGAGGAAAGAAATCTTGGAGAAACAGTTAATTTGTAAAAACGAATGCAGAGAGGTGTTATATGAAAATCAAAACATTTAAGGTAGAACGTTGGATGAACGAATACGAGGATGATGCAGTTTACAATCTTGGAGAAACCTGCATCGATTCTATGACCATAAAAGAACTTTTGGAGCTGGCAGGAAAAGATGTAGAGCAGTATATGATAGAACTGGCGGATACCAGACTTTCTTACAGCCATATCTTCGGTTCCCCTGCGTTTTTGCAGGGTGTGGCAAGTATGTATGAAGATTTGAACCCTGAACAGGTCATCCCGACCCATGGTGCTATCGGCGCAAACAATCAGGTCATCACCACTTTGATCGGAGCGGAAGACAACATGGTATCCGTCATGCCGACTTATCAGCAGCATTACTCCATACCGGAGTCCATCGGCGCCGATGTGAGACTGCTGCAGCTAACCTTGGAGGATGATTTTCTGCCAAATCTGGACGTACTCAGAAGCTTGGTAGATGAAAATACGAAGATGATTACCATCAATAATCCAAACAACCCGACGGGTTCCTGGATTCCAATTGATATTATGAAGGAAATTGTTAAGATTGCTGAAAGCGTGGACGCTTATGTGCTCTGCGACGAGGTATACAGAGGAATTTCCGAGGACGGCAGCTACATGCAGTCCATCGTAGACCTCTATGACAAAGGTATTTCTGTAGGAAGCATGTCCAAGGTGTTCTCTATGGCAGGTCTGCGCATGGGGTGGATTGCCACAAAGAGCGAGGAAGTCCTGCATCAATGTCACGAAAGAAGGGACTACGATACCATCAGCTGTGGTGTTTTGGACGACAAACTGGCGGCTCTTGCCCTTGCGCACAAGGAGCAGATCTTTGCCAGAAACAGAAAGATCTTGAACACCAATAGAGCCATCCTGGACAAGTGGGTCAACGAGACACCTGAAGTCCGCTATCTGAGACCGGTAGCCGGTACTACCGCTTTGGTGTACTATGACAAAGACATCCCATCTTACGATTTGTGCGTAAGGCTGATCAAAGAGAAGGGGGTGCTTTTCACGCCAGGCGAGTGTTTTGAAATGGAAGGTGCTGTCAGAATCGGTTACGCATACGATTCAAAGACTCTAAAAGAAGGACTGGATAAATTCACTGAATTTCTGAGAGAATTATAAAATCACAAATCGATGGAATCCGCCATATCTTAAGATGTGGCGGATTTTTTCATATTATTGTGTTGTAATCCGTACAATTCTGGGTAAAAATACATCAAATATAAAAGAAGGTTCATCTATGTTTTACTTTATGATTTCCATAGGGCTGGTTACAGCATACATAGCAGGGATGCACGACGGCGGAACCATCATGGCTACCGCAGTTTCGTCGCGTCTCTTTTCTGCCAGGAAGGCGGTCCTCCTGGCGGGACTTGCAAACTTCCTCGGTGCAGTGTTACTTGGCACGGCGGTGGCTTATACCATTTCCGGCGATATCATTGATACCGCCGCTGTACTTTCCGGCAGCAGAGATCTATGCTGTACTTTCGCGGCAGCAGCTTTTGCAGGGGCAATCGTATGGAATCTGATCACCTGGGGTCTGAAGCTGCCGTCCAGTTCCTCTCATACGCTGATCGGCTCTCTCATCGGCAGCGGCATTGCGGCTTATGGAACTGTTTATATCAAATGGCATCTGATTTTTGTAAAGGTCATTTTGGCGATGATCATTTCCCCAGTCTTGGGCTTTGCATTGGGTTATCTATTTCTGAAGCTGGAAAAGCGGGTTTTACAAAACGGTACCATCGTATGGAGCGGCAGGATTCATCTTCTGAGCAAAGTCAGCAGTTTTCTGGTAGCGTTCTCTTATGGCAGCAACAACTCGCAAAAGGTCATGGGAATTAT
Organism: Eubacteriaceae bacterium; assembly: GCA_902362805.1. Classification (GTDB taxonomy): domain Bacteria; phylum Bacillota; class Clostridia; order Peptostreptococcales; family Anaerovoracaceae; genus Senimuribacter. The sequence continues at coordinate 186,321 of CABIXY010000004.1, read as the reverse complement.
CGCCATGGGGCTCGCCGGATATCTGGGAAGAGATGTCTTCGTACCAGTATGGGTCGTCGCAAGCTGCGCCTTGGCGCTGGGACTGGGCACCGTCACAGGCGGCTATAACATGATCAAAACCGTCGGCATGGATATCTGCAAAATTGATACGCAGAATTCTTTTGCTTCTCAGCTTTCTACTATTTCTGTCGTGATGACGGCGAACGTGACAGGACTGCCCATCAGCGTACCCCAGATTATCACAGGATCGGTCATGGGAGTAGGCACCGAAAAGACGCCCAGGGCGGTAAATTGGGCAGTTTCAAAGAAAATCATCGCTGCGTGGATCATCACCATTCCGATATCGGCTGCAATCGGAGGCGGTGTGTACTTTTTGCTGAGACTGATATGAATGGAGGCTGTTATGAAGAAGAGAAATTTTTTTAAGAAAGAAGAGAGACCGGATTTTTACTCCCTTTTGATTGACCAGTGTGACCTAAACGATGAAATTATGACGTTGTTCATCTCATATATGGAGGAACAGGAAGAGGAGACGGCAGAAGCCATCGACCAGTGCGAAAAGGAAGCAGATCAGGTCCGGCGGAAGCTGATCGACTACGTGGAAAATTCCTTCATCACGCCTCTGGACCGTCACGATATCTATGCGGTTTCTCGCAGAATTGACGATATCACCGATAAAGTAAAAGATTTGAAAGACTTCATTCAGTTTTTTGAATTTGTTCCAATTAAAAAGAACCTTGAAATGGCTCAGCGGATACAGGTTACAGTCAGCGGAATCACAGAAGCGGTTAAGGCCTGGGCTGTCAGTGACGACGACGGTTTCTGGGATGCCATTATGGAAGCCAAACGGAAGAGCCGAATCATTAAAAATCTTTATTGGGAGAGTCTGAAAAAGCTGGACAGTGACATCTTTACCCTTGAAGAGATTTTAATCAAAAGAGAGTTTTTTCGGGACTTAAATCAGCTGTCGTACAAAACGAAAAAAGCCATAGACAGAATCAGCGATACGAAGATCAAATCCATCACTTGACATCGTGAAAAAGGTTCCCTATAATAATGGACAAAGTGTATGACAGAATTTATGCTTAATGGTGCTTGCCCCAATTCACGCAGTGAATTGCAGGGAAGACCTTATGCAACAATTGCCCGAACTTGTTCGGCTGCAATTGACTGCGGCGTTCCCCAGCTTCAGCTGGTTTGGCGCTTGTCGTACAAGAAGGGAGCACGAATTTGCTATGAAAAAAATAATATGTAAAGACGACTTTTGGGAGATGTTTCCTGACTGCAAAATTGGCATCGTAGTCTGCAAAGGCATCGACAATGTGTACAAGGATGACGAGGCGGAATATGAAGCCCTGATCCGTGAGGGGGAGAAGAGAGCTTTGACCTTTTTAACGGAAGAAAATTTTACGGATAACAAGGTGATCAAAGTGTGGCGGGAAGCCTACATGAAGTTTAAAACGAAAAAAGGAGCCAGATGCTCCATTGAGGCTCTGATGAAACGTATTTCCAAGGAAAACCATCTGGGAACCATCAATCCGATTGTAGATATCTATAACAGCGTGTCTCTTTCCCATGCCATGCCTTGCGGCGGCGAAGATATCGACTGTATGGAGGGCGATTTGCTTTTGACAAAGGCAGTCGGGGATGAGTCTTTCCAGGTCATCGGCAGCGACAAGAACGAGCCGCCGTATCCGGAGGAACTGGTCTACAAGGATGAGGCGGGTGCCGTCTGCAGGTGTTGGACCTGGCGGGAAGCAGAACGGACCATGCTGACAGAGAAGACCAAGAACGCCATGCTCTGCTGTGAGCTGGTGGACACGGACCGCTATGAGGAACTGCTGGCGGTATTAGAAGATTTGAAGCGGGAAGTGGAAAACAGGCTGGGCGGCCAGTGTGAAATCAAGATATTGGATAAAGAACAGAAAGAACATGTATTATAGTCCGATTACAAAATGCACATTTCCTGACCCTAGGCATAAACAATCATTTTTTCGCTCGGTGCAGAGAAATGCCCGAATCGTCCTTAAACTGGATGATTCGGGCATTTTTACATCTCGGCAGGGCTGATGTCACCCTATTACGCAGACAGTTTCTTGATTTCCTCATATTTTGGAAGATCGGTGTAGAGTTCTCCCTTCCAAGGATTGCGCCGGGTCTTCTTGATCTTGTAGATCATGTAGAAGAAGACCAGCACGTTAGCTGCCAGGGCGGCAAAGCTGACAATAAAGTAGATGGTGGGATTGTAAGTGGAGTCCACAGCGTATTTGCTCACGTCCTGGAATGCAGGAAAGGTCTGCGCAAACATGCACCACAGTGCAAGGGTGTGCGCTCTATGCTGCAGCCAGGCGCCTTTGCCCACTGTAAAGGCACAGACGGTCGGAGCCAGGAGCAGAGCGAAACCGCAGTACCAGGCATGATGCGGCAGGCAGTTGTATGTATAAGCGAAGTTCCAAAGGTCATAGGCCACAATCCAGAACCAGAGCATATCCGGCCAGAGCATATCTTTGCTGCCGTCCTTAGCCGTTTTCTTCCTGATGCAGATGCCCATCCATCCGGTGATGGTGAGGATGTTCAAGATACCGGCAGCTGCGTTCATGTAGTTCCAGGAACCACCTAGCATGTATACATCTTTCATGGTATCGGCCATATAACCGCCGCCGGTGAAAGTCATGCCTACTTCGATGTCACGAGCAACAGCTTCACAGATGTTGATTGCCAGAATCAAAGGTGGAAAGCAGAGCGCAATCTTGTTATCCGCCAATCTCCAGGTCACCTTTCCTGTAAGCTTATCTCTCTTCTCAACGTGTCTGATGCACCAAAAACCGATACAGCCGGCAGTGGACGAGTAGACTTTGGCCAGATGGAACCAATCGGTATAAGTTACGTCCTTCAGCGCTGTAAACCAAAGGATGGATAAGACGATGGGCAGAATGATAAAGCAGAAAAAACCTGCCCACTTCCAACGCCTGGATACTTCATTCAGTCCAAATAAGGCCGCAAATACGACTAGCCAGACACCCCATACAGCCAGGGTTTCCGCGCCAGCTTGGTAGTTAAAAGTAAACATAAGTGTACCTCCATTAAATAAATCTCGCATGTACATAACGATTGTTATGCACCTTTGATAAAAGAATAACACATGTTATTCTTTTTGTACACCCATCAATTAAAAATTTTCTGAAATCCAGTCTTTGGCGAAGACGATAAAGGCCCGCGCTGCGTCGGAGGCGCTCTCCCAGGCGCGCAGGACAATTCCTATTTCCCGGGAAAAGGATATTTCCGGTTCTTTGACCGCCAGCGGAAAGGTGGGCGACTTGAGCATCAGCGCGGGAAATACGCTGAAGCCGAACCCCTGACTGACCATGGACATGACGGCAAAATCGTTGTCCAGCATAAGGTAGGTATTGGGTTTTACGTTATTGTAATAGAACAGCGCGTCCATCTCTGAATGATCGCCGACACTGATATAGGGTTCCTCCGCCATGGAAGAAGAAGGGAAATAGGGCAGACTGGACAGAGGGTGATTTTCTGCAAGAACGATCATCATGGGGTCTTTCTTTAAAAAGATTTTTTCAAAGCTGTCGTCAGCATCGGGCAATACGGTGAAACCGAAATCGACATCACCGCTATCTAACATTTCGTCCAAAACCTTAGGTTCTTCATAGCACTTCACATCGAAGCCAATGCCAGGATGCTTTTCGAGAAATCCTTTCATGAGATAGGGCAGCCAGTATACGGCAATACTGGTGAATACTGCGATAGTGATATTTCCCGACTGGAGATTCTTCAATTCGGAAAGGCGGGTCAGCAGGCGCCTTTGATCGTTACAGATGGCGTGAGCGAGAGGCAGCAGTTCCTTTCCGGTACCAGTGAGATGGATTTTGCCGTAATCACGAAAGAAAAGGGAAGTATCCAGTTCCTCCTCTAAAGTCTTGATGATATAACTGAGACCCGCCTGCGTATATCCCAGTTCATCAGATGCTTTTTTGATGCTGCCCAGTTCAGCCGTTTTGATAAATGCTTCGTATTTTTGAATATCCATAATGGCTCCTAAATTAAAGAGTTCCTTTAAAAACTTAAAAGAAACTCTAGCTTTACTTTTAATTATAGGGAAATTATACTATAAATATGATGATTCCACAAGATATAGAAAGGGAGACATGAGATAGATGAAAAATAAGACTTTGATATATGGCAGCATGGTAGCCCTGCAAGCATTGATATATGGCATGGGCAATGCAGTAACAAAAATTGCCTACGAGAGCATCACCCCATTTTGGAGTATGGTATTAAGATTTGGCTTGGCATTTGTGGTATTCCTTATTTTCTTTGGAAAGGGCATCTTCAAACAGCTAAAGGACGTATCGCTGATGACATGGCTGCCCAGCAGTCTGTGTGTAGCAGCTACATTTATTACTTGCAATGTGGCCTTGGATATGACGACGGCAACAAACGTGGGGTTCTTTATTTCTCTTTCTGTTCTCTTTGTACCGCCCATGGAGACCATCATTTTGAAACGGAAATTCAGACTCAAGTATCTTCCTGCGCAGTTCATGGTTATCGTGGGTCTTTACTTTCTGTGCTGCAATGGCGGAAGCTTCTCCATCGGATGGGGAGAGGCATTGGCACTGCTTTCGTCTGTCGCCATGGCGGGTTCTCTCGTCTTTGGAGAGAAAGGCCTGCAGGATATGAATGCGATGACCATCAGTACAATGCAGGTAGGAATTACTTTTGTAGCTTCCTTAATCGGCGCATTGGTTTTAGAACCAAATTTCCACATGACCAGCGTAGAACCATCTGCCTGGATGGTACTCTTCTATCTCGCAGTCATTTCCACTTGTCTGGCATTCTGGCTGCAGAATAAAGCGCTTACAGGCATCACATCGACGCAGGTTTCCGTCATTCTCTGCAGCGAGCCTGTATTTACAGCTGCTATTTCCTGGGTAATACTCGGGGAAATACTGAGCGGCATCGGTCTGCTGGGTACTGTCATCATCGTCGGATGCATCGTGGCGGAAACGTGGGTGATTTCCACAGTCAATGGGCAGCCGGTACCTGAGGAAGTCTGCGAAGCCATAAAACCAGCTTTTCGAGAGGAAGAAGCAGTATAGAACTGATTATGAAAAATTCCTAATAAAATAGTAAAATAAAATAAAATCCAGAAAACAGCATTCTTCAGGAGTGTTGTTTTTCTTTTTTGAGAAAAAGGAAACAGATGTATAAAGGAATGACTTAATTATAAGAATATCTTTATCACAGAAGACCGCGAGAGGGATATGGGTATGAAAGAGACGATAAAAACATGGCTGCAGGCAGCCCTGAAAAACTGGCTGACCTTGCTTTACTTTGAAATATTTTATAAAGTCATAGGAATCACCTTGCTCACCACTTTGACAGATAACAGCAAACTGTTGTCTGTTGCCGCAATTTTTCTGTTTTTCTATTACGTATATTTTGAAATAACCGCAGTCATCGTCTATTGTGAAGCCGGCTGGAGAGGGGAACGTCTTTCTGTATGGAAGCTTTTTAAGGAATCTTTTCACCATTCTTTCCATCTCTTTCATATAAAAAACGTTCCAGTGCTGCTTTTACTGCTGCCAGTTATCGCCTTATCTGCCTTTCCCTTGACGAGTGGGCTGCTGAATAAATTTCAGATTCCAGAGTTCATACTGGATTTCCTGCGAACCCGTCCCGTTCTCTTTTTCATTTTTCTAGTGAGCATGCTGGTATTAAATGTTTTATGCTTCTTCTATTTATTTCGGTTTCCGTCAGTTGTGCTTCGTGGAGCGTTTTTCTTAGAACGACCATGGCAGATTCCTTTTTTGCAAGGTCGGAAAAAAGAGGGCGCAGGATATCTGTTCCTCAGTCTCTTGCTCTGTACAGCCACCCTGTTTATGGCTTTTATCTGTATGTGCCTTCTCTTATGGTTATGCAGTAAATGGCCTGAATCTGTGGATGGCGGTAAAGCTATGTTCCAGTTCTATTATGCCAAATGGAGTGTGATGGGAGCGATTCTCGTGAACATCTTTACTACTTTAGCATTGCTTGCCATGGTCGTGACGCTTTACCATCGCTACACCAGAGAATCACGTCCCGCCCAGACTACAGTAAAGTGGTCCCCCAGAGCAGTGCTTCTGAGAACAGCAGCGGTATTTCTCATGCTAGGGCTGCTGACCTTTTACAGCGAAACAGAGTTAGGAGGAAATCTGTTTTCTTCAGAGTATGAGACGAAGATCGTTGCCCATCGGGCGGGAGCCGCTTTGGCGCCGGAAAACACAAAAGCGGCTTTGGAAACCACTATCAAAGGGGGATTTGAACTGGCTGAAATCGATGTACAGCAGACCAGAGATGGTGTGCTGATTGTCATGCACGATGCCAGTTTCAAACGGACCGCGGGGCTTGACCAAAAAGTCTGGAATACAGATTACAAGACGGTACAGACCTTGGACGCAGGTTCTCATTTTTCTCCGGATTTTGCGGGAGAAAAGATTCCCACACTAAAGGAAATGCTTTTGACGGCAAAAGATCGTATCCATTTGATGATTGAACTTAAGGCGACAGGTCACGAGGAACATCTTGTGGAAAAAACAGTGGAGGCGGTGAAGGAGACGGAGATGAGCCGACAATGTACAATTGCGTCTATGGACTTAGAGCTGCTCAAAGAGAGCAAGGAACTTGCACCGGAAATTGATACCGTCTATATCACCACATTTTTGAAAGAGGCATTCTTTGACCGCAGCTATATTGACGGTTATAGCGTTGAGACCACGTTTCTCTCACCGAAAATTGTTGCAGAAGCGCATGCAAGAGGGAAAAAGGTTTACGGTTGGACGGCCAACACAAAGAAAAATATGACAAAAATTCTGCGTCTAGGCACGGACGGTTTGGTAACAGATAACCCTCAGTACGGATTGGTTACTTCAAGAAATGCTGCCGAAGATGATACCCTGGAATTTATAACAGAGTTACTTTACCCTGAACAAAAAACAAAGAAACTCCCATGACGATGGTCAGGGAGTTTGTATGTATCGGTTTATTACCAGAGATGCATTACATGCTGTAAAAGCAGGCTGACGCCAGTGATTCCAATCCAGCAGCAGAGACCCATGAAGAGTGGTTTACCGCCGGTTTTGACCAGTTTCACGATGTTGGTATTGAGTCCGATGGCCGCCATGGCCAGCACAATGAAGAATTTGGAAAGTTCTTTGATCGGGGCAAAGAAGTCCGCAGGCAGTCCCATGGCAGCAGCCACGGTAGTGATGACAGAAGCGGCGATGAAATATAGGATGAAGAATGGAAAGATATCCTTCATGGAAACTTTCTTGCCCTCTGCTTCATCCTCTTTTTCTTCTTTTCTCGTCCTCCAAACTGCCAAGATCAGAGTGATCGGGATAATGGCAAGGGTTCTGGTCAATTTTACTGTTACAGCCTTGTCCAAAGTAGCGGCTCCCAAATTCCACATGCTGTCCCAAGTAGAAGCACAGGCTGTGACGGAAGACGTATCGTTGACGGCAGTTCCGGCAAAGATACCGAAAGCTTCTCCTGAAGTGGTATCAAATCCAATCGCGTTTCCAAAGGTAGGAAATACGATTGCCGCCAGTACGTTGAAAAAGAATATGATAGAAATGGCCTGTGCGACTTCCTCGTCGTCCGCCTCTATGACGGGTGCCGTAGCTGCGATGGCAGAACCGCCGCAGATAGAGGAGCCTACGCCGACCAGAGTCGAGATGTTTGCCGGTGTCTTCATAACCTTGTGCAGTACATAAGCGATGAGCAGGGACGTGGATATCGTACATATGATAATCGGAAGAGACTGTTTGCCAGTCTCTAAAATGACGTTTAAGTTCAATCCGAATCCGAGTAAGATGACTGCCCACTGCAGTATTTTTTTTGATGTGAATTTAATGCCTGCCTCAAATGAGGCTTTTTCTTTCAGCAGCAGAGTGACAATCATTCCTGCCAAAATTGCGATGACAGCACCGCCCACGAGGGGGAAGGCTTTTCCTAGAAACCATGACGGAACGGCGATAATCAGGCAAAGAAACAGTCCTTTGCCGTTTTTGTTTATAAAATTCATTATGTATCCTCCTAAAATGATATCGCAATCAATCATTATAGCAGAAAATGTCGAAAAAGTAAAATGTGTGAAGATTGAAATAACGGGTATGTATATGGAAAATGATAGAAAGGCAGGTTTCAAACATGAGTGTTGCATTGACACAGGCAGCAAAAGACCAATTAGACAAGATGCTGAGTGACGACAGATATATGAGAATCGCCCTGAATAAGACAGGCTGCTGTAACTTTACACTGGACTTTTACGTAGACCGAAAGAAATCAAAGGACGAGTTGATTGACGTAGACGGATATGGATTCCTGATTACGGAGTTAGAAAAACCGATTTTGGACAGCGTAGTAAAAATTGACTATGGCAGGAAGGGTATGTTCAAAGACTTCAGAGCCGTCATGAGGTAACCTGAAATTGGCCAGATTCTGAAAAAACCGATAAGACGATGCTTATCGGTTTTTGTTGTATTCTTTTTGCTTTGACAGCAGGTCTCTGATTTCGATGAGAAGCTGCACCTCTTCTGATGGTTTTTCAGGTTCTGGTGCGGGTTCTTCTTTTTTTCTCTGCAGTTTGTTGAAGCTCTTCATGATACTGAAGATGACGAGAGCAGTCAGCAGGAATACGATGACTGCTTGTACAAAATTTCCGATCAGAATGACACTGTCGCCCACAGTAATGGAAATACCTGTAAAATCAAGACCGCCGATGATAATGCCCAGTAGGGGCGTGATGATGTCGTTGACAAGAGATGTCACGATAGCGGTAAAAGCACCGCCGATGATGATGCCTATGGCCATGCTCATCGCATCGCCGCGCGATATAAATTCTTTAAACTCTGACAAAAATTTTTTCATTGAAACCTCCATTGCATTTAAATAAATTTGAAGTTTTTGCTAGTACACTTTCTCATCATGACCTTTGATTTCGCTTGAAGAAAAAGTTCGCTTCATGTATACTTTTAGTATATCAATTTCTAGGAGGAAAATCTATGTTGGAGATAGGAATTAAGGGAAATCAAGAAGTAAAGGTGACAGATGAGAACACTGCACTGACCATGGGCAGCGGTACCCTCAAAGTCTTCGCAACGCCTTCGATGATCGCTTTGATGGAAAAGACCGCTTGGCAGAGCGTAGCATCTGATTTGGAGGAAGGCAGCGGCACCGTAGGTACTCAGCTCAACGTAAGCCATTTATCGGCGACGCCTTTGGGTATGACTGTCAGATGTGAAAGCGAACTGATTGAAGTGGACGGCAGGAAACTGGTCTTCAAAGTTTCTGCTTATGACGAAGCAGGGCTGATTGGCGAGGGGACTCACGAGCGGTTTATCGTCAAGAATGAGAAATTCCAGGCGAAGGCAGACAGCAAGGCAGATGCATAACAGGCTATTATTGCAAAACATCATCACTCATATTGAAGAGAATCTTACAGAGAAACTAACTTTGGAAGTTTTGGCAGGCAGATTTGGCGTTTCAGAAATCTATATTCGGAAACTGTTCAAGTCTGCTTTTCATATGCCCATCTCCACCTATATCAAAAAGAGAAAACTTTCCTGTAGTGCAGCTCTGATGTTAGAGTGCGACTTTCGTATAGCCGATATTGCGGCTGAATACGGTTATGAATTTCCCCAAACCTATATTAACGCTTTCAAAAGAGAATATGGCTTAACCCCTTTTCAGTGGAAAAAATCCGGACAGCCTTTAACGATTACAGAGAAGGTCTCTCTAGATGAGATGATCGCCATTGGAGAAGAAGGGATGATTCTGCCGGACCTGCTTATCTTGCCTGCCATGATTCTCTCAGGGGTAAAGCACACATTGGGTTTTACTGAATCCCACAGCCTGGCACCTCAAAGAGCCTTGGAGTTTTGGGATGATGATTATCCCAAAATAAAACATGTGCAGGAAAAAGCCGTCTATTATGGCGTAACGAAGAACTACGACCAAGAGAAACGCAGCTCTGATTATTATTGTACGGCTCACGTTTCTACCCCCAATGAAGGACGGCAGAATCTGCTAATAGGATCGTCTCGTTATGCCAGGTTCACCTATATCGGCAGCCATTCTTATCGGGAATTGGACGTGAAAAGGGCAAAGGAGATGTACCGGGCCATTGAGACATATTTTGCCCGCCAGTCTGATAACCAGCATATGTTTGATCAGGATATGTACTTTGAGCGGGTAGATACAAAAGTCTGTACTGAAGATTTTTGTACCATGGAATGGTATATCCCGTACAAATAGTATCTCTTCCGTTCATTTTTGTGCAATGAAACATGGTATTATGAACAAAAGGAGGATCTGACTATGGAATTTAAGAGAGTAAACTTGGACAATCTGGAAGCGGAGCACATCTGCTGTGCGATTACAGAAAAAAAGGGGGAAATCTGTGTTTCCTCGAAAAAACAGTGGCTGCGGAAGAGGATGGAAGAAGGATTGACTTTTCTCAAGCTGGATGAGAGAGGGAAGGTTTTTATTGAATACTTGCCGGCAGAGGCCGCCTGGGCGCCTATTGAAGCGCCGGGTTATCTGTACATCGACTGTTTCTGGGTGTCTGGAAAATATAAGGGGAAGGGATATGGCGACGCACTGCTGGAAGAATGTATCGCCGATGGAAAAGCACAGGGCAAGACCGGTCTGGTTGTTCTGTCCACGAAAAAGAAAATGCCGTTTATCTCAGAGCCGGGGTATTTGAAATATAAGGGATTTATAGTGGCGGACACCTGTGAACCTTATTATGAATTGCTCTACCTGCCCTTCGGAGAAAAGGCTCCTGTGCCAAAATTCCGCCATAGTGTGAAAAACACTGTGGTTCCAAAGGATGGGTGGACTTTATACTATACGAACCAATGTCCTCATACGGCAAAATATGTGCCGATTCTTGTCGACGTGGCGGCAGAACGAGGAATTGCAATCAAGGCAATTCACCTTGACAGCAGGGAAGCGGCACAGAATGCGCCGAACCCGTTTACAACTTATGCCCTATATCGCGACGGCGAGTTTCTGACTAACGAGATTTTGTCGGAGAAGAGCTTTATGAAAAAGCTATAATGAAACATATAGCGCTGGATTTTCCTGTCTCCCCGTGGTAAAATAAAGTCAGTAAATTCTGAAAAATGGAGGCGGTGTAATGAAGACTTTATTGAAAAACGGATTCATCTATGATGGAACTGGCGGCGAAGCTTTTTCTGGAGATATTTTAATTCAAGACGAAATGCTGGAGGAGATCGGAGAAAATTTGACAGACGACGAAGCAGAAGTTATTGATCTTGCAGGACGTTCTGTTTCTCCAGGCTTTTTTGATGCTCATTCCCACAATGATTTCTTTGCCATAAAGAAGGAACCAGAGAAATATTTTGAACCCTTTGTAAGACAGGGGATCACTTCTTTTATCGCAGGAAACTGCGGACTATCCAGCGTTGGCTTTGAGAAAGACAGTCCGTACAAGGAAGGCATCGGCGGCGGCCTTTTTCATAACTGGGATGTGACTGGCGAATACGGAACCGTCAAAGAATTCTTTGATGCTATCGACAAGAATACGCCGCTGAATATCGCCACCCTTGTGGGCCATTGTTCAGCAAGAAACAGCGTGTCTGGTTTTGAAAACAGAGAGCTGACGCCCGAAGAGCGCAGCCGCATGCTGGGTATTATGGAGCAAGGACTGAAAGAAGGCGCCTGTGGACTGTCACTGGGTTTGATGTACGAACCGGGTGTTTATGCTAAGACAGAGGAACTGCGTGACGTGGCGAAGCTTTGCGAGACTTATGACGTGCTTATGACCGTTCATCCTCGTGCCAGCAGCGCTGTATCTTTGGCCTATTCCAGTCCTTTCGGCAGACCACATATTCTGCGGGCTTTAGATGAGTTAGAGGAGGTCTCTAGGGGCACGCACATGAAACTGCAGTATTCTCATGCTATCTTTGTGGGCCGTTCATCCTTCAAGTGCAAGGACGAACTTCTCGCGATTTTGATGCGCATGAGAGAAAACGGCATTGATGCCATGTTCGACATCTATGCAGAAGATCGCGGTGTATCGGTCATTACGGTCATCATGCCGGCTTGGTATCAGTCCATGAGCAAAGAAGAAAAACGCAAACCTTTTAACAAACTGAAGTTCACCCTTTTGGCTAAACTGAGCATGAAGATGCTGGGATTTAACTTTGAGAATATCCTCATTGCCGACGTTGGCGAGGGTTATGAGAAATATGAGGGAAAGACGGTGCATCAAATTGCGCAGGAAGAGGGTATGAGTGATATCGACGCTTATCTGCATCTCTGTGAGATCAGCAATAATACAGGACGTGTCATCATGGAACCCTACAGCACGGCGGAGATCATCAGCGAGTTTTCCAAACATCCCAATGTGCTCTATATGACCGATGCCTGGGTTGAGGAGCGGGGCGTGCAGAATCTGGCTATTTACGACTGCTTCCCGAAATTCCTGCATCTTTCACTCAAGGGCAGCGGCGACACCATGCCTGCCACCATTCGCAAGATGAGCGGCGCAGTGGCTGATCGGTTCTGCATCGGCCAAAGGGGATATATCAAAAAGGGATTCTTTGCGGATTTGACCGTTTTTGATGAAGAAAAGCTGAAGAACGGCGTGCCTGATCAAAATAAACCTTTTGGCATTGAGAAGGTCTTTGTCAACGGTATCAAAGTCCTCGATGGCGACGTTCTCGATCGGCAAGCCTTTGCAAAGGCAGGACGGGCCATGCCTCGAGAAAGATAAAGTGTGATTTTTTTCTTGTCATCTGCTTTCGTTGTGCTATAATAGTATGGTAAAAATATTGACAGATAAGAATTTACTTATAAATAAAACACAGGAATGGAGAGTAGAATGATGGAAAAAATTTATCAAGGAAAAACAAAAGACGTATTTGCACTGGACAATGGAAACGTGATGCTGCAGTTCAAGGACGACTGCACAGGAAAAGACGGCGTCTTTGATCCAGGCGAAAATACAGTAGGACTGACAATCGAAGGAATCGGCAGAGCAAACCTCAGAACCTCAATCAGATATTTTGAACTGATCAAAGCTGCAGGTATCAAGACACATTATGTCAGCGCTGACGTTGACAATGCGACCATGGAAGTTTTGAAGGCGACTCCATTTGGGAAGGGACTTGAGGTGATCTGCAGACTGAAAGCGACAGGCAGCTTTATTCGCAGATATGGCGCATACATCGAGGACGGCACTGTTTTCGAAAACGGATATGTAGAGACGACGCTGAAGGATGATGAGAAAGGTGATCCCCTCATCACAAGCGAAGGTCTGGAAGTTCTGGGAATCATGAGCCAGGAGATGTTCAATCAGATGAAAGAGCAGACACTGAAGATTACCAAGATCGTTGCTGACGACCTTGCATCTATGGGACTGGAACTTTGGGACATCAAATTTGAATTCGGTTATAACAATGACGAAGTCATCCTCATCGATGAAATCGCCAGCGGTAACATGAGAGTTTACAAGGATGGAAAGATTGTAGACCCTGTTGACCTGACTGACATCATTCTTAGCCACACAAAATAAATATGAAAGTAAGGGCAGCACCTGCCCGGCTCTATGACCGGCAGGTGCTGTTTTTTCTAGTATAGGCAATATGGTGAGAAAACTCTATTTCTGCATTTTCTATTCGTATTCGATGATTTCCTGAACACTGTAGCCGCCCTGTATGTGTGAATAGGCTTTGTACAGATAACCGACATAACAACTGAAAGAAATGATGGCAAGAGATGCGATTAAAATCAAGGCGCGTTTGAACCAGACTCGACGAAGGACACGTTTATATAACTCTTCTGCTTTCAAAGAAGATAGATAACTTTGAGAGATCTGATCCGGCGTGCCGAATTGATTTAAAAGATCTGTAAAAGATGCGTCGGGATGATCCCGTACAAAATCTTCTATAGATTTCTGCATTTTCGCCAAGTAGGCTTTTTCGCTGCGAGAGTGCATGGGGATTGCCATTTTGATCTGCTTAAAATATAAGCGTAGTCTTTCATCGTCAATCTGATTATTCATGATCCACCTCCTCGGCAGGTTCAGTGCGCCAGATTCTTATCGTTGGCTCATTATCGAAGATATAGTCAGCCACTTGAAGCAGAGCCAGATAACAGCCGCCGGCTAAGATCGCCAGAATTAACAGCAAGGAGATCGTTTTTTTGACGTGGCTGCGCAGAGAAAGCAGGCTGCATAGTCTCGTGTGATTTAATGAAGCGAGATAATCACTGGCTACCTGCTTCGGGCTATGAAACTGATCTGTCAGATCCTCTAAGGAAATTTCCGGGTTTTCTTTTACAAATGCCTCCATATCTGATTGCAGAGTATGGATAAATTGCTTTTCTTCTTGCGTGTGTACAGGCAGCAGACGTCTGACCTGCCTGCAGTATTGACGTATTTCCTGATCACTTATTCGACTCATGGGACCTCCTGATGCGAGAACTTTTATTCGATGTAGTAATTATAAAATAAAAACATTAGAAAAACAATACAAAGTTTTATGTAGTATGACGGAGTATTCTGCTTATTAAAAAACGGGCAATTCCCTTTGCCCGTGTAAGCCTTTGCCTGTATTTTGGATTTGTTATTCACGATCCATTTTGGAATCCGCAGAAATCAGCCGTGTGCGCCCTGGTACTTTGACCAGGTTCTCCAGCTCTTTGATGGCGTCCTTTCCGATCCAGATTTGTGCTTTATTGCCATGTTTTTTGAGGTTGTGTGCCAGCAGAAGGGCTTTTTCATTTGTATCAAAGTCATGTTTGCCAATTTCGCGCAGGGCCCAGGAGACGGATTTTTTAATGTGATCCTGTTCATTTTTTGAATGCTCCAGGATGAGCGCCAAATAAGCGTCGAGGGTTTCTTCTGTGATGTCTTTTTTGTGAATGACTGCAGAAGCCATCAGTGTAAAAGCGCCGCGCTTTTGATAGGTGTGTTCGGAAGTGATCCATTGGGTGATCAGTTGGTCAAAATCCTTCATCTTGACGATTAAGTTTTTGCACAGGTGGTCGCACAAATCCCAGGAAATCACGTCTGACATCAAAGCGTCGATTTCGTTCAGGGTCATTTTCTTTTTATCAAAGAGCAGCACTGCCAGCAGCCTGGCTTCGTGATAGCCTGACTGCCACAGTTCATATGCCAGATCCTGAGATTTTTCGATGCTTTTAGCCAAAGTCCGTATCTCTGCTGTTGAGACGCCGATACTGTTTTCCTCTGGTATTCCCAGCTTGGTGACGTTGGCCTTATGCTTTTCACTCGCTAATGCCTGAAGCTGGTTGATGATTTCTTGACAAGTCATGAATTTAGTTCCTTCCCTTGGCGTTTTTAATAATACCGACGTCTGACGATTTCTACATAGCGGTCTGGATTTTTGGTGTCGATTTCACAGCGGCATGGTTCGCTCTCCCTGTTTTCGCCGGTAGGTACAAAGCCGAGGACCTCGTACATGGCGGCGCCGATTTTGTTGTCGGGATAGTGCATCAGTTCGACACAGCCGATGGACGGAAATTCTGTTTTGAACAAATCCATGGCGGCTTCCAGTGTAGCGCGTCCCAGGCCTTTCCCCTGATGATTTTTGTCTATCATATATCTGTGCAGAAATACGTAGTCGGGTTCGTCTTTGACAAAATAATACAGCAGGAAACCGATGGGTTCGTCGCCGCAATAGACGACCTTTGTCACAAAATCCTTTTCAACTACACATTCTGCAATAGAAAAAAGGTTGTCTTCCATAAAGCATTTTTGATTCTCATGAACCTCCAGGCGGATGGCAGCTTGAAAGTTGTTTTTATCCACATTTCTAAAAGTAATCATCAATCTCATCCTTTCGTCTTTTTTTCTTACAGTTTATCATATTTGAGATGCTACAGTCTTGTAAATGCAACAAAATTTTTTAGTTTCTGCAATTTTTCATTTTAGTGGCTGAAAGAGTAGCATGCAAAAGAATTTTCTACACTGGAGGACATGGTGGATTTTCATTGGAAGTTCGAAAGAATGCGTGCTTTTCAGGATGGCTATGGCCGCGTAGGCAGAATGATTATGGTTAAAGAGTGCTTGAAGAATAATGTCATGCCTTTTGCCAGGCAATGCTCCGTAATGGCAAAAACAATCAGAGCCGGAGATACCAACGGAACCATTGGTATCTCCGGCTCTTTCTGTCTCCTATACGTTAAACAGGAAGTTAAGTACGTCTCCGTCCTTGACGACATATTCTTTGCCTTCAGAGCGGAGCAGACCCTTTTCTTTGGCGGCGCTGAGACTGCCGCTGCATTCGATCAACTTGTCATAAGCAATGGTCTCTGCTCTGATAAAACCTCTCTCAAAGTCAGTATGGATGCGGCCAGCTGCCTGCGGTGCCTTTGTTCCTCTTTTGATGGTCCAGGCGCGGCATTCGTCTTCTCCGGCTGTGAGGAAGGAAATCAAATTCAGCAGGTGGTAGGAGGCCTTGATCAACTTGTCAAGACCCGACTCGCTGATGCCCAGTTCTTCGAGAAACATCGTCTTCTCTTCATCATCCAGCTCTGAAATTTCCTGCTCAATTTCTGCACAGATGACAACCACCTCAGCATCTTCTGTAGCGGCGAATTCGCGAACAGCTTTGACATATTCGTTATCGGTGTTGTCAGCGGCATCTTCTTCAGAAACATTTGCCACATAGATGATCGGCTTGTAGGAGAGTAAATCCAGGCTCTTTACAAATTCATCTTCTTCATCGGTCAAATCCATGGCTCTGGCAGATTTGCCAGAGGCCAGGAAATCGTTGATTTTCGTCAGCAGGTCCAGTTCTTTTTGAAGAGACTTGTCCCCCTTGAGGTTCTTTGTGGTCTTGGTAATGCGGCGTTCCAAAACTTCCATATCAGAGAGAATCAATTCTGTATTGATGGTCTCAATGTCAGATAGCGGATCGATTTTGCCGTCGACGTGAACGATGTTATCGTTTTCAAAACATCTGACGACGTGGACGATGGCGGCTACCTCTCTGATGTGCCCCAGAAACTTATTGCCCAGTCCTTCGCCTTGCGAGGCACCTTTTACCAGGCCGGCGATGTCGCAAAATTCAATAGTGGTGTAGATCGTTTTCTTTGAGTTATATATTTCGTGCAGGGTTTTGATACGCTCATCGGGAACCGTGACCACTCCCACATTCGGTTCGATTGTGCAGAAGGGATAATTGGCCGCTTCTGCACCAGCCTTTGTAATTGCATTGAATAGTGTACTTTTGCCCACATTAGGAAGGCCTACGATACCTAATTTCATATTTTGTTAACTCCTCTTTCTTTTGTTTCTTAAAATGATATATAGTGCAAGGCAGAATACGAAGACGAAAAAACTCAGTATCTGCGCCTGCTTGAATGATCCGATCATCAGGCTGTCTGTGCGAAGCTGTTCTACCAGGCCTCTTTCGAGAGAATAGAGCATGCCGTAAAGACACGCAATCTGCCCGGGAAAAGCTCTGCGCTTATCCAGCCAGAGCAGGAACCAGAACAGTGCAAAGCACCAAAGTGATTCGTATAAGAAGGTAGGATGGACGTACTGCCCATCGGCCCAAACCGCCCAAGGCAGGTCTGTCGGTCCGCCGTGTGCCTCTGAATTGAAAAAATTTCCCCATCTTCCGATGGCCTGCGCCAGTGCTACTGTCGGTAATACCAGGTCGGCCATCTCTAGAAAATTGATCTTGTGATATTTGCAGACCAGCAGGCCGACGATGAGGCCGGCGATGATACCGCCGTGGATTGCCAGGCCGCCGTTTCTGATATTGAGGATTTTCCAGAAATCTCCAACATAGTTCTCCCAGCTGAAAATGACGTAATAGGCTCTCGCGCCGATGATTGACGCTGGTATTAAAAAGATGGCAAAATCGAGAATATGGTCGCTCTGTATGCCGTGTTTCGGTGCACGTTTGTAACAAAGTATAATTGCCAGTACGAATCCTGTCCCAATCAAAATGCCGTACCACATGATATCCATCCCGAATAAAGTAAAAGCTACCGGATCTGGTGCTCTCATAAAATCTCCCCTTTACATTTGTAATTAAAATCTCTTTTATTATAGGATAAAATCTGATAAAATACAATGCATGAAATACGAAAACATATGTAAAGGCAATTTTATAGCTAGACCCAATCGTTTTATCGCAGAGGTTTTGATCGACGGGAAGAAGGAACGCGCGCACGTCAAGAATACTGGCAGATGCCGGGAACTGCTGATTCCGGGCGCGGATGTTTACTTAGAAGACTTTGATGGTCGGATGGGCACGCGCAAGATGCGTTATTCCTTGATCGGGGTTAAAAAGGGAGAGGTTTTGGTCAACATGGACTCCCAGGCGCCTAATAAGGTTTGTGAAGAGGCACTTCTGCAAGGAAGGCTGCTTCTGCCGGGGATGGGGAAACTTTCAACGGTGAAGCGGGAGAAGACCTTTGGTGATTCTCGGTTTGATTTTTATGTGGAAGATGAGAACGGCAATAAAGGCTGGCTAGAGGTAAAAGGTGTGACGTTGGAAGAAGATGGCGTGGCCAGATTTCCTGATGCGCCGACTGAGAGGGGCGTCAAACACGTCTATGAACTCTGTAAGGCAGTGAAAGAAGGATATAAAGGATTTGTGCTATTTGTCATTCAAATGATGGGAATTGAGCGATTTGAGCCCAACGACAGGACGCACAAAGCTTTTGGAGATGCATTGCGCCAGGCGGCAGAAGTGGGTGTTGTGATTCTGGCTTACGATTGTAATGTGACAGAGGAGACTCTGGAAATAAAAGATCAAATCCCTGTAGTATTGGATTAGGCAGACAAGTCTTTGCGCTTGCTGCCTTTTTTCTTTCTTACCGCTGTAAATTTTTCCAGTTGAAAAAGAGCAGTGCTGGTGCTATACTAACATCAATGAGAACGTATGTTCTTGTTGACGAAGGAGAGAGGTGAGCAGTGTGACCATCATGCATGTAGATGCCAATTCGGCCTATCTCAGCTGGACAGCAGTAGATTTGTTAGAAAAAGGCTATCCCCTGGACATTAGAACGGTGCCGGCAGTCATTGCCGGCAATCCGGATGATCGGCACGGCATCATTTTAGCAAAGTCCATTTCTGCCAAGAAACATGGCATCAGCACTGGGGTAAGCCTGTACGAGTCAAAGCAGAAGTGCCCGCAGCTTCTGGTATTTCCGCCGGATTACGATCTCTATCTGTCCTGTAGTGAGGCGATGTATCACATTTTGCTGGAATACTCGCCTGTGATACAGAGATACAGTGTAGACGAGTGCTTTGTGGATTTTGCCCACTGCGAAAAACGATTCGGCAGACCAGAGGCGGCAGCTTTCGAAATCAAAGAGAGAATCAAAAGGGAATTGGGATTTACGGTGAATGTCGGTGTGGGCAGCAACAAGCTTTTGGCGAAGATGGCGGGTGAACTGAAGAAACCCGATCTGGTGCATACGATTCTCAACCAAAAGGAATTGGAAGAAAAGCTGTGGCCATTGGCCGTAGGGGAACTGTTTATGGTGGGCAGGGCCTCTGTTAAGAAACTGAGCAAAATTAACATCCACACCGTCGGTGATTTGGCTCGCAGTGAACCGGTGCTGCTGCGAAGCCTGCTCAAAAGCCATGGACAGTTGATATGGGAATATGCCAACGGCATTGATCAAGATCGAGTGACGCCGGGGGATCAGGTGCTGCAAAAGGGACTTAGCAACAGCATGACCATCAAATACGATGTGACCGATAAACGAGAGGCGGAGAATTATCTCTTGTCACTGACGGACAGGGTCGCAGGACGGCTCAGGCGCCACCAGTGCAAAGCTTCACTGATTGGAATTGCCGTAAAGACTAATGGATTTGTGCGATACACCCACCAGATTCAGCTGCCGTTTTTTATAGACGATACGACCAAAATCTACAGGTACGCATGCAGCTTATTTGAGGAATGCTGGAAAGGGGAACCGGTAAGACAGCTGGGGATCAGGTTGTCCGAATTTGCCAGAAAGGATGAATACCAGCTGTCCCTATTTGATGTACGGCAAATGGAAGAAGATGAAGCTTTGAATAAGACGGTAGACGAAATCAGAGAGCGATTTGGGCAGACTGCTATTTACAGAGGGACCTTTGCGAATACTGATATGAAACCTCTGGAAGGCGGAATCAATGATGGAAATTATCTTATGATGGGAGGATATAAGCAGTGAAGATTGTGGCAAAACCGATAGACGTTATTGCTACATTTAGCGATAATAAAAAACCGATACCATACAAATTTAAATTTTTTCAAGATTCGGGGGATAAAATAGAGGTATATGTGGACAAAATAGTAACCGTTGAAGAAAGCAAGCTTGCAGGGATTGACACATTAATTTATACTTGTGAGTCAAAAGTACTTGACGAAAGCAGGCTTTATCAGTTAAAATATGTAATCGGACAGTACAGATGGGAACTATATAAAATCTGACATTCTGGAAAGTAGTGATTACGCTATTATGGATGATCTGAAAATATGTTCTAAAAAAGTTGGAAAAAAGTTGTTGACAATCGCTGGATAATTTGGTAATATATTTCTTGCAGTGATTTGAAACAAATTGCGTGGCGGTGTAGCTTAGTTGGCTAGAGCGTCCGGTTCATACCCGGAAGGTCGGTGGTTCGACTCCACTCGCCGCTACCATTTTTTTTGGGCGTTTAGCTCAGCTGGGAGAGCATCTGCCTTACAAGCAGAGGGTCATAGGTTCGAGCCCTATAACGCCCACCATTGTTTCAAATCGAAGCAAAGATGCGGCCTGGTAGTTCAGTTGGTTAGAATGCCAGCCTGTCACGCTGGAGGTCGACGGTTCGAGCCCGTTCCAGGTCGCCAATTTTTAAAAAATTTGCAAGGAATGCTTTGCATTCTGCAAAGAAGTGTGCTAAAATATTTATTGCAAATGTTGAGCACGACATGTATGTGACAATGAATTGCAAAATTTTAGCAACAAAAGCGTAGATTACGCATACAATATGGTGGGTATCGTCAAGTGGTTAAGACACAGGGTTGTGGCTCCTGTATACGTGGGTTCGAATCCCACTATCCACCCCATAAACGTTGGGGTATCGCCAAGCGGTAAGGCAATGGATTCTGATTCCATCATGCGCAGGTTCGAATCCTGCTACCCTAGCCAACAAATAGGATGCTGCTTTAGCGTCCTATACATATGGCGACATAGCCAAGTGGTAAGGCAGAGGTCTGCAAAACCTTTATTCCCCAGTTCAAATCTGGGTGTCGCCTCCAAAAAATTGCGAGATGCATTTTGCGTCTCGCAATTTTTTTAGGTGAAAATCAAGTTAAACAGAGAGTAACCGTCTGGCGACCACTGCCTTACCGCTTGGGTGCGTGACAGCGCAGGATTTTCCGTCATAGCCAAGGCGCGCGACGGACGAGGAGCGGAACGTACAGCAGGTACGCGAGCATCAGAGGAGAGAGCAGCAACGCAGGATAGGGCGGAAAAGACAAGCAGGAGGTAAGGCAGTGGTCTGGAAAACCCTAATTCCCCAGTTCAAATCTGGGTGTCGCCTCCATAGAAAACTATTAGAATCGTTGAAATTTCAACGATTCTTTTGTTATATGCACATATGTGTACAACTGCATGTTCGCTCAGAAAAGGCGTTTTACGCTCAGAAATTGGGTGGTACGCTCAAAGATTACCCCATTTATCGCCCCATGATTGCCCCACAATTTCTTTGGACGTTATCTCTATATAAAAATTCTGAAATATAATAGAAAGAAGTTTATTATTTGTCTTTATATAATTAAATATTAAATTTAAATGGTATATAGTAATTATAAGAATAACACATGCGATAATTTTAAAAATAAGGAGAGCGAAGTGGACGAAAATAATAAGTCAGCGGGAACAATCACATATCAGTCCACAATGGGCGGAAATATAACAATCCCAGGTGTTTCAGTTGATAAAATCAAACGCTAGAAATAAGTTAGTTTAATAAAAAATCTTATTGAATAATGTAATAAACCACATCTAAGAAAAGCAGCAAAGCGAACCCTTGCCCTTGGATGTGGTTTTTCTGATAAAAGAGGGATATAACGCCATCATATGCCACCTAGATTTGTTTAATTATAGGATTGGTAAGAATTATAGAACCTTATTTCCCTCTAATCGAAATTGTGTTAAAATAAAACAGATGAACTAGAAACAGGAAAATAAAAAAGGAGACTAAAGCGATGAAATTAGCAACGATTCGATATCAGGACAATGTCTATGCAGGTTTGATCAAAGATGGGAACTTCTACAGTTTTCAGGGAATTGACGAGACTTTGCCAAATGACATGATAGAATTTATCGAGAAATATGAAACATGTAAAACCATCATTTGCGAAAAGCTGGAGCAGAGCACGCCGACCTGTGCTGCCAACGAAGCAAAGTTCCTGTCGCCGATTCCAAGACCGAGGACGTTCAGAGATTTTATGAGCTTTGAAGAGCACGTCGTCAACAGCGGAGCAGCTGCTGGTTTTGACGATACTACCATGAAGAACATGCTCGCGGTTTGGAGACGGCTGCCTGCTTTCTACTTTTCTAACACCAACGTTTTCTTTGGCCCGGATGAGCCGATCAAAATGCATCCGCATTCGCAGCGCTTTGATATGGAGTTCGAGATTGCCATCGTAATCGGAAAAGAGGGTATCAATGTTCCGAAGGAAGAAGCTGCGGACTATATCTTCGGTATGACGATTCTAAATGATTGGAGCGCGAGGGATATTCAGATGGAAGAGATGCAGATGCAGCTGGGGCCGGCAAAAGGCAAGGATTACGCCAATTCCATGGGACCGGTCATCGTTACCATGGACGAGCTGCAAAAGTATGCGCTGCCTGATGATCCGTCAAAATATGATATGGCGACAAAGCTCTATCGCAACGGCGAGTTGATTAGGGAGAACAATACCAAGTCCATTTACCACACTTACTGTGATCTGATTGCCTATTCTTCGAGAGAAACCAAAATCTATCCGGGCGATGTGCTGGGATCTGGAACCATCGGCGGCGGTGCCATGCTGGAATATATGGGCAGGCAGCCTTTTGTCCATGCAGGTGACAAGATCGACATGGAAGTGGAAGGCATCGGCACTTTGAAGATGTCCGTGGTATAGAGGCGGTTAAATTTTTGTTCCGCTCACAGCCAATTTGTGCTAAACTAGAAACAGATTAAACAAGAGGAGAGAGGCTTATGAAACAAGATATGATTGTAATATTAGATTTAGGTAGCAGTGAAAATACGGCGCTGGCAAGGGAAATCCGCGCGCTGGGCGTGTACAGTGAGATTTACCCTCACGACATCACCAAAGAGGAGCTTGTGAAGCTGCCTAATGTAAAAGGTGTGATTTTGTTCGGCGGTGAACATCGCAATGTGGACGGCAAAGACATCGACGTTCTGCCAGAAATTTATGATGCCGGATATCCTGTCATGGCTATCGACCATGGACCAGCTCTCTGTGAGACAAAGCTTGCATCGATGCCGACAGAAGAGCAGCTTCGCGGATTTGTTTTCGACACCTGCAAAGCTGACACCAACTGGAACATGAAGAATTTCGTGGCTGATCAGATTGAATTGATCAAGGAGCAGGTAGGCGACCGCAAGGTTTTACTGGCGTTGTCCGGCGGCGTAGACAGTTCTGTGGTAGCGGCGCTTTTGATCAAAGCCATCGGCAAGCAGCTTGTCTGTGTCCACGTCAACCACGGCCTCATGAGAAAGGGCGAGTCAGAGAGCGTCATTGAGGTGTTCAAAAACCAGATGGATGCCAACCTGGTCTATGTTGACGGCCAGGATCGATTTCTCGGAAAACTGGCTGATGTTGACGATCCAGAGCAAAAGCGCAAGATCATCGGTGCAGAATTCATCCGCGTATTTGAAGAGGAAGCCCGCAAGCTTTCCGGTATTGACTTCCTGGCACAGGGAACCATCTATCCTGATATTGTAGAGAGCGGAACCAAGACAGCAAAGGTGGTAAAATCACATCATAATGTCGGTGGACTTCCAGAAGATCTGGCGTTTGAGCTTGTTGAACCGCTTCGTCAGTTGTTCAAAGATGAAGTGAGAGCCTGCGGCGTGGAACTGGGACTGCCATATGACATGGTTTACCGTCAGCCGTTCCCGGGTCCTGGACTGGGCGTGCGCTGCCTGGGCGCGATCACGCGGGACAGGCTGGAAGCTGTTCGTGAATCCGATGCAATACTTCGTGAAGAGTTTGCACAGGCAGGACTGGACAAGAAGGTATGGCAGTATTTCACCATCGTTCCGGACTTCAAGTCTGTAGGAGTGAAGAACAATGCCAGAAGCTTCGAATATCCAGTCATCATCCGTGCGGTTAACACTATAGATGCCATGACTGCGACCATCGAGGACATCGACTGGCCGATCTTACATAAGATTACAGACCGTATCCTGGCAGAGGTGGAAGGAGTCAATAGAGTTTGTTACGATATGACACCGAAACCGTGCGGAACTATTGAGTGGGAATAGAATAGCGGATGCCGCAAACCCGCATGGATGCTGGGTTTCCCCCCCCTCTTTTCTCCCCCTGTGATACTGGTTTGATACTATTCCTATCCGCCAGTACCTCACAGAATAATTAGCAAAAGAGCAAAAAACGCTCTGCTGAACGACAAATTCAGCAGGGCGTTTTTTTGCTCTTTTTTACTTTGTTTTGGTTTGGCACTCGCTGCATTCGGCATCATGTAGCGAAACCACACCGCCACAGCTAGGACAAGTATAACGCTCTAACTGCTGTTGCATGAAGGAGGTTAGCCCATGCTCTTTTACGAATAGGCTGTTTTCCATCAGACTTGCGCTGTACCGCTGGTTATAGCTTTTCTCTAGGTTTTTTATCAGCTTGCAGGGAAAAGCATCACATTTATAGCAATATGTAAGCCCCTTTTCCTGCACACAATCCTTAATTTTGCACTTGCGGCAATGCTCCGGCTTGCCCTCATCACCTGGCAAGCACCCAGCGCAAGGCTTTTTCATGTAACAGTGCTTGTAGCAAACCATGCAGTTCATGCCACAGGGAGCAAAGAATGCAGTGTCAATCGCTGGGGACATCCTCATGGCGTACCTCCCTCCACTGCACCGACGGCTCTTGCTTGCCGCAATCATCACAGGTCTGCGGAAAGCCTAATTTCCACTCGAAGTATTCGCTGCGAGTGATGCTGCCAGCCTTTAGCTCCTCTTTGCGTAGCAGCCATTCCTTCATAAACCGGTCAACCAGCCCATACTTGAAGTACATCCCCACAGGGGCATGGGCTGGGAAATCGTCGTTGTCGTTGTAACGCACGGCGGTATCATCAGAGGAATTTGTCTTGCCGGGGTTGCGCACAAGCTGGAATAGGTTAATAGCACCGGGGTTGTCCTCATCCAGCCAGAAAAAGGTTTGCATGATGTCCTCGGCGCAGCCGGGGGCATCACTGTAAAAATTCATTGGGCTGACACGCAGCACCGTCGCCATTTGCTCCAGCATATCCCTTTTGGGAATACGATAGTTGGTTTCATATTGGGCAATACGGTTGTCTGCACCCTTCTCCTCCAGCCCGATAGCCAAGCCGAACTCCTTTTGCGTCATGCCACGAAAGGTGCGAATTTTCTTGATTTTCTCGCCTATTGTCATCTGTTCCACCGCCTTTGAGAATAGTATAGCGCAAAAAAGCGAAAGATGCAAGATAAAAATTAACAAAAAAGCGAAACAAACACTTGACATTAACAAATATGATAATGTATACTAGGAATACGGCAACATTAACAAATAAGCGAATAAAGAAAGGTGGATGATTGAATGAAGAAAGAGCTATTTATCAAAGCGGAGGAAATCGCAAAAGACCTCGGTGTTTCTAAGCCCTATGCCTACAAGCTGGTGCGAGAGATGAACGAGGAGTTAAAAGGAAATGGCTTTATGACCATTGCAGGGCGTGTAAGCCGCCAGTATTACGAGGAAAAATTTTATGGACTGCGCAGCAGCCAGTAAGGAGGAACAAAATGCCAGCATACAAGGACAACGCAAAAGGAACATGGTACGCCGCCTTTTACTATGAAAATTGGAGGGGGCAAAAGGAAAAGAAAATGAAACGAGGGTTTAAGACCAAGCGTGAGGCACTGGAATGGGAGCGTACCTTCCAGCAGCAGAAAGCCTCTAACTTGGATATGACCTTTGCCAGCTTTGTGGAGGTTTACACAAAGGACATGGAGGTACGCTTGCGCCGCAACACATGGCTGACAAAAAAGCACATCATTGAAACAAAGCTGCTCCCCTCCTTTGGTGGCAAGCGGATGAACGACATTCGCCCAGCAGATGTAATACAGTGGCAAAATGAAATGATTGGCTATCGGGATGAAAAGGGAAATCCCTATTCGGAAACCTATCTCAAAACCCTGCACAATCAGCTTTCTGCCATTCTAAACCATGCGGTACGGTTCTATGAACTCAAATCCAATTCAGCGGCAAAGGCTGGAAACATGGGCAAAAGGCAGGGTAAGGAAATGCTGTTTTGGACGAAGGACGAGTACAAGAAATTTGCCGAGGTGATGATGGACAAGCCCCTTTCCTACTATGCCTTTCAGATGCTCTACTGGTGCGGCATTCGGCTGGGGGATGATGATGATAAAATAAGACTAAATCAACGGAAACCCAGTAAATACAAGGGGTTGAGTCGATTTGGTCCTGAAAAAACTTGCAACGAATCAACAAATTTATGAAGGAAAGGCCTATCTTTTATAAAAACCTT
The DNA here is from genome assembly GCA_902362805.1 of Eubacteriaceae bacterium. GTDB lineage: Bacteria > Bacillota > Clostridia > Peptostreptococcales > Anaerovoracaceae > Senimuribacter. The sequence continues at coordinate 159,522 of CABIXY010000004.1, read as the reverse complement.
ATTCAGATGAAAGAAAATTTCCGCTTTTATCTGAGATGCTTTTACTGTATCACGAAAGTGGTGATATTACAATTTAATAGCGAAAAACAGGACCGAATTAGCTCGTGATGGATGAAAATCTGTTTAGCTGATTCGGTCATTTTTATTGATTGAAAGGTGATGAAAAAATGACTAGAATTATTTCTATTGTAAACCAAAAAGGGGGAACGGGAAAATCCGCATGTACAGCTAATTTAGCAGTAGGATTGGCACAAAAGAATATGAAAGTGTTAATCGTAGATGCAGATCCACAGTCTGATGTATCCGCAGGATTTGGATATCGTGATTGTGATGACAGTAATGAAACACTTACAACTCTTATGGATGCAGTAATGAAAGATGAAGATATTCCTTCAGACTGTTATATCAGACATCAGGCAGAGGGAATAGACATTATCTGTTCTAATATTGGACTGGCAGGTACGGAAGTACAGTTGGTAAATGCAATGAGCAGGGAATATGTATTGAAACAGATTTTGTATGGTATCAAGGATCAATATGATGCAGTCATCATTGATTGTATGCCATCATTGGGAATGATTACGATCAATGCGCTGGCTGCATCAGATGAAGTCCTCATTCCAGTTGAAGCGTCCTACCTGCCAATCAAAGGATTGCAGCAGTTGTTAAAAACGATCGGTAAGGTTCGTAAGCAGATTAATCCGAAGCTGCAGGTCGGTGGGATTCTGTTCACGATGGTCGATGCTCATACAAATGATGCCAGAAATAATATGGAACTTCTTAGAAATGTATATGGAAGTCAAATTCATATTTTTGATAATTATATTCCATTTTCTGTAAGAATGAAGGAAGCAGTCAGAGAAGGACAGAGTATTTTCTCTTATGATCCTAAAGGCAAAGCTACAGAAGCCTATCGAAGAGTGACGGAGGAGGTGCTGAAAGATGCCATCTAAAAAAAGAGTAACTCCCATTTCCTTACAGCCACTTGATGCGTTGTTTGGAACAAATGAAGAGACGACCAATGAAATTAGTGAGATAGCAATAGGAAGCCTTCATCCATTTCCGAATCACCCATTTCAAGTAAAAGATGATAAGAAAATGGAAGAATTATCAGATAGCATTACACAGTATGGCGTGTTGGTTCCCGGTATTGTGCGGTTGAGAGAGTCCGGTGGTTATGAGATTGTAGCTGGTCATCGGCGAAAACGAGCATGTGAACTTGCAGGATTAGAGAAAATGCCGGTTATCATCAAAGATCTTACAGATGATGAAGCGACGGTGATCATGGTAGATTCCAACATTCAGCGAGAAGAACTACTGATCAGCGAAAAGGCATTCGCTTATAAAATGAAATATGAGGCGTTAAAGCGTCAGGGGAAACGGTCTGATTTAACTTCTTGCCAAGTTGGCAAGAAGTTGGCGGCGGAAGAAGTCAGTCAGAATACAGGAGATAGTTCCAGACAAATTCTTCGATATATTCATCTGACAGAGTTGATCGCAGAGTTTTTAGAATTGGCAGACGAGAAGAAGCTTCCCTTTAATACAGCTGTTGAAGTTTCTTATTTGAGAACTGAAGAGCAGCAGATATTACTTCAGTATATGCATAATCACAATATGGTACCTTCCATGAAGCAGGCAAAGGAATTGAAGCAGATTTCAAAAGAGCGGATGTTGACGTATTCAGAAATTGACCAGATTTGCATGAATGAAAGTACTGAAAAAGTTCAGGTGCAGATTACGGCGAAGAAATTGAAACAATATTTTCCAGATACATATACAAAGACTCAGATGGAAGAAATTATATTTATGCTTCTGGCATCGTGGGCAGAAAGAGAGGGTAAAGAATGAGCAATGAAGATATGGCAAGTAGAATACAAGTCTATCTGAAAAAGATAGAAAAGATACGTGTTAAACGGATAAAAAGAGAGAAGTTTAAACATTTGTTGAAAACATTAGGATTATCAGCAGGAAGGAAGTGAAAGTATGGCTTTAAAAATTGTACGAAGATATGATGCGAACGGAAGGGAGCTTACGGAGAAAGATCTGGAAACCTTTCGATTGGATTCTCCTGTGGTTAGAGAAATACTGGCAAACCTTAATCGGGAGGTGGCGGAAGGAATCAGACAGAGGGAGAAAAAAGATGACGATTGAAGATGTAATTAAAAAATCGATTCTGCCACTGGCATTTATGGTATTCTGGTTTTGGATGACAAAAACAATTATGAAGGTCAGTGGACAGACGGATTGGTTCTGGTGGGTATTTATTGCCGGACTTCCATTTGGAATACATAAAATGCGGTTGATTTTGATTCCGAGAGGAATGGATACCACAGCAACACTTGGGATGGCTGCATTAAGTGTCATCATTGGAGCATTGATTGGAAGTATCATGATTCCAGTGTATGTGATTAGAGCGATATACGTGTTTATACGGTATGTCATTGGAAAATAGAATATTAGATTGATAAGAGGCAGGCTTGCGAAAACAAAAATCGTAAGTCTGCCTCTTTTTTTTGTGCTTAAAACCAGGCAATTCAGGGGAAGTCCCTTTTGCAAATATATATTCTTGGAGGATTTTTAAGATGAGAGAGCGAATTGAAAGTAAGCATGTAACAAAGGAAATCAAAAGTCAGATGCCAGTAATTCCGGTGGAAATTGTTAAAGAAAGAGGCTGTACGTTCTGCCCGTATTATCTGGGCAATTATGAGAAACAGCCACGTTGTATGATGAAAACCTGTGCCTGGGATGATGAAAATGAACGTTTCCATCCAGTTCTTCGTGAACTGATCCCATTTTACAAAGAGAAGATGGAAAAAGCAGAAGAAAAGTTCCTTGCAATGAAAAAGATTTATACAACACTGTTAGGAATGTTTGCCGATGAAATGAAGCAAGAAGAGTTGGAAAAAGATGAATGTTACGGATGTGCCTATGGAAAATGTGGACCATGTATCGGCATCTGTTACAAATCAATGAAAGCATAGGAGGGTTAAGCCAATGAATACAACAGTTATTTCCGGGCGATTGGTAAGAAATCCCGGATACAACGAAGTGGAGAATGAAAAAGGACTTCATAAGATTGCCAAGTTTGTTCTGGCAGTCAGAAGAAATTATTCCGATGAAGTCAGTTTCATTCCGGTAAAGGCTTTTGCAAAGAAAGCAGAATTTGTCAGAGATTATCTGATGCAGGGCACGAAGGTCATGGTGGAAGGCGAGATTGTCACAGGTAATTATGAAGATAAGGATACCGGGAAAAAGATTTATACCACCGAAGTGTATGCAAACCGGATTGAATTCGCAGGTGCAAAAATGGTTGACAGACCACCGTTTCCAGAAGATGCGGAAGGGTTCTTAGAGATCCCAGAGGGCATGGAAGAAGAAATGCCGTTTAGATAGAGGAGGATAAAAGATGGTTTCAGTAGATCAGGCGTATATGGTAGGGCATATGAAGAATGCCGATGGAAGTATCAATAACAAAAATGTAGTGCTGTCAGCAGCATGTGAAGCAGCGGAACTGTTCCGGTGCATGATGTCAGTAAATCAGAAACTGGAGGACTGGCAGAGATTTAACCACACCTTGGAGCTGCATCTTAGAAGTGTGGAATGTGAGAAAATCCATGATATCTGTCAGGCAGTATACGGAATGAAACATCCGTCCAATGAACTGGAAGGATTGTATCTGGCAAGAGAGGATGAACAGATATGCCTGCTGTACTATCAGGTATTTGTAGGGATGCTGGAAATTAATATTAATTCAGCCGAAGTGCTGTACAAACAGAAGGAGGAAACAATGAATGAGTAAGATGGAGTATATGCCGGTAGAGTGTCTGCAGGTGCCGAAGGTGCTGTTTCAGATGGCAAAATACAAAAATCTGTCAAATACAGCAAAGATTTTATACAGCTTATTTCTGGATCGTTTGAAATTTGCGGTGCAGAATGGTTGGGTAGATCATAACGGAGATCTGTATGTTATCTATCCCAAAAGTGAAATGAAGAAAGACCTGAATACGACTAGATATGGCGTAGATCAGGCAGTACAGGAACTGGTTCAGGTTGGTAATCTGGTGCGTATCATTCCAAACAATGGAAAGGCGAACCACTTTTATATCAATGATATTTATGAAAATGAGATGGAGGAAGAATCAATGATGACATTAGATACTATCATGGCAAATATGCCGCTGGCTGAAAGAGAAATTATTATGGATAAGATGGTGAAAGCATCCAGAGATATTTTTGAAACTATTGCGGATATGGGATATATTGATCAATATGAAACGTCTTTAACTGCAATGGAAAAGCGAGGATATCAGGATGAGCTTGGAGAGATGGATATTGATCAAATTCAGGCTGATGGATATGAGTTTGGCATGGATCTTGCGTTTGGAATTCTGGAGGAAAATGAAAATAATCCTGCTCGTGTGTTAGATATCCAGAAATATGTGAACAGACAGTATGAAAGCTGTTCAAAAAAGAAGTTTATGAAGGTCCTGGAAACCCTTGTTCATGCGATGGGGAATGATGAAGGCTTTATTGGTGATATGTATGCTTGTAACAAGAAGGCCAGAAATTATTATTTGGACGAAATGATTCAATCATTCAATTTTGTATTTGATGAGATGTGCCATGGTACAGGCAGTGCAGCAAATTGTGATTTCGATGTAGAAGAGTAGGAAAATATTATGGCAGATTTTGAATATTTCAGAGCAGAAGAATCTGACCAGTTTTCTTTTTTTCGGATACCAAAAGCTCTGTTCACAGAAAAAGAGTTTGCAAGCCTGTCCACAGACGCAAAGCTCCTTTACGGAATTCTGCTTGATCGAATCAGCCTATCCAAGAAAAATGGATGGATTGATAGTGATGGTTATGTCTATATCATTTACACGATCGCAGAATTGCAGGAACTATTGCGAATGTCGCATACGACAGTGACAAAGCTTCTTTATGAGCTTGACAGTGTGCATGGGATTGGATTGATTGAACGGTATCGGCAGGGGAATAATCGTCCCTCTGTCATATACGTGAAAAATTTTGTGAAACGGATTAGAGGAAAGCCCGTAAGATACTTTGCTTCTGGAACGCCAGAAACTGGAAATCCGGACTGCAAGGAATTGGAAATCCGGATTGCAAGAAACTGGAAGTCCGGAACGCAAAAAAATAGAAGTCCGGACTGCAAGAATCTGGATGGAAGTAATACTAAGATAAATAAGACTGAAAAGAATCATACTGATAAGAGTAAGGGCAATACTCCCACTTTGGAAGAAAAATTCAGTCAGTATGGTAGATTTAAAAATGTTGTTCTGTCGGAAGCTGAACTGCAGGAGCTGATGACGCTATTTCCATGGGATTACCAGAAACGGATTGATCATCTTTCTGTTTATATGAAATCCAGTGGAAAAGAGTATCAGAACCATTTTGCAACAATCTGTCTTTGGGCAGAAAGGGATGGAACCAGGACAGGAATGGATAAATATGAATTTCAGGAAGGAGAAAGCCTGTGATGGAAAATAAAGTAACGGCAGATTATCTGGACGAAGAGGGATGTCTTCATTGTGGCACCTGTGGAAAAAGAAAACAGATGAAAGTCAGTCTGATGGGATTTGAGCATGTAGTGTCCTGTTTGTGCGAATGCGAGGTAAAAGCCAGGCAGGAACTAGATGAGAAGATGCAGTGGGAAGAAGCACAGCGGCAGCTTTATCAGAGAAAATCCGTCGGACTTCGGGAAAGAAGATTCTGGGAATGGAAATTTGAAAATGACAACGGAAGCAACCAGAAGATACTAATTGCCAGGCAGTATGTAGAAAACTGGACAGATATGAAGAGAAAAAATGTAGGATTGCTTTTGATGGGACCAGTTGGAACCGGGAAAAGTTTCTTTGCAGGCTGTATTGCAAATGCACTTTTGGAACAGGGAGAACGTGTCATGATGACAAATTTTTCCAGAATCTTAAATGAAATGACCAGCTATCAGGCAGATAGGAACCAGATTATACAAAATCTTGTGGATTATCCGCTGCTGATTATTGATGACTTGGGAATAGAACGAAATTCCGAGTTTGCCCTGGAGCAGGTCTATAATGTGATAGACAGCCGCTATTGTAAAATGCTTCCGCTGATCGTAACAACGAATCTGGGACTGAATGAAATGAAATCCACAGATTTGGATACTGCCCATCAGCGTATTTACAGTAGAATACTTGAAATGTGTGTTCCCATCTATTGTGGTGGAGAAGATAAGAGAAAAGAAGAAGGGACAGAAAAACTTGTACAGGTACAGAACCTGATTACCGGTTAATCTGTCTTTTTTCATTAAAGGGGGTGATTGCCATGATTACAGATCTGGACAGCAGTTGAATCGCTGAAAGGAGGGAAAAGGCATGCAGGAAGAGGTAACTCAGAAAACGGTCACGTTCTGTATTCGGGCTACTAAGATTACGGCAGACCTGTTGAAAAAGGTTCTTGTTGCGTATCTGCGTCATCAGAAGCAGAAATCAGTAGAGAAGAAAGCACAGAAAAATCAGCCGAAACAGGGAAAGGTCACGGTAAAAGAGCTGGCAAAACAGAATGCCGGGATGGTCAATATCGAGATCACAAATAAGAATATCAAGTCCTTTGAACGGTATGCCAGAAAATACGGGATCAATTATGCTCTGAAAAAAGACAAGAGCAAAGAGCCTCCGGTTTATCTGGTATTCTTCAAGGGACGTGATCAGGATGCCCTCAATGCTGCTTTCCGTGAGTTTTCCCAGAAACAGATTCAAAAAGCGAATAAACCTTCCATTCATAAGCGTCTTGCAGCTTACCGGGCAATGATGCCAAAGAAGACGAAGGACAAAGTAAAGAACCGGCATCAGGAGCAGAGTCGATGAAAAAGAAAAGCGGCAAAACTCTGATGCAGAAGTGGAAGAATAAAATCGGGGGTAAGCTGTCCGCCCTGAATAAAAAGGAACTGGTTCTTACAAATATTCCTTATGCTCTGGCTGCTTTCTATGCAGACCGGGCATTTTTTCTTTACCGGAACAGTCCGGGAGAAGATATGGGGAACAAACTATTATATGCAATGGAACACGCAGACCGGATTTTTGCTGGTTTTGTGTTAAGCAATAACTGGAAAGATCTGCTAGCAGGTATTGTTGTTGCAGTCGTTCTGAAAGTGTTGGTCTGGCAGAAACAGGCAGACGCAAAGAAATTACGGAAAGGCATCGAGTATGGTTCAGCCAGATGGGGAACCGCAGAGGATATCAAGCCTTATATGTCGGAAGATCCCTGGATGAATATTCCATTGACAGCAACAGAAGCATTGACTATGGAAAGTAGACCTAAACAGCCAAAGTATGCAAGAAATAAAAATATAGTGGTCATTGGCGGCAGTGGTTCCGGAAAAACTCGATTTTTCGTTAAGCCGTCAGTCATGCAGATGAACTGTTCCATGGTCATTACAGATCCGAAAGGCACTCTGATCGAGGAGTGCGGGAAGATGTTAGCAAAGGGACCACCTAAGAAAGATAAGAATGGAAATATTATGAAAGATAAATCAGGAAAAGTGGTACACGAACCATATGTGATTAAGGTTCTGAATACTATCAACTTTTCCAAATCGCTTCATTACAATCCATTTGCTTATATACGGTCTGAAAAAGATATCCTGAAGCTGGTCACAACAATCATTGTTAATACCAAAGGCGAAGGGGAAAAAGCTTCCGAAGATTTTTGGGTAAAAGCAGAGAAGCTGTTGTACACGGCATTGATTGCTTTTATCTGGTATGAAGGAGATGAAGAGGAAAAGAATCTGAATACCCTTCTGGATCTTTTGAATGAAAGCGAAACCCGTGAAGAGGATGAAACTTACCAGAATCCAGTGGATATGATGTTCCAGGAACTGGAAGAAAGAGATCCGCAGCACTTTGCAGTCAGACAGTATAAAAAATACAAAATGGCCGCCGGCAAAACGGCGAAGTCGATTTTGATTTCCTGTGGTGCCAGACTTGCCCCATTTGATATCGCAGAGCTTCGTGAGATCATGTCTTACGATGAAATGGAACTGGATAAGATCGGAGACAGGAAAACAGCCTTGTTTCTGATTATGTCCGATACGGATACCACATTCAACTTTGTGATTGCGATGCTGCAGTCACAGCTTTTCAATCTGCTTTGCGACAAGGCAGATGATGAGTATGGTGGAAGACTGCCAGTTCATGTGCGTGTCATCGCTGATGAGTTTGCCAACATCGGGCAGATTCCACAGTTTGACAAGCTAATCGCAACCATCCGAAGCAGGGAAATCTCTGCTTCTATTATTTTGCAGTCACAGAGTCAGCTAAAGGCAATGTATAAGGATAGTGCAGATACTATTCTGGGTAACTGTGATACCACACTATTTCTTGGAGGAAAAGAGAAAACTACCTTAAAGGAAATGAGCGAGCTTCTGGGTAAGGAAACCATTGACCTGTATAACACTTCGGAGACGAGGAGTAATCAGAAGTCTTTTGGATTGAATTATCAGAAAACTGGCAAACAGCTGATGACGGAAGATGAGATTGCAGTCATGGATGGAGGAAAATGTATCCTGCAGATTCGTGGTGCCAGACCATTCTTTTCGGACAAATATGATATCACGAAACACAAAAATTATCGGTATCTTGCAGATGAAAACGAGAAAAACCGATACAAAGTAGAGAAGGAGTTAAATCCGCAGTACACACCGAAACCCGAAGAAGAGGTGGAAGTGATTCACGTAGAACTGTCGGAGTAACCTTGGGAATGAACGAAAAATAATGAGGAAAGGAATAACTGACATTGGGTGCGCCGGCTTTTTAGTCGGTGTTTTTTCATTCCCGTAAACACCTGAAAAAAGTCAGTTTTGGTGAATGTATATGGCATTTTTTAGCAGTGCAATTACAACTTTAAAAACTCTTGTAGTCGCAATCGGCGCAGGTCTTGGCGTGTGGGGTGTCGTAAACCTTCTGGAAGGATATGGAAATGACAATCCCGGTGCTAAGAGCCAGGGCATCAAACAGCTGATGGCTGGTGCCGGAATCATGCTGCTGGGAACTACCCTGATTCCACAGCTGGCAACATTGTTCTCTTAAGAGGAGTGGTAGATGAACACCATCATTGAGAGAATTACGGAAGCGATAAAGGATATCCTGATCGGGCTTATTAAGTCAAGTTTGGATAACATGTTCACGTCTGTCAATGAGCAGGTGGGAACCATAGCTGGGCAGGTGGGACAGACACCGCAGGGATGGAATGCAGGGATTTTTAATCTGATTCAGAATATATCCCAAACGGTGATTGTCCCCATTGCGGGACTGATCATCACCTTTGTCCTGTGCTATGAATTGATCACGATGGTAACACAAAAAAACAATTTCCATGAATTTGAAACTTATAACATTTTCCTCTGGATCTTCAAAGCGTATGTAGCTATTTATCTTGTAACAAATACGTTTAACATTACAATGGCGGTATTTGATGTTGGTCAGCATGTGGTCAACAATGCCGCCGGAGTGATTTCCGGGAACACAGCAGTGGATGCATCGGAAGCAATCGCAAGGATTGTGGATGCACTGGAAGACATGGAGCTGGGGGATTTGTTCTTGTTATCCATGGAAACGCTGTTGATCAGTATTACCATGCGGATTCTGTCAATCATTATAACCGTTATTTTGTACGGAAGAATGATAGAGATTTACCTTTACACTTCCATAGCACCAATTCCGTTTGCCACCATGACCAATAAGGAATGGGGTAATATCGGAAACAACTATTTAAAAGGCTTGTTCGCACTGGCATTTCAGGGATTCTTCATGATGGTCTGTGTGGGAATTTATGCAGTTTTAGTAAATGCAATGACCATATCCAGTGACCTTCATGCAGCAATGTTTTCAGTAGCGGCTTATACCGTGATTCTTGCATTTTCATTATTCAAGACCGGAAGCCTTAGCAAATCAATATTCAATGCCCATTAGCGGGCAGGAAAGGAGCGCATACCATGGCGTATGTACCAGTACCAAAAGACCTTACCAAGGTCAAAACAAAAGTAGCGTTAAATCTGACAAAGCGGCAGCTGATTTTCTTTTCACTTGCCGCAGTTGTGGGAATTCCGTTTTATCTGGTCATGAGAAAACCAATCGGTTCCAGTATCGCAGCCATCCTGATGGTAACGATCATGCTTCCGTTTTTCTTCATGGCAATGTATGAAAAAGACGGTCTTCCCTTTGAAAAAGTGGTGGCAAATATCATTCGACAGAAGTTTATCTGTCCGGCAGTAAGACCATATAAGACAGAAAATTTTTATCAGGAGATTTCCACCCTTGTGAAAAAGGAGGGTGTGCCGGATGGCAAAAAAGACAAAGCAGGAGGCTCAGCAGGAGCGTCTGTCCCTGGCGGAAAAAAGAAACCGTCAGGAAAGAAGAAACAAAAAAAGCAGAAAAGAAAGAGAACAGGAAAAGCGTAGAAAGAAGCAGGAACGGGATCGCAGGAAACAGAAAAACATTCCTACAACTGCACAGCAGAGCATTCCGTATATTCGGATGCTGCAGGATGGTATCTGCCAGGTGACAAAGACCTTTTTCTCCAAGACGATTCAGTTTTATGACATCAACTATCAGCTTGCTTTAAATGAGGATAAGACCACGATATTTGAAAATTACTGTGATTTCTTAAATTACTTTGATTCTTCCATCAGTGTGCAGCTGTCCTTTATCAATCAGCAGGTGGATGTGGCAGAATTTGAGAAAAGTATTGATATTCCGGATCAGAACGATGACTTCAATGCCATTCGTGAAGAGTACCGTACTATGCTGAAAAATCAGCTTTCCAAAGGAAATAATGGTCTGGTGAAGACAAAGTATATCACTTTTGGAATCGAAGCAGAAAGCCTGAAGGTGGCAAGACCGAGGCTTGAAAGAATTGAAACAGATATCTTAAATAATTTTAAGATTCTGGGTGCACAGGCACATTCCCTGAATGGTCTGGAAAGGCTGGAGATTCTGTATCATGTGTTCAACCAGGATCGGATCGAACCATTTAAGTTCCAGTATAAGATGCTTCCGGAAACAGGATTAAAGACCAAAGATTTTATTGCACCGACTTCCTTTAACTTTTCCAAGAATCAGACATTTTTGATGGGAAGAACGATGGGAAGTGTGAGTTACCTGCAGATTCTTGCACCGGAGCTGACAGACCGGATGCTAGCAGACTTTCTGGATGTGGATGACAGCATCAATGTCAACATTCATATCCAGTCCATTGATCAGAGTTCAGCAATCAAAATGATCAAGAGCAAGATTTCAGATTTGGATAAGATGAAGATCGAAGAGCAGAAGCGGGCAGTACGTTCCGGTTATGATATGGACGTGCTTCCATCGGACCTTGTGACTTATGGAGAAGAGGCGAAGAACCTGTTGGAAGATCTGCAGTCCAGAAATGAGAGGATGTTCCTTGTAACGGTTCTGGTAATGAATACCGCAAAGAAGCGTCAGAAGCTGGAGAACAATATTTTCCAGGTACAGGGAATCGCACAGAAATATAACTGTTCCTTAAAACAGCTGGATTATCAGCAGGAAGCAGCACTCATGTCCTGTATTCCGCTGGGAGTCAATCGGATTGAAATTCAGAGAGGGCTTACCACATCTTCAACAGCGATCTTCGTGCCATTTACGACACAGGAACTGTTTCAGGAAGGGGAGGCTCTTTATTATGGACTGAATGCATTATCCAACAACATGATCATGGTTGATCGGAAACGTTTGAAGAACCCGAATGGACTGATTCTTGGTACACCAGGTTCCGGTAAGTCCTTCTCAGCAAAGAGAGAGATTACAAACTGCTTCCTGATCACGGAAGACGATATCATTGTCTGTGATCCAGAAGCCGAATATTCAGCACTGGTGCAGGCACTGCATGGGCAGGTGGTACGGGTTTCTCCGGTATCTGACCAGTATATCAATCCAATGGATCTGAATCTGAATTATTCCGAGGAAGACAACCCGTTGTCATTGAAAGCAGATTTTATTCTGTCTTTGTGTGAACTGATCGTTGGTGGAAAGAACGGACTGGAGCCGGTAGAAAAAACAATTATTGACCGTTGTGTACGGTTAGTATATCAGGAATATCTTGCCGATCCAGTACCGGAGAAGATGCCAATCTTGGAGGACTTATACAACCTTCTGAGAAAGCAGGAAGAGCCGGAAGCACAGCGGCTGGCCACTTCATTGGAAATCTATGTTACAGGTTCTTTGAATGTATTTAATCATCAGACAAACGTGGATATCAACAATCGTATCGTTTGTTTTGATATCAAAGAGCTTGGAAAACAGCTGAAAAAGATCGGGATGTTGATTGTGCAGGACCAGGTATGGAACCGAGTGACTATCAATCGTTCCGCTCATAAATCTACCCGTTACTATGTGGATGAATTCCATCTTCTATTAAAAGAAGAGCAGACAGCAGCTTACAGTGTGGAAATTTGGAAGAGGTTCCGTAAATGGGGAGGTATTCCAACTGGTGAACTGGTTTGTTACTTGTTAGTCGCTTAAAGTGCAAACTATCGCCGTTCTGACTGAAACCGGCAAGTAAGTCAGAAGTATCAATGCGGAAAAAAACGGGAAAGGGGTAGCGACCTAATCCGAGTGGAAGGCTATTCATAATAGAATAGCCACACGCAACGCATAGAGCTTGAACCTGCATAAGCAGAATATAACAGCTCCAAGAGGCCGCATTGCCAGCCGGTACGATATAATCGTGGTAAAAAGATATGCTATGCTGAGTGTGAAATGACACGCTGATGAAAATGGGCGAAAGCCCCAGAGAGGTGGATAAAAAGCCGCCTGATAATAACAATCAGATAACACAGAATATCAAAGATTTATTGGCTTCCAGGGAAATCGAGAATATTTTTGAAAACTCTGATTTCATTTATATGCTCAATCAGGCTTCCGGAGACAGGCAGATTCTGGCAAAACAGCTGAATATCTCACCAACCCAGCTGTCCTATGTAACCAACAGTAATGAGGGGGAAGGACTTTTGTTCTATGGAAATGTCATTATCCCATTTGTAGACAGATTCCCGAAGAATTCCCTCTATAAAATCATGACAACCCGCTTAGAGGAGACTTCCGAAGCAGGTTAAATCAAAGGAGAAAACAATGTTACGAGCAATTTCATATGTATTAACTTTTAGTGGCGGTGCTGTTTTCGGCATCGCTTTTCTCTGCTTATTACAGGCAGGGAAAGGGTATCCGAAGAAGGAGGAGTAAGTAGTGGCAGAACAGAGAATGAAAGTCAGGGACAAGAAAGTCCAGAAGATGACCAAGGATGGGCTGGTGGAAGAAAACCTGACAGATAAATCTTCTGTTCGTGTCAGTAACCGTGTCGGTGATGTGCAGATGGGAAGAAAACAGGGGGAAAAAGAAGAAAACCTTGTGGATAAGTCTCCCCGCCAGTCTGAACGGAGTGGGAAAAATATTCGACCCTCTGTGCAAAAATCCAGGGATGCACCGGAACTGATACGGACAGAGAAGCAAAGTGAGGATTTGGGACAGAGTAGTAAACAGCAAAATAGAAAAAGAATCCGTGCTGAAGTCGGAAAAGAATCCAGACTTGCAGAAAAATCCGAAGCCGGACAGTCAGGGAGACTGAAAGAAAAACGTGCTGATCTATCAGAAAACAGAGGAGACAGCCGGAGAAATCAGACAGGTGGCAGCAAAAAGCCAAAACAAAAACAACGTTTGAAGTTTGCTTATGAGGAAACTGGTGCTTCTGTGAAAAATGACAAAGATATGGAGAAATTGAACCAGATGGATACGGATGGAGTCAATTTCCGTCATCAGAAACAGAAGGAAAAAGCCAAAAAGTTTTCTTATGAGGAAGCAAGAAAGAAAAAGGAAGCAAAGCAGCATTCCAAGAAGGCACAGGTTTATCAGGCAAATGAAGGAGAGGGTTCTGGAAAGAAGAAATCCCGCCTGAAGTTTGGGGAAGGGGAATCTGTGAAAACAGAAAAAGCTTTTGTTGTTAAGAAAGCAGGAAGTGCAACTTCCGCAGCATTGCACCGTGAGATCAGTAAAAATGAAGACGATAATGCGGCAGTAGAAGGTGCCTATAAGTTGGAAGAAGGCTGCGAAGGTATTTACCGGCTGGAACAGAGAAGTGCCAGACGAAGGAAACAGAGGGCTTCCAGAAAGAGAAGCAGACTGGAGAGACAGGCAGAGAAACAGACACAGGCGGCAGCCCGTCAGGAGCAGAAGAAGCTAAAAAAACAGATTCAGAAGCAACAGATCAAACGGGATTATGCCAAAGCAAAGCGAAGTGAACAGACCGTAGGTACAGCTACAAAAGGTACGATTGATTATATCAAGAAGATTGGCGGCAAAGTCACCAATTTCTTTAAAGAAAACCGGAAGGTGTATATCAGTGTGGCAGTTCTGATCGGATTGATGTTTCTGATTATAACGAATGTCACGTCATGCTCTGCAGTGTTTTTACAAAATGTGATCACTTACACGGGAACCAGTTATCTGTCATCGGATCAAGCAATCCGGGAAGCGGAACTGTATTATACACAGCTGGAAGCTAATCTGCAGGAGAGGATTAACAACATGGAGTCTGAAGAACCGGGACATGAGGAATACCGATATAACATCGGACCTATTGAGCATGATCCGTTTATCCTGATCAGTTATCTGTCAGCAAAGTATGAGGAGTTTACTTTTGAACAGGTCAAGCCTGAACTGGATGCATTGTTTACAGAGCAATATCATCTGACTACTGAAGCAGTCAATGAAACTGTGACAGAGACAGCAACAGTAAGAGTTGGAGAATCGTTGGGACAGGTTGTAACAAGCGGATATTGTAACTGTCCAATCTGTTGTGGTATTTGGAGTGGAGGACCGACTGCCAGTGGAGCATATCCAACAGCCAATCATACCTTAGCAGTAGATGCTTCCAATCCGTTTGTTCCAATGGGAACAAAGGTGGTCATGAATGGTGTCGAATATACGGTAGAAGATACCGGAGCTTTCGCAAGATACGGTGTACAGTTTGATGTCTATTATGACAGTCATGCGGCAGCATCCGCACATGGTCATAAGACCTGGGAATGCTATCTGGCAGAGGATAATGGAAGCCAGGAAGTGGAAGTGACCAGGACAAGAGACGTAGATGTGCTGAATGTCACCTTAAACAGTGGAAATCTGATGTCGATCTGTCAGGACAGGCTGGGATTTTTTCAGAAAGAACTGTTCAGTGCCTATAACGATACGAAAGGTAATTTACAGATGTTTGCGACACCGGTTGATTTTAACTGGTATTCCAGTGTAACAAGCTATTATGGATACCGGATTCATCCAATTTCAGGAGCAAATCAGCTTCATAATGGTATGGATATCGGAGCACCGGAGGGAACTAAAGTAATGGCAGGGCTGACCGGAACGGTTACAACTTCTGCTTATAACGACAGCTATGGCAATTATGTTGTGATCAAGGACAGTAAAGGCTATGAACTGCGGTATGCACATTTAAGCAGCCGGAGTGTATCAGAAGGTGCATCCGTCACGAAAGATGATGAAATTGGTCTTGTAGGAAATACTGGAAATTCCACAGGAAGCCATCTTCATATTGAACTTCTGAAAAATGGAGAGCGCTTAAACCCTATCTTTTATCTGGAAACTGGAGAAGGGGCAGGCTTTGGCGGCAATGAATACACCAGTGAAGCGGCACAGCGTTTGTTGAACGAAGCAGCGAGATATCTGGGAACACCGTATGTGTGGGGTGGATATTCTCCAAGTGGATTTGATTGTTCTGGATTTGTAAGTTACTGTCTGACAAACTCTGGTGTAAGGAATACAGGAAGATTGACTGCACAGGGACTGTATGATATTTGCACGCCGGTATCTCAGTCAGAAGCACAGCCGGGAGATTTGATCTTTTTTACAGGCACTTATGATGCAGGAGTTCCGGTAACGCATATTGGAATCTATGTAGGCAATGGTCAGATGATCCATTGCGGTCATCCGGTGCAGTACACGTCCATCAATTCACCATATTGGCAAAGCCATTTTTATGGATTCGGACGCTGGTAAAGAAAAAGGGCGGTGTAACAGCCGCCCGGAAAGGAGAAGAGATGAAAAGTCTTGAAAAAGCAACGGCTGACTATGAGAAAGCCAAGGAAAAAATGGAAGCATCCAAAGCCAGATATGAAGCAGACTTAAAGCGTTTCAAGGCTGCGGAGATTGCAAAAACAGAAGCGGAAAATCTGGAAATTGTAAGAATTATCCGTGCGATGGATATGAGTATTCCGGAATTGGAAGCTTTCAAAAAGAGAATGAAAAATGAACTGCCCGGCAGGGTAGAGATACAGAAGGAGGAAACAAAAGCCGATGATGAATCTGGAAAAAATGAAACAGAAGAAGAGAACAATTACTAAAAGCAGGGTAAAAAAGAGCTTGCTTGCAGCAACGACATTTCTTTGCCTGACAACACCTTTGCTCCAGACACAGACTGCTTATGCAGCTGAGAATACCGCACCTGCAATCACGATTGAGAAACCGGATGGCTGGAAACAGGGAGAAACAACCATTGCTGTTACGGTGGATGCCAGCCATATGTCGGAAGGTTTCTCAATAGCAAAGATTGAAGCAAAAGCAGGAAAAGATGGAAGCTGGCAGGATGTAACCGGAAGCGGAAGTATCACGATCACTGGAAATCAGACAGTGTATGTGCGTGTGACAGATGGTGAGGGGAAGGTCTATGAGCAGAATCGCTCTATTAAGTGTTATGACACGGAAAAGCCGACACTCTCTGCGTCCCTGACAGATGGTGTGCTGACGATTCAGGGGAATGATACAGTATCCGGGATTACTGCGGTAACAGTCAATGGCACCACTTATACAGACTTGAAGGATGGAATGCTGAGAGTGCAGCTGACACAGAAAGATTTTACTACAAAACAGATTGAGATTACGGTAACAGACGGTGCTGGAAATACTTCTGAAAAGTATGTGTTGCAGAATCCTTACTATGAATGGGCAAAGAAGCAGGCAGAGAAACAGAAAACTTCCAGTGACAGCAATGGTGCAATGGCAACTACGACCAGTGCAGATGCAACGGGAACTGAGAAAACAACGACTTCTCCGCTTCCGCAGGATGCACAGGCTTCTGAGCCGACAGATGCAAAAGGGACCGTGGATGATCGGACAGTAACAGGTATTGAGAAACAGCTTAATAAAGAAGGCGAGACGGCAGAATCCGTTACAAAAACAGCTACGGAAGGAACAAAAGAGTTTTATACCATTTCAACAAAGAGTGGTAAGATTTTCTATCTGATTATTGATAATTCAAAATCTCAGGATAATGTGTATTTCCTTACCGAAGTCAGTGAGAAAGATCTGATGAACTTCACACTTTCTAATTCAGTGACACTTCCGGAAGTAGATACTGTTTATGCAGAACCAGAGAAAAAAGCAGAGGAAGAAAAACCGGAAACGACAGAGTCATCCGAGAAAGATAAGGTAGAGGATGACATCCAGATGCCGGAAGATAAAAGTTCATTTGGAACGTATCTTTTGATCGTACTGGTTGCAGTCGGAGCTGCGGCAGGAGGATATTACTTCAAAGTCTATAAACCAAAGCATGAATATGATGACGAGGATGAGATGGAAGAGGATGAAGATGAATCCGAAGATTCAGAGTCAGAAAAACGGGAAGTAGACGATGCAGATGAGCAGGAAGAAAGTGCAGAACCGGAAATCCTGAGAGATGAAGATTTCAATGATGATGTACTGGAAGATGAAGAAGAGGAGTAGGAGTAAATGAAATTAGTGATTGCAGAAAAGCCATCGGTTGCGATGGCACTGGCTTCGGTACTGGGAGCCAGAACAAGAAAAGATGGCTACGTGGAGGGAAACGGTTATATCGTTTCCTGGTGCATAGGACATCTAGTTGGATTATGCGATGCATCGGAATACGATGAAAAATATAAAAAATGGAGATATGAAGATCTGCCGATTGTGCCGGAATGCTGGAGACACAAGGTTTTGGATGGAACAAAGAAGCAGTACGGAATCTTGAAAAAACTGATGAGAGATTCCAATGTAGATGAAGTGATCTGTGCTACTGATGCAGGACGTGAAGGAGAGTTAATCTTTCGCCTGGTGTATGAGCAGGCAGGATGCAAAAAGCCGATGAAGCGGCTCTGGATTTCATCTATGGAAGAACAGGCAATTAAAGATGGATTTGCGTCATTAAAAGACGGTTCGTGTTATGACAGTCTCTATCAGTCAGCACTTTGCAGGGCAAAGGCTGACTGGCTGGTGGGAATCAATGCGAGCCGTCTTTTTTCCGTTCTGTATAACCAGAATCTGAAAGTTGGAAGAGTACAGACACCAACACTTGCCATGATCGTGGATCGAAATCAGAAGATCAAGGAATTTACCAAAGAAAAATATTATATGGCTCATATCAAGTTTGATGATATGGATGCAGTCACGGAGCATTTTCAGAAAAAAGAGGATGCAGATAAAGTGGCTGAGGACTGCCTAGAGCGGATGTGCGAAGTGGAGAAGGATGATGTGAAAGAGAAAACGGTCCGTCCTCCGAAGCTTTATGATTTGACCACTCTGCAGAGGGAAGCAAACAGAATGTTTGGCTATACCGCTCAACAGACATTGGATGCCGTGCAAGAGATGTATGAGCAGAAACTTGTCACTTATCCGAGAACAGACAGCCAGTATCTGACAGATGAGATGGGAGAAAGCACAGAAACTCTGATTCAGATGTTACTTGGGAAAATGCCCTATGCCGAAGGGCTGGAATATCAGCCGGACGTGAGTAAGGTATTAAATTCAAAGAAAGTATCTGATCACCATGCAATTATCCCGACCGTGGAAGTAGCAAAGGCAGATATAGGTAAACTGAAAGAACGAAACTGCAAGATTTTGTATCTGATCAGTGCCAGGGTACTGACAGCAACCGCAGATCCTTATATTTATGAAAGCCATAAATGCCAGATTACCTGTAATTATCATACGTTTTATCTCTCAGCAAAGAAAACAAAGCAGGAAGGATTCAAGTCGATCGAAAATAAATTGAAACAGTTCTTTGGCGTAAAGAGTGAAAAAGAAGAGCCGGAGCTGGATATCTGGGATGGCAAGCATTACGGTCTTTGTGATTCTTTTGTATCGGAGCATTTTACACAGCCACCGAAACAGTACACAGAAGATACCCTGCTTTCTGCGATGGAACGTGCAGGGAATGAAGAACTGACCGAAGATACAGAAAAGAAAGGACTTGGCACACCGGCAACAAGGGCAGCAATCATTGAAAAACTGATTCAGTCTGGTTTTGTGAAAAGGGAAAAGAAAAATCTGGTGCCGACAGATGATGGCAATGTCCTGATTACGGTTCTGCCGGATGAGATTAAATCTCCGAAGATGACAGCAGAGTGGGAAATGGCATTGAATCACATTGCCCAGAATACAGAGACAGCAGATGAATTCCTAAATGGGATTACAGAGCTGATGCAGGAACTGGTTGCCAGATATCAGGGGATTTCAGAAGAAAAGAAAGAGCAGTTTCAGGGAAAAGCAAAAGGAGAAGTCATTGGCAAATGTCCCCGCTGTGGAGCTGATGTCAGGGAAGGAAAAGTAAACTTTTACTGTTCTGACCGGAACTGTGCTTTTGCCTTATGGAAGAATGATAAATTCCTTGCAAGCCAGGGGAAAAAGATGGATAAGGCGGCAGCAAAGAAGTTCCTGTCTAAAGGAAAAATCCATTATAAGGATCTGGTATCCAGAAAAACAGGGAGACAGTATGAAGCAACAGTGGAGATGGTTGATCCCGGCGAGGGAAATGTGCAGTTCAATCTGAGTTTCCCGCAACGATAAGCAGTGTATTGCAGGCAGTCTAAGGACTGTCTGTTTTAATACAAATATTATGAAAGAGAGGACCTTAGCATGAAGAAAAAAGGTAATTTTAGAAAAGTAGTATCTGGCTTGCTGGCAGGCATGACAATGCTTAGTACAGTGTTATCTCCGATGACTGCATATGCAGCGGAGATCCAGCCAGAGAAAAAACCTCCACTTTATGAGGAAGTGAAAGACCTTCTGGATGAAGATGAGGTGGTGACTGCCAAAGATTATGAAATCGAAACAGGCAGTGTATTTGATGTGAAATCAGACTACACAGGACTGGAAATCAAGGATGATAACAAGGTCAAAGTCACATTTGAGGAAGCAAAGAACGACAAGGATGAGGATTTTACGACAGATCATGCGGACACTTACAAAGCGGTCTATTATGTGGAACCGGTAAATCAGGAGCATCCGAAGTACCAGATCAGCCGAAAACTGATTGTGCGTGATAAAGAAACAGAAGTACAGACAGAGGCGGCAGGGAGTGAAGCAGTGACTGAGTCCGAAACAGCTGGCAGTGAACAGCAGACAGAAGAAGCGGAGGAGTCAGAATCAGACTCGGAGATTACCGATATTGACGCTGATGAATTTGATGATTTGGTAGAGCAGGCACAGAATCAGGATACCTATGATGAAGAATCAGGGTTAGAGCTTCATGATGTTTTGGAACAGGCAGGAGACGAAGGTGTGGATCTTGATGCTATGGAAGAAGGAGAGATTGCAACATTTGAAGCAGTTTCGGCTTATTCAGCAAGAAGTACACAGCAGGTAACAATCGAAAAAGGACCTCTGTATAGATATGCAGATTATAATCTTGGAACCTATCTGACAGAGCCGTACTATATCAGCTACGGAAGCGTCAGAGCAACTGCGTATTGTGTACAGCCAGCAAAACCAGGACCAGGATCTGGAAATTATACAATCACAAAGATTGGAGACAATCAGGCGTTAGCAAAAGTGTGTTACTATGGTACAGATGCCGCAGGAAGTGAAAGCTTTTTTGCGAATAAACACACGGATTTTTCAGAAGGAAAAAGATTCATCATTATTCACATGGCTGCATCATATGCCAATGGAAGCAGTGATGCATTCTATGGAACAAATGCTACAGGTGAGGCTTTGGCAAAAGAACTCTATAATTATTGTGTAAATAAGCCGGAAATACCAGATATAGCGATGTCATTTTCCAAACCGAATGTAAAAGCTTATGTAGATGGAAATATCCAGAGAACGGAGAACATTCAGTTCAACGCATCTTCCCAGCAGAAAATCACAATGGACTTACCAAAAGGAGTAAAGCTCCATAATGTATCTACTGGAAATGTAAGTGCGGCAGGTGCAAGCGTAACAATTGGAGGAGGAACCACGTTTTATCTTTCAGCGCCTCTGACACAGACAAAAGATGTAAATGCTACTTTTTCTGCAAAAATGAAGGGTAGTATTACAAAAGATTATTCAGCATATAAACTGACTACGAATGCAAGTGTTCAGGATCTGGCATTTGTATTTGGAGAAGGTGTTGCTGATGAAAAATATGTAAGCTTAAAGGTGTCCTGGATTGAACAGGCTACGATCGAAATCGTAAAGAAAGACGATACAGCGGATGTGAATCTTGCAGGTGCAGTATTCGGTGTATACAGCGATGAGGCTTGTACAAAGCTGATCACTCAGATGCCGGCAACAGATAAGAATGGAAAATCTTCTGTTACGATCATCAAGACACAGGATACTGTTTATCTGAAAGAGATCACAGCACCACAGGGATATGTAGTAAATGCAACGGCAACAAATGTAAAACTGGTAGCAAGTAAGACCTCAGCTGTAACCGTGGAAAATAAAGAACAGCTGGCAGAGCTTACCATTTACAAAGAAGGACAGGTTCTGACCGGAGCAGATGTCAGTGAAAATGGAACGGTATTTCAGTATGAAAACCGCAGACAGAAAAATGCAGTGTATAACGTGTATGCCGGGGCAGACATCGTAACAGCTTATGGCACAAAAGTGTACAGCAAAGGTGACCTTGTAAAAGAAAACCTGACAACAGGTGAGAATGGTTCTGTCACACTGAAAAACCTGCATCTTGGAACCTACGTGGTAAAAGAAACAAAAGCACCGGACTCTTTCTATAACGGCAGCGAAGAAAAGTCAGTGACTCTAACTTATGCTGGTCAGAACAAAGAAGTTGTATTTGCAGATGTGACTTTTAACAACGAGAGACAGAAAGCAGATGTTTCCGTAGTAAAACAGGATAAAGACACCAAGAAACCACTGAAAGGCGGTATTTTTGCTCTGTATGCATCCGATGATATCAGAAATGCAGACGGAACCGTTGTTGTGAAAAAAGGAACGCTGATTGAGAAAGCAACTACTGGTGCAGACGGAACTGCCAAATTCACAGCAGACCTGCCGATTGGATACTCCTATTCTGTAAAAGAAGATCAGGCACCGGAAGGCTATGTACGAAATACAGAAGATGTGTATACGTTCAAGTTTTCTTACACTAATGATAAAGAAGCAACCGTATCTTTTGCCCATACTTTCAGCAATGACCGTGTGACAGCAAAGATCAATCTTTATAAAGTGGATAAAGAGACAGGAAAAGCAGTACCGCAGGGAGATGCCACATTGAAAAGTGCAGTTTATGGACTGTATGCCCGTGAAGATATCGTGCATCCGGACGGAGCAACCGGAACTATTTATAAAGCAGGAGAACAGGTAGCTTCTCTTACAACAGATGACAAAGGACAGGCTTCTGTAAAAGGTTTATATCTTGGCAAATATTATGTCAAAGAGATCACACCGCCGACCGGATACCTGGCAGATACAGAAGAGCATGATCTTGTGTGCAGTTATGAAGGAGATATGACAGCAGAAGTAAAAAGAGAGTGCACTTCCAGTGAGCAGGTCATCAAGCAGCCATTCCAGATCATCAAAGCAGCCAATAATGGAAAGACCGATGCAGAGCTGTTATCCGGAGCCGGATTTACAGTTTATCTGAAATCTTCCCTTACAAAGAAAGCAGATGGAAGCTATGATTTTGATTCTGCCAAACCAGTAGTGAGTGGAGAAAACGGAGCAACTGAGATTTTTACAGATGAAAAAGGGTATGCCTGCAGTATTCCATTACCATTTGGAAGCTATATCGTGTGTGAAACTACAACACCGCACAATTACAAGCCAGTCGATGATTTTGAAGTGAATATCACAGAACATCATCCAAACGAGCCGCAGATCTGGCGAGTGCTTCTGGATGAAGAGTTTAAGGCAAAACTGAAAATCGTGAAAAAAGATGATGAAACAAAGAAATCCGTATTGATTGCCGGAACAGAATTTAAGGTATATGACCTGGACAACAAGAAGTATGTGGAGCAGGTAACAACTTACCCAGTGACAACTACTCACAAGTCCTATTTTACGGACAGTCAGGGATATCTGATCATGCCGAAGAATCTGAAGATCGGACATTACCGGATTGAGGAAGTCAACGCACCGGAAGGGTACACAATCAATAAGAACTATGTAGAGATTGCGGTGGATGCAAATACAGCATACCAGATGGATTCTGAGAGCGGAGATGCCATTATTACGGTAGACTACGAGAACCATCCGGTAAAAGGAAAGCTGACGATCTATAAAAAAGGTGAGATGCTGACCGGATTTAAAAAGGATTTTGTTTATGAAGAAAGATACCTGAAGGGTGCATCATTTCATGTCTATGCAGCTGAAAATATCTATACACCGGATTATCAGAAAGATGAAAACGGAAACAGACAGCTGATCTATGCAAAAGATGCACTGGTAACAACGGTAATGACCGGGGAAGACGGAAAAGCAGTTGCTGATAACCTGCCGCTTGGTTCTTACTATGTGGTAGAAAAGACTGCACCGGAAGGATTTGTCCTGAACCATGACAGATCGGATGTCTCATTTGTCTATGCGGATCAGGATACACCTGTGATCGAACAGGAAGTGATGGTTGGCGATGACCGCCAGAAAGTTGCAATCCAGGTAGAAAAACAGGATGCAGAAAATGGTGCAACCGTAGCAGGAGCTGTCTTTGGCATCTATAACACAGAAGATCTGAAGAATGAGAAAGGTGAGATCATTGTAAAGGCAGATACACTTCTGCAGGAAATGACTTCTGATAACGATGGTCTTGCAGCATGTACGCTGGATCTGCCGCTTGGACAGTATTATGTGAAAGAGTTAAAAGCACCGGCGGGATTTGTATCCTCTGATGAAGTTCTGAATCTGGATGCTTCTTACCAGGGGCAGGATGTGAAGACAGTAAAACTGAAAACAGTGAAAAAGAACCAGCCGACAACAGTTGAAATCACAAAATCTGATGTAACAACAGGTGTGGAACTGGATGGGGCAAAACTCACCGTTCTTGATAAAGAAGGAAATGTTGTGGATCAGTGGACTTCTGTAAAAGATCAGCCACATGTGATCAAACGACTGACTGTGGGTAAAGAATACACCCTTCGAGAGGAAATGGCACCGTATGGATATCTGAAAGCGACGGATGTGAAGTTCACACTGGAAGATACTGCCGAGATTCAGAAAGTAGAGATGAAAGATGAAGTTCCAACAGGACTTCTGATTATCAACAAAAATGGAGAATTTCTGGATAAAGTGACACTTTTGGACAATGTAAAAGGTACTGTGGAGCATCTCTTTGAATATGTAACTGGAAGTCTTACAGATGTAACTTTCGATGTATTTGCTGCGGAAGATATCAAAGCGGCAGATGGTGTCAGTGAAGATTATTTCAAAGCAGATGCAAAAGTAGGAACCATTACTACGGATTCCAATGGTATTGCACAGATGGGAAATCTACCGGCTGGCAAGTACTATGTGAAGGAAGTAAAAACTGCCCATGGTTATGTGCTGGACAAAGAGCCGAGATATGTTGATCTTTCCTACCGTGATCAGGACACACCAGTCATTACTTATGATGAGAAATGGCAGAATGCCCGTCAGAAAGTAAAGGTTACGGTTCTGAAGAAAGAAAAAGATACAGAACGTGTTCTTGCAGGTGGTGTCTTCGGTCTTTATACCAGTGAAGATATCAAAAATGTAAAGGGCGAGGTACTCCTTGAGAAAGACAGTCTGATTGAGCAGAGGGTAACGGATGAAAAAGGACAGATTACTTTTACGGCAGATCTTCCGGTAGATGGAAAATACTATGTGAAAGAGATCTTTGCGCCGGACGGATTTGTTACAACAGAAGAAGTACAGGAATTTACCTTTGAATATGCCGGAGAAGACCAGGCAGAAGTAAGCTACGACTTTACTTTTGAGAATCAGCCAACCACAGTGGAGCTGACCAAAACAGACCTGACAACAGGTAAAGAACTTCCAGGTGCACACCTGAAAGTGACGGATTCAGATGGCAATACAGTGGATGAATGGACTTCTACGGAAGAATCCCATGTGATCAAAGAACTGGTTGTTGGTAAGGAATACACCATGACAGAGACAAAACCGGCAGATGGATATGTCACTGCAGAAAGTATTACCTTTACAGTAGAAAATACAGCTGAGATTCAGAAAGTAGAGATGAAAGATGATGTGACAAAAGTGCAGATCAGTAAGACGGATATCACAAGAGAAACTGAGATTCCGGGTGCGAAACTGACGATTCTCGATAAGGATGATCAGGTAGTAGAGAGCTGGACTTCCACAGAGGAAGCACACTATATTGAAAAACTGCCAATCGGTAAATATACCTTACGTGAAGAGCAGGCATCGAAAGGATATCTTCTGACAGCCGATGTGACATTTGAGGTGAAAGATACCGGAGAAATCCAGAAAGTGGCTATGAAAGATGATACTGCCAAGGGAAAAGTGATTCTCAATAAGACAGATAAATCATCAGGAGAACCACTGAAAGGGGTAGAATTTGAACTTCGTGACAGCAAAGGAAAAGTTCTGGAAACCTTAAAGACAGATGCTGCCGGTCATGCAGAAAGTAAGCTGTATGAGATTGCCACATTTAAGAACGGCAAATATGATACCGCTATCAAGTATTATCTGGTGGAAACAAAGACACTGGACGGATACACACTGGATCAGACCAAGCATGAAGTGACATTTGCCTATGCAGATGACAGTACACCGGTTGTAGAAGTTACCTTTAATCTGACAAATGAGAAACCGGAAGTTCCAGAAACACCGAACACACCGGATATACCACAGTCCCATGAAGAGACAAAGGTATCAAACGCACCGAAAACAGGTGACAGTACGAATATCTGGCTGCCGATCCTGCTTCTGGTAATCTCCACAGGAGGTATGGCAGGACTTTATATCAGCAGAAAAAGAAAAAGCAAATAAGGAAATTAAAACCAACGGTTATGATTGGGAGCTTCTATGTGAGGCTCCCTTTTTCATACAAAAAAACACAGAAAGGAACAGAAAACTATGATGAAAGCAATGGAAAAAAGACAGGAAGCACGAAAAAACCAGGAGAAAACTTTAAAGAGAATGATGGCTTATCAGAAGAAAGCTGAGCAGATGGTCAGCAGAAAAAGAATGAACCATCACATGATCAGAAAGGGGTAAAAGCGTATGATGAACAGAAAAGAATTTTATGAATATGTCAAAAACAATGTAAAGGAGTATCTGCCAGAGTCTTATAAGGACGCAGAAATTAAACTGCAGGAAGTAGAAAAAAACAATGGTTTGAAGCTGACAGGTATTACGATTCCGAATGGAGATCAGAGAATCGTACCGACAGTCTATCTGGATTTCCTCTACCAGGAATATATCCATGGAAAAGATGTAGACTCTTGTGTTAGCGATGTGGCTGATATGCGTATTGAGGCACAGGGAAAAGCAGAATTTTTTGATATGGGAGTTCCAGATATTCTGGATTATGAAAAGATGAAGGACAAATTACAGATGAGAATTTGTGATAAGGAATGGAATACCGATCTTCTTGCAGATAAAGTAGTCACAGAACACGGAGATTTTGCAGCTTATTATGCAGTAAATCTGGAGGAAAATGGAGAAGGGATCAGCAGTATTCCGGTAACTGTTTCTCTGATGAACGAGTGGGGAGTATCTGCCGAACAGATTCAAGCGGATGCGATGATGGCAGACCGAAAACGTGGTGTCACACTTATGGATATGAATGAGATTATCAAATCTATGATTTTTGGTGAAGAACCAGAAAACCTGCTGAATGAAAAAATGGATATGGAAGCCATGGAAAACCCAATGTTCTGTCTGACAAACAAAGCTAAGATGAATGGAGCTTCCTTGTTACTGCAGGAAGATATTCGTAAACAGATTGGGGAATGCCTGGGAAGTGATTACTTTGTCATCCCATCTTCCGTTCATGAAGTGTTGATTCTCCCTGATAACGGAATTTTTCAGGTTCCAGAATTAAATGCGATTGTACAGGAAGTCAATGAGACACAGGTGGAAAGACAGGAACAGCTTTCTGATAAGGTTCAGTTCTGTGATAAAAAGACCGCAGTAATGGAAAATGCTGAGCGTAGGGAAGCACGTCTGGAAAAAGAAAAAGCAGCTGAAAAAGCAGAAGTAAAAGGTGGAATCCATGGAAGATTGGAGAAAGCCAAGGCAGAGATCAAGGCAAAAGAGGCAGACAAAGTGCCAAAGAATAAGTCAAAAGAGCTTGCCACAGCATTATAAAGAGAAACAACGATGATATTAAGGGGACTGTGCCAAGCAGTCCCTGATTTTATGAAAAGGAGTAGCACATGGCAAATAAATTATATGCAATGGAACAGCTGACGGAAGAGGTGGCAAAAGATGTAGCTGCCAGTCCGCAGGAATGGATGCGGTTCCTAAACACTGCATCCAAACTGTACAAATACACTTTTCCAGAACAGCTTTTAATTTATGCACAGCGACCGGAAGCAACTGCCGTAGCATCCATGGAAATCTGGAATCAGAAGATGTACCGATGGATCAAAAAGGGATCTAAGGGGATTGCCTTGATTGACAATACTTCCGGACCGAAAACAAAACTTCGGTATGTATTTGATGTGCAGGACACTTATAAAGTGCGGAATCTGGGAAAAGATCCACAGTTATGGAATCTTCCAATGGAAGGTGAACAACTGGTTGCAGATTATCTGCAGGAGCAGTTATCACTGGAAGATACAGAAGGAGGACTTGCTGAAAGTCTGCATCAGGCAGCGAAGGAGAGTATGCAGGAATGGCTTCCAGATGCATTAGAAGAACTGAGACTGGATGTAACAGGGACATTTTTGGAAGAACTGGACGAACAGAATCAGGAAGTAGAATTCAGGGAACTGATGACCAATAGTGTTTGGTATGTATTACTAAACAGGTGTGGACTGGATGTACAGGAATATCTGGATGCAGAGGATTTTCGGCATATAACGGACTTCAATCAGCTGAAAGTATTAGGACATCTGGGAAGTGCAGTCAACGAGATCAGCAGACCAGTCCTGATGCAGATTGGACGATATGTTCTGAATGATCTGGAAAATGACCTGAAAATGGTTGCAAAAGAAAAAGAAGTAGCTTATAATGAATTTAGCACGTTAATTCGTGAAAGCAATATAGATAACACAGAAGATAGAGAAGAAAAAAAGGAGGAAACAGACTATGAGAGAGATCAGTTACAGCCAGAACGGAGAGTATCAGATTCCGGATATCAGCCTGGAAGAGACGAGAGGAACCATCGGCAAGTACGGAATGATGCGGAAAGAGTATCTGAGAAATCACAAAGTAGCCAGGTTCAACATTCTGACACTGCAGAACCGTCTGGACAGTCATCTGATGGAGATCGACAGCCAGGCAAGACAGAGAGTAGACGACCTGATGAACGAACTTCTGGAGAAAGATCCGGCACCGGACAAAATGGCAGACGGGATGGCATGGACCAGACACATGAACCAGATCAAGGCACAGGCAGAGGAGCTGGTGATTCAGGAGATTATTTACAGTTAAGTCTGTTCCCAACACAAGAGGAACAGTTAGGAGAAATAAGGAAAGCGGCAGCTGCATTAGAACAGCCAGCCGCTTTCCTTATTTCTGATGAAGTGGTAGACGATATTCTCCGAACAGGAAGCGGACAGAAAAATACACTGTTTCACATTACTGCAAGATTGATTGAAGGTCTGGATAATGAAGAAATGCAAAGCTTCCTGAAAGATGAATATGGTACTGGAGGAAAAGGATTTACCATAGATGGTCAGAAAATTAGTATCTGGTACGACAACGATGGTATTCGTATCCGGAGAGGTGACTCTGCAAGAAGAAACTTTGACCGTATCGTTACGTGGGAAGAAGCAGCTGACAGGATTCGGGATATGTATGAGGAGGGAAATTACGTTGATAATCTTATCTCCAATAATGCCATTGAACAGGAGCAGGAAGAAATGACCAATCTTCTTGCACTTCATTTTCGGGATACTTGCAGAAACTGGGAAAAGAAACAATCATATTCAGACTGGCAGGATGTAGTGAGTGGAGCATGGACAGATCAAGAGGAAGCAGATGCGATTGTCTATCGTTTTGAATGGCTGCAGAAATATATGGATGAGAATCCGGGAGATTATCACCGCTGGGAGATTCAGCATAATCCGGAATATCTCCAACGCTTTCAGGATCTTCAGAGGGAGCGTTCCTGGGTAGACCAGAAATTTACGGTCGAACGTCCGGCACTTTCCTTTATTACACAAGATGAAATAGATGCTGTCCTTAGAAGAGGCGGCATTACAGCCGGAGGGCGCAACCGGATCTATGAGTATTTCATGGAGCATCATGATATGAAAGATGCAGCAGAGTTCCTGAAAAATGAGTATGGAACAGGTGGTGCATCACCTGGGATACCGGGAGCGTATGAATCTGATGCCTCACATGATGCAAAAGGATTAAAACTTGCGAAAGGAAAGATTGGCAGTCCAGAAGTAGAAATTCTATTAAAATGGAATAAGGTTGCAGAACGTGTCCGTCAGCTGATCCGCACCGATGATTTCTTATCACCGGAAGAATTGGAAAAGTATGAAGAGCGGCAGGAAGCACAGAGACTGGCAGATTTGGAAGAAGCACAGCAGATGTTAGGAGAACAGCTGGAGCAGGATACTTTGACAGCGGAAGATATAACTGATTTGAGATTAGTTGATTCAGAATATATGTCCGGTACCAGAACAAGAATCCATGATTTTGATTGCAAAGTTAAGGGAGAAGTGAATCGACTTCAATACACATTAGAATATCATGATGATGGAGAAGGTTTCACGATTCATACGGAAAAAGATGATATTTGGAATCGAATGTCAACACAAGAATTGGAACGTCTGGATGTAAAACTCGGACAAGAAGTACTTTATTATCATTATCACAACAAAACTGTAAATGCGGATACCTTAGATGAATTACGGGAAATCAGGGAAGAAATTATGGAGGAAGAGTCCTCGTATTTTACTGCTATTTCTCAACGTGTGTGGACAGATTATGATAAAAAAGAAAAAGAATTATCGGGAGAAGCTGAGGTATCGGAAGAAAAAGAATCTTTGGAAGAGATTAACGGAATAGCAGAACCGATTCAAGCAACGAACTTCCGTATCACAGATGATGAACTTGGACAGGGAACACCGAAGGAGAAATTCCGAGCCAATATCATGGCTATCCAGTTGTTAAAGAAATGTGAGGATGAGAACCGCAATGCGACATCAGAGGAACAGAAAATCTTATCCAGGTACGTCGGCTGGGGAGGTCTTGCAGATGCATTTGATGAGACAAAAGCTGCATGGGAGACAGAATATCTGGAATTAAAGACGGTTCTTACACCAGAGGAATATGCTGCAGCCAGAGCTTCCACGTTAAATGCTCATTATACACAGCCGATTGTGATTGAAAGTATGTATCAGGTGTTGGAGAATCTGGGATTTACAAAAGGAAATATCCTGGAGCCGTCTATGGGAGTCGGGAACTTCTTTGGAATGCTTCCAGAGAATCTAAATCAGTCCAAACTCTATGGTGTGGAACTGGACAGTATCAGCGGTAGAATTGCAAAGCTACTCTATCCAGATGCCAATATTCAGATCAAAGGTTTTGAGAAGACAGATTATCCTAATGATTTTTTTGATGTGGCGATTGGAAATGTGCCATTTGGTGCATACAAGGTCAATGACCGTCAGTATGATCGCTACAATTTCATGATCCATGATTACTTTCTCGCCAAGACGATAGATCAGTTACGTCCAGGTGGTGTGGCGGCATTGATCACAACAAAGGGAACTATGGATAAGGCGTCACCGGAAGTCCGGAAATATCTGGCAGAGCGGGCAGATCTGTTGGGAGCAATCCGACTGCCGAACACAGCTTTTAAGGCAAATGCGGGAACAGAAGTCAGTGCTGATATCTTGTTTTTCCAAAAGAGGGAAAGCCTTACGAAAGAAATGCCGGAATGGATAAATCTGGATAGTGATGTCAATGGAATTACGGTCAATCAGTATTTTGTTCAGCATCCGGAAATGATTCTGGGTGAGATGAAAGAAGTGTCCGGTCCGTATGGTATGGAAACAACATGTGCTCCAATGGAAGGAGCTGATTTGGAATTACAGTTACAAGAAGCTGTGAAACAAATTAAGGGAAGCATGGTACCGGCAGTAGATGTGGAAACAGAACTGGATGAGATGCCAGAGAGTATTCCGGCTGATCCGAATGTTAGAAATTACAGCTATACGGTGGTAGATGATCAGGTATATTATCGTGTCAACTCTTTGATGAATCAGGTGAAAATGCCTGCCGCCACTGCAGAACGTGTAAAAGGGATGGTTTCAATCCGTGATACTGTCCGAGAACTGATCGCTATGCAGATGGAGGAAATCGTCACAGATGAAGAAATCCAGAAACAGCAGGAAAAACTGAATCAGGTATATGATACCTACACGGCGAAGTATGGAGTCATTGGAAGTAATGCCAACAAACGGGCGTTTTCTGATGACTCTTCTTATTGTCTGCTGTGTTCACTGGAAGACTTGAATGAAGATGGAACGCTAAAACGGAAAGCAGACATGTTTACTAAGCGAACCATTAAAAAGGCGGTTGCTGTGACAAGCGTGGAGACAGCAACAGAAGCACTTGCATTGTCTCTTAACGAAAGAGCAAAGGTAGACCTTCCTTATATGGCAGAGCTGACCGGAAAGAGTGAAGAGAAAATCACAGAAGAACTGGTCGGAGTTATTTTTAAGAATCCACTGACAGACCAGTGGGAAAGTGGAGATGAATATCTGTCAGGAAATGTCAGGGATAAATTAAACACTGCGAGAACTTTTGCAGAGAATCATCCGGAATTCACATCGAATGTGCGTGCACTAGAGGCAGTTCAGCCGAGAGATCTGGAAGCATCGGAGATTGAAGTGCGTATTGGAGCTACCTGGATTGAACCTTCGGATTATCAGGATTTTATGCAAGAAACATTGCATACACCATGGTATCTGCTTCAGAAAGAAATACAGGTGAAATTCTCTGAGGTAAATGGTGAGTGGAGGATTACAGGAAAGAATGCCGACAGTCCCCAAAATGCGTTTGCCTATGCAACGTATGGAACTGAGAGAGCAAATGCCTATAAGATTCTGGAAGATACCCTGAACCTGAAAGATGTACGCATCTATGATAAGAGTGTCAATGAAAATGGTGATGAGATCCGTGTCCTTAATAAGAAAGAAACCATGCTGGCATCACAGAAGCAGGATGCCATGAAAGCAGCATTTAAGGACTGGATTTTTAAAGACCAGCAGAGACGAGAGAGGCTGGTAAAAGTGTACAATGAACGATTTAACAGCATCCGTCCCCGTGAATACGATGGCAGTCATTTGACTTTCCCAGGAATGAATCCGGAAATTGAACTTCGCCCACATCAGAAAAACGCTGTCGCACATCAGCTTTATGGAGAGAATGTGCTTCTTGCTCATGTAGTAGGAGCTGGAAAGACCTACGAAATGGTAGCGGCGGCAATGGAGAGCAAACGCCTGGGATTATCTCAGAAAAACCTCTTTGTCGTTCCAAACCATTTGACGGAGCAGTGGGGTGCAGAATTCCTGCAGTTATATCCGGGTGCCAATATTCTGGTGGCAACGAAGAAAGATTTTGAACCGGCAAATCGAAAGAAGTTCTGTGCCAGAATCGCTATGGGAAATTATGATGCTATTATCATTGGACATTCCCAGTTTGAGCGTATTCCAATCTCTGATGAACGTCAGGAAGCCATGTTACGGAAGCAGATTGATGATTTGGAAATGGCAATTCAGAGTGCAAGGTATGAACAGGATGGCGGACGTTATACCGTCAAACAGATTGAAAAGACCAGAAAGACACTGCAGACAAGGCTGGAAAAACTGAATCAGAAAGAGAAAAAAGATCAGGTAGTTACGTTTGAAGAACTGGGAGTGGATCACTTGTATGTAGATGAAGCACACAGCTATAAAAATGCGTTTCTTTATACAAAAATGAGAAACGTAGCCGGGATTGCACAGAATGAAGCACAGAAGTCGGCAGATATGTTTAATAAATGTCAGTATCTGGACGAGATTACCGGAGGAAAAGGCATTACCTTTGCTACGGGCACACCGATCAGCAACAGCATGACGGAATTATATGTTATGCAACGGTATCTGCAGAACAGAAAATTACAAAATATGGGCCTTGGACTGTTTGATTCCTGGGCCTCCACCTTTGGCGAGGTAGTCACAAGCATTGAGCTTGCACCGGAAGGAACAGGCTACCGTGCAAAGTCAAGATTTGCACGGTTTTATAATATTCCGGAGTTGATGAATATGTTCAAGGAGATTGCAGATATCAAAACTTCCGATCAGTTAAAGCTTCCTGTGCCGGAAGTAGAATATGAAACAGTGGTGCTGAAACCAACAGAACAGCAGAAAGAAATCGTAGAAAGTCTGGGGGAACGTGCAGAAGTTGTCAGAAACGGCGGGGTAGATGCCTCTGTTGATAATATGCTGAAAATCACCAATGATGGAAGAAAATTAGCTTTGGATCAGCGTTTGGTGAACGAATTATTGCCAGACAATCCGGAAAGCAAAATATCAGTCTGTGCAGAGAAAAGCTATGAGATCTGGAAAGACACAGCAGCACAGAAATCGGCACAGCTGATTTTTTGTGATTTGAGCACACCGAAAGGCGATGGCAGTTTTAATGTCTACGATGACCTGAAACGCAAGCTGATGGAAAAAGGTGTACCAGAAAAAGAGATTGCTTTTATTCATGATGCAAATACAGAAGCAAAAAAGACGGAGCTGTTTGGAAAAGTGAAATCCGGGCAGGTTCGTTTTTTGATTGGCTCAACAGCAAAGATGGGTGCCGGGACCAACGTGCAGGATCGTCTGATTGCGTTGCACCATCTGGATATTGGCTGGAAACCATCTGACTTGGAACAGAGAGAAGGGCGTATTATCCGCCAGGGAAATCATAATAAAAAAGTTCATATCTTCCGATATGTAACAGAATCCACATTCGACAGCTACATGTGGCAGCTGATCGAGAATAAGCAGAAATTCATTTCTCAGATTATGACCAGTAAAGCACCTGTGCGAAGCTGTGAAGATGTGGACGAAGCGGCACTTTCCTATGCAGAGGTCAAGGCACTTGCAACCGGAAATCCGGCGGTAAAAGAGAAGATGGCATTGGATGTTGATGTGGCGAAATTAAAGCTTTTAAAAGCTAACCACATGAATAATCAGTACCGCCTGGAAGATGATATTGCAAGGAATTTTCCACAACAGATTGCAAAACTGACAGAAATCATTGACAGCTACAAGGCAGACATCGCTCATTATTCTGAGCATAAAATCACAGATCCAGAGCAGTTTACTATGGAGATTGGTGGCAAAGTGTTCACAGAAAAGAAAGAGGCAGGAGCAGCACTTCTGGCGGTATGTAAAGATATTAAAGCTGTAGATGCTGCGATGGATATCGGAAACTATCAGGGATTCAATATGAGGATTCAGTTTGATGGATGGAGTAAAGAATTTATTCTATCTGTCAAACATGAGGCTGTCTCGAAAGTTCATCTTGGAGCAGATGCACTTGGAAATATTACCCGTATCAACAATCTGTTGGACAGTTATCCAGAGAAGCTTTCAGAAGCACAACAAAGACTGGAAACAGTATATGAACAGCTTGCAAATGCAAAAGAAGAGGTTGGAAAGCCATTTCCAAAAGAAGAGGAGTTGAACCAGAAACTGGAGCGACTGTCAGAGCTAAATGCATTGCTTAATATGGATGAACGTGAAGATGCAGAAGCAGAGGTATCTGAATCAGATGAGAAAGAAGAAAGACCGGCACGTGGTTCTATCCATGAAAAACTGCAGATTTATAAAGAAAAGAGTCAGCGGGAAAGTGAAACTGGCAAGGAAAACAGAAAACGGGATTTCGGTCTGGAATAAGATAACAAGGAAGATGGCATAATCTGGCAGAAAGAATGTTCTGTGGGTTATGCCATCTTTCAGAATACAGGAGGAACTTATATGGCAAGAAACAGGATAATAGGTAGAGAAACACAGAAAATGCAGGAATATACGCAGGAACGGATCGCTCAGGCAGAGCGTAGAGATATAGAATTTTCAACAGATGTAAAAGAACAGATTTTTGAATATGCGAATCTGATCGGCGAGGAAGAGAAAGTTAGAACTTTGGTAAGAAATCTGGCAGATGCAGTGAGTCAGGCAGATCAAGAAGGTGTAGAGGATTTGCTGGATGACGCAAGAATGGATATTCAGGAACTGCCGGATCCAACCATAGGTAAGCTGGAATTACGTGACTATGGATATACAGCAGAAGATATGGTACCGCTTAGAAAAGAAGCAGCTCTTGATTATCACAGAATGGGTTCTAAAATTTATTGCCTTGGCAGTGATGACAGTAAAGATGAATATGCGAGTAAAGAAATGATACAGGCATACGATGGTTTGTTTGGAATGGAATCGCAGATGTGGGAACGGATAAAGGATAACAACCTGGATTATGCAGAAGAAAATTTAGGAGCATTTCAGGAGCCTATGAGTGTCATTGAGCAGGAAGAAGCACTGAAATTATACGATGCCGGAGCAGATATCTATCTGATCACTAATTTTTCATCACCGATGTATGTCACAGAACGTATGGAAATTGAACGAGGACCAGAGCATTATCAGATGTCTATGACAGAACTGGAGCGTTTCCGTAACCTGGAATGGGAAATGCAGAAATATCCACAGATTCAGTCATTGAAAGAAGCAAACCTGTTGTTAGGAACAAGAAGGGTATTTGGTATTTATCAGATCCGGGATGATTCACCGGGCGAAAACTATGCTTTTATGAATATGAGTTTTATTGAAAGTCATGGTATGAAGATAAAAAAAGAAGATTACAAGCTGGTCTATGTTGGTGAATTATCAGGAAATATGTCACTGGATGATATTTTTGAAAGGTTCAACATTGATAGACCGGAAGATTTCCGTGGGCATTCCCTGTCTGTCAGTGATATCGTAGTTCTGAATGACGGGGAAAAAGTAACTGCTCATTTTGTAGACAGTATCAGTTTTGAACAGCTAGATTCTTTCCTGAATCTGGAAGAACAGGTCCTTAGTGAACTGGCATATGAGGTAGGAGAACGTTACTTTGCTATTCAGAGAACAGAAGAAGGATATGATTATTCCTTTTACGATGAAGATTTCCGCTTGATGGATGGTGGCGTTTATGAGAATGATGAAATTTCTATTGAAGAAGCGGCGGAGGAACTTTTGGAAGACGAAGGCTGGACTGGAGAACGCATCCGTGGAGATTATGATCGGTTGATGGAGAAAGTAGAAGAAATGGATGAAGTTGTAATGGCAGAGATTCAGAAAAGCCAGGGCGAATATAAGCCATTGGCAAAGGTGGAGGAACTGGAAGAGGCCAATTATAACATGATTGATAATGTACTCAATAATATGCCGCCTAAGAAAGAAGCTTATCTGGAATATTATGCCGCAGAATGTGATGAAATTCATGATATGGGAGCTTATGAGAAAAGCACAGATGTGAAAGAAATCGCAGCAATCTATGAGAAGTACAGAGAAGATCCGGAAAACGCTTATAAAGGCAGTGGAATGGGGATTATTTATCGTGATCCGGAGGATAGCTTGTTTGATGAAACAGAACTGTTAATTGTAATGGGAACAACGATACACGGCGACTTCTTGGATAATGTGCGGTTTTTAAAAGATCAGCCGGTGGTGCGTGAAGGTTTGGAGAAGATTCATAAAGCATTGCCTGATTATAAATATATCCCGATTCAGGATGTGCGTGAGGCAATGTATCCGAAAAAAATGACAACAGAAGAACTGGCAGCAGCATTGGATGAGATTGCGGAAGACTTCGATCCGTATGACTATCGGGACCATGTAGAGCCAGGGCAGGATACCATACAGGAAGTCATGCTGGATCTGCAAAGTGGAAATGTTGGTTCTTATATTTCCTTTCTGAAGGATGTGATTGAAGAAGACTGTGAGCAGTCCGTGTGGGCAGGTGTTTTGCTGGAACGGCTGAAATCCTACGAACCAGATATATCCAAAGAAACAGAGCCGATGGTGTATGTGAATTACTGTGAAAAGCGAGAGCTGATGGAACCACGCTGTCAGAAGCTCTCAGATCTGGATTCCCGTACTGCACAGAAGGATAAGGAATGGTACGCAGACCGTAATCCGAGGACGGATGAGCCGATGGTAACAGCCCAGATGTTTTTTACTATATATTATGCGGAAAAAGGCGATAAAATGATGCAACATTTCAAAGGGAAAATAGATATTGGAACAGGAAATGGCGGTATTTTAAGTCAGCTGAAACTCCAAAATGAACTGAAACTTACGGATGAAAGCTGGATTGGTTATCTGAAAAACAAGGGAAATGAAGAGTTTCAGAAGTGTATGGAAGATCTGACCGATATGCAGAACCATGTGCTGCCATATTTGCAGAGCTTTTGCAGTCTGGAAGAAAAAAGTGTGCAGGAAAAGCAGGAACGGCAGGTTGCAGAAAAGCAGGACAGCAGAGTAGAAGCGTCAAGAGCAGCGAATGTGACAAAAGGGGATAATGACAAAGCTGTGAAAAAGGTAGTTTCGAGTATGCAAACAGAAAAGAATAAAGCAACTACGAAGGCAAAGAAGCCATCTATTCATGAACGACTGGAAATCAATAAGAGAAAAATCCAAGAAAAGCAGGGAAAAGATGAGCTGGAGAGAGGAGCTGATCGGGATGTAAGAACGGTATAAATTTATAGAAAGGCACTTGGCTCCGTTTTGGACATAGCAAAAGTGCTGACAGTGACGAACGAAGATGTGCTGCCTGCTTATTTGCAGAGAGTATCTGATTTTGAAGACTGCCTACTTGCAACTTGTACGAAGGAGAATCAGTGTGATGCGATTGTGACAAGGAATAAAAAGGATTTTCTTTCCTTTTGGATTACACTGCTTTCTCCGGAAGAACTGCTGAATATTTATTCGTAAAAATATGTTTTTACAATCGGCAGCAGAAGGAAAGTTGAATGATAACTCCGATCCAGCATACTGCAAAATATAAAAATTTTATAACAAAGTGGAAAACCCTGCGTAGGATCAGAAATGTTCTCACAGGGTTTCATGTATCTAATAAAATATAGAAATTTAGCGGATTTCTGCTAGAATAAGAAAAACTGTTAAAAAAATATCGTGCATAGATCAAAAAGACTATATATGGGCGACCTTTTAAAGCCGATTTATATAAAATAGAAGAAAAAAAGGTGGTCGATACCGTGGATATAAAAACAGCGGTCATATATCGGTTAAACGATCTGATTAAGCAGAAAGATATCACAGTGAATGAAGCGGCGGTGCGCTCAGGCGTCCCGCCTTCAACACTGAAAAATATTTTGTATGGACAAAGCAGGAATGCTGGCGTAGTTACAATTAAAAAGATATGCGATGGATTGGATATTACAATACAGGAATTTTTTGAAGATCCCATCTTTGCAGATTTGGAACCGGAGTTATAGGAACAGGCAAATAATCTTAGGATTCAGATTCTGCAAGATGGTTTTTTTATGGGAAAGGGTTAGAAGAAACTAACACTGGAGGATGAATATGTGTAAAATAGCAATTTGCGACGATGATAAAGAATACAGGGAGAAAATAAAGACGGTCATAGAAACGGAAGGGATTCTGTCTTCGAATGAGATACGGTTTTATGAATATGAATCAGGAAAAGAATTATTGGAAGATGCGGATATTTTGCATGATCTGATTTTTATGGATATGCGTATGCCTGGATTGGATGGAAATAAAACAGTACTGAAGCTGAGGGAATATAATGAAGCAGCGATATTGGTGTTCTGCTCCGGCTGTTTTGAACCGACTCCTGACAGCATTAATGTTGGACAACCGTTCCGGTACATCATGAAGGATCTGCATGACAGAAGTCTGAAAAAGGAAATACCTATGATTTTATTAAAAGTGAAATTGTGCTGTGGAGATTCTTCCGTGACAGTTACATCGGCGGGAAGGATAATGCGCATCCATACGGAAGACATTTTATATATCTGTCTGGCGAAAAGGGGCTGTACGATATACATTGCCAGACAGGGAAAGATAGAAGAGATGCATTGCAAGGAATCTTTAAGTGATCTGTATGAGTGTCTGGCCGGAAGGGGATTTGAGTATGCACACAACAGCTATATTGTGAATTTGGCAAAAGTGGAAGGATTGGAAAAGAACGTTGCGTTGCTGCCGTTTGGAATCCAGTTGAATGTTTCGAGGTCGAGAAAAGGACAGTTTGCCGACGCACTGATAACATTTCTTGGGGAAAGGAACGGCATGGTATGATAATAAGAGATTATTTGATTTGTCTTCTTCAGATGTATCTGTTGGAGGACTTGGAAAAGAACATACTCCCATACAGAAGAGAAAGATTCTGGGAAAAATTTCTCGTATATTGTATCGCAGCACTGGCAATGTTCGGAACCAACCGCCTGGAATCCTCAATACTTAATATGGTAATGATTCCGGTAATCTATATGATTGCGTCTATGGTTGTGTTCCGGGGAAATATATGGAAGAAGCTGGTTACGGTATGCTGCTATTATGTGCTGGCAATTATTCCCGAATTTCTCTTTGCGGCACTTACGAATGCATATGGCGTGACTGGTGCGTCCGAGGGCTTCAGGACTGAAATAGAAAAGACATTAGCACTCCTGCTGATGAGTACCATGACATTTCTGTTTATTAAATGCATTAATCAGGTAACAAGGAAAAGGGATTATCTGACGATTGAGAATAAAACTTTTACTGTGCTGCTCATGCTGCCAACCGCTACGATCATTATATTAGGATGTGTGTTTTATTCAAATATTTCTTTTGAAGGAATGAACAGGGTTATGGTTCCGGTAGGAGCTTCGCTTCTGTTAATGACGAATATCTTCATTTTCACAGTATTTGACAGGTTTGTAGAAAAATCAGAAGAAGTGAAGAAGATGGACCGGCTATACCAGAAAAGCAGGGCGGAGATTGCCAATCTGCAGTATATGAATAAGGTTAATGAGGATAACAGAGCATTCTTACACGATATAAATAAATTTATCTGTACAGTAGCCGGCTTGATAGAAGAAGGAGAGAATCAAGAGGTTAAGGACATCATGGAACATTTAGGCGTCCGGATTCAGAATCTTCAAAAAAGTGTATATTGTGAGCATCCGATCTTGAACAGCATCCTATGTGAAAGAAAATTTCTTGCAGAATCTAAGGATATATCCTATAGGATTACTCTGGGTAATGATCTCAGACTGGATTTTCTGGAAGAGTTGGATTTGATCTCGATCGTAGGGAATCTTTTGGATAACGCACTGGAAGCGGCAGAAAAGACAGAAGATGGCAGATATGTGGAATGCAGGATGTATATGGGAAATGCGGGGCATTTCCTTGTCATGGAATTTTGCAATGGGTATGTCGTCCCTCTGTTAAAGGACAAGGACAGGTACATAAGCACCAAAAGAGACGCGGACAGTCACGGGATCGGACTGCACACGGTTGGAAAACTGGTTAAAAAGTATGCGGGAATTATGCGAGTGGAGGCAGGAGAACGGGAGTTCTCTGTTAAGCTGATCTTTACAATCAAATAAGGACGTGCAAAAATCGCCCAAAAAGTTACCGTTTTTGCCACGGTAATTGAAAAGAGGGCGATTTTTGTGTAAACTTTCGGAAAAAAGGAGGCTTTGTAACTATGAAAAAAATAATCAGAAAAAACATGGGAATCAAACTGCTTGGAGCTGTAAACTGTCTTGCACTCTGCTTGACGGCGTATACGGCAAATCTGGCGTGCAACTGGCTGTACTATCAGGAAGATGAGCCGGAAGAAGTTAAGAAAATGAGGAAATTCTAGTGTGGAAAAAAATG
Organism: Eubacteriaceae bacterium; assembly: GCA_902362805.1. Lineage (GTDB taxonomy): Bacteria > Bacillota > Clostridia > Peptostreptococcales > Anaerovoracaceae > Senimuribacter. The sequence continues at coordinate 118,211 of CABIXY010000004.1, read as the reverse complement.
GCTGGTCGGCTTTTTGAACTACAAAGCAGGAATGGGATTCTTGAAGAGAAAGACCGCAGGCTGTATGAATATGCTTACGGCGTACTGCTGGGCAGGGTGGTAATATACCTTATCATCGTCATACTTGGCATCATAACGGGGAATTGGATGGAGATGATAGTCTTTTTATTGCCCTTTACTGTTTTAAGGCAGTATGCCGGAGGGATTCATTTGGAAAAGGCAGGGGGCTGCATGGCTGTTTCCGGTATCCTTGTCCTTCTATGCAGTCTGTATCTGGCGTCTGCTCCGGCTGTAATATGGCAAATGCGGATCATATGGTTTGTCGCGGTTGGCGTTATATTTATCATGGCGCCGGTAGATGCCAGCAGCAAGAAGTTGGATGCGAAAGAGAAAAAAGTTTATGGGATGCGCGCGAGGGTAATTTTAGTTATTGAATGCGCGATAGCAGGTGTTTTTTCTGTGATTGGATATTCCCTGATCGTAAACGGGATTATGGTAGCGCATATTGTTTTGGCGTCCGGTTTGATATTGGGATGGATCAAAAATTTTTTTGACAAAGAGTTAGATGTAACTAATTACAGGTAGAAATAAGAAGTGATTGAGAAAAACATATTACAAAATGATGGTAAACAGAGAGAAAAAGAACATTATGCCAGAGGAATATAAAAGTGAATATGAAATTGATAAAAAATACGGAAAATATTAGTAAAGAGAAAATAACCTTGTTTTGTCTGCCATTTGCGGGAGGCGGTGCTTCTGCTTATAACCAGTGGGCGAAAAAGATGCAGGGGAAAGTAACGGTATGTCCAGTTCAGCTTCCGGGAAGGGAAGAACAGATCATGGAGAAACCGTATATAGATATGTCGGTTATGTTAGATGACCTGGAAGAGGCTGTAAGAAAGGTTGTGTACGGACCGTATGCCTTATGGGGACACAGTATGGGTGGGAAGATCTCTTATGAGCTGGAAAAACGGTTGGAGGCAGCGGGATATACTGCAAAATGTCTGTTTATTTCCGGCAGCCGGGTTCCTAGTATTCCGGAGCCAAATCCAATCTATCATCTTCCGGATGAAGCGTTTAAGAGGGAACTGGGAAGATTTGAAGGGACGCCAAAAGAGATACTAGAGAATCAGGAATTGTTGGATTTCTTTCTGCCTATGCTGCGGGCGGATTTTACCATGGATGAAACGTATTATGATAAAGCGGGAGTAGTGCTGCATACACCTATCTCTGCATTTGGCGGAGAAAAGGACGACGAAGCGGATGAGAGTGCGATCTTGGAATGGGGAAAGTATACGGACAATGATTTTAACTACCGGATATTTCCGGGAGGACATTTTTATCTGAGGGATTGTGAAGACGAAGTAATAAGTGAGGTCATGAGACTGCTTTAGAGAATGAAAAATGGAGATTAAACGATACGGAGAAAAGGAATTTCTGTCAGCAGACAAACTTTATATCCGTGAAAATGAGATACATATATGGTGTATCCGCTGGCCTGAAATGACAGATTTCTGGAAGAACCATGAATATATCCTGAGTGGGCAGGAATTGGAGCAAGCCGGAAGATTCCGTTTTCCTGAAGACAGGATGCGTTATATAGCCGGGAAGGTTGTCGTGCGGATCCTCTTAAAAAGATACTTAGATATGGAAACGATTGATTTTTCTGTCAATGAACTGGGTAAGCCTTATCATAAAAAGATTGCGGGAAAGCGGACAGTGGATTTTAACATTTCGCACTCGGGTGAATTCATACTGGCGGTATTCGCTGTCGGAATGGATATCGGAGTAGATGTGCAGGAGATGGCAGAGTGCCCGGACTATAGGGAGATAGCGGAAAATTTTTATACTGCAGAAGAAGCGGAAGATGTAAAAAATGAAGGACCGGATCTGTTTTTCCAGTACTGGGCGGCGAAAGAGGCATATGTAAAGGCGCTTGGAATTGGATTAGGAAGAGGAATGGATTTCTTCTCTGTCAGAAACGAGAAAATTGCAGAAAAAGATAAGAAAGATCAGGACTGGTTTCTGTATCCGGTCAGGATCAAAGGATATGCTGCGTATGTGGCGGCGCATGAGAAAGGAGACAGATAAAATGGGTTATAAGAAAGATATGAGCAAATATGAGAATCTGGAAGGCTGGGAGAGATGTGGATTTGGAGAACAGCTTGATAGGTGGGCGGAAAAATATGGAGAAAGAATTGCGGTCACGGACAGTGAAGACGAGATCAGTTATATGGAATTAAAGCAAAAAGCAGATTGTCTTGCGGCAGCTTTTCTGCGTAAAGGGATTTTAAAGGGAGACAAAGTGCTTGTGCAGCTTCCGAACAGGATTTCTTTTGTGATCGTGTTTTTTGCGCTTTCCAAGATTGGGGCGGTGCCAATCATGATGCTGCCGGCCCACAGGGAGGCGGAACTGGAAGGAATTATTGAACTGGCAAAGCCGGCCGCTTATATTGTGGTGGAGAAATATCTGGGATTTTCATATGTGCCGATGGCAAATGCGATGAAAGAGAAATATTCATGTATCCGGCATATATTTGTAGATAGCGAATCCGGGGATATCAGTGGAATGATTGCGGAAACGTATGGAGAAAATGGAGCATTTCCGGCTGTGGATGGGTATGAAACGGCGGTGCTTTTGCTGTCCGGCGGGACGACAGGGGTTCCGAAACTGATTCCGCGCACCCATACGGATTATATGTATAATGCCCGCATGTCCGCGAAGAGATGCCGTCTGGATAGCAGTGACGTTTATCTGGCGTCTCTTCCGGTAGCTCATAATTTCCCGTTATGCTGCCCGGGGCTTTTAGGCACGCTGGACGTGGGAGGAAAAGTTGTGCTTGCGTCTGCGACCAGCCCGGATGATATCCTTGACGCAATTACAGAGGAAGGTGTCACGATAACGGCATTGGTTCCTGCTATGGTTACTGTGTGCATGGAAATGCTGGAATGGGATGAAGATTATGATATATCCAGCCTGCGGATTTTGCAGGTGGGCGGCGCAATGCTGGAAGATTCCCTTGCGGATAAGATCATTGAAGAATGGCCGTGTAAACTGATGCAGGTATTTGGTACGGCGGAGGGGCTACTGTCCTTTACTAGCCCGGAGGATGAAGGTTCCCTGATCGCAAGATGCCAGGGAACTCCGGTGTCTCCTGCGGATGAAGTGAAGATTGTGGATGAAGAGGATAAGACCGTACCGGAAGGAGTTTTTGGGGAATTATTATCCAGAGGCCCGTATACGATTGATGGTTATTATATGGCGGAGGAAGCGAATAAAAAGAGCTTTACGCCGGACGGATTTTATCGGACGGGCGATAAGGCTATGTGGACGAAAGACGGAAGACTGCGTTTGGGTGGGAGGATCAAAGAGCAGATTAACCGCGCCGGAGAAAAGATCATGCCTTCAGAGATTGAAGCTTACCTTTGCAGGCATCTGGAGATCAAAGAGGCAGCCGTTGTCGGCGTTCCGGATGAAACCCTTGGAAATCGGATATGCGCATTCCTTGTAACCGATGATGAAGCCGGGATCGATTTACAGGAAATCCACAGGTTTCTGCGGGAAATAGGCGTTGCGGCGTATAAAATGCCAGATCAGATAGAACGGGTTGAAACATGGCCGCTGACCAGCGTAGGGAAAATAGATAAGAAAGCATTAGAACGGATGGCTCAGGAAAAGTAGAAGGAGACAGTAGCATGGAATATATAGAGATAAAGGAACAGATCAAACAAAAACTGCCGGTAGCCAGAGATTTTGGAGATTCCGAAAATCTGTTGGAGCTTGGGCTTTCATCCCTGACGATCATGCGTCTGGTAAACCAGTGGAGAAAACAGGGGGTTAAGGTTTCTTTCGGTTCATTGATGGAAAATCCCACCTTTGAAGGCTGGTGGGCGTTAATCCAGCGCAGCATGAAGAAAAAAGCGGGCAAAAAACGGGCACAAGAATCTAAGATAACGCCGGAAAAGGATATGAAACAGCCGTTTCCTTTAACAGACGTACAGTATGCATATTGGGTTGGCAGGGATGAAGAACAGTATCTTGGAGGGATAGACTGTCACGCATATTTGGAGTTTGATGGGGAAAACATAGAACCGGAGCGTCTGGAAAAAGCATGGAATGTACTGCAGTATCATCATCCTATGCTGCGCGCCTGCTTTTTGGATGATGGAACACAGAAAATCCTGGATAAGCCGTATTGTGAAAAAATAAAGGTTCATGATTTTTCCCGGATGTCATCTGAGGAAGCAGAGGCAATGGCAGTATCTGTCAGAGAACGTTTATCCCATCGGAAGTTAAAGATTGAGGAAGGCGAAGTAGCAGGAATAGAGCTTACGCTTTTTCCTGAAAATAAGGCACGCCTTCATGTGGATATGGCGCTTCTGGTTGCTGATGTACAGAGTCTGCAGATCTTATTGAGGGATTTGGCATCTGCTTACCGAGGGGAAAACCTGCCGAAAGAATCAAAAGGGTGGAATTTTGCTTCCTATCTGGAACGGCAGAAACAGGAAGAAGGGGAGGAACGGAAAAACGCAGAAAAATACTGGAAGAATCGTTTAGAGCATTTGCCAAAAGGCCCTGACCTTCCATTGGCAAAACGTCCGCAAGAAGTGGAAAAAACGGTGTTCAACCGCAGGATTGTGAGAATCGAAAAGGAAGAATGGGATCATTTGCAAATGCGGGCAAAAAAATACCAGACAACTCCGGCAATGGTTCTTCTTACTGCATATGCGACGGTTTTGGAACGGTGGAGCAGGAATCATCGTTTCCTTATTAATATTCCATTTTTTAACCGGAAAACAGAGCAGCAGGGATTGGAAGACGTGATAGCAGATTTCACTACACTGTTATTGCTGGAGATTGACTGCGAAGGGAATCCGACGTTTGCAGAATTGCTAGACAGGATCCAGAAGCAGCTCCATGAGGATATGAAGTATACGGCATATTCCGGCGTGCAAGTCCAGAGAGATCTTGCACAGATGTATGGAGACGCATCGGCAGTGGCGCCGGTTGTTTTTGCCTGCAATCTGGGAACGCCGTTGGTAAATGATACGTTCCGGAAAGAACTGGGGCAGTTTTCCTATATGATTTCCCAAACGCCGCAGGTGTGGAATGACTTCCAGAGTTATGAAGATGAAAATGGCGTACAGCTTACATGGGACAGCGTGGATAAGTTATTCCCGGAGAATATGATCCCGGATATGCTGGAGTGTTTTGAGAATCTTCTGCATGAATTGGGAAAGAAGGACTGGAATCAGCGATTTGATGTGCTTCCTGAAAAAAGAAAAAGAGAAATTGAAGATACAGCGCGTACAGGAGTGCCGGAGCGTGTGGAATGCCTGCATTGGGCTGTTATGAACCATGCGGAAGTTTGCCCGGAAGATATTGCGCTTATTGATGCGGGAAGCGGAAGATCGGTTTCCTATGGGAAATTAAAAGCACGGGCGACAGCAGTGGCGGCAGGGATTTCAGAAAAGGATATTAAGGGAGTCCCGGTTGCACTTACCCTGCCGCGCGGGATAGAACAGATCGAGGCGGCATTAGGAATTTTGCTTTCCGGAAATTCATACCTTCCGGTCAGCTTAAGCCAGCCTAAAGATCGGAGAGCGTTAATCCATGAGAAGACGGGAGTCCGCTATGTGGTCACGAATCTGGAATTATCCGAAAAACTGGACTGGCCGGAAGGTACGGAAATCCTTGTGATGGAAGGTATGGAAGAGGGACAGGAAAATGTGAGACTGCCAGAGGTGTCGCCGAAGGACAGCGCCTATATCATCATGACGTCAGGCTCTACAGGTGTTCCGAAGGGTGTAGAGATTGCGCATGAAAGCGCATGGAATACGGTTCAGGATATTAATGAAAAGTACCATGTGACAAGTGCAGATCGGGCGCTGGCTGTATCAGCTATGGATTTTGACCTGTCGGTATATGATGTTTTTGGAATTTTAGGCGCAGGAGGAACATTGGTATTGCTTCCAGAGCAGGAGAGAAGGAATGCGGATTACTGGCTGGAACAAGTGTTGAAATATCAGATTACCGTTTGGAATTCAGTGCCGGTGCTTCTGGATATGCTTTTGATACGGGCGGAATCCATGAAACAGAAACTGCCGATCAGGGCGGTTATGCTTTCTGGAGATTGGATTGGGATGGATCTCCCGCAGAGGGTTGCGGCATGGACAGAGGATTGCCAGTTTGTCGCTATGGGAGGAGCTACAGAGGCAAGTATCTGGTCCAATTATCAGAATGTTACCCTGCCGATGCCGAAAAACTGGAAATCTATTCCTTATGGAAAGCCACTCAGATATCAGGCATATCGTGTTGTGGATGAGTATGGAAGGGATTGCCCTTACTGGGCAGAAGGCGAACTCTGGATTGGCGGTTTTGGTGTAGCAAAAGGATATAGGGGAGATTCTGCGCTTACGGGGCAGAAATTTATCACAGATCAGTATGGAAGATGGTATCGGACCGGCGATCTCGGAAGAATCTGGGATGATGAGACAATTGAATTTTTGGGAAGAAAAGACCATCAGGTAAAGATTCGCGGACACAGGATTGAATTGGGAGAAATTGAACATGCGATTCAGGAGTTTCCGGGTGTGGCTCATGCAGTTGTTGATACAGTTAGTGATGGTCATGGCAATAAAACGCTGGCTGCTTATATCGGAGCGCCGTTACAGGAAGATTCTAAAGTTACAACGTATTTGTACGGCACAGATATCTTTGGCGGGGGCTGGAAAGAACTGAAGGATGATGTCAGCAATTGGCAGATGCAGCAGGAACGGAAGACAGCATACAAAAATTTCCTTGCCTATGCAGACCAGAGATGTGTACAGCTTATGCTGGAGACACTCATAGAGTTAGGCATTTTTGTATCAGAGAAGGAAGTTCTTTCGCAGAAGGAAATTTTTGAAAAAGGGAGCATTACGGAAACACAGAAGAATACTGTGGCAAGATGGTTGGAAATTTTAAAGAAGGAAGGAATCCTGAGAGAAGAGGACGGCAGACTATCGCGTACCGGGAAGGAAGTGGCTGTACCGGAAAAAGCTGGAGATACGGAAACGTATTTTAAGAAACTGAAGCCGTATCTGAAGCATATGGTTACTGGGAATGAAGTTCCGCTGGACGTATTCTACCAGAAAGAGCCGGCTTTGGCTCCAAATATGCTGCTTCGGAGGATTCCGGGCTGCGAGGAAACAGTGGAAAGACTGGTGCAGGGATTAAGGCTTCTGGCAGAAGAACGCAGAAAAGAGCCACTCCAGATTATAGAAATTGGTACAAGGGACACTGCAATTACAAGACAGTTTTTGAATGCACTGGAAGATGTAAGCGTGGCTTATACTTATGCGGATTCTTCAAAATATTTTCTGCAGGAAGCAGAGAAAGAACTTGCGGGATATGAGAGAGTCGAGTTTGAGATGCTGAATCTGGAAGAAGGCATGGATAAGCAGCAGATGTCCTTGCATAGTTATGACGTTGTGATATCGGTAAATGCTTTACATAGAAATATTGATGCTGCGGATGCGGTAAAGAAAGTAGCGGAATTACTGAAGCCAAACGGAATATTGCTGATGACTGACCTTGTGGTAAGGACATACCTTCAGGAACTTACAGCGGCTTTTTTGGAAAATGGTTTTGCGGATATTCGGGACAAGAGAAAAGAAGCAGGGCTGGTTACCCCAGATTGCCTGCTGTGGAGAGAATGTTTATCAGAGGCAGGATTGGGCGAAGACTGTGCTGTGACAGAGAGATATGGAAGATGTATATGCTGCAGCAGACAGCAGGCGTCTGTCCTGTCCTATCATAATGGAGCACTAAGGGAATATCTGTCAGAAAAACTGCCGGAGTATATGGTTCCACAGAATTATCATTTCATGGAGCAGCTCCCAACATTGTCCAATGGGAAGATTAACAGGAAGCAATTGCGGGAAGATTTTAAAGAAGAAACTGCGGTTATCCGATTTTCAAAGGCAACGACAGAAACAGAAGAAAAGCTTTTAGATATCTGGAAACAATTATTTGGATATGAAAATATCGGAATTGAAGATAATTATTTTAGCCTTGGGGGAGACTCGCTGATTGCCACAAGGTTGATCTCGGAAGTACAGAAAACCTTTGGCTGCAAAATAACGATCAGTACGATTTTTGAAAATCTGACCGTAAAATCTCTAGCAAAAGCTATTGAACAGTCCGAACAGAAAGAAGATACACTGCAGATCAAACCGAATCTGGAGGAAGCATATCATCCGTTCCCATTAACCGATGTGCAGTATGCTTACTGGCTTGGCAGAAGCGGATTGTATGAATTGGGAAATGTTGCAACGCACTGTTATTTTGAACTGGATGCAGACGGCCTTGATACTGAGTGCGCAGAGGCGGCATGGAATCTGTTGATACAGAGGCATGGGATGATGCGTGTTATTATCCAGCCGGATGGTATGCAGCGCATACTGGAGAATACTCCACAGTATCATATTGACGTGACGGATATCCGACAATTGGAAGTGACAGAAAAAGAAAAGGCATTGGATGAAAAACGGGCAGAGATGTCTCATCAGGTAATTCAGACAGATGAATGGCCTCTGTTTGATGTGCGAATCACTAAAATAGAGGACCAGAAGCATAGAATCCATATCAGTTTTGATAATATTATCTTTGATGGCTGGAGTATGTTCCATCTCTTAAATGAGTGGGCAGAAGTATATCGAAATGAAAAAGCGGAAATGCCGATTACTTTGTCTTTCCGGGATTACGTGCTGGGACTGGAGCAGATAAAGTCTACCTCTGCTTATGAGAAAGATAAAAAATATTGGGAAGACCGGGTGGAGACTTTTGCGGACGCACCGGATCTGCCGCTTGCAAAGAACGAAAGCCAGATTACAGAGCAGCGTTTCTGTCGCCGGAGCGCAAAACTGTCACAGAAAGAATGGCAGTCTGTAAAAGACGCGGCGGGAAGACTGGAGGTAACGCCTTCTGTTCTTTTGATGAGTGCTTATGCGGAGACTCTCCGCTTGTGGAGCAGTAATAAGGATTTTACACTTAATCTGACGCAGTTTGACCGGAAACAATTGCATCCGGAAGTGAACAATCTGGTTGGAGATTTTACAACACTGACATTGCTGGAGATAAAGAATGCAGGGAATAATTTTGCGGAAAGGACAAAGGCAATTCAGAAGCAGCTTACAGAAGATCTGGAGCATACAGCTTATGGCGCGGTTGAACTGGAGCGCGAATTAAAGAAAAAGACTGGAAATATGCGGGGCGCTATTATGCCGGTAGTGTTTACCAGTGGCCTTGGCGTGGAGCAGTGGAATGAAGGAAAGTGGCTTGGAAAACTGAACTATAACATTTCACAGACGCCGCAGGTGTGGCTGGATCATCAGGTGGTTGAAATGGATGGCTGTTTATGCCTGTTTTGGGATTCCGTGGACGAATTATTTTATCCGGGAATGCTGGATGAGATGTTCCGGGCATATACCGGCCTGCTTCATACGCTAGCAGTTCATCCGGAGATCATGCAGGAAAAAACGGCAAGTCTGGTAACAGCGGAAATTTCAGAAAAACGGCGTCAGGCGAATGAAACGGCGGCTGAATTTGAAGAGAAAACGTTGGATGGATTATTCTTGGAGGCGGCAGACAAATTTCCGGATAAGGAGGCGCTGGTAACGTGCAGCAGGCGGATGACTTATCGGGAGATAAAAGAAGAGGCGTTTTACATTTCCGGGCAGTTGAAGAGCATGGGAATAAAAAAAGAAGAGACGGTAGCTGTATTTATGGAAAAAGGGTGGGAGCAGGTAGTTGCTGTTTATGGAATCCTGTTTGCCGGAGCCGCATATCTTCCGATAGATATCCATAATCCGAGAGAACGAGTTGAAAAGATTCTCCGTGACAGTGGAACAAGAATCATTCTTGTGCAGAATCAGGCGTATGATCAGGATACCGAATGGCTGCACGAGTGGGATTGTATTTCTGTGTCTGGATTAAAAACCGATTCTGAATACAAAGCACAGGAGAATAAGGCGGGAGACCTTGCGTATGTAATCTATACGTCGGGAACAACCGGGATACCGAAAGGAGTAATGATTACTCACCATAATGCAGTGAATACAATACTGGATATCAATGCACGCTATCAGATTACAGAACAGGATACGGCGTTTGGAATCTCCAATCTTCATTTTGACCTGTCTGTTTATGATGTTTTTGGCGTTTTAGGCGCAGGTGGGAAATTGGTTCTTCCGGATCAGGAATATGGAAAAGATCCAGCGCATTGGATTCACTGGTTGAATCATGAGAATATTACCGTATGGAACAGCGTGCCAGCTTTTGTAGAAATGCTGGCAGAATATGAGGAATATCAAAGGCAGGTAACTTCACAATCGTTGCGGTTGGTAATGATGAGTGGCGACTGGGTTCCGGTTTCACTTCCGGGGAGAATCCGTAATCTGTTTCAGAATGTTGAGATTGTTGCACTTGGAGGAGCGACGGAAGGCAGTATTTGGTCCAATCATTTCGAGATCCCAGAGATTGTGCCGGAAGATTGGAAGAGTATTCCGTATGGGAAACCGCTTGCAAACCAGAAGTATTATGTTCTGGATCAGAATATGGAAGATTGCCCTGACTGGGTACCGGGAACACTTTATATTGCCGGAGATGGCGTTGCACAGGGGTATTTAAACGATAATGAAAAAACAGAAGAAAAGTTTGTTGTTTTAGATAGAACTGGGGAACGATTGTATTGTACTGGAGATATGGGACGGTATTGGAATGAAGGTAATATTGAATTTCTTGGAAGATTGGATAATCAGGTAAAAATCAATGGATATCGGGTAGAATTGGGCGAAATTGAAGCTGCATTACGAAGGATTCAAGGTATAACTGAAGCGTTTGTTTTTTTTAAAAGGGATAATGCGATAGAAGACATATGTGCTGTATTAGTAGAGGAAAAAAGGTATCGTGACCGGATAGACAAGTTTTATAAGGAAATGTTAAAAAAAGATCTTCCGATCTATATGATTCCAACAGAATATATTAAAACGAATGCTATTCCGCTTAATTCAAATGGGAAAAAGGATATTCATAAAATTTTGATTGTTGCAGAAAAAAATAGAAAGCCTATTTTTAAAAAGAATAATAATTGTAAACAGCTTACTCAACTTCAGGAGCAATTACTCGCAATTTGGAGAGAAGTTTTAAAAATTGAAAATATTGATATAAATGATAACTTTTTTGAAATAGGTGGAAATTCGATACAGGCAATACAAATTACTAACCAAATGACGGAGAAAATAGGGTGTTTTATGGATATCGGCAAGTTATTTGAGTATCCGACTATCAGCAAAATCGAAAGATATATATTAGAGGAAACGTAATGAGTAAATACATATTTAATAATGATACCGATATTTTGGAGTTTTTGGAGCAACTTAGAGAGAATGGCATTCAAATTTGGGGAGAAGGGGAGAAAATTCGATACAGATCTAAAAACAGACAATTGGCACCGGAAACATTAAGGATTCTTAAAATGGCTAAAGGTCAAATTTTAGATTTCTTTCGAATGATCGAAAAAAATGTGATTCCATTAACATCAATACAAACAGCTTATGTTGTGGGACAAACGGCTGGGTGTGAGTTGGGAAATATAAATGCGCATTATTACATCGAATATACAATAGAATCTTTGGATGTTGAACGACTTGAGCAAATGATAAATCTGGTTATTTCTAAAAATGATGCATTACGGTTGATTGTAACACATGAGGGGAAAGCGAGTTTTTTAGATAATGTGCCATATTATTCTGTGCCAGTTTATTCATTATATGAAGGGAATGATAGAGAGCAAAAGCGGCTAGAGAGAAGTCATCATAGGTATAATTATTATAAATGGCCCATGTTCCATTTTTGCGTTGGGAAAACATCAGGAAAGACAAGTGTTTTACATGTAGATTTTGATTGTATTATTTTGGATGCATGGAGTGCAAAATTACTGTTGAACGAGATTTTCAGTTTGTACTATGGAAAAGATGTTAAATTTCCACGAATCTCTTTTATGAATTACATGAGATTAAAAACAGATAAAGGAGATTTGGAAGCTGAAGAATACTGGAAAGAAAAAGTAAAAAATATGCCGAGCTTTCCCAAACTGAATTACCAGAAAAAATTTGCAGAAGTGCAGAATGTAAGATTTGATAGAATTGAATGTGATTTTTCTTTTATAGAAACACAACGATTATATCAGAAAATAAAAAACTATCATTTTACTCCTGCTGCAGTAATTTCTACAATTTTTATGAAAACACTGGCACAATATAGTGAAACTCCAGGACTTTCCATAAATGTAACATTGTTTAATAGACAGTTATTGCATGAAGATGTGAATGGGATACTGGGTGAATTTACTAACAATGCAGTAATATCATACCAAGAAAAAACGGATTCTTTATTGGATGCTATTCGAGCAACTCAAGAACAGATGTGGCGGTTAGTTCAATATAGAAAATTTGAAGGAAGCAATATATTAAAAATGCTTTCTTCAGGTAGAGCAGGAAAAGCGATTATGCCAGTAGTGTTTACTTGTATGCTGGAGGGGAATGTGTCTAAGGTAACAAAAAAAAGATATTCATTCAAAGAAGAATATGCGATAAGCCAAACACCGCAGGTGGTTTTAGATCACCATGTAAGAGATGATTTGGGATATTTGAAGATTTCATGGGATTATATTATTGACATCTTTGATAAACAATATATTACTGATATTTTTGGCGCTTATGTAAATAATATAAAGAAATTTATGGAAAAATATTAGGGAGAATAAAAATATGTTTGTAAAAGAATTGGAAATTACTTTGGAAAATGGAATGAAAATTTCAGGAGAATTAGATTTGCCAGAAAGGCAAGGTCAATGGAAAACGATTATTTTATTTCATGGTTCCGGTCCATCTGATCGGCACGCTACAGTTGAATCCATGGGAGGTATAGTATCCCGTAATTTTGATTTATTGAGCGAAGGGTTTGTGAAAGCTAGATATGCGGTATTTCGTTATGATAAAAGAGAAAATTATGATATAGAAATAATTATTCGGGATGCCAGAGAGGTAACGAGATTTGTTTCTGGCTTGTCTGAAGTGGAAGGAATTCTGTTTTATGGATGGAGTGAAGGAGTACGAGTTTGTACAACTTTAGTTTCAGATTTTCCGAATGTGCAGGCTTTGATTCTTCAGTCGGGTATTGCAGAAGGATGGAGTTCCTATTTCTCTTATATATTGCGCGAACTTACAGTAGAAAAGTTGAAAGAGTTGGATAACAATAGTGATAGCATATTAGAAATTTCGGATTTTTTGAATTGCATACCGGACTCCACATCTATCTCTTTCTCTCTGTATTTACTTATTCTTGGTACGGATAAGGAGGGAAATATGAAATTTAATGAAGAACTTGATCCAGAAGGGAAAGGAAGATTCAGCATAATAGATAATTGGATACCATTGGCAGATGAAATAGTTGCAGATCCTACTACTTTAATTCGATTTGCTGAAAATGCTCCTGGAGAAACATGGGCAGGAATATTAGATGACATAAAAAAAATCCAATTACCTATTTTAGTACTTCATGGTTTGAATGACGGATGGATTTCTCCGGTAGAAGCTGTGCAAATAGCAAAGGCAGCAAGGAATAATGCAGATATAATTTTGTTTAAAGGGTTGGGACATTCACTTTCTAAGGTAAGTTCTCCATTAAAGGATGAAGGCGGTACTATAGAAGATGAGGTTATTGTGAGGGTCGTAAAATGGCTTAAAAAGAATGTGGAATAGTTGAGGAAAGGAAATGTATATGATGAACGATCGAGAGTTTTCTAATAGAAAGGAAACATTACATGGAGAATTTTATGAAAATGCATTGAAATATCCAGAGAGAATTGCGCTTATCTATGAAAATGAGAAAGTTTCTTATAAGATGTTGCGTTTATATGCGTTGCGTGCAGCAAACTATATGTGGCAAAGAGGAGTAAGAAGAAATGATAAGATTGTGGTTATATTGCCGAGAGGTATTGGACAAGTAGCTGCATTGTTAGGAATTCTTGCAATAGGTGCAGCGTATGTTCCGATTGCAATGAAGCAGCCGTTAGGACGTCGGAAAAAAATCATAGAAAATGTCAAGCCGGCTCTTGTATTGCAGGATGAAGCCTTTTTAGAAGAGAATCCATGGACTGGGTGTATTGAAAATAATTCAAAAGATACTGCCTATATTATTTATACATCGGGCTCTAGCGGAGAACCTAAAGGAGTAGAAATGAGTCATGTGGCTGCAATGAATACAATAGAAGAAATTTTACATATGTGGAATATTGGTGCGGAAGATTCCGTATTAAATATATCAGCATTTGATTTTGATTTGTCGGTTTTTGACATATTTGGTCTTTTAACTGTTGGAGGGACAATTGTTTTAATTGATGAAGACGACTTTAGAGATCCAGAAGTATGGAAAAATCTGATAGAGATTTATGGAATTACTATTTGGAATAGTGCCCCCGCGTTATTGGACATGTTTTTGATAATGGGGGAAAATAATCATTTTGGTAAATTGCGGTTGGCATTAGTGTCAGGGGACTGGATTCCTTTATATTTACCGGAGAAATGGTATAAAGTAACTTCAGTAAACTCGCAATTTGTAGCGTTGGGCGGAGCGACAGAAGGCGGAATTTGGTCCAACTATTATTGCGTTTCAAAAGTAGATAAATTGTGGAATTCTATTCCTTATGGGCAAGCATTACCAAAACAGAAATATAGGATTACGGATGAAAATTTTGTGGAGTGCGGAGTTGATATTCCTGGTGAATTGCAAATTGGAGGTGGAAGTCTGGCGAAAGGCTATATTAATGATGAAGAGCTAACAATGAAAAAGTTTATTACGGATGTAAAAGGGGAACGTTGGTATAGAACAGGAGATCGGGGAAGGCGATGGGCAGATGGAACGATAGAGTTTTTAGGGCGAATGGATACCCAAGTAAAGATACGTGGACATCGAATTGAGTTGGGAGAAATTGAAAGTGTATTAAAAAGTATTTCAAGAATAAAAGAAGCCGTAGTTGTTGCTCAGGGGGATAAATACCATAAAGAATTAGTTGCATTTTACTTGGGAGAGTACATTGCAGAGAGTGAAATAGAAGATTATCTTAAGATACATCTTCCTGAGTATTCTATACCGAATTCTATAAACAGATTAGAAAATTTTCCTCTTAATGCAAATGGAAAAGTTGATAGAAGAAGATTGGCAGAATATCAGAAAACTGATAGTGTGGAAATAATGTCTGACAAAGTATTAAATATTGTACTGATGATTTGGGAGGAGCTATTGAAAAATAAAGTGGCTGATTTGGATGAGAACCTTTTTAAGATAGGTGCAGACAGCTTGCTTGCGGCTAGATTTGTTGCGGCTATTAATGCTCGTTGCGGAATAGAGGTACGCATGAAAGAGGTCTTTATGAATCCATCAATTAACGCACTAACAAAATTGGTTGATAAGAGAAAAAATACAGATATAGCAGAATTTGTAGAAGAGGGGGAAATTTAAAAAATGCAGGACACGAAAAAAGTAGCAGGAGAATTATTAGTAGAGCTTGAAAAAAAAGGCGTTACTTTTGAAACTGTTGATGGAAAATTAAAATATAAAGATTCCAAAGGGAATTTTACAGAAAATTCTAAAGAGAAAGTTAAAAAATATAAAGAAGAAATAATTGAAATTTTGAAGAAAAAACAAACGATAGACGAGTTTATTACGGATAATGATTATGAAACTAATGTATATCCTTTGACTGATGTGCAAGCAGCCTATTTAGTTGGAAAAACAGAAGCTGTGAAGTGGGGTGGAATTGGATGTAAAGGATATATTGAGGTTGATTTTGGTTCCTACAGTGCAGAAGAACTATCAAGAGCTTGGAAAGTATTGGTAAATAGGCATGAAATGCTAAGAGCGAAAGTAACAGAGGTCGGATTTGAAATTTTAGAGAGAGATGAGATTGATTATGAAATTAAAATAGTAAATCTACAAAAAATGGCAGAGAGGGAAAAAGTAGATACTTTATCTAAGATTAGGGAAGATTTTAGTGAATATGTTTTTCATACGGAGGAACCTCCATTATTTAAAGTGCTAATAACGAAGCGTATAGAAGGAAATTTTTTCCATCTACTTGTTGATTTAATTGTTTCAGATTTTGCAAGTGTGCAACTTCTGATTTCTGAAATGGGAGAACTTTTGAAAGGAGCTTCATTAGAAAAAATAAGGTATAAGTTTTCAGATTATGCAATGTTCAATCAACAACGTAAAGGAAGTTTAAAATGGCATCAGGATAGAATGTATTGGTTAGAAAGACTGAAAAAATTGCCGGAGGCTCCAATTCTTCCACAAGATGGACGAGCCGCAGATAAGTGTGAAAATACATATGAATTTTATCGATTTCAGAAACATATTAATCAGTCTGACTGGAAACGTATAAAGGAAATTGCAGGAGAATACGGAGTAACAGTTTCATCGGTGCTTATTGGTATATACGCAGAAGTTATTTCAAGGTGGAGTTCGAATAAACATTTTACACTCAATTTACCAATTCAAAATAGACCAACTATCGGAAATAATACTAATTCCATAGTAGGAGACTTTACAGCAGTGAACTTGCTAGAAGTAAATGTAACTCAAAATATGAGTTTTATAGAAAGAGTCAAAGAAATTACAAAAAGATTGATGGAGGATTTAGAGCATAATTCTTTTTCTGGTGTCGAAGTGCTAAGAGAACTGAGTAAAGTGTCTGAAGAAAAGGAATTATTAATGCCGATCGTATTTACAGGGGTTTTGAAGACTGATGGCACTGTAGGCACTATTGAATATGGGTTTAGTCATACCCCTCAAGTATGGATTGATTGTCAGATAGTCGATGAGATAGATTCAGAAGATCAAGAAAAAGGCCTGATGATAAGCTGGGATACAAGAAAAGGTGCGATAAAAGAATCTATTGTAACGGAGATGTTTGAGTCTTTTACTGAAACAATAAGAATACTTGGAATAAAACATTCGGAAGAATGGAAGAATCCATTGGAAATTATAGTGCCAAGTGCGAGTAAGAAAAAAGTAATTTGCGAACGAAATAAAGGTATTACGAATCAATCTCGTATTCAACAGAGATTTGTTAAGTATGCGAAAAAGAATTCTAATAAAACTGCCGTAATAGATGCTGTTGAAACAGTGACATATGGAGAATTGTTGGAAAGAGCAGAATATATAGCAGGTTATTTAAGAAAAGAATTTGTGGAAAATAGAACTGGACTGGTTGCGATAAGAATGAAAAAATCTGTAAATCAAATTGCAGCAGTAATGGGTGTTTTGATTGCTGGATTTTCTTATTTACCTATTGATATAAAACAGCCATTGGCACGACAAGAAAAAATTTTATCAAAAGCAAATGTTATTGTGGAATTGGATGAGAAAAAAGTAAATATGATACTTCAGAATTTGGAATACCGATTAGAAAAGCATCCAGAATTCCAAAATCCTATTGCATATGTAATATTTACTTCTGGCTCTACAGGAGAGCCTAAAGGTGTAGTAATGTCACATACTGCGGCACAAAATACTCTTATATCTATTGAAAATATGTATAATATCTCGGAAGAGGATACAATCCTTGGTATTGCGGAACTGTCATTTGATCTTTCTGTATTTGATATATTTAGTGTATTGGGAGTTGGTGGAACATTAGTATTACCGAATCCAGAAAAAGGACCAGATGCATCCCATTGGGGCAGATTACTTAATGAATACAAAGTGACCTTGTGGAATAGTGTTCCAGCGCAGGCGGAAATGTTAGATGCTTTTGCGTCTAAATCGGAGAGTTATCCGACAGTTAGATTAGTACTGTTATCCGGAGATTGGATAAATACTAGTCTGCCAGGAAGACTAAGAAAGATTATGACCAACGCTCAAATGATTAGTTTGGGAGGCGCTACGGAAGGTGGGATTTGGTCTATATATCATGAAATTGATGAAATAGAAGAAAGGCCTACTATATTATATGGAAAAGCTTTGCTTGGACAGTGGATGGGAGTTGTAGACGAGGAATTGAGAATTTGTCCGGAATATGTTTCGGGGCAAATTGCCATAGGAGGATATTCTTTGGCAGAAGGCTATTTAGGAGATACAACATTAACAAAAGAAAAATTTGTTTATCTGGAAGAAGAAAAGAACAGGATTTATCTCACTGGAGATAATGGAAGATATGTAGAGAATGGCGACATTGAATTTTTAGGCAGATTAGATAATCAGGTAAAAATCAATGGGCATAGAATAGAAATTGCGGAAATAGAAAATGCAATACGTGGAATGCAAAATATTGAAGATTGTTGCGTGGTTTATAATCAAAGTATAGGGAAGGGTGTGCTGATAGCTTTTATAAAAAATAAAATATCGAGCATTTCCTATACGAAAGAAGAATACAGAAAGCAGTTAGCCTTTTTTTTGCCACCAGCAATGATTCCTTCAGAGTTTGTAAATGTAGAGAGGTTTCCACTTTCTACTAATGGCAAAATAGACAGAAAAGGACTGGCAGAGAGTATACAAAAGAACATCAAGGTAAAGCATAATGCAAAAGCAACTTTAATTTCGCAAAAGAAGGAATATGTAGAACTTGCTAAAAGTATCAAAAAAATCGTATGCTCTATTTCTGGAAATGATTATATTGATTATGAAGATAATTTATTAGAAAATGGACTTGATTCTTTGTTATTATCTCAGATTTCTGGGCGCATAGTTAATGACATACAAGAAGCACAAGGCATGAGATTTGATGAAATATTACGGGCATCGTTGACGATGCCAACAATTATGGGGATTGCTCAGTATATATCGGATTGTAAAAATCCTTCAAAAAATCAAATGCATAGTAATGCGGGAAATCAAACAAGAAATTCATATACTGTTGTATATATATTTGGGGATAACGAAAATGAAATAAGAGATGTTCTTATAGAAAAGTTGAGCGCTTCAAACATAAGTTGTAAGAGAGTGGGAGGGCAAGAAATAATTGAAAGATGTCATGAAGACATAAATGTTAAAAAGAAATATATTATTGCCTTTTCCGAAATGGCTTCTTTATGCATAACTAAGGCAAGTGAACTATTGGGGGAAAACATTATTATTAACCGCATTTTTTTAATAAATCCATCTAAAGCAAAAGAAAGTGATTTATATTTAGGAGATATAAGCATAATTGACGGAAATTCAGTTGCTATTAAATCTTGGGAAAAGGCTGTTTTAGGTAACGTTAGAGAATTTGAATCTAATAGTAATGACATTTTTGATATTATTATGAGGGAACTAGAAAATGATAAATAATCGCAGAATAATCTGTATTCTTGGCGGAACAGGTACTGTTGGTGTGACAGCGTGTAAGGTTTTAAGTAAGTTAGGCTATTCATTAAGAGTCAGTGTACGGAATATAGAAACAATAAAAGATACAGGAATGTATATGGCTCCCAACATCCAATTATTTGAACTTGATATTGATAAGGAAAGTAATATTGGAAAATTCTTTAAAGGAAGTGATTTGGTAATAGGAGCAATCGGACCTTCCGCAGACTATAGTGAAAAAATGTTACTTGGAGCAATGGCAGAGAATATTCCGTATGTTGACCCAGGAGGAATTCATTTAATTAGAAAAATGAGGAATTCTAGCATGAAAGGTACCGCTATAGTTGGTTCGGGAATATTTCCGGGGTTATCAGGATGGATGTTGTCTTCTGTGCTTAAAGAAGCTTTCAATGATGACTTAATAGAGATGATTATTGGAGGTGTCTATAATTTTTCAAAAGCTGCCGCAATCGATTATGTGGAAGAAATAAAAAGTTATAAAGCTGGAATTCCTATGGCATGTGTGCGAAATGGAAAAATTTTACCTGCTCAGAAAAGAAGTCCGCTGAATCTTCCAACAAGAATTTCGAAATTATCTATATTGCCATATGTTACAGAAGAAATTCAAGAAATTATACAAGGGAAATATATGCTTAATATTGATTCATATACGGCGGCACCTGTAAGTTTATTTTCAATAGTAAATAAGGCGCATTGTCAAAAAAAAGATTTAGTAAATGCATTAATGGGACAGAAAAATAGCAACCAAAAAGCTTTTATATGGGTAAGACAAAATAAAGGAAATGATAGTAGATGCATTTATTTTGAAGGAAAAAATCCGAGTGTTTTAACTGGCGAAATATTAGCGATTACTGCCAATGCAATATTTGAAATGCCTAGGAAGGATGGAATTTATACAATGGCAAGTTATCTTGAAAAATATCAAGTGTTAGATGAACTTAAAAAAATAGATAAGTTCAAATCAGAGGGAAAGATATGAAGAAAAAACAGATTTTAGTATGTGGAACAGGATTTGGGAAAATTTATTTGAAAGCTATTGCAGAAAGTAAAGAATATGAGCTTATGGGTATATTGGGAAAAGGAAGCGATAGATCCAGACTTCTTTCAAAGAATCTAAATGTGCCAATGTATACGGATATTAAAGAAATAAATCAAAATGTTGATGCAGCATGTGTAGTTGTACCTAATGCGGCTGGAGGTGGAAACGGTGCCAATATAGCTAAAAGTATACTTGCAAAAGGGATACCAACATTATTAGAACATCCTGCTCATGAGGTAGAAATTGTTAATTGTATAAGAGAATCCGGAAGTGCCGCTTTTATGTTGAATCCATTTTATCGGTATATCAAGCCAATTCGAGATTTTTTAGAGGCGGCACAAATAATAAGTAAACATGCTCATCTTATAAATGCATCCTTGGAATGCGCTATACATGTATTATATGATGGAATAGATATATTGGGGTGTGCGTTGGGAGGCTTATCTACATGGAAATTGGGAAATGTAGCAGAATCTTATACAACTTCTATGGCAGGAGGGGGTAACAGAGTTATTAGTGGTATAATTGGAATGGTTCCGGTAACATTTATAGTGAATACCAATGTGGATCGTAACGATATAGACCATCCATTACATTTATATCATAGAATAGAATTGACATTTTCCACAGGGCGGCTCTGTCTGGTCAATACCCATGGTCCGGTAATATGGCTTCCTTTCTTGCATATGCCAAGAGATGAATATGGAACACTAAGTATTAATGTAGAAGAGGAAGTAAATATACCCTCTGGTGTTACTATAGGAAATGTAATGTTACCATCAGTAAAAGAAACGTTTGAACAAATATGGCCGGATGCAGTAAAGAAAGCTTTAGAGATTTTATTTAAGCAAAATAGAACAGAAAAAATGTCCATGGCGCAATATCAAATATATGTATCAAAATTATGGTCTGAAATATGTCAGAAAGTGGGCTATATGAATATCGTTGATTATGACAATTTTGGTGACATAAAAAATATATTTTATGATTTGGAAAAAAGACATTTAATAAAAAAGGAGAATGACGGGATTGAATGAAATTGAGAATGTATACGGAGAGACAGTAGAATTTTATGATTTATCAGCTCTTTCACAGATAGGGAACAAAAAAATTGTTTTAAACAAATTTGCTGATATGGTTAAGGATTTAGATGGAATCATTTTGGATATAGGTGCAGGAACTGGAAAAACAACAATAGAGATGGCTAATATGATATGTGATAAAGAAATAATTGCTTTAGAACCATCGGCTTATATGAGAACAGCGTTTATGGCAAGATTAATGGAGCATAATGAAGTTAAAGAGAGAATTTCTCTATTGCCGATAGATGTAGGTAAATATTCATTTCGAGATAAAATAAGTGGTGTAATGTGCATGGGAGTACTTGGACATTTAAAAAGGGATGAACAAGAAAAATTATTGTATAAATTAGATAAAAATTTGAATATAAATGTCCCAATCCTGATAGAACTTTTAGAACCGAAATTTCTTGTTGCGCCAGTAGGAAGTAGAATATCGGTGGCTACTCAAGGAAGATTGCGCTATGAGACGTATATTACTGATATAAAGCAAGTGGGGATGGATCAATGGACATGGAGATTGACCTATAAAGTTTTTTGTGGTAAAAACATAGTTAGTACTGTAGATAGCCTAATGTCGTGGAATTATCAGAGTGTGGAAAAAATTTTAAACCAATTGACAAAAATGCACTTTAGAACAGCTAAATTATCAGAAACATTATTACTTGCAATAAAAGCACGATAAATATGAACTTCAGATAAAATTAACTCTCGAACTGTCAGGTGTTCCTAAAATGCCATATTTATAAGATAATTTAGCGATGTGCAGGGAGAACAATGAGAATTAATATTAAATTGTCAGTACAATGGGTTTTAAAAGTGACTTTATCGTCTTGTGAGATGCAGAAAGAAATGGAAGTAAGTGAAGTTTGTAATTTACATTAAGTAGTGTCTGCTTTTTACATGATTACAAAATTTGACTTTTTACTTTGGAAGTTGTAAAATTTAATTAGTCTTATCTAACTTCGGGAGGAATGCTTGTACATGACAAACCAATACATGAATAATCTTTATCGTGATCTGCTCTCTAATTCACCGCAGACAATAACCATAGATATTCCAGCAGACATGGGGACAGGGCAGATTTTACAGGTGGTCACGAAACAGGGAGCAGTTGTTTCGGACTGGAAAATGAATTATTTTTCAGATATGAACGTGCAGGGAGTGAGTAGCGAAGAATACATTCAAATGTTGTTCTGCTTCAATGATGGTGTTTCCTGGAATATTGCAGATAGCCGACAAAGTATCAGCATACAAAAAGGTGAGTCCTGTATTTATCGTGGGCACGGGAAAATGGAATATCTGTGCTATTCCAAACAAAACGATTTCCTTTTCAAAAATGTAAAAGTACCACTGTCGTATTTCCGTAAAATTATGAATGACTATTTTGATGTTGGTGAGATTGAGGTTTATCAGAAAAAACTATTGGAAGGTATATCAAAAGTAGGTATTACTCCCTATATGGAGCACATTTTTGCGGAACTGAAAGACTTCACGCAATATCGCGGCGGATTGGGATACCTGTTTTTGGAAAGCAAAGTTTTTGAGTTGTTATCTGTATATTTGAGTGAGATTTTGGAACTGAGTATTCTTGCGTCAACTTATATAGCAATTTCCAGAAGTGACCGAGAATCCATCATAGAAGCGAAGAGAATCATTGACAGTCAGCTTGCTTTGGCACCAAGTTGTGAGGAATTGGCGCGAAAAGTCAATATTAGTACTTCAAAATTGTCAAAGGGTTTTTCCTCGCTGTTTGGAACATCGGTTCATGCGTATATTATAGATCAGCGATTGGAAAAGGCGGCAAGTCTACTATTAGAAAGTAATTTGAACGTAAGTCAGGTGGCAGCATTTGTAGGCTATTCAAAACCGAGTAACTTTGCTGCGGCATTCAAAAAGAAGTATGGGGTAATTCCTAAAAACTATAAAACGGAAAATACGATTGGTTAAAAATAAAAAATACCGATTTTGGGTAGAATAAAACCGTTTTTGGGTTGGAAATGTAGGCGTAAATTGTTATTATATGTGGTGTAGTTAGAAAATGCTAACTACACCATTTTTTAGATAGGAGGATACTGGTATGAGTTCCCAGAAAAAAAGTTCCCGGCTTGAGGGAAAAGATTTAATTACTATCGGCATCTACACCGTCATCTATGTCGTCATTGTTATGCTGGTGGCGATGCTTGGCTTCATCCCCATTTTTATTCCGCTGATGGCGGTGCTGTGTCCTTTGATTGGCGGCATCCCCTATATGCTGTATGTTACAAAGGCTAAAAAATTCGGGATGACTGCAATCATGGGTTTCCTGATTGGCCTAATCATGGTGTTCTTCGGCAACGGCTATCTTACTATGGTAACTGGTCTTGTTGGCGGTCTGTTGGCTGACGTGATCCTGAAAAAGGCAGACTACAAAAGTGCAAAGAGTACAGTTCTTTCCTGCGGTGTGTTCAGCATCTGGGTGTTTGGCAACTTTGCTCCCATTTTCCTGAACCGTGAAAGCTATATGGTAATGCTGACTGAAGGATACGGCGCTGAATATGCAGCTACCCTTAATACATATATGCCTATGTGGATTGCGCCTATTTTGCTGGTTGCCTGCTTTGTGTTTGGCCTTGTCGGAGGTATGATTGGGAAAGTCATTTGCAAAAAGCACTTCCAGCGTGCCGGTATTGCATAATGGCGCGGGAAATTCTGCTCAGCAAAAAAACAGAACAAGGGTTGCGGCTCGATCCGCGTACAAAACTGTTGCTCATCTTCATCATAAGCATTTTTGTCATGGGTGGAACAGGCGGAGAAGCTATGGGACTGATCCGCCTTGTTCTTTGTGTGGTTCCGGCTATATTGCTGCTTACCTCGAAACAATGTGCAAAAGCTGTGGGCTATATTGCTGTGTTTTCTGTTTTTTATGCTGTCCAAATTTATGTTTTGCCGCACCTTACGGGGATATTGAATTTCCTTGTTTTGTTTACAATAGGATTCTTCTGCCGAATCCTTCCCAGTGTTGCGATTGCTGCCTATGCAGTGAAAACAACAACGGTCAGTGAATTGATTTCCGGCATGGAAAGAATCCATATGCCTAAAGAAGTGACGATCCCCTTAACGGTCATGTTCCGCTTCTTTCCAACTGTCTTTCAGGAGTCAGAAGCAATCAGTGACGCTATGAAAATGCGTGGGATTAAACTTGGAGGGAAAAAATCTTCAAAAATATTGGAGTATAAGCTGATCCCGATGATTACCTGCTCCGTGAAAATCGGTGAGGAACTTTC
This sequence comes from Eubacteriaceae bacterium, assembly GCA_902362805.1. GTDB lineage: Bacteria > Bacillota > Clostridia > Peptostreptococcales > Anaerovoracaceae > Senimuribacter. The sequence goes on along the minus strand of CABIXY010000004.1, from coordinate 93,416 downwards.
CGCTGCGGCAATTACCCGTGGCCTCGGCGCTCCTGTCAAACGCACAAACATTTGCCAGCTTAAATTCAATTTTGCCGATGTGGTGCTGATCTTGTTTTGTTGCTTTGTAGTGTTTTGGGCGATTGCTTCCCCGATAATTTCCGCAGGAGGGATTTTGCCATGATAGATTTTCAAAATGTTTCTTTTTCTTATGGTGAAGAATCCAGCGGCGGAGGGATTAGAAATGTCAATCTCACCATAAACACAGGGGAATTTGTTTTACTTACGGGAGAATCCGGCTGTGGGAAAACAACGATTACCCGTTTGGTAAACGGGCTGGTGCCTCATTATTACGAGGGCAAATTAGAGGGCGATGTCCTTCTGGACGGAAAAAGCGTATCAGATACGCCGCTTTATGACTTGGCTGCTATGGTGGGATCTGTATTCCAGAATCCCAAAAGTCAGTTTTTCAACGTGGATACGGATAGTGAATTAGCCTTTGCCTGTGAAAATTTAGGCTATCCTCAGGAGGATATCCTGAAAAGGATTGACCGGACAGTTTCCGATTATCATATTGAAGATTTGATGGGGCGAAGCGTGTTTGCTCTGTCCGGAGGCGAAAAGCAAAAAATAGCCTGTGCTTCATCAAGTGTATTGCTGCCGGGAATTATGGTCCTGGACGAACCATCTTCTAATTTGGATATGGCTGCTATTGATGACCTGCGGCAGGTCCTAAGCCTCTGGAAAAAGCAGGGCAAAACAATTCTGATCGCAGAACACCGCCTTTACTACCTTCACGATCTTGCAGATCGTGTGCTGTATGTAAAAGATGGGGAGATTGAACGGGAATACACGCCTGCTGAATTTGACAGCTTATCGGATGGCACTCGAAAAGAAATAGGGCTGCGGCCGTTTTCTCTCTCGAAGTTGAAGCCTGCGAATCAGTATCAGGCGCATACAGCTAAACAGATGGAATTTCAAAATTTCTGCTTTGCGTATAAAAAGCGGGAACCGGAAAGCCTCCATATTCCGAGTGCAGAACTGCCTGTTGGAGAAACGATTGCCATTATCGGTCTGAATGGCGCTGGAAAATCTACTCTGGCCCGCTGTATTTGCGGACTGGAAAAGAAGTGTGGCTTTTTGCAGGTTGAGGGGAAAACCCTTGATTGGAAAGCCCGGCTCAAACATTGCTACATGGTAATGCAGGATACCAGCCATCAGCTATTTACCGAAAGCGTGGCGGATGAAGTGCTTCTGAGCATGGACAACAAGGATGAAACTGTTGTGGATAAAATCCTTAAACAGTTTGATCTGCTGGAATATAAAGACAGGCACCCGCTTTCTCTTTCCGGCGGGCAAAAACAGCGGGTAGCGATCGCGTCTGCCATTGTGAGTAACCGGGAGATCATTGTGTTTGACGAACCAACAAGCGGGCTTGATCTCAAACATATGCGGGAAGTTGCGCGGAGTTTGAAGTCACTCGCGGATCAGGGCAAAACGCTTCTTGTTATTACGCATGATCCGGAGTTGGTGATGGCGGGATGTTCGTATGTAGTCCATATGGAAAAAGGGCAAGTAAAAGAAAGCTATCCATTGGACGAATCCGGCAGTAAAAAGGTTTTGGATTTTTTCCGAATCCGCCAGTGAATTTTAGAAATTATGAATGTCAGGGCCGCCTTGACTGGACAGAAAGATAATGATAAGAGGCCGCTTTACTTTGGCGGCCTCTTGTTTTTGAAGCACAGACAGTACGGCTCAATATAAGGAGGGCTTATGTTCAAAAAAATCTTTGAGTACGCAGGGCCATATAAGAAAAATATGTATGTGGCCACGGTTGTCGTACTGGTCAGCGTTCTTATGGGCATCCTGCCTTTTGTGCTGGCCTATCAGGTCATTTCGCCATTGGTTATGGGCGATTCTGTTGAAACAGAATTTGTTTTATTGCGTGTTATAGGGGTTTTGATCTGTCTTGTTTTGCAGGCGTTTTTTTATGGATGGGGATTATCAATTTCTCATAAAGCAGCATATAACACATTGTTCCGGCTGCGGGTATCTCTGCAAAAGAAGTTTGAGAAACTTCCCCTTGGCATTGTGGAGGAAAAAGGGACAGGGACAATCAAAAAGCTGTTTGTCGATGATGTGGACAGCTTGGAATTGCTCCTTGCTCATTCAGTCCCAGAGGGTATCGCAAATTTACTGATCCCGCTGGTGATTTATGTTGCTATGTTTTGTGCGGACTGGAAACTGGCTCTTATGTCTTTGGCCTCTATCCCGATCAGCCTGCTCTCCATGGTCATTATGTACTCTGTTGGAATGAAGCGCATGGGTCCCTACTATCAGTCTGCACAGAAAATGAACAACACGATCATTGAGTACATCAATGGTATGGAGGTTGTCAAGGTTTTCAACCGGGAGAGCGAATCTTACGAGAACTTCCGCAAGGATGTAACGGACTATCGGGATTATACCTTGGCATGGTATAAGGCCGCCTGGCCCTGGATGGCGATATACGGAAGTCTACTGCCCTGCACTGTTATTCTGACTTTGCCTCTTGGGGCATGGTTTGTTCTCTGTGGCATAAGCACTTTACCTGATTTGATTTTAGTCCTCTGCCTTTCCCTCAGCATTGGGATTCCTCTCCTGAAAGCACTGGGCTTTATGGAGACGATTCCGAATCTGAATTATAAGATCACGGCACTTGAACAGATGTTAAATACGGCACCGCTGCAAGCTGCTGAGGATGATTTCCACGGACAGGATTTTAACATTTCTTACGATCATGTTTCCTTTGCGTATCAGACGACACAGCCTGGCCCAGATGGGAAACCGATAATAGCGGAAAACGAAGTCCTCCACGATATTACCTTTGTGGCACAAGCAGGACAAAAAACTGCCCTAGTTGGTGAATCCGGTTCTGGCAAGAGCACCCTTGCAAAACTGTTGATCCACTACTATGACCCGCAGAAAGGGAGCATTTCCATTGGCGGGCAGAAACTTTGTGATATGAGCCTGGAGGCATTGAACAGCCGCATTTCCTATGTGGCTCAGGATCAGTACCTGTTTAACACCTCCCTGCTGGAAAATATCCGTCTTGGACGTTTGGATGCTACCGATGAGGAAGTAATGCAGGCGGCGAAGAAAGCCCGGTGTATGGAGTTTCTGGAAAAGCTGCCGCAAGGTATTCACTCCATGGCGGGCGATGCGGGGAAAATGCTTTCCGGGGGGCAGCGCCAGCGAATTTCCCTGGCGCGGGCAATATTGAAGGATGCCCCGATTGTAGTGCTTGACGAGGCCACGGCCTATGCTGATCCAGAAAATGAGGAAAAAATGGAGGCTGCTATTGCGGAGCTGGTGGAGGGAAAAACCTTGGTAGTTATCGCTCACAAACTTCCCGCTATAATGAACGCAGATCAAATATGCGTTATGGATCACGGAAAGATGGTGGCAACCGGAAAACATCAGGAGCTGATTCAAGCTTGCCCAGAATACCAAAAGTTGTGGAAAGCGGCTCAGGACAGCGCCGAGTGGAAAGTATCTACTGCAAAGGAGGGAAGATAAATGTTTGCATTGATTTCAAGAATCCTGAACCTCTCCGGGAGGTATAAAAGCCGTATTCAGGCTGCATTTCTATGTGCATTTGTCGAGTCCATTCTCTCCAAAATGCCGATCTTCATGGCGTTTATTGTCTTGGCCGGGTTTGCTGATAATACGCTGACTGGAAAGACCTGTCTGTTTGTCGGACTTGGATTATTAGCTGTTGTAGTGGTTCAGACAGTGGTTCACTATTTGAGCGACCGTCTGCAAAGTGCCGCTGGATTTATGATCTTTGCTGATAAACGGATGGAGTTGGGAAATCATTTAAGAAAAATGCCGATGGGTTACTTTACATCGGGGAATATTGGAAAAATCAGCTCTGTTCTCAGTACGGATATGGTATTCATTGAGGAAGTTTCTATGAGTACCATTGGCAACATGATGAGCTATATGCTGTCTACTTTGGTTTTAGCTGTTTTTATGTTCGTACTGGATTGGAGACTTGGGCTGATTGCGGTAATCATTACCTTGCTGGCATCACTGGTTGCAAAATATATGAATAAGGTTTCCTTCAAGGAGGCTGTCGGGCGTCAAAACCAAAGCGAGAATTTGACGGATGCGGTCTTGTCTTTTGCTGAAGGAATTGGGGTTATCAAAAGTTACAATCTGCTCGGAGAAAAATCTGACGAATTAACGGAAAACTTCAAAAAATCAAGGGATGTCAATACGAAGTTTGAGCAGAAAATGACACCGTGGACCACTGGCTTAAACATTCTCTATGGCGTGGGTATTGCCGCTATCTTCGATTTATCCGTTTTTTTACATCAGGAAGGCGTACTCTCCCTGGCTTATCTTTTGGGCGTGCTGCTGTTTGTCTTTGATCTCTTTGGACCTCTGAAAGCTCTTTATGGAGAAGCAACCCGACTGACCGTGATGAATGCCGCATTAGACCGCATTGAAGCTGTTTTGGACGAGCCCGAACTTCCCGATAACGGAAATCAACATATTCTGTCACAGGCACAGCCGGATCAGCCAGAAGTACAATTTAGCGATGTGGGCTTCGCCTATCAGGACAAGGAAGTCCTGCACAACATCAGCTTCTCTATGCAGAAGAATACCATGACCGCACTTGTGGGACCGTCTGGCGGTGGCAAATCCACGATTGCGAACCTTCTGGCGCGGCTGTGGGATGTGAAATCCGGCAAAGTGACAATCCGTGGTACAGATATTCGGGATGTACCTCTCGCCGAACTGATGGAACAGATCAGCATGGTTTTCCAGAGGGTGTACTTGTTCCAGGATACCATTTACAACAATATCAGCATGGGTAAACCGGACGCTACCGAGGAAGAAGTCTATGAGGCTGCAAAAAAAGCCCGCTGCTATGATTTTATCATGGCGCTGCCAGATGGATTCCAGACAGTCATCGGTGAAGGCGGCGCTACTCTGTCCGGCGGCGAAAAGCAAAGAATCTCTATCGCCCGATGCATTTTGAAGGACGCACCGATTGTCATTCTGGATGAAGCGACTGCAAGTGTTGATACCGATAATGAAAGCTATATCCAGGAGGCAATCAATGAGCTGGTAAAGGGTAAAACATTACTTGTGATTGCACATCGCCTGAATACCATCCGTCAGGCAGATCAGATTTTGGTGATCTCTGATGGACGGATCAGCGAACAGGGAACCCATGACGAGCTTATGGCAAAAGCCGGGATTTATCAGGATTTTGTAAATATCCGTAAAAAGGCTTCCGGCTGGAGCCTTGCATAAAGGAGGAACCGATGAAGATTCATGCGTCCGGGGAGGATTATCTGGAGGCTGTGCTGATTCTTCAAAAGAAGCAGGGTATGGTCCGATCCATTGATCTTGCCCGGCACATGGGATTCAGTAAACCGAGCATCAGCCATGCAGTAGGTGTGTTAAAGAATGGCGGTTTCCTGACTGTCGATGAAGATGGATACCTCAATCTGACTAATGCCGGGCGGGAGGTTGCCGAGAAAATTTATGAACGCCATCAGTTCTTTACGGAGCAGCTTGTAGCTGTCGGGGTTGATCGGGAAACTGCAGAAAGAGATGCCTGTCGGATAGAACATGTAATCAGTGAAGAAGCTTTTGAAAAATTGAAAACTTCGGTTGAAAAAAAGTATTAGTACAATGTTGATTCACCGAATCTTTTATGTTCATCATACTATAGAATTGTTGAGAAACGTGAAACAGGGTATGAAACTCGTATACTCAAAGACATTCAGAGTGGAATTACACTAGAAACACTTATGGCAAAAGGACATAGGAAAACGCCGGAAGAAAAAGCAGCTGTTGCGAAACAAAAGAGGAAACAGAGGCGAGCAAAACGGAAAAAAGAAGCAAGAGATAATCTGACCAAAGAAGAGATCTTGCAAGATGACCGATTTTTCTGTATTGCTGGTTATACCTCCGGAGGTGCACCGTATGGTGTCACCTGGGAGGAAAAGGATTTGAAACCTTGGGAAGATTTGGAAGAAAATGAGTGAGTTGCCAGTGCAATCTTATTTTTCTCTTGTGACAGAAACAGGTTCCTTTTTTGCCGGAAGTAAGTCTGAACTGATCTCTGGAGCATCGAGCAGTACAGTGAAATTTTGCTGAATGATCTCTAGGGTTTTCTGCTTTTTCTGCAATTCCTGTTTTTCCCGGACAGTAGCATCCTGTTCAGATTCAAGATTTTCAATCCGCTTCTGGATTTTATTAGAGCTTGGGATTTTGGTGATACCGAGATCCTGAAGCTCTTTTTTTAGTGAATCGTGGAGCTGGTATTCTGCCTGATGTTTGGTGCGGTATGCTTTTGGATTTTTAGCAGATTTACAATCTTCAATTACTTTACGACAAAGCCGGTAAGAATCGCAGTGTTTCTGAATGACTTTCTGCGTGCTCAGCTCACTGTTGATTTGTGCTATTCTTTGGTCGGCAACTTTCACAGAAGCTTCAATGTCAGATACATGCTGCCTGAAATCGTCATAATTCAGCAAGTTATTTTCGGAAAGATAGTTGAAGGTGCGGGCTGCCTCTTTTAGATTATTGAGCTTTGCCCATCGTTCAAATCCCTCTCGATTTCCAGTTGTGACATAAGTGGAGATATTGATATACAAGCGAGCTTCTCTGGACAGATGTCTTGGAGTTTTTACTTTGCTACGATTTTTAGCCAGACGGATGCGAACATTTTCTTCGGAATAATAGCTTCCGAGAGATTTCATATAAGTGAAGTTCTTCTGCTCCGGTGCACGGAAGGACAGGTGCTTTCCCTGCCGGACTTCATATCCGGCTAACTGCATCTTTTGCAGAAATTCCTCATAGTTGATGGAAGTCCAGATTGATTTATCAACTGCGACACGTAGCTTGGCTTTCCAACTGGTGCCACGATGATATTCCATGTTCTCTTTATAGCTTTTACCTTTTTCTCCGGTTGGCATGCTGGTGGCAAGTCCATTTTCATGGCAGATACGATTACTGATTCTGCAGAGTTTATGGTAGCTCCGCTTATTGGAAACATACTTGTGATGATCAACAAAGCTTGCAGCGTTGAAGATGATATGATTGTGAATATGATTTTTGTCAACGTGTGTGCTGATCACGTACTCATATTTTCCTTTCAGCACTTCGTCAGCAAATTGTTGACCTAAGCGATGGGCATTTTCGGCATCAACTTCTCCAGGTTTAAATGATTGGATCAGATGAAATGCCAGGTTATCGCCTTTATCCATTCCATTCTTTTTTGCCATTTCTCTTGTCATAGAAAATTCAAGATCTGCAGTTTCCGGGGAACAGCCAAAACTGGAAACTAACAGTTTTTCATCTGTCTTATCTGGATTTGTAATATAGTCCAGAGCTTTCTTGTCAGTTACCTTAATGGGAAAGATTTTAAGATACGCCATAATTCTTTCACCATCTCTTTCAATTCTTGCATTTCTTCTGGATATAGATCTCCGGTGGTATTTACCTTTTTTGCAATCTGGTTGATATTTACACCAATCTTGTGCATTTCCTCATACTGTTTCTTCAGTGGGGTGGTATCGGTGTTGACGATGTAACCGTCGATTGCCATCTTACGCAGATAAGCTCCCATGTTTTTGGTTTTTGATTCTATCATCTTCCTGCGTATAAGCTTCCTTTCTTCTTCGGTGACATAAAAATGGATTTCTTTGTTTCTCTTTCTTTCAGCCATTGGTGGGTTCTCCTTTCTGAGAGGACAGTAGTATCGTTGCTTTCAACGTTTTTCAATTTAGGGCAGGGTACCCTAAATTGGGATTTCCCGGAAGTGTATCCTCACTTCCTGTCCTTGCTGTTTTACCCCTCTATTAGTTAAAGTCAGGAGAACCGGGAAAATGCAAAAGAATTTGGCAGGTAGCACGGGAAGTGAAAATATGGTATGATTATGGGCAGGATATCAGGAGAATCAGGAGTTGAATAGATTGTGAAGAAAGAAGAAATTTTTGAATATGTGAAGAAACAGTATGGTACGATGCCGGAGTATTTATGGGCACAATCACCAGATAATGCTGTGTTGCGACATAAGAATGGAAAATGGTATGCTGTGGTCATGAGCGTTGAAAAATGCAAACTAGGATTAGAAGGAAATGAATTTGTCGATATTATGGATGTAAAATGTGATCCGGAAATGACAAGTATGATTATTCAGACCTTTGGATTTTTGCCAGGATACCATATGAACAAACAGCACTGGATCACAATTTTACTGGATGGTTCAGTCAGTGAAGCGAAGATATTGGACTTTTTGGATATGAGCTATGACCTGATTGACGGAGCAGACAGAAAGGAAGAAAAATGAGAACAGCGATAGTATACGCATCTGTGCATCATGGAAATACAGAAAAATTAGTAAAGAGGATCGCAGAAGAATGTCAGGTGGATTTGATTGATGCTGTGAAACAGCCAGATGCAGACCTGAGCAGTTATGATATGATTGGGTTTGCATCAGGAATCTATTTTTCAAAGTTTCATCAGTCGATATTGGAATTTGCAGAGAAGAATCTACCGGACGACAAAAAGATATTTCTGATCTGTACTTATGGCGGGAGTGCGAATTATAAAACCATAGAGCAGATTTTGGATAAAAGACATGCCAGTGTGGTTGGAAAATTTGGCTGTAAAGGGTATGACACATTCGGACCATTTAAACTGGTTGGAGGTATTGCTAAAGACCATCCGAATGAAGAAGATATGAAAAACGCAGCGGACTTCGTAAAAGGATTACACTGATTTTTGAGAAAAGGAAAACCGGGGATTTTACTCCTCGGTTTTCTGGCAGTTGTGTTTCTAGTCTTCAACCTGAAAAATATCTTCTACAGGCACTTTCAGGTAATGTGCCAGCCGGATTGCAATCTCAAGAGAGGGATTACGTTCTCCACGTTCGATGCGGCCTATAGTCTGGCTGCAGGAACCTATGGCTTCAGCCAAATCTGCTTGAATGAGATTCCGTTCTTCACGAATATCTTTTAGTGTATTATTGATTGCCATTCAATCACTTCCTTTGCTTATTGTTATCAGCAGGATCATGAACCTGCTGTTGAAATTTAATGGAATCCCGGAATTTCTGCACCTTTGCATTTCCCGATTACTTTTCCAAAAATCTTAAAAGAGTCAGATTCCAAAACCTGGATAGGACGATATTTTTGATTTAAAGAAATCAGATAAACACCATCTGGCTCATCGTGTAATTCCTTGATGTAAGTATTGCCGTTGAGATAGAAGATTCCAATTTCACCATTAGCAAGAGAATCTTTTTTCTGAATCCATGCAACATCGTCTGTATGATAAAGTGGCTCCATACTGTCACCGGAAATCCGTACACCAAAGTCAGTCTGCTCAGGAGCAAGGTGTCCTACATCATAGGTTTCTTTTACAGAATCCTCCAGATAATTTCCAGTACCAGCAGAAACTGGTTCCCAGGTAATTTCTACAGGATGATGGAATGGGATAATTTTTGCAGACAGTGGAGAAAACTTTTTAGAAGCTTTCAAAATATCAGCAAATTCAATCAATTTATTTCTGCCTTCTTCATTCAATCCACTCATAATGTTATATGGGTTTTCTCCAAAGAAGGATTCATATATATCTTCGATATCAAGTAACTGGCAAAGTGTCAGGAAAACATGTAAAGCTGGTTCTCGTGCATTGGTCTCCCATTTGGAGATTGCTTTTGTAGTGACCTGAATACCTTCCTGAGAAAGCAGGTCTACAAGATCTGATTGAGAGTATCCTTTCTTTTTTCTATTTTCTGCTAATATTTCCCCGAAATCACGCATTTGTTCGCCTCATTTCTATTTGAATTTTCTATATGCATTATACCGTATGTCAGAAATAAAATCAACAATAATCTCCGAAATGGAGAAAATACAACCAAGATGTTACTTGACTATCTCCGGAATGTCGATATATACTAAACATACAAAAATTGATAAGACATCATGTTGAAGGAAACAGCTGGGAGGTAAAAAGTTTGAGTGAGCGTGTGATCCTGCATAGTGATATGAACTGTTTTTATGCCAGTGTAGAAATGCTGCATCATCCGGAATTTGCCGGAATGCCGCTGGCAGTCGGTGGCGATCCGGAAGCCAGACATGGGATTGTGCTGACAGCAAATTATATTGCAAAGCAAAAAGGTGTAAAGACCGGAATGGCATTATGGCAGGCAAAACAGATTTGTCCGGAAATCATATTTGTACCACCACGGATGGATTTGTATTTGAGATTTTCAAAGATGGCAAGAGAAATCTATTCGGAGTATACGGACAAGATCGAGCCATATGGAATTGATGAAGCCTGGCTGGATGTATCGGACAGCAGAAATCTGAAAGGAAGCGGAATGACGATTGCAAGAGAAATCAGCCATCGGATTAAATACGAATTGGGTGTAACGGTAAGTATTGGAATTTCCTGGAATAAGATTTATGCGAAACTTGGTTCAGATTATAAAAAGCCGGATGCAATCACAGAGTTTAATCGAGAAAATTATAAAGACAGGATATGGCAGCTTCCAGCGTCAGATTTGCTTTATGTCGGAAGACAGACAAATAAGAAATTGCAAAAACTTGGAATCCGGACAATCGGGCAACTTGCGGAATCAGACGAAAAGTTGTTAGAGAGTCATTTTGGAAAAATAGGAAATGTATTATGGGCTTTCGCAAATGGCTGGGATGAAGATCCGGTTTGCAAGGAAGGATATGAAGCACCAGTAAAGTCGATAGGTAATAGCACTACAACACCGAGAGATCTGGAAAATGATCTGGATGTATGGATCATTCAAATAGCATTGGCAGAAAGTGTAGCTGCACGATTGCGGAAACATGGATTTAAATGCAAAACAGTAGAAATTACAGTTCGAGATAATGGATTGTATAGTTTTTCCAGACAGATACATTTACGACAGCCAACGAATATTACAAACGAGATTGTAACTGCAGCATTTCAGCTATTTAAAGATAATTACAAATGGGAATATCCCATTAGAAGCCTGGGAATCCGAGCTGCGGATCTTGTGTTAGATGATATTCCCGTGCAGTTGGATTTATTTGGAAATCAGGAGAAAAAGGAAAAGTTAGAGAAGCTGGATCGTACTGTAGATGAGATCAGACGACGGTTTGGTTATTTCAGTATACAGCGAGCGGCAATGTATCAGGATAAAGTCTTATCCCACTTAGACGCTGGTACGCACACGATCCATCCACACAGTTATTTTCATGGATAATTGGAGGGATAGATTTGAAAAAAGCATTAACCAGAAAACAGAAAGAAAGTTATCAGTGTATTTTGGATTATACGAAGGAGCATGGATATCCGCCGACAGTACGGGAATTTGGAAAATTGATCGGGGTGAAATCAACATCATCAGCATTTTCCAGAATCAAGCAGTTGGAGTTAAATGGATATATCCGCAGAATCCCGGCATCGCCAAGAGCAATTGAGATTTTATAGTGAGGTGTCGGCATGAACAAAGTATATGTAGATGTAGTAGCAGAGTTTCGTAAAGACGGACAGCTGGTTCCCATATTTTTTACATGGGAGGATGGAAGAAAGTATAGCATTGACAGAATTTTGAAAATCGAGCGATGCGCCAGCAGAAAGGCAGGCGGTGTAGGAATGATGTACACCTGTATGATACAGGGGCAGGAAAGCCACTTGTTTTACGAAGTGGATAAATGGTTTATGGAGAGAAAAACAGCATAAGGAGAGATTGGTATAGACGATATTATTTGGATTATTAACCGGCAGGGATAGTCACTTTCCCTTTATATTCCTGCAGGTTTTACATAAGAAGAGGGATTCCGGTCAGCAAAGGCAGCTCCCACAATGCCTTTTGGATATCCGCTTCTGCAAGTTGTAGTAAGTAATTGCTTCCCATCAAAATCATGGGGAAAGCGAACTGGTCTGAAAGACCGCCAGTTAGTGTGATGATGATAAGGAGATTTTGAAACTGATGACAGACAGAGATTATGCAATTAAATCAATGAAAGAGATTACCTTCCAGATGGCAAGCCATGCGCAGGATTATCTGGAAGTAACGATGGAGAGACATTATACAGATATCAAAGAACTGATGACAAGCTATCAGAAATTGATTTTGGAAAATCAGATTGTATTAGAAGAACTGGATATGGAGTGCCAGGAGAAAATCAATGAAGATATGGCATATGCGTTGAGTTATCTGAGTATTTATAACAATCAGTTAGATGTGCCAAAGATGCACCGGGAAATGAATAACCTGATGATCATTTACGGCTTGTCAGATATGATCTATCGTGGAATGACACTGGTAAAGTTCTATGCACCGAATGGTGTGATGCTCAGTGAGGTTCTTCATTCCTGTTTTTGCAGTCATTATAATAAGACAGACGTGGAAGTACAACAGGAGTTAGGAGTAGGCAGGACTTCATTTTATAAAATGAAGAAGCAGGCCCTTGGATATTTAGGATTTTATTTTTATGAGATCGTGGTACCGCAGGCAAAGGATAAAAGATTTAAACCGTCACTGGGCGTAGAGGAAGAGTAGGTGAGTAATATGAGATACGAAGATTCGATGAAAGGTGTAGCTGCTCAGATAATCAAAGAACAGCAGCGAGCCAGTAAAATAAAAAACAATCCAGAAGAGTTCCATTGGCATGACGAATATGCAACGTTGAATTTCTTTCGGTTTATCTGCAAAAATATCGGTAACTTGGGAAATGGAGAAATTGAGAAAATGGTCACACGCTTGAAAAGCATAGATCAGAAAGCAGTGGAAAACCATGTGAATGGTGCTGTTTGGGCATTTGATTATGATAAGATGTTCTGTGTACTGATGGAAAATGAAATTTGCCGAAAGGTGTGTGAAAAGAATAAATATAATAGTTGGATGAAGTTGATTGGACAGTATTGTGTTTCAATGGCTTAAAGATGAAGAAAGTTGTTGGAGGGAAAAAACTCTCCAGCAACTTTGTCTTTGATGAATAGAGGTCAATTTTTTGTTCAATTATTTTCACTATTGTTTGATTCAGTGATTTTTTTCTTCTTTGGAGAAACCAGTTTGTGACCGGAATAAATGGACATGCCCATACAAAGCAATGAAGAATAGGCAAAGTATTTATGTGCAGTCATAGATTTTCTGATTCCAGAATAAATGCATCCCAACATACAGAAAAGTGCGCCTAGGGACCAGTATTTATGTGATTTCATGATTTGATACCTCCTTTGATTTAGCTGCTTCAATCATAACTCTATTTTACGAATATGCAAAGAAAATCTTGAAATATAGTTCTGTAGAATTAGAACTTGGCTTTGCGATTCTGTATATTTAAGATATCCACAAGTATACTAAATCCAGAACGATTATTCGTTCTGGAGGAGGTGTTACGATGGATTTGAAGGCAGTAGGACAGCGAATCAAATCAGCACGAGAAGCAAAAAATCTCACGCAAGAGGAACTGGCTGCATTAGTAAATTTAAGTCCGACGCATGTGAGTGTAATAGAGAGAGGCTTGAAAGTTACAAAATTGGATACCTTTGTTGCAATTGCAAATGCATTAGATGTTTCTGCAGATACTCTTTTGATTGATGTTGTGGCACATTCAGTTACAGGTGTTACCAATGAGCTGACAGAGAAAATAGAAAAACTTCCGATCAAAGAGCAGAAAAAAATTATCAAAGTAATTCATACATTATTGGAAGAGTAATATGACAAAATGGGAAGAGCAAGTAGCTCTTCTTTTTTTTGACTTTTTATTCCGCTTTAAATTGTAAAGTGTCTTTTCATGATAATAGAAATATGCTAAATTGGTTCTATAGAACAAGACATAATTCCAATTATATATCGGAGGAAAATGAATGAGAGAGAAAACTATTTATCAGAAGATTGCAGAAAAGTACAACACAACACCAGAAGAAGTACGCAGAGAAATGCAGATAGCCATAGATGCAGGATTTGATAATCCTGATCCGGCTGTGCAGGAAGAATGGAAGAAAATGACACTTAAAGGAGAAAGACCTACACCGGAAGAAGTAATCAATTACGCAGTAAAAAAACTAAAAGGAAAATAAAAAGATGAAGAAAAAGATAATTGCATTGATTTCAGGAGCAGTGATCTTGATAATTGCTGCAGGAAGTATTTATGGGAAATCTGAATCTGGTCATAAGGAAGGCGAACCGGATGTAGTTGGAACATTTTCCGTAAATCTAGATGTAAATATTACCGTGGTTGCTAACCGGAAAAATATTGAGGATAGAGAAGCGTTTGCAAGAAAACTTTTGCAGATGTACAAGGATGATTCTTTTCATTCGACAAAATTCTCCACAGATAGAGGATATGCGACGAGCATTGATATGAACATCTATTTATGGAAAGAGGATATTGAAGACGGGGAATCGGTAATGACAGCCGAATATAGACCTGTAGAATACGGAAAGGACTATGATGTTGTCAATAATCCTGATAAATTTCAACTATATATAGATGGAAAAGAGATTAAATAGTAATCTCCTGAAAGCAAGCTTTTTGTCAATTATTTCAAAGATAAATTAAAGGATAACAAAACATAGTTTTGACAATGATATTTTGAAAAATTTTATAGGAGTGCTCTATTATCAAATTGACATAGGAATATGGTAGCGTATAATTAGAATTGAATACACTGAAAAAATGGAGGAATTACATGAAAGCACATAAATATTGGTCAGTAGGAGCTTTAATCACAATGATTGGAACTTTTTATACAGGATATAAAGGGTTAAAAGCAGCACACAAATACTTTGCATTTGGCTCTCTGATATGCATGATTATGGCAGTCTATTCTGGTCATAAAATGATTTCAGGCAATAAAAGAACAAGAAAACAGGTGGAAAGTACAAAAGCGGAGGAATAGTAAATGTTAGAGTTAGGAATAAAAGCACCGGAGTTTGAATTGCCGGATCAGAACGGAGAAGTGCATAAATTAAGTGATTATTTAGGTAAAAAAATAATTTTATATTTTTATCCAAAGGATAATACACCAGGATGTACGAAGCAGGCATGTGGCTTTTCTGAGCGTTATCCACAGTTTACTGAGAAGGGAGCTGTTATTCTCGGAGTAAGCAAGGACTCTGTAGCGTCTCACAAGAGATTTGAAGAAAAATACGGACTGGCATTTACGCTATTAGCAGATCCGGAGCGTAAAGTTATTGAAGCATATGATGTCTGGAAAGAAAAGAAAAATTATGGAAAAGTATCTATGGGTGTAGTAAGAACTACATATCTTATTGATGAGCAGGGAATCATTATAAAGGCAAATGATAAAGTCAAGGCGGCAGATGATCCTGAAAATATGCTTAAGGAATTGGCATAATGAAGATTATTTTATCACCTGCAAAAAAGATGATTGTAGATACCGATAACTTAGCACCGGTTGAACTGCCTGTCTATATTGATAAGACAGCAGAAGTATTAAACTGGATGAAAAGCAAATCAAAAGAAGAATTGAAAGCTATATGGAAATGTAATGACAAGATTGCAGAGCAGAACTTTAACAGATTGGAAAATATGGATCTTTATAACAGGCTTACTCCGGCTGTTTTAGCATATGAAGGGATTGCATTTCAATATATGGCACCATCTGTGTTTGAAATCCAGCAGTTTGAGTATTTGCAAAATCATTTAAGAATCTTGTCTGCGTTTTATGGCATTTTAAAACCAATGGATGGTGTGACTCCTTATCGTCTTGAAATGCAGACAAAGGTTGGAATTGGAGATGCAAAAAATCTGTATGAGTACTGGGGAGAATTGTTATACCGCTCAGTAATCGATGACAGTAGGATTATCATTAATCTTGCATCAAAAGAATACTCAAAATGTATAGAAAAGTATCTGACACCACAGGACAGATATATTACGATTGTATTTTGTGAGTTATCCGGAGATAAATTTGTAACAAAAGGTACCTATGCCAAGATGGCTCGTGGTGAAATGGTCAGATTCATAGCGGAAAATAATATTGAAAATCCGGTGGAAATTCAGAAATTTGACAGACTCGGATATTCGTTTAGGCCGGATTTATCTTCAGATTCAGAATATGTATTTGAACGCAAAATAAAATAATAATAATGAGAACTATTACTATTTTTATTGACAACAGGATAATAGTGGTATATAATCCTTATTAAGAACTAATCCTAATAAGGAGGACGAATGACAAGTAGAAGAAATACCATTCAAAAAGATCTTGTAAGAAATACCGTATACGAAATGAGAAGACACGTTACGGCAAATGAAGTGTATGAATTTATAAAAGAAGCATATCCAACAATTGGGAAAGGAACTGTATATAGAAATCTTGATATATTGGTAGAGGAAGGTGCATTAAGAAAGGTTGAAGTTCCGGATGGACCGAACCGATTTGATTTTATATTGAAAAATCATTACCATGTAAGATGTATAAAGTGCGGTGAAATTTTTGATGTGGATATGGATCAAATACCGGATTTGCTGGAAAGAATTCATAACACTCATGGAATTGAATTTGTGGATTATGATATTTCATTTAAAGGCATTTGCCCGAAATGCAGGGAGAAGGTAAAGGAGGAACAGCATGGATAGGAAAGCAATGTATAAGTTGAGTTATGGACTGTTTATATTGACCGCTAAAGAAGCAGAAAAAGATAACGGATGTATCATTAATACAGCTATTCAGGCAGCTTCGGAACCAAACCAGTTAAGTATCTGTGTAAATAAGGCAAATTATACGCATGATATGATTCAAAGAACCGGAAAATTTACTGTATCAGTCTTAAGTCAGAAGGCACAATTTGAATTGTTCAAACATTTTGGCTTCCAATCAGGAAGAGATACTAATAAGTTTGAAGCCTTTGAGCAGTGTGCCAGGGGCACAAATGGTATTTATTATATTACAGAAGGTACAAATGCATACATTTCTGTGACAGTTACTAAAACAGAGGACTTGGGTTCACATACGATGTTTATCGGTGAGATAACCGATATGGAAGTTTTAAGCAATGTTCCTTCAGTAACATATGATTATTATCAGAATAATATTAAGCCTAAGCCACAGGAGGTTGGAAAAACAGAGGACAGTCAGACAATATGGCGTTGCAGAATTTGCGGATATGAATATGTAGGCGAGGAATTACCAGATGACTTTATATGTCCTTTGTGCAAGCACCCGGCATCAGATTTTGAAAAAGTAGTAAAGAAAACGGAGGTAAAAGAGATGGCAGCAAACAAATATGCAGGAACACAGACAGAGAAGAATTTACAGGAGGCATTTGCAGGGGAATCACAGGCAAGAAATAAGTATACATATTTTGCTTCTGTAGCGAAAAAGGAAGGTTACGAGCAGATGTCAGCATTGTTTTTAAAGACTGCAGATAATGAGAAAGAACATGCAAAGATGTGGTTCAAGGAATTAGCAGGAATTGGTGATACAAAGGCAAACCTGGTGGCAGCGGCAGAAGGCGAAAATTATGAGTGGACAGATATGTATGATGGCTTTGCTAA
Source organism: Eubacteriaceae bacterium (assembly GCA_902362805.1). Taxonomy (GTDB): domain Bacteria; phylum Bacillota; class Clostridia; order Peptostreptococcales; family Anaerovoracaceae; genus Senimuribacter. Next base: position 75,891 of record CABIXY010000004.1, on the reverse strand, counting down.
AACGGCTGAGGAAGAAGGATTCCCTGAGCTTGCAGCAAAATTCAGGGCAGTAGGTGAGATTGAGAAGCACCATGAGGAAAGATATCGTGCACTTCTTAAGAATATTGAAACTTCACAGGTATTTGAAAAGAGCGAAGTTAAGGTATGGGAATGCCGTAACTGTGGACATATTGTGGTAGGAACTAAGGCGCCTGAAGTATGTCCGGTATGTAATCATCCACAGAGCTATTTTGAAGTACATGAAGAGAATTATTAAGGAGACAATTGAATTATAAATTTTACACATGGAAGGAGAAAAAGGCATGGAAGTAAGGTATTATATTTGTAAGCATTGTGGAAACATTGTTGAAAAGGTAAAGGATAAGGGTGTACCTGTAATTTGTTGCGGAGAACCTATGCAGGAATTAAAAGCCGGAGTGACAGATGCTGCTGTCGAGAAGCATGTACCTGTATATACGATAGAAGGCAGTCATGTTCATGTCGTGGTCGGAGAGACAAAACATCCAATGCTTGAAGAGCATTTCATTGAGTGGATTACATTAAATACAAACCAGGGAATATACAGAAAACAGTTAAATCCAGGGCAGGAGCCGGTAGCAGATCTTTGTCTTTGCGATGGTGAACAGGTAGAAGAGGTATATGCATATTGTAACCTGCATGGATTATGGAAATGCTAAAAGCATTTATACATATTAAGGTTACAGAACAACACAAATACAACAGTAATATATGCTGTGTATTAATATATTTATAAGGAGGAACAAACTAATGAAATATGTATGTGACGTTTGCGGATGGGAATATGATGAAGAGGAAGGTTATCCTGAAGGTGGTATTGCACCAGGAACAAAGTGGGAGGACGTTCCAGAAGATTTTGAATGCCCATTATGTAATGTTGGAAAAGATCAGTTTTCAGAAGTTGAATAAAATTCTGATTATTTAAATACGGATAGATAAACAAAAACCCTGGTGCGTGTGAGCAACAGGGTTTTTTATTGCGATAGTTTGTGATGATATCACAGAAAATGGTTTACCTTTTGCTTATAATGTAACTACAAACAAAGTAAGGAGGTAGTCTAAATGAGATTAAAAGATAAAGTTGCAATCATTACTGGTGGAAGCCGTGGTATAGGATTTGCTACAGCTGATAAATTCTTGAAGGAAGGTGCTTCAGTTGTGTTGGCAGCAAGTTCACAGGAATCGGCAGATGTTGCTGTAGATAAATTAAAAGAAAAATATCCCAATGCAATAGTTGCTGGAATTAGTCCAAATCTAGCAAGCATGGAGTCTGTCAGAAAGGCTTTTAAAGAGGCAACTGAAAAATATGGATGTGTCGACATACTGGTAAATAATGCAGGGATTTCAGAAAACACCTCATTTATGGATTATACAGAGGAGACTTTTGATAAAGTCATGGATCTAAATGTAAAAGGAGTATTTAATACTACTCGTGTAGCAGCAGAATGTATGGTGGCAAGAGGCAAGGGGGTCATTCTCTCAACTTCTTCCATGGTGAGTATTTCGGGACAGCCAAGTGGGTTTGCTTATCCGGCATCGAAGTTTGCAGTAAACGGATTGACTGTATCATTAGCAAGAGAACTAGGACCTAAAGGTATTCGTGTTAATGCTGTTGCACCTGGAATTACAGAAACTGATATGATGAAGGCCGTGCCAAAGGAAGTTATCGAACCTATGATTGAAAGAATTCCATTGCGTCGTCTTGGACAGCCAGAAGATATTGCCAATGCGTTTGTGTTTCTTGCTTCAGATGAGGCGAGTTACATTACAGGTGTTATATTAAGTGTAGATGGTATGGCAAGAAGTTAAGTTAATGAGGTATGGTGATGTAATCACGGAAAATAAATGAAATTAAGACTATAATAAATCTACAAAAAGAAAAAGATAAGGAGGACTGTAAAATGTCTGCTATTAATATCAATAAAAATAATTTTCAGAACGAAGTACTGAATTCCGATAAACCCGTTCTTTTAGATTTTTGGGCATCTTGGTGTGCGCCTTGCCGTATGGTAGTACCTATTGTAGAGGAGATTGCAAGTGAGCGTAGAGATATTAAAGTTGGAAAGATTAATGTAGATGAAGAGCCTGAACTGGCAAATAAGTTCAGTATTATGAGCATTCCAACTTTAGTGGTTATGAAGAATGGGAAGATTGTACAGCAGGTTTCAGGTGCGAGACCTAAGAATGCGATTTTAGAAATGCTTTAGGGGGGTGTGCTAATGGGATTTTTCGATCTCTTTAAACAGTCGAATATTAATCAAGGCATAGAAGAATATAAAAGGACTGATGATGCAGTTCTGCTGGATGTACGTACACCGCAGGAATATCAGGAAGGACATATACCAGAAAGTAAAAATGTGCCGTTGCAGCAACTTGACAATATTGCTTCTGTAGCGAAGAATAAGGATATTCCACTGTTTGTATACTGTTATTCCGGTTCACGAAGCCGCCAGGCAACTGGGATACTGCAACGAATGGGATATTCTAAAGTAAATAATATCGGTGGCATTGTAGCTTACTCAGGAAAGGTGGAAAAATAAGATGAAGGTAATAATTGTAGGAGGTGTAGCCGGAGGAGCTACAGCTGCAGCAAGAATACGCAGACTGAATGAACATGCTGAAATTACTGTGTTTGAAAGATCCGGATACATATCCTATGCAAATTGTGGACTTCCATATTATATTGGAGACGTGATCACAGACCCGGAAGAACTTACACTACAGACACCAGAGAGTTTTTTTAAACGCTTCCGTATTAACATGAAAATTCATCATGAAGTTATCTCCATACATCCGGAACGTAAAACGGTTTCAGTGAAAAATTTAGAGAATGGTGAGATATTTGAAGAAAACTATGATAAGCTGATCCTCTCTCCAGGTGCAAAGCCAACACAGCCGAGACTTCCCGGAGTAGGTATTGATAAACTTTTTACACTTCGTACTGTAGAAGACACTTTTCGGATAAAGGAATATATAAATAAGAATCATCCAAAATCGGCTGTATTGGCAGGGGGCGGTTTTATTGGTCTGGAACTGGCTGAAAATTTGAGGGGGCTTGGCATGGATGTTACGATTGTCCAGAGGCCTAAGCAGCTGATGAACCCTTTTGACCTGGATATGGCATCCATGATCCATAATGAAATGAGAAAGCATGGGATAAAACTGGTACTGGGCTATACAGTAGAAGGATTTAAAGAAAAAGACAACGGAGTGGAGGTCCTGTTGAAAGATAATCCATCCCTTCAGGCTGATATGGTAGTTCTGGCAATCGGAGTCACACCAGACACAGTATTAGCAAAAGAAGCCGGCCTGGAACTTGGCATCAAGGAAAGTATTGTAGTGAATGACAGAATGGAAACCTCTGTACCGGATATTTATGCTGCAGGTGATGCAGTTCAGGTAAAACATTATGTTACGGGTAATGATGCGCTGATTTCTTTGGCAGGACCAGCCAATAAACAGGGCAGAATCATCGCTGATAATATTTGTGGCGGTGATAGTCGTTACCTGGGCAGTCAGGGAAGCTCCGTTATCAAAGTATTTGATATGACAGCAGCTACTACAGGTATCAATGAAACCAATGCCAAAAAGTCAGGATTAGAGGTAGATACAGTAATTCTTTCTCCTATGAGTCATGCCGGTTACTATCCTGGTGGAAAAGTGATGACCATGAAGGTGGTTTTTGAAAAAGAGACCTATCGTTTGCTTGGCGCTCAGATTATTGGATATGAAGGAGTTGATAAACGTATTGATGTGCTGGCAACAGCAATTCATGCAGGGCTGAAGGCAACCCAGCTGAAGGATTTGGATCTCGCATATGCACCGCCTTATTCCTCTGCCAAAGATCCTGTAAATATGGCAGGATTCATGATAGACAATATAGCAAAAGGTACCTTAAAACAATGGCATCTGGAAGATATGGATAAGATTTCTAGAGATAAAAGTGTTGTGTTGCTGGATGTGAGAACTGTAGGTGAATTTAACAGGGGGCATATGGATGGATTCAAAAACATTCCTGTAGATGAACTAAGGGAACGTATCAATGAAATTGAGAAGGGAAAGCCTGTTTACCTGATATGCCAGAGTGGGCTACGCAGTTATATTGCAAGCCGTATTTTGGAAGGAAATGGATATGAAACATACAACTTTTCAGGTGGATTCCGCTTTTATGATGCAGTGGCTAATGACCATGCACTGATTGAAAGATCATATGCATGTGGTATGGATTATTAGAAATAAATAAAATATTTTTATAGTTTGATTGTAGTATAAAAAGATCCCCCATTTATTAGAATGACTTTCATAATTCTGATAAATGGAGGATTCTTTAGAGAAAAAAACGTTTTATGATCTTTGTAGTGTTTCCAGTCTTTTCGAATCAAGGATTGTTATTTTGCCGCGAGAGAGTCTGACGAGTCCTTCGCCTTGAAAGTATCGAAGCATTCGAGTGATAACTTCCCTGTGGGAACCAAGATGGTTTGCGATAGTTTCGTGAGTGATTTTCAGTTCATTTGTTCCTTCAATGGATGTTTCTTCTAAAAGAAATGAAGCAACACGCTTATCCAAACTCTTCCACATAATCTGTTCAATCAGCCACATGACATCAGAAAAACGGGTAGCCATTAACTCATTGGTATAGTTTGCGACAGGAGCGGATTCTTTCATGATGCCCTTATAGATTTCAGCAGGGATGATCCAAAGGTCAGTATCTTTTTCTGCTTCAATGGTTACTTCAAATTGAATGGATCGTATGATACATGAGGCGGATAAAAGACACATATCCATATCGAACAGACGGTAAAGTGTAATCTCTCGTCCTTCATTTGAAAGTATGTAGGTCCGAAGCTGCCCGGATTTAACCAGTAATAACCCAGTACAGTCCAGGTTTCCATTGTGAATGATCGTTCCTTTTTTTACATTCTGTGTGATTAAATTGTCTGAAATTAGTTTTTTCTGTGCTATGTTTAAGTCATTCCATAGTGGAAAATAATTTTCGAAGTTCATAACAGTTATCTCCTTTACGAACATAGTATATAAACCTGAATTATTCATCCAATAATTGTTGACGGTGCTTCACGCCGTATAGTTACTATGTTTTTGGTACTTTTTGCTTTCATCTAACAAGTGAAGAAAAATCACATAGAAAAAGGACTTCAAATTTGTTAAAATTAAGGTGTCTAATCAAAATAAAAACAAAGGAGAAATCCTTATGTATAGTTTAAACGACACCGCGTTAGAAAGCAACAAGTACTTGAAAATAAATTTTGATGGAGGCAATTTATCCTTCGATGCAGGACTTCTCCTGTTTAAGGAATTCCTGTTCAAGATTGGAGCTGTGAAACTCATCAATCGCATTGTTTATTGGAGTTCTTTAATCTTTATCATAAACTGTTCAGCCGGCTTTGAGAAAACCTGATATTTTTTCCAGATGATTGATAGTTCAGCTTCAACGACTGGCGCCAGAGGGCGAAAACACAGATTGCTGTTTTCGCCCATATTGATTATTTTATCAAGCCCAATCGCATACCCCAGTCCCTCATCTACGAGAAGTGAAGCGTTAAACAATAAATTATAGGTAGCTACGATATTTAGCTGGTCTATGTTACAATTTAGCCAGGAACTAAATTCTCCACTCTGGTTTTTCTGATGGGAGATAATGAGGGGCTTATTCCGCAAATCTTCCGGAGTAATGGTATTCTGATGGGCAAGCTCTGAATCTTTGCGCATTAACACTCCCCAGGTATCTTTGACAGGAATTTTGATGGCATTATATTTGTCAAAATCCACATGCCCAAATACTAATCCGAAATCTATCAGCCCTTTGTCTAATTGTTCTAAAATAAATTCTACATTTCCGCTGGAAATGTGATAATGAATGCCGGGATATCTGCTTTGAATTTCTTTGGCAGCCTTTGCGAGAAGTCTGACGGCATCTGTTTCACCGGCTCCGATATATACATCTCCTGCAATCACGTGATCAGAGAGCGTGATTTCCTTTTCTGTTTTATCAACAAGATTCAAAATTTCTTCTGCACGTTTTTTGAGAATCATGTCCTCTTCTGTTAAGGTGACTTTTCGTGAGCCTTTCGTACCACGAATTAAAAGCTGCTTCCCAAGTTCTTTTTCCATGTTACGAATCTGTGTAGAAAGTATCGGCTGAGATAAGTGCAGAGATTTCGCTGCACGAATGATACTTTGTTCTCTTGCAACTGCAAGAAAATAGTTTAGAACCCGTATTTCCATGTGATGTCCTCCCTTTTGCCAATGTTTTTGAATGAATTTGAAATAAGAATAACAAATGGATTCGTGTTCAGGAACACAAATATAACAGCAATATAGGCTGTGTATTAATATATTTACAAGGAGGAACAACGAATGAAATACGTATGTGATGTTTGCGGATGGGAATATGATGAAGAGGAAGGTTATCCTGAAGGTGGTATTGCACCAGGAACAAAGTGGGAGGATGTTCCGGAAGATTTTGAATGCCCATTATGTAATGTTGGAAAAGATCAGTTTTCAGAAGTTGAATAGAAGCTTAATCATGTGTTAAATATGGATGGATAAATCAAAACCCTGGTGCGTGAGCAACAGGGGTTTTTTATTGGGATATTTTGTGATGATTGGTGGTGCCGATAATCAAGACAAATGCCTATGTGCGCAAGCAGTGTATATAGGCGCTTGTGGTTTGCAGAGTGTTAAGAAAATCGAAATTAGTATAACACTTTTATCCTCTGTATTTTGATGGGGTAAATCCATAATACCTTTTGAATATTTCAATCAATCTACTGGGGTTGGAGTATCCAACAATTTTTGAAATTTCCGCAATGGTGAGGTCAGTTTGAATAAGCATGTGCTCGGCTACAGAGATCCTTTTCCGCTGAATGTATTCAGTAATGGACATATTATAAACTGACTTAAATAGCTTTTTCATCTTGCTTTCACTCATACATGCAATGGTGGAAAGCGTTTGTAACGTAATATTAAAACTGTAATGTTCGTCCATGTAATGCGTTAGTTCATCTAATGCCTGCAAATCTGTTTTGCTAATGGATTGGCCATTCTCTTCATTTAGTCTGTTTTCTTTCAAATAAGAAGCAAGAAAAGAGATGATTTCATATATTTTTGCTTCTACTGTAATTCTGGACGCTTTCATGGAAAGCAGATACTCATATAGGCTTTGCATAGCACGATTGACATTTGGTAAATAGAATTTTCCTTTTTCTTTGAAAAAATCAGAAAAGTTCACCTCAAGATCACCGGAAATTTCCTGGAGATACTGATCAATAAATTCCTGGTCAAACTGCACAGTAATACATCTTAATGGAATCTGAGGATGATAAATAGCTTTGTACTTTTCAGATGGTTCATAGCAGCGTAATGTATTCGGAGAAACAATTTGATACGGATAGAATTCATCTCCTGCGCCACTAATATAGAGAGCAAGTACATATCCAGACCCAATATGTTCTCCGACCATGGTTTCCTGGTTAAATCGAATATCTGTCACTGTGATGATGAAATCGTAGTGAACCTCATTCGTCCATTGAAATCCGGTTCCATATTTTGGGTTGATCTTATAATATGTTCCGTACTCTATTGGATTCTTTATTGATTCAATAAAGAAATCATCTCGTTTAACTTCTATCATTGGCTCCTCCAAAAGATACCTCGGTTAGATTTATTAGTACCTTGATTAGACTTTATATCTGTTTTGTTCTTTACAGTTAGCTAGAACTAATTATAATGAAAGATGTGATGCATGTCAAACCGTTTTTTAAGCAAAAAGGAGATGTAGATTTGAAGTCAATGCGCAGTTTATATAAAAAACTATTTCAATATGTCCCAGATAAAAAAAATTGGGCATATTCTTCTATGGCGCTATCTGCCGCTGCCGTCTGCTCCTATATGGGAGCATATTGGTTTCTTTGGCAAGCCATTGTGTCTATTCTGGTTATTCCTACATATGAGAAGGCCATGTATGATGCAATTATTGTAGTCGTACTTATGATTTTACGAGGCGTTCTCAACATTGCATCGGCAACGTGTTCCCACTATTTAGGCTTCCGTCTTGAAACAAACTTAAGAAAAAATGGGCTTCATAAATTGTTGGATGCATCTTCTTCCTTTTTTGACCATAACAGCTCTGGAGAGATTCGAAAAATTATTGATGATAACGCTGCAGAAACACACAAAACAGTGGCCCATTTGATTCCAGACAATATCACTGCTGTTATGACACCAGTGTTAATGTTTGTGTTGATGTTTGCAATTGACTACCGCCTTGGTATTCTCTTGACCCTTACAACTGTGATTGGTGTTCTTCAGTATCGTAAAATGTCCGATGGTACTGAATTTCTGTCTGGCTATTCAGCGGCACTTCAAAAGATGAGTGCAGCAACAGTAGAATATGTCAGAGGAATGCAGATCATAAAAATCTTCGGTGTAACTGTACAGTATTACAAAACTCTGATTGACTCGATCAAGGAGTACAAACAGTACGTTTATCAGTATAGCCTCAGTTGTAAGAATCCCTATGTTGGATTCCAGGTTCTGTTCAACGTGTTTTATGCTTTTGCCGTACCAGCCGCAGTTATACTCATCAGCTATGGAGAACCTGCCATGCTGATCCTGGCAAAGATTGTTTTTTTTGCTGTATTCTCCGGAGCTGTATTTACTTCTTTCACATCGATTATGTTTACGGGGCAGGATAACTTTGGCGCACAAAATACGCTGAATCAGCTTGATGAGCTGACTGCTTCAATGGATCAGGCAAAGATTCCGCATGGAAGCGAAGAGAACTTCCCAAATTTCGATATCGAATTTCGTCATGTTGACTTTAAATATGATGACACCTTCGTGCTGAAGAATTTTAACCTGACACTGCATCAGAATAGAACTTATGCGCTTATCGGGTCTTCCGGCGGAGGCAAATCTACCATTGCAAAGCTGATTTCAGGATTTTATCCTGTTGATGGCGGCGAGATTCTGATTGGTGGAAAGAACATTCAGAGTTATTCTGAAAAAGCTCTCATTCAAAACATAGCATTTGTCTTCCAGCACAGTCAATTACTGAAGACCTCAATTTACGAAAATGTCCGAATCGGAAATCCTCAGGCAACACGGCAGCAGATTATGGATGCACTTAACGCAGCGAACTGCACATCTATCCTTGACAAATTTCCCCAAAGGGAGATGACTGTCATAGGGGCAAAGGGCGTATACCTTTCCGGTGGTGAGGTGCAGAGGATTGCTATTGCAAGGGCTATTTTAAAGAATGCGAATATCGTCATTATGGATGAGGCTTCTGCAGCTGCAGATCCGGAAAATGAATACGAGTTGCAGCAGGCTTTCCAAAAACTGATGAGGGGCAAAACAGTTATCATGATTGCACACAGGCTGTCCTCTATTCAGAATGTAGACCAGATCCTGTTTGTCCAGAATGGAAAAGTTGTGGAACAAGGAACCCACAATGAGCTGATGGCCTACAATGGGCGTTATAAGGATTTTCAGGATGTATACTACAAGGCAAATCAGTGGAGGTTGGCGTGATGAAGACATATCTAAAAAAATTTTTCCAGCTTAGTGATTCGGGTGTGAAAGGCCTTGCAAAATCAATCTGGTCATTCTTTCTCTATTATGTTTCTTTTGTACCGCCGATGATCTGTGTTTTTGTGTTTGCAGACAGGCTGCTGAATGGAAACACCGGGAAACCGGTGGCATATCTCCTGTTTATGATGGTAGCGACCCTGCTGATGTACTTAGTTATTAACTATAACTATAAAACGACCTATGATGAAACCTACCAAGAATCTGCGAATTTAAGAATTGATCTGGCGGAACAGCTTTCCAAGCTGCCCCTATCCTATTTTTCAAAGCACAATTTGTCTGACCTTGCTCAGACAATCATGGCAGATGTGGCTTCGATTGAGCATGCTTTTGCGAACGCAGTGGCTAATTTCATTGGGTTTTCAATTTACTTTTTGGTTATCAGCGCAGCACTTCTAATCATGAATTGGAAATTAGGGCTCTGTGTATTGCTTCCCGTTCTTGCTTCTGCTTCGGTTCTTTTCCTGACAAAGAAACTGCAGGTCAGAGATGTAAATAAACATTATGATAAATTGAGAGATATTTCCGAAAGCTTTCAAAATGCAATTGAACTAAATCAGGAAATTAAAAGCTATGGCTTGAAAGAAAAGGTAGAAGCTCAAATGGACCAGCAGTTGGATGAGTCAGAAAATCTTCAGTGGAAAGCTCAGATCACCCAGACGATTCCTGTTACAATCGGCCAGACTTTATCTATTCTTCCTATTGGAATCACGGCGACTGTTGGCCTTTCGATGCTTGCCTCCGGTCAGGTAAGTGTCCTGATTCTTCTGGGCTATATTATTATGGCAGCAAAACTCAGCGGGGCCATGGGTGGTGTTTTGCTCTATCTGACTGAAATCTTTTATTTGGATGCAAGGATCGCACGGATTGGTGAAATCAAGAATCATGAACTTCAGGGTGGAGAAAAAGAAGTCCTTTCAGATTTCAATGTAGAAATAAAGGACGTTTGTTTTTCCTACCAGAAAGACACCCAGGTGATTCGCCATGCATCCTTTACAGCGGAGCAAGGACAGGTAACCGCATTGGTCGGTCCCAGTGGTTGCGGAAAAACAACAATGCTTAAGCTCATCAGCAGACTATATGATGCAGATTCCGGTACCGTTCAAATTGGAGGAACTGACATACGAGAAATTCACACTGACAGCTTGTTCAAGTATGTTTCCATTGTTTTTCAGGAAGTCATTCTATTCAATACTTCTATTATGGAAAATATTCGCCTCGGACGGCTGGATGCTTCTGACGAAGAAGTGATACGAGCTTCAAAACTGGCCGGATGTAATGAGTTTGTCAACCGTCTGCCAGACACTTACCAGACAATAATCGGGGAAAATGGAGCCAAACTCTCCGGAGGAGAACGTCAGCGGCTGTCTATTGCCAGGGCAATCCTGAAGGATGCCCCGATTATCATTTTGGATGAGATTGCCGCATCGTTAGATGTGGAAACAGAAGTCCAGATACAGACTGGATTAAATCATTTGATTCAAGGCAAGACCGTGATTGTTATTTCACACAGACTAAAGTCTATTGAAAATGCAGATAAGATCGTCGTTATGAAAGCAGGTACGGTAGAAGCCTGCGGAAAGCATGCTCATCTGCTGAAACAGTCGCCCACATATAGAAAGATGATTGAAAAGTCCAATCTGGCAGAGAAATTTAACTACTAAGCAGGTTACCTTTCAGATGCAGGCCGCACTGAAGGGTAACTTAAAGACATTTGGTTAACTATGTATAACTGATTGCCAGCGTGAGGAGGTGCATTATTTGAAGAAATATATTGGAAAAAGGATCATTAGCTTCCTCATTGTGCTGGTAGGAGTCAGCGTCCTGAGTTTTTTGTTGATTGCTTGGTCCGGAAAAGATCCTGCAGAAATTATTGCACACCGAGGCGTATCCAATCCTACGCCGGAACAGATTGAGATGATTCGGGTGGAAATGGGATTGGATCAACCTCTCCCTGTGCGATATATTCAGTGGCTTTCCGGAATGTTTACAGGAGAACTTGGGACTTCTTTGACCACTCATCAACCGATTGTAAAGGATCTGCACAAGTATCTGGCTACGACCACATCTCTTGTAGGGATGGCCATTCTATGGATTATCGTACTCACCGTTCCTATCAGTTTGCTCTGCGCCAGAAAGCGGAACCGCCTTTTCGATCAGGTTACCAGAGGCATTACTATCTGCGGTATTTGTGTGCCAACTTTCTGGCTGGGATTCCTTCTTCTCCTGTTCTTTGCGGTTCATCTGAAATGGTTCAGTGTATTACCAAGTCCAGGTTGGAAAGGCTTTTTGCTACCTTCATTTGCTCTGGCAGTTCCTAGTTCGTGTTCGCTCATCCGAATTATGCGTTCCTCTCTTCTGGCTGAATTATCTTCTGATTATGTTCGGTTTGCAAAAGCCCGTGGATTATCTGCCAACAGGATTCTGGTATGCCACATTCTACGAAATGCCCTACCGCCTGTTGTTACAATTTTCTTTCAGCAATTCGGCTTTCTAATTGCCGGAGGGGCTGTAGTCGAAAGTGTTTTTTCAATCAAGGGAATCGGAACTTATCTGGTGGACAGTGTGGTTGCAGCAGATACGATTTCAGTTTCTACCTGTATAGTCGTCATTGCAGCAATTTTTGTTGTCGCAAATTTCATGGCAGACATAATCAACCGTCTGCTTTGTCCATGGATGGGGAGGGAAGAAAATGATACATAAGCTACTCAAAAGGCCGCAGGCAATCATCGGTCTGTGCCTGATTGCTATTGTGATTGTGATTGCGATTGCAGCACCTGCTTTTTCGCCTCACGACCCTGAATTGGTGAATTTATCGCAAAAGTATGCACAGCCTGACGCAGAATACCCTCTTGGAACAGATCAACTGGGCAGGTGTACCTTATCAAGGCTGCTGTATGGAGCCAGATACTCCATCGGGATCAGTTTACCTGTGCTGTTGATTTTGTCTGTGATTGGTCTGATTGTCGGTACTTTTAGTGCCTGCGCTGGAGAAAAAGCAGACCATTTCATTACTATACTCTGTGATGTGTTTATTGCTTTTCCTTCTCTTATCATCGCCATTGCCGTCATAGGTGTTCTGGGAAATGGACTCCAGAATATTGCTGTTTCTGTTGTGATAGCGACCTGGGCTTGGTTTGTTCGTGTTGTCAGATCTTATTCCGTTCAAGAAATGGGAAAAGATTATATCTTGGCAGCTCGGATTTCTGGGTGCAATACAGGAAAGCTGGTCTTCAGACATCTGATCCCTAACATTCTGCCACAGTTTCTTGTGTATGTTTCCACTGGTGTCGCTTCTTCCATCATTATGGTTTCCAGCTTTGCTTTTCTCGGACTTGGCCTTCCCTCCGGCACACCGGAATGGGGTGCCATGTTAAATGATGCCAGGACAGCGCTTTACTCTCATCCGGAATTGCTGATCTATCCAGGCTTGTGCATCTTCGTAACGGCAGCAGGCTTCAATTTGTTTGGAGAAGCACTCCGTGATATTCTGACGCCAGAGGAGGACAACATATGATGTCATCACTTATAATCGATTATTTAAGCATTAAACTTCGGTCAGGCACCGATAACTTTGTTTCTGAAATATCCTTTGCAATAAAAGAAGGAGAGTCTTTAATCTTGTTAGGTCAATCAGGCAGCGGCAAAACAATGACCTGTAGTGCGGTGCTAAACTTATTGGACCCTAAAAAATTTGAGGTGTCGGGTTCCGTTTTCTTCGGCGAAACGGATCTTTTGAATTCATCAGAAAAGCAGAGACGAGGAATATACGGAAACCAGATTGTTTATATCCCGCAAAATCCAATGACTGCATTAGACCCTTCTATGCGTATTGGTAGACAGATGGATGAAACTCTGCGGCTTCATTCGGACAAATCCCGCCAGCAGCGTTACAACTATATTCTGCAGTTTCTGCATGATGTAGGGTTAGATGACCCTGACAGGGTATACAGAGCATACCCCCATATGCTTTCCGGGGGAATGTTGCAGCGTGTCATTATCGCAATGGCTATGATGCTTGATGCAAAATTTGTGCTTGCCGATGAGCCGACGACTGCTTTGGATGTGATTCACAGAAATGGAATCATAGATTTATTTTCGCAGATGAAAGCAAATGGAGTTGGGATTCTTATGGTAACTCATGATTTCGCAACAGCTCTTCAATTAGGTGGAAGCATGTTGGTGATGAAAGAGGGAAAAATTATAGAATCCGGTGAAGTTCAATCTGTCTTCGACCACACCACAGAACCTTATACAAGGTCACTGATTGAAGCTTACTCCCTTTCCTGCGTTTTCACGAAAGGGGCGGAATCATGATTAAAGTCAACAACCTATCAAAAGAATTTCACGAACAAGGCACAAGAAACGAGCTTCTGGCCGTTGATCATGTAGATTTTACTATTCAGGATGGTTCATTTTGCGCTTTGGTAGGAGAAAGCGGATCTGGGAAAAGCACTTTGGCTCAGCTTATGTGCGGTCTGCTGGCCCCATCTTCTGGAGAGGTACTGTTTGAGGGAAAAAACATTGCCCTCTGCCGGGGCAAACAAAAGCAGGTACTGCGATCTAAAATACAGCTGATTCTTCAGGATGGCAAGGGAGCAATGGACCCTCGCTTTACGGTATACCAAATCATTGCAGAGCCAATTCGCAATTTCAGAAAACTCACCAAAAAGAAAGAAGAACGAGAAATCAATGATCTTCTTACCATGATGGAGCTTCCCGAAGAGATCAAGCTGCGAAAAGCTCATGAGCTGTCCGGCGGACAACAAAAACGTGTATGTATTGCAAGAGCGTTGGCTGCTCAACCGGATGTATTGATTTTTGATGAAGCAGTCAGTGGGCTGGATGTCCTGGTTCGTAAACATATTCTTGATTTGCTGAAGCGACTCCATCAGGAGCGAAAAATGACTTGCTTTTTCATTACCCATGACCTGGATATTGCGCTATATCTTGCAGACCGTGTGATGGTGATGCGTTGCGGTAAGATTATCGAAGATCGTACATTTCACGGTTCAACAGACTGCTTTACACATCCGTATACAAAGCTTCTGCTGCATTCTATTGCTCCATATCTGGGCCAAACCATTCAATAAATATGTATACCCTGCTGAAAAGCATGATATAAAAACAAATAAAGGAGATTTTGCACATGAAACTGAAAAAACTTTTAGCTTTCGGACTCGCACTTGTGATGTGCCTTGCTATGGCAGCTTGCGGCACAAACCCTGACGAGAATCCGGAGCAATCCACCACAAAGACCGATGCAGAGCCGGTATCAATCACTGTCACCGAGAATTGGGACTTTTCCGTAGGCTTCTATCCTGTTATCACGCCTATGGTATCCAGCACTTATGGTGCCGGATTCTGGAGTCGTAATTTTTACAACACTCTGGTAAGCTATGATGATAACGGGAAGATCCAGGGCGAGTTGGCTGAAACCTGGGAAATCAGTGATGACGGCAAGACTTACACCTTCCATCTGCGTGATGGTGTCAAATTTTCTGACGGTACTCCTCTGACTTCCGAGGCAGTAAAGATGACCCTTGAAGCAGTAGTAACCCATCTGGGTCCCCAGAATGGTGCCTTCGGTAAGCTTACTACTTTGTTTGACAAGCTGGAAACCCCGGATGAAAAAACCTTTGTAATGACTTTGAAGACCCCTTATTACGCTGCTCTTGACAATCTGACCATGGCGCTGCCTCTTGGTATTGTGAATCCCGCAGCCTTTGAAGGTGGCGTAGAAAAGGCTTACGAGAATTGCGTGAGTGCAACTATGGGTACTGGTCCCTATATGTTTGACCGGGTTGAGGGGGACACTTATACCTTTATCCGCAATCCCTACTACTGGGACGAAGCTCCTGAAGTGGATGAGTTCAAGGTTAAAGTGATTCCTGATAATGCTGCAAAAATTCTTGCTCTGCGCAACGGTGAAATCGATGCAATTCTCGGCTCCAGCAGACTTAGCGCAGAAGGATACACGGAGATTTCCCAGGATACCGCTTTCGGTCATGCCATGGATGACAGCACCAACCAAACCCGTTATCTGGGTATGAACCTGAATAAGGCTCCCTTTAATGATCCTCTTGTAAGGGAAGCAGTATCCTACGCTGTTAATCAGCAGGAGTTGGAAACCTCTGTTTTCGATGGCCTGGAGACCGCTGCCGAAACCCTCTTTACGAATGAAAAGCCCAACTGCGGTGTGGAGGTTAAGACCTATCCTACTGACATGGAAAAGGCAAAGCAGCTCATGAAGGAAGCCGGCTATGAGGATACCAATGATGATGGTATCCTGGAGAAGGACGGAACTTCTCTCGCCATTCATTTCAACTATTCTCAGAGCCTTGCAAGTGTTGACAATGCAGTTCTTTCTATTGCAGCTTCTCTTAAAGAACTCGGCTTCGATGTTACTATTGATGCAGTAGACATGAACACCTGGTATGGAGCCTTGATGGCTGGCGAATATGATCTGACCTTCTACAATACTGCTGGCGGTTCCTTTGACCCTGCAACGGATATGAGTAATATGGCTCCTGGCGCTATGGGTGATCCGATCCTCTGCCAGTTCTCTGCTTTCTTTGAGAATCCTGAAATTTTCGCAGAATTGGACTCCACTTCTGATTCTCAGCGTGTGCAGGAAATCTATGGAATGATTCTGAATGGTATTGCAGATCAGAATCTTCTGGTGCCTGTAATCGGCACTCACGATCTGGCTCTGTGGAATACTGATAAGATAACTGGTTATGACTTCTACACAGATGCCAGCTATGTAGACATTGCATCTGTTCATGTGAAATAATGTCCAGCGGTGTGGCTGAGGCGGCTGCAAAAGAAAGACTTCATTCTTCCGGAGAATACTATCTAAAAGCCATATTTATTCTTGAAGCTGAATACTGAACTTTTTACACTGAAATATGTACGATTCTAATAATGACATGAACTTATGGGAACGTATTGCGGATACTTTGTGAACTTTATCCTGATACAATGATTATGCTGATGAAAGAAGGCATAGATAACTGAATACAAGAAAGAGACGAAAGCCTCAGTAGTTAAGAAAAAACTACTGGGGCTTTTTTTCGTGCCTGAATTTCTCAGCCAATAACTGCGGGTATGTCCCGGCAGGATAAAGGCGGAGCAGGCATGATTATAAACAGAGGTCCGCCTTCTGGATTTGAAACGAGCAACAAGATTTCAAATTCAGGAGGAACGGACATGTATATTGAACATCCATATTTTTATGAAGGAAAGTATTACGCAAATATTGATGGAGAAATGATCGAGGTTACAAAAGAAGTTGCGTATGCGATGAACAATTTTTACAGAAGCAGTAAGGCAAAAAAAGTTGAGATTAAGAACGAACTGGGTGAGGTCGTGGATAAGATGCTGCGGGAGGTACCTTACAGCAGTCAGTCCATTGATGGAGAAGGCTTCATGATTGAGGATTTTCCAGATCTGAACTGTGATGTGGAGCACTGTGTACTGACAAAAATGGAACAGCAGGATATTCACAAAGTGATCAATCAGCTGAACTCAGAGGAACGCATGATTATTTATGGCATTTTTTTTGAAAACAAGACACAGACACAGATGGCGGAGATTATGGGGATTTCCAGACAGATGCTGTCATACAAGCTGAAATCCACTCTTAATAAGATGCGTGAAATGTATATGAATAAATTTTTTTAAAAATTTTTCAAAATCTTTTGCATCTGCCAAAGTCATTTGACTTTAGTAATTAGAGGAAGTTAAAGGACTTCCTAAAATGAACCATGATAACTGAATATTCAATAATAACTGATGTGACATTTCATACAGTGAGCACGAGGAAGATGCCGCTATAGGATTATAAGACAAAACAAAGATTTTAGTTCAGTCCGTAATGCTGCGAAAAAGCACTGACCGAAGCCAGCTGGCAGGCTGGTGATGCGATGACATGTATGAGATGCGATACACTTGCAGACCCTGAGAAGTCTGTAACTGGTAAACCTATGAACTGCTGGAGCCTAGAAACGAGAGTTTCCGGGTTGTGGTCCGGAGCGTGCATCCGGGCAGGTTATTATTCCCTTCCTGCATATGCGGGAGTAATGATTCGGGGTATCGAGGATAAATAGAATCGAGCGAGCACTGTTTAATAATCAAATTGGCTATAGAGGTTATGCGGCAGAGCTTTCCTTATAGGAAAGAAACTCTGCCGTATTCCTGTGGAGCCAATATAGCGCTATGGATGCTTTACAAATAAAAATAATAGATTGGAGAGAGGACAAATGACAATCCGCAGAGGAGATATTTTATGGGCAGATCTCGGTATGTTTCCTACAACATCTGTTCAGAGTGGTGTAAGACCGGTGATCGTAGTGAGCAATAATAAAGCCAATACATACAGTTCAGTCATAACGGTAGTTCCGCTGACATCAAGAATATATAAGAAACGGTATTTGCCAACACATGTATTTATCAGTAAATATGATATGACGGGAATCCGAAAAGGAAGTTTGGCACTGGCTGAACAGGTTATGAGCATTTCTACGAAATGTATTATTGAGAAATGCGGAAGAGTGAACAAGTGGAGCCTGGATCGGGTACTGAAAGCAGTACGGATTCAGATGGGAATGGAAGGAGAAGGGCATGACTGCGGAAGAATATAGAAACTATCTGGAAACGGATTTTGATGATGTGGATCTGAAGGAATTGAAGGATATCCGAAAAATAAGGATTGACCGGAATCAGACGAAGGAAAAAAGAATAGCTCAATATCTCAGACAGGTGGGAAATCCCTATCTTGTCTGTATAGGAAATGTAAAAGTGAAAATAAGGTTTGCAAACAATGGAGTATCTTTTGAAGATGCATTTGAGGAACTTTTGCTTTCTGTATAAAAAGTGATGGTAAAATCTGAAGAGTTATGTTAATATGGAGACGAGGAATTCAGGACTCCTCATTCATATCAGGACAAAATAGACTCACCCTCTGGGTTTTACCAATGTTGATGGAAAGGTAAAACTAAGGAGGATGAAGATGAATCAAATTAACAATTCAAAGAAAATCTATCATGCAGCCATTTATGTTCGTTTATCGAAAGAAGATGGCGATGTTGCTACTGCTGGAAAGCGTGAAAGCAACAGTATCTCAAATCAGAAAGATCTGATAAAAAATTTCCTAAAAGATAAAAAGGATATAGTTGTTGTATCAGAACGGGTGGATGACGGTTACAGCGGTTCTAATTTTGAACGTCCTGCATTTCAGATGATGCTGGAAGATATCAAAAAAGGAATTGTGGATTGTGTCGTTGTAAAAGACCTTTCCCGTTTTGGACGTGAGTATATTGATGCCGGAAAATATATCGAAAGATTATTTCCGGCACTTGGCGTGCGGTTTATTGCGGTCAATGATTATTATGACAGCCTGGAAGGGAAAAGTCAGGCAGACGAAATCGTAATTCCCTTCAAGAATCTCATTAACGATGCATATTGCCGTGACATTTCTATCAAAATAAGAAGCCACCTGGAAGTAAAGAGAAAAAATGGGGAATATATTGGAGCGTTTACACCGTATGGATACCAGAAAGATTCAGATAATAAAAACAAACTGGTGATAGATGTATATGCGGCAGGTATCGTCAAAGAAATTTACCGCATGAAATTATCAGGTATGAGTCAGACAGCAATTGCCAATGCATTGAACAAACAGGGTGTTCTTTCACCAATGGAATACAAGCACAGTCTTGGAATAAGGATTCAGGATAATTTTAAAACACACGAACAGGCAGAATGGAGCGCCATGTCGGTAAAAAGAATCCTTGAAAATGAAGTATACACTGGAACTCTGGTGCAGGGAAAAAGAACAACACCAAACCATAAAGTAAAAAAATTGATGAAAAAGCCGGAGACAGATTGGGTTAGAATTGAAAAAAACCATGAGGCTATCGTATCAGAACGAGAATTTGCACTGGTGCAGAGATTATTAGGGATAGATACAAGGACTTCTCCGAACGAGGAAAAGGTATATCCATTATCTGGACTTGTGGTTTGTGGAGACTGTGGGGCAATGATGATCAAACGGGATGTTCCGGCAGGAGGAAAGGTATACGCTTACTATATCTGTTCCAGACATGCGGCTACGAAAGCGTGTGCAGCACACAGAATACCAATGGGTAAACTAGAAGAAACAGTATTGGAACTGGTAAAAATCCATATTGAAAATATCCTTGATATGAAAAAAATCATGGATTTTATCCATGAAGTACCATTTCAAGAATTGGATATAAAAGAACTGGAAATTAGAAAAGAAGCAAAAGAAAAAGAAGCCGTGCGATGCCGGGAGTTAAGAGATTATCTATATGAGGATTTCCGTGAAGGAATCATTTCAAAAGAAGATTATAAAGAGCTTCATGACGGGTACACAGAAAAACGGAAAAAAGCCGAGGAAGCAGTCCGAAGTATTGATCAACAGATCAGTGAAGTCCTGGAATCAAAAAGTGATAAATATCATTGGCTGGATTATTTTGCCGAGCATCAGAATATACAGGAACTTACAAGAACTGTTGCTGTTGAACTGATTGACCAGATATTAGTATATGACAAAAAACATATTGAAGTCAGATTTAATTTTGATGATTGTTATCAATCTCTGTTACGGCAGATACAGTCGGTGGGCTGCGATGTCAGCACAGGTATGGACGGAAGAATAGAAATTCAAAAGAGGGAGGTCGTATAAATGGCTCGAAAATCAAGAAAAGTAGATTATGTGAATGTTGGAAATAAAGAAAATTTGGTTACAGAAGCTGAAAACCAGTGTGAAAAAGTTTCACATGCAGCCCTTTATGCAAGGCTTTCCTATGAGAGTGAAAAGAACAGAGAAAGAAATACGATAGAAACGCAGATGGTTCTGCTTCATAATTTCGTAAAAGAACAGAAAGATATCGTGGTTGCAAAGGAATATTATGATATATCTAAAACCGGAACTAATTTTGAGAGAGATGGTTTTAATGAGATGATGCAGGACATCAAAGAGGGAAATATTGACTGTGTTATTGTTAAAGATCTTTCTAGACTTGGAAGAAATTATGTAGAGGCAGGAAGCTATATTGAAAGAGTGTTCCCATTCTTTAATGTGCGTTTTATTTCGGTGAATGATCATTATGATTCGTTCAGAGATGACATAAGCCTGCTGATCAGCATGTCAAACGTGTATAATGAGTTTTATTCCAGAGATTTGGCAAAGAAAATAAGAAGTTCATACCGGACGAGCTGGGCAAATGGCGAATTTCCTTCCGGTCAGATGGCTTATGGTTATGAAAAAGACAAGGATAATCCTCATCAGCTGATTCCAGATCCGGTAGCAGCACCAGTGGTGAAAAAGATATTTCAGTATTTTATTGATGGAATGACTTATGCAGAGATTGCCCGGAAATTAAATGCGGATGGGTATCTCTGCCCGAAAGCCTACAAGCTGGATAAAGCAGGAAAAGCAAATGAAAAGTCAGTGACATGGACATGGAGTGGAGGAACAGTCCATAAAATCCTTGAGAATCAATATTATGCCGGTGATAGTGTGCATAATCAGTTTACCAATGATTCCTGGGCAGCACAGAGACAGAAAATGAATCAGAAAGAAGAATGGATCATTATCAAAAATACCCATGAGGCACTTGTGAGCAGAAAGGATTTTGATGAGGTACAGGAAAAGATTGGTCATATCGTAAAACGGGTTAATGAAGCTCGTAAATCAAATGGCAATAATGTAAGAGACTTCAACTTTTTCAAGCAGAAAATTGTATGTGCAGACTGTGGAAAAACCATGTATTTATATGGGAAAACAAAAGGCAATCATCGTAGGTTTTACTGTGGAAATAATAAGCTCCACGGGAAGTGTACGCCACATTCTATCACTGATTTGGAAGTGAATGATTATGTACTGCGTGTGATACGTGCACATATCAATGTATATGTTGAAAATGTAGATTTGATTCGGCGGTTGAATCAAAGACAGGAAAGCATTAAAAAATATGATGTGTTTAACAGGGAAATCAAGAAATGCCGGAAAGAACTGGAAAAAGTGGCAGTACACCGGGAAAGATTGTTTGAGGATTATGTGTGCCGTATTATTGATGCAGAGCAGTATGAAACATTTTCAAAGCAGGATGCGGAAACAGAAAAAGAGATCCAGAATAACATGGAGATTTTATTAAAGCATCAGGTTGGATATGAAAAAAATTTTCAAACAGAGGAAGAATGGGAAACATTGATCAATAAATACCGCAATACGAGAACGCTGACAAAGGAAATGGTCAATGCTTTTGTAGAAAAAATCGAAATACATGAAAGCGGTTCTATTACGGTACGTTTGGTGTATGATGATATGTTGGAAGAATTAAGAAAATATGCAAAAGAACGGGAGGCTGAGTTATGCCAGTAACAGAATGTATCGCTGTTTATATCAGACTTTCGTCGGAGGATAATGATGTAGATGGCAGTATAAAAGCCGAAAGTAACAGTGTCAGCGCACAGAGAATGCTGATAAACGAATTTATCAAAAAACAGGACGAATTTACTAACTGTCCAGTAGTTGAATATGTAGACGATGGGTACAGTGGTACAAACTTTAACCGTCCTGGCTTTCAGAGGATGATGGAAGATGCAAAAGCAGGACGTATAAAAAGTATTGTTATAAAGGACTTTTCAAGATTTGGAAGAGATTATCTGGAAGTGGGGAATTATCTGGAAAAAATCCTGCCAGTCCTTGGTATTCGAATTATCTCAATTAACGATGGCTTTGACAGTATCAATTCCTCTGGCTTTACTGGAGGAATGAGTGTAGCGTTAAAAAATATGCTGAATGCAATGTACAGCAGAGATTTGTCCAGAAAAGTTCGTTCTGCTATGAAAACACATGCTAAAAACGGTGAATATATGCCGGCTTTTCCCAAATATGGATATATTAAAGATCCAGAAGATAAGCATCATCTGGTTATAGACCCAGAAGCGGCTGAAATAGTAAAACTGATATTCACAATGGCGGCAGATGGGAAAACAAAAGGACAGATAGCAAAATATCTGAACGAAACCCATGTGCTTACATGCCGGGAGTATATGTGCAGAAAAGGTATGAAAATGCACAGAGAAAACGAAAAAGAAAAGAAACTCTGGTCAGTTACAACAATCTCAGATATGCTCAAAAATGAAGTGTATCTTGGAAAAATTATTTGGAATAAAAAGAGAGTGGCAAGAACAGGAAGCAATAAATTGGTTTCCAATGATAAAGAGGAGTGGATTGTTGTAGAAAATGCACATGAACCAATTATATCCGATGAATTATTCCGGAAAGCAAATGAGAAAGCGTTTACTAACCAGAAAAGAGTTCTTACAAAAAGAGGAGTAGCCTGCCCTATTTTCTTTTGTCCGACCTGTGGAAGAAGACTTGGTTTTACCAGCAGAGAGACTGGGTATCGCTGTATGCAGGCACATATCAGCGGTCTTAGTGGGTGTGCGGAAAGTAAAATGGACAGGAAAGAAGCGGAAGAAACAGTACTGGATGCAGCCAAAAATATGGCACAATTTATTTCGGAAATTCTTGAGAAAAAGAAAAGTGAATGGCATAAAACAATTTTGAAAGAAGAAAATATCGCAACACTGGAAAGTGAAAAAAAGCGACTCTCGTCAAGAAAGATGAAACTGTATTCTGATTATCGTTCAGAAGTGTTGGACAAGGAAGGGTATATGAAAGAACTGGAAAAAACGACTTCCCGTATTTCAGAAATCACTTTGCAGATAACAGAATTGGAGAATGAGATTGCTATAGCGAAGAAAAAATGTGATGAAGCAACAGAAAAAGAAATGGAAGTAAATGAGATTGCAGCATTGCAGGATTTTGACAAAATACAGCTGTCAAAGATTATTGAGAAAGTCTTTATTTATGAACCAGGACGTATGGAGATAAACTGGAAGGTGGATGACATTTTCTACAAAGAAGAAAAAGCATAAACTGAATAAGATTGTTCGCATGGAGCATCACTGGATGAAAACAGTGGTGCTTTTTGCGAATTAAAAGCAAATTTTTTTTAGACTTATATTGACAAAAGCAGAACTTTTAGCCCTCACCCCTGCGGACTTTGACTTTGAGAAAAGCACGGTTGCCATCAGCAAGTCCTATCAGCGGCTTTTGGGGGAGGATGTTATCACAGACCCCAAAACACCAAAAAGCAATCGGATTGTCAAAATGCCCGGCTTTCTCTGCACAGAAATGCAGGAATACATAAAGTCGCTTTATCATTGCCAGCAGGACACACGGATTTTTCCCATCAGCAAAAGCTATCTGCACCATGAAATGGACAGGGGCGCAAAGGTGGCAGGGGTTAAGCGGATAAGAGTCCATGATTGCCGTCATTCGCATATCTCGCTCTTGATTGATATGGGATTTTCAGCGGTGGCAATCGCTGACCGTGTGGGGCATGAGAGCATAGAAATTACCTATCGCTATGCGCACCTGTTCCCTTCCACACAAACGGAAATTGCCGACAAACTGGATATAGAAGGGATGGACTGACATGGAAAAAACACTAGACAAAAAAGGTCGATGGAGGGGGCTGACCGTAGCCTTTCGGATGTCACCGGAGGAAAATGAGGACTTAAACACAAGGGTACGACTTTCGGGGCTTACCAAGCAGGATTACCTTATCAACCGTGCCCTGTGCCGTGATGTGGTGGTAATGGGCAATCCGAGGGTTCACAAGCTACTGCGCAACCAGATGGCAGATATTTTAGAGGAGCTAAAAAGGCTGGAGCGTGGAAGTGATGCCAGCGAGGAATTTTTAGAAACGCTGCGACTGGTAACAGAAATTTGGAACGGCTTAAAGGAGGGCTGATATGGCGCAAAAGGAACTGAACCTTATCAACATGGAGGAGGTGGATGCCAAAGCGGTGGACTGGCTTTGGTATCCCTTCCTCCCCATCGGGAAAATCAGCATTGTGCAGGGCGACCCCGGCGAGGGTAAAACCACCTTTATGCTGCAAGTGATTGCCCTGCTCACCCGTGGGGAAAAGCTGCCCTTTGACGAGCAGGAGCGCAGCCCCATGAATGTGATTTATCAGAACGCAGAGGATGGACTAGAGGACACCATCAAGCCCAGACTGCTAGAGGCTGGGGCAGACTGCAACCGTGTGCTTGTCATAGACGAGGCAACCGACCCACTGACCATGAGTGATGAACGGTTAGAGGCTGCAATCATAGAGGCAGGCGCAAAGCTGGTGGTGCTAGACCCCATACAAGCCTATCTCGGTGCGGATGTGGATATGCACAGGGCAAACGAAATTCGCCCAGTGCTAAAGCGGATGGGCGGCATAGCCGAGCGCACCCAAAGCGCCATTGTTTTAATCGGACACATGAACAAGTCCAGCGGTTCAAAATCCACCTATCGGGGCTTAGGCTCTATCGACTTCCAAGCCACTGCCAGAAGTGTGCTGATTGTCGGCAGAATTAAAGACCAGCCGCAGGTGCGAGTGGTGGCACATGACAAGAGCAGCCTTGCCCCGGAGGGCGAGGCAATCGCCTTTGAGTTGGACAAGGAAACAGGCTTTGCGTGGCTGGGGCATTACGACATCAGTGTGGAGGATTTGTTGTCGGGCATCCCAAGAGAAAATAAGCTGGGCGCAGCGGAGGGGTTGCTGCAAGAGCTGCTTGCTGATGGCAAGATGGCGCAGAGTGACATTGCGGCGGCAGCTCGGCAAAAAGGCATCTCCAAGCGAGTGCTTGACCAAGCAAAGAAAAACCTTGCTGTCCGTTCCAGCCGGGAGGACAAGCGATGGTTTTGGGAGCTTGCGCCCTAATGTTAAGGTTGCAACATTGCAGACCACTAGGGACTTGCAATCTTGCAACCTTAACGCATCTTGCGGCATCGTGCCGCCGTTCTACCCCGTAGGGCGCAATGCGCTTTTGATACGCAGTGTCAAAAGTGCTTTTGCGTTACTCTTGACAAGAGTAACAGAACTTTGGCAAGCGGAAAGGATAGGAAAGATAGAAAATGAAACATTATCAGATTACGGAGGAACTGTTTTTCATGCTGGCTCGTTACCACCTCTTAGGGCAGGAGGACGAGCGAGAGGAGATAGAAACGCTGCTGCAAAGCAAGGTGGATGCCATGATTAACCGCAACCTGTATTCGCAATATAAAACCGCAGACAGTCCGGCAGAGCAGGAAAAGGCACGGCAGGAATACCTAGACCGCAAGGGGTACTTTCCCAGCTTTCGGTGGTGATTTCTCCTTGTCTGCCTATGACAGAGGCGTGGCACGCCTCTGTGTCCTGCCAATAAGGAAAAGGAGGTAGCATTTGAAACGAACCATCAGCGCCATGACAGGCAAAGGCTCACTCACCCATAACAATCGAGATTTCATAGCGGAGAATATTGACAAGAGCAGGGTTTCCGACAACATCATCTATTGCCACGATAGTCTTAAACAGGTCTATGAGGAGCTATTCGGCGCAGCTCTCCAGCGGTATAATGACAAACAAAAACGCAGTGACCGTAAGATTGATAACTACTATGAGCATATCCGTACAGGCAAGCAGGAAAAGTTATACCATGAGGTCATTTTTCAGATGGGCAATGTAAAGGATACCGCCGTGGGTACACCAGAGGGCGAACAGGCAAAGGTCATTTTAGATGAATTTATGAAGGGCTTTGAGCAGCGCAATCCCCATCTGCGAGTGTTCTCGGCGCACCTCCATTTAGACGAGGCAACGCCGCACCTACATATTGACTTTGTACCGTTCACTACCGACAGCAAGCGCGGACTTGACACCAGAGTGTCACTGAAAAAGGCACTGGCGGCGCAGGGGTTTGAGGGCGGCAGCCGTGGCGATACCGAACTGAACCAGTGGCGCAATTCTGAAAAGCAAGCTCTTGCAGAGATTATGCGGCAGCATGGTATCGAGTGGGAGCAGCTTGACACCCACAACGAACACCTGACCGTGCTGGATTTCAAAAAGCAGGAGCGTACCGCAGAGGTGAAAGCACTTGAGCAATCCCTCGGCAAACTCAAACAAAAACAGGTGGACATACAGGCGGTGGAGCAGATAGTGGCAAAGCCTGTTCCTCTTTCCTCAAAGGTCAAGCTGGATGCGGAGGATTACCAAACGCTGGTGACAGCGGCAAAGGCTTTTGTGGTGCAGGAGAAAAAGGAACGGCGGTTGGATAAGCTACTCAAAGCAGCCGAAAAAACCATTGCCACCCTCAAAGCCAAAATAGCAGAAATGAAACAGGAGCTTGACAGTTATCGTTCTGTGAAAGGTCAGCTCAAAGCTGGCACTTTGGAAAAGGAAAACGGCGAGCTGCGCCGCCGCAATACGCTTTATCAGTCTATCCTTGAAAAGCACGGTCTTACTCATTTGGTGGGCGGTAGGCAGGAAAAACAAAAAAGTGTCGATATACGGTAAAAGACAGTTCAAACGCCGTTTTCGAGGGTACGAGGGATATTGTATTACCCACCCCAAAACAGAGGCTTGAAAGCCGCATAAACACTGGCTTTTTTTACCCCTATTGCGTGACATTTGAGAGGTGAACCCAGAGGGGTTAAGGCTCGCCCTTAACCCCTTGTTTACCACCAAGCACAGGCGCATATCACCGTCAATGGCGGCGCAGCCGTTCATCTTGACCATTGACGGTGATATGTGGCGGTGCTACTCCTGCTGGAAATGGACAGAAATCTATGTTATACTGAAAAAATAGCTATTCCCCAAATAGGTTTTTGGGGAAATTATATTTGATGTTGTTAAACATAGAAAGAGGCATGTTAATTGTATGAAAGAATGGTTCACAATAAATAAAATTGATGATAGCACCTATATCATCAGCGAATACCGTCATTGGGAAGAAACACATTGCTATCTCTTAAATGGAACAGAGTATAGCTTATTGATTGATACAGGACTTGGTATTTGTAATATTTATGATGAAGTGCAAAGGCTGACTGACAAGCCTGTAATAGCGATTGCTACTCATATCCATTGGGATCATATTGGTGGGCACAAATATTTCCCTGATTTTTACGCACACTCAGAAGAAGTTCACTGGTTAAATGGTCAATTTCCACAGCCACTTGACACAATTAAGGAGTATGTGACCGACCGATGTGACTTACCCGATGGATTTGATGTTGACCACTATACATTTTTTCAAGGGATTCCTACAAAAACGCTAGTCGGCGGAGAAACAATAAACCTTGGTGGTCGCAGCATAGAGGTTTTACATACACCAGGACACGCACCAGGACATATGTGTTTTTGGGAGCCTGTGCGTGGATATCTTTTTACAGGAGACTTGGTTTACAAGGAGGATACGCTTACGGCATTTTTCCCCTCCACTGACCCAACGGCGTATCTTAACTCACTGGAAAAAATAGCAGAGCTACCTGCTGAAAAAATATTTCCAGCACACCATACATTGGATATTGAACCTGAGATATTGTTTCGTATGCGTGATGCTTTTCGTGAACTTGATGCAAACGGAAAATTACGGCATGGTAGCGGAAAATTCGATTATGGTGACTGGGCGCTTTGGCTGTAAAGCAGATTATGGGAATACCCTACACATATTAGCCTTATTTTCACTGATACTATTTTGATACTAAGTAAAGTTGCAACCAAAAATAACGAGTGAAATATTAACAAATAAGCGAATATTTTATTTGCAAAACCACTGTAAATATGCTAAACTACACTTGAATTTGTCGAGTGGGAGTAAGTTGACAGGCCGTAAAAACTCAGTGTTTATGAGGGTTTGTGGCATTTTAAGTGAGACTAATGAAACAGATGAAATAGTTGCAATGATTAAGCAAAATAAAAAATTGCTTTTTTTGAAAGAGAGGGTATCGCGCTAAGGGAAAAGGACTGCTAGCGCGGCACCCCCCCCTTGATTATTACAATTATTTTGTGCTGTTCGACAAGATTTTCGAGACTTTGACAAATTATTATAACTATTGTGGTAGATACGCATGAATAGACAAGGTAGGAAGAACGTTGAAGAATAGTATGGAAACAATCGCAAAAGAACACAGTGCAATTATATAAGAAGCAATACGTGAAATGTACATTGCTGTTAGAGCAGCAATGCAAAGCACTGCCCCGAAAGCAAAAGTGTTTTGGGGAACAGATTGATCTAGAGGGAAAAAACACTGGTAGAAAAGGCTATTGCAGATAGTGCGCTAATAGCTCAAGATAATATGTTATGTGGTTGAGGTGTGAAAACGCCTCTTTTTTAGTATTATTTATGGTTGGTTTTGAAAACGTATGACCTGCTATACTAGCGATAAGGTAAAAAATGCGAAATAACAGTTATTATATTGAAAATAAAAGCTTTTATGCTATACTATTTAATAACTTAGTATTCTCGCACAAATGCAGGGAAAAGAAGGACACGGAGGGCAGTTACATATAAAAAACTGTGACGTATTTTGTTGGACAGAGATAAGAAAAAGAAAGATCTGCAAGAGACAGCAGAACTGACAAAGTATATAATGCGTAAGATGGGTAATGACAGACACCCTTGATGATATAATCGTAACGAATAACTGATATGATAAACTTTTATAACACTTAATGAGAAAGGATTTATTCTATGGCAACTGTAAATAATGCCAATATCGGCTTTGAAAAACAAATTTGGGATGCAGCGTGTGTCCTTTGGGGACATATACCTGCTTCGGAATATAGAAAAGTAATCGTAGGCCTTATTTTCCTTCGTTATATTTCAAGTGCATTTCAAAAACGCTACGAACAACTCGTTGCCGAAGGTGATGGCTTTGAAGATGACAAAGACGCATACACCGAAGAGAATATCTTCTTTGTGCCTGGGGAAGCCCGTTGGAATAAGATTAAAGACGCAGCTCATACCCCTGAAATTGGTGTAGTTATTGATAATGCTATGCGAGCAATTGAAAAAGAAAATACTACCCTTAAAAATGTATTGCCAAAAAACTATGCAAGTCCTGATTTGGACAAGCGTGTTTTGGGCGATGTTGTTGATCTTTTCACAAATATGGATATGGGTGATACCAAGGAAAGTAAAGACCTTCTCGGCAGAACTTATGAATATTGTATTCAGCAGTTTGCTGCTTACGAAGGTGTTAAAGGCGGCGAATTCTACACGCCTGCAAGTATCGTTAAAACAATTGTTGCTATCTTAAAGCCTTTCAAGAACTGCCGTGTATATGACCCTTGCTGTGGCTCTGGTGGTATGTTTGTGCAGAGTGCAAAGTTCATACAGGCCCATAGTGGTAATCGTGGAGAGATTGCAGTTTATGGCCAAGAGTCCAACGCTGATACTTGGAAGATGGCAAAGATGAATATGGCTATACGTGGTATCGACGCAGATTTTGGACCATATCAGGCGGATACATTCTTTAATGATTTACATAAGACACTAAAAGCAGATTTCATTATGGCAAATCCACCATTTAACCTTTCTAACTGGGGACAGGAAAAGCTCAAAGACGATGTTCGTTGGAAATACGGAACACCGCCTGCCGGTAATGCCAACTATGCTTGGATACAGCATATGATACATCATCTTGCTCCAAATGGTAAAATTGGTCTTGTTCTTGCGAATGGTGCATTATCTTCTCAGTCCAGTGGCGAAGGAGAAATTAGAAAAAATATCATTCAGGCGGACCTTGTCGAAGGTATTGTTGCGTTGCCAACGCAGCTCTTTTACAGCGTAACTATTCCGGTTACTCTTTGGTTTATTTCCAAGAACAAAAAGCAGAAGGGCAAAACTCTGTTTATCGACGCTCGTAAAATGGGATATATGGTTGACCGCAAGCACAGAGATTTTACCGATGAAGATATTCAGAAGTTAGCAGATGCGTTTACTCAGTTTCAAGACGGTACTTTCGAAGATGTAAAAGGCTTTTGTGCTGTTGCCGACCTTCAGAAAATTGAAAAACAAGATTTCATTCTTACACCGGGCAGATATGTTGGTATTGAAGAAGTCGAGGATGACGGAGAACCTTTTGAAGAAAAGATGACCCGTCTTACTTCTGAACTGTCGGAGATGTTTGCAAAGTCACACGAACTGGAAGACGAAATCAAAAAGAAACTGGGGGCGATTGGGTATGAAGTGTAAACTTGAGGATATTGTTGATGTAACAATGGGACAATCACCTAAATCCGAATTTTACAATAAAGAAAGGAAAGGATACCCTTTTTTACAAGGTAATAGAACATTTGGGTTTAAGTATCCAACCTTTAATACATACACAACAGTTTTGACTAAGCTTGCCAAAACCGGTGATATCATAATGAGTGTCAGAGCGCCGGTCGGCGACCTTAATATCACCCCTGTGGATATGTGCTTAGGTCGTGGTGTTTGCTCGTTGAGAATGAAAAACGGAAATCAGAGTTTTCTGTTCTATTTGATGAAATATTATGTACCTCATCTTCTTAAAAAAGAAAGCGGTACAGTATTTGGTTCTGTAAACAGAAATGACATAAATGGATTAGAAGTAGATATCCCTGCAGATACACAAACGCAAAAGAAAATTGCACGATATTTGGAGATGATAGATGACAAAATTGAGATTAACAATGCGATAAACAATAATTTAGAGCAGCAAGCACAGGCTTTGTATCAACAAATGTTCATTGATAATGCAAGTTCTGATTGGGCAAAAGGCACTTTAAATGACATTGCGGATATTACAATGGGACAATCTCCAAGCGGCAGTAGCTATAATGAGGATGGAAATGGCACAATTTTCTTTCAGGGACGTGCTGAATTTGGTTTCAGATTTCCATCTATTCGTTTATATACTACTGAACCAAAGCGTATGGCTTATGCAAATGACGCTTTGATGAGTGTCAGAGCACCCGTAGGTGACCTTAATGTTGCTCATACTAACTGTTGTATTGGTCGTGGATTAGCTGCTATTCATTCAAAGTCCAACCATCAATCCTTTGTCCTTTATACTATGTTTTCACTCAAAAAGCAGTTAGATGTTTTTAATGGTGAGGGTACTGTTTTCGGCTCAATCAATCGCAATTCATTAAATGATATGCCTATCCTTATTCCATCTAATGATGCTATGGATGACTTTGAAAACCTTGTTGCTCCAATGGATACAACTATTCGCAATAATTATGACGAAATATGTCGCTTGCGGGACATTAGAGACAGCTTACTACCACGTTTAATGTCTGGCGAACTCGATGTTTCCGAAATTGACCGCTAAGCCACCAGTTGATACCGTAAATTATTGTTTATTGAAGGAGATATAGTCTATGATTGAGAAAATGAAACAAGGTTTTTCCTCATTAAAAGTCGATCATTCAAAGAAAAAAACAATTAAACACCAAGTAAAGCTTGAAAAAGAAGCTGAAAACCTACGTCAAGAGCAATCGCGAATTGAGGCAGAGGAAAGGGCTCTTGAAACAGAGAAAGCAAAATTGCTGCAAATGGATAACAAAGAATTGATGATAGAGTTAATCTTTGCAATACGAGGTTTTTATACGGAATTTCTAGAATTGAAAACATTGCATAACGAAATAGCTGAGACGCTCGAAGATGTCGAAAATAGACTCAGAGACTTAGAAATTGATGTTGATGATTTGGAAGTAACAGTAAATGGAAACAGTGATATTTGAGTTGTAACCCTCCACCAACGGCGGGAGTGAAATAATGGAACCGCCGTTGCTTGTCGTTCTCATATAATATCAAAGGAGAAACGATAATGAAGCAAAAGCTAGTCAACGATGTACTTCAAGGAATGTTGCCATTCCTGAACAATGCACAAGCTGAAAGACTGCAAGATGTACTGCTACACACACTATGGAACTATGAGGTCTGCGAAACAGCAGGCAAAGTGCAAAAAGAAGAACAGGATTTGGTCGCCCTGTTTCTGTCCGCAAAAAGGATTGAGGGCTGTTCGGAGAAATCCTTGAAATACTATCATTCCACCATTCAGACTATGCTTGATGAACTCGGAAAAGGGGTAAAGGAAATTGCGACGGAGGACATACGAGGGTACTTGACAAATTACCAGCAGAAAAAGAACTCAAGTAAGGTTACGATAGACAATATCCGTCGAATTCTCTCTTCTTTCTTCTCTTGGCTCGAAGATGAGGACTGCATTCTCAAAAGTCCTGTCAGGAGGATACATAAGGTTAAGTCGGCGAGCAATATCAAAGAGACCTATTCCGACGAAACACTTGAACTGATGAGGGATAACTGCACGGAGCTTAGGGACTTGGCAATGATTGATATGCTTGCTTCAACCGGTATGCGTGTTGGTGAAATGGTATTGCTGAACCGAAATGACATTGACTTCAACGAGAGAGAATGTATCGTATTTGGTAAAGGTAGCAAGGAACGAGTGGTTTACTTTGACGCTCGAACCAAGATACATTTACAGAACTATTTAGAAAGCAGAACGGACGATAATCCAGCGCTGTTCGTGTCGCTGAAATCACCGTACGAAAGGCTGAAAATTGGCGGCGTGGAAGTCCGTCTGCGAGAATTTGGAAAACGATTAGGCTTGCAAAAAGTACATCCACATAAGTTCAGGCGTACACTTGCAACTATGGCGATAGATAAGGGAATGCCTATTGAGCAGTTACAACAACTCTTGGGGCATAGAAAGATTGATACGACTTTGCAGTACGCAATGGTAAAGCAGAGCAATGTAAAGATTGCTCACCGAAAATACATTGGATAGAGAGGTAAAAATCATGGCTGAATGGATTGATTGCAAAATATCAGATATTGGCACTGTTGTAGGTGGTGCTACACCTTCAACCCAAAAACCTGAGAATTATGAAGGTGGAGATATTGCCTGGATTACACCAAAAGATTTATCTACATTTAGTGGTCGATACATTGAGCGAGGAGAAAGAAATATTACAGAAACAGGATTGAAAAGCTGTTCAACTCAGTTAATGCCAGTAGATACTGTTTTATTTTCCTCAAGAGCACCGATTGGTTATGTGGCTATTGCCGCGAATGAAGTATGTACTAATCAGGGATTTAAGAGCGTTATTCCTAATGATAATATTGCCCCTCTGTTCCTATATTATCTACTCAAGTATAACAAAGATAGAATTGAGAAATTGGGTAGCGGAACAACATTCAAAGAAGTGTCGGGCAACACAATGAAAAATATTGAAGTGCGAGTACCAAAATATAAAAAAATGCAATCAAGGATTGCTTCTATCCTTGGTTCTATTGACGATAAAATTGAAGAAAATGCAAGGATAAACAATAATTTAGCGGCTTAAAGGTCAATGTCGGAGACATCAAGTTCGCCAGACATCAAACGAGGAAGCAAACTGTCACGAAGTTTAGATAATCGTTTGTTCTCGTCCAAATGATTACGATACTGTCTCTTGAATGGCTGCACAAAATCTGAAAACAGTATCAGTTCTTCTTCTGAAGGAATAGGAATTTCAAATTTTTCAAGTGTTGTTATTGTTATCTGTGGTTGTGCGGAACCAGTATTCATTACTTTAGTGTCATGCAAACGAAGATAATGATACAAGAAATCGTCGAGTGCTGTTCTTTCAGTAATGATAGCAATGGACAGATTGGTTAAATAACAATTCGTTGGCGTGTACTTTATGTCACCACATCCACCAACGCCACGAGCAACAATAATGAGTTGTGGATTTTTAAACATTACTTCTGGATATGTTCCAACTATCTGGTATCCGCTAAATGCGTGGTATTGTCCTGTCCCTAACTTATCTTTTTTAGGCATCGTACCATATTTGAACTTAGCAATAGTGGAAAGTGGTTTATATGTGCTGAAATCTTGTTCATACTTACTGAACATATTGTAAAAAAAAGCGGTCACTTGCTGCTCTAAATTATTGTTTATCGCACCTGCTTACCGCAAACGAAACTCAAAGATCAGCTAATAGCAGCAACTTAGATAAAAGGAGGTAGCAAATTGGCTTACAAAGAATTAGAGGTTGACGCACTTACTGAAATCGATTCGGTCAGTTCCTTTATTAGTGAGGTAAAGGCATTGAAAAATTCTGCTGATGGAGCTTCCACAGAGTTATATTTTCGTGGACAAGATGCGGAGTTTTGGGATATTGAGCCGAGTGTATTTAGAAACGGTATGCTAAGTGTTGAACATAAACTTATGCAAATCCCATTACAGAAAATTCCAGCAGAATTCAAAGAGTTTCATACAGTGTTCGATATTATGACGAAGTATCAGCATTATGGTATGTGTACAAGACTTTTAGATTTGACAACCAATCCTTTAGTTGCACTGTACTTTGCTTGTAAACATCACGGTGAAGAGCTTTATAATAGCGATGATGGCGAAGAATCACACGAACCATATGGGGTGATTTACTTTACTCGAAATTACTATCCATCGTTACCAACAGACCTTGAAGTTCAAATTATTGCTGCATTGGCTAATTATGATCTTTCAAAAGAAAACACAGTTGCAGATATTCTTACACGATTGAAGTGTGATGGTATTATCACCGACGAAACGAAGAACAAATGGCTGAAAAAAGATGGATTTTCAGAATTTGTAAAGATTGTTCAAAGAAACTATATGGTTACTCCTACATATACTAATGAGCGTTTAAGAAAGCAAAGTGGTATTTTTCTTCTTGCAAGTCTATTTACGGTTTCGAGTGGTGGTGATATAGAAAAATCTGTTATATCAAAGTCGAAAGGAAATTAAGAGGAGCATTTGAAGAGGATTACTTCTTCGTGCGTGGTGAAAATAAAGAAGAAATCTTAAAAGAACTAGACTTATATAACATAAACGAAGCAACATTATTTCCGGAATTAGAGCATCAACTCAGTTATATTAAATATGTAAACAGCGGAAATGTGCAAGTTGTCGCTGATTTTGAAAAATATGAGATACATTCAAAAACAGATACTATATTCCATATCCCTAATGATGAAAATTTGAATAATTACATTATCTCAAATCTATCAAATATTTTGGATGGCATAGCCGAATCAGATGAGATAAGCGAATTAAAAAGTATTATTCAAGATAATTTTGCTGTTGATTGGTATAACCGGGAGACAATCATAAGTAAAATGCGGATGTCAATTTCGGGCTACTATTTTGTAAAGTTCAAGGACAAAAAAGAGGCAAAGAAGAAGGCCGCACAAATTACGGAACTATTAAAACAAGCCGTCACAAGATACATACCAACTGGCGTAGAAAGTGGTGAATGAAAATGCCGGGATTATATACCGAGGCCAATTATGAAAACTCTGTAATTGAGCTATTTAGAAATGATTTGGGATACGAGTACGCATACGGTCCCGATATTGAAAGGGACGTTTACAGTCCCTTATATGAGGAGGTTTTGCTCGACTCTCTATATCGTTTGAACAGAGGATTACCTGATGATGCGATTCTGGACGCATTATTCAAGCTCAAGAACTTTGAAAACGGAGAACTTGTGCAGAGAAACGCAGTTTTTATGGACTATCTGCAAAATGGTATCCCTGTCAGATACTTTGTTGGCGGTGAAGAGCATTCCTCTATCGTCTATATTGCTGACTACAAAAATCCCGATGCTAACTCCTTTATCGTTGCTAATCAGTGGACTTTCATAGAGAATAGCAATAAACGCCCGGATATAATCCTCTTTTTGAACGGCTTGCCGGTTGTACTGGTTGAGCTCAAATCTCCATCTCGTGAAGAAACGGACGCTTCTGAAGCGTACAGGCAGCTCCGTAACTATATGCAGGAAATTCCATCTATGTTTATCTATAACGCAATCTGTGTGATGAGTGACCAGCTTATATCTAAAGCGGGGACAATCACCTCTGGCGAAGATCGATTTATGGAATGGAAGACAAAAGACGGCGACTATGAGAATACGCAATACGCACAGTTCGATACTTTCTTTGAGGGAATGTTCACAAAGGAAAGACTTCTCGATATTATCAAGAACTTCATTTGTTTCTCGAATGAGGGGGTTAACTCATTCAAAATTCTTGCCGGATACCACCAGTATTTTGCGGTAAGAAAAGCGATTGAATCCACGAAACACGCCATCGTTACTGATGGTAAGGGTGGTGTATTTTGGCATACACAAGGAAGTGGTAAATCACTTTCTATGGTTTTCTACGCACATTTGTTACAGGAAGCATTAGATAGCCCGACTATCGTTGTCCTGACTGATAGAAATGACCTTGACGACCAGCTTTATGGTCAGTTTGCAAAATGCAAGGACTTTTTAAGACAAGAGCCCATGCACGCTGAAAGTCGCGAAAATCTGAAAATTTTGCTTGCCGGCAGACAGGCAAACGGCATTATTTTCACAACCATGCAGAAGTTCGAAGAGTCCTACGAGCCATTGTCTGAACGTCACAACATCATTGTCATGGCAGACGAAGCGCACAGAGGTCAGTACGGACTTGCCGAAAAGATAAAGATTACAAAAAACGAAGCGGGCGAAGATGTTGCGAAGCGTGTTATCGGCACAGCTCGTATTATCCGCAACTCCTTACCAAATGCTACATATATCGGATTTACTGGAACACCTATTTCCTCTAAAGACCGCAGCACCCGAGAGGTATTCGGCGATTATATCGACATCTACGATATGACACAGGCTGTTGAGGATGGCGCAACGCGCCCAGTTTACTATGAGAGTCGTGTAATCAAGCTCAATCTTGATGAAACAACATTAAAGCTGATTGACGACGAGTATGACATAATGGCTCAAAATGCAGATGATGAAGTGATTGAAAAGAGCAAACGAGAGCTTGGACAGATGGAAGCGGTTCTCGGCAACGACAACACTATCAATTCTCTTGTTTGCGATATTCTCGACCATTACGAGAATAACCGTGAAGGTTTGCTGACTGGTAAGGCGATGATTGTTGCATACTCTCGCCCTATCGCTATGAAGATTTACAAGCGTATCTTGGAGTTTCGACCTGCTTGGACTGAAAAAGTTGCAGTGGTTATGACCTCCGGCAACAATGATCCTGAAGAATGGCGACAGGTTATTGGTAACAAACACCATAAGGACGAGCTTGCAAAGAAATTCAAGAATAACAATAGTCCTCTGAAAATTACGATTGTTGTTGATATGTGGTTGACTGGTTTCGATGTTCCTTCACTTGCCACTATGTATGTTTACAAGCCTATGTCTGGACACAATCTTATGCAGGCGATTGCCCGTGTAAATCGTGTGTTTCGTGACAAAGAGGGCGGTCTTATTGTTGACTATGTTGGAATTGCCACAGCTTTGAAGCAGGCAATGAACGACTATACTTCCCGTGATAAAAAGAACTACGGCGATACAGATGTTGCAAAGGTGGCATATCCGAAATTCTTGGAAAAGCTGTCTGTTTGCCGTGATAAGTTTCACGGTTATGATTATTCAAAGTTTACTAACGGTACAGACCTTGAAAGAGCGAAGACAATCAGCGGTGCTGTCAACTTTATTATGGGCAGAGAAAAAGTTGATGAAAAAGACTCTTTTGTAAAAGAAGCTCTTATGCTTCATCAGGCACTTTCCCTCTGTTCTTCCTTAGTTGATGAGGACGGCAGATTTGAAGCAGCTTTCTTTGAGTCTGTTCGTGTTCTTGTTCTCAGACTTTCGAATGCAGGTGTAGGTAAGAAGATTTCTTTGCCGGAAATGAACGCAAGGATTAACGAGCTTCTGAAGCAGAGTATCAAGAGCGACGGTGTTATCAATCTATTCTCAGACATCAAAGAGGAGTTCTCGCTGTTCGACCCGAAATTCCTTGAAGAAGTCGCCAATATGAAAGAGAAGAACCTTGCTGTCGAACTGTTGAAGAAGCTGATTGCAGAGCAAGTGTCAGTTTACCGCAGAACAAATATAGTTAAGTCGGAAAAGTTTAGCGAGATTATGCAGCGTTCTCTCAATGCTTATCTCAACGGTATGTTGACCAATGAAGAAGTAATCGAAGAAATGCTGAAATTGGCAAAGCAGATTGCAGCCGCACAGCAAGAGGGCGACCAGTTAGGACTTACTGCCGATGAGCTCGCTTTCTATGATGCATTGACAAAGCCGCAGGCAATCAAAGATTTTTATGAAAATGAGGAACTGATTGCGATTACAAAGGAACTTGCAGATACTCTCCGTAAGAATGAGACGATTGACTGGCAAAAGCGTGCATCTGCAAGAGCAAAAATGCGTATGCTTATCAAAAAGCTTCTGAAAAAGCATAAGTATCCGCCAGAAGGTATGGAGGACGCTGTGCAGACCGTGATGACACAGTGTGAGCTTTGGACGGACAATATTATGGAAGTATAAGATGACGGAGGACGATTATGGATAAGAAATTTCAATGGACGAGCTTCTATATGGAGTTGGCTTCTGCCCTATTAAAATACAAGAACAACCGTAGTGAGTTAATCGGAATATTGAAAACAATCTTTTCTGACGCTGGAATGAACTTTCCTTTCAAGGAAAAAGGCAAGGAGATGTACGAGGACATCTGCCCTTTTACAATTTTCGGCTCATTCAACAAAGGAATTACAAACGCTAATCGAATAGCTCTATTAGAGCAATTTGCACAGCGATTTTCAATAAAAACTGCTGTTCCGACAGAATTTGATGGGATTCCTGTTGTTATGAATTTGAGTGCGTGGTTCTTTGCGTACAAGAATAACCGTGGAGAACACGATATAGACAATCTGTGGGTTTTGTTTGAAAAGGCGATTGCCTATTCTGATGAAGCTTCCACAGATAATAAAAATGCTTTCATTGCCGCCTATGACATAGTCACAAAGCAAAAAATGATTAAGTGGAATATCACTATGGGGCTTTACTGGGTAAGACCATATACATTTATCAGTTTGGATTCTATTAACCGAACATTTATTTCGGATGTTGATAATATGCCCCACTATTTCACAACAATCTTCTCTGACATCAATAAAGGTTTGCCTGACGGAACAGGTTATCTCTTTATGTGTGAGCAGGCTAAAAATGCGCTTAAGCAGAAAGAGTATGAATATCATAGCTTTCCTGAACTGTCATATTGTGCTTGGAAAACCAGTCAGGCAGATTCGACAGAAGAACCACAGATTCCCGTTGTGGATTCCAACATAAAAGAGATAGATTACTGGATTTATTCTCCCGGCAGTAATGCCTGTATGTGGGACGAATTTTACAAGCTCGGCATAATGGGTATCGATTGGGACGAGGTAACAGACCTTAAGCGATTTACTTCAAAAAAGGAAATCAAAGATTTTATGAAAAAGGTCTATGACCCAAGCTATTCATATAAGAATAACGCTCATTGCCTTTGGCAGTTTGCGAATGAGATTAAAGTAGGCGATATAATTTTTGCGAAGAATGGTATGCACAAGATTGTCGGAAAAGGTGTAGTTACTTCTGATTATATCTATGATTCTTCAAGGAAAACGTATAAGCACATCAGAAAAGTAGGGTGGACGAATAACGGCGAATGGGAACATCCGGGACAAGCTGTGATGAAAACGCTGACCAATATTTCTGCATATCCTGATTACATTCAAAAATTGCTCGATTTGTTTGCTGAGGATACGCCCGAAGAAATTGTTAAGCAAAAAGAGATTAAGTATCCGACATATACCAAAGACGAGTTCCTGAACGAAGTTTATATGGATGAGGATACTTACAATACGCTCACAGATCTGCTTGAAGCAAAGTTCAATATCATTTTGAAGGGTGCACCAGGTGTCGGTAAAACATTCGCTGCAAAACGACTTGCATATTCCATTATGGGACAGAAAGATACGAGCCGCGTGGCAATGGTTCAGTTCCATCAGAGCTATTCCTATGAAGATTTCATTCAAGGTTATAGACCTTCAAAAGAAGGCTTCGAACTTGAAAACGGTATATTCTATAAGTTCTGCAAAGAAGCTGAAGAAGATAATGAAAGACCATATTTCTTCATTATCGACGAAATCAATCGTGGCAACCTGAGTAAGATACTTGGTGAGCTTATGCTGCTGATTGAAAAAGATAAGCGTGGAGAAAAAATCAAGCTGCTCTATTCAAACGAATGGTTTACTGTTCCGAAGAATGTAAGAATTATAGGCATGATGAATACTGCGGATAGAAGCCTTGCTCTAATGGACTATGCGTTGAGAAGAAGATTTGCTTTCTTTGATTTCGCCCCGGCCTTTTCTTCCGAAGGCTTCAAAAATTACTTGGCTGAAAAGAACTCACCAAAGCTCGAAAAACTGATTTCAGCCGTTGAATCACTCAATAACACTATTTACGCAGATGAGTCATTGGGAGAGGGCTTCCGAGTCGGGCACAGTTATTTCTGTACTGATGATGAGGTTACAGATGAGTGGCTTAACGCTGTTGTAGAATATGAAGTTATACCGCTCATCAAAGAATACTGGTTTGATGAACCTACAAAAGCAAGAGACTGGTCTGCCACTTTGAGGAGTGCAATAAAATGATACGCATACAAAATATATACTATATGCTTTCATATGCGTTTCAGGTTTTGAATGAGCAAGGATACAAGCAGGTCGCAACTGAGGAATTTGAAAATGCTGCGGAGCTGTGCGCGGCCATTCTAATCAAGGGAGTCTCATTACAGATTAAGCGAGGATTAGGTAAAGAATATGTGCTACAAACTGAGCCTTTATCTTCTCTCCGTGGCAAAATAGACATTTCGACTTCTGTGAAGGAACAGTCAATGCTGAAAAAGAAGTTGGTTTGTAACTATGACGAGTTCTCTGTTAATTCTTATATGAATCGAATTATCTGTACAACAATGAATGTTCTCGTCAGAAGTAATATCAGCAAAGACAGAAAGAAACAGCTTCGCAAATTGCTTATTTACTTTTCGGAGGTCGAGCCTTTGCGTCGTGAGAGCATTAACTGGAAGTTGCAGTTCAATAAAAATAATCAAACCTATCAAATGCTGATTTCTATTTGCTACCTCATTCTCAGAGGATTGTTGCAGACAACTTCAGATGGAAGCACTAAGCTAATGGATTTCTTGGATGAGCAGTGTATGTGTAGGCTTTATGAGAGGTTTATCCTTGAATATTATCGAAAGGAACATACGGAGCTGAAAGCGTCAGCGTCTCAAATTCCGTGGGATACTGACGACGGATACAGAGAAATGCTCCCTATTATGCAAAGCGATATAATGCTGAAAAAGGGAGAAAAAACTATGGTAATAGATGCAAAGTATTATACGCACACAACTCAGAAGCAGTATGATGTGAACACTTTGCATTCGGGCAATCTGTATCAAATATATACCTATGTAAAAAATCTTGATAAAGATAATACGGGCGATGTATCCGGTATGCTACTTTATGCGAGAACAGATGAAATGATTCTTCCAAACAATGATTATAAAATGGGTGGTAATGCAATATCGGTAAAAACGCTCAATTTGGATTGTGACTTTTCGGAAATTAAGGAACAGCTAGATGGAATAGCTTATTCCTGTTTTGGTATGGAATGATATGAAATCGTTAGAGTTGAAGTTGTCAATATTGGTTGTTGAAGCGAAAAAAACTGGTTGTTGCGCTTTTATGAAATTTATTGACATAGAAACTGCAAATGTATATAATAATATTAAGAGATAGGCGTGCCTATCAAGGTGAGTTGACACCCTAAAAATCTGATAGATAAGCCGGTTTGTGAGCCGGACGGTTGGAGAGCAACAGAAAAACTCTATAGATTAGCTGTTTTGGTAGGACAGCAGGTTGGCAGACAACAGAAAAATCAGCATACTAAAAGGTTGTTCTTCGGAACAGCCTTTTGTTGTAGAGGAGAAACTATGGCAAAGTGCAAAAATGTGGACATTAAGACTGCAATTAAGATTGTAACGGAAGCAGCAAAGCAATATGATGTGTATTTGAATGATCGTCATTTTATGGTAGTATATCAAGAGGGGTCAGAGCAGAAATATGTAAAATTTGGTTTTCGGGATATGAACTTTCTTCATCTGATTGGAATCAAAACCACATTGAAAGCAAAACAGTTTTACCAGGCATGTTTAGATCATAAATTAGCTGAAAAAGATATAGTTGGTTTTACGAAAGGAAGTACACAACAGAAACTTTCCGTGCTTCCGCATTTATCGAAAATTTTTTATAATAATTGTATGATAGGGTATTCGATAGACAATGGCGTATACCTTTAGGCTGATTATTTTGTAGGTAACACGAAAGCCGTTTTAAGTGTAGGTTTTCGCTTTGGAAAAACAGTAGATTATCCGGTTACCTTATATAATGGTGACGTTCGTAAAATGATTAGTCCGGCATGCAAAGTATTGGAAATTTTCTCCAATCAATATAATGATACGGAATATAATAAGTGTACATATTTGTCAAAGGGACAACAAATTGAAAAGCTGAAATTAGATAAGGTATCGCGCGAGCTGATAAACGAAATGAACTGAACCACAATCAAATAGGTGAGGTTACCTGCTATCTTTAGCTTATCTTACATTTATTAGAAGCATAACTTTATCCGCTCCATTTAGAAGAAGGGCAAGAAGTAATGTTGACAAACCAGGGGTTTCTAAGTATAATAGTATTACATTAGTTTATCCGCTGTTTGATCTATTAGAGGAAAGAATGATGTAGGTGTTTAGAAATGAAAGATACTACCGAATACAAAAAAATATTTGATAAATACGGCG
This sequence comes from Eubacteriaceae bacterium, assembly GCA_902362805.1. Classification (GTDB taxonomy): domain Bacteria; phylum Bacillota; class Clostridia; order Peptostreptococcales; family Anaerovoracaceae; genus Senimuribacter. The sequence continues at coordinate 32,639 of CABIXY010000004.1, read as the reverse complement.
GCATGATGCGGACGAAAGAGCTTCAGGCAGAGAATATCCTGTACCGGCCGCTGCAAAAACTGATTGAACAAGGCCATGTAGAAAAAATCCGCTACGGCTATTATCGGTGGGCTGATGAGGATGACTTTAGCGAAGTTGACATCGTGATCCGTCTATTTCCAGACGTGATTCTTTGTATGGAGACTGCCCTAAGATATTACGGGTATAGCGACCGTACTCCCGCTGACTGGCACTTGGCTGTCAGCAAGGATTCTGGCAAGTCGCGGTTCAAAATCGACTATCCATTTGTAAAGCCGTATTATATGGAGCCTACGCTTCTGGAGCTTGGACTGACTACCGGCGAGATTGACGGACATGAAGTTCGTATTTATGATAAAGACCGTCTGATCTGCGATTGTCTGCGATATCGCAACAAGATGGATAAAGAGATTTTCAATAAAGCGATTCAGAACTACATTGCAGATCCAAGTAAGCGTATTCCGAAACTATTGGAGTATGCCGAGGCACTGCGGGTCAAAAAAACCGCAAAGGATTTGATAGGGGTGTGGCTATGATGGCAGATATCGCTGCTTCTGTACTTGCAAAACTGAGAAACAAAGCAAAGGCTTCCAGCATCAGCTATCAGCAATGCCTGCAGCTATTTTTTCAAGAAGAATTCCTGCGTAAACTGGCTGGTTCCAAATACGCGGAAAACTTTATCCTCAAGGGTGGACTGTTTATCTATATGCTGACTGACTTTGAGAGTCGTGCCACCGTGGATGTGGATTTCCTCATGCGGGGTTTGAACAATGATCTGACTCGAATGGATGAAATCATTGCTGACATTCTTGTGGTGGATACGGGTAATGACTTCGTGACTTTCAAGGCATCCAAGGCTGAGCCCATTGCGTTGCAACGGAAGTACCACGGAGCCAGCACGCAAATTACAGGCTATATCAAGAATGTCCGTGTACCTTTCCATGTATATATCGGCGTGGGCGATGTCATTGTTCCTAAAGCTGAACGGCGTAACATCCAGACGCAGCTTGATGGTTATGAGAAACCGGAGATTCTTACCTATTCTCTGGAAAGCACCATAGCAGAGAAGCTCGACGCCATTCTGCAGCGCTTTGAGTTGACGGGTCGTATGAAGGACTTTTACGATATTTACTACCTGTCCAAGACCTTCGATTTTGATGGGTTGAAGCTCGAAACGGCGATTCAGGAGACCCTTCAGAACCGAGGCACTGCCTATGAGAAAGACAGCTTTGACCGTGTGCTGGCTCTGGCTGACGATGCTGATATGCAGACAAAATGGAGGTATTTCCTCAAGACTTTGGGCGATGCACCTGTGCCCTTTTCTGAAGTCATAGATGGAATAGATGTATACTTGGGACCAGTGTGGGAAGCGTTCGTTGCTGAAAACGAGTTTACAAAGAAGTGGAAGGCGCAGGAAGTGCAGTGGCAGAGCAATCTGGACAAAGTATGAGCATCTGTGCTATACTATTCCTAGCAATTTATACAGGAGAAGAAATCATGCTGTTTAACGTTTTGCCAGGGAACTTTTTTTCTGTTTTGTCAAGTAAGAACAAGACGCTCTATTGGGAGTGTATCTTTAAGCTGTTTACGATTACAAGTAAACGGCTTTTTTTTGGTCTGAACAGAGATGACGCCATCGATGAGCTGGCATTTTATCTGGATTCGGCGCTGGCGACGGATCTGGAATTTGACGAAAATGACTTTGCTGAAGAGCGGATTGGAAGAGAAGCCTGCACCACGGTCAGAGACAAGGCAGCATTGATCCTGCGCCATCTGACCAGCTGCGGCTGGCTCAGCGTGGAGAGGATCTGGGAAAACTGGATTTTCCCGGAGGCCAGCAGCTGGATGCCGTGGTCACTGTGGAAAATCTCACGGCCTTCTACCGATTTCATATGGACAAAGCCACCATCGTCTATCTGGGCGGATTTTCAAATTCGGCCAGGATTTCTCTGCTTCAGAAGCTGCACCGGGCGTACCCGGAGGCATCCTTGCTTCATTTTGGCGACATCGACCTGGGCGGGATCAAGATCCTTCTGGATCTGCGCAAACGGACAGGTCTGGATTTTCAGCCCCTGCTCATGGTAAGGGACGTGCTGGAAAAACATGCGGACAGCTGCAGACCGCTGACTGCAGGTGATGTTTCTGGATTGCAGCGGCTCAGAGAAGGCGGGTTTGCTGGATTAGACGAAACGCAAGGGGCAAAAATGAAAGAAACCATCGACTGGATGCTCTTGCATAAAAAGAAATTGGAACAGGAGATTGTCGCACTGGCGTTAATAAAGAAAGCATCTGATGCAGACTGGCAATCATTTTCGTAAGGCTTTTCGTGGATACATCAACTGTTTTTGGAGGTGTAAACTTTATGGACTATACATATCATTACAAGTCGCCGTTAGGCGGTGTCACCCTTTCAAGCAATGGGACAGGGCTTACAGGGCTTTGGTTTGACGGACAGAAATATTTTGGCGCTACACTCCCCAAAGAATATGGGGAAAAATCCTTGCCGGTATTTGAAGAGGCTGTCCGCTGGCTTGACATTTATTTCAGCGGCAAAGCGCCCGACTTCACACCGCCGCTATTGACAAAGACAACGCCGTTTCGCAAAGCAGTGTGGGAAATTCTGCTGACGATTCCCTATGGCAAGACCATGACTTATGGAGAGATTGCGGGCAGAATTGCCAAAGAAAAGGGATTATCCAGAATGTCCGCACAGGCTGTGGGCAGTGCAGTAGGGCACAATCCGATTTCGCTGATCATTCCTTGTCACCGCGTTGTCGGCACAAAGGGCAGTCTGACAGGTTATGCGGGCGGTATTGACAAGAAGGTACAGCTGCTCACGTTGGAAAAAGCAGATATGTCCTCGTTTTTTGTACCAAAGAAAGGAACTGCTCTATGATTTCAACAAATGCAAAAGCAATACGAGAATCCTTTACCCGGCAGGCAGAGAATTTTGAAACCAAAACAATGAGCTTCACAAAGCAGGAATACCTGGAGCATACCGTTTCTTGTACCAATCCGAAAAAGACGGACAACGTGCTGGAAGTAGCGGCAGGCACCTGCGTTTGTGGACGCAGCCTTGCTCCTTTTGTCCAAAACGTGACCTGCCTCGATATGACGGCGGCTATGCTGGCAGTTGGAAAAGATATGGCGGAGAAAGAGGGACTCTGCAATATGGACTTTGTCCAGGGTGATGCCGAGAGGCTGCCCTTTTCAAATGATGGCTTTGACATTGTCATCTCTCGTCTTGCATTTCATCATTTTGTTAACCCAAAGCGCTGTTTTTCAGAAATGGCAAGGGTTTTGAAGCCGGGCGGCAAGCTCGTCGTGATCGACATGGAGGCGGCAGATGAAACTCTGCGCGCTGTTGAAGACGAAATCGAAACCCTGCGCGATCCATCCCATATTCGCAATCTCAGCAGGAATTTTGCAGGACTATTTGAGAATCATCATCTGACCATCACGGCTGCGGACTGCACTGAAATCCCGGTGGCCTTAACCGCCTGGCTGGCGCTTACCCAAACGTCTGAGGGAGTGGCGGCAAAAATAACACAGCGCTTTCAAGACGAGGTGGCAGGTGGGCCTGTGACCGGGTTTCAGCCCTATGAGAAAGACGGAAAAATATATTTTAATCAGCGCTGGCTGATGATGATTGGAGAAAAAAGCAGCTTCCCGAGACGCCTGAAAGACGCAGTCGCAAAATGTGCAGAGGACTTCGACAGCTTTTATCTCTACGATGAGAGAAGTATCCGTGCGCACATGGAGTGCTTGAAATCAAATTTCCCCCACGTCGATTTTCTGTACTCCATCAAGTGCAATCCCAATCCCCATGTTTTGCACAGCATCTTTACCAGTGGCTTTGGGGCAGATGCAGCGAGCATGGGCGAAGTGCTGCTGGCCGAGAAATCCGGATTGACAAAGGGTGATATTTTTTATTCTGCCCCTGGAAAGAGCAGGGAGGACATTGAAGCCGCAATTCCTAAATCCATTTTGATCGCTGACAGTATCGATGAAATAAAGCGTATAGAGGTGGCAGCGGAGCGGCTTGGACAGAAGGTGGAAATCGGAATACGCGTGAATCCTGCTTTTTCTTTTGATGGCGATGCAGGGCAGCCATCAAAATTTGGAATTGATGAAGAGAAAGCCATTGCGTTTCTAAAGAGCAACGACTTGCGCCGCATCAAAATCACCGGCATCCATGTCCATCTCAAAAGCCAGGAGCTGGAGGCAGATGCTCTCGCCTCTTATTACAGCAAAGTGCTCCGCCTGGCAGAGAAATTTGAGAAACTGTGCGGCGGGTTAAAATATGTAAATATGGGATCGGGAATGGGTATTCCATATTCCCCGGCAGACGCTCCGCTGAACATGACAAAGCTTGGGACTGCTGTCGAAAAGCAGTTAAACATATTCCGCACCCGCTATCCAGATACAAAGGTTATCATTGAGACTGGCCGATACGTAGTGTGTAAGAGCGGTTTTTATGTGACAAAAGTGGCAGATCGAAAAAACTCTTACGGAAGAACTTACCTCATTTTAAAAAACACATTGAATGGGTTTCTGCGGCCATCTCTTGCAAAACTAGTAGCGCACTATTCTGGCGAAACGTCTCCGTATGGGTCAGAACCACTGGTTACATCGACAGATGCATTTGAATTCTTGACATTGAAGGAGGATGCGGGATCTGAAACCGTAACATTAGTCGGTGACCTCTGTACTGCCTCCGATGTCGTGGCCGAAAATATTTATCTGCCGCACCTTGCATGCGGAGATGCCGTGATTATCACTAACGCCGGAAGTTATGGAGCAGTTTTATCACCGATGCAGTTTTCTTCGCAGGAAAAGCCAATGGAACTGTTCCTGAATAAAAATGGGCAAATAGAAAAATAAAGTGCCGTTAGAACAGGCATGTGGAAATTGTCATAAATTTACCATCCGCCATATCACCTGCGTGTGATTTAATTAATGGGTGATAAAGTGAACATACCAAGTTATAACGATCAGAACTTTGAAAAGGGCGATGGGGATGATTCCATTACTGTTTGTTTCGTCCCTTTCCGAAAAAGAACACTTGTTCTCATTGCCCTTTCGTGGTATACTTATATATACTCAAAGGTATACAGGAGAAGCATCACAGAAAGGGCGGTGATGAGATGGCAGTTTATCTAATTGATGGCGATAATGGGCCTACAGAGCGTATCAAAGGGATTGAATGTCTGTCAAAAAATGACAGGGTGCAGATTTTCTATGGGATGAAGAATCCATATTATGTAACAGAACAGAATCAGAAAAAGGTAATGCAAAGGACTGCGGCAGCTGTTGAATTTTTTCCTATATCTGCAGGGAAAAATGCTGTCGATTTTGCCATAGCAGTGCGAGCCGGCTATTATGCAGCAAAAGCAGAGGAAGCAATCGTGTATTTAGTGAGCCTGGATCGAGATTTTCAGTTGATTGCAAATGCGGTGCAGAGCGAAAAGAGTGCAGATTTTCAATTGAAAAAGATCGAGAACGTATTACAAGGCGCAGCGGCGAATCCCTCAGGGATTACGAACCTGCAGGCTATATATCAATTGCTGCGGGAGGAGTTTGGCTGCGAGGCGGGACAAGCATTGTATCAACGGACAAAAGAACTGTTTTACACGCAGTTTCAGCTCGCCGAGAAGCGTAAGAGAGAACATAAGGAATATGGTGGAAGATTAGCTGCCCTCGGTAGATTGACAAAAGGTTATATAGGAAAGTGGTTTGATAACTGAACGGCAGAGAAAAACAATTGCACAGCCTCTTCTTAATCTGTATAATAATAAGCAGCTATATATTTTATTTGATTTAAGGAGTACATCATGAGTCATTTAGAATAGAAACGTGACGGTTTTAAAAGTCAGTGGGGTTTTATCCTCGCGCGTGTCGGTTCTGCTGTGGGCATGGGAAATATTTGGAGATTTCCATATATGGTAGCGGCATGGGGCAGGATATGGATGCCATCGGCGGGATGTTCGGATCTACTGCTTCAGCATGGGGAAATAATCTCTGGCTGATTATCGCTAGTTGGCTTATCCTTTCCTCCATGGCAGTGGGCGGTGCGGCCCTTGACACAGCAGACCCGGGATTGAGGTTTATCTATCTAGTAAATGTGTTTAACGGCATGCCGGCGGGCACGATCGTAGGAATCGTCTTTTATATATGCGTTATGCTTGCTGGGATTACTTCTTTGATTAATCTGTATGAGGTTCCAGTCGCAGCCTTGCAGGAAAAAGTGGGATTCAAACAGATCACAGCTGTCGGAACCATTGCTGCCATCGGATGCATTGTTACGCTTTTAATACAGGCAATCGTTTCCGGCTGGATGGATGCCGTGTCGATTTATGTCTGTCCTCTTGGGGCAATGTTGGCGGGCATCATGTTCTTCTACCTAGCGGGGAAAGGTTATGCCGAAAAAGCGGTCAATGAGAGTGCAGTCAAACCGATTGGTCCGTGGGTTTGTAACAATGGGGAAATTTGTATTTGTCCCGCTGGCTCTCATCGCGCTGATTGCAGGGGCAATTTTTGGAGGAATTGGTTGATGAATGTGAAAGGAAAAACTGATGAGCACGTGGGAAAAAATTGATATGGCCAACTGGCCTCGCAGAGAGCACTTTGAGTATTATACGAAGGTACTCAAAATCCAATATAATATGACTGCCAATATTAAGGTGGAAAAACTGCTGGACTACTGCCATCATAATGGAAAAAAGTTTTATGCGACGCTGATTTACCTGGTGTCGAAGACAGTAAACAGTATTGATAATTTTAAAATGTTCCAGGACAAAGAAGGCAATCTGTGTGTTTGGGATCATGTGGTGCCGAACTATACCATTTTTCATAACGATGACAAAACCTTTTCCGACTGCTGGTCAGAGTACGACAGCGATTTTGAAGTTTTCTATCAAGCTATCACTTGCGACATGGAAAAGTATAAGGACGTAAAAGGCATCAAAGCGCGGCAGGATCAGCCTGCAAATTTCTATTGCGTTTCCGCTGCGCCATGGACAGCCTTTACAAGTTTCAACAGTAGGATCGTCGGCGGAGGTTTGCAGTTCTTTCCAGTCATAACCATGGGAAAATATGAACGAGCAGGCGAACATGTCTTGATGCCCGTAAACCTCAATGTCATCCATGCTGTGTGCGACGGATACCATGCGGGGTTATTTTTTGATACTTTGCAGCGAGAAATCGATACGCTAACAGTTGATGAGAGGATTTAACATGAAGATAGAACAATTTGTAATGGCATACAGGGTAGATCATGGGAAAGTGAAGGCATTACTGAGTGAAGACTATGAATCTCTCCGGCCCGTTTTGCGCATCAACATAGAAATCATCCACGATGAAAAAAATGGAACTTATGTGAGAATCGAACATAATACGCCGGTTGCATCGCAGGGCAAAAGGGGCTGGCTCAATCTGAACGTATGGGAAAGCCCGAAAACAGAGATTGATTATACTGCCGAAAACAAACACTTTGGCGAGTCGACACCAGGTGCTGAAGGTAAGACGAAAGGGATGACGACAGTTTTTAAAACGGAGTTTCTTGACATAGAATTTACTGGCGTGGGTATCGAAGGCGGCTGTCCCGCTGAAGGCGACAACGACGGCTGCTTTTATATCGATGGAGAAGATACGACTTTTGTGCCGGTGGAAAAGATTACTTCCCGCAAAGAATACTGTGACTGTGAATTTAGGTGGACAAAGCCGATTACAGAGGCCATGAGGATTCCGCCAGAGGAACTGCTTGGCGCCTACAAAGTGGCCTTTGAGCGATAATGTGTGACGAGAGAGGAGCAGAAATATGAAACTTCTTACATACAAATATGGGGGAAAGACATCCCTTGGCGTATTGTCAGAAAATGGGGAGAAGGTGTTGGAACTATCAAAGCTTCTCCCGGACACAAGCAGCAAAAACATGATAGAGTTTATCGCTGGTGTTTCTGATGCGAATCTTGATGCTGTTAAGGAAGCGTTGGACGCTGATGCTTACCATAAGGGTATTCCCCTGGCAGAAGTACAACTGCTGGCTCCCATTACCAGACCGATTCATGACATTCTCTGCGTGGGCGTCAATTACAAGGAACACCTGGAAGAGACAAAACGGTGGCTGGGGGATGAACATTTTCAAAAACCACCGAAGTCAATCTATTTTTCCAAGCGGGCTGTGGCGATTATCGGACCGGAGGCGGAGATTGTAAGCCGAATGGATTTGGATGAAGAACTGGATTACGAGGTGGAACTTGCTGTTATCATCGGCAAGAAGTGCAAAGATGTAGCGCGTGAAGAGGCAGAGGATGTGATCTTTGGCTATTCTGTCTTCAACGATATCTCGGCGCGTACTTTGCAGAGGGAGCATCAGCAGTGGTCACGAGGCAAGGGGCTGGATACCTTTACCGCCATGGGGCCTGTCATTGTGACCAAGGACGAAATGCCGTTTCCCATTGAAGTTGATGTGATCAGTTCCGTGAACGGTGAAGAACGCCAGCATTCCAATACGGCGCTGTTTCTCAACGACATTCCTGGCATCATTGCAGACCTTTCGGCCGGCACGACGCTGGAACCGGGAGATATCATCGCTACAGGCACGCCCTCAGGTGTCGCTCTGGGCATGAAAGAACCGAAGTTCATGAAACCAGGAGACTGTGTCACGGTTGAAATTCCTGAAATAGGAAAATTGACCAACCATGTAGTGTAAAAGTTGATTTATGCTGTAAATCTTTAATCGTAGAGATTTACAGCTTTTTTGATGTAAGTATTATAAAGTGTAAGTTTTACTGCTTATCTCTGATAATCTATGGCAAGGAGGGGAATTATCTGATAGAATAACTTTAAAGCGATAGAGCGCGAGACAGAGAAATAAATTCATTTCATTAACAGATATTGCAAAATATAGAAGGATAATCCAAATGATGTCATCAAAAATTTGATGAGAAGCTGTGATACACTAGAATTTCTAGGATTGTAGGAAAGTCTGCACAATCTAGATTTTAAACCCATCGAATCAAAATAGTATCAAAAGTTGGACGTCACGGCGGCACTTATGCACATTCCGATATTGCATTTGAATTTGCGTCATGGATTTTATTAGAATTTAAATTATATATTATCGATGGATGAGGTAACATGAGGGGACTCAGATGGAAAAGAAAGTACATTTCATATCAGATAAGGATTTCAAGGCGGTTTAGAATGAAAAGACAAAACGCAGTAATGTGGTAGCTGATGAAAATGGATTCAAGAGAAAAGGAATAAAATATAGTTCAAAAACGAGATGAGGAGGAAACAAAATGATGGAGACACTTATTGTAGCTGTAATGGGTATGGTTGGACCTATTATTGGTGCGATAATAAGCTTAAAAAGTCTCGCGTATAAAAGCAAGAGAGAAATACAACAAAAGGATTTTGAATCAAAAAGAGAACATTTAGATACAGTTTATAAAAGACTAATTTCCATAATTAATCTTTATCCGAATTCATCCCCAAATGATGTTTTAAAGTGGGTTGAATATCCACCTAATTATTTGATGGAATGGTTTGACGCAACGCTTAAAACACTTGACTATCAGATGGACGATTATAGGAAAAGACTAGAAAATAAAAATATTGATTATGAATTAAAAAGTAATATTGAAACTCAAATCGCCAATAGAGAATATGCTAAAAAAGGATATCTGAAATCGAAAAAGACTATTTTAAGGCTAAAGAAGAATATAAAAAATTTTGCACATCGGATAAAATAATTTTTGATTTATACGCAGGACAAAATGTCAAGAATAGCCTTGTCGAGTTTTAAGTTGCTATTCATAATATATTTATATCAGGAGGTAGTGCAGGTAAAGATGTTGATGATCCATCAAAGAATGTAATAGATATACTTCGGCGTAACCTGATTTATGGAATGAGAGAAGATCTTGGTTTGTGCTAGTATGCTATATTGTTAGCATTAATATAGCTTAGAAGGTAATGCAGGAGGGCGGTTTTATGGCAAGCAAACAAGTAAAAGAGACCATACATGCAAAAGGTTATGACATAGGAATTTATACGAATGATTTTCAGAACGAATTCATTTCATTAACAGATATCGCAAAATACAGAAGTGATGATCCTAATGCGACCATCTGTAATTGGATGAGAAATAGAGATACTTTGGAATTTCTTGGATTGTGGGAAAGCCTCCACAATCCAGATTTTAAACCCCTCGAATTCGAGGGGTTTAGAAACCAGGCAGGATTGAATGCATTCACTATGTCGCCAACAAAGTGGATTAACAATGTTGCTGCAATTGGAATAGTATCGAAAGCCGGACGCTATGGTGGAACATACGCACATTCTGATATTGCCTTCGAATTTGCGTCATGGATTTCCGCTGAATTTAAATTATATATCATTAAGGATTATCAAAGAATAAAAACAGATGAAAATAGTCGATTATCTTTAAATTGGAATCTCAATAGAGAAATTTCAAAATTGAATTACCGCATTCATACAGATGCAATTAAAGAAAATTTGCTGCCACCAGAATTGACCAAAACACAGGTTGCGTATACATATGCGAATGAAGCAGATTTGTTGAATGTGGCGTTATTTGGAAAAACAGCCAAGGAGTGGAGAGATATTAATCCGGATAAAAAGGGGAATATGCGTGATGAAGCAAATCTCAATCAGTTGCTTATACTGGCAAATATGGAAAGTTATAATGCAGTTCTTATAGAACAGGGGAAGTTACAATCAGAGAGGTTAGTGTTATTGCGTGATTTGGCAATTAAGCAGATGCAGACAATGGAGTCATTGTCAAAAAACAGTTTGGTACAGATTACACAAAGAGATATCTAAATATTTCGAATATCTTAATCAAAAGAACATAAAAAAACCATAAAAAGGGAAGAGGTTTTAATGATGCCTCGATGAGATTTTGAAAGCCTAAAAATGGGGCTATTTTGAAAGGAGAGCGTTCAGATGAATGGCTATAAAATAATACGTCTTTTGGACAAACCCGAAATAAAAGAGCAGGCGGCGCAGTGGTTCCATGAAAGATGGGGGATTCCTGTAGAATCGTACCTGGAAAGCATGGAGAACTGCCTGACCGGAAGTAAAGCGGTTCCCCAGTGGTATGTGGCAATGGAGGACAGCGATATCATCGGCGGGCTGGGTGTCATTGAGAATGACTTTCATGACAGAAAAGACCTTGCCCCAAATGTTTGTGCAGTTTATACGGATGAAGATAAACGTTGCAGCGGGATTGCCGGTGCTCTGCTAAAATATGCGTGTGCGGATATGAAGGCGTACGGAATTGATACATTGTACCTAGTAACGGATCATAGTTCTTTTTATGAACGATATGGATGGAAATTTCTTTGCATGGTACAAGGAGACGGGGAACCCGATATGACAAGAATGTATATTCACAGAGGATAACATGGATGATATGATACGAAAAATGAAAAAAACAGAATACCCTTTGCTCAATGATTTTCTGTATGAAGCGATACACATTCCGCAAGATGCAGAAGCGCCGCCCAGATCAATCATTAATATCCCTGAATTGCAGGTTTATGTGGAACAGTTTGGGAGAGGACGGGCTGACTACGCCCTAGCCGCAGAGGTGGACAGCAAAATTGTCGGAGCAGTCTGGGTTCGGATCATGAACGATTACGGGCATATTGATGAGAAGACGCCATCCCTTGCGATTTCGCTATATAAGCCCTATCGAGGACTTGGAATTGGAACCGCATTGATGGAGGCAATGTTGTCCCTATTAAAGGGGAAGGGATACGAAAGCGTTTCTCTGTCCGTGCAACAAGCCAATGCTGCTGTCAGAATGTATCAGAGACTCGGGTTTCAGATTTTCGATGAAAATGAAGAAGAATACCTTATGGTGAAAGAACTATAGCTGTCAGATTTGTCTTGTTTTTAAACAGGAGGTGCTGAAATCCAAAAATTTAAGCCTTTTCTATTCCAGCCTTATGTTCGATGGCGGCAGACCAGATGATAAAAGCTATCATCTCATCAGGGTATATGCAAGACGAATTTGATATATAAAGTACCTATTGAGATTTAACCCGCAGTTAAACACGAAACTATCAAGGTCTTTTTATTTTTGATCTGAAGGATTGTTATCTTACCGTTGTAGAAGTTTTATTTATTGTAATTGGAATTGCGCACGGCAAAGAGATATCAGTGAAAGAGTATGTATCTTTTTGCTGTCGAAAGCTCAGGGCGTAGAGCCCCAGTTGAGAAAGGAGCGTTTATGATGCTTGATAAAATACCCGGTTCAGAAGAAATGACAACATTGGTCGGACAAGATTTATATGATGTCTGGCAGAAATTATGTATTGCCATTGAGGAAAAGTATGACATGGAATGTCTTTGGAATAAAGGCGGCAAGGCGTGGACTTACGAATACAAGTACCGCAGAGGCGGCAAGACTTTGTGCGCCCTGTACGCGAAAGAAAATTGCGTAGGGTTTATGATCATCTTTGGAAAAGATGAGAGAGCAAAGGTGGAGGCGGTCAGAGAGAAACTTTCGGAAGAAGTCCAAAAAAACTACGATGAAGCCAAAACTTATCACGATGGAAAATGGGTCATGTTTGAGCCTGTTGATACCTCCATGTTTGACGATTTTCTTCAATTGCTAGCGATCAAAAGAAAACCGAACCGGAAATAGCCATCGGACTTGCTCGCTTTGGCGGATAAGGCGCACGGCAGTCGTTTGCATTGAAGGAGTTTTACATTGAAAAAAATAATCAAATCCTTTACCTTTTGGTGTCTGATCATAGCTGCTCTTGAGATTTTCATGCACCAGATTGGACAAGATTCAAAAAGCATTATACTCATTGGATTCAACCCGTTGCTGAATATGATCGCAGATTCCCAAGGCTCTTTACATACTTTCATGGATTCTGGCTGGCAAGTGCCGTGTAATACGATTACTGGTCAAATATCCATCTATTGGTATGTAGGGTCTGTTTTGACTTTCCTGTTTTATGGCGTTGTTTTAGATGGAATGAAAATGCTATTTCGCAAATTGAACCGAAAAAAACAAGTGGGTTGATGTGATACACCTTAGGCGAATAAGGAAAAGTTGCTGTGGTTTCACAGAAAAAAGACGGGAAACAACTATCTGGTGGCGAATATAATTCTATTGTTGGGTAGGTCCGCTTGGACATATTATTCCTGGGTCCTGGAACAAAAGAGCCACGGTGGTTTTGTACTTTTTGCCACGTTTGCGCGCATCCTGCACAAGAGCGTGCCCGAAAAAGGATGTATCAACGCAAGACGCTCCTGCTGTTACAGACGTGGGAGTCCGAAAAACGGGTACGGGTTATTTTTTGAAAGGTTTCTATCATCAAAAGACCCTCGGGCAGTCACCAAAATAACCCGTGTAGATGGATACCCCTGCCCCACAGCATCAGAGAGTGGTCCTGGTGAAATATTTTGTGCAGAACAGAGAAGAAATGCTCAAAAAGTACAAAAACATCGTGGAGAGCACAGGCAGTCCATCCTCTAGGAGGGTTGTGGGACAAAGGAACCCGTTTGCCGGGAAACTACATATAAAAAACGTGGAAATAACGGAATCAAGCGGTCAAGTCCGTCAAATCGAGATCTGGGGACTTTTCGCATGAGACCTGCCAACGATTTACTTAAAGTAAATCAGGTTAGGGCTCCACGATTCCCATTTCCACATGTCGCCATAAACAAGTGGCTGGCGCCACTCCGCTTGGCAGCCAGAAAAATCCAAATTTATCGGACTATTAGATATTCAGAATATGAGATTGAGGTGAAGAGATTGAGAGCGATACATTGTGCAGTTTTAAATGAAATTAGTTGTTCACGGACAATTCCGCAAACTATTTTAGATGTCGGCTTCGGGAATGGGGTGTTTACACAAGCGGTTTCTGCGGCATTTCCGCATAGCGATATTACTGCTATTGACACTTCGATTCCCAAGTTGTCTTCATCTGAGAATATAACATTTATCAAAGGGAGTGTTGAACAACTGCCCTTTGCTTCTGGATCGTTTGACTTAGTTATTACCGTGCTGTCATTACATCACTGGCAAGAAAAAGACAAAGGAATCAGCGAAATATATCGAGTTCTTAAAAAGGGCGGCAGACTTATCATCGGTGATCCGCTGCTTGAAGATTGGATGAGCAATCGTATTCTTGGATTGTTAATGCAAGTATTAGATGGTGGAACCTTTACAGATAAAAAAAGAGTAAGCGGATATTTAAACACGGCAGGATTTGAGGATATTAGTATAAGGCTTATCCCACATACGATGAAGTCGCTGTATCTCATTACAGCAAAAAAGTAATAAGCTGCCAGTTTGCAGAACTGATTGGAGAAAAAATGAAGGGGTAGAGAACTGTGAAGATATCTAAAAATGGCTGTTAAAGGAGCCTGCAGTCTGACTCGATTGTTTCATCAAAAGAAAAGGAGCGTGTGATATGAACATTTTACATCAATTGAACAGTATTCCCATCTACGTGATTTGCGGCAGCATTATCGCATTTGTCGCCGTTGTATGTGTTATCTTCATGGTGAGGGCTTACCGAGCGGGGCTTGCCATGGGTATGGACAGAGGAAAGATGAAAAGAGTCATCACTTCCAGCGCCACCTTTTCACTGCTGCCAAGCGTAGGAATTTTGTTAGGTGTCATCGCTCTGGCGGGCAGCCTTGGAACGCCATGGCCATGGCTGCGACTTTCGGTTATCGGCGCTCTTCACTATGAAACCCAGGTGGCGCAAGCTGCTGCTGAACAGGTTGGCATGGCGGAGCTGTCGGCAAGTGAAATGACTGCTTCTGGGTTTTCCACCATAGCCCTTCTCATGAGTATTTGCATCATGTGGGGGATGATTCTGTCAGTTCTCTTCAACAAAAAATATCTGAAGAAACTAGGTAGTGGCACCAAAGACAGTACAAGTGGAGGTGGATTCGGAGACAGTGCCATGACAGCCATGTTTATCGGCCTGGTGTCTGCCTATATCGGCAGCTATATCGGAGGTTTTGTCTCTGGAAACGGCATGTTTTCTTTTTCTGGCAGTTTCCTGTCGCTGATCGTAGTAGCGGTATCGGGCTGCGTCATGGCTGGCTTTGTTTATTTGGCGGAGAAAAAGAATATGGCCTGGGTCGAAAGTTTTTCTATCGCATGCAGTATGCTGATCGGCATGGCTGCAGCTGTAGTCGTCAAACTGTTTGTTTAGAGAGGAGATAGGAGATGGACAACATGGAACACAATTCTTTTGAACAATATAATGCCCGCACCCATACCATTGGGCGTATCAGCTCCGTTATCGTTTTGATTATGTTAGTAGGCGCACCGTTTTTGATGGGCTGGGTTCTCGGTGCAGCACCAAATTTGGGTGCTGTCGCAAAGGCATTCCTTTCTGTCGGATTGGTCTGGACGGTGAGCAGCGTCGTAGAGTTTCTGATTTATACCCCGATGCTGGGTGCAGGAGGAGGCTACCTGGCTTTTATCACGGGTAACTTAATTAACATGAAAATACCTTGCGCCGTCAATGCGAGAGATATTGTGGGAGCGAAGACTGGAACGCCGGAGAATGAGATCATATCGACCCTCTCCATTGCGACATCCTCGCTGGTGACAATCATGGTGCTGGCTTTCGGCGTGTTGCTGCTAGTTCCTCTGCAGCCGATTCTGCAAAGCCCTGCCCTGCAGCCAGCCTTTGAAAACGTGGTGCCTGCACTTTTCGGCGCTATGGCATATAAGTATTTCCGGGGAAATCTGAAAATCGCAGCGGCACCTCTGGTCGCCATGGGACTGCTTTTCGTTCTGATGCCGTCTCTGACCAGTTCTACCAGCTTTATGATTATCCCATCAGGGGCGATTGCAATTGCAATGGCATATTTTTTCTATAAGAAAGCAGGTGGTGAAAAATGAGATTCCTTTTGCTGATACCAGCTGCAATCGTCCTGCTTTTGTTGGCGGCTTTGGTGCGTACTTTGATGACACCGAACAAAAATTCTAATTATGTCGCACCTTGCGATGACGACAGATCTATGATGCTGGCTCACAAGCTGGCGGAAATGGTGCGCTGCGATACCACATCGCACAAAAATAGTCAGGAGTGGGATCAGTTCGCCGCCTTCCACAAAGTGCTGGAGGAAAAATTCCCCCTGGTTCACCAAAGGCTGGAGCGGACTGTGATTGATGGAAATCTGCTCTATTACTGGAAGGGAGGGAGCAGAGAAAAACCGATACTGCTTATGAGCCACCAGGATGTGGTGCCGGCAGAGGGAGAGTGGACTTATCCGCCTTTTTCTGGAGAAATTACAGAGGGGAAAGTCTGGGGCAGGGGTACGTCGGATACCAAGGCTTCTCTGATGGCTTTTTTCCAGGCGGCTGAAGAGCTGCTGGCTGCAGATTATGTTCCGCAGTGTGACGTTTATCTGGCTTCATCTTGCACAGAAGAGTGGGGTGGAGACGGCGCACCGAAATTAGTAGAAGAGCTGAAACGACGCGGCATAGAACTGTTTCTCGTCTGTGACGAGGGTGGAGGCATTATCGCGGAGCCTATAGGTGGCATCAAAGGCAACTATGCAATGGTAGGTGTCTTTGAAAAGGGTAAGGCAGATGTTTGTCTGACTGCCCGCAGCAACGGAGGCCACTCGGCAGCACCACCAAAGCATACGCCAGTGGAACGTTTGGCTGCTTTTGTGACAGATATTGAAAAGCACAGGCCTTTTCGACGCAAATTCCTACCGGAGGTTTCAGCCATGTTTAAGCGCCTGGCACCATATGCGCCTTTTGGCTTGAAGCTGGTTATGGGAAATCTGTGGCTCTTTGGGCCTCTGATGAAACCAATTCTGGGTACCATCAGTGCACAGGCAGGAGCTATGCTGCAGACTACCATTGCCTTTACGATGCAGTCCGGCTCCGACGCATATAACGTACTGCCTCAAGAGGCAACCCTGGGCGTGAACCTGCGCTTCATCCCCCATCAAGGTATGGAAGAAAGCCTGTCTATACTGCGCAGGTTGGCAGACAAACATGGCCTGGAGATGGAAGTGATCAGCGCCAACGATTATTCTCAGCCAGTGGACATCAAAGGGGAGGCCTTTACGCAAGTGGAACGAGTCATCGGAGAAACCTTTCCGGGGCTTGCGGTGAGCCCCTACGTCATGACTGGCGCTACAGACGCATACTTCTACCAGGAAATCTGTGAGAGCTGTATTCGCTTTGCGCCTGTAATCTACGGGCCAGAGCAGATGAAAGGCATGCACGGTTTAAATGAGAACATTCAGCATAACTGTCTGCCTGGGGCAGTAGATTTTTATAAAAATCTGGTGCAAGCACAGCAGCGGGATTCACGCGATTCAAATTGACAAACTGGAGGAACCATTGCCCTCGCCCAATATGAAATTGACGGCGCGGTAGATATCTATGCCGGTTTCTACAACAATCCTTTTATGATATGGGGCAGATATAAGAAACGATTTTTGAAATCGACCCTGGCCATATCCTTTCAGTTCCATCACACGCAGATGGATGGCGGCCATGCAGCAGAATTCCTCGCACGTCTGCAGGAAGAAATAAAGGCTCTGAAAGTGTAATATATGTGAAAGAAATAGGTGCGCCTTCGATGGATAAGGCGTACTTATCATAATCATTATCTACGGTCATCACTTGATTGAATTTAATACCTTGTTTTCGTGCCTTTTTATGGACAAATGGCGCCGCTCAGGATATCCGATAAACGGGTAATTTTCCCTTTCATGAAGCGTTAAGTTTTCTTTGGTTTTATATAAAGTGGATTTTAAAGTGAGAAGAATACGAGAGGTAAGTCTGACTAACAATACGATAGCAAGTCAAAAACATCTGATTAATAAATAATAGAATGAGCTTTCATCCGAACACCAATGAAAAGACGATCTTCATAAAGACGGCGGATCTGCTTCAGTTTGTCGAGGCGATTGGCTATCCGGTCAGCGTGATTGTATTATAACTCATATCTTAAAAGGCAGAATCAGGGAATCTGCCTGAAAAGCCTGTTTTCTGGTCATTTTTAGGCACTTATTCCATTTTAGAACAGCGATTTTTCCACTTTTTGCCTTAAAAGGGAGTAGTTTTATAAGAATGTATATTATGTAATAATATACACATGTATTAAAATCAATGTTTTCGAGTGTGAATTTGCGCGTACAGCTTGTCAGCATTCCTAAAAAGGCTCATTCAGAATCAAAAAGTGCCAGAAATGTACTTAAAACAGCACATTTCTGGCACTTTTGCTGATTTAAAATATCGAAGCTGTGGAGCCGCTTCAATTATAAGTTGAAATATCTATCAAACTCAGCAGGATGTGGAATGGCAGAAAGCTGCAGACATTCTTTTCTTTTCATTGCGATAAAATTCTCTATCAGATGCAGAGGGAAAACGCCTCCAGCAGTGAGATAGTCGTGATCTGCCTCCAGTGCGTCTAAGGCGTCGTCAAGACGAGCAGGCAGCTGTGTTAATTTCGCTTTTTCCTCATCTGACAGGGAGTAGAGATTCATATCGTATGGTCCCCAACCGTTTTTCTCTGGATCAATCTTGTTTTTGATGCCGTCCAAACCTGCCATCAAGATGGCTGCGTAACACAGATATGGGTTACAGGTAGCGTCTGGATTACGAATTTCAAAGCGGCGCAGTTCTGGTGTCTTGGCATAAGCCGGAATGCGGATAACGGCACTGCGATTTGAAGTGGCATAACCAACAGTTACGGGTGCCTCGAAGCCTGGAATCAATCGCTTAAAGGAGTTGGTGCTCGGGTTAGTGAGAGCGCATAGGGAAGCGATATGCTTCAGAAGACCGCCTATGAAATAGTGTGCTTCCCTGCTGAGATGGGAATAACCGTTATCGTCAGAAAATACAGGCTTTCCGTCTTTCAGCAAAAGCATGTGCACGTGCATGCCGTTACCAGCCTCACCGTAGACGGGCTTTGGCATAAAGGTTGCGACTTTGCCGTATTTCAATGCGGTATTGTGTATGACGTATTTGATCATCATGGAAGCATCGGCCATCTTCGACATCTGACCCAGCATCGGTTCGATTTCGAATTGACCGGCTGCGCCGACTTCTGGATGATGGTATTTGATTTCGATGCCCATTTTTTCCAGCTCTAAGCACATTTCGGAGCGGCATTCATAAGTGCCGTCAAAAGGCTTCGCCATGTGATAATGCTTCTGATGGGCGACAACGTTGCCCTGTCCCTGGGAGTCGCTGTTCCAATATGCCTGTTCAGTATCAAGATTGGCGCTGATATCATATGGCTTTACAGACCAAGCTGCATCATCGAACATATGGAATTCGAATTCAGGAAGAATCAACATCGTATCGGCGATACCGCTGTCTTTCATATAGTTTTCCGCAGCGCTTACGATATTCCTTGGATATTGATCCAACGGCCGGTTTTCAGGATAATCGATAATCATCGCATTACCTGTAATCGATAAAGTGGAAATCTCGCAGTAAGGGTCCATAACGGCTGTGTCCAGGTCTGGTATAAAGACCATATCACTTTTTTCAACGAC
Organism: Eubacteriaceae bacterium; assembly: GCA_902362805.1. Classification (GTDB taxonomy): domain Bacteria; phylum Bacillota; class Clostridia; order Peptostreptococcales; family Anaerovoracaceae; genus Senimuribacter. Next base: position 13,073 of record CABIXY010000004.1, on the reverse strand, counting down.
GGCATAGCCGTAGTTGGATGCATCAAAGCCGATGCCGTCCTTCATGGTGTCCACGGTAAACTGAGATGCAGGAATTGTTACATGGCGGAACTGGCCGTTTATATCGACGATTTTAAAATCCACCATCTTAATATCCTTTTCTTTTATGAGCTTCATAATGTCTTCAGCGGTTCTTTTCATTTTCTACCTCCCCAAAATCTTGGAATTACGGTGCCGTAATGGCCCATGTTTATAGAATAATTCAAAACCATAGCAATTGCAATGTTATTTTCGTGAATATTCAATTAATGCTGTTCAAAAAATGTTCTTTAAACAATTCTATGAACCGCTGTACAGGATGTGTCATAATTCCGTCACCATTGGTAATGACCGCGATTTCCTGCTGAGGGGTACCTGACTGCAGGGCGTAGTAGTCCAGATCATCTCTGAAAGTATTTTTTACTGCCATCAGTTCTGTGATCAAAGCAATACCCAGTCCCTGCTTTGCCATATTATAGGAAGTCTATACATTTGAACATTCGATAGAATAGCTGGGCGAAAACTCTTCTTTTTCACAGAGAAGGCGCAGGGTTTCGCCGAGAAATGTACTGAGGGGCAAGATGATGAACAGTGAAGGTGATCAAAGAGACCTTGGGTTACTTCCCGTTAAACTTATGGTTTGTAATCGAAGAGAAAGAGGAGATGGCAGTGAAAGCCTGGCGCCGTTTACGAGGAAAAATGCGGATGGATTATCTAAATGCCTGGGGGTATATCTTTTATCTGCCAGGCAGGATGAAACGGCAAACCGTTTACAATCTTGGGCAATAAGGGGATTCTCTGATATCGAACTGATTACTCGCCAGGGCACTCCTTATTCCAAGGCGGATGCGGACAGCGCTATCGCGACGGCTTGTATCTCAGCGATGGAACAGAGCGGCTATCCGAAAAACACCATTTGGCCGATTTTTCCTGGCAGCGGTCCCGCCTACTTATTTACGGATCCACCTGTATCCCTGCCTGATATCAGGAAGAATACAGATGCGCCTTACATTAAAATCACCAGTGAAAAGAGTTAACTGGTGATTTTTAATATCCTTATGCGATTTCAGAACTAATAGAGGGTGCATCATAAAGGGTAAATGGATCAATCTACCGATTCCTCTTTTTCACTTTCTAATTCCCCCAGCCGCCGATTGACCTTTTTCACTTCGTGTCTGTTGTAAAAATAGAAGCAAGACCAGATTGCAGCAAAAATCAATATCCCCAGCAGTATGTAAGTGGCAATGTGAAACTCATCGGTGACAGGCATCCACCCGAACTTGTAGGCCACAGTGAAGTAACCTGTCAGGCCGACAAAAAAGTGAATGCCGATCTGCTGCCAGAATTGCATTTTTTCGAAAGTATATACGATTGCTGTAGTACCACAGCAGATGCCGACTAGAGCAGCGCCTAAGGCCTGATGAACAAAATTCTCCATAGTAGGTTTTAGAAACAAGTCTCCGAAAGTCATAACGCCGATGATATTTATGATGATAAAAAAATTCCAGCCCCAGGAGACGCCATAAAAAAGATACTTCAATATTCTTTTCAACATATGCTAGACCCCCAATCGTTCTTTAAACTGTTTCCGGTAACTCCGGGTGATGACTTCTTCGATGCCGTTTTTCATGACGACTTCCATGGTGCCATTAAAAGAAGCTTCTGCGTGATGAATGCGGCGAAAGTTGATGATGGCCGACTTCGAAATGCGGATAAAATCACTGCCCAGGAGTCTTTCCAATTCGTATAACGGTTTAGCGAGGAGATAACGCTCTTTTGACTTGCTATATAATACTAATTCACGTCCTTCAGTGCGAATCACTTCAATGGTGTCCGGGTCAATCAGAAAAACTTTTCCTGCTGACTGGGCAGTGATGATATTTTGCATGCCTTCTTTTTCTAATATTTTAATAGCCTCTTGTATCGACGGAGTTAATTTAGCTATATGTAATACTGCAAAGGGTTCCTCACAGTGCACGTCTATTTGCAGTTCCACTCTCATAAGCAGCCTCCTTCCATGTAGTTATTGTACCACATATCTGTGTTCTTTTCGTGCATTTCATCCTCTTATTTCAGCAACTTACACAGACAAAGAGGCGTGATGATCTGAAGCCATTGCAGTGTATCACTGCAATGTGTATGATGAAAAAAAGAAGGGAGAGAGTCAGATGAGAGAAAAACTTGCTCAAATTGAACAATTAAAATTAAGCTATGGATCGGTGCGTGCCGTTACTGACGTTTCTTTTGAACTCTATGAAGGGGAAATTTTAGCGCTGATCGGACCCAACGGCTCCGGCAAGACTTCAACGATAGAGTGTTTGGAGGGACTGCGCAAACCGACTGGCGGCAAAATAGAATTATTTGGTCGTGATCCTCATAGAAACCGCCGCCGGATTTATGAGAAAATCGGCATTCAGCTGCAGGAAACGGAGTATCCTGACAACATTCGAGTGAGAGAATTGTGCAGGCTGTTTTCCGCTTTTTACGAAAATCCAGTCGACTGGCAGGTACTGCTGGCGCAGCTGGGATTATCTGAAAAAGCCAATCGGATGGTGAAAAAATTGTCTGGCGGAGAAAAACAAAGGCTATCCATTTTACTGGCTTTGCTACCACGCCCGAAGATACTGATCCTCGACGAACTGACCACAGGATTAGATCCTGAAGTCAGACGAGGGATGTGGGAAAGCCTCAAAGAGATTCGTCGAAGAGGTACGACAATTCTCATGGTGTCCCATTATATGGATGAAGTAGAATATCTTGCAGACCGACTTGTTTATCTTGAAAAGGGCTGCTCTCGTTTTGTCGGTTCCCAAGAACAATTCAGACAGTTTGTCAGAAGCAAGGCATCGACTACGGAATGGAAGGAATCACTTTCGCTGGAAGAAGTATATCTTTTGATTTCACCGAAATCGAAAGCTCTGGAATGGGAGGGAATATTATGAAGAAAGCAATGACCATCTTTCGCATAGAAACGATACTTTTTATGAGAGACTTTTTCAGCTTCTTTTTTACTTTTGCTTTTCCTGTTTTATTGCTGCTGCTTTACGGGAGCATTTATGGAAACGATCCGAACCCATATTTTAATGGACAGGGAACCATGGACGTGTCCGTCCCTGCGTATGCGGCCATGATAATCGGTGTTACAGGTTTGATGGCATTTCCATTAACCATCGCATCCTATAAAGAAAAGAGAATTTACAAACGTTTTGATGCGACGCCCATAGGAAAAGGAAAAATGATGGCGGTGCAGGCAATGGTAAACTTTTTCATGACGATTATCGGTTTCTCTCTACTCTTTATCGTGGGGAAACTGGTGTATGATATCCGGATGGAAGGCAGTTGGTTTCCAATCGCCATGGCAGTGTTATTATCTATTGCGGCCATATTTGCCCTGGGCTTTTTCTTCACAGCCGTTTCACCGACAACAAAGATCAATAACCTGTTGTGCTATATTTCCTATTTTGTGATGATATTTTTATCTGGAGCGACCCTGCCAAAAGAACTCTTTCCGGAAAGCATCGTTCAAATTTCAAAGTTTTTGCCCTTGACTCATGTGGTAAACATTTTGCAGGGAACCTTTCGGGATGCGCCGCTTCAAGAATATCGAGACAGCATCATGATCTTAGCAGTGGTGATGGTTTTCTGCATGATGACTGGCGCACTGTTATATAAGAAGAAAAGCTGGATGTAAGTAGGAAAATCTTAAGAATATTATATGGAAAAAGAGATAAACCATGGAGCGGGAACTGATATAATGATAGCAGCTGAATGAAAAGGAGAATTGCTGGTGTCTGATAAAATACTGATTGTCGATGACGAACCTGAAATTGCGGACTTGATGGAAGTCTATCTGAAAAATGAAAACTATGAGGTTTATAAATTTTATACTGCCAGAGAAGCCCTTGCCTGCATCCATACGAATGTAATGGATTTAGCTATCTTGGATCTTATGCTGCCGGATATAGATGGCCTTGCATTGTGCCAGAAGATCAGAGATAAATACACCTATCCTGTCATCATGCTGACAGCGAAAGACGGGGAAATGGATAAAATTACAGGCCTTACGCTGGGAGCCGACGACTATGTGACAAAACCGTTCCGGCCTTTGGAGGTGGTGGCGAGAGTAAAATCACAGCTGCGCCGCTATAAAAAATACAATTCTTTACAAGAAATAGATGATTCTGGTGATAGGATGATTCATTCTGACTTGATTCTCAATAGAAAGACCCACGAATGCACTCTGAATGAAGAAGTCATTCCGTTGACTCCTACCGAGTTTTCTCTGTTACGCATTCTTTTAGAGAATAAAGGGAGTGTGGTCAGCGCAGAGGATTTATTTCATCAGATTTGGCAGGACGAATACTACAGCAAGGCGAATAACACGATCACCGTTCATGTTCGTCATCTGAGGGAAAAATTAGGTGATTCTGTAGATAAGCCAAAATATATTAAAACAATCTGGGGGCTGGGATATAAAATTGAAAGTTGATAAAAAAGCGGACTATGGGGTCTTTCAGCATAAACTCATGCAGCGTTTCTGTGCAATCGCGCTGGCGGCATTCCTGGTGGTGATCGTGTTTTATCTGTTTATTTTACAGCAGCGAGTGGGGAATTGGATCGTTGGACTATTGAAATTATTTATGAGGATTGAAGAAGAAGAGGCACTTCTCATCTATTACTTTTATTTTCGAGAGTATAAAGAGGTCTTCTTTTCTGTCGTGATGATCGTCGTCTTTATTTTTCTGCTTTGGCAGCTATTCCGTTGGATGACCCGATATTTTAAAGAAATCGACCAGGGCATTGATTCTCTACTGGCGGAAGATGAAAATGAAATTCACTTATCACCTGAAATGATGCCCTTTGAGAAAAAACTAAACACCGTGAAGCAGACCTTGGCGCAGCGCAACGCTGAAGCTCGGCTGGCAGAACAGCGAAAAGATGACTTAGTGATGTATCTCGCTCACGATATCCGCACGCCGCTTACGTCTGTCATTGGCTACCTGAATCTTTTAGAGGAGGAAGCAGACATGCCGGCAGACCAGCGAGAAGAATATTTGCAGATTACGCTGGATAAGGCATATCGCTTGCAGAAACTAGTTGAAGAGTTTTTTGAAATCACTCGCTACAATCTGCAGCAGATTAATCTTTATAAAGATTCCCTCGACCTTTATTATTTGTTGCTGCAGCTTTCTGATGAATTATTGCCAGTGCTTTCTGGTCGCGGCAACTCTGTCGTGTTAAACGTAGACGAGAACCTGACCGTTTACGCAGATGCAGATAAACTGGTGCGGGTGTTCGGTAATATTTTGAAAAATGCGGCTTCTTACAGCTATGTTGATACGGAAATCATCATTTCGGCAGAAAAAAACGAGAATCAAGTGAGGATTTCTTTTCAGAATAGAGGGGATGCCATACCCGATGAAAAACTGGCTTTACTCTTTGATAAGTTTTATCGTTTGGATGCATCCCGCATGTCGGGCACAGGCGGTACGGGTCTCGGATTGGCAATTGCAAAGGAAATCGTTGCTCTGCATGGCGGCACAATCTGTGCTGCCAGTAAGAATGGTCTGAACACATTTTCGGTCTGTCTGCCTGCAGCAAATTAAGATAATCTCAATGGATCTTAAGATTTTCTTAGGAAAGAAACAACTTCATCTTAAAACTCATAGCACTCCTGTCTAGTACAATGTCTTTGACAGGAGTGTTAATCTTGTACACAGAGAAAGGGGTTTTATTATGAAACAAAATATGCAGAGAAAAGAGAAACGATATAAAAAGACAGTCAGGTTGTTTTTAGCGAGCCTATGCCTCGGACTCATCTTGACCACAGGATGTGGGATAGCGGGCATTGAGGAACAGCCGCTACCGGCAGAAACGTCAAAAAATCACAAGCAGACTGACGCTGGACCGTGGTATTTAACGCTGGTCAACAGGTGGAATCCTTTGCCGGAAAACTATGATTTGGAACTTGCAGAAGTAGAAGGGGGCGAACTGGTAGACCAGCGAATCTATGATTCGCTGATGGAGATGTTGGAAGCGGCTGAAGCAGAAGGCCTGGCTCCGATCGTAGTGTCCGGCTATCGGACGAGAGCCGTGCAACAGCGCTTTATGGATGAAAAAATTGCCGAATTCCGTCAAGAGGGATTCTCTGAAAGTGAGGCGCGGGAATTGGCAGAACAGTGGGTCGCCATTCCCGGAACCAGTGAACATGAATTGGGCCTTGCTGTAGACATCAACGGCGACACTTATGATATTTATCCATGGCTGCAGGAAAACAGCTATAAATACGGTTTTATTTTCCGCTGTCCTGCAGATAAGCAGAATATCACAGGAATCGCCGAGGAAGTGTGGCACTACCGATATGTAGGCGTAAAAGCAGCAACAGAGATGTATGAGAGCGGACTCTGCCTGGAGGAGTACCTGGAATAGATGGCAGGAAATTTTGCACGGATACCTAAACTTCAAAAAAGACATCCAGATATTTTCGGCTGTGGTACAGGCGGGAGAAAATATACATGTTGCTGTATAGTTCGATATCGTTGTCGATGGAAAGCAGCGTGCTGATTTTGTTCATGCGGTAGCGAATGGTGTTTTTGTGCTGAAACATGGCCTTTGCCGTCATCTCGATATTTCCGCTATTATGTACAAAATTGAGCAGGGTATCAATCAATGCTGAGGTACTGCTTTCGGTGGACGATAACGCGTTCAGAATATCCTCGTAGTATTTGACAAAATACGGCGTATAGCAATTGGCAAAGAAAAGAGCATCAGAACCGATATTTGAGAATCTGCAACAGCTCTTTTCATCTATGGTGCAGCTGGTATTGGCAAAGATGGCTTCCAATAGCAGATTGGAAATATCGGTAAACCCGTGAACGGGACTGCCCAGGCCGACCTGGTAGTTTTTGAACAGTTCCTGTGAAAAAAAATCACCTTCCAATGTCTCTTGAAAAGCCTCTGCAATTGCCGGGTTTGACGTATTGCAAGTGCTGATTAGAAACATCCCGCGCTTATAGGCTGCAAAGGAATGAACAAAGGCAGTTCCCTGCAGCTGAAGAGGGATGGCGTCTCGCAGTTCTTCCATAATTTTGTTGTAATCTGACATGGCCGCAGGAGAAATGACGGTCGTGTCAGTTTTTTTTGATATATAAGCGGCAAAGACGGTATCAGCGTAAAAGAAAGCATTTATTTTTCTCAGCAGCACTTCTTTTTCTAGAGCATTTTGGCTTCGGTCAAAGATCAAAGTATGGAAAATTGAATTGCTCAATGTGGTATGCAGATTATCCGATAATTCATTGCGAATGGCTACGATGATATCATCGACGTATAAATCAGAAAAAAATAGAATCGGTACATGATGCTGGTCAGCATAACTCTTCACTTCATCAGGCAGATCTTCGTAATAAAGATCTTTGATGGCGATGGCTGCCACCTGGTTGTTGATCAAGAGCTTGAGGCACTTCTTTGCAAATTCGACATCATCCTTTGCCGCATAAAGGGTTGTGACGACGAATTCTCCCCGGCGAAAATTTTTTACGATGTCGAGGTCTTCTTCCCACTCGAAATAGCCGGTACTGTGGACGTCGTTGTGCAGACCGCCCGCACCAGCTGCGATACGAAAATCTTTGAATAAAGGATGGGAGAGAAGAGTCGAAACAATTGCCATATCTTGTAACCTCCGATCGTTATATGATGTTATAAATCATTATAAATCAGCACGGTTGGAAAGTCATTGAAAATTCAAAAAATAATTGGATTTTGTACAAAAGTGAAAAAGGGGAATTTGCTTTTGTACAATTGAACTCTCTGCAGAAATTGATATAGTTAATATATACCTTTGTCGGCTGAAGGTTTGGATAATGGTTTTCAAGAAAGGAGAAATAGAATGGCAGCAAATTTTAAATTCGATGTAGATTACATAAGAGAACAGTTTCCAGCACTGAGCATAACGGTGAACGGGTTACCGGCAGCTTTTCTCGATGGTCCTGGAGGAACACAGGTTCCAAAGCGGGTAGCAGAAAAAGTCAATGAGTATATGTTTTATCGAAATGCCAACGAGATGGGTGCGTTTAAAACATCTCAGGAGAGCGACCAATCGGTCCTCGATGCAAGAGGCATCTTTGCAGAATTTTTCAACTGCGACCCGGAGGAAGTTGCATTTGGAGAAAATACTTCATCTATCAACTTCAAGCTATCCTATGCCTTTGCCAGGGCGCTGAAGCCGGGAGATGAGGTTTTGATCACCAATATCGACCACGAGGGAAACAGGTCACCATGGAGGGTGTTAGAGGATTTTGGCATCGTCGTGAAATGCGTGGACATCGATCCGCAGACGATTACTCTGAACTTCGAAGACTTCAAAGAGAAGCTTTCTGACAAGACAAAAATCCTTGCCATCAACTGGGCGGCAAACTCCTGCGGAACGGTAAGCGATGTGAAGAAGTTCATCGCAGAGGCGCATAAATACGGAGCGATCACTGTCGTAGATGCGGTTCACTATGCGCCGCACAAGGTGATTGACGTCAAAGAAATTGATACGGATATCCTGGTTTGTTCCGCCTACAAATTCTTTGGACCACACCTGGGCGTAGTATATGTGCGCAGGGCTTTGGGCGATAAACTGGTTTCCACTCGGGTCATGGCTGGCGACAATACCGAAATGCCGCTGAAGATGGAAACGGGGACCCTTGCCATGGAACTGGTCAACGGTGCGGCAGAAGCAGTGGAATTTATTGCCGACTGCGGCAGACTTCATGCAGGACAACTGGAAGAGGAGCTGGAAGGCTTATCGGGACTGAGAAGAGATATCGTAGCGGGTCTGAGGGCTTTCGAAATCTATGAAGAGAGCCTTGCTAATAAACTGAGAGAGGAACTGGGCAAAATTGACGGCCTTAAAATTTATGGACCTGGCGCAGAGTCCCCGAGAACGTCTACGGTTTCTTTCACACTAGAAGGCGTCAACGCCAATGAAATTGCAAAGTTCTTTGCAGAAAGAGGATTGTTTGTCTGGGACGGCGACTTCTACGCCATAGCGACTATCAATAATGTGCTGGGTCTTGCGCCAGCGGGCGGATTCCTCAGAGTCGGTTTTGCTCCATATAACCTCCTGTCCGATGTGGAGAGAGTTGTGGATGCGGTGAAAGATTTTATCAAGACGAAATAGTCATCAACAGCAGGAGCCTGGGTTTCCACCTGAGACCCGGGCTCCGTTTCTTCATTGGAGGTAATGATATGACATTAAACACGTATTCCTTTGAACTAGCGACAAAAGTAGTATTCGGTCCCGGGACCATCGAGGAAGCTGGACGAGAAGCTAAAAAATTGGGCATGACAAAGGCCATGATTATCGCTGACCAGGGCATCATCCATGCAGGGCTGACAGCGCCCGTTGAGGCAGCTTTGCTGGAAGAAGATATCCATTTCGTCATCTACGATAAAATTGTGCCAAACCCGAGAGACTTCCACTGCCTGGAAGGTGCTGAGTTTGGCAGGGAGCACGAAATAGACGGTATGATCGCCATCGGAGGAGGCAGTTCCATCGATACGGCCAAAGCGATTGGAACACTGATGACAAATGGCAAGGACATCAGAACTTGGGCGGGATTAAACCTTCTGGAACGAGAAATTCCGCCGCTCATCGCCATACCGACAACGGCAGGAACAGGATCTGAGGTGACTTTTGATGCAGTCATCACAGACACTAAAACCCATGAAAAATTGAATATTCTCGATTTGAAAATCGCTCCAAAGGTAGCATTAGTAGATCCGCAGACACTGCTTAAACTGCCTTCGAGAGCCATGGCAGCCTGCGGTATCGACGCATTGGTCCATGCGGTAGAAGCATACACCTGTAAGGCGGCCTGTCCTCATACAGACGCTTATGCGCTCTATGCTATCGATATCATTCAAAAAAATCTTCGCAGCGCGGTAGAATCACCAGATACAGATAATTGCACAGGCATGGCACTGGGCAGTACCATGGCAGGCATCGCTTTTGGTTATTCTGATGTAGCGGCAGTCCACTGTATTGCGGAGGCACTTGGGGGCAGATATGACACGCCTCATGGCGTGGCCAACGCTATTATGCTGCCGGTAGTGACGGAATTCAATATCCCGAGCAATCTTGAGAAGTATGCGAACATGGCAAAATATCTGGCAGTAGATACATCGAATCTGACAAAAGAAGAAGCGGCTTACAGCTGTGTTGGCGCTTTACAGAAGTTGTGTGAAGATGTAAAGATTCCAAAAATGAGGGAAGTCGAAGGCATCAGCCCTGTAGATTTTCCGGAACTTGCCGAAGCTTCTTTCCGAAATATTTCCACCCTCGACAACCCTCGAGAAATCACAGTAGACGATTATCTGTATTTGTTAAATAAAGCCTATTTCGAATTGTCAGATTAAACTGCGCCGGGACGGGGTATCCAATCAGCGTGCAGGAAACGGCACGCTGATTGGAGGAACTATGAGAAAAATTGTTTTATATATCGCTATGAGTTTGGACGGATTCATTGCAGAGAAGTCAGGAGGAGTGGACTGGCTGAAGGGAGACGGCTCTGAACCGGATAGTAAGGGAAGCTACCCGGCATTTTATGAAAGCATCGATACGGTGATTTTAGGATATACCACTTATCATCAAGTGGCCACAGAGTTGTTTCCAGAAAAATGGATTTATAGTGGGAAAAAGAGTTATGTTTTGACTCATAAGGACTTGCCAGACACTGAGCATATCGTCTTTACCAAAAGAAATCCAGGGGAGCTTTTAGCAGATTTAAAGGGGACAGAAGGCGGAGATATCTGGATTTGTGGCGGAGCGGATATCGTCAACCAACTGTTAGAACTTGATTTGATTGACCGGTACTGCATTTCGATCATACCGATGATTCTGGGCAGAGGAATTCCGCTCTTTCAGAACAGATCTGCACAGAGAGCGCTGAGATTAATTTCAACCTGTAGTTATGATGGGATTGTGGATTTGGTTTACGAACCCAGATAAGGGCAAAAAGATGAAGCTTTGCATATTCTATGGGTATCTAGCAAAAAAGAGGTGTCGTGTATATGAAAATCAGAACACTGCTAAGAAGTGATATGAAAAGGCTCTCAGATTTGTATCGACAATTTTGGGATGAACAGTCTGACGTACAAAAGATGGAAAAACAGTTTGACATCATACAGCGGGAAAATAGTCATCTTCTCCTTGGTGCAGAGGAGGAGGGAATACTGATCGGTTCTGTCATGGGCGTCATCTGTAAAGAATTATATGGAGAATGCCGTCCATTTCTGGTCATAGAGAACATGATTGTCGAGAAGGGCGGACGACGAAAAGGCATTGGCCGCGCTTTGCTGTCAGAACTAGAAAAAATGGCAAGAGATAGGGGCTGCACACAGATGATTTTGGTCACGGAAATCGAGAGGCGTGATGCATGCCAGTTCTATGAATCCTTTGGCTTTCAAAAGAATAACAAGGGATATAAGAAAAAACTATAGCTGAAAAGAATTCGCTGCCTAAAAACATGATTCCGTCTGAAGGGTACATAAAAACGGCAGATCGCAGAGAAGATGGTCTGCCGCTTTTCCTCATATATTGCGATAGGTGATTCCATTGTCTTTTGCAAAGTTTTCTGCTGCAGAATCTGTTTTGCACAGCAGAGTGAAATAGTTGAGTTTATAAGCCCGGGCATGTTCATACATATAACCGAAAGCACACTGGCCAAGATCTGTCACAGAGGCGGGAATGAACAATTCTGTTAAATCCGGACAGGTAAAGATGCCGAAGTCGGCAATTTCCTTTACCCCATCGGGGATAGAGAGTTTTTTTAGATAACGGAGATCGCTAAATGCTCTCTGGGCAATTTTCTTTAAGGTGTCAGGCAGGATGATTTCCCGGGCAATAGATTTTTTCCCCAGGGAAATGACGTCTGTACCGATTTCAGTGACAGGGCAGCCTTCAATGGCAGAGGGCAGGATGATAACTGCTTCAGGTTCGGGGATTCCCGTGATGATTGCTGTTGCATCATCTCTGATATCGTATTCTAATTTCATAGTAGAAACTCCTATGTCTTATTTTTCGTTGAGGCTCATCAGGTCAAAATGTGCATTTTCTGACGCCCAATGGACTTCTGCCAGGAATTTTGCCACTTCTTCAGCTTTGTACTCCTCGAACAGTTTCAGTATTTCCCGATGCTCATCATTAGTTGCGGTTAAAGTACGGCTGATTACGCCTTCGGGATCATCGAGATAACTTTTTTTCAGAAATTTATTCTTCATTTTCGCTAATTCTTCAATTAAAGCGCTGTTGCCGCATTTATCGATATAGACTTGATGAAAAGTTTTCTGCTGGACTAAATACATCTCGTAATTCTTTGATTGAATGGTAAGTGCCATGCTGTCGATATAGAATTGCATATCCTTGAAATCCTTTTCGCTCAAGTTCGGACAAGCTAATCGAGCGGCCAATCCATCGAGATCACCGATGATTACATATAGCTCCGAAGCTTCTTTTTCGGAGAGGCTTTTTACGACAAAACCCTTGCGGGGCACATTGTCTAAAATACCTTCGGAAGCGAGTTGAATCAGGGCCTCTCTGACAGGGGTTCTGCTGATGGAAAGTTCTGCGCAGATGACATTTTCATTTATTTTTTCTTCTGGTCTGAGATTGCCTGCTAAAATCTGATCAGCGATGTAATCATAGACATGGTCCTTTAGTGTTTTAAACTTGTTCATATTCCGTTTTCACTCACTTTCTAATAGCTTATAACATAAATATAACATATTTTATGCAAATAGTGAATCCTATTTCCAAACATTGTATATAAAATATTTTATATTTTAATCGAGAAACCCTTGACAAAATATTAAAATATTGTATATAATATATCTATAAAACAAAGCAACTTGATTTTGAGAGGAGAAACAAAATGAAAAAGTTTAACCACGTAATCGTAAGAAGACCGTGCAAGGCAATGGTAGAGGGTATCACAAGCGGACTGTATCCGGGGAAGCCTGATTTTGAACTGGCCCTCAAGGAACACGATGATTACATAGAAGCGCTGAAGCAG
>CABIXY010000003.1:736868-739639 GCA_902362805.1 Eubacteriaceae bacterium | reverse complement strand
GATGCACCTTTCAAGGTGCCACCACAGGAGAAAGGCCCTTATAGGGCCTGGTCAAACCACCAGTTCAACTGGTGGTTTTGATTTACCAATTTACAATGTTATCCACGATTTCTCGCTGCTCTGTAGCCGTTTTTCTGAGATAAATACGGGTCGTTTCAATACTTTCATGTCCCATGAGGTCGGCAAGAAAGGCTATATCATTACAGCGATCTAGGAAGCTCTTGGCAAACCTATGTCGGAAAGAATGCGGATACACAACCGCTGGATTAATGTCATATTTTATTGCCAGTTTTTTCAGCCGCCCAGAAATACCGCGAGTAGTGATACGCTCACCATATTTGTTCAAAAAAATGAAGCCGCTTTCGTGATGTTTGTCAGCCAACCAAGTAAGCGCTTCTTTTTGTAATTCTTTTGGAATATAGATTCTGCGTAGCTTACCACCTTTAGAGTAGAGATCAAGATGTCCCAATTTAACGTGTTCAACCTTGATCTGAATCAATTCACTGACTCTTGCCCCAGTTGCTGCGAGAAAACGAATTACAAAAAACCAGAACATTTCATCATTATTTTTCAGGCAAGATTTAAAATATTCGTAATCCGCCTCACTAATAACGTTTTCCAGATAACTTTTCTGCTGTACTCGGACAAATGGCAGTTTCCACTTCTCTTTCCCTATGCATTCCAAGTAACAGTTGATGGCTCTTAATCGGAGATTAACTGTCTTGGGTTTGTAATTCTCAATCAGCCAAATCTTGTACTCGCGCAGTTTTTTCTGGGTGGTATCATCATACTGTTCACTGTATTGTTTAATGGCAAACATATAAGATGAAACCGTGTTTTCCGAGAGATTTGTATCTCTCAAGTGCCTTTCAAATTTTTCTTTTTCTATCATGGTGAAAGACCTCCTTTCGCCATGATATTATACATCTAACTGCTATATTCGTGTGATTATATCAAACAATTTTTGCTGCTTTTCAATAATGCGATATTGTTCAGGCAATGGTGGGATAGGGAATAAAAGATTCATTACGCTATTTCGATCTATTCCGGGAATAACCCCCTGACCTTTGGATTTAATCTGGTCAAAATTTGCCTGCAAAAACAATCGGACATAGTCCATATCAAGCGTAGTCAACTTTTTTATGGCCATGATTTGTCTGGCAATATGTGCTTCTTCAATATCGCAAATTACAGTTTTTCCATAGCCAGAACCTTTACATACCAAAAGAACATCACCACGGTTAGCAAGTATTCTTGGTGTTCTTGTCCAACGATTTACCAAAACGCCGTGTTCTGATAAACTGCTTGCTCCAGTGATATACGGAGTGCCTTGATGTTTATTGTTATACTCTTCAGGCTTAAAATCTGTTCCCGAAAGCAAAGAAATAACTTGTCCGAATCTCGTCCATTTCCAATTAACCGGTATTTCAAACGGTATCTCATCGTCGATACAACGCTCAATTCCATCTAACTTCTCATAATGAGAACTTTACAAAGTGCTCATCTTGGACAATAGCTTTTTAATAGCAATAACAATTCTTAGTTGTTCTTGAATTGGCGGAACTGGAATCCAATAATTACGCAGATATCCTAATGATACAAAGGACTGTACTCCACCAGAGGCAAATTTCTTCATAGTATCTTGTGATAAATAAAGGAACCAATATACATATTCCATATCTAAGCCATTGGCTACTTTCTTAAATAGCGCCATGTTTTTGATGCTGAATTCAGCATTTCCATTGTACAGTACCGGATTACCTATGCTCCCTATCATAGCATACATTATATCTCCGGCATCGACTTGTGAACGCTGAGAAATCGCTATATGATCTTCCTTGCTTATGCATTTTGCGGTAGAAAAATTAATCTCCCCATTACACAAGTTTTTGCTTGTTATAAGAGGAATTCCTTCCGTAACATATTTAGGTGTGGCATGTGTTCCATCTCGTACATCTAGACAAAGACCCAGTTTTGACCAACACCAGTTTTCTGGTATTCCAAAAGGCAATTCGTCATCAATGCAGACTTCTTCCGAACCACGCTTTTCATAATGAGAATTATCCCGTCTAAAAATGATGGATTTGTGCTTGTCTTTTTTGATTTTTCCATCTTTGATGAGTCGCTGCTTTTCCGCCCGGATACGCTCCAGCAGAGCCTCTGCAGGCTCATCGGTTGGGTCTTGGGATACCAACTTGCCTTGGACTGCTTGCTGAAGAATTGATCTTTTGAGTCGATCCGGGAAAGTGGTTTGTAGGCGTTTTAACTCGTTTTCCTTATTGTTATATTCGTTTAGCTTGGATTCTGTTTCTTGAATCTTTTGAACTATTCGATTCTGTTCGTTTAATGGAGGAACAGGGATTAATATTGCTCCTATTTTTTCTCCTGAAATATGGACAATGATATTACCCGTTGCCATTTCTACCTTTTGTCCTATCATATATGGAGAAGCAAGAAGATAGGAAAGAAAAAGTGGATTCATCCCATGCGCAGTCCAAAAAGCCAAATCACCGCCAGCGGCTACTTCACCGACCCCAAGATAAGCAACCGCCTTTGCTATGTCCGGCTTATTTTCTCCCGTCAACGTCATGAGAATGTCACCATATAAAAAATGCTTACATTTGCTATCCAATTCTTCTGGTATGAATGATACCGTTTCGGTAAAGAAAGTGTGGTATGTAGTATATATTTCTCCATAGCGTACGCAGGGAAATCCATTTACAATGGTTTCATTCCGCTTAATTCCACTGCCACGAATAATCGTACCAACA
>CABIXY010000003.1:612456-736618 GCA_902362805.1 Eubacteriaceae bacterium | reverse complement strand
GTATCAACATTCGTGTCACTTCCTTTGCAGGAAGCTGACGTACTGCTGTGCCTGTGATTTTTGTTTCTAAAATTTTCCTGTAATACGGAGAAGAAGTAGCTAAATAAACATAGTCTAAGATATTCATATCTAAGCAACGAATAATTAGCATTTGGGCACAAATAAAACCGGTAGAATATTTTTTGTTAGCGTTGAAAATTCGTGTCTTTCCAACATTCCCTCTGAGCAAACAAATCAAGTCGCCATTTTGTAATTTTCCATTTCCAAGTTGAGCAAATTTATCTTTACTGATAAATCTAACATTATCAAAAGACATATATTTTTCATCCATGTCTTTTGCTCCAAAAAACGGTACACCATCCAACACATAATCTGTTTCCACGGGATATTTTGAGCTTCTGTCTCCGTTTTCAAATAAAACGATTTCTGAAAAACGAATCCAACACCAGTTTTCCGGTATTTCAAACGGTATCTCATCGTCGATACAACGCTCAATTCCATCTAACTTCTCATAATGAGAATTATCCCGTCTAAAAATGATGGATTTGTGCTTGTCTTTTTTGATTTTTTCATCTTTGATGAGTCGCTGCTTTTCCGCCCGGATACGCTCCAGCAGAGCCTCTGCAGGCTCATCAGAAGGAACTTGCGGAACCAGTTTACCCTGTACCGCCCATTGCAGAATAGATTTCTTCAACCTGTCTGGGAAGTCATCCTGCATAGATTGAGTTGTATCATATACTGCCCCGTAATTTCCCACAACAGGCAGAACTTTAGCTAATTTGTAAAGAATTCGCTTTTGTTCGTTTAAAGGTGGAATAGGAACCAAATATGCTTTTACAGTTGTAGTAGCAAGTTCCTTTTGTTTTGTGGTTCCATCTGCCTTGTCTTCAATCATACTCTGCACAGACGGATTAGCAAAATAGTAGTATAAGTATTCTGAAAGTACAAACGTCTTTAGTGGGCGGATAACGGTAACATGGCTATCTGCAACCGCTAACTCATAGGGGTTCAAAGTAGCTTTGTAAATAGCAATTCTTCCAAGCGTTCCAAGACCTGTAGAATTCCACATTAGATCATAGTCCTGTAGCAAACGCTCTTTGCCGTATGACTGTAAAGAGTCAGGTTCTATAAATTTTGCTTTATTAATGGAAAAGCCATTCCACTGATTACATTTTTGGGCTATTACCGGATATTTCTCAATGGTTGAATACTTCGGTGACTTGCCTCGCTGGATATACTCGCAGACTTCAATCAGCCGTACCCACTCCCAACTCTCCGGTATCTGGAATGGCACCTCATCTGCAATACAAACCGGCTCATTCTTCCCCACTTTCTCATAAGGCAAGTTATCAGCACCACGAAAAATGTAAGAAGGATTTTTCTCTTTTTTGATTTTGCCCTCTTTAATGAGCTTTTCTTTTTCTTTTCTTATTCTTTCAAGCAATACAGAAGCCGGTTCATCGTTTGGGTCTTGCGGAACAAGTTTACCTTGAACGGCCATCTGTAATATCGAGTTTTTCAACTGTTGTCCGGTCATTCTTTTTCCTCCAAATCAATACCCAAGATTTCTGTAATCTGAGCCAAAATGCGATCGATCTCCGCATTCAGACTTGCACGTTTCTCCTGATATTGCTGAATAAGTTCCTTTGGCGGCAAAATTTCTTCTTCCTCATGGGGAAAGCTGCAAAGATCCATATTATAATTTCTAGCAGCAATTTCCGCTGCAGTATAGCATTTGGCTTTATCAAAGCCTTCAATAACAATTTCTTTACGGTCGTTCCACCATTCGATAGCAGGAGTAAAGTGTTCTATTTTCATTGGCTTAGTCTTGGAAAAATTCTTATATCCCTCTGGCATATCCAGACGATAGAACCACGTTTCCTCTGTTGTATTTGTTCGGTCAAAAAATAAAATATTGGTTGTGATGGATGTGTAAGGTGCAAACACGCTATGCGGCATACGGATTACCGTATGCAGATTGAATTCAGAGAACAACTTCTTTTTGATGGCAACCTTGGCATTATCCGTGCCGAACAGGAAACCATCAGGCAGAATAACTGCTGCACGACCATTCTTTTTTAGACGGTACATAATGACGGACATAAACAGATCCGCAGTCTCACTACTTGCTAAGTCTGCTGGGAAGTGGTTCTTCACTTCAGTTTTCTCATTGCCACCGTAAGGAGGATTCATCAGAACAACGTCAAACTGATCGTCCTCAGTATAGTCAAGAACATCCTTCAGCAGAGAGTTGTCATGAAAAATTTTCGGCATATCAATGCCATGCAGTAGCATATTTGTGACACACAGCATATAAGGAAACTGCTTCTTTTCAATTCCATAGATGGAAGAATCGTAAGTAGTTTGATCTTCTGTAGTTTTGATTTTGGGAGCGAGTTCTTTCAGCCAACTTGTAAGGAAACCGCCAGTGCCACAAGCAAAGTCTGCAACCTGTTCACCAATCTGTGGGTTGATCATTTTAGCCATAAAATCGGTTACAGCACGAGGCGTGTAGAACTCACCAGAAGAACCAGCACTCTGCAACTCTTTCAAGATCGTTTCATAGATTTCACCGAAAGCATGACTTTCCTCATAATCACCAAGGTCGAGTTCGTCAATAACATTGATAATCTGACGGAGCAGAACCCCGTCTTTCATATAGTTATTAGCATCGGAAAAAGTAGCCTGTACGATTGCTTTTTTAATAGGAGTAACTGCATCAACCGGAAGTGTTTTCAATGTTGGGAACAATGTGTTATTCACAAAACTTAACAACTTGTCACCAGTCATAGCGATACCTGTATGATCATCAACAGCCCAATTACGCCAACGGCATTCTTCTGGAATGATAGAAACATAGTTTTCATCATCCCACTTCCAATCTTGTTCTTTTGCGTCGTACACTTTCAGAAAAAGCATCCATGCAATCTGTTCAATACGCTGGGCATCTCCGTTGATACCTGCGTCATTTCTCATAATGTCACGAAGCCTTTTCACAAATCCTGATAAATTCCCCATACTTTATATCGCCTCTTCTGTATATATTGCTTCTTCGAGTTCCTTAACTGCTTTCATATAGCCGTCCTTACCACCAAAAAATTCGGCAATCTTTGCAGGCTTACCAAGCTTTAGGAATGGATCTAGTTTTAAAATTTCCGTTTTTTCAATTTCATAAATACCTGTGTTCATATATTTGTCAAGAAGTGCTTCTAAAACCTCTCTTGCGGCCCCACTATATTTGCTGAGAAAATCACGTTTTTTCACATTGTTGGCTCTTTCTTTACGGGTCAACGGTTTTTTATCGAAAGCTACATGACAAATAAAGTCAAAGTCGTCAACATCAACCATGTCCTGATCGGCTTTCACCAGTTCAAGGTCAATGCCTCGTTCCAGAAACAATTCTTTAATTTTTTCTTTTTTTTCTTCTTTTGACCATTGACGAATGAAGTTATCCAAAGATGCGTATTCACCACGGATATTTTCTTTTGTATAATCAACTATGCTTTCTTGACGGAGTAGTTTACCATTGGCATCATAAATAGATACCATTTTATGGATAATTTTAACCTTGCAGCCATACCGATTCACAATAGGTTTCTGGGGTCCATATGGAGTTCGTGGGTCTCTTACCACACTTGGCGGTGTGGAATCATCGTCGCCATATACTGGAGGCTTAGGTTCGGGAAATCCCGGATCAATTACAATCGGACCATCCCAGTCAGGGTCAGCAAACAATCTTGTAACATTGCGGAAGTCCATAACCACAAAATGCGTTTTCCCATCTTTTTCACGTAATCTGGTGCCACGCCCAATGATCTGCTTGAATTCTGTCATTGAGCCAATCATTTCGTCTAGGACAATCAGCTTGGTCATCTTACAATCAGCCCCGGTAGAGAGTAGTTTGGAAGTAGTTGCAATAACCGGATATGGCGAGGAAACAGAGATGAAATAGTCCAGTTTCTTCTTCCCATAGTCATCGCTGCCAGTGATACGAACAACATAATCCGGATTTTCTTTGACCATATCAGAGTTTAGATTTACCAACGCCTGACGCATACGCTCGGCAGCATCTTCGGTAGCGCAGAACACAATGGTCTTTGCCATTCTGTCGGTGCTTTTCAGATATCGGGTAATTTCAGACGCAACCTGCTGAACACGGTCCTCGATTATAATATTGTAGTCGTAATCACTATTAGTATAGATGCGATCTTCAATTTCATTGCCATAAATATCTCGCTGCCCCTTACGAGGACGCCAACCGTCACCGATATCCGTCATGATATTGATAACCTTGAATGGTGCGAGAAAACCATCTTCAATACCTTTTTTCAGACTGTATGTGTAGATAGGAGGGTCTCCAAAATAGCTCAAGTTAGAAACGTACTTGGTTTCTTTCGGCGTTGCTGTCATGCCAATCTGAGTGGCAGATTTGAAATATTCCAAAATTCTGCGCCAACGGCTTTCCTCTTTCGCAGACCCACGGTGGCACTCGTCAACAATGATAAGATCAAAGAAATCCGGTGTGAACAATTCGCTGAAATGTTCTTTATCATCATCACCAACCAGTTGCTGATATAATGAGAAATACACCTCATGTGAAGTGATGGTTCTCTTATCATCTTTGGCGATATTGATTTTATGAATCACTTTTTCCAATGGCGCAAAGTCCTGCTGAATAGACTGATCCACAAGGATATTACGGTCGGCAAGATAAAGAATCTTTCGTTTCAGACCGCTTTGAAGCATACGGTAAACAATCTGAAATGCAGTATAAGTTTTTCCTGTGCCGGTAGCCATGACGAGTAGCAAACGATTCTGTCCTCTTGCGATTGCATCTACGGTTCTGTTGATAGCAATTCTCTGATAATAACGAGGTGGATATGTATTTTGACTACTGTAATATGGTTGTTCAATCACTGCTTCCTGTGTCGGAGTCAGTTCAGACTCCCGTTTAAAACGTGTTACCAGTTCTGCTTCAGTCGGAAATTCATCTAAAGTAAATTCACGTTCTTTTCCTGTGAGGAAATCATGTTCTGCGAAGCCATCGCCATTAGAACTATAAGCAAAGGGCAGATCAAGCATCCGGGCATAGGTCATCGCTTGCTGCAGGCCATAAGAAATGCTGTGCTTGTTATCTTTTGCTTCGACTATAGCAATCGGGTTGTTTGTATTCAAATACAGGATATAGTCTGCACGCTTTGACTTTTCACGAAACACAAAGTTACCTTTCAAGTTGACTTTTCCATCAGTAACCTGTGTCTCCATAGTGATCTTGCTCCTAGTCCATTTTGATGTGATTGCAGGAGTAATATACTGTAACTTAATATCTTCTTCTGTCATTTCATGTTTTTTTATTAACTCGCTCATATACAATCCTCCTTGTTCCGATAATCAAAAGTTATCAGAAGTTAGTGCATATAAAAAATCTCATGTCGAAATATACACATGATAATAAAATAGAGACTGATCTATCAATATATGTTGTTATTCATCATTATCAGGAACAAGTTCCATGATCTCTCCAAAATCCACATTCAAGACTGTACAGATACGAATGAGAACATCCATACTCACATTTTCGTTTTTAGCCAGTTTTGAGATGGTGCTGGAGGACAGCGAAGCTGATTGAGCCAGTTCTCCCTTTTTTATCTCCCGATCAATCATTAACTTAAATAGTTTTTTATAGCTCACCTTCATGGCAATCCACCTCTTTGGTACTTTTGCTCTAATTATAGCAAAAAAACTTCGAGTTTACAATAATATTTATGACAATGCGTATTTATATGAATATAAAATTACAAAGTTTATAAATAATTTGCAGAAAAATTCAGTATAAAATGTCCCAAAATAATTGACATATGTCCCAGCAAAGAATATAATATAATCGAGGTGAGGGATATGAAAGTACAAAATTTAATTAATTTAGTCAAATACCATGTTGAAAAGAAAGATGATGCTTTTAGAAATGAGGTTGCAGCTATCGCACGCAGCTTTGATAAAAAGGGTAATGAGGATGTTGCTCAGTATCTAATGGAACTTATTTCCACAGCCAATTTTTATGTGCCACAGGCTAATTATAAAAATTTAAATTATTTAAGAAAAATAAACTACTCAACAAATCCTTTGCTTTTGCCAGGAACGATAGAAGAGGATATTATAGGTATTACCAAAGCGATAGTCAATAAATCCGGGTTGTCAAAATTTCTTTTTTATGGAGGACCAGGTACGGGGAAAACAGAGTCTGCTTATCAAATTGCAAGAATATTAGAACGGGATATTTTATCCGTGGATTTCGAGCAGCTTATAGATAGCAGACTGGGAGAAACTGCAAAAAATGTAGCAAGGTTATTTGAAGAAATTAATCATTTACCATATGGGAAGGTAATTGTTGTTTTTGATGAAATTGATTCTCTTGTTTTAGATCGTGTGAATAGCAATGATTTGAGAGAAATGGGCAGGGTTACCTCGGTATTTCTTAGAGAATTAGATGAACTGAATGAGAATATCGTATTAATTGCAACAACGAATCTTTTTGGGAATTTTGATAAAGCAATCATCCGCCGATTTGATGCAACTGTATCATTTGATCGTTATAAAAAAGAAGACTTGATTGAAATTGCGGATGCAATGTTATCGGCAAATCTCAAAAGGGCAAGTAACTCCAGAAAAGATATAAGACTGTTTAATAAAATATTAAGCAATCTGGAAGAGTTACCTTATCCGGGAGATTTAAAGCAAGTAATTAAAACTGCCGTAGCTTTTAGCGATGAAAATAATGAATATGATTATTTGCGCAAAATCTATCTTGCTCTGAATTCTAACGAAGACGAACTCAATATTCAGGTACTCAGTGACAAGGGTTACACCATGAGAGAAATAGAAATCCTTTCTAGAATACCGAAAAGCAGCGTTTCCAGAAAGTTAAAGGAGAAGTAAATGAATCCTATTTTACAAGTAAAATTACGGTTTGCAAATGAAGCAAATACAAATCGTCCAGGAACTAGAAATTTGAGAAAAAAAGCTGAAACGACGGCTGAAAAAATTGATAATCTATGTGAAGATTTAAATGCCATACTACGGTTCTATAAAAGTTCTCCACGCTTTGTAAAAAATATACTTGTAGATGCTCATTATAATGACATTATAGCTAAATCTAATAGAATTCGAGCGCTTATAAAACCGGAAGGAAAAGAAGCAAATGATATGGTTGTAGGTGCGCGCTTCTCTGAAGCTCCTGTTGGGGAAGAAAACCATATAATAACATACTATGTAGATGAAGTTACTATAAAAAAGGCTATAGAGAATTTAGAGATAGCCAAACGGTTTTTAAACGAAAAACTGTCAGGGAAAGCAACATTTGATAATTTCAATGAACCCAAAAACATATTAAACTATAATGGATTCGGGATTTCTAAAAGTAAGATAAGAGATATCATTGTTGATTGCTCTGTGATTGATTCTTTTTCACGCCCTCAAATAGCAAATGTACCAGATAAAGAACTATTTTTAATAACCTTCTATAAAACTGAATTGTCAATGGAGGAGTTGCTTGAAAAACTCAAAATTGATGGTATTAGATACAAATATAGCTTTTACGGGGACGATACTATGTCAGCCGATAAAGAATTATATGATATATTGGAAACTAACGTACCGTATTTGATTTCTATGGTCTCTTCGGATTTGTCACAAGTTACACTTGATGACATTACGAAAGATAAAAAGGAGGATGATATCTATATTCCAGAGCCTTCAAATGAACCCATAATTGGGGTAATAGATACATTGTTTGATGAAAGTGTATATTTTGCTAATTGGGTTGAAAATACAGATTATCTGAATGACATAGAAAGAATGGTATGGAGTGATAGAAATCGTGAACATGGCACACAAGTTTCTTCTATCATAGTGGATGGGCCAAGAATGAACCCTTGGATGGATGATGGATGTGGACGATTTAAAGTTAGACATTTTGGTGTTTGTGTAGATAAAATTCAAACGTCAAGACTTGTCAAAAAGATTACAGAAATCGTTAATAATAATCCTGATATTCATGTATGGAATCTGTCTCTTGGTACAGAGGATGAAGTTTCAAAGAATTTTGTCTCATATGATGCTGCATTTTTGGATGAATTGCAGGCAAAAAAGAATATCGTATTTGTTGTCTCTGGAACGAATGATAATAGGGATGAAAAGAACGGCATTTTAAAAATTGGATCTCCAGCTGATTCATTAAATTCAATAGTTGTTAATTCAGTTAGACGAGATGGAACCCCGGCTTCTTATTCAAGGAAAGGAAATGTGCTTTCATTCTTCAATAAGCCGGATATTTCCTATTATGGTGGAGACTATAACGAAAGAATAAAAGCATATTCTTGCTGTGGAGAAGAGGAAGTATATGGAACTTCTTTTGCGGCACCGTGGATTAGTAGGAAACTATGTTATTTGATAGACGTCATGGGTCTTCCTAGGGAAGTTGCAAAATCATTGATCATTGACTCAGCAGCAGGTTGGGAGTATAAAACAGGCGCATATAGGAATAAGGAAATCATGGGATATGGAATTGTTCCGATTGATATAGCGCAGATTTTATCAACCGAAAATAATGAGATTAAGTTCATTTTATATGGTACATCAGAATCCTATAAGACAACAAACTATGCGATACCAGTTCCTAGGAATGAAGACAACAAATATCCGTACATAGCAAGAGCAACTATGTGCTATTTTCCAGAATGCAGTAGATCTCAAGGAGTTGACTATACAAATAGAGAGTTATCTTTGAAATTTGGAAGAGTTATGGATGATGGTAAGATTGATGATATAAATGAAAATATTCAAGATGAAGACGGCTCACATGCAGATGAGCGTAAATCGAGGAAAGAATTTAGAAAATGGGAAAATACAAAATTTATATCTAAAATACTGAAAGCTAATCGTCCTCTTAAATCATATGGCGATAGACTGTGGGGAATAACCGTAACAACCAAAGAACGGTTGAATTCTAAAATGCAAAAAGAACTGAATTTTGGTGCGGTAATTACACTGCGAGAAATAAATGGAGTTAATCGAATCCAGGACTTTATTTCGGCATGTAATTTAAGAGGATGGATTGTAAATGAACTTGACGTACAGAGCCAAGTGGACATTTACAATGCTAATCAAGAAGAAATTTTATTTGATTAGACAATAATATAAGTAATTCGAAAAGAAAAGAGCTCCGAGTTGGCACTCGGTGCAGATGCGGTAGTAAAATAAATTACTACATAATTGTGTAAAGTGATTGTACCACGGATGAATCTATGGATGAGTTTGTATTCTGCAAATATATGTATGAATTTTGAACGTATACAATGAATTGTTCAGATACTATGACCATTGAACAAACTACTAAAAAATAGTATTGTTTCGCGTCACTCTCAAAAGGTCTAACGTACTCTATACAATCGCATAAAACACTGGAAAGCCGCATGAACACTGGGTTTGTGCGACTTTTCTTTTTCTTTCCCGCCATCGTTTTATGCGGGATTTTCGAGGTCAAATCGTGAAATGGTGCCCAAAATGGTGCCCACATTCCACGAGGGGTTATAAAGAGCTTCACGGAGCGGTAAAAACTTATACCGTTTACCGCTCCATTTCATGGCTCTTTTTCTTCTGCGTCGGTTTGGTTCTATCAGGCCCCGGCTCCTTGGCCCCGGCCTGTTTCAGCGTAGGGTGGACGGCGGCGTGGTAGGCTTCCAGCACTTCCTGCTTCCGTTCCAGACGCACATCGACGTACAGGGCGGTAACAGCTTCAAAGTTCATGGAGAGGCCCAGCGACGCGCCGATACCGGCGAGGGTGTGGCCCAGCACTTCACCGACTGTATAAAAGTCCCCGGTCAGCTGGTGCATGTTTGTGGCCGCCGTGTGCCGCAGATCGTGGTAACGGATATGCGGCATGTCCAGTCCGGCCAGCAGCTTACCGAAGCCGGAGGAAATCCAGTTTGCCGATTGGGGCGCACCGTTCTCTTTCGCCACAACAAGGTCATTATCATAGAAGGGCTTGCCCTGCTTTGCTGCCGCCTCCTTCTGCGCGGTCTGAACCGCCAGTTGTCTTTCAAAAAAGGGCCGGGCAACATCGGTTATCGGGAGCCGACGCCCGTTTGACTTGGGCGGGGCCATTTCTTCTATGACGGTCGTTTTCGGAGGAACCTTGAACGGCAACTGTTCCACCACATCAAAGGTTCCATTCTCCAAATCCACGTTGCGCCAGCGCAGCCCTAAAACCTCGGAGCGGCGCATACCATACAGGCCGCCCAGCACCACCGGCATTTCCCATTCCGTCCCGCCGATACGCTCCACAAGGGCGCGTACCTGCTCCGGCGTGTAGGGGTCAGGGGTTTTGTCGCCCTTGCCAAACTTGGTTAAGGTATCACGGGCGGCGTTGGTTTCAATGTATCGGTATTTGCGGGCGTGGTTCAGCGCCACGCTCAACACACGCTTGGCCCCTGCCGCTGTACTCGGTTTCAGCCCCTTGTCGATAATGTCCTGAAACATCTTATCGACCATTTGCCCGGATAGCTCATTCAGAGGAACGTGGCCGACGTAAGGTACAATGTAGTTCTTAATGGTACGCTTATACCCGTCGTAGGTGGAAGGGCGCGTATTCAGGCGCGCGTAACTCTCCACCCATTCGTCCAGATATTCCTTGACGGTCTGCTTCCGCTGGGCCTTGACAGAGGCGGCAAAGGTCGGAGTTTGCAGCTTGGTTTTCATTTCGGCCTCATGTTCCGAAGCCAGTTTTTTTGTTGCGAATCCCTTTTTGGAATAAGTATGCTTTGCACCGTCCGGGGTGGTGTATTTGATGTTTACATCATACACCGTGCCGGGCTTGCCGGTCAAAATGCCGTCGGAATCGCGCCGATTCTTTACCTGCCGTGGTTTGATTGCCATAGGCTACGCCTCCACGGGACAGGCGGCGCGGACGGCGATCTTGTGCCGCTCGTACCAATCCCAAATAGCAGCCTCGGCCAGCAAGCGCCGGTTGCCGTTCTGGACATACTCAATTTCTCCGCTGTCCATCAGCTCCCGCAGCTTGTTTTCACCGATACCGCTGATTTTACTCATTTGCTCCACCGTTTTCAGCAGGGGAAACACCGGCTGGACAGGTGGGGTAGTTGTCTTTTTCGCAGCCATAATGCCGCGCCTCCTTCCTGTAAAATGGAAGGGAAAAAGCCGCGCCCATTGTGAACGTGCCCGCATGTACCTTTCGGCTGCGGCTCCAATGTGGCGCGGCTCTCCCTATCGGTTGATACAGTTATGAAGTTCATGGACAAATACCCGGAGGGACGCGCGGCGCGCTTGTCCCCATCGGAATTTCACCGCCTCCCATGCTTGTGGGTGGGCCGTCCCTTGACGTGATGTTAGCCAGACGGAAGTATCATTATTGCAGATCGTGGCCGCAGGGCCGCCATGCCCTGCTTGCGGCGTTGGTGGTAGTCGCTCCGCTCCCGCAGCCTCGGAATGAATCAGCTCCTTTCCGGCTTTGAAAGTATCTCGGCGCACCCGCCGCCCGGCTCTCTGCACCTTGCCCTTGCAAGTGTGTTTCCGGGTTGCCCTATTCAATTTTCAAAGAACAGGAGAGGTAAGGGGGAATCTCCTTTTGTAACCTCTCATTAAGTAAAGGCGTTATGGAGTTGCCGAAACGATGGTGTTTCCAGAAAAAATTTCAAAAAGTTTGGGCCTCCCCGCAAGCGCAGGGAGGCCCGCCCGGTTATGCGGCTATCAGCCCCGGAAGTATTTGAGATTTACCAAAATCCGCAGGTAAATGAATTGCCGCAAATCCTCGTCGATATGCCCATGAATCCTGCTATGCCGGTCAATCATCGGCTGATAGAGTAACAGCAGTTTTTCCAGAGCCAGCTTGTCCCCACACTGGGCGCGGGCAATCAAATCGTCGTAGTTTGCCATATCAAAATCCCTCCTTCTCCATCATGGCCTTTCGCAGCTTGTCCAGCGCGCGGTTCTTCACCTGCCGCACCCAAACGACAGACAGCCCCATAAGCCGGGCCGCCTCCTTCGGGGACATATCCTCCACGTATGTATGAAACAAGACTTCCTTTTCCAGTGGGGACAGGGTAAGAATTGCGGCGTACAAATCTTCGCCCGTGGCGATCTGCTCCAACGTCACGGCCCGGACAGCCTCAAACAAAAAATCGTCGGACATGGAGGGTAGTTCCCCATGTTCGACGACATTCGACATATCTTCGGCCAGTTCTTCCCGGCCATTCAGTTTTTCCATGTGGCGCAGATAATCAATCTTCGCGTGAGTGACGACCTTTTCCAGATAGGCCGTAAACTTTGCAGTTCGTTCAGCTGCACCAAATAATTCATATCCGTGGGCGGACGATTCCGCCGCAGCTTTTTCAGCAAATTTTCGAGTTCTTTCATTCTGTTTTTCCATTGAGCTTGCCTCCATGACGCGCCGCCCACAGCGACACGCCATGAACGGCGTGTTTCAATGTTATTGATTTAGGTTTACGAGTGTCGGATTTTACGGCAGCCAAAAGAGGCTTTTCAAGTAGCCCAATGGAATCACCCCCTTTCCCGTGAAATAGGGGGATATGAAAAGAACCGGCCTCCGTCAAAGCAGAGATCGGCCCATACCCGCAAGCGCAGCAAAGCGCGGCGGAGGACACCCCGTTTACCGGCTGGAAACGGAATGTGAAAACACTATGCAGTTGTGCGAAAGTTGCGGCATAGGCTCCCGGCATGTGGCGTCCTCCTTGTACCGCCGTTGCCTTCAATATCAATAACAGACAGCGGCTTTGAAAAGTCAAAACCGCTGCCTGTTCCTGATTTTATAATTTTAGCGCTCTAAACCAGCGACCAAATAAACGGTTTTTTTGTTGGCCGCATATTGCACCTTTTATAGACTTGTTACCTATTTAATTCTCCCTTTTGCTTCCTTCAAATTCACTTTTTATCATCACTTTTTTATGTTCGCACCAAATAATAGAGTAAACAAAGCCTATGATAGAAATAATGCCACAGATAACAAAAACATAGCCAATCGAACTGGATAATATTGATTTAGCGGACTGAACAAATTTGTCAAAGCTATTTAAGAATTGTTCGGAAACGCCCAATCGGATTTTATTAACTGTATCAGAATTTGTTATAATCTCTGGATTTTGCAAAAGGCTGTATATCTCTTTTGGCAAACCTCCGACGTCTAAATTATTAAATCCACCATTCATAGTGTAAGACATTACTCCGCCGCAAAGAGCCGACCCAATCGTTCCCCCAATATTTTTGAAAAATAAGACAAGTGATGTAACGGAGCCTATCTGTTGGGGCTGGCAATTATTCTGCGCGATTACATTTGCTAACGGCAGATTCATTCCTATTCCAAAACCAAGAATCATCATGCCTAGTATTACTTGAAAATAACTCGTTGAAACTTGTAAAATTGCGAGAGGAACAGTCCCAACTAGCATAAATACAAATGCACAAACGCATAATATCTTGCTTTTCCCGCTTCTTGAATAAAGCATACCTGTAAAATTACTAGCGATCAGTAATGTTGCCATCATTGGAATTGTAATAATTCCAGAAGCCGTAGCCGAAACTCCAATTACGCCCTGAACAAAGTAAGGAAGGTACATAATTGCAACCAACATTACAAATTGAGAAAGAAACGAAATTGCAAATGAAAATCTGGTCGATGAATTACTAAAAAAATTTAGCGGTATAATTGGATTGTCCGCCCTACGCTCAATATAAATAAATGAAAGGAGCATTATGAGGCTAAACAATATCATAATAATCGTTTGCCAAGACAACCAATCAAAATACTTGCCTGCAAAATTGAGAACACACAGGAATGGAATTAATGCAAAAGAAATTAAGATAATACCCCTGATGTCCAACTTGATATTTTTATGTTCTTTTTTTGAAGCAGGAAGAAAACAGGAAATTAAAATAATTGCAATAATGCTAAGTGGTACATTAATATAAAATATCCAGCGCCAGCCTAAATGATCTGAAATAAGTCCACCGGCTAATGGGCCAATTACACTTGCCAACCCATACATGGAAGTAATAATGCCCATATACTTCCCGCGTTCCATCGGCTCATATAAATCCGCTACGCTGGTAAATACGCATGAAGCTATCATACCTCCACCGATGCCTTGCAAAGCTCTGAACACAATTAACTGCCCAATGTTTTGTGAAAATCCACAAAGCATTGAAAAAATGCAAAAGCTGATAATGCCGCAAATAAATATCCTTTTATGACCGAATACATCTGCAATGCCACCACAGATTAGCGAAACAATAGTTGCAAATAGCATATAGGACGTGAATGGCAAAGAATAATATTCCATGCCCCCTAATGATTCAATTACCATCTTCATTGCGGTGCTAACAATCGTTGTATCGAGAGCAAAGATTAACAGACTAATCATTAAGCCGATCAATATCAAGACATTGGTGTTCTTTTTTGTTTTCATTTTAAGCCTCCTAATAGTATATTCGATACCGATATACTTGATACCAGTATGATAAAAAAATTTGCTGTTAAGTTTAATGACATTCAGCATGGTCATTAGCTATAAGGGCGATTATCACGCCCTTATAGCTCTTGCCCTTCATTTTCTGTAATCGAGGTGCCATAAAATTCTTCCTTAAATTTTGCAATCCAATTACAGAACAAATCGTACATTTGTTGGTTTAGCTGGGTAACGGCTTTGGCTTGGTAACGATCATACGAGTTTTCGATTGCAGCCAATATTTTTTGTGTTTCACGAAAGGTATGATAAAGATTATCTAGTATTCTTTGCCCAGTTTCACTATCTACATGGTTCAAGTTAGAAATTGTCGCTGTAAAATCCAGATAAATCTTAGGGGGATTATTAGCATATTGCTCCATGAGTTGTGAGAAATAAGCTCTGCCTTTTTGATTTATCGTGTAAATTGTTTTTTCGGGCATTTCTCCTTCACGAACAGTTTCTCCATCAATATAACCTTTATCTGATAATGCACTGATATTCCTGTAAATTGATGGGGAACTCATTTTTATCCACCAAACAAGATTTTTACTTTCAACCTCCTTCTTTATTTCGTAAGCGTTCATAGGTTTGTCATGTAGAAAACCTAGCAACATTAAATCGACTACCGACATGTTATCCTCCCTTGGTATATTTGATTCTGGTATCAAGTATACCATACGTTTTGCATGTGTCAAGAGAAAAATTAAAATCTTTGAATTATTTAATGTATGACAAGTGCATATCACATCATTCCCGGCGCACCATATGAATTATACAATGTAAAGGGGTGATGTGATATGTCAAAAGAGCGAGAGAAAGAGAGCTTTTCCAGCTTGGGCGACGACATTAAGGCAGCCCGGCAAGTTCTGAACCTATCCCGCAGAGAATTGGCCGAAATGGTGAACATCGACCCTCGTTACCTTGCGAATATTGAGAACAGCGGCAGCCTTCCCAGCCTTCCGGTTTTTTACCAGCTGGTGAAGATATGCAAGCTGCCCGTGGAACGATACTTTTTCCCGGAGGCCGGGGAGCAGGACGACCCGGAGCGGCAGCGGACGGCCCACAAATTGAGCCTATGCCCGAAACA
Organism: Eubacteriaceae bacterium; assembly: GCA_902362805.1. GTDB lineage: Bacteria > Bacillota > Clostridia > Peptostreptococcales > Anaerovoracaceae > Senimuribacter. Next base: position 720,997 of record CABIXY010000003.1, on the reverse strand, counting down.
GTATTTGCCGGTGATCGAGGGAGCCATTGACGGGGCCATTGGGATTGAGGAAGCGGAGGACGCCTAACGGCGGCCCCGCTTTTTTCACGCCTCCCCGGAGGGCCGGAAACGAAGTGCAACAAACTGGCAAGCAATGCCCCGTGGTACACACGGGGCCATTTTTCAATTTTTCGCTGCCGCTCAAAACCGAAAAATTTGCTTGTTGGTGGCCCGCCCCCAATCCCCCGGACAAGTGCGCTGCGCGCCCCTGTCGAAACGCCCCTGCGGGGCGGCTGCGCGTCCTGCGGACGCTTCCCAAAATCACACGGCCCGGCGTTACCGCTGGGCCTGTTCCTTCTCTTTTTCCGGCTGGGCCGGGGCGGTGGAAAGCAGCCTGTCCACGTTAGCCTTGGCTGTCAAAACCTCCTGCATATCCTTCTTGGCCTTGACGTACTCCGCATAGTCTTTTTTCTTCCCGGCCAGCAGTTCGGCGTACTCCGCTTGCATGGACTTGATGGTGGGGAGCTTCTTTAGGCCCAGCTCGTCGAAGGCGGCTTTAGCGGCCTTATGAATCAGGATTTCTGTTTCATGCTCCGCATAAAATTTTCGGCTGTACCCGGCCTTGCGGTAGGCGGCGTAAACGTCGCGGGTCTTGGCGTAGCCCACGATCTGCTTTTGCAGCGCGGCGATCTCCGTCATGCGGGCCTCGGCCTTCTTGATGGAGCCGGACAGCTCATTGAACCGGGCCGTGCTTTTGGCCGCCCGCGCTTCCAGCTGGGCATATTCCAGAAGGCCGTTTTCAGAAAGAAAATTGATGGTCTGCGCCATTTGTTTGAGATTGAAAACCTTGGCCCACCGTTCATATCCGGGGCCTTTTCCGGCCTGTAATTTCTCCTGAATATCAATCAGCAGATTTACCTTGCGGGCGGCCTCCCTGCGGGGAGCTTTTGACCGGCTGGGAGAAACAACACGCTTACCCTCGATACGCTCCATAATGGCCTCCGGCGTGTAGTCTGCCCCCAGCGTTTTTTCACGGCAGCGCGTGGCCTTCTCCTGCCCCGGAGCGAGAAACGAGAGGGAGCGGCCCCGGCGCTGGACGGCAAAGCCGGACGCCTCCATAGCGGCCAGAAAAGCGGCGAAGTCGGCGGGCTTCTCCGCAAGGGCGGCGTCGATTCCACGGCGTACCTTCTCTTGGCCGCTGGGTGGCTTTTTGTCGCCCAGCCATTCCCCGTAGCTCTTGCCGGTAGGCTTGGGATTTTCAACGATAGACAGGTTGTTTTCCAGACAGAGCCGGTCACTGGCCCGGCGCACGGCGAAGGTGGAACCCCAAAAGTTGCGGTACTTTCGGTCGTGGCCCTCAGACACGGCGTTATATATGATGTGGTTGTGAATGTGGCCCCTGTCAATGTGGGTCGCAACGATAAACTGATACCGGCCTTTTGTCCAGCGCATGGCAAGCTCATAGCCGATACGCTGGGCGTCCTCCGGGGTGATCTCACCGGGGGCGAAGGATTGCCGAATCTGATAAAGCAGCACGTCCTTCTTATGATTCAGCTTGCGGCCCGTGGCGTCCTCATACTCCTTTTGGCACAGGAGCATTTCAGCGGCAGCGGTGGTCTTGTCGCAGCCGTAGGAGGACACCAATTCGCCGCCTCTCGTCTTGGACGGATTCATAGCATAGTCCAGCCGTTCATGGACGGTATAGGCGGCGGTATAGCCCTTGATGATGTGCATGGGGATAAAGCGGGTGGTCGCCATCGGCTGCCCCTCCTTTCCAGAAAAAAAGGGGCGCGGTAGGTTTTCATCTACCGCGCCTCAAACTGTATTCTCTTAAATTGATTTCAACATGTAATTGAAGTCGTCCAGCCGTTCCACCAGCCACGAAGCAAAGAGGGGAATCCCAAACGGGCTGATAAGATAGGCCAGCACCAGAATCCCGATACCGTCCGTCACCTCATGGAGCAGCGCCATCGTCCCCAGCGCCAGCACGAAAAACAGCACGGCCACGATGGACAGGAGAATGGAAGAAAAATGACACAGGAACCGGCACACATTCACAATCACTGTCAGCGCCAGAACGACGGGGAACAGCAAAACCTTTATTATCACCCTCATGGTTGAACCTCCTTCTGGTGGAATCCGTATGACTTGGTACGCCCATAGTATAGCATATCAGGTGTATCTTGTCTACGTTTTGAGCGTAGCAAGCTCCATTAAAATTTTGTTGGCGGCCTCCCACAGCTCGGCATACCGCGCCTTCATGTCCTCCACGTCGGCGGCATACAGGCTCCCGGCCCCGTTGACGCGCTTGGCGATCTGGTTCAGATTGTTGGTCGCGTTCCGTAGGAGGGAAACAAGCTCCCGGACACCAGCCAAATCCAGATTTACGATATAGCCGTCAACCGCCATCTTGCGAAGATAGGCCGCCATGTTCGCCGTCCCCAGCTGGGCCATCTTCTCCGCGATCAGCTCCCGTTCCCGTTCCGTCACCATGAAATGCAGCTGAACGCCGCGCTCCCGGCCCGCCAACTTAGCGGGCCTCCCGGTCGGTCTTGGCCGGGGGCTTTTTGCGGCGCTCCCCGGCCTCTGGCTCCCGGCCCTGCCGCAGCCGGGCCACGACGGAACGGCGCACCTCTTGGTCGCGGTTTTCCTCCTTGGACACGAAGGCGAACAGGCCGGGAACGTCGCCGCGCGGCTCCACGGAAAGGCTCTTGTAGGGCAGGGCGGCCAGTAGCTTTTTCATGTCTGCCTCCGTAGCCAGCTTGCAGAAAATCGGGCTAACCTCCACCATGAAGCGCCCAGCCCCGCCGTTGGGATTGTAAAGGCCCTGAAAGCTGTCAACAAGGCGTTGGGCCTCATTGATGATTTTATCGTCGGCCAGCCGCTTCACGTGGGCGTCCAGATCGGCGGGCCGGGCCGCCTTCTCCCGGTCGGCATGTTCCTGCCGCAAGAGGCGGTGAAGCTCCATTTTGCTGCGCGGCTCGTACTCCATGCCCTTGAAATGACCGAAGTGTTGGAGAATCCTTTTTTCGTTCTCCTTGAAGTCGTTGTAGTCGAACCGGCGCGGCCCGCCGTCGTCAAAATTCAGGGTGACGAAGGCGGCGGGGAGGGTGGCCCGCTTCACATGCTCGGCGTGTTGCAGGTAGTCCAGTGCATAAAGCGTCCCCATCACTTTTCCGCCGTCCAGACCTTCCAGCTCCACGGCATAGGCGAGAATCCGGGAATCGTCCAGCCGCGCGGCGTCGGTATAGCTGGGCCACACAAGGTTTGCCCACGTGTTTTCAATGAAGGCTTCCCGCTCCGGCACACAGCGCGTCCCCGCAGGGCGGGAGTGCCACAGCAGGTTATTTGTGCCGTCCTCCGCAGCTTCCCGGATAATCTGTTTATCCACCTCTATGTCGTTCTGATTATAACCTGTATTCTGGCGGGCGATTGCGTCAATGGCGGCCAGAACGTCCACATGCTCAAATTTCTCCATACGGTTCAGCTCCTTTCCGGCACGTCCTTGTGGGGGCGGGCCTTGTGCGGTTCGGCGGCGGCCCGTCCCCGGTTCTCCTGCAACCGCTCATGGACGGAGGGCTTTTCTACCAGCTGGGGAAGAAATTGCGCCTGAACCTCCGCCTGTTTTTCGTCCAGCCCGTCATAGTCCACCGGGGCCATCGGCTCCCGTTCCAGCCCATAGCCGGAGAGAATTTCCAGCGTGGCCGCGCCCATCGTCAGCGCCGGGGCGTCCAGCTGCCCGCCGTCCAGAAGGCGGTACTGGCCGTCGTAAAGGGTGTAGTCGTAGCCGTCGTCGCAGGTCTGGACGGCAAGGAAGCGGTCAGCCCCTACCTGAAATGCCGCCTGTTCCTGATTGTTGATAATGCCGTCGATCATGTTATAGTTCTGCTCCGTGGACTTCTCGGCGGTTTCCAGCGGATTCAGCCGGGCCTTCTCCTGCTCCACGAATTGGGGAACCTCGGCAAAGCCGAACCTGTCCACATAGTAGGCGTGGTCGGCCCCGTCCTTATGGAGCCAGACTATATCCGAAATGGAGAGGGAATGGCCCCGGTAGTCCTCCGGGTGGTTCAGGTTGAACCGCTCGTAAATGCTGTCCAGCGTTTCCCCCTCGGCAAGCGGGGATTCATAGATGAAATCATAGTTGGCCCGTTCTACGGTCAGGCCGTTGGCTTGCAGCCGTTCCAGCGGTTCAAAGCGGTGGTAGTGCAGCGCGTCCCCATCTTTCAGCTGGTAGATCGTGAAGGTGTCGGGAAAGCCCGCCACGCGCCCGGCCAGCTCCGCCGCCCGGAGGCTGTACCCCTTGCCATCGTCGGCCAGACAGCGCAAAAGAATCTCCATTTTTGTAATGCTGCCGTATTCGATGATTGCGGCAAACTCCCGCACGTTGGCGGCGCTGTCCTTCACGGAATCGTGGTAATGCGGGTCAACCTTCTGCATGAGCGCGTCGATCTCCCGCGCCAGCCCTAACGCTCGTTCCGACAGCGGATAGTTCAAAGTATCGTTTGGCATGAAAATACCCCTTTCTGCAAAAAAAGAGGCGGTTCGTACCGGGGGAAAAACGGCTTGCTTCCAACGCATGGGGAAACATACCGCCACCCCCGAAAGGGCGCGCCCGCCCGGTACGAACCGCCGGAAAATAAGTTACTGCCCGGTCTGCTCCCTGCGCCTGTTGATCTCTGCCATTTTCGCGCGGGCCTTTTCGCTGCGCTCCCGGCTGGGAGGGTCGGTGAGGACGATGGACAGACGCCGTTTATCCACCTTGCAGGTCGCGGCCTCTCCCGGCCCGCCGTCCTCCTTCAGCACGGCAAGGCCGGGGTGCCGCTCGGCATAGCGCCGCACCCGTTCCTTCAGCGCGGCGTTGTGGGTGTAAATCTCGGCGGTCGGCTCTTTCTCGTTGAACAGGATAATGGTTTCCTGCTCGATTTTGGTTTTCTTCATAGGCCGCCCCCTTTACTTCCTGTCTGGAAATTCCAGCTTGAAATTCACATACTGGCCGCCCGTGTCGTCCAGTACCGCCACGGCGTCGTAGGTCTTGCCGCTCTTTTCGGAGCAGCAGCCGGTGAGCTTGGCCCGCCCGGTTTTGAGAAGGGCGGCGGCGGTCTTGGCCGTCAGCTCCTTTTTCTTGGCCGTGAAGAACCGGCTGCCCTTCCACATGGCGAAGCCGCAATCGCGGTTTTCACAGACAAAACCCTTGGGTATCTCCACCACCTTGCCGCCACAGCGGGGGCAGACGCCCACGGCCTCCCGTACCGGCTGGAACAAAGAAGTATCAGCGGATTCCCGCAGCGCCCCATACTGGCCCACCAGCTCGGCGGTAAGCTGGGTAATGCCCGCCATGAAGTCGGCGCTGTCCAGTTCCCCGCGCTCCACCTGCTTCAATTTCTGCTCCCACTCGGCGGTGAGGGCCGGGGACTTCACCAGCTCCGGGAGGACGGCAATCAGGTTGTGGCCCTTCTGCGTGGGAAGAAGGGCGCGCTGTTTCCGTTCTACAAAGCCGGTTTTCACCAGCTTTTCAATGATACCGGCTCTCGTCGCGGGCGTCCCCAGCCCCTTGCGCTCGGCGTCCTCCGGCATATCACCGCCCCCGGCGCACTCCATAGCGGAAAGCAGCGTGTCCTCCGTGAAATGCTTGGGTGGGGCGGTGGCGCCTTCCCGCAGGGAGGCAGTCACGCCGGAAAGCTCCTGCCCCTCGGCCAGCTCCGGCAGAAGGCCCCCGTCCGGCTCCTTGCCGTCCTCCCGCTCTTTCAGGGTGGCCCGGAAAGCATGGTCGGCGGCCTTCCAGCCCTCGGCGGTGACAGTGCAGCCCTTGGCCGTGAAGGTATGGCCTCCGCAGGAGAGGGACAGGGTGGTTTCAGCGGTGACGCTCTTTTCTCCCACGGCGCATACCAGCCGGGCCGCGATCAGATACAGCACGGCCTTTTCACCGGCGGGGAGGCCGGGGAGGTCAGCCCCCGGCATGGAGGGTGTGGGGATAATCGCGTGATGGTCGGACACCTTGGAGCCGTCTACCACCTGCCCGGCGTTCACAGAGGGCCGAAGCCCGTAAAAGAAGGGCAGCACCCCGGCCACGGCCTCCACCAGCGCGGGCAGCTCCGCAGCCATGTCCTCGGTGAGATACCGGGAATCGGTACGGGGGTATGTCACCAGCCGCTTTTCATACAGGGCTTGCGTGTAGTCAAGGGTCTGTTGGGCCGTGTAGCCGTAGAGCCGGTTGGCCTCCCGCTGTAAGCCCGTCAGGTCGTACAGTTTGGGCGGCAACTGGGCCTTCTCCTTCTTCTCCACCTTCTGGACGGTGGCCGTCTGGCCGTCACAGGCCGTCCGCATGTTCTCGGCGTCCTTCTTGTCCTTCATGCGGTCGCCCTCGGCGGTGAGCGCCCCGGCCATGAGCTGGACGGTATAGAACTTCTCCTTCTTGAAGGCGGCAATCGCGGCCTCCCGCTCCACCAGCAGGGCCAGCGTGGGGGTCTGTACCCGGCCCACGTTCAGCGTCCGATGGTACAGGACGGAGAAAAGCCGGGTCGCGTTGATACCCACCAGCCAGTCGGCTTGGGAACGGCACAGGGCCGATTGATAGAGCCGGTCATAGTCGGCCCCGTCTTTCAGCCGGTCGAAGCCCTCCCGGATTGCCTGTTCCTCCATCGAGGAAATCCACAGGCGCAGGGTGGGCTTGTTACAGCCGCAGAAGTCATATACCAGCTGGAAAATGAGCTGTCCCTCCCGCCCGGCGTCGGTGGCGCATACCACGGCGGAAATGTCCTCCCGGCCCATCAGCGCCCGCAGCACGGCCAGTTGCTTTTCCTTGGTCTGGTCGGCCACATACTGCCAGCACGCCGGCACGATAGGCAAATCCTCATAGGCCCACTTGGAATACTTGGGGTCATAGGCGTCGGCAGGGGCCAGCCCGACGAGGTGGCCCACACACCAGCTCACCAGCCAGCCGCCGCCCTCCATGTACCCGTCCCCGCGCTCCGTCGCGCCCAACACGTGGGCGATTGCCTGTCCCACGCTGGGCTTTTCCGCAATCACTAATCGGCACATTCCTGTTTCGCCTCCTTTTTCTCCATCAGCTCCCGCATACACGTACCCACGCAGGGCCGGGAACCGGCGCAGCCGCACCCCGCGCAGGGGCTTGGCGGTTTCGGAGCAGACGAAGGCCCCGGATTGCTCCGGGGCCGCTGCACCATCATTCTTTCAAACGGGGAATCGGTGAAATAGGTCATTTGCCGTCCCCCTCTCCATCATCGGGGCCGCTTTCCAGCTCGTCGTAGCCCTCCGGCTCCGGCAGATCGTCGTCAGCGGGGCCGTCCATAAATTCTATGTCGTCGAAGTCGTCCGCAGCGTCCAGCTCCTTTTTGGGCTTCACGATCTTGACATAATAGCCCACGGTCCCGGCCCCCAGCACCACCAGCAGGAGAATCACAATCACGCCGGTATTGCTTTTCGGCTCCGCCTTGGCCGGTTCCTCCGGGGCCGGTTCGCCGGAAGGCTCCGCAGCCTTGGCGGTACAGCCGGTCAGGTCGTTTTTGCATACGGGGCAAGCGGTATCAACCGTACCCGGCTCACACTTCACTTTGCATGTGCAGGTCTGCGCCTCCGGGGTGGAGGGCGTGGAACCGGCAGCGTCCGCACCGTCGCTTTCCGCCAGCGCCAGCAAGTCCTTTTCGGTTACGGCGTCCAGAAAGTAGACGTTTTCGCTGTCCCTCTGCTTATCCACTACCAGATAAAACACATGCTCGGACGGGGTGGTGATGGTGTAAAATTCCTTGCCGTCCTCGTCGGTGGCGTTATCCACGACGGTTCCCGTCCCCTCCGGGGTGAAGGGCTTGGCCGTGGTGGTTTCGCTCTGCGCGGGGGGCGTGGCGTCCTCCGCCGGTTCGTCGCTCTGGGCGTAGGCGGTCACAGGCAGGGCCGCCAGCAAAAGCAGGGCCACGGACAGGGCCGCAGCCGCGCGGGTCTTAATCTTCATCATGTACTGTTACCTCCTTTTCACGGATAGAGGCGGCGGGGGCCGCCTTCTGGTTTTTGAGGAAATCGGCCAGCTGGGAGGGCGTCATATTTAGGGCGCGCACCATCTGGACAATCTGCGTGTTTTCTTCCTCCTGCCGCAGCTTTTCCAGCTCCCGAACCTTGGCCTGCCATTCGGCGGCCTTGGCCCGCGCCTTTTCAAGTTCTTGGTCGATACGTTCAATCTTCATAAGCTCAAATCTCCTTTCAAAGTACCCGGTCTTTGTGGTCGTAGCGCAGGTGGCCGGAAAACACTTTCGCGTGGTTGAGAATCTTGGTCTGGCCCTTCTCCTGCGCGGCCAGCGCCTTCTTGTACCCCTCGTCGGTGAGGAACAGGCGCATACGCTCCCCCTTGAAGCCCACAGGGGAATCATGGCTTAACACGTCGAACACAATCATGTGCCGGGTGTTTTCGTCAAAGCGCATTAAATCCATAATGTCATGCCCGGCCAGTGTGGGCGCGCCGGAAGCCCTGCGCGCCTCGTCAATCAGCTGGCCGATGGTCTTTCCCGTTTCCACAGGCAAAGCCTCCCTTCTAATTCAGCCGCCCGAAGGCGTAGAAATGTTGCTGCCAGTAGTTCGTGTTGATGTTGGCGTATTTGATCGGGTCGCCACAGTGAATCATCATGCCGTCGCCCACATAAATGCCGATGTGCGATACCGGCCCGGCGCTGTCATAGGTGCCGGTGAAGAAAATACAGTCCCCCGGTTTTGCCTCGGAGGGGGACACAATGGCGCACTGGTTATAAATGCCGGTAGCCGTCGTCCGGGGCAGGTTGTGGACGCCGGAGTGTGTAAATACCCAGCAGACAAAGCCCGAACAGTCAAAGGACGTGCTGGGAGAGGAACCGCCCCACACGTAGGGGTAGCCTAAATACTTGGTGGCTTCCTCCATGAGAGCGGCAAAGGCCGGGTCGGAAAGAGCCTCCCCCGGTATTTCGTAGGAGGGGCCGGGGTCAGCGTCCCCGCCGCCCGTGTAAATGTCGTCCCACAGATAGGGCTTGTTGCCCTTCACCTGTAAGGTGGCCGAATAGATGGTTTTCTGGTCGTCAGTCAGCAGCACGTTCACCGTGGCGGGCAGGGTCTTGTTGGTGAGGGTCACGGTCAGAATGTAGTAATCATAGGCAACTTCTTCCTCATATTCGTTGCCGTCCGCGTCGGTATGTGTTTCCGTCCGATAACGCACCTCCACGGTTTCCGTCAGGGTGAGCTTGTATTGCGCGTCGAACAGGGCGCGAAGCTCGGCCTGAACGTCGGCGCGGGTGTACTCTTGCAGCTTGGCGGTGAGGTAGGAAGCCAGCTCGTAGGGATTGTGGCCGATCTCGTCCACATGGTAGCGGTATTCATCGTAGCCGGGGTGGGTGCTTTCCATGTTGGCAATCTCCTGTTGCAGCTCCTTTTCCAGCGCGGTATAGTCCTCGTCGGCCCCTTTAATGTCCACGTCCTCGGAGCCGTAGGAAGTCCCCAGCACAGAGCCGAAGCCCCCGGAGAGCAGGGAGGAACAGGACGAAACGCAGGAGGCGAAGAAGAACACCACCAGCACCACGACAACGGCAATCAGCACAGCCCCCTTGTGGTGGGAAACGAAGGTCAGGACAGCCCGGCCCGCCGTCCCCACGGCGTCCCTTGCCCTCTTTGCGGTGGTGGTGGCCGCAGCCGCGCCCCGCTTGGCCTCCCGCGCCGCCTTCTGGTACTGCTGCTTGATACGGCGCTTCTGCTGGAAGCGGGACAGGGGATTGCTTGCCAGCTGGGGATTCTCCAAAAGGGCCTTCTGGTACAGATAGTCCACGTTGGCCCTTGCCGCCCGGCGCTCCCATTTGCGGACAGTGCGGTACGGCTTGGCCTTATGGTGCCGATGGGCGAAGCGGACGGTGGAGGCAGCCAGATTTTCGGCGGTCAGCTCGGTTTTATGGGCCGCCTCCGTGCCGACGTTCTCATGCTCCACTTCATGGATTTTCTGGTGTACCTTCAAATCCACGGCACGGCCCACGCCCAGCGCGGCCCCGGCCAATCGGCTGCGGCTGCCCTCCGGCTTTACCTCCTTTACGATACGGGGACGGCGGCGGGGCTTCATGGTTTCCGGGTCGCGCTCCTTGGAAAAGCGCAAACGGCGGCGGGTGGGCAAATCGTCGCGGGCCTCTTGGAGCCGGTCGCTGTATCGGTCAGCCCGCCCCTTGGCGCGGTCGGCCTTCTTCTGCTGGCGGGAGCTTCCGCCCCCGACCTGTTCCCCGTGGGCCTCCCCGGTGGGGCCGTCCTCCTGCGGCGGCGGTTTTGGCCCGGCCCCAGTCGCGCCCTTGTCCTCCGGGGGCAGCTCGTCCTTCTCAAAATGGAGCCGGGAAGCGTAGTCCTCCCCGTCGGGGGCAAAGCGTTTCGTATACCGGGTGCCGGTCTGCTTGCCGCCGTGGGGCGGATCTCCGGCCCCCTCCAGCTGGCCGTCCCGGTGGAAGCGCAGCCGCCCCGGTTCCTCCGGGCCAGCGCCATGCAGCCTATCGGTGGAGCCGTCCGCCCCTTGGGGCGGCCCGGCGTCCTTCCCCTGCGGAGAATCATACAGGCTGGAAGAAGAATCCGGCTCCGGCTCCGCCGTGGGCTTGTCGGTGAATTTCTGGTAATACCCTGTTTCCCGGCGCGGTCTGCCCGGCTCCGGGCCGGGCGGCTCCCGCCTAGCCATTGTCGGCCTCCACATCGGCGGGCCGGGTCGTCATAATCTTGTAGAGGGCCGTGTTCTGCGGGAAATGGTCGATAAACGGGATAATGGTATCGCCGTAGAATAGAAGGCCCTCCCCGGCGTTTGAGTTGGTGACATAGGATAGCTGGGTCGGGGAAATGCCCAGCTTCTGCGCCAGAATCGCCCGGTCGCCCGGCGCTTGGGACAGCATGTAGACAAAATCGCTGTTTTCAAAGATGGTTTCCACCTCGTAGGAGCGCAGCAAATCAGAAATATTTTGGGTAATTCCCGTCGGGATTCCCCCTCTTTTCCGCAAGCGTTTCCACGCACTGGAACTATACGCCGCCGTCTGCGGCTCCCGCAAAAGCAGATGAAATTCGTCCGCATAGTACCATGTGTATTTGTGGCGCGTCCAGTTGAGGGCCACGCGATTTTCAATCTGGTCTTGCATAATCAGCATGGCGATCTCTTTCAGCTGCTTGCCCAAATCTTTGTAATCAAAGCACACCAGCCGGTTATGCAGGTTGATGTTGGTTCGATGGTTGAACACGCTCAAACTGCCCAAAACATACAGCTCGAAGGCAACGGCCATCTGCTTGGCCTCCGGCTCCGGCTGGGCCTTCATCGCCTCGTACACGTCTTGCAAAATCGGCATGTTCTCCGGCTTGGGGTTCTTGAAAAACTCGTTGCAGACGATACGCACACAGCGGTCAAGAATAGCCTTTTCCATTGGCTGCAAGCCCGCCTTGCCCCCAATCGTGGGGTCGCAGATGGAGAGGATAAAATCACTTTTCAGGGCCACAGGGTTTTCGTCGCCGCAATACATGTTCAAATCCATAGGATTCGCGTACTGCTTGGAGGACGGGGAGAATTTCACCACCTGCCCGCCCAAATGCTCCACCAGCGAAACGTACTCCGATTCAGCGTCCGCGATCAGAATATCGTCCTGCGTAATGAGGAAGGCGTTTGTCATTTCCCGCTTGGCCGAAAAACTCTTGCCGGAACCGGGAACGCCCAAAATTAGGCCGTTTGGATTTTTCAGGCGCTTGCGGTCGGCCATGATAAGGTTGCTGGACAGGGCGTTGATACCGTAATAAAGCGCCTCCCCCGACATAAAAATTTCCTCGGTGGTGAAGGGGACGAAGATTGCCGTGCTGCTGGTGGTAAGGCCCCGTTCAATCTCAATCTGGTTGAGGCCCAGCGGCAGGGAGGACATAAGCCCCTGTTCCTGCTGCCAGTCCAGCCGCTTCAAAGCACAGTTGTATTTCTGCGCGATACCGGCGGCCTGAAAGACGTTGTTTTCCAGCTGGGCGCGGGTCTGCGCCGTGTTCACCACAAGGACGGTCGCCAGAAACATGCGCTCGTTGCGGGATTGCAGGTCGTCAAGCAGGGTCTTGGCCTCCCTCGCATAGGTCACAAGGTCAGGGGGCAGCACGTCCATATCATAGCCGGAGCGGACGGCCTTTTTCTGTTCTTCAATTTTGGACTTTTCTATGTCCGACAGCTTGCGTTTGATGGTCTTGATTGCCTCCGTCTGGTCGATGGAATGGAAATGCAGGGTCACGATAACGGGGGTGTCCATATCCAGAAGGTCGGCAAGCATACGGTCGTTCAGCTCCGGGGCCAGAATTTGCAGGAAGGAAACCGCGCCCCACGTGTCCCCAATCTTGAAGGTCTTGCCGCCCCGGAAGTCAAAGCTGCTGGGGGCGATAAAATCCTTGCTGGAAAGGCCGGTCTTGGCGAGGCCGTCCCACGCGAAGCGGAACCGCTCTTTGCTGCCGGGGTGGAACATGCCGTGCAGGAGTTCCAGCCGGTCGTAGCCGGTGAGGGCCGTGGAGCGGACGCCCAGCGCCTTGAAATTGCCCCGCACGTCGGCCTCGATACGCTCCATGCGGAGGCGGGCCGTCTGCGGCGTGTCGGCCTCCACGCCGAAGGTGATAAATTTGCGCTTCACAAGCCCGTTGTTGCCCTTGGCAAGCTGGGATTGCAGCATGTCGGCGTACTCATGGCGCACCGGGTCGAAGCCGTCCCCACGGTCGGGAATGGCAATCGACTGTTCAAAGCCGCTCATGTCCACATGCTGGTTGATGAACGAGAGCTGGACGCCGATAGAGGGGTCAAAGTAGTTCAGGAAGTCGCACCAGCCGTCAAAAATCTGCGTCTTGTCCTCCGGCTGGGCCAGCTGGTAATTCACGTCCTGAAAGGAAAGGGTCTTGGTATAGAGCTTGTCGGTGACACGGCACATGCCGTCCTTCATCATTTCCCGGTAGGGAATGGTCTGCTGGGCGCTCTTGGGGATTTTTCCGTCGCGTTTGGCCTTCTTCACCGAAGCGGCCAGCCGCCGCCTCTCCGCGCCGGAAAGCCGGGCGTCAGGCCCGGCGATTCTTAGCGGCTGCCTTGCGGCGGGCGGGCTTGCCGGATTTTTGGTCTTTTGCTTCAAGTAGCTGCACCTCCTTGTCAAGTTGCGTCTGCCGCTCCAAAGCGGCGTATAGGTTGTTGGTCTGGTAGGGCCGCACACCGGGCCAGAGGAACCGGGCGCGGATAAAATGGAAGATGATTTTTTCAAGCGGCTGCCCGTCCTTCTCGTACATGGCGAGAGCAAAGAACGGGAACATGAGGCCGATCATGCACAGCGCGGCCACGTCGTTGCCGAGGGACGACCGGCTGAAAATATAAAAGGGAATCCCCACGGCCCCCGCGACCGAGAAACAAACGAGCTGCCTTCTGGTGAGGTTGAAGGCGATTTTGTTCTTTACACGGGAAAATCCTTGGGAACAGGGACAAAGGGCATTTCTGCCTCCTTTCTGCCCATGAGGAAAGGCCGCCCGGCTGGGGGCGGCCCTTAATGGGCGTTGAAGATGGATTTTGCCAGTGTGCCGGTCTTGAACAGGGCGAAGCACAAAAGCAGCGTGTACCCCGCGCAGCCCCAAATAGCGGCGTGTATGTCCGCGCCGGTGGAAATGGTCTGTACCAGCACGGCGTAAATCCCCACGCAGCACATAATGAGGAAGCCTTGGAAGCCCAGCGCGAACAGGCTTTTTAAGTAGTTGGTGCCGATCTGCCCCCATTCCCGGTTTGCCAGCGTAGCGAAGGGGACGGGGCCGACCGAACACATCAGGTAAATTTCCAGCATACGCCCGTACACGATGATGAAAATGCACAGGCTCATGGCCTTCATGGTGAGGCCGATTAAGAGCGATTCCACGCACAGCCCCAAAAGCTCCGGGATTTCCATAGCTTGCAGCGTCGTTTCCAGATTGGCGGTCACGGACGAAATATCTATGTTAGCGTTGCCGCCGATTACCCCGGCGCTGCCCTGAACGATATGCTGGGCCACGTCGAACACGGCCACCACAAGGTCAAAGGTGTGGGTGACGATGAAAACCGCAACAAAGGTCTTGAAAATCCATTTGAAGAAAATCCACGTGTCCACGTCATGGAGGTTGTTTCGGTCAATTATCATCTGAATCAGCTCATAGGTGAGGACAAAGGTTAGAATCATGCCCGCGATAGGGATTATCACGGTTTCGGAGATATTCTGAATCATGGAGAAAACGCCGCCGTTCCAGCCCGACGGCGTTTCCCCCACCTGATTTGCAATATCTCCAACCTTGGTATTCACCTCGTCGAACATGCCCGACAGGTTGCCGGTGATGAAGCCGATCAACAGGTCTTTTACCCATTGGTTGATCTGGTCGAAGATACTTTGCATAAGCTACCCCCGGTTCTTAGCTGAACAGGTTGGACAGCAGGGGGATAAGGTTCATGCCGATCAACACGACACCGCCCCCGGCCATCAGCTGCTTCATACCCTGCGACTTTACTGATGTGCGATAAAGAAGTAATAGAAGTGTAAAAAATTTTGCCGTTCCTATCCGGCACTCGCGCGTTGTGTCGGATAGGTCGGGCGTTAGGCTTCGGGCAAGTCAATCTTGCCGACAAAGCTGTAATAAATCTCAATGTCCTGCCTGCGGGTGCCGTTCTCGTCATAACTGCACTCATGCACGACGATTTTCTCAATCATTTCCCGCAAGAGGGTGGGGGTCAATTCCTCAAAGGCAAGGTGCTTTCGGACGATACCCATAAACTTTTCCGCATTGACGGTGGCGGCCTGTGACTTGTCCAGTTCGGCCTGCAAAGCGGCGGCGCGGTCTTTCAGTTCCCGCTGCTCCTGCTCATAGTCTGCCGACAGTTCCATGAAACGCTCGTCGCTGATTTTGCCGTTCACATTGTCCTCATACAGCCGCTTGATAATGCGGCTCACTTCGGAAATGCGCTCCTGTGCCTGTTCAAGCTGCTTCGTAGCTGCGGCGGTCTTTCTCTTGCCGCCGATCTCGTTCTGCTGGATAAGCAGCTTTACAAAGCGGCTCTCATGCTTGGCGGCATACTCGGTCACTTGCCGGAGATTGGAAAGGACACCGGCGGTCAACAGGTCGGTGCGGATAAAGTGCGCCGTACAGTCGCGGGTACGCTTCTTGTAGCTGCCGCAGATGTAACAGTCCTGCTTGCGGGTTTTGTTCTGATACCGCTGCTGGTACATCACATGGCCGCAGTCGGCGCAGAACAGCATACCGGAGAACAGCCCCACTTCGTCATAGCGGTTCGGGCGTTTGCGCTGCTTGCGTAACTCCTGCACGCGCTCCCATGTTTCCGTGTCGATAATCGGCTCATGGTGGTCGGGGAAAATGGCCTGCTTCTCCACGGGGTTCTCTACGCTGTGCTTGGTCTTGTAAGAGGGCTTCTCCGTCTTGAAGTTTACCAGACAGCCGGTGTACTCCCGGTTTTCGAGGATATGAACGATGGTGTTCGTCGCCCATTTGCACTCATAGCCGGGATGGTAGCGGCGTGTGCTGCCTGTCCTGCGGTATTCCAGCGTCCCCGGCGTGGGGATTTGCTGCTCCGTAAGCATACGGGCAATCTTGGTCGGGCCGTTCCCGGCAAGGCAAAGCTGGTATATCTGCCGGACTACCGGCGCGGTTTCTTCGTCAACGATATAATTCTCGTCCTCGTCCATGAGGTAGCCGTACACCGGCTTGCTGGTAACGGGCTTGCCGCTCATGCCTTTTGCTCTCTTAACTGCCTTGATTTTCTTGCTCGTATCTCTCACCAGCCATTCGTTGAACAGATTTCGCAGAGGGGTAAAATCGTTGTCCATGCCGCCGTTTGCGCTGTCCACATTGTCGTTGACAGCGATAAACCGCACACCCTTTTGGGGGAACAGCATTTCCGTGTAAAACCCTACCTGCAAGTAGTTTCGCCCTAACCGGCTCATGTCCTTGACGATAACTGTACCCACTTTCCCGGCTTCAATGTCTGCAAGCATGGCTTGAAAACCGGGCCTTTGAAAGTTCGCGCCGGAATAGCCGTCGTCGGTGTACCAGCGCAGGTTGGTAAAGCCATTCTGTTTTGCAAAGGCTTCGAGTATCCTTTTTTGGTTCGATATGGAATTACTCTCGCCTTGCAATTCGTCCTCATGGGACAATCTCGGATAAAGGGCGGTAATGAGGTTTTGGGTGGCTTGTCTTAACATAAAATCCTCCGTTTCCGACAGCCAGCCCCACTATTCCGTGGTTTCATTGTACCACGGAACAGGGCTGGTTGTATAGCGGCAAAAGTGTAAAATCCGCTTCTTTATGATTTGTCAAAATGACGATTTTTGTGTAGCGTCTCGTTGTGCCGGTTTCAGTAGAAAAGTTCATCTTCCTGTGATATACTCATATCAGCTTCAAAATCCAAACATAAGGGAGAGGTACTCTTGGATAACAACAACAATAAGCGGGAAAAAATAATCATATTCATTTTGGGGGCTGTTCTAATCATCGCCGTCTTGTCCATAATCGCCATATTCAGCAGTGCAATCATGCGTCTGCTCGGCTTTGAGTATGAGAGTGTCGGCGGCTTTATCCTGTATTTCATAATCGCGTCGATTGTTTCATATCCCATGAATTTAGTCGCAGGCGCATTTCCAAAAGCATTGCTTAACCTTGACAGAATAACAAGGGAAATGGCCGTCTGTATGTATGTGCTGTTAGATACTATCACTACATTTTTCGGCTTTTATATCGTCGATTATTTCATGCCCTCTGTATCTGCAAATACGATTTCGCTGATTGTTTTGGCTCTGGTGTTTGCACTCTTTGGGATTAGTGATGTAAAGAAAAAAGAGTCCTGATTTCAGCTTTTCCAGTTCCAGCGGCCACGCTTCCCGGCATGGCCGCTTTTTCCATTCCCCGGTTCACGCCGGATAGGTCGGCTCCTGTGTAGCAGCGGCTTCCGCTTCCAGTACCCGCGCCATTTTGTCGGCGGCGGTGGTCGTGGTATCTTTCTTGAAATAGCCGGACACGACAAGGACGGAATTGCCCATGCGGATTTCCGTCACGCAGTCGGGGCGACGGGTGGTGCGGGTGTCGGGCTGCTTGTTATCTGCCATAGGCAATACTCCTTTCAGTCGGTAATCAGTTTCTTCATGTTCTCCATTTTCCGCTGCGCGGTTTCCTGCCGGAAATTCTCGCCGGTAAAGCGCACCGGGACGCACATGGAAAGCAGCCGGTCATAAATCCGTGAATGGGCAGTGTCCTCCGGGTTCCGCAGGTCGTCCAGCGTGAGGTTGGTCGTGACGATCAGCGGCTTGCCGCTGCGGTAACGGCTGTCAATCACATTGAAAACCTGTTCCAGCCCGTATTCCGTCCCGCGCTCCATGCCGAAGTCGTCAAGGATAAGCAGCGGATAGCGGCAAAGGCGGGAAATGTATTCGTTCCTGCCCTCGAAGCTGGCGGCAAGGTCATTGAGGATAAGGGCAAAGTTCGTCATGTGGACGGGGATTTCTTTCTCCATGAGGGCATTTGCGATACAGCCCGCAAGGTAGCTTTTCCCGGTTCCCACGCCGCCCCAGAACAGGCAGCCGATATTGTCGGCTCGCATATCCTCCCAGTGTTCCACATACCGGCGGGCAATCCCGGCCTGCGGGTTCCTGCCGTTGTCGTTCTCAAAAGTCCAGTCCCGCATGGTGGGGTCGGTAAAGCCCCGGCGTTTCAGTTCCTCCACGGTGTCAAGGTGCCTGCGCCGCTTCTCGGCGGCCTCCCGTTCCTCGCGGGCGGCTCTCTGGCAGTCGCACTCTGCCGGATGGCGGTCGCGGCCAAAGATAGCGGCCTTATCCGGCGCAAAATAGGCTTCTTTCGGCTTGCGGCACTTGCCGCAGTACAGTAAACCGTCCTCGCCGGTGTAGTCCTCCGGCTCCGGGGTGGTGGCGGTCATATTCTCCAAAACAGCGTTGATTTCGTTCTTCATAAACTCTCGCCCTCCTTGCATGAGTAGTCTGGTATGCCCTTTTTCGGGGCTTTCTTGGCTGCGTCCTCCTGCGCCCATTTGTAGATTGTGGCGGCATGGCTCTTGTATCGCTTGCCGCTGGACGCGATATGGCAGGATAGCCGGTCAATGTAGTAGTTCCATTTGTCGGGCAGGTCTGCTTTCAGCCCGTCCAGTTCTGATTGCGAAAGAAAGACATTTTCATACCGGCCATAAGCGGCGCGGGCGGTCTGTCCCGTATCTAACTCTCGCTCTCTCTCTTTTTCTATCTCTATCTCTTTCTCTATCTCTATCTCTGGTGGACAAATGTCCGCTTGATATGGTGGACATTTGTCCGCCCCGGCCTTTGGCAAGGCTTTTTGCTCCTGCAAAGCCAGCCTTGCCCGCCGTTTCCGCTCCCCCTCGGTAGAGGATTGGCCGATAAGCAGTTCAATGTTGCTCATATACAGCGCGCCGCTTGGCAGCGGCTCCACAAGCCCCAGCTTCATAAAAATCTGCAAGGCTCGCTCTACGGTGCCGACTTGCTGGCGGGTAATGGTGGCAATCATCTGCGCGGTGTAGGGGATATTTTCATCAAGCTGCAACTTCCCGCCGTTTTTCAGCGATTTCAGGTACAGTTTCAAGAGAATGTTGGAATAGAGGATACCGTCCTGCATACTTTCCAGCAGCACGATAGCGTCCTCGTCAAAGTAATTCTCTTTCAGCTTGAGGTAGTAGTATTTTCGGTTGTCTGACATGGTTCCTCCTTTGGGTGGATTTGGGGCGTTTTTACGCATTTAGAACGGCGTTTCCGGGGGAAAAGGATAAATGTATCGCATACCCTTTGACACCCACGAAAAAAGCCTTGATTTATGCGGGTTTGAAAGGCTCTAAAGCGTGACATTTCTGCCTTTGTTTCCGCTTTCGCTCGGCGGCTTTGATTTTCTTTATGCGTCCGGCGCAGTCGGGGCAGTATTTCCCCCGGTTGGATTTGGGGACAAAGGCCGCCCCACAGACGGCGCACCGTTTCCGGCTCCCCCGGTACAAAAGTGCTGCGGCCAGTTCCCCGTCAAGGGGCAGGACAGCCACACGGAACCAGCGGCACATGAGGGAAAGGGAAATGCTCTGGACGCACACGCAAGGCTCCCCGTCGTCTAACAGCAGGCAGTTCCCCCCGTCGTAGTTACAGCACTCATGCACCAGCCGCCGCGCCCGCCGGTGCTGGCGGTAGTCCATTCTCGGTAACTTATCGCTCATGGCTCTGCTCCTTTCTGCGGTGGGGTTCCTCCCGGCGCAAAATCTGGTCGATATTCCGCTTGACGGTCTGCAACTCCGCATACCGCTGCTTCTGTTCGTGGTAGGTGTTATACAGGCCGGATTTCTTGGAAACAAGCTGCTCGATCTCGGCCTGCAACGCTTTCCGGGCGGGCAGCTTGGTAATGCCATGCGCCTTGAAATACCGGGCGGCGGCTTCGGCTATGATAAAATCGCTCTCATGCGCCTGCCGGTATGCTTCGCGGGCTTTCTCGGATTTCTGCGCTTTCAGCCCGTCGCGGGCGGGCTTGGTCTTGGCATAGGCAAGTACCTGTTGCTGCAACTCCTTTTTCCCTTGTAGCTTCGTTTCCAGTGCTTTCAGTTCGCCGCTGGTCTGGCGCATTTCCTGATAAGCGGTATCAACGGCGGCTTCTAACTGCTCCGGGGAAGTGAAGCCGTATTCCTGATACACATTCAGCGTCGCGGCCATTTGTTTGAGGTTGTGCATGGTCGCCCAGCGTTCATAGCCCCGGCCTTTGCCCTCGGCTTTCTTCTGCTCAATGTCCACAAGCCGCTGCACATTCGGAGCAGTTCGGGCGGCTCTGTCTGTCCGCAGTTGGTCTTGGATAGAGGGCGGGGTGCTGGATATAGCCGCGGTCTTTTCTGCGGCTCTGGCGGCGTTCTGCTCCAAAACGGCAAGGACAGCGGCGCGGTCAAAATCGTCGCCCAACTTGCGGGCGGTAATGGGCTTTGTCCTGTCCGGCGTGAGGTAACTAAGCCGCCCCCGGCTCTCCTTGACGGCCACGCCCTCCCGCAGCAGTAGAGAGGAAAAGTCCTCGAATGAGGTCGCCGCTGACAGCGCGGCGCGTATGGTCTGCCGCAGCTTCTCCTTGTTCGTTTCAAACTTGGTCTGCCGGGGCGTGATACCGCCTGCAATCATGGGGGCGTTCTGCTTGTCCAGCGCGGCCTGTCCCTTTTTCTGCGCCCAATACTCCCGGTCGGTGACGCGGTTCTTGCTGCCGTTCAAGAGGTCGATTTGGTAAAGCCCCTCCCGATGGCACATCTCCATGACTTCGGACTTGAAGTAGCGCAAGGCCGCGTCGGTACAGCGGTGCTTGCAACCGGCTTTCGTGTCGGCTGGCCTGTCCATGTAGGGCAGGAACGGCACTTCCTCTATCCGCAGGCTGTTAATGACGATATGCACATGGATATTGCCGCTGTGGTTATGCCCGTCCGGGTGGGTGCATACAAGGGCCTGGTGGCCGGGGAAATGCTCGGCGCAAAACTTCTCGCCCAATGCCTGCGCCCGGTCTACGGTCAAGCCATTGTCCGGGCCGTCCCGTGGGTCAAAGCTGATGATATAGTGGTGGCTTTTCACATCTTCCCGCCGCTGGTTTTTCCCATAGCGGAGATTTGCCCGCATACAGGCAACGGCAAAATCCTCCCCGCCGCAGTTCAGCGTGGACAGCCGGTAGTCCTCGCGGGGGATAAGCCTGCCGGTTTCATCAAGGACAGGCTTCATGGTAAACTCGTCATGTTCAAACAGCAGGTATTGTTCGGCGGCTCCGTAGTCGGCGTTTTTAGAGTTGATATGCTTGAGTGTTGCCAACCGCGTCACCTACTTTCTTTAGGACTTCATACTTGAGGGCGGCAAGGTCGGCTATGGCGGCTCGTACCTCGCCGGACAGTGCGTTATAGGTTACGCCGTACTCGTTCAGACACCGGGCAATCTGGTTGAGGTTGCCGCCAATCCTGCCGTACTCGGCTGTGAGTTTCCCGACAGCGGAGAGCAGTTCATCATTGACCGCTGACACATGGATAACGGGGCGTATGGCGGTGCGCCGTATCGCCTGCCGGAGAAATTCGGACTGGCTGATACCATAGGGCGCAAGCCGCGCTGTGAAGTCGGCATATTCTTCTTCGGACAGCCGGGTTTTCACAACGCGGCTGCGGTGGGGTGTGTTGTATCGCTTCGGCATGGGCTGTAAACCTCCTTTCACTTATCACAAAAAATTCTCTTATCTGTTAGCCATTTCCGGGGCGAAAGTGAGAAAAAACTTTTCGCCGGTCGGGAATATTTTTGCGGCGCAAGCCGCATAGCAGGGTTTGGGGAAGGCACTCCCCAACAAGTTTCCCGCGAGGGGCAAAACCACAGAATTGCGGATTTTGGCACCGTGGTAGAAACTTGCTCTCCGTGACTGCAAACTTTCTCTCACTTCCGTCCGCCACTTTTTTGGAAAACTGCAACCACAAAAGTTTGTTTCTCTTTTTCTGCTACTACTAATCCTGTAAAGGGCATTCCTGCCCGCTTTCGCTAAAATGACACCGGACGCAGTGGTTTCTACCCGGTGTTGGAGAAATCCTTTCTCTTTGCCCTCTACTACGGGTAAATGCTCCAAATGCCAAACACCAGGGCAGAAAAATTCCCTCCTCGCTTACTACTACAACCGGCAGGGGGCAAAATGGCCGGGAGCGGAGCCGGACAACAAAAAAAGCAGTAAATCTTTTTCAAGACTTACTGCTTTCGCTGGCCGCGTCGGTGGCGGCTGGTATTCAGTTTTTATGACTTGTCCGGTGGTTCGTCAAGCCGGAACTTGAATTGACAGTCAATTAACCGCTGCTTTACATAGTCCTCCACCTCGGCGTTGACCTGCCCGTTCACTTTTGAGAAATAGCGGATATATCCGGCGTAGTGGAGCAGGACAGCGTTCACGGCTTCTGGGTCGCCCTCACGGGCTTTGAGGATTGTTTCATAGGGGAGAAGTCTACTCATACCGGCTCACCCCCATTTCTTCGCGTAGCCGCTGCAAGGCAAGCTGGATATGCCGCCCCGCTGTGCTGCGTGACCGGCCAATACACGCGCCGATCACGCGCTGCGGCTGGCGCAGAAAGTAATAGCGCAGGATTTCTTCCCGCGTCTGCTCCGGCAAAACAGAGATCGCGTCGGCAAGGGCGGCGTTGCAGAGCAGGACGGTCTGACCGCAGACGGTAAATGGGTATTCCTCGTCCGGCTCCGACGCGGCAAACTGGACAAACTTCTCGTTCATCAGATAGTCAAGGGAAACTTGCCGTTCCCATTGCCGTTTAAGCTTCAAAATCTTGTCCAAGGCGGCACAGCGGATAACAGTCTTGCAAAAGGCGTTGTACCTGCGCTGGATATATTCTTGATAGGCTATCTGGTCGGTCATGGAAATTCCCCTTTCTGAATAATAGTGCGGGGCGGTGGCACTTCTTGCTGTCGCCCCTTGATTGCCTACCAGCAAAGGCGGGCGGGGCTGTCAACGGCTGCGCATATGCGCCGTTCATCTTGACCGTTGACTGGCTCGGCTGGGTTTGCTATTTACCCGACAAACTTGAATTTATTTTAAGCTATCACGTTTTACCTTCTTAAGCCTTACTATCATTACCATAGGAATTTCTTTGTTGGTTTTAAAACATTCTTCATAAAATCCATCAATGACAAATCCAGCTCTAAAACAAAGGTTAAAAATATCTTGTATGGAACGATGATAATAAATCTGCTCTTTCGGTTGCCCTTCAATCGCTATATCATAGTAACTGTGCGGTGTCATATATTTTTCAGTCAACGTGACAAAACAAGGGTGTTGCGTTGCAAAGACAAAAATTCCGCTTTCCTGCAACAGTTCATAAACAGCCATAAGAAGTGGTTCAATATCCGTAATATCCATAATTGCCATATTAGAAACTGCTTTCGTAAAGGCTCGATTTCTTTTTAATTCTAATATACTTTTTCTATCGGTCGCATCCGCCACACAAAATTCAATTTGTTTTGCATATTGTGATTGCCGTCTTTTAGCCAATTCTATCATTTTTTTGCTGTAATCAAAAGCGACAACCGAAGCGCCTCTTTGTGCAAGATACGAAGAATAATTTCCATTGCCACACGCAATATCCAAAATGTAATCCGCAGGATTAGGAGATAGAAGTTCCGTTACTTTGGGACGCACTACCTCTCTGTGAAATTCATTAGATTCGTCACCCATTGCATTATCCCAAAATTGTGCGTTCTCCTCCCAGATTTTTTTACTTTCCTCTGTTCCCATGTTCTCTCCCACTCCCCAAATTTGCTTTTTTGCTTCCATTAAATCTTCCTTACTATATTCCATTGTTACCCTCCATAACTTCTGATTGTTGCCGTCTTGACGATTATGTATCTTTACATTACCTTCTGAAACATATGGCGCACCTTGTCCAGGCGGCTGTTTGGACGGCGGGGCTGGATGACCGGCTGACCGACAGCGGCCTGATATCCTTTCAGCTCTGTAAGGCATACGCTCCGCCCGTTGGTGTAAAAGGCCAGATCAGTACGGTATGCCTGTATACAGCGGGCGGGAATCTCGCCAGTAAAGACAACTTCATCCTTTTTTACCTGGGCCGTTTCGATGGTGGCACAGTATTTCGGTGCATCATGATAAGCCCTGGAAAGGTATTCCTGGGGCGCATAGAGGATGAAGGAGAGATAAGGTTCCAGCAGCTGCGTCCCCGATTCCTTCAATGCCTGTTCCAATACAATCGGGGCCAATGAGCGGAAGTCCGCCGGCGTGCTGACCGGACTGTAATAAAGCCCGTATTCAAAGCAAATCTTACAGTCCGTTACGTTCCAGCCGAACAAGCCCTGCTCCAGCCCGTAACGGATACCATCCCTGACAGCGTTTTGAAAACTCTGGTTCAAGTATCCCAGCGAAACCCGGCTCTCGTATTGTACACCGGAGCCAAGCGAGAGTGGTGTAACAGACAGTCCTATGGATGCCCAAAACGGGTTGGGCGGCACCTCGATATGGATGGTGTGGCTGGCTGCTTTGAGCGGCCGCTCCATATAAATGACGGAGGGTTCCTTTACCACTGTTTCAAGCTTGTATTTTTCCGACAGCAAAGCGGAAACAACCTCCAACTGCACCCGGCCCAAAAAAGAAAGAATGATCTCATGGGTGATGGAATCCACTTCGCAACGCAAAAGCGGGTCAGTATCCGCAAGTTGCGTAAGAGCGTCCAGCAGCCGTTCTCTTTGCGCTGCCGTTTTCGGCGCAATCGTCGTCCGCAGCATGGGGAGGGGGTCCTCGCGCCACCTTTTACGAGGGAGCCGGGTTTGGTCCCCTAATACATCGTTTAACCTCACGCTGTCGCTGGGAAGGATAACAATTTCACCCTGATAAGCGGTGTCTGTCCGAACAATTTCCCCTTTGGATGGAATACGCATCTCTGTGATTTTCAGCTTTTCTCTCCCGGCCAGGGCCACCGTATCCCGCAGGCGCAGCGTTCCGCTGTATAACCGTAGATAGACACGCCGCTGGCCGCAATCGGTGTACTCAACCTTGAAAACGCTGCCGCATAGGGCGGCGCCCCCCTGTTCCCCAATCGGTTGGAACAGCCCTGTCACCGCATCCATCAACGGTTGAATGCCAAGGCCATTTTTGGCGCTGCCATGATAGACTGGGAACAGGGAGGCGTCTTGAACCCGCTGCTGTTCCTCCCGCGCAAGTTTTTCCCGGCTGATTGGTTCTCCTGCGATATACTTTTCCAATAATTCATCGTTATTTTCGATGACCGCATCCCATGCTTCTATGTCGGTATTTTCCTCCAGGACTATTTCCGGGGACAGCGACACCGTCTGCTTGATGATAATATCGGCGGAGAGCTTATCCCGAACAGACTGAACCACGCTCTGCAAATCAACGCCAGCCTGGTCGATCTTGTTGATAAAGATAACGGTGGGAATGTTCATTTTCCGCAGGGCATGGAACAGAATACGGGTCTGGGCCTGCACGCCATCTTTAGCGGAGATCACCAAGATGGCCCCATCTAAAACAGCCAAAGAGCGGTACACCTCCGCCAAAAAATCCATGTGGCCGGGCGTATCCACAATGTTAACTTTACATCTGTGCCACTGGAAGGAAGTGACTGCCGCTTGAATGGTAATCCCACGCTGCCGCTCCAAAAACATGGTGTCCGTCCTCGTTGTCCCTTTTTCGACGCTCCCCGGTTCTGAAATGGCTCCGCTGGCATATAGCAGGCTCTCCGTCAAGGTCGTCTTTCCAGCGTCTACATGGGCAAGAATTCCAATATTGATTATTTTCATGTGATTGTCCTCCCTTTACAGCCCCAAAGGGCATAAAAATCCCCAGCAGTAAAATACTTTTACCACTGGGGATTATAAGTTGCGGACATACACATATACAGCATACACCTGTTTGTGATTGCTGTTTTTGGGGATATGTCAAAATTGATAAGGCAAAAGTATTCTTAAATTGGGTACAAAAAACTAAGCCCCTACAAAAGGAGCTATCATAATCCTTTGTTCCCACTATTTGATTATAGTTTTATTTAAGAATACCTTGCCGCATATTTTTTACTCCTTTTCTGGATTAAATCATTGTATCACATCAGTTTTAGGAAAGCAAGTACCTAAAAGAAATTTTTCTTCCCCTTATATGTAACAATCATACCGGCTTCCTAGCGTTCAGAATGTTTTCTGCTGTCTGCTGTGGTGTTTGGTTGGAATTGTCCAACCAAAAGCCGATCCGTGGTGTTGTCTGCATTTTACTAAATACAAATTCAATGTATACAGAAAGATATAAGGAGTGGGAGGGATTCCGCCGTAGTTGGCATTGTAGGAAAATCCAAAAGTTTAGATTTTCCCACAATGCTTATCTTTTGGTCTTTGGTTCGGAATAGTGTAGTGCTGGCGGTCTATCTCTTGTTTTCGGTTGCTTGCTTCCTTACCGTACATGAGCATTGGCCCCCGGATTGTCCGAGCCGTAACCTTCCAGCAGGTTAATCACGCCCCACACCGCGAGGCCAGCGCCCAGCGCCATAACGAGAATCTTCAAAGTGTCGATTGCAGAAGTGAAAAATTCCATATTGTATTTCCTCCTAATCTTTCTGCCGCAGGTTGCGGCCATACATGGTTGATGGTTTCTATCAGTACGGGGCTTTCCGGCCCCGGCTGGACATAGCAAAGCCCGACGTTATCATGCGGCGGGCGGAGGGGTGCCGGGCGGCGGTTCGTCGGCGTCTGCCTCGTAAACCTCGTAAACGTCGCCCGGCTTCAATTTCAGCTTGCAGCTTAAAAACTGCTCTATGTCGAAGGTGTATTTCTTGTTGGCGTCCGCCGTGAACTTGTAATTGGGGTGGCGGGTCAGGTCGTACTTGCTGGAAAAGAAGGGCCTAACGCCCCGCAGCTGCAAAATACATTTGCTGCCGTCCAGCACGGCCAGCTCGTCCGGGGTCATCAGCTCCTTGCCCAGCTTTTGGTAGTTGGTGCCGTAGCTGCGCTGCGTCCCCCGTGTGTCGCTGGTGGTATACATGTCGATGGTTTCCTTCCCCAGCGCGGCGCTCCACTCCTTTAGCGTGGTCGGTTCAGAACCGCCTAAGAAGATTTTGGAATCCATGTTTGCGATAATCGTTTCGGCGCTGTCCTTATAGAGCGCCTTTAACTGCGATTGCGCTTGCAGGAACAGGCACATGGATATTTCGCGGGAGCGGACGACGCTGCTCAAACGGTCGAGCTGGGGCAGCTTTTGGTTGGCCGCCTCGTCCCACAGACAGCGCACATGCACCGGGAGCCGCCCGCCGTACACGTCGTCGGCCTTCTCACAGAGCAGGTTAAACATCTGCGACAGGGCCAGCGCAATCAAAAAATCAAAGGTCGAGTTGGTATCGCTGGTGATGAAGAACAGGGCCGTTTTCTGGTCGCCCAGCGTATCAAGGCCCAGCTCGTCGTAAGCCATGATCTCCCGCAGCTCCGCAATATCGAAGGGGGCCAGCCGCGCGCCGCAGCTCACTAAAATGGATTTTGCTGTTTTTCCGGCACTTAACTTGAATTTGCGGTATTGGCGCACGGCAAAATGTTCCGGCTCCACGGCGGCCAGCGCGTCAAACATCAAATCCACGGGGTTCTTAAATTCCTCGTCGTCCTCCCGCACCTCCATAGCGTTGATAAGCTCCACA
This sequence comes from Eubacteriaceae bacterium, assembly GCA_902362805.1. Lineage (GTDB taxonomy): Bacteria > Bacillota > Clostridia > Peptostreptococcales > Anaerovoracaceae > Senimuribacter. The sequence goes on along the minus strand of CABIXY010000003.1, from coordinate 693,843 downwards.
AGGGTATTCATGTTCTGCTCGTTCTCCGGCGCTTCATAGTGAATGTAGCCAATCAGCGCACAGTACAGGAGCGTTTCGGCCTTCACCCAAAAATCGTCTCCGCCCTTGCCTTCCCCCTTGGTATTCTCAATCAGCACGTTTACCAACTTCAAAATATCCTTCTCGTTGTGAAGGTAGGCAAAAGGATTGTAGTGCATGGATTTCTTGAAGTTTATCGTGTTGAATACCCGTATGCGGTACTTTGCCCGTTTGAGGGCGTTCCCGCACTCCGTCAGCACGGTTCCCTTGGGGTCGGTAATTGCGTAGCTGGAATGAAGCTGTAACAGGTTGGGTTTAAGCCAGAAGCGGGTTTTGCCGCTGCCCGAACCGCCGATTATCAGGCAATTCTTGTTCCGGGCCGTGGCCGGATTCTTGGGGCGGCTGTTCATGGTGAGGCTTTCCGTGGCGGTCAGTATGATGTTGTTTTCCGGCTTGGGGTCAACAAAAGGTGCTATGTCCTTGGGTGTCCCCCAGCGCGCCGAACCGTACTCCACGTTCTTGCGGTACTTTTTGGCGTTTTTCCGCTTGAAGTACACCACCAGCCACACCGCCGCCGCGCCGGTGATACCGGCCAGCAGGTCGCGGGGGTGAAAGCTGGGCAGCGGGGAGGCCGCCAGCCCCGCGAGGCCGTCCACCGCGCCCATGATCTTGCGGCCCACGTCGCCGGGGGTCAGGCGGTACGCCTCCGCCAGCTTGTCGGCCAGCCAGAAGATAAGCAGGTACGGGAGGTTTGGGAGAACGTATTTTTTCCGCTTTCCGGTCATAGCTCCCGTTCCCCCTTTTCCCGATTCTTCACCCGGCCTATGGTGCCTTTCGCCAGCTCCTTGAACTTGGCGAGCTGGGCCAGCAGGGAGGGCTTTTCCTTCTCCTGCCGCTTCACCTTCCGGGCGGCGTATTCCGTAAACGCTGCTGTCATGGCGTCGGCGTCCGGGGCCTTGAAGAACACGTAATACTTGCCCGGCCCCGCCTTATAGGGGGCAAAGTCCACGCTGTACTTGCGGGCCACACGGCTAAAGTCGCGGATATTGCCGTCGTTCACGTCGATACTGGACATGCCCCGGCCCTGCGCGGCCAGCTGCTTCACCGTCTGCCGCCCCTTGTAAACCTTGGGGGAGGCCCGGCTTTTCTCCCATTGGGCCAGAATCTTGCGGAGGGCCGATTGCAGTGCCCGCCCGGATAGCTTGGTGGCCTTGATAGCGACGGCCACGGTCTTGTTGGTTACTTCTTCCTGCATGAAAACCTCCTTCCTTTACCAGCTGGAAAAAGAAATGGCCCGGTTTTACAGCTCCGGGCCGTGGTGCTTCTGCTTGGGCTTCTTGGGCCGCTCCTTGGCAGGGGCGGGGGCCTCCACCCGGTACGCCTCCGGGATATGCGCCCGGTCAATCTCTTTCCACTTGTCGCCGGATTGCACAAGATACCCCTGCGGCGTGAAAATGCCGCCCGGACGGTCTGCATGTCGGCGGCGTCCAGCTCTCCCAGCCGGGCGGCCAGCCAGTTCAGGCCGTCGATGGTATAGCTGCCCTCCACGAAGGGGTACAGCTCCGGGAAGGGCAAGCCCTCGGACGTGGAAATGCGGTAGCTCTGGTCGCCGGGCGCAATGCCCAGCCGGTCGAACAGCTCCCGCACCTTCCCGGCGTCGGTGGGGAGGGCAAGCCATTCCTGCCGGTCGTCCTCTCTGGTATTGATAATCAAAACCTCAAATTTATCCATGTGCGGCCTCCTTTCAGCGGGCGTCCAGCGCGGCGGCGGGCTTCACCTTGTCGGCGGCCCGCCCCGGCTGGTCTTTGAGCTGCCCGGCCAGCTCCTTGATGGTGTCACGGACAGAGGGGCGTTCCCGTTCCTCCTTGGGATAGGCGAAAACGCGGTACTCGTCGGGAATCTCCATGCCGTCGTAATACTCGGTCATGCTGTCCCCGGTGGCGCGGACGTATCCGCCATCGACAAAGCAGCCGCCTTCTTCCAGCCGCACGTCCCGCCCATATGCCTCGTAGTCGATGTAGTTTTGCAGGGCTTCCGGGATTTCCAGCGCACCGCACTCGTCGATGTAGTAGCGGCCCAGATCGTCGTCGTCCTCAATGCCGGGGATAAAGTCGTAACAGTCGAGATTTTGGGCCAGATTGATAAGGTCTTTGATACTGCCGGTATTGTCGCCGTATTCAACGGCGGCGTTGAACCGCTCCATATCCCCGGAATTAAGCTCGTCCAGCACCGACGCCAGATAATTCAGCTCGTCGATGTTCTCATACTCCCCCAGTAGCTTGGGAAGGCCGGGAACGTCGGTTTCGTAGTCGGTGATGAAAATTTCCTCATACATCTTGCCGTCTACACCGGCCTTCTTCAAAACTGCCTGAACGTCCTGCGTGGTGGCGGGAAGGGAGAGATAGGCCCCCCGCAATTCGCCCTCGTTGTATCTGCCTAAGTTCGTCACATAGGCGTCGATGATTCCCTCACTCATGCGCGCCCTCCCTGCGGCCCTGCCCCTTCACGGTCAAAATGCCGTCAAGGGTGGTGGCCGTGATGTTAAGCCGCTGGGCAACGGCGATTTCGTTCTTCACCGTTTCGTCAATCTCATGCCCGCAGACAATTAGGACGTGGGAGCGCCGCAGCATGTCGCGGCTCATGTCGATAGCGTCCTTGTGTTCACGGGGGATAGCGTCGTCGATATACAGGGGAAGGTACAGCCGGGGGCAGACGGGGGAAAATCCCGCCTCATACACGGCCCGGCAATACTTGACGGCCTGTTCACTGTCTGCCAGTTCTTCCCCGCTCCATGCGGCGCTGATATATGCCAAAGGTCTTTTCATCTGGTAACACTCCTTTCCTTGCAAGCATGGGCGGGGGCCGGTCTTTCGGCCAGCTTCCCGCCCAACATCTGGTTATAGTCCTTTCCGTAGCGCGTGGGCGGCGGTTTCTGCTCCACCGTCAGCGCCCGGCCCTGTAAAGCCCTGTCCTCATGGATAGCGGCCTCGATTTTCTCCATGCCGTCCCGCCCGGCCTTGTCGTTATTCAGCCGAAGGGCCACACGGTCTACTTCCGGGTGGTCGTGGAGGAATTGCAGCAGCGCCAGCGGCGACGTGCCGGAGAGGGCGAGATAATGGCAGCCGTCCCACAGAGGGCCGCCCGGCTCGTCTAAAAGCCCCGCCTTCCGTAGCGTCGCCACGGATAGCCCCTCTATGGCGCTCTCGAATACCTCCACGGTTCGGCTCTTGGGGTCACGGGCTGGGAAACAGAAGTTAAACCGTTTGTCGCTGCCCGCCACGTCCTGTTTGAAGTCGCCCATCGTTCCGCGCATACTGGCAAACCGGGCTTTGCCCGTCCTGTCCCGCCCCACGAACACGCAGTTGTGATAGCGGGAACTCTCATAAAAGATTCCGGCCCGTATGCAACGGCTGATGATTTCCGAATCAATGCCCCGGCGCTGCAAGTAAGCGACGGCGGCGGTAGCGCAGCGGGAAACCTCCGGCAGCACGAAGGGGCGCGGCTCCGGGGAACTTTTTACCGGCTGGGAAAGAGAAGGGGCGGCCCTCCCATCGCACAGGGTACGCACGGCTTCCACAAAGGGCATATCCCGCACCTTGATTAGATAGTCAAGCGCGGTCGTCCCACCGAAGCCCCGGCTGCACCAGTGCCATTTCCCATTGGAGATTTTCAGGCTGTCATGCGTCACGGTACAGTATTCATGCGGCCCGCTCCGCTTCAATTCGCCCGGTTCGTAGGCTTGCAGGTAGGAAAGCAAATCCCACCGCTTGGCCTCCTGTATCTGCTCGGTTGTCACTCCGGGCATGGTTCCACCTCCTTGAAGGCACAAAAAAAGGACGGTCATTTCTGATCGTCCCGCAGGTTAGCAGTATTCAATTCACTTTCTTCCAGCCGGTAGCTTTCTTTACCAGCTGGTAAGAGGGGGTGCAGGGGGAGAAAATCGCACCTGCCCCTTGATTTTGGGCAGACTTCCCCCTATGATTAAAGTAATGGTTTTTACGGGCCGTCCTGTCCGGCCATGAAATCCTGCACCACGTCGTCGTAGTCCAGCAGGAATGAAAAGAGGAAGTAGCTGCGGGCCTGCGGGTGTTCGGCAAGCAGTTCCACATCATCGGGAATCTGCAAGCCCAGCACACCGTAAAGCATACGCAGCACTTCCATCATGTCGGCCTCCCGGCCATCGGTATACAGGCCGCCCAACACGGAGTAAACGCGGTCTGCCGTTTCCGTGTCGCCGCCCGTCACCGTCCAGAGCATTTCTACAAACGGCGGCGTATAGGCCCCAGAAAGCAGGTTGATTTTGTCCCTGCCAATCTCCCCGGAGGGCAGCACGATACCCTTATCAATCAATGCGTGATTCATCAATACCTCCTTGGTTCTCATGGTTTTTGTGGTGCCCAAATGGTGCCCGACCATATAGAAATACGTTGCAAGGAGATATGACGCGAATTTATGGAGATATGAGAAAACCTTGATTTCATGCGGGTTTGCGGGGTGTCCCTGTAAAGAGATAAGGGACGCTATAAGCCGTTTTGCCCACAAAAATCAATAAAAAATATGCTGATCCAATAGGCGGTTTTTTGATAATGTCTACAGGTAAAGAATAAGAACATATATTTGGGCATGATATCAGGAAGATAAATTAAAAGTTGCATTCCCATCCCATTCTATATTTGGTTTAAGTCAGTACCGACAAAGGGTTAATGCGATCTTCATGCAAATAAGAGACAGAACTGTCCCTATATATTTGCCAGCGTTTATATTATAATCAGAGTAGGAGGATAAATATATGGAATCTTTTGCAGAAAGAATAAAAGAATTGAGGATAGCGGCAGGGTATAGTCAGGAGAAACTGGCAGAGCAGCTAGGAATTACCATGAAGTCTATCCAAAGATATGAAAAGAATTGTAGACCGGATACATATGTATTAGTTAAATTAGCCTCATTTTTTAATGTTTCTACTGATTACTTACTTGGACTGAAAAGTTATGAGGAACAAAAAAAAGAGCGCAGTAATAAATTAGTAGGGACTAAGCAATTATATGCGCAATATTTAAAATGTCTGAATGATTACGAAATAGCGGAAGATACTGACTATTATTGGATCGAATTAGAGTCGGATCATATAGGCGGACAGACATGTTGGGCCGGCTGGGCTGATGAGGAGTCTAAAATGGAAATTAGAGTATTGCGTCCGGTGATTCCAGAGAGTGCAATAGCAATGTGTACGATGGCTAAGGGCAAACCGATGGTTCTAAACAGCGAATTGGATGCAAAAACATTTTTGGTATATGGAGGACAAGCCATTGTAAGAAAGGACATCTGTGAAAAGTATTTGCCCCAATTTATGGAAGAAATGGTAATGGAAAATCCGCAAACTGTAATGGAACGAAAATTATTAGAAGAGTATGAGTTACGGGAAGAAATGTCTTTTAAAGCGAGCGAAATTTTTGAAGGAGATAGATGAAATAATAATGCTATATGATAGAGATTATTTAGAGGGATTAACAGAAGAGGAAGAAAGAGAATATCTAAGGATTAGAGAAACAGAAAAATCAAAAGCGAAATATGGCAGACGCAATATGTTTTTGTCATATCCAAAAGCAGTGAGGATGTGTGACTCACTTTTTCCTAACAATTATCTGGATATTGCAGATCTAAAGAATCATGAACTATTACGAAAATCAAAAGAGGAGTTTGGTGCTTTGATTGATGATCCTAACTGCAACGAAAGACAAATATTGAATTTTATAAATGGTACCAAATACTACAATATTATCGGATCTTTGCTGTTGGGGCTTACATTTAATACCGGGCATCATGCGGCGTACTTGTTTCCAGAATTTCAACTTGGAACCGAATATAAAGCAGATTATTTGATTGTTGGGAAAGGGTCAGGAGGATATGAATTTGTTTTTATTGAGCTGGAAAATCCATATGGCAACATAACACTAAAGGATGGACAATTAGGAAAGGAATTCAGAAAAGGTATATCACAATTAGAAGACTGGAGACGTTGGTTGCCTACAGGGTTTAGCTCTTTTGGAGAAGTTATGCGAAAGTATAAAAACAGGTCACGAGATTTACCTGATGAGTTTCATAGATTAGACTTATCGCGATTTCACTATGTTGTGATTGCAGGGAGAAGGCCAGATTTTACAGAAAAAACATACGTCATAAAAAGAGAAAAGATGAAGAATGAAGATACATATATACTTCATTATGATAATTTAGTTGACTTCGCTAATTGTCTAATTGGGAGGAACTCATATTAGATAGCAAGACCTTAATCCCTGATTCCGTGTAGGTGCACCATTCTTTTGTTTATAAATATATGTAGGAAAATTTATTGAAATGCTATATAAGAAACAGATTACTTGAAGAAGGCTTTTGAATTTGTCATAAGCCTTCTTTGCTATTTAATATATTCTTCATAATAAACCTTTGCATTCTTATTATCCTGTGCATATTTTCCAGGCGAAAGGCCAACGGCATTGTGGAATGTCCTGACGAAGTGGCTGATATCATGAAACCCTGATTCCTGGCATGCATTAGTCACACTGCTTCCCGAAGACAACAGAGACTTTGCCTTCGCGATGCGGCAGGAAACGATATATTTGTTTATGGTTGTACCGGTTTTGTCCTTGAACAGCTTACAGAGATGATATTTGCCGAGGCCGATGTGTTTGGCGATATTGTCCAGCGAAAGATCTGCCGTAAGATTGGAAGAGATGTATTCTAAGGTGTCTGCAACGATGCGTATGGAGTGATTGCTGCTATGCTGCGTCCGCAATGGAACAGGCGCTGTCAGGTAGACTTCCGATATAAAGGTGAGAATCTCAATGTAACAAACTTTTTTCAGAATATCACTGCCATATCTTTGTGCTTCTAATGACTCATATTTTTCTATCAAAGAAAGGATCTCTCGGAATTGGCTTTCGTTTAAGGAGACTTGATGAGAGAAATTTTTGTCTCTATTATAAACATAATGAAGCAAATCTGTCTCGGCAGTGCAATAGGGCAAAACAAAGATGGGCTTGAACTCAAAAATATAGCGCTCATAAACGTCTTTATCATTGGCGATAACACGGTGAATTTCATTTACATTTGAAACAAAGATATCTCCAGGCTTAATTGTATATATTTTATCGTTTATAATAAAATGTTTTCCTCCAGAGATGCTTAAATAAATCTCAACGAAATTATGGGAATGAAATTCAATATTGAATCCATCCGTATCAAGCAGATGCGAAATATTAAATTCTGCTTTTGATTCTTCTCTTTCAACAGATCTGCCATTATAAAGATTACTCATCTTAAAATCCTCGTTTTTAAACAAGAATTTCACCGGTATATGTGGACGACCGGTCCTGTTTTCCGCATAGATAATAAACTAGACAAGACTTCTCATTCGCTGGTCCGCATGCTATAATTTCCATATAGAAAGCCAAAGATAAATCGAAGATTGTCTTTTGATTGAATAAATAGACGATGCAGGAACAATTTGCCAGGATTTGGGTTTTCCCCCAACGTGACGAACAGCATGTTACGACAATAAAACTTTCATGTTAATATGCGTTGCTTGCAGCAACGGGCAATCCTTCATACAATGGGGTTAACAAATGTAGAGAAAAGAGGTTATTCAAAATGTTAAACGAAAACATGAAAGCAATCAGAAAATCAAAAGGACTTTCGCAAGAAGAACTTGACATCAAGCTGAATGTGGTGAGACAGACAATCTCTAAATGGGAGCAAGGATTGTCAGTGCCTGATTCTGATATGTTAATCTCTATATCAGAGGCGCTTGAAACACCCGTAAGCACTTTGCTCGGAGAAACTGTTATTGAATCTGAGGTCGATGACTTGAAAGCGATTTCTGAAAAATTGGAGATTATAAATTTGCAGCTGGCACAAAGGAAAACCACGAGACGAAAAATACTCCATTGGCTGCTTATCTCATTGTGTGCGGTCATAGTAATCATTTCTGTGGTCTTAATCCTATTAAACAGTCCCTACTTAGGCTGGGATTATAATGATTCTGAAACAGCCGTTGCTGGAGCAGCTTTTCACGCATTTGAATGGGTGTTTATCAGATTAGCCCCGATTATCCTTATAGGGGCGGTCGTTGGGGTTTTCTTGACGCGGAAGAAAGTATAAAGCAGCGCTGCTGCTTCTTGCGATATCGTTCACACTACAAATCAATACATTTTAGGAAGGCTTTCAATTATGATTAAGATACTTTTCCTTTGCCACGGCAGGAGTGAGGTGTCAAAGTGCTTGTCGGCGGTTCGCGCGATAAATGGGGGCAAATCGGTGTAATAGGAGTAGCGGGGTACTACGGCTTTACTACGATTGAGAGATTTAAAATAGAGAAGTGTAAACTGCTTATCTGGAGGAGAAAACCATATCCTCCGGATTTTATGCATTATTCCGATAGGCGGGAAATGTTATTCCTATGGCATTGCTATTGTTCCGAAAACAGGGTATACTATTACTTGAAGTGAGGTGCAGAATGATGTATATATCCGTAAAACAGGCAGCAGAGAAATGGGGCATTTCAGATAGACGAGTACGAATTCTGTGCTCGGAAGGTAAAATTTCAGGTGTTATCCGTGAGGGACGTAGTTGGAGGATTCCAGCTGAGGCTGAGAAACCGGAAGATGGACGCTATAAGTCCGCAGAAAATCTTCTTGAGAGCATTGACAGGAAGAAAACAGAATTAGATTCCAGACGCCCTTTGACGGAGGGAGAGGCGGAACGGCTGACAGAGGAATTTGTGGTGGAATATACCTATAATTCTAACGCCATCGAGGGAAATACGCTGACGTTGCGTGAAACCGATATGGTGCTGCGCGGCCTGACTATTGATCAGAAGCCCCTGAAAGATCACATGGAGGCGGTCGGGCATAAAGAAGCCTTTGATTTGGTGCGGGACTTAGTGAAAGAGCAGACACCGCTTTCAGAGAGTGTTATTAAGCAGATCCATTATCTGGTGTTGGCTGACAAGAGAGAGGATAGAGGTGTTTATAGAAAAGTTCCAGTAAGAATTATGGGGGCAAAGCATAATCCTGTACAGCCGTATCTAATCCAGCCCAAAATGGAGCAACTGCTGGAAGCGTATAGAAACAGCATAGAGCATATCATTCCACGGCTTGCACGGTTTCACATCGAATTTGAAGGCATTCATCCCTTCATCGACGGCAATGGCCGAACGGGACGGCTGCTTGTAAATCTGGAATTGATGAAGGCAGGATATCCGCCGATTGATATTAAATTTACAGATAGGATTGCGTATTACAACGCTTTTGATGAATCCCATGTGAAACACAATTGGGGGGCGATGGAGAAATTATTTGCAGGGTATGTGAATACAAGGTTGGATAGTTATCTGGCAATGTTGGAAGAATGAAAAAATTGTGGAGATGTGGGAATGCTTGTTTTAGAATATTTTGTAATACTGCATTTTGAGAGGAGTTTGATATATGATAAACATACTTTTCATCTGCCACGGGAATATCTGCCGTTCCCCGATGGCAGAATTCATGCTTAAGGATATGACTGGCCGTAAGGGCTTGCAGCACCAATTCCATATCGAGTCCGCTGCGACCAGTCGTGAGGAAATTGGCAACGATATTCACCGTGGTACCAAGGCGAAGCTGCGCGAGGCAGGTATCGCCTTTGAACGCCGGGGCGCCCGACAGGTCACGCCAGATGATTATGATAATTTTGATTATCTCATCGTCATGGATCGGGAAAATATCCGCGGTCTTGCGCGCATCATCAAAACGGATCCCGATGAGAAGATTTATAAGCTGCTTGACTTTGCGGGACAGGATCGGGACATCGCTGACCCTTGGTACACAGGGAACTTCGACGATACCTATGAGGATATTCTGATAGGACTCGAAGGTTTGATGGGGTTCCTACAGAAAAAAGCATAAGACATTGCACAGCAGCCCATCGATTGTCTGACCGGGCTGCGCTGCGTCCTGCACTCCCTTTGCAGTTTTAACTTTAGAAGGATTTTTTTGTATTTTGAGTATAAGAAAATAGAAAAATATGGTTGATGCTGGATTAAAAACGTCGAAAATAGCCAATTCCGCGGTGATCAAACTGAGAAATTACCAGATATTACCATAAATTTATACTCTAAAACGAATTCATCGGCTCTCCAGGTAAAAATAAACAGCCGAAACAAAAAGTGCAAGTGCCCTGCTCTTGTCAGATGCTTTTTTAATTTTTCGTGCGTCTTCTTCGCACCACAAAATCCCTGCCACTCAAAACCAAAAAAACATTCATAAATCCCCCTTAGGAAAATATATTGATAAGGGAGATTTTTTTATTTATGAGAAAAGTACTGATAATTATTTGTGTAATCTTGGCCTTCGTCTTTGGTCTGATGATCTTCGGCTACATATCGGAACCAGGCAGCAAGGTGACGGCAGCCGATTTGCCGTCTGTGCCGTCAGTCAGCGCTCAGCAGGCGATTTTAATCGACGGTAAAACAGGAGAAGTGCTGTTTGAGAAAAATGCCGATGAAAAGGGGTACCCGGCCAGTACCACCAAAATCATGACGGCTCTGGTTGCGCTGGATGTCTGTAAGCAGAGCGGCATCGGTATTGATGAAGAAGTGACCATTCCCAAGGTAGCGGTAGGTGTGGAAGGCTCATCGCTCTACCTGAAGGAAAACGAGAAGAAGACCATAGAGGAGCTGCTCTATGGCGTCATGTTGCGTTCAGGCAATGATGGCGCGACAGCACTGGCAGCCTGTATGGGAGGAAACCTAGAACATTTTATCCGGATGATGAACGAAAAAGCGGAGCGCCTGGGGTGTACAGGCACGAACTTTGTGAACCCCAGCGGTCTCTTTGATGAAAACCACTATACCACTGCGAGAGATTTAGCAAAAATAGCAAAATGTGCGATGGAAAACAAAACTTTTCGCAAAGTAGTAGGCACAAAAACGTGGAAACAGTATACAAATAAGAATAAGACCGTATTCCAGTACGACGGAGCTACAGGTATCAAGATCGGCTTTACTAAGGCGTCCGGCAGGACTTTGGTCGCTTCAGCGAAACGAGGGGACGTGGAAATGATCTGTGTCGTGCTCAACGACGGAGACTGGTTCAACGACGCCTACAGTCTGATGGACTACGGATTTGGAGTAAAGGGGTGTAACAATGAAAAATAACGGATGTATCGACGCAGGAAGAGAAGGTTGTCCTTGCGCCCTAGCCGAATACGGAAAATGCCTTGTCTGCAGCAAACTGTCGGGTGGCAGCTGCGAAGATTGCAATTGGCAGGGATCGTGTATTTATACGCTGTATCAGCAGAACGGCAGGAAATTAGTCAAAGCACGACAGGATAAGACTTATGAAATCGCAGAGATAAAACAGTATGGCGAGAACTTCAAGGTGTTCGTGCTCAAGGCTGATAAAGGGTTCTGTCAGAAAGCGCAGACGGCGGGCGCCTATGTCTTTGTCAGAGCCTCAGAAAGTGAAGAATGGTACGGAATGCCAGTCTCTGTGTTAAAGGCAGAACCGGAGAAGGAGCGGCTGCATCTTGGGGTCTCCAGCTGTGGACCAAAGAGCGGCAGCCTGCTTACAGCAGAGAAAACCCTGTGCGTGAGGGGCGTTTACTACAATGCCTTGTCCGGCATGGGCGGGTTAGATGCGGAACCGGAAGGATCGCTGATTTATGCTAAGGGTATCGCTATGGCACCGCTGCGTAATTTCCTGGATGGCGGAACCAGGTACAGTCAGTGGCTGAAAAACATGAACCTTTATGTGGATATTGACAAAGTGGGTTTTGACTTTTTTAAAGACTATTTTGGAGATCTGCCTGTCAGCTCCATCCATGTCAAAGATTTTGCCGGCGATGGCCTTTGCAGTATGGAAGAGATGGGGACGAACGAAAAAATCAATGTCTTTTCATTGACGTCGCCGTATTATGCCGACAAAGTTGAAGCCTCAGCGGGCAAGAAGATTGTCAGACCGACCAAGGGCAACATGTGCTGTGGAGAGGGTGTCTGCGGTGCCTGTACCTATGACGATGAGACGGGCAAGACGATACATAGGTGTAAAGCGAGAATTTAGAGCAAATAAAAAACAAGCACTTTTCTGCAAGTGCTTGTTTCTTTTTGCCCCGATGCACAGCATTGGTCTGGGATGCCTTGGAACCTCTGCGTCTCACCCTTGCCGTATACAGCAGTACTATGATATACTATACGCAAATAACTGAGGGGAGGCTGTGCCAAAAGATGGATGCATATGGGTTCCTATACGTCTTTCATGACATGTGGATTTTTCTGGTGTTTACACTATCGAGTTTTATTCTGGTCAAAAGCCGCTTCAGCGCTGCAATGACAGGCGCCGTATTGACGATCTTCATCGGCGCCATCGGAGTGCTGAGCGGATATCTCTATTTTTCTGCGGGTGAAACCCTTGCACTGACCCAGATGCCTCTGACGGCTTATGTCCCGATGATTGTCTGCATCCATATCCTGTCCAGATCGGGCATGATGCAGACGGCAGCAGCCTGGTCCATCGGCATCCTGGAGTATTTCTGCCTCAAATTCCTGGACAAGATTCTGAGCCAGCTTCCCGCCGTCCTCAGGTTTGGAGAACCTGCCAGCAGCGTTATCAGCGTCTTTGTCATGGCGGTGGCAGGCACTTTTCTCCTGGTGATTGTTTTCAAATATGTCAGAAAACCATTTCAGCGTTATGTGGCGGACAGCGGCATCAACTGGTTCATTCCAGGTCTGCCTATTTTTCTAATTTTCATTTTGTTTTCCTACTTTTCTAACAGTGTGACGGATTCGGTGGTCTTTGCACTGCTGTTTCTTACGGCTTCTTCCATGCTTCTGGTCATCTGCGAGCTGCTGATCTGGGCGGACAAAGCACAACGGGCCAAACGAGAAGAAAAACTCCTGACGCTGCAGATGGAATCTCAGCGCAGGCAGTACGAGGATATCTGGAGGAAGTTTGAGGCGGGCAGGGCTTATCGTCACGATATGAGACATCATCTGGTGACATTGGGTGCGCTGATTCAACAGTCTGACACTAAAGAAGCTGCCGAATATATACAGGAACTCAGGGGGCAGTTTGATCAAATACAAGTAGAGACCTTTTGTCAAAACGTGACGGTCAATGCGGTGCTCTCCTTTTACATCAGACAGGCTAGAAAAGCGGGCTGCAAAGTGGAGGCGGAGGTAAAGCTCCCAGAGTCCATTCCCTTTGAAGAGATGGATCTTTGCATTGTGCTTTCAAATGCTTTGGAAAATGCCATCCATGCCTGCGGAAAATTAAAAGAAAAGGCACGGTATATCAAGCTGAAGGCTTCTTTTGAAGGCAATCAAAAAATGGTTATCTCCGTTGAAAACCCTTGTGCCGATGCGGTGGAATTTGATGAAGACGGTTTTCCTGCCACGGTCCAGAGGGAGGGACACGGCATCGGACTTCGAAGCATACAGGCGGTGGTGAAGAAATATAACGGTCTGTTTTCCTGTAATTTAGAAAAGAGTGTCTTTTATACCAAAGCAGTGATGTTCCGGCAGCAGACTGCGATGGGCAGCATCGCGGCGGGCAGGGCGCCTTCTTACAAAAAAGCCGGACAACGTGTACTTTTGGTCTTGATGACGGTGACTTTATCGGTCAACATGTTTCCAGAAGCCGCAGCTGCAATGGAAGGCGTTCCCATGATCGGCAGTGTCTTTCGCATCCTATCCCTGGAGAACTATCGTTACAGATGGGGCGATACGGCAATCGATATAGAGATACCAGCTGTGGAGATGACTGCTTTTGATGTGGGACTTGTGGCAGCCAGGGGCAAAAGAGCGCAAGAGAAGGACAAAGGGAAGAAGGGCACCGTCCTCTCCCTGGATTCAGAAAAGGGCGGTCAGACGTCTTTGCCGCAGATTCCCATAGACGATCCTGCGCTGAAAGACGCCGTCAAAGACTTTAATGAAGATATGGCGGATTACATAGAGCAGCTCAAAGAGAAATTCTTGTGGTATGTGGCGAGAAAATACGAGGGTTATGTGGGATTGGATACATCTTACACCATCCTGTGCAACGATGAGGATAAGTTGAGCGTGCGCTTTGATACGACTCTCAATGCAGGCGGCTCGGGGCAGTATACCAGATGTTTTACCGTGGATAAACGAGAGAAAAAGGTCATTGAGCTGAGGGATCTCTTCCAGAAAAATACACCCTACGTATCTGTGATTTCAAAGGAAATATTAAAGCAGATGCAGGCACAGGTTGATAGCGGGACGGCAGATTACTTCATTCCCGGAGGAATCTGGCAGGAGGACGAATGGTTCAAGGAAATCGACGGCGATCAGAATTTTTACATTGATCAAGAAGGTAAGTTGGTGATCGCCTTTGACGAATATGAAGTGGCGCCTGGATCCATGGGCTGCCCGGAATTTGTTATACCGACTGCAGTGATCAAAAAGCTGCTGAAGAGCAATTCACTGGTAAGATAAAGTCGAAAAGGAGATGACAACTTTGATTAAAATCTGCATTTGTGACGATCGAATTGATGACTTGGAGCGTCTGTACGACTTGGTAGAGCGATTTTCTGCTGCAAATCCTGAGTATGCAATCAAAGTGAGGAAATTTCAATCCACTTACGATTTGCTGGATTGCATTGAAGAGGACTGCAGCTTTGACGTGTTTATTTTAGATATCCTCCTGCCCCATGTCAATGGGATTGAGCTGGCAAAAAAAATTCGGCAGCGGAAAGAGCCTTGCGAGATCATCTTTGTCACGGTATCGAGAGAATATGGCATTGATGCCTTCGGGGTCAACGCTTCTAACTACATCGTCAAACCCATCGAAAAAGAAGACTTCGACAGAGTTCTGGGGCAGACCATCGAAAGGCTGGCGCTGCACGACAAGAAGCCCGTGATCGTCAAGGTTAAAGGCGGCATGAGAAAGATCGCGGCGGCGGATATCATCTCGGTAGAGAGTCTCAATCGAAAGAGGATCATCACCCTTATGAATAAGGAGCCCATTGAGACTAGTACAACCTTGACGTCCCTGTTCGAACTCCTGCAGGATGACGAGCGCTTTTTTATGCCCCATAGGGCTTTCATTATCAACCTGGAGCATGTCAGCGGCATCATGGGAAGCGAAGTCCTGATGAAGGATGGACAGCGGATTCCGGTCTCACGGAACTGCGGCAAAGACTTGAAGGAAGCATATTTTAAAATTCTTTTTTAAGAAACGCCCATTGAAACAAAAAAAACTACATTTCAGACAGGGAATGATAAATTTCGACATTTTTGTTGTATAATGACCATAGTACATCAAGGACACTTATATATTGTTTTCACACATGTCCTTTTTCGTAACTACATAAAACTTTTTCCTGGAGCATTATGCTCGATATCTTCATTGAGCATAATGTTTCTTTTTTTATGGATGCCGTCTCGTAGAGAGGCAGCAATCAGAGGAATACGATAAATTTGAGAAGAAGGCGGAGGACTATAGATGACAGCGATTTCTAATTTTACACAGGCGATGAAAGAACTGACCGGTTTTGACGACGAGCAGGGGAAAGCAGGAGAAAAACAGGCACTGGTCAAAGAGAAAGAAGCGAAAAGAGAAGAAATAAAGCTTCCTCAGAAGATGAACTTTGAAATGCCGCACTTTGACAAAGAAAACAGCAGCCTGGTGACAAGTACCATGGTGATCAACGGAAATCTACTCAGTTCAGACCAGATTAGGGTGAACGGGAAAGTCACTGGAGATATCAAAACGACCCAGTCTGCCATGGTCAACGGCACTGTCCTGGGAGACATCGAGTCAGACAATCTCACGGTCAGCGGGTCTGTAAAAGGAAATCTGACGGTGAAAAGAGACGCCGATGTTGCAAGTGCTGCCGTCATTGTCGGTGACATCATGTCAGGAAATCTTTCTCTCGAAGGGAAAGTAAAAGGAAACTTGAAAATCACCGGGACGACAGGAATCACGGAGACCGCAATTTTGGCTGGGAACATCGACACCAGTGATCTATATACCGAAAAGGGTTGTGTGGTCCACGGAAGCATAATCACGAGAGATACAGCTAATTTTAACTTTGAAGAAGAAAAATTGTTTGATATTGGAGAATGACGATGGATAAGAAGCGAGTAGCGAAAGGCAATATAGAAAACCTGCCAGACATAGAAGCGCGGAAGGAAGCAGAAGAGATGGGACAGCCGCAGGGAACAGAGGCTGCCGCGGCGACAGAACCGGCACAATCGACAAAACCAGCTGAATCGGCGGAACTGGCGGGCAGGGATACGATGAGAGCGGCAATCGTGGAAGAAAACGGCATCATCTCATCCAATACCAAGGTAGCAGGAGACATTTCGACGGAGGGACATCTGGCCATTTACGGAGAAGTGGAAGGCAACATTAGTGCAAGAGGAGATATCGTCGCCACAGGAAAGATTGAGGGCGATATTGTCTGCAACAACCTAAAGATGACAGGATGTCAGGTTAAGACTAACATCAGCGTAAAAGAATTGGTCATCCTGGATGAGAACGCCAGGGTTGAAGGAAGAATACAGTGTAGGAGCATCTCTATAGATGGGAATGTCAGAGGTGACATCGATGCCAGCGGGGAAGTGAATATCTACAAAAATGCTAGAATTTTGGGCAACATCAAAACAAAGGCACTGGGCATCGAATCCGGCGCAGAGATACAGGGCAATGTCGAGGTGGTAAAGTAAAGTGAAAGGTCGTTTTTCAGTAAGATTTTTTAAACGCGTCATAACCTTTACTGTGCTGGGTATCATTTTGGCTCTGCTGGTCACA
Source organism: Eubacteriaceae bacterium (assembly GCA_902362805.1). GTDB lineage: Bacteria > Bacillota > Clostridia > Peptostreptococcales > Anaerovoracaceae > Senimuribacter. The sequence continues at coordinate 677,017 of CABIXY010000003.1, read as the reverse complement.
GTCATTATACAGGCACTGCGCATCGGCTCACTGAAAGAGGGCGTACTGAACGGAACTGCCCATGCTTACGCTGAAAGCCAGCCCATGGATTATCAAAAAAAATATCCCGAATTGTATGTGGAAAACCAATTCGAGAAGCTGAAGGCGGAGACAAAGACGGTCTATCTGACCTTTGACGATGGTCCGTCTAAAGAAAATACGAGAAAAATTCTTGATATTTTAGAAGAATATGAGATTAAAGCTACTTTTTTCATGGTACACAACGGAAACAAAGTGGCAGATGAAATCATCCAGCGAGTCATAGATGAAGGACATACCATTGGCATCCATACCTATTCACATGATTATGAAGAGGTGTATCAGTCGGTGGAAAGTTATCTGGACGATTTCAACAAACTTTGGTCTAATCTGAAGGAGCGTTTCGGCTATGAGGCGAAGATATTCCGGTTTCCGGGTGGCTCCATCAATGCATATAATCTGGCGGTTTACGATAAAATTATCCCAGAAATGTATCGCAGAGGCTTTCTCTACTATGACTGGAACGCTTCGGCGGAGGATGCCATGGATAGCGGTGCCAGCAAGGAGCAGATTGTGAAAGCCATCTTGAGAGAAGTCCGCCGAAATGACAGGAGCATCGTGCTGATGCACGACTCCTCTTATATGGGTACCACGGTAGAGGCTCTGCCGGAAATCATCGAGACGCTGAAAGAAGAAGGCTATACTTTCAAAGCCCTCGATGAGACTGTAAAGCCAGTATCCTTTGCCAGACTATAACAGATTGCTTTTTCCTAACTTTATAAACTTTTCGAGAAGGAGTCAGCCGCAGTCAGACGTAACTCGTCTGGATGGGGAGGATCCCTTTTCAAGTTTGCTGCAGTCTCAAAATCGAAGCTGGAGACTTGACAACCTGGGGCAAAATCGTTAAGATAGAAAGAGTACATTATCATAGAAAGGCGAGATGAAAAATGAAAAGAATCAAGACAATAGAAACGAGAAACTTAGAGAAGAGCATCAAAGACGGCGGATGCGGCGAATGCCAGACTTCCTGCCAGTCAGCTTGTAAGACTTCCTGCGGTGTTGCCAATCAGGAGTGCGAGAAGAAGAACTAATGATACATCAATATAAACTGAACGGATACAATATCGTTTTAGACGTTTATAGCGGATCGGTACATGTGGTGGATGATGTTGCGTATGACATCATCCACGATTATTTTTCTGCAGAAAAAGAGAAGCTGGTGGAACAGCTCTTAGAGAAATACAGAGACGAGCCAGATGTAAACCGCGAGGAACTTTTAGAGGTCTTTGACGATATTGAAGAATTGAAAAAACAGAAAAAGCTGTTCTCTGAAGACATCTATGAACCAGGCGCTTACAATCTGAAAAACCGCCATACGGAGGTCAAAGCCTTGTGCCTGCACGTAGCCCATACCTGTAATCTCAACTGTACATACTGCTTTGCCAGCCAGGGTAACTTTAACGGCGAAAGAGGGCTGATGAGTTTTGAAACAGGAAAACGAGCCTTGGACTTTTTGATCGAGAACTCGGGTGACCGCAGAAACCTGGAAGTGGATTTCTTCGGCGGCGAACCGCTGATGAACTGGCAGGTTGTAAAAGATCTGGTCCGCTATGCCCGTAGCATCGAAAAAGATCATGGCAAGAACTTTCGCTTTACGCTGACCACCAACGGCGTGGGCATCGACGACGATGTGATCGACTTTGCCAATAAAGAGATGCACAACGTAGTTCTCAGCCTGGACGGAAGGAAGGAAGTACACGACAGGCTGCGTAGAACGATCAATGATGAAGGCAGCTACGATATGATTATACCTAAGTTCAAAAAGCTGGTGGACGCCAGAGGGGGCAAGGGTTACTACATGCGCGGCACCTTCACCCACAACAATGTGGATTTTACAGAAGATATTTTCCATATGGCCGATATGGGATTTACAGAGCTTTCTATGGAACCAGTGGTCTGTCCGCCGGAGGATCCGTTTGCTCTGACGGAAGAAGATCTGCCGAAGCTCTTTGAACAATATGAGATTTTGGCCAAGGAGATGATCGAACGCAAGAAGGCAGGCAGGGGCTTCACCTTCTATCATTATATGATCGATCTGACTCACGGACCGTGTATCTACAAGAGAATCTCCGGCTGCGGTTCGGGAACAGAGTATTTTGCGGTGACGCCTTGGGGGGATCTCTACCCATGCCATCAGTTTGTAGGCGATGAGAAGTACAAGATGGGCGACATATGGCAGGGCGTGACCAACGAAGCCATACGCCAGGACTTCAAGATGTGCAACGTCTACGCGCGCGAAGAGTGTAAAGACTGCTGGGCCAGGTTTTACTGTAGCGGCGGTTGTGCGGCAAACGCTTATCATGCGACGGATTCTATCAAAGGCGTCTACGACTACGGCTGCCAGCTCTTTAAAAAGAGAATGGAATGCGCCATTATGATGCAGGTTGCAGAAACAAACTGATACGAATAAAAAACATGTCCTCATTACATCTTTACGTTGTTTGAGGACCTTTTTATGTGGTAAGATATGATTATAGCTAATACTGTATACATCAAAGGAGGTAAATTTATGGCCAAAATTATTGGAAGTCCTAGCAGATATGTGCAGGGCAAAGGGGAATTGAAGAACTTATGTGCTCATGCGGGCAACTTTGGTAAAAAACTCTTTATTCTCACCAGCGCTTCTGGCAGAAAAAGAGTTGAACCTGCAATCGCTCTTGGTCAGGGGGAGACAGAGATTGTCTACGAAGTTTTTAATGGAGAATGCTGCAAGACTGAAATTGAACGGGTGAAAGCTGCCTGCCAGACTGCTGGCTGTGAAGTCATCGTCGGCATCGGCGGCGGAAAAATTCACGACACTGCCAAGGCTGCTGCCCATTATCTGGGCGTGCCGGTGGTGATCGTACCAACCATCGCTTCCACTGATGCACCTTGTAGCGCGCTGTCTGTTATCTATACCGACGACGGCGTTTTCGAAGAGTATCTGTTCCTGCCGGCCAGCCCTAATATGGTTCTGGTAGATACTGATATTGTCAGCAAAGCACCAGTACGCCTGTTGATTTCTGGCATGGGAGACGCTCTGGCAACCTATTTTGAAGCGAGAGCCTGCCTGCAGTCTGACGCGTCCAACTGCGTGGGCGGCAAAGCCACTTTGGCGGCGATGGCTCTGGCGAAGCTTTGCTATGAGACTTTGATGACGGATGGCGTCAATGCGATGCTGGCTGTCAAGGAAGGCGTATGCACCAAGGCTGTAGAGAATATTATCGAAGCTAACACGTACCTGTCCGGCATCGGTTTTGAGAGCGGCGGTCTTGCGGGTGCCCATGCCATCCATAATGGATTGACGGCTATTGAAGAAACCCACAGTTTGTATCACGGTGAAAAGGTCGCTTTTGGTACTTTGGTGCAGCTGGTACTTGAAAATGCACCGGAAGAAGAGATTGCAGAGGTGCTGGATTTCTGTATGGAAGTGGGACTGCCTGTGACTCTGGGCGATTTGGGCATCAAAGAAGTCAAGGCTGACCAGATTATGGAAGTTGCAAAGCTGGCTGCCGGGGAAAACGACACCCTGGGCAACATGCCATTTGCAGTGACGCCGGAAGATGTCTACGCTGCCATCATGGGAGCGGACGCTCTGGGCAGATATTACAAAGGTGAATAAGAACTTATTAAAGGGCTGCAGATGCAGCCCTTTTTATGTATAGAAAAAGTCACTTCTACATATCCTAATGATAAAATTGAAAATTTAGGATGTGATGAATTTGGCAAATCTTTATACGAAAACAGGAGACGGAGGAGAGACCGGCCTGGTTGGCGGCAGCAGAGTCAGAAAGGACAGTGCCAGGGTGAATTGTTATGGAACCATGGACGAAGTGAACGCGATGTTGGGAGTTGCTTATGCTCTGACTCATAACGATTATATCAAAGAATGCATCGATGGCATGCAGCATACCTTATTTCGTGTCGGTGCTGAACTGGCCAGCGACAAGAGAGGATTGGTCCTTTTGGCAGACGACGTGATAGGCGAAAAAGACGTTACGGAATTGGAAGGGATAGTGGATCGCTGCACCTTGACCACAGGGGTACAGGCCGAGTTTGTCATTCCAGGCGTAAATCCTGCATCGGCAGCTCTTCATGTGGCCAGAACCATCGTTCGAAGAGGAGAGCGGGCAATCATCGCGGCCAGGGAGGAAATAGAGGTGCGCGACGTATTACTGAAATATGTCAACCGCTTGTCCGATGCGGTCTATGCTTTGGCCAGACTGGAGGAAACCGTTTGTCAGCAGGACCAGGGCAAGAGCAAAAGCCGCTGCTGGCCGTCTCGCTAGAGGCAGAGAGACGGCAGTTCTGTGAGAGCATGAATTGCAGGTACACTGCGATTTACCTGTCCAAACCCGTAGGCGGCGTGAATAAAAGGAATCGCGGCTAGATCTGCGGCATCCAGGTCGCCCTGGGTGTCACCTACATAAACTGCCGAAGTCAATTGATTGCGAGTCATGATATCTCTGATGTTTTCTCCTTTCGACTGGCCGCTGTTGCCCTCCCACTGAAAGTCCTTAAAATAGTGATTCAACTTGTGGACGTTCATAAAGGTTTCGATATAACCTTCTTGACAATTGCTGACGATAAATAAATCGTGCTGTCCGGCTAGGGTGCGGAGCGTTTTTTCCAAATGTGGATAAAGGGTACCGCCGCTCTGTTCCAGATAGACCAGTTCCTCCAGGCAGCAATCCTTTACAACCTGCAGGCTTTCTGCCAAAGGAGAGTCAGGCAGTATTCTCTGTGCAATCTGTACAGCTGTTTTTCCCATACAGCCTTTGATATCCTGATGACTGAGTCTGTTTTCTTTTCCATTGCGTTGTAAGACGATGTTCCACGCTGGCAGAATCTGCAGAGTAGAATCCCACAATGTGCCGTCCAAATCAAATATAATTCCCTGATACACGAATAATACCTCCTTGTTACTGCTATATTATAATATTTTTTTCCCGATTACAAGAGAAAAATAATTAGTGACTTGACAAAATAAAGTTGATGATATAATATAATATTATAATGAAAATTATATTTAGAAACATAAAAAATCATTTATGGCATATAATAAGAATAGAAATTGACAGTAGGAGGCGAGTTTTATGGCAGATAGAACTTTAAAAAGATATACAGTAGGAGAAGAGATTTTTAACAGCGTGTCCCACGGCGTGGGGTCGCTGCTGGCAATTGGCGGCACGGCACTGCTAGTGGTCATGTCCGCAGCCCACGGCAGCACTTTAGCCCTTGGAGCCAGCTTGATTTACGGTATTTCTCTGATCGTGCTCTACACCATGTCCACGGTATACCACGCGGTGGCCAATCCAAAAGCAAAAGAAATTTTGCGGATTTTTGATCATACATCGATCTTCCTTTTAATCGCGGGAAGTTATACCCCGTTTTGTCTGGTAGCCCTTTCAGGAAACAGCAGGGGACTGGCGGTGATTATCGCCGTATGGGCCTGCGCAGTTTTAGGCATCGTGCTCAACGCCATCGATTTGAAAAAGACAGAGAAATTTGGAACTGTCCTCTATGTCATCATGGGATGGTCAATTTTGGCAGTGTTCAAAGATATCATCCATGTTCTGCCAGCACCGGCATTTTGGCTGCTTCTCATCGGCGGCATCAGCTATACAGGCGGCCTGGTATTTTATGCATTAAAAAACGTAAAATACATGCACAGCATATGGCACTTATTTGTCCTGGCGGGCAGCGTGCTCCACTATCTATGCATCTCCATCTACGTCCTGCCTATGGCTTATTAATTCTTCCAACAAAATGACATATAGACGTGCCCCAATATCATATGAATACTATACGGGGATACGATGTAAAACGGCATACCCTGGAGGGGTATGCCGCCTTTCGTTTTCGGGCGAAATGCCATAAAAAGATGTTTATTTCTAAATTTAGGCAGATTTTCAGGTGGTTTGAAGGCCAAAAGCTGGAAAAATGGGATGTCAGTACAAATTGAAGCAAAAATGTTAAAGATTTTTGGATAATAAATGCTAATTTATGAGCGTAATTTTGAGAATACCCTGCTGATGGCACTGAAATATGCCATAATTTCCTTGAAAATGGTACATATCAGGCGTTATGTGCGTTATCCCCGATACTCGGAAAAGTAAATTGGAGGTTCATATGGCAAAAATTGTAATTATCGGCGGCGGCTGGTCTGGCTGTGCTGCCGCCATCGCAGCAAGAAAAACGGGAGCGGAGGTAGAAATACTGGAACGGACTGATCTGCTTCTGGGACTAGGAAACGTAGGAGGAATCATGAGAAACAATGGCCGTTTTACTGCGACCGAAGAGAACATAGCCATGGGCGCAGACGAGCTCTTTGCTATTACAGATAAATGCGCGACCCACAAAAATGTAAATTTCCCAGGTCACGACCACGCAACTTTTTACAATGTCGTCAAAGTGGAGCCAGAAGTGAGGCGGCTGATGAGAGAAATGGATATCGAAGTACATCTGATAACGAGGATTACAGACGTTGTCAAAGAGGGTGATCGAATTACTGCGCTGGAATCGGCGGACGGCGAACGCTTTGACGGCGACGTCTTTGTCGACTGTACGGGAACTACAGGCCCTATGGGAAACTGCATGGAATTCGGCAACGGCTGCAGCATGTGTGTGTTACGTTGTCCAGCCTTCGGCCCTCGCGTCAGCATTTCAGAAAAAGCTGGCGGCCATGACTACTATGGAAAGCGGGCGGACGGAACGCCCGGTGCTTTCAGTGGTTCCTGCAAGCTGGAAAAATCCAGTCTGTCAGAGTCAATTGTAAAAGAACTCAATGAAAAAGGCGTAGTTGTTGTGCCGCTGCCAAAGGAATTGATTAACGAAAGCAAACTTTCAAAAAAAGTATGCCGTCAATATGCCCTGCCGCCTTTTGCTGAGAATGTGATTTTGATCGATACGGGCTATGCCAAAATGATGACGCCGTACTTCCCATTGGCTGAATTACGCCAGGTAACAGGCTTTGAAAATGTTCGTTTTGTCGATCCTTATGCGGGCGGAAAGGGAAATTCTATCAGATACACAGCCGTCACTGAAAGAGATCCTTTCATGAAGGTGAGAGACGTTGATAATCTATTCTGCGGCGGTGAAAAATCCGGACTATTCATCGGTCATACGGAGGCTATTTCTACAGGTTCATTGGCTGGACACAATGCAGGCAGACAGCTTTTGGGCGAGAAGCTTTTGAACCTTCCGGAGTCCACGGCCATCGGTGCCCTTCTTACATATCAAAAGCCAGACGGGGGCATGATTACCTTTGCCGGGGATGAATTCTTTGCGCACATGAAGGAGACGGGACTTTACACCACTGACAAAGATAAAATCGCAGATCGGATTGAGGCGGCAGGTCTGACAGGGATATATAACTCTTTTAATTAATCGCGTTTTGTGTTAAAATCACTAAAGACAAAGTGAACGGAGAGAAACCAATGAGAATTAACAAATATATTGCACAGGCTGGTGTAGCCAGCCGCAGAAAAGCAGATGAACTCATTGCCAATGGCAACGTTAAAGTCAACGGTCTGATTTTAAAGGAGCCGGGCTATGACGTTGTCAGCGGTGATGTAGTGGAGGTCAACGGCAGGAAAATTGAAGCGGAGGAAAAGAAGGTATACATCCTTCTCAACAAGCCAGTTGGCTACATCACCAGCGTCAGCGACGACAGGGACAGGCTGACCGTCATGGATCTGGTTCAGGATGTGGACGCGAGGATTTTCCCTGTGGGCCGTCTGGACTATAATACCTCGGGTATGCTGATCATGACCAACGACGGAGATTTCGCCTATACATTATCTCATCCTAAACACGAGATGCCGAAAACGTATCGGGCTGTGGTGGCTGGCGTGCTTTCAAACGAAAAGTGCGCGAAACTCCGAGAAGGCGTAGACATCGGCGGTTTTGTCACATCAAAGGCAAAGGTGGAGATCGTCAAAGGACATCCCCGGAATACGGTGGTGGACATCACCATCCACGAGGGCAAAAATCGCCAGGTCCGCAAGATGTTCAAGGCTGTCGGCAACAACGTGCAGAGTCTGGAACGCATCGCCATCGGCGACGTCAGATTGGGAAGGCTGGCAGAAGGACATTATCGGAAACTGACTAGGGAAGAGATCGAGTATTTGAAGAATGGAAGATAAAGATGAAGAAACAAAAAATTAATAAGATAGAAATGATAGATGCAGCGGAAAGAGAGCAGTCCTTGCTTAATAGAATCAGTAGTGACTTCTCTGGTAATATAGACAAGGAAAAAGCAAAATTTATAGAAAGGTGCATGTCAGAAAATCTGAACCATGCACGGCACGTTGAGAATGAGAGAATTACTTTTAACAGTGTTTTTATGGCTATGACGGCTGGAGCTATGGCTTTTGCTTCTGTTACTAATGAACCACGCGTTGCTGGAGTGCTTTCTATAGGAATGTTTTTTGCCTGCGTTATAGCGTTCACGCTTACAGTTAGATGGAGTAACGCTTTTGACAGACATTTACATTATGCCATGGACTGTTATGTTATTTTACATAATTACTATTTTAATGCAATAACTGTGGAAAACAATAAGATAGAAAATACAAGCGACTTGGATGAAAAAGTATTACTTGAGGCAGAAAAAGAAAAGATTGACGGTCTGAACGAATATCCATTATACTGCTTTAAAATTAGGAATCCTATTATTTTCAAAAAATATTTCTTTACAATAAATACAAAAAATTATATTATGCCTTTTATACTGTTATTTTGCTCATGTTGCTATATTCTGTAATACAAGGTTTCTGTAAATGATGTATTTATATATTTGGGTGATCGAGGAGGAAGCAGATGATAAAACTATTGGCAATGGATTTAGACAACACATTGCTGAATTTAGATAATAAAGTAGCTGAAGAAACACTGACTTTGTTAGATATGTGTAGGAAAAAAGGAGTCATCCTCGTACTCGCTACGGGCAGATTTTTTCCGTCTGCCCAAAAATATGCAAAATTGTTGGGAGAGGGTTGCAGAGTTGTTTGTTATAACGGTTCAGTAATTAAGAATGGGAGCGGTCAAACACTGTTTGCTGCTGAACTGTCAATACAAGTTATGAGAGAACTGGTAAAGTTCACAAAAGAACGGGGCTTATATCTACAATTCTATCAAGATGATAAAATATTGGTTGAAAAGTTGGTCGAAGAAACTAGAATTGATCCAGATTTGAAAAATGGTGAATGCATTGAAGTTGTAGATTTCAATCGATGGAATTTTAAACCGTCACCCAAGGCGATGATTGTTGAGAAACCGGAGAATGTTCCCGCCAGACAGGCAGAATTGGATGATTTAATTGGTAATAAAGTATACCTGGCGCAATCCCAAAGTTATTTAATTGAAATTATGCCTAAAGAGGTAAACAAGGCCAAAAGCCTGGAACGTTTGGCACGATCACTTGGTATCATAAGGGAAGAGGTCATGGTATGTGGCGATAATACTAATGATGCAGAAATGGTTGCTTGGGCAGGGATTGGTGTCTGTGTTGCAAATGGAGTGGATACTTTGAAATCCATTGCTGATTATGTCACGAAAGCCGAACGTTCAGAAGGGGTAGCAGAAGCGATTAAGAAGTTTATATTATAATTTTTCAAAGAAATCATAGCATTTTCGTTAATCAAACGTCGATGCTATGATTTTTTATAATAACAGCGCAAGGGTTGCCCCGCGAAAAACTATTATTCCGTCATTCCTCCTTTTGCGTCATCACAATAGATACCGAAGAAAAACATATCTGTCATCTTGTGTAGGATCTCTGTGTCCTTAGAAAAATCGAGACCGTGGGCGATGCAGTATTGATAAGCGTTGAACTCGATGGTGGAATAAAGATAGGCGGCTACCTCAAAGTCGATGTCATCTTTTAGGAAACCGCGGTCCTGGTCCTTTGCCAGATAGTCTTTCAGCTTTTCCAGATAATCCGGCGTTGCCGTATCACTGAACACTAAGCCTTGAAATAATCCGGTGTTTTGAAAAATAATATTTGCCAAGTCACTGCCTACTTGACCTTTTTTTAAGTCTAATCCGATTTCTTTTTTTGAATAATCATACAAAGTATCTGACTCCGCCAAAGTCTGAGGCCGTTCTTTGTTGCTGTTAAAAACGCAGAAAAACAAGTCGTCTTTGTCATAAAAATACTTGTAGATGCTGCCGACCGAGATGCCGGCTTTGTCTGCAATGCGATTGACACTGCTCTTTTCGTATTGACCTTTATATTCAATAAACTCGTCCGCTGCCGCGTCGAGGATTCGTTGCTGTTTCTCTGGCGGCAATTTCAAAAATGTTCTTTTTGGCATGGATATTCCTCCTCTTTCTTATCTTGTTTTAACACAAATTTCCTTTTGGCGCAAGGAGAAAACCGCCGATCGCCCTCCTTACGATATCCTTATGCTTTTTGGGTGTATCAGGACATTCTCGCGTAACCGGGCTGCTATCTGGAGGCCTACACAAGGGGGTATATTTGATTATGGTTACTTTTGACTTGAATTCCTCCGCTCCAAACATCGCTTAAAACCTATAAAAGTAACCGTATACAGATGTTTTACAGATTCTGCAAGCAATATGAACTATTTTCATGAGGAATGGTTCCCGATGTTGTTGTAAAGTTACGCGAAACCTCTAAAACCGTATCAAAAAACCTAACTGTATCGTAGAAGAGGCTCCTCCTATACCCCCATACCCTATACGCCTAGATAACAGAATTCAGTATTTTTTAAAAAAATCGATTGACTTGAAGAGGAAAAAGGTGTATAAAAAAAGTGAGTCGACTCACTTTGCTAAAACGATCTTTTGACGAGGTGTACCGCCAGCGATAAATCTAGTAATGAATACAGTCTGGTGAGAACACTATGGAGGAAATTATGAAAAAAGAAATAAAGGCGGCCTCTGGGCTGAGCCTGGACAGAGAATTCAGTTTTCGCGCGATCTTCTTTGGCGTGATGATCGGCCTTCTTCTCATGGCGCTGATGATGTATCTGGATGCGGTATTAGGTCTGGATACTGATGTGGCACCGATTGCGTCTATGATTGGCGTTCTTCTGATTCCGCTTTTTGGCGGTCCCACCAACAGACGAGAAGTGAACATCATGCAGACCTGTGCGACGGCGACTACTTTTGCCGCCTATTCGCTGACCGGTAATATCGTGCCGTTGCTGATGATGGGAGAGCAATTAGAAGTGCTGCCGACCTTTGTACTGCTATTGCTTGCAGATGCCATCGGTATCTGCTTTGTATCCATACTCCGAGACCAGTTTGTTTACGATAAAAATCTGCCTTTTCCCGGCGCGGTCATGTGCACTACGGCGATGGACCAGATTGACGCTAAAGACAAGAGTTCGACGAAGTTGTTGTTTGGCGCAGTGGCCTTCAGTGTAGTGATTTCCTTTTTGCAGAACATGGAATATCTGCCGTATTTGGCAGACTTTACGCCTTTTCTGCCAGAGAACGGTATGACCTTGGGTATTTTGATTATGCCTCTGATGCTGGGGATGGGATATGTGCTGGGCTCGAGAAATGCTCTCTGCATGTTGGTGACCAGCTTATTGATCTGCCTCCTCGAAGCCCCTGTTGGCACAAGTCGTGGCTGGTTTGCAAATCCCGCCGAGGACTACTTTTCGGAAATTCAGGACTTTAATCTGCCGATTGTAATCGGCATTGCCCTTTTAGCGGCGGTGATTCCCATCTGCAGACGATGGAGAGCCATCGCCCACGCCTTTCAGTTCAAAAAAGACGCGGACCAAAAGAGCGACCGAGACTATTCCATGAAATCTATCCTGATTTTGCTTTTGGTGCTGACCGCTGCCATGATCGCCTTCTGCAACTTCTATTATCAGATCAAAGTCATCCACCTGGTCATCTGCACGGTGGTAAGCCTGCTCTTTGCCATGATTGCAGTCAGGGTTTCTGCGGAATCAGGTTTAAGTGCAGGACTGGCGCTGAACATTTTTATGATCGTGATCTCCTACGGGCTGACTGGCAATGCAGTATTCTCCATGCTAATCGCCTTTATGAACTTCAATACTTTTATTCTGGCGCAGGATACCATGTATGATTTGAAAATCGGACAGATGGTCAGCGCTTCTCCTAAGAAGCAGATTAAGGCGCAGTTTATCGGCATTTTTTTCGGATGCCTGGCAGGTACGGCTCTGTTCTATGCAATCATCAAAGTCTTCGGCCTCAACGACGAGCTGTTCACATTCCCTTTTGGAAACATGTATTATGCAGTGATTAACGGCATTTCTGAAGGCGGCGTTTCAACCCTGTTCAATCCAGGGCGATTTGCAATAGGCGGGGGCTTGGGCGCAGTGCTTTCGCTGATCGGCTTGCCGGCAGGAGGTATCGCGCTAGCCATATATCTGGCGCCGAAGACCATTCTGGGTATTGCCTTGGGCGGCATGATCCGCCTGGCTGTGGAAAAGACAAAAGGCATCGCTTTTGCGGAGAAGGTGGATAATGCGGCGACGGGATTCGTCATCGGAGACGCCATGGTCTGCGTACTGATGGTTATCATCACCATGTTTAGGTAAGGGGGAGACAGTATGTTTGATATAGTGATCAAAAACGGTCTGCTCTGTGATGGCACGGGCGGACCAATCTATCTCGCAGATATAGGCATCACTGGCGACGTGGTTACATATATCGGTGAAATTCCTCTGGCCGATGACAGCGGGGAAGACTGCAAAGTCATCGATGCGGCGGGAAAGACTGTGACACCTGGTTTCATCGATCCTCATACCCATGTGGATCAATCCATTCTCACGGCACCGGCAATGGAACCTTATTTAAAACAAGGCGTAACCACTGTGGTAACGGGAAACTGCGGTTACGGCATGGCGCCGCAAGGGGAAGAAGTCTTCTATTGTTCAGATTTGGATCAGGAGTTTTTAGATCTGGCCGGAGCAGATCCCTTTGCGCTGTTGTCTCTGCTCTTTGATAGAGAGAAAGCCGCCGCCGCCTTTGCAAAGCGATACGCAGTGCAGCTGGACTGGCGGAGTTTTGATGAGTTCAATCAAAAATGCGATTCGCTGCCACTAGGCGGCAACCTAGCGCCTTTAGTCGGTTACAGTGCTGTGAGAACTGCCGTCATGGGCAGAGATTGCCAGCGGCAGGCGACTGAAAACGAAATTGCCGCTTTAGAATCCGTCATTCAGGACTGCATGGAGGCGGGAGCCTTTGGCATTTCAACGGGCAGGGACCCTATGTATATTCCCGGCCCCTTTGCGTCGGATGAAGAAATGAACAGAATGCTGCAGATCGTCGCTCGGTATGAGGGAATCTTCGCAAGCCATACCTTCAACTGCAATGGACAGGGCCAGCCGGACCGGATCGGCGGTTATGGGGAAATGGTCAGACAGGCGGGGGAGACGGCTATCAAAATGAATATTTCTCATGTCCACGTCATGAATATGGCTGAGGATGCGGCAGGGGCTGTAAAAGCGGCTCGAAAGACGCTGGATTATTTTAAGGGACTCGCCGCTTCGGGGGTAGACTTGAGTTACGATGTCATACCCAGTGCAGCTTGTTCTGACTATACCTTGACATCCTGCGGCTATTATCTGAGCCCTTTGGTGCTGCTGGCTGGGACGAGAAAAAAACTGGGAGAATTGTTTCGGCAGGAAGCTTTCCGTCAGCGAGTACACGAGATCGTGAAGAAAGGAAAGATGCCGATTCTGGATGAAAATTCCGATACCTGCTGGCTGGGGGAACTTTTGATTACAAAGCATGTGAACCCGGCTTATGTTGGGCAATATTTACACCACTGTGCTGAAAAACGCGGTCTTTCACCTCTCGATGGATTGATGGCAGTATTTGCGGAAGACCCTGATATGACAGCAGATTTGACAGCGCCGGACTTTCAGCAGAGCGTGGATCTTCTATGCAGCAGCGAGATTGCCATGCCGTGTTCTGATGGCAGCAGCTACAGCAAGGATACCAACCTCAGCGGCAATGCAGAAATCGAAATTTACCCCAACAGCATGAACATCAGCTATATTCCGCGCTATTTAAACCGTTATGGGGAGAAAGATTTTGCGAAGGCGGTGTCCCAGGCCAGCGGTTTTGTGGCGCAGCGGTTCGGAATAGAGAAAAGAGGTGTGATTAAAGAGGGCAGCTTTGCGGATCTGGTTATCATGGACCGAACTTTGCTTCACAGCTTTGATGAGGCGGAGAACCCGCTGCAGGATCCAGAGGGGATTTTATACGTGTTGGTTAACGGGCAGATTGCCGTAGAGAATAATGTTCTGACAAAGAAAGCAGCCGGCAGGGTGCTGCGTAAAAAGTAAGGAAGAGGTGATGAAAATGGACAGCAGAATCACAGCACTGTCCAGGCAGCTGACGGAATATTCCTGTGATCTAAAGGCTGGGGAACGAGTGCTGATCGAATATGAGGGACATGAATCCCTGCCTTTGGTGCGGCAGCTGATCAAGGATGTGTATCGTCTTGGCGGCAGACCTTTTGTTTTGGCCAGGGAGGTCAGTGTGCTGAGAGAGATTTTGATGGAGGCGGATGCGGAACAGATGAGGCTGCTCTTTGACTGGGAACTGGCACAGATGGAAGCCATGGATGCCTATATCGGCATCAGAGGGAATGCCAACATTGCAGAGCTAGCTGACGTGCCGGCGAAACAGATGAACTTTTATTATAAATTGAGCCAGCCTGTAGTTGAACGCAGGGTCTATGAGACAAAGTGGGTCATACTCCGCTATCCTAATGCCTCCATGGCGCAACTGGCCGGCAGAAGTCAAGAGAGCTTCGAACGGTTTTTCTTTGATGTGTGTACCATGGATTATGGGAAGATGAGCCGTGCTATGGATGCCTTGGTGGATTTGATGAACAGAACGGATCGGGTCAGAATCATAGGGCCGAGTACAGATTTGACCTTTTCTATCAAAGGAATTCCCGCTGTCAAATGTGACGGCAGAATGAATCTTCCAGACGGGGAGGTTTATACTGCGCCGGTAAAGAATTCGGTCAACGGTTTCATCCGCTATAATGCCTGCAGTGAAATGCTAGGATTCACTTATGAAAACGTGCAATTCGAGGTGGAAAACGGGCGCATTGTCAAGGCCGAAGCCAACGACACAGAGCGGATTAACGCCCTCCTGGACACCGATGAAGGGGCGCGCTTCTTCGGTGAATTTGCCATCGGGGTCAACCCTTTTGTGTTGGAGCCGATGAAGGACATCCTCTTTGATGAGAAAATCTGCGGCAGTTTTCATCTGACACCAGGAGAGGCTTACGAGGACGCCGACAACGGCAATCGATCAGCGGTGCACTGGGATTTAGTGATGATGCAGCGGGCAGAATATGGGGGCGGGGAAATCTGGTTTGACGATATGCTCATCCGCAAAGACGGACTTTTTGTCTGCCCGGAACTGAAACCCTTGAATCCGGAGAATTTGCTTTAGCGCACGTATTTGTTTTCCCACTTATGTCCGCGGTACCGCAGGACGAAGATGACGATGCGCACGATCCAGTCGATGAACATGGCCATCCAGATGCCGAGGACGCCGAATCCTAAGTTCTTGGCTAAGAAGACGCCGGCGGCGATACGGAAGAGCCACATGGAGGCGACAGCTGCCCCCATGACAAAGGTAGTGTCGCCGGCAGCTTTCAGGGTCTGCGGCAGGGTGAAGGACAGAGGCCAGAGGAGAATGCCCAATCCGCCGTGCATCCAGAGAATCAGCTTGGCCAGATGGGAAGCTTCATCGGAGACGTTGTACAGATTGATTACCAGCGGCAGAATCAAGAAGATCACCGCATTGATGGCAAGCATGGACAGATAAGACCACTTGAGCAGTTTCTTGGTGTAGAATCTGGCACTGTCAAAGTCCTTGGCACCGACACATTGGCTGACCACGGTAATCATGCCCACCCCGATGGCCTGGGCTGGCAGAATCTGAAAAGTGGCCATGGAGTTGCCGATGGCATTTGCTGCGATAGAGGCGGTGCCAAAGGCAGAGACGACGCTGAGAAGCATGATTTTACCCAGATGAAAGAGACTGCTCTCCAAACCGCTGGGAACGCCCAGCTTTAAGATTGTTTTGACAATATGTCCCTCCAGGCGGCAGCGGAACGGCTTGCTGATATGGAGGGTATATTTTTCGTTACGCAGAAGCCAGACCACGGCGATGGCGCCAATGATTCTCGAAGCCAGGGTGGGAATGGCTACGCCTTCGACGCCCATGTGGAAGCCGAAGATCAAAAGGGCGTTTCCGCCTACGTTGATGATGTTCATGCCGATGGAAATCCGCATGGAGACAGAGGAGTTTCCCATGACACGGAAGAGGGCAGCGCCTGCGTTATATAATGCGATAAAAGGAATCGATGCTTCCACGATGATGAAATAGGTGTTGGCGTGGTTCATGACCTCCTGGTCGATGTTGCCAAAGAGACCGTGGAGGATGAAATACTTTGTCATATATAAAACGGCAGTCAGTCCCGCGGCCAGCAGGACGATGAATACCAAAAGCTGCTCGGCCGATTCGTTGGCCTTTTTCAAGTCGCGGCTGCCGATAAACTGCCCGCAGACGACAGCGCCGCCTGTTGCCAGGGCTGCAAAACCATAAAAGACAAGGGTATTGATGGAGTCCACCAGGGATACCGCTGATACAGCAGCTTCGCCTACACTTGCCACCATGATCGAGTCAGCCAGGCCTACTGTGATTGCGAGGAACTGCTCGATGATCAAGGGCAGGATTAAGCTGAATAGTCGTTTATTTGTAAAATTTATTGTCAGTTCGTTCAAAAGTTCCACCACCTTGTAATTATTAACAAAAATATTTTATCATATCTGTCAAGTGTGATATAATTATTTTGCATATCAGGAATTAGAAAAGAATTGAGAGACGAGTTTTATGGAACGTAGTAATGAGCGGCAGTTTAGTAAGAGATGCTTTCGCAAGATGGTGATACTTTGTATGACGCTACTCCTTGTGATACCTGTCCAGGCTGCAGGGGCAGAGAAAGAAAGTGGTGATGCGGTGAACATTATTTTTGATATAGGCAAAAATACAGAAATAATGGTATATGAAACCCCGAATGGATCTGGCAAAGCGAGAGAACTGAAGGACAAACAGTTTATATTTGAAAATGCAGAGGCGGGTGATGTATTCAGCTATAAGGCATCTGCACCGGGATGCTATACAGTGACGGCAGCTGTTGCAATCGGAGAAGAAGATGTCGCCAAAGGAACAAAACTGGTGACGGTTCATTTGCAGCAGAGGACAGGCGGCGATTATGAACCTGGGCAGATTTTTCGCTGGAGCGATGAAATTGAAAACACCTTGTTTGCAGTGAAAGACCTGCAGGACGTAGACTCCGGCGTTTTGGATACGCCTGCTTTCACCGCAGTCAGACAGGATCATAAGTTTACGACCCAGAAAGAGTCCATCGCTTATCTGCAGAGTTTGGATCAGCAAAATGAAAAGGCTTACCTCTATTTCCTCGATGAAAAAAAGTCCTGGCCAGTGATGATTTTTACAGAGGTGGATTTGACCCATTATGAGGATCTCGAAGGTGCCTTACAGGCTCTGGCACGAGAGGATCACCTGAAAGTCATGTATCAGGCGCAGATTCATGGAAATGAACCGGCGGCAGGCGAGGCCGCTTTGGCGGTAGCAAAGCCCCTTGCGCAGGGGAAAACTGATCTGCAGAATATGGATGTTGTTGTAGTCCCTTTTGCAAATCAATATGGTGCGAAGCGTTTTACTCGTTATGGAAATAATCGAAAACTAAACTTGAACAGAGATGGACTGCAGCTGCAGTCAGCCGTTACAGAGAAACTCCATTGGCTGTATGGCAAGCTGATGCCGGAGATTTTTATAGATGGCCATGAATTCAGTGGAAAGACTGCCTTTGTCGGAAATGAGAAAGGACGTTATTTCTTAAAATGTCTCGATGACATTCAGATTACCTGCGTCAATAATCTAAATCGGGATAGCGGCATTTTTCCCGAAGAAGAAGCAATGATGCGCAATACCATAGGACAACTGCAGAAAAAAGGGTTCAGAACTTTTTTTTATGAACTGTCCTGCGATAATACCACATCCTGCAGTTATGCCAGGCTGCGAAATTCCCTCGCTTTTCTGGTGGAATCAAACGGCATTCATTTAGGAAAACAACACTTTGACAGAAGGGTATTATCTCACAGAGAGGCCGTGCTTTCTATTTTGCGACAGGCGGCAGAAGATGCAGATTCCATTAGGCGAAAGGTGGAAGATGCCAGAGCGGCAATGGTCCAAAAAGGAAAAAATTATTCTGCTGCAGACAAATTCGTGCTGTCACACGATTCATCCGGGCGAGATGGTCTGACAGTGCTGAGACCGTCCTTTGATTTCCTCGGAGAATATGTGGGTGATCCAGAAAAAACAGATATAAGCTATAATATAGATATTTCCGTGAAAAGCAGAACCAGGCCTACTGCGTATATCATACCGAAGGATGCAGAGGGAGCAAAAAAAGCGGCACAAGTTCTCAAAAACAATGGTGCGGCCTGTTTTGAACTGCAAGACGGTACAAAGGTTCTTGTAAACCAATATAGAGGAACATCGGCGCAGGCGGTGACAGGAGCTGCAAAAAAAGTGTTATTTAAAGAAGGCGCGTACGTTTTTTACATGGATCAGGAACCGGCTAACATCATCTCTGCTTCATTGGAACCAGATGTCACGGATACGCAAGAGTCAAAAGGTTCCTTCGTGCAGGCTGGACTGCTGAAGAAGCAGCGTTCTGGCGGCTATCCCATTTACAGATGTAAAATTGCAGATCCGCAGGAGAATCTGAAACTGAAGATTCTTTTCTCACCGACGGATAAAAGTGCCAGAAAGAGCGGCAAAGTCAGTTTCTCAGTTAAAGCAAAAGGTGGAAATCTTCGATATCAATGGTATTACAAAGGAAAAAACAGTAAGTCCTGGAAAAAGTCCGGAGCGGCGTCTGCTGCAAAGAGTACCTTGATTTTGCATAACACGATGAGAAGAAGAGGATACCGGTATCGATGTGTCGTATCCAATGGATTGATAGAAGTTTATTCAGGAGAGGCAAGGCTGAAATAAAAACTTACTTAAAAAGGGATGTGCGTTACCTGCACATCCCTCGTTCGTTTTAATTGTATCTTATTTTCTCTTAAATTCTTTTGGTGTTACGCAAGTTCCAGTCGCTCTGGCAACGACGATCGGCTCTTCTAAGAAATCAGCAGCGGATGCGTTGATGTCTTTTCTGGAAACGATGACTTTTCTAGCTTCGAACTTCATCTGTCTGGAAGTATTTCCGATCTTTGTGATTTCGCCGTAAGCTTCGATATAGTCTCCAGCGTATGTAGGAGCTAAGAATTCGATGTTGTCATAAGCGCAGAAAAGACCTTCGTCTCCGTCTAACTTGATTAAAAGTTCTGTCGCTACGTCTCCGAACAGGTGGACCATGTGCGCGCCATCCACTAATTCTCCGCCGTAATGTGCATCCTTTGCAGACATTCTCAGTCTAAGGGTTGATGTGATTTTTTCTTCCATGATAAAAATTCTCCTTTTCTATAATTAAAATTCTTTATAAGTAGTATAACTTTGAATTCGTTACCTGTAAATAATAATTGCAAAATATGTGCCAATGGGTTATCATTGAAATTACATAAAAAGTGAACCGAAATGTGTTCATACAAAAAGGAGCGAATCAAAAATGACCCGCAATTATGGGACGAACAGAGTCATGGAACCGCAGCACGTACTGCCTACCTCTGCCTGGCGTCTGGACAACAGCAGAAATATAGCGCCTGAAGAAATCAGGGTAGACATCAAACGGATACATATAGAACAGACCAGTTTTAAACAGATCTGCCTGGAAGCGGCCGACAACGACCAGCGCATTAAACAGAAAATCATGGACATCGTGATCAGAAGGGGGAAACTGCACAATCCTGTCACGGATACGGGCGGTCTGTTCTACGGTACCGTCTCTGAGGTGGGGAGAGAATATGACAACAAAAAAGGCTTCAAACCGGGAGAAGAAGTCGTTTGCAATGCATCCCTGGCCTCGGTGCCTATTTACATAGATAAAATCATATCTATCGACAGGGCCTTTGGTCAGATTGATATAGAAGGCTATGCGGTTCTTTACGACGAGGTGCCGCTGGTTCGCAAGCCGGAGGGTATTCCCATCAACCTGCTGCTTTTCGCGTTCAATGAATCGGGAACCCTCTACAGAATCAGCAATACAGCGGTTGGAAAGAAGAAGTTTTTGATCGTCGGAAATAACCTGCTTTCCAACCTGCTCTTCGGTTATGCTGTCAGAAAAGTGGCTCGAGAGGATGCGGAGGTGGTCTGTCTGTTGGACAGAAAGACGGACATCGTTCTCAAGGGACAGTCTATCAACGACTTGATTGCCAGGGTGTTCACGGAGGTACATTATGTGGACATCCTCAAGCCCATGGAATGCCTGTCAGGTCTTAACGCGGATTCGCTCTTCGATCTGTCTGTAAACTGTGCTGATATCCCGGGGGCAGAGACCATCAATATTTTGGCGACAAAGAGCGGAGGCACTGTAGTTTTTGCCAACCTGATCAACAACTACAACATCGCCTTGTACATCACAGAGTCTATATCCCGGCAGCTGGATATCCGCTGCGCAGACGGCTATTTGGAGGCTTATGACGAATTTGATATTGAAATCGTCAAGGATCTGATTCCCTACATCGAAAATGCAGTGGAGACGGACCCCTATGTGGATGATGATCCGTCATATCCTATCAATAGGGAAACACGGCTGCTTGAGGCTTCGGGGCAGAGAAAGACCATGCTGGAGGATTTTGTCTGCGAAAGCCGGGCCATGGCGGCGGTGCTCAACGATATGCTGACTGTGGCAAAATACGACTGTAATGTTTTGATTACGGGAGATACGGGCGTCGGCAAAGAGAAGGTAGCGAATATCATCCATAAGAACAGCAACCGAAAGATGCAGCCTTTCATCAAGGTCAACTGTGCATCCATTTCGCCTACTTTGATTGAATCGGAATTCTTTGGCTATGAGCGAGGCGCTTTTACCGGTGCCAATTCCAATGGGAAGAAGGGATACTTTGAACTGGCGGACAATGGCGCCATCTTTCTGGATGAAATCGGGGAATTGCAGCAGGACATGCAGGCGAAACTCTTACGTGTGATTCAGGATGGCGAATTTTTCAGAGTCGGGGGTACGACGCCCATCAAAACCAACGTGAGAATTCTATCCGCTACCAATCGCGACCTGGAAGATTTGATTCAAGAGGACAAATTCAGACGGGACTTATATTACCGGCTCAACGTGGTGAGAATGCGCGTGCCCAACCTGCGGGAGCGGACGGGAGACATCCCTGCGCTGGTCAACCATTTTATCAAGAAATACAGTGATAAATTTGAAATTCAGAGAAAAATTGACGACGATGCTGTCGAATACCTGAAGCAATGCGAGTGGCCGGGCAACATCAGGGAATTGGAAAACGTAGTGCAGCGGCTGATGATTTCGGCAAAGGGAGAACAGATTACGTTATTGGATGTCATGAGGGAGCTGCACGCGGAAGTTTTCGAGAACACCAGTCCTGAAGCCGCCGCCAACGCAGATGAAGAGGGACGGGCTTTGGACTTGGAAAAGATGGTAGAAAACTTCGAAAAAAACATCATCAAACATGCCTGCGAAAAGTACGGCTCTACCAGAAAAGTGGCGAAAGCCATTGGAATCAGCCAGACACAGCTGGTCAGAAAAAAGAAGAAATATGAGATTTAAAACGAATGAACCGAATTTGGTTCGATAGAAATATGAGTGAACATAAAACGGTTCGAATTTGAGATTTGCTTTAGAAAAACCCATTGGAAACAGTGGGTTTTTATTTTGGCACGCTATTTGCTATAGTGTAAATCGACGAAAATTTACATACATTGAGGAGGAAACACACATGCAGAACATGGAATACAGAAAAGGTGATCCATTTGGCACACACAGAGTTATCAGTCCGGAGGGCGTGCTTCCACAACCAGCAGACGTAATTGACAACACGATGGAAATTTACGACAACGAAGTGCTGATCGACGTGCAGACTTTAAACGTGGATTCGGCTTCGTTTACTGAAATAGAAAAGAGAGCGGATGGTGATGTTGAAGAAATCAAAAACATCATGATGGGCATCGTCGAGAAGACGGGAAAACATAAGAATCCGTGGACTGGATCTGGCGGCATGCTGATTGGAACCGTGGCTGAAGTCGGACCGAGCTATGACGGAGATCTGAAGGTGGGGGACAGAATTGCTACATTAGTATCTCTATCCTTGACGCCCCTGAGAATCGATGAAATTGTCGAAGTGAGAAAGGATATCGACCAGGTGGATATCAAGGGCCAGGCGATCTTGTTCGAAAGCGGCATCTATTCTATTCTGCCGGATGACATCCCGCAGAATCTGGCTCTCTCAGTTCTTGATGTCGCAGGTGCACCTGCGCAGACTGCAAAAATCGTTGAACCTGGCGATACTGTAGTAGTTTTAGGCGGCGGTGGAAAATCCGGAATGCTCTGTTGTTATCAGGCGAAGAAAGAGGCAGGCGTCAACGGAAAGGTCATCTGCGTCGATGGATTTGAAAGCTCTATCGAAAGAGCGAAGAGCGTGGATGTGGCGGATGAATACCTGGTGGCAAACGCGACGGATGCGGTTGGACTGTACAGGGAAGTCGCAAAATTGACAGAGGACAAATTGGCTGACGTCGTAATTAATGTAGTCAATATACCGAATACGGAGATGGCTTCTATCATGGCCTGCAAGGATAATGGCATGGTATATTTCTTCTCCATGGCATCTGATTTTACCAAGGCGGCACTTGGTGCAGAGGGCGTGGGCAAAGACGTCAACATGCTGATCGGTAACGGCTACACGAAAGGACATGCAAATGTCGCTCTCCAGGTTCTGAGAGAGAATGATAAATTAAGAGACCTTTTCGCGCAGCTTTATGCGTAATATACCTCTATCATTCGGGCTGAATTAAAATCGGTTCAGCCCGAAATGAAATTGAACACATTTCGGTTCGGTTGTTATTTTTTTGATAATCACACAAATCACACGAATGTAACTGTAGACACCATATGGTTCAGAGGCTTATAATGAGGTTAGTTATTGGATATGCGCACGCATAAATTAAAAGTTAAAATATTTTTCTAGGAGGATGATTATTATGAAAAAAGGATGCCCTTACGGAACACACAGAGTTATTTCACCAAAAGGTGTTTTACCTCAGCCGGCAGATGTAATTGACAACACAATGGAAATCTACGACAACGAAGTATTGATTGACGTTAAAACTTTGAACATCGACTCAGCTTCTTTTACAGAAATTGAAAGAAGAGCTGGCGGTGACGTTGAAGAAATCAAAAAGACTATGCTTGGCATCGTTGCTAAAGCTGGTAAACATAAGAATCCTTGGACTGGATCCGGCGGAATGCTGATCGGTACTGTTAAGGAAATCGGACCTGCTTACGTAGGCGACCTGAAAGTTGGAGACAAAATCGCTACATTAGTATCCCTGTCCCTGACTCCGTTAGTAATCGAAGAAATCTTAGAAGTCAGACCAGAAATTGACCAGGTAGACATCAAGGGCCAGGCAATCCTGTTCCAGAGCGGAATCTATGCGAAACTTCCAGAAGATATGCCAGAAGGACTCGCTCTTTCCGCATTAGACGTAGCTGGAGCACCTGCACAGACTGCAAAACTGGTGAAGCCAGGACAGACCGTTCTCGTTATCGGCGGCGGCGGAAAATCCGGACTGCTGTGCTTATACGAGGCAAAGAAGAGAGCTGGCGTAACTGGTAAGGTTATCTGCGCTGCAGGTTCACAGAAATCAGAAGACAGAGCTAGAAAGTTAGACCTAGCTGACGAATACTTCCACCTGGATGCAACAGATGCAGTTGGAATGTACAACAAAATCATGGAACTGACTGACGGCGAACTCTGTGACATCGTTATCAACAACGTAAACATCGAAAATACAGAAATGGCTTCTATCCTCGCTTGCAAGGATGATGGTCTTGTATACTTCTTCTCCATGGCAACAAGCTTCACAAAGGCTGCCCTGGGAGCAGAAGGTGTAGGTAAAGACGTAAACATGATTATCGGTAACGGATACACCAAGGGACACGCTGCAATCACTCTTCAGTGCCTGAGAGAGCACGAAGGTTTGAGAAACTTATTCGCAGAAATGTACTCATAGTCGTATAATGGCGTTTAACTGCTGACACATACTTATGCCACGGCTTCTTGCGGGAGGCTGTGGCGCATCTTATGCAAATCTGTTTGAATCCAAAGAATCAAACACGCAGCCGCGAGCTGTTTGAATAATACAAAATCAAAAAATAATCATACGACGAAATCGTAAATTAAGGAGATTTATTATGGCAATTAGAAATTGGAAGGATATTCCTCTATTCAAAGATGTAACAGATGAACAGTGGAATGACTGGCATTGGCAGGTTTCCCACAGACTTTCAACCGTAGAAGACATCGCACAGGTTGTAAATCTGACTGAACAGGAAAAAGCTGATATCGAGAAAGTAATCGGTGGATTCAGAGTTGGAATCACTCCATATTACGCTTCCCTGATGGATCCAGATGATCCTAGATGTCCGGTAAGAATGCAGGCAGTACCTACTCTGGCTGAAATGCACAGATCAGAAGCTGACGATGCTGACCCTCTTCACGAGGACGCTGACTCTCCGGCTCCAGGACTGACGCACAGATATCCAGACAGAGTTTTATTCCTGATCACTGACCAGTGCTCCATGTATTGTCGTCACTGCACAAGAAGAAGATTAGCGGGTGAAACTGACGGAGCCAGATCAAGAGAAGACATCGATGCATGTATCGAATACATCAGAAAGACACCAGTTGTAAGAGACGTTCTTCTTTCCGGCGGTGACTGCTTATGTGTTGAAGACGATACATTAGAATACATCATCAGCGAGCTGAGAAAGATTGACCACGTTGAAATCGTAAGATTAGGTTCAAGAACACCAGTTGTTATGCCTATGAGAATCACTGACGATCTGGTCAATATGCTGAAGAAGTATCATCCAATCTGGCTGAACACACATTTCAACCATCCAAAGGAAATGACTGCAGATGCTGCTGAAGCTTGCAGAAAGCTAGCTGACGCTGGTATTCCTCTAGGAAACCAGTCCGTACTGCTCAGAGGTGTTAACGACTGTAAGCACATCATGAGAGACCTGGTTCAGATTCTGGTAAAGAACAGAGTAAGACCTTACTACATCTACATCTGTGACCTGTCAGTTGGTATCGAGCACTTCAGAACAACTGTTGCAAAGGGAATCGAAATCATCGAAGGTCTGAGAGGACACACTTCAGGTTATGCGGTACCTACATTTGTAGTTGACGCTCCTGGTGGTGGCGGAAAGACTCCGGTTATGCCGCAGTACATCATCTCAGAAACTCCTGATAAGGTCATCCTGAGAAACTACGAAGGTGTTATCACTACATATACACAGCCTCGTCTGCCAGATCTGAAATGCACTTGCGATTACTGCACAGGCAAGAAGACTTACAAATATCAGGGTGTATCAGCGCTTGGTGAAGGACTTCAGATTAAATCAATGGAGCCAGCGAACCTGCTGAGACACGAAAGAAATAAACACGAATAAAGCATATGCAATAGGGGGGCCTTCTGACAACCCAGTCCACTTACATGGATTGGGTTAGGTCTCCGGTCGTAAACGTCAACATGCTGAAGCCTGGACGTTCTGACGGGGGACCTGCCGACAATTTCTTTCAGAAATTGGGTTAGGTCTCCCTATCACTATCAAACGAAGGATTTTATTATGGGTTTACTCTACGATTTATCAACAAAATATAAGACATTGTCTATCGTTGGAATGGCCAAGAACGCAGGAAAAACTACAGCCCTCAACTATCTGATAGAGGAGGCTGACGACGAAGGCATCAGGCTTGGAATCACTTCTACGGGAAGAGATGGCGAAACCCAGGATTTAGTTACAGGAACGGAGAAACCGAAGGTGTATCTCTATGAAGACACCGTGGTCTCTGTACCGACGCAGCTCTATGACCTGGCGGATGCAGGTCTGGAAATCGTAAAGAAATCGGACTACAGGACTTCCATCGGAGATTTGCTTCTCTGCAGAGTGGCTGACAGCGGTTATGTTCAGATTGCAGGTCCGGTAGCTACGGCGCATACCAAGAAGATGTGTCA
Organism: Eubacteriaceae bacterium; assembly: GCA_902362805.1. GTDB lineage: Bacteria > Bacillota > Clostridia > Peptostreptococcales > Anaerovoracaceae > Senimuribacter. Next base: position 650,725 of record CABIXY010000003.1, on the reverse strand, counting down.
GGAGATGTTTGAGATGGGCTGTGAATTGATTCTGATTGACGGTGCAATCGATCGGAAATCTATCGCTTCGCCGGAAACCTCCGATGCCATCATCCTCTCCACAGGTGCAGTCTTGTCGCGAAATCTGAAAAAGGTCATCGAGGATACGGCTCACATCGTGGAACTTTACAGTCTGCCCGAATTGGAAGACTGCAAGGCGCGCCAGCTGATTACGGAACATATGGATGAAGAGCGTATCATGGTCATCAAAGGAGACTGGGTGGAAATTCTTGATCTGACTACAGGATTGGGTTCCAGCCGCTTTATCGATGAGGCGATCGACGATGACACGGACTATGTATATATTCCAGGCGCTTTTACAAATAGTGTGATTGCGGATATCAACCCGAGTAAACTGAAGAGGGTAAACTTTGTGCTCAAAGATCCGACGAAGATTTTTATAAATCAAATGGACTGGGGACAGCTTCGTAAGAAAAAGTTTAAAGTGAGCGTCATGAAAAATATCAAAGTAGCAGCAGTCACCGTAAATCCCATAGCGCCAAGCGGATATTCTTTTGACCATCAGGTGTTGAGGGACGCTATGCAGAAAGCGCTTGCAGATATTCCGGTTATCGACGTTAGAATATAAACAGGAGGGGCGTTTATGAAACATGGAAGCAACAGACGACTTGCAAATGTAAAGACGAGATCCGAAACAGGTCTTGATTATGTGATGTCGCAGATTGACCTTAACACTCCTTTTGGTAAGAATATATTAAAAGAAACAAAACCCTTTTTTCCGGGAGAAGAAGAGGAACTGAGAAGAGAACTGGACAAGGTGGAGGACATGATTTGCTTTGCCAGGGAAAATCAGAAGTCAGTCAATATGCTCTCTGAAGCCTTCATGGAAATAAAGGATACGACATATACCATTGAACGAAGTGGCAGAAATGCCCTGTCCGTAGTAGAATTATACGAAATAAAGACACTGCTTTTGATGATGCGAAAGATCGAACAGATCTGCAGCCAGACGAAAACAGCGGTGCCGCAGGAGTTTATTCTGGAGCCTACAGAGGCGCTGCTTGACGTACTTGACCCCAATAAAGACAGACTTAACACCTTTTATATCTACGACGAGTTTTCCGAGAAGCTGAAAGAGATGCGGAAGGAAAAACACGGCATCGAAATTACCATCAGGAAACAGCAGAAAGCAAGAAAAGAAGAAATCAGAAAAGAATACGGCATCGTTTTGACGCCTAAATTTGACTGTGCTGTTTCTAAGTCAGCGGGCGAATTAGAAAAATATCGGTCCGTGCCCGATTTAGAGCAGGTGGACGAAGACTACATGACCGTGACCTTTCAGTTGAAGCCAGGCGAAGCTGTTTATCAGCTGACGCAGAAGATGGAGGATTTGACGACGCAGATCGAAGAGGAAGAGGCTGTCGTACGGCAGACCCTTTCTCTGAAGATTGCGGAATTTGCGGAGATATTGAAATCCAACTGCCATAAGATCGGCTGTCTGGATGTGGCAGTGGGGAAAGCGCTTTATGCCATCAAACATGCCTGCGTCAAGCCGGAAATCGTGACAGACCATATGATTGTCATTGAAGAGGGCAGACACCTGAAGGTGGAAGATGTGTTGAAATCCAAAGGCAAGGAATATTGCCCGGTGAGCATTTCACTTGTTGACGGAGTGACCTGTATCACAGGCGCCAACATGGGCGGGAAGACAATTTCCCTCAAATTGGCCGGCCTGATACCAATTTTGGCACAATACGGTTTTTTTGTTCCATGTAAATATGCAAAGGTCGGACTTTCTAACTACATGCAGATTCTCATCGGAGACAGCCAGTCGGTGGAAAGAGGCCTTTCCAGCTTTGGCAGTGAGATGGAGGAACTGAAAGAAATCCTCGATCACAGCGAGGAACGTTCTCTGCTTCTCGTCGACGAGATTGCCAGCGGAACCAATCCGGTCGAAGGCCTTGCCCTGACCAGGAGCTTGGTGGATTATCTGAGAGAAAAACCGTATATCACCCTCATCACTACGCATTTTGAAGCGGTCACCGAAGCAGTCGGCGTCAAGAATATGCAGGTCAGAGGTTTGTCAGACGTGGATTTTAGAAGGCTTGACAGCGAACTTCGATATGCCAATAGAAAAGAACGGATCAATATCATATCAAAGTATATGGACTACAGACTATATACAGTAGAACAACAAGGACAAATACCAAAAGATGCGCTGAACATCGCAAAGATGTTGGGGATCAATAAAGAAATTATTGATGGAGCACAAAAATACATTAAGTAAGGAGAGAGAAAAGGATGAAAAGCAAATTAAATCTTGACCCAAAGGTAGTAGATAGTGCTCGTTCTCATGCTGCCAACATTGCACATGACATGCAAGAGTTTATCGACAGACACACCACTGTCAGCACAGAGAGAACGATTCTGAGACTTTTGGGGATTGACGGCGTGGACGACGTCGAAAATCCACTTCCAAACGTTGTAGTTGACCAGATCAAAGAAGCAGGCGGTCTCCCAAGAGGAGTCGGTTATTGGATTGGAAACGCCATGGTTCAGACCGGTAAGACGCCGCAGGAAATCGCTGAAGAGATGGCTGCAGGCAAGCTGGATGTTACAAAGCTTCCTACTTGTTCCGCAGAAGAAGCTGAGGCTGCAATCATGCCGAAGGTTCACGAAGCGCTGAAGAAAATCAAGGAACAGTCTGCAAAGAGACTTGAATTAATCGATAGATTGGGAGAGGGCGCACAGCCTTATCTGTACGTAATCGTAGCGACTGGAAACATTTATGAAGACGTTGTACAGGCGCAGGCGGCTGCAAGACAGGGCGCTGACATCATTGCAGTTATCAGAACGACTGCCCAGTCCCTGCTTGACTACGTACCTTATGGCCCTACGACAGAAGGCTTTGGCGGTACTTATGCGACACAGGAGAACTTCAGAATCATGAGAAAAGCCCTGGACGAAGTCGGTGAAGAAGTGGGCAGATACATCAGATTATGTAACTATTCATCCGGTATGTGTATGCCTGAAATCGCTGCCATGGGTGCATTAGAGAGACTGGACGTCATGCTCAACGACGCAATATACGGTATTTTGTTCAGAGACATCAACATGCAGAGAACTCTGGTTGACCAGTATATGAGCCGTGTCATCATCGGCTACTGCGGCATCATCTTTAACTCTGGAGAAGATAACTATCTGACCACAGACGATGCTTATGAAGCTGCACACACTGTCACTGCATCCCAGTTCATCAACGAACAGTTCGCGGTTCTGGCTAACATCAAAGAAGAACAGATGGGTCTTGGACACGCATTCGAGATGGATCCGAACATGGAAAATGGTTTCCTCTACGAACTTTCACAGGCTATCATGGCTAGAGAAATCTTCCCGAAGGCAAGCCTCAAGTACATGCCGCCTACAAAGTTCATGACTGGAAATATCTTTAAGGGACACATTCAGGATGCACTCTTTAACCTGGTATCCATCTGGTCAGGTCAGTCACTGCAGTTACTGGGCATGATGACAGAAGCAATCCACACTCCACATATGCAGGATAGATATTTATCTATTGAAAATGCACAGTACATCTTTAACAACTGTAAGGATCTGGGTTCCGAAGTAGAATTCAAGCAGGACGGAATCATTCAGAAGAGAGCACAGGATGTTCTTGGAAAAGCTGACGAACTACTTGCAGAAGTTGAAAAAGACGGCCTGTTTGCTACAATCGAAGCAGGCAAATTCGGCGGCGTCAAGAGACCGAAAGACGGCGGTCACGGCTTAGACGGCGTTTGTGCGAAGGATGATATGTATTTCAATCCGTTTATCCCACTTATGCTCGGAGGTGAAGAATAATGACAACAGAATGCAAAGCAACTAGCAACGTAGATTTAACAAAAGTGAAGCCTTATGGCGATACCTTAAACGACGGAATGACAGAAATGTCCTTTACTCTTCCAGTACCTTACAGTGAAGAGGCGGAAGAAGCTGCGAAGCAGCTGGTAAAAAAGATCGGTTTTGATGAACCGAACGTTACTTACTATAAGGAACTCTGCCCTGGATTTACTTTCTTCGTAGTATACGGAAAGATGCAGGCGACAGTTGACTTTACGGCAATCAAAGTTCCTAAGGTAGAAGGCACGACCATGGATAGAGTAGAGTGCGGAGATTGGATTGGCGAGCACATCGGCAGAGATATCGTAGTCGTAGGCGCTTCCATCGAATCCGATGCGCATACCGTAGGTATCGATGCGATTATTCAGATGAAGGGCTTCCACGGTCACTTCGGTCTGGAAAGATTCAAAAATGTGGAGCCTTATAACATGGGTTCCCAGGTTCCTTGTGAACAGCTGATCGCAAAGGCAAAGGAAGTCAACGCCGATGCAATTCTGGTATCTCAGACTGTTACACAGAAGGACATCCACATCAAACAGCTGACGAAGATGGTAGAGCTGATGGAAGCAGAAGGTCTTCGCGACAAGATGATCCTCACTTGCGGCGGACCGAGAATTTCCCACGAGCTGGCGCAGGAATTAGGCTATGACGCAGGTTTCGGCCCTGGAAAATATGCAGAGCACGTCATGAGTTATATCATGCAGGAAGTCGAAAAGAGAGGCTGGCAGGACAAAGCGAATATTGCCGATCGTTAATATGACATAGTTTGCCGGGCGTTGATTTTTCATGTTCAACGCCCATTGGCAGTGCTTACCAAAGGGTAACTCTTGCGGGATGTTTTACCTTGGTGTATGATAATAAACAGATAACGATTCTAAGGACGGCGCCCGGGCGCTGCGGATAGAAAGAAAGAAAGGTGATTTTAAGCAATGATTAACAAAATCAAAACTGCTGACGAAGCAGTTGCAGGCATCAAAGACGGTATGACAATCATGGTCGGCGGATTCCTCGGAACGGGAACTCCAGAATGCCTGATCGATGCACTGGTAAAAAAGGGCGTGAAGCATTTAACTGTAATCGGCAACGACGGAGGCCTTCCTGTCGGTACATATGGAGCAAAGACTGCCAGAGGCATCGGCAAGCTGCTGGAAGCAGGCATGGTAGACCACATCATCGCTTCCCACGTAGGCATGAATCCGCTGATCGGCGACGGCATGGTAGCCGGAACGCTCAAGTGCACACTGGTTCCGCAGGGAACCCTAGCTGAGAAGATCAGAGCTGCCAACTATGGACTGGGCGGTGTCCTGACACCGACTGGCGTCGGTACACCGATGGAGGAAGAGCTGGACGAACTGGACAGACCGAAGAAGACCATCGAAATCGACGGTAAGAAATACCTGCTGGAAATGCCGCTGAGAGCAGACTATGCCCTATGCAGGGCTTCCATCTGTGACAAGTTCGGCAACTTCAGATGTGACAAAGCGACAAAGAACTTCAACTACGTGATGGCTGGTGCAGCAGATCACGTCGTCTTAGCGAGTGAAAAGGTCGTTGAGATTGGCGAAGCAGATCCAGATACATTTGTAGTTGCTGGCGTTGTTGTAGATACTATCGTGGAAGGAGAACCAAAATGGCAGATTTAAAACAGAGAATTGCGAAAAGATGCGCGAAAGAATTTAAAGACGGAGATTTCGTAAACCTGGGTATCGGTCTCCCCACCATGGTTGCAAACTACATTCCGGATGACATCGTAGTAACGCTGCATTCTGAGAATGGTTTTGCAGGACTTGCTGAAGCTGCTGAACCAGGAAAAGAAGATGTGGACATCATCAACTCCGGCGGAGCTTATGTAACAGCGGTTGACAGGGTCAACTACTTTGACACGGCCACCAGCTTCGGTCTCGTAAGAGGCGGACACGTTGCGGCTACAGTCCTCGGCGCTATGGAAGTTGCAGAGAACGGCGACCTGGCCAACTGGATCGTTCCAGGAAAGAAGGTTGCCGGCATGGGCGGCGCTATGGATCTGGTAGTAGGTGCGAAGAAGTGCATCATCGTCATGCTGCATACGCAGAAAGGCAACCACAAGATTTTAGAAAAGTGCACACTTCCGCTGACCGCTCCTGGCTGTGTTGACAAGATCATCACAGAGATGGGCGTCATGGAGGTAACACCGGAAGGCATCGTTGTCACTGAGTTACACCCTGATTATACAAAAGAAGACATCCAGGCGGCTACAGGCTGCAAGCTGATCTTCAGCCCAGACCTGAAACCGATGGACGAAGAATAAATAAAGATTCTATTGGCTGCTCGCAAGAGCAGCCTTTTTAATATTTTACTCGTAATCTGCTCGGGTTTTAGGTATAATGTAAAAAGCGAAATTTATTTAAATCTATGAAAGAGGCATTATGGAAAAGAACAACAAGATACATCAGACAAAAGGTTATATCATGATTGCAATTGCAGGAATCCTCTGGGGAACCATTGGGCTCTTCGTCAGTCTGCTAAAGAACTTGGGCGCGGAATCAGAATTAATCGTGGTAATCCGTATTGGAACAGCGACGATTCTGTTGATTCCGCTGATGCTGGCCAGCGGAGGTCCGTCGTTGTTTAAGGCGGATAAACAGACCATTATCGCCTGTATCGCCATGGGGATTTTCAGTCAGGCCCTCTTCAATTACGCATACAGTGAATCTATTAACAACGTCGGTGTTGCGACTGGAGCCGTATTGCTGTATACGTCGCCGATCTTCGTTTCCGTCATGTCCAGAATTGTTTTTAAAGAGCACGTGGGAAAAATCAAAGTTCTGGCGCTCTTTGTCAACATCATCGGCTGCACGCTGACTGTAACAGGGGGTAATTTCACTTCGGTTAAGTTCTCTGTCTATGGCGTTGCCATGGGCGTGTTGGCAGGTTTTCTCTACGGGTTGATGACCATTATCAGTACGCCTGTTACGGAGAAAAATCATCCTCTGACCATTGTTTTCTATCAGTTCCTCTTTGGGACCATCACCATGGCGCTGATTACCCATCCTTTTGCAGGTGTTTCCCAACTGATTTCCCTCAAATTCGTGCTGGCGGCAATCGGCTACGGTCTCATCCCGACAGTAGGTTCCTATTTTTTCTATATGCATGGCTTGTCGCACGGTCTGGAAACCTCGAAGGTTCCCGTAGTCGCCTCCATAGAGACTGTGGTTGCCGCTGTCATAGGCATTTTTGTATTCAGCGAATCCATGAGTCTCTTTAAGCTTTTGGGTATCGTTTTGGTGCTTTGCTCTATTGCCATCATGAACATGGTAAAGGCAAAGAAATAAATTTTTGAATTTTGTTAAAATTTCTTCTCGTAATTTTATCCATTTTTATGTATAATAGGGAAATAGCAAAAAATTTGATACATGAGAGAGGAAATATGAAACAGAAAACCAAGACCAGACCGGAACAGAGATTAGGATACTTTATGGTGCTGATTGCCGGATGCCTTTGGGGAACCAACGGATTCTTTGTCAGCATCCTCAACGACTTAGGCGTACAGTCCTCTACTGTAGCATTTCTAAGGCTGGCAGTTGCAGCAATCATACTCGCAGTCATGATGCTGATCATGGAAGGGAAGAAGCTGTTCAAGATTGATAAATATGGACTGCTGGCCTGTCTTGCTTTAGGCGTTTTCAGCCAGGCATTATTCAATTATTCTTATAACGAAGCAATCGAACACGTCGGGGTGGCGCTGGCCTGTATATTGGCGTATACAGCTCCGATCTTTGTCTGCATCATGTCCAGACTCTTTTTTAAAGAAAAGATCGGTCCGGTGAAGATTTTAGCCCTTATAGTGAACATTTTCGGCTGTGTACTGACAGTAACCGGCGGCAATTTTACGTCAATCAAATTTTCCGTCTACGGTGCGGGCGCAGCAGTATTGGCGGGCTTTTTATTTGCTTTGATGACCATTATCAGCACGACCACGACTAGTTACCATCCGTTGACCATTCTCTTCTACAGCTTCGTATTTGGGGCAATTACCCTCGGCGCTATTGCCAGACCGTGGAATGCTATCGCTCAGGCTGCAAGCCTGCCGCTGCTATTCGCCGTCCTCGGTTACTGTCTGATTGCCACAGTAGGTTCTTACTTTGTTTATCTGCGAGGCTTGGCGAAGAAACTGGAGACTTCAAAAGTGCCAGTCGTTACTTCGGTGGAAACCGTCGTCGCTACCTGCATAGGCGTTTTCGTGTTTCATGAGGCGCTGGGTTTTGTCAAGTTGATTGGTATCGGCTTGGTTCTTGCTTCTATCGTCATTATGAATATGGTGAAGCCGAAATAACAAGTTTGCGGTTGAAATTAAGAAAGCAGGTTAGATTATGACCGAATTGTCTTCTATGAAGAATATTGGGAAAGAGATTGAAAGGAAACTGAACATTATTGATATTTGTTCTGCAGAAGAGTTGATTAAAATCGGAAGTAAAGAGGCGTTTTTGCAGTTGAAAATGCAGTTTCCTAACATTTGTTTAGTTCATTTATATACGCTTCAAGGGGCGATTGACGATATTGAATATAATCAACTGCCCGATGAAGTCAAACAAGATCTGAAGAGTTTCAGTGATGAATTGAAATAAGCAGAAAGAAGCGTCACCTGAGGTGCTTCTCAATCAAATCAATAAAGGTATCTACATATTCCGCCTTGGAGAAAATCGCCCGGGCGGAATTTTTATTGCCGCCGCCTTTGCCTCCGTAGATGTCGGCGTTCTCTTTGACTAGCTTGTTGCAGTCGTACTGATCGGAGAAGAGCAGCACGGTATTGGAAGGTTCGTGGACTAAAAAAGCGATGGTAGGGATCAAGCCTTTCAACTCTTTGCCGATGTCAAGTATATCGTTAATTGACAATTTGTCGTACTTTTTGACGAAAGCGGGGGTAATAGAGCTTTTGATGTCGCTGATTTCTCGTGCGATTACCGATTTTTTCAGATGATATAATTGATTGCGAATTTCTTTGTTTTTCTCCTGCTGCGCCTCGTACTTTGCGAGAAGGTCGCTGGAACCGGCGGAAAGTTTGTTTTCCAGGGTCGTGAGAACATCAAAGTGAGCTTGGTATTGGCGAAATGCGCGCTGACCAGCTTCAAAATAGATGCGGAACATCCCTTTGTTGCTCTCGACTTTGTAGATTTTCAGCATGCCAACCTGGCCGGCAGTGCTGGGGTGGGTGCCGCAGCAGGCGACACAGTCAGCAGGGTTTGAGGCAGCGCCGACGCAGACGATGGTGATATCCTCGTCAAAAGCCAAAGCCTTTCGAAGGGGTAAGTTTTCGGCGTCTTCTCTTTTGTCAAAATGTCTCGTTATCACAGGAAGATTGCTCCAAATTGCCTGATTCGCATGAAATTCGGCTTCTTTTGCCATTTCCCAGGAAATCTTGTCAAATTCGGGCTTTTCCTCTAAGCTGATGTCGATGGTCATGTATTCTTCACCCATGTGGAAACCGCGGTTGACACCGCCAAACAACGCATAAAAGATTCCAGAGAGAATATGCTCTCCGCAGTGGCGCTGCATGTTATCGAAACGATGAGGCCAGTCGATGGTAATTGCAACTTCATCGCCTATTGACAATCCATGTGCTTTCTGGTCCGTTACATGGAAAATATCATCCGCCGTCTCGTAGACGTCGATGATAGGGAGATTGGCAATGGTTCCGATATCGCAGCTCTGTCCACCTCCTGTAGGAAAGAAAATCGTCTGATCCAAGGTGATATGAACATGTCCGTCTTTATCTGACAAAGCGGTTATCTTAGCCGTGCACCCCTTCAAATAAACGTCTTCTTTAAATCGTCTGATTGTATTCATAATATAACTCCTTAATGGCCACACCCAATTTGTGACTCGTATAATGGTTCTCGCCCCAAGCTGCGAAGCAGCTTGTAGGGGAGACCTTATGCTTTAACGCCCCGCGAGCGAAGAAAGCGGCAAGGCGTTAGTCGTATAATGGTTCTCGACAACAACAGTATAACATATATTATTGTGAATGAAAAAGAGTAAAGAAGGGGAAAGTGATTTGAAAATAAAGAAATTTGTCCTAGGAGTTTTAATCATTCTCTGCATTTGTGCCATGCCGGGATACAGACAGGCGCTTCAAATTGCAGCGAAATTATCAGTGCCGATGACTTTGGTCATCGATCCCGGCCACGGAGGACCTGACAGCGGAGCGGTTGCTTCTGACGGAACTGTGGAGAAAAACATCAATCTGGCCATTTCGAAGGCACTGAAAACAGAGGCGGAGAAGTACGGGGTCAGAGTGGTCCTCACCAGAGACAGTGATGCAGGACTATATGGGGAAGACAATTCCAGCGGCAGATGGCTGAAGCTGGGTGATTTGAAAGAGCGGAAACGAATCATCGACGAGGCGGCTCCAGACTTGATGATCAGTATTCATCTCAACAGTTTTCAGCAGGATTCCAAGGTCAGAGGTGCGCAGGTGTTCTATCCGAAAAACGGTACAGAGGAAGTCAGTGAAGAGAATAAGAGCATGGCGGAGAAAATTCAGAAGTCCCTTACTGCAGGAATCAACGACGGAACGGACCGAATCGTTCTGCCGAAGAGTGATATCTATTTGTTTAAAAACGTTGACAGTAATATGGTTCTTGTCGAGTGCGGATTCCTTTCCAACCCGGAGGATTTGGCAAACTTAAAATCAGAGGCATTTCAACAAAAACTGGCAAAATGTATCATGGATGCTATCGCAGATCAATACTCCTTGAAAATTCAAAAAAGTCATACGAATAAAGTAATAGCGAGTCGAACAAACAACTCATAATTATCCACCTCAAAATTGTGGATAACTACCTATTGACAAAAGTGGAAGACCCTGCTCGACATTGAAATTTCAAAAGGTACAGACGATAAAGTTTTCCACATAAGGATGTGCACAAAATTGTATACGATTTGAGTTTTCCATGTGGAAAAGTCGTCCAACGGCTCAAAATAAGGGGTTTATCCACTGTTGAAAACTGTTTGCCTAAATGCGAACATTGGTTAACGTAAAACCGGAGAATAATTTATTCTCCGGTTTTGATTGCGTCCACAAAGAGTTCAAAATCTTCAAATCCGCTCTGTATAAATTCGTACAGGACAGGCTCTTGGAATTCGTATTTTGCAGTCGGTATTAATTTCCTGCCAAAAGAGGAAGTGCCTAAGTCAATTTCTAATTGACGTATTTCGTCTAATGAATAAGAGGCCGAAATCAGCTGTCCCGAATCAGAAACAAAGTACATGCCGAGGACATCTTCATTGAGACGATACTCTTTTTTTGCCACATGCTTATTGTTCGGATGAAAAATCATATAGAGGATACCTGTATCGTGCTTTGTAATCATAGCTCCAGGCGTCAGCTTTGTAGATGTGGTCGTAAATGTCGAGGCATCGGCAAGCATTTTGTAGACCGATACAAATTCAGAGCGAGACAGCATCATTGCGGCCTCGGCTGAAGATACCCGAAAAGCCGAGATACGTTCATAGTGGCAGATATGCATCTGTTCAAGCTTTACGTGGGTTACGACCACGTAGTAGCTGTCGTCAAATTCTACGAGAGATTCACTGATATAAGAATCTGGTTCATCCCCCTTGTCTATGGTGTTTTTACAGAAGGTGCCAGCCCTAAAATCGGAAAATTGTTCTAACTCAAAGTCCTGGGTCGTCAGAAAAGCAGCTGCCCCGAAATCTTTCCCGAAACATCTCATCAAAAAGTAGTTGATCAGTTCATAAGGAGAATCGATGTGTACACACTGTTTACACATCAAAATGTATAACTCCGGTTCAGTCATGTGAATATCGTCTTCCAACAGGGATGCGTATTCTTCAAATCCTTCTGGCATCGGTATATTTTCCCTGCGATTGAGACGCACGTATTCCTGCAGAATATACTGCGCTTCTTTGAGCGTCAAATCAATTTTCTCTCCGCCCAGACCTCCGATCAGGGAGCTTTCAATTTCTGATACTCGCCCGTCGTCCGGCCCTAGTACGCTGTCATAAGTTTCAAAGCCGTATTCTTCTGCGTCAAAATAGAAGAACTGATGCAGATCAAAGAGAGCCTTGTTATCGGGCAGTTTAAAGTGGATGTACATACCCAGTACGCCCATTAATCTGGTGTTTGTTACGTATGCTGATACGAAAGTTTTTCTGCTTGTGTTAGCGCTGTCTAAAAGTCCGCCACGTATTACCTTAAATTTGTCTTTGTTCAAAATTACACCTCAATATAAGTATTACTACATAAGAGTATATCCTATTTTTACAAAATTACAATATGCCATTGACAAAGATTTTTATCAGAGTATAATTTAATAGATAATGATCCTTATCAAGAGCGGCTGAGGGAATAGGCCCGAAGATGCCCGGCAACCTAGGTGTCAGTTTTCTGACAGAAAAGGTGCTAAATCCTACAGAATTATCTTATTCTGAAAGATGAGGAATGATACCGATAATATCATGCCTTTTCTTTCACGACGAGAGAAAAGGCTTTTTTCTTGCTAGGGATATACAGACAAAAAGGGAGGAGAATTTCGATGAAAAAACTATTTACATCTGAGTCCGTAACGGAAGGACATCCAGACAAAATGTGCGACCAGATCTCGGACGCAATCCTGGATGCAATCATGGAGAAAGACCCATATGGCAGGGTAGCCTGCGAGACCACGACAACCACCGGTTATGCCATGGTAATGGGTGAAATCAGCACAAACTGTTACATAGACATACCGAAGATTGTCAGAGGCGTTATCAAGGATATCGGTTATGACAGAGCCAAGTACGGTTTTGATGGAAGCACTTGCGCGGTATTGACGGCCATAGATGAGCAGTCCGGCGATATCGCCATGGGCGTTGACAAAGCCCTTGAATATAAGGAAGGAACTTTGGACGACCAGATTGACACGATCGGCGCGGGAGATCAGGGAATCATGTTCGGTTATGCCTGTGATGAGACGGCAGAATACATGCCGATGCCGATTGCCTTGGCACATAAGCTGGCGCTTCAGCTCACAAAGGTAAGAAAAGAAGGAAATTTAGATTATCTGAGACCTGATGGAAAGACGCAGGTAACGGTAGAATACGATGGAAATCAAGTTAAGCGAGTAGACACCGTTCTCATTTCTACACAGCATGACCCAGAGGCGACCCAGGAGCAGATCAGGGCGGACATGATTGAATATGTCATCAAGCCAATTATTCCGGCAGAACTGCTCGATGACGAGACAAAGTATTTTGTAAACCCAACGGGCAGATTTGTAATCGGTGGACCTCATGGAGACTCTGGACTGACAGGGCGTAAGATTATTGTAGACACTTACGGCGGCTATGCCCGCCATGGCGGCGGCGCCTTCTCGGGAAAAGACCCAACAAAGGTCGACCGCTCCGCAACTTATGCTGCAAGGTATGCGGCCAAGAATGTGGTGGCGGCAGGTCTGGCTGCAAAATGTGAGATTCAGCTGGCTTATGCCATCGGCGTAGCAAAGCCGGTATCCGTCATGGTGGACACCTTCGGTACTGGGAAACTGTCTGATGAGAAAATCGCAGAAATTGTCAACAAGCATTTTGACCTGCGACCAGCAGCCATTATCAGAGATCTCGATCTCCGAAGACCGCTCTACAGACAGACAGCTGCCTACGGACACTTCGGCAGAACCGATGTGGATCTTCCATGGGAGCATCTGGACAAGGTAGATGCGCTGAAATCATATCTGAAATAAAAGTTTTTAAGAAAATGAAAAAGATTCTTTCTTTTTCATTTTCTTTTCATTTTTCTCCTTTATATTAAAGCCATAAAAGAAAACGCGAACAATATTCAAAGGAGGATATATAAATGAAAGCGATAAAAAACAGATTAGGAAAAGTTTTGATTGTGGCTACGATTGCCGTATCTCTGCTGGCAACATCTTTTGCTTTTGCAGATACAAAAGCTGCGCCGAAAGTGACAGAAGGAACCACCATGACGGCCAAGGCTTCATCGGTGATCTCCTGGAGTAAGGCGAAAAGCATCTTTTTAAATGAGTTCCCATCTTTGAGCGGCGTGAAGTATCTGCGTCTTACCAAGGATGATGGTGTGAGAGTGTACAAGGGCAAGGCCGTAAAGGGCAGTTATGTGTATTCTATCGAGATCAACGCTTATACCGGTGAAGTCAGAGACAGTGAACGCGACTATGAGGGATCCAGATATTCCGCTTCCAGAGTGGGCGCTGTGAGCAAGAGCACCATCATATCAAAGATCAAAAGAAGAGTACCGGGTGCGACAATCATCTATGTGAAACTGGACAGAGATGACGGCAGATACATCTACGAAGCAGAAGCCTACAAGGGTGGATATGAATACGATTTTGAATTTACCAAACGTGGTACATTGATCGAATCTGAAAGAGATAGAGTCTAAAAGTAATCGATGATTTAATAACTTGAAATAGAGAAATCTGGCGCAAAAGAGCTGGAGGATTTCTGTCCTCCGGCTCTTTGATTGGATTAAGATATACTAGCTTCGAATTCTTTGATTGTTTTGGCTTTCGCAGCCAGCTTGAGCCATCTTTTCAAAGTTTCCGGATTATCCTGCGTTAAAACTGTCCTCAGCAGTGTGTCAGATATGACTCCCAGTTCACTGAGGATTTCTAATAGAGCCTCAGCCTGTCCTTCAATTTTTCCATCCTCGTAAAAGTCTTTTTTTATCTGCTCGATGTATTCCTCATAATTGAATTCTGTGAATGCCATGTTTACTGCCTCCGATCCATAGAGTTTTAGAAAATCGGTCAGGATCCCTTCGTCCAGGCATTTCTGCACAGCTTCTATGGCGGCGGCATCTTTGTCGCTGCGCCCAGCCATGGTCTCTCGTACGATTTGGATGAACCGGCTGTAGTCATGGAGTGTCGGGGATCTTTTCAGTATTTCTTTATCTTTATTGTAACCGTCATCCAGTATTTTGACAACAATTTCTGCAGAGTTTTCTGGCAGGGCAGTGATGTAGCTGTCAGACAGACGGATAACTGATTCATCGGGCAGAGCAGGAGTTCCGTTGAATAAAACGTAGAATTCAGGAACGATGAGCTTTTGCTGTTTCGTACTGAAAAAGTTTACATTGCGATACATTCTTTCAAAGGTTCTGGCAGTATAACCCAACATCCGATAAGGCATATCCGGACAGATGGTAGATTGCCTTTTCACCCTAGCTTTAGTTGGTCAGGCGAAACGGACAGCGAAAGGAGCAACGCGACTGGAGGAGTGAGCGAAGCGAACGTTGATGTTCGATTAGCACTACAAATTTATCACCGATACGAAAGGCCAGGTCGTTGGCGGCGTCTACAAAAATTGCGTTCTCCAAGGTTTCGATAAATATCGGTATGTCTTCTCCGTATGCTGTGTCCTCTAGAGCATTATAAAGTTCTCTTAATTGATCCTCATCATTGAATAGAGCACGAAATACGCTGTCTTTAAAATTGCGTTTTAGTTTTTTTCTTTTTATCAATGTTCATGCCTCTTTTTTACAAAATTATATAATGTAAAATAATTACTGCTAATAAATGTTAAAAGTGCTGACGGAATTTACGATTTCCTTTTCTTTGGACAAATAGTCCAATTGTTCCTTGGCTTTTTTGTGACTCGTCAACAAAAATCGTTGCAAGACATGCGTTGGTGTAATATAATGGTTCTAACCGATTAAAACGGCGTTGCCGCAAAGTAAGAACCATTGAAACATGTCTTTTGATCGTGTTTTCAAAGGAATCGCCATGTTATAATAGTTCTAACCGATTAAAACGGCGTTGCCGCAAAGTAAGAACCATTGAAACACGTCTTTTGATTGTATTTTCAAAGGAAGTGCCATGTTATAATGGTTCTATATGATTGTAACGGTTAAAACGGCGTTGCCGCGAAAATAAATAGTATTGCGAAATAAGGAGGAATTTTCTGCATGGGAATCAAAGTAGCGAAGTTTGGCGGCTCTTCAGTCGCTGACGGAATTCAGTTAACAAAGACAAAACAGATTATCGAATCTGATCCTGAGAGAAGGTACATAGTGGTATCGGCACCAGGGAAAAGATTCGACGGAGATAACAAGATAACGGACCTTCTGTATCTGTGTAAGACCCATATGGAACACAATCTGCCTTATGACCAGGTTTTTCAGGTAGTGACAGACCGATTTATGGCTGTAGAACTGAACCTGGGTGTTGAAGTAGACTTGCAAGAGCATTTTGATAAAATAAAAGAAAACTTGAAAAAGGGCTGTTCGGCTGACTATATTGCCAGTCGTGGAGAATACCTGAACGCTGTGCTGATTGCAGCATTCCTCGGTTATGATTTTGTCGATACAGAAGGTTTGATCAAGTTTGACAACAAGGGCAGACTGATGCTGGAAGAGACAGACAAAGCACTGCGAGAGGAACTTTCAAAACATGAACGAGCAGTTCTTCCAGGATTTTATGGCACAAATGAAGAAGACGGAAAGGTGAGAACTTTTTCACGCGGGGGCTCTGATATTACAGGCTCCTTAGTCGCCAGAGCAGTGGGAGCAGACGTTTATGAGAATTGGACAGATGTTTCGGGATTTTTGATGGCAGATCCACGGATCGTTAAAAATGCGAGACCGATTCACAAAATCTCTTATAAGGAACTGAGAGAACTTTCCTACATGGGTGCGTCAGTTCTCCACGAGGATGCCATTTATCCGGCTAGAATTGCAAATATTCCAATCAATATCAGAAATACGAACCTTCCGGAGGATCCGGGAACGATTATTACGGCAGAGCACGACGAAACCAGCACCAATGTCGTTACAGGCATTGCAGGAAGCAAAGACTTCCTCGTTATCGCCATTTATAAGAACATGATGAGCTCGGAGAGAGGATTTGTGAGAAGAATTCTCGCCATCTTGGAAGATTTTGATGTCAACTTTGAGCATCTGCCAAGTGGAATCGACACGGTTTCCGTCGTCATTTCCAGGAAGAGTGTGGACGGCAGGATGGATGAACTGCTGGAAGCCTTTGAGAAGCAGCTCAGCCCTGACAATATGGAAGTATTTGAGGACATCGCGCTCATCGCTACGGTGGGATGCGGTATGAGCAGAAGAAGCGGCGTATCGGCAACCCTGTTTACCGCATTAGCTGATGCAGATGTCAACATCAGAATGATTGACCAGGGTTCCAGCGAGATGAATATCATCGTCGGCGTGGAGAATAAAGACTTCGAGAAAGCAATCAAAGCGATCTACCAGGCATTTGAATAAAATAAGTGTATATAAAGTGTAAAAAATGGATTCTGCCAATTGACGGCGGAATCCATTTTTGTTTGTAAAAGAGGGCGTATCATGTTAAAATAAAGAGAATTCAATGAAATGTGGTGTTGTTATGGATAGAAAGTTAAAAAAGAAAAAGCTGATCGGCCTAGGGGCAGTATTAGCTATTTTTTGTGTGTTTTTCGTATACTGTGTTCATCCTGTATATGGGGATGAGGAACCCGAACAGAAAGTCGTCCGTGTCGGCTGTGTTGATATCGAACAATTTCTTTTGATGGATAAGAGCGGAAACGTTCACGGATATGGAGAAGAGTACCTCTCCGCCATCAGCAAATATACAAACTGGAAATACGAGTATGTGCAGGGAAGCTGGAAAGAATGCCTGCAGTGGCTGAAAGAAGGCAAGATAGACTTGCTCTTTCCGGCAGAGTACACAGAAGAAAGGGCGGAAGCCTTTCTGTACAGCGATACACAGTGCTGCATCGATTTTGTCGCACTGCTCACCAGGCAGGACAATCAGGACCTGTACTATGGTGACTTTGAAAATTACGACGGCATAAAAGTTGGAATGATCATTAACAATCACCTCAACAGTATATTTAAGGAGACCGCTGAAGAAAAAGGGTTTTCCTATAAGCCTGTTTATTATGAGGGTATGGGCGCCATGCAGACTGCATTGAAGAACAAGGAAATCGATGCGATTGTCAACGGAAATTTATCTATTCAGGAAGGACAGAAGCTGCTTCTGCGCACCAAATCTGTCCCTGCCTATTTTATCACTGCCAAGAGCAGCACAGAACTGATGGACGAATTGAACCACGCTCTGGAGAAATTAGATATCGAGAATCCGTACTTTGTCTCGAATTTGACGGAGAAATATTATGGGGATTTTTCCAAGCACGCAAAGGGATTAACGAGGGAAGAAGCGGACTTTGCGAAAAACAGCGAGCCGATCAAAGTCGCCGTTGCGCCAGATACTTATCCCTATCAATGGTACGATGAGGAAGAAAAGAAGTTTAAAGGTGTCGACCTGGATGTATTGAACAGCATATCAGAAAACACCGGCTTAAAATTTGAATATGTAGAGACAAAAGATCGGAAGGAGTCGTGGACCTATCTGGAAGAGGGAAAGGTCGACATGATCGCGGGAATTTACAGCGATAATGCCCTCGAACGCAAATATAGATTGTCCTTATCCAAAAGCTATGCGGACAAAGTGAATACAGCGGTAACGCGAAAGGGAAATGT
Source organism: Eubacteriaceae bacterium (assembly GCA_902362805.1). GTDB lineage: Bacteria > Bacillota > Clostridia > Peptostreptococcales > Anaerovoracaceae > Senimuribacter. The sequence goes on along the minus strand of CABIXY010000003.1, from coordinate 632,340 downwards.
CGTTTTTCCTACAGACAAATTGAAGGTGGCCATTCCAGAGTCCTTTCAGGGACTGAGAACTTATATAGAAAATAATTATCCGGAATGGGTGATGGTAACGGCAAAAGATGAGGAAGCCTGTCTGCGTCTGGTCAGAGGGGGAAAGGCTGACATCACTTTTATCAATTCCCTGAGAATTCATTCTGACGTCAACTACAGCACATCTAATGATGTAGACATCGTATCTTCCATTACGATGAATGTGCCGATATATATTGGAATTTCTGAAGGACAATCACCTCTTTTAATATCTCTTCTCGATAAGGGGATTTCCATGATGGACTCTAATGATGTAGACGATTATAAAATTTTCAACTCTATCAGACAGAATCAGTACTCGCTTACTGACTTGATCAGAGCCAATCCCTTTGCAGCGGTTACAGCCGCCATCGTTTTGATGACGTTGCTTTTTGCGGCAGTCTTTCTGACCTATAAGAATCGACAGAAGGCCGCCTATGCGAAGATTTTGGAATCGAACAATTGCCAGCTCCAAGAAGCGAATAACGCCAAATCCGAGTTTCTTCAGCGAGTCAGCCACGATATGCGTACCCCGATGAATGGTATCATCGGATTGACCACGTTGAGTCTGGAAAAAAACCACGTGCAAGGAGAGCTGCGAGAAAATTTGGAACAGATTCACAATTCCAGCATGTATCTGCTCAACTTAATTAACGATACGCTGGATATGAGCCAGATTGAAGAAAAGAAAATGAATCTGCAGGAAGATATTCTGTCGCTCGGCACCGTTGTTGATACAGTGGCTAGCCAGATCGGAGTGATGGCAAAGTCGAAGAAGTTGGATTTTGTCTGCACTACAGAAATTGGGAATGAATACCTCTACGGAGACAAGATTCGCATCGAACAGATTTTGATCAATCTGTTGTCCAACGCTGTGAAGTTCACACCGGCAGGCGGAAAAGTGACACTGTGTGTTAGACGTAGAAATGATGATAGAGAACAAAGGGAAGTGGAGTTTCTGATCACTGATACGGGTATTGGTATCGGCGAAGAATTTCTGAGCAAGATTTACGATCCTTTCGAACAGGAATACGGCAACATCGTAGACAAGATAGGCGGCACCGGCCTGGGAATGTCCATTGTCAAGAATTTAGTCGACATGATGGGCGGTACGATCGATATCAAAAGTGAAAAGGACCGGGGAACCAGAATTTCCGTGATGCTCTCTTTTCGGATTGCAGAACAGAAAATTTCAGAGACAGAAGCGTCTTCTCATAGCCGGGAGGCTGATTTTGATCGGCTGAAAGATAAACGAATTCTGCTGTGTGAGGACCATAAGATTAATCGTCAGATTGCGTGTAAGATTTTAGAGAATGCTGGCTGCCGGGTTGATACCGCTGAAGATGGAAAACTTTGTCTCGAGAAGTTTGCAAGTTCAGAAGAATTCTTCTACGATTGCATCTTGATGGATATCAGAATGCCTGTTATGGATGGTCTGACCGCAGCCAGAGAAATCAGAAGACTCAACCGCAGCGATGCGAAGACGGTATCGATTGTCGCCATGACGGCTAACGCCTTTGACGAGGATGTGAAGAAGTCGCTGGACGCAGGGATGAACGCACATATCAGCAAGCCGATTGATAAAGAGGTGCTCTACAGCGCAATTTTGAAGGACTATAACAGCGGAGAATAAAGTTTTCTGCTGTAACGAAAAAGAGCTGCCGCAATGACGGGAAATGACCGTTAGTGCGGCAGCTCTTCTGCGTGTGCAAACAGAAAAAAAGTACAATCACCCTATTGACATCACATTCTTATGGTGCTAAAATAAGTCAATATTGATAATAATTAACGTTGTTAATAATTAAATGCGATAAAAATTAACGAATTGTATGAATTGACAGATAATACTGTTTTGAAAGGAGTACGAGGTGAAAGAAGAACAAAGGGAATTTTTTGATATCATGAGTTCCTTTAGGAAATTAAACATATCCACAATGCTGCCGGATATCAATCACGGGGATTTTGGCATTCTCAAGATGATTGATTACTGTCATGAGCACTGTGAAGGCCAGGGGGTGAAGGTGTCTAATATTGTAAGATGCAAGAATGTACCTGCGCCGGCAGTTTCCAGAAGCCTTCGTGCCTTGGAGCAGAAGGGATATATTATCAGATCTGTTGATCGGAATGATCGCCGCAATACCTATGTGGAATTGACAGACGCAGGGTACACGGTGCTCCGGGAGACAGAAGCGATCATGAATGATTTTGCTGATGCGGTCTTTGGCCAGATGGGCGATGAGAATACAAAGAAACTCAACGCCTTTTTGAGAGAATTTCTCGAAACTGCCGAAAAGGAGGTCGCACTTCGCAAATATAAGGGCAAGAAGGGAGAGACTGAGAATGAAGAGAATTTTTAAGAATCTGATTCCCTATTGGAAAACTATAATTTTGATCGTACTGCTTTTGATGGTGCAGGCCTATTGCGACCTGTCACTGCCACAGTATACGTCAGATATTATAGACGTAGGAATTCAGAACGGGGGCGTAGAGCATATCACGCCAGAGAAAATTACGTCAAAAGAGTTCAGGGAAGCGCAGATTTTCATGAACGACGATGAGAAAGACCTCTGGCAGAGTGCCTACACAAAAGATGGTGATCTCTATCACCTGAACGTAACTGACGAAAAGAAACTGGACGATTTGGACGGCAAGCTGTTGACTTCCATCGTCCTGACCTATCAGCTGGGCCATATGAGCGAAGCTGATTTTAAAGATACAGTAAAAGAAACCATGGAGAAAAACCCACAGACTGCACCGATGGCAGAGCAGATTGATGATATGTCCATCAGTGATATTGAGAAGCTGATGCACACGGACATTGACAGCTTCAAGGCAGAGGATGAAGAGGGCAACATGGCCGTTTATGTAGACATGAGACCTTTGATGGAAGACATGATCGCAAGCGGTCAAATGGATAATTCCATGGTCAAAGAGTCCAGAAAGTCCATGGAGGATATGATCTCATCCACAGGCGCGGAAACCCTGCACTCCATGGGCGCGGCATATGCAGTTTCCTGTAATGAAGCCGCAGGACTGGATGTGGACGATATGCAGATGAGCTATCTCTGGTCAGAAGGTCTGAAGATGTTCATGATGGCACTGCTGATGCTGGCAGCTGCGGTTTTCGTATCCTTCCTGGCAGCCAGAGTCGGCGCCGGCGTAGGACGGGACGTGAGAGGAAAGGTATTCCACAATGTAGTCGGTTTTTCCAATGCCGAGATGGATCAGTTCTCAACGGCCTCTCTGATTACGAGAAGTACCAACGACGTACAACAGATTCAGATGGTTACGGCTATGATGCTCAGGATTGTGCTCTATGCGCCGATTATCGGTCTTGGCGGTGTGTATAAAGTCGCACAGACTGGTGCCAATATGGAGTGGATTATCGCCCTGGCGGTTCTTGTCATCATCGGTTTTGTTGGAATTTTGGTTTCCATCACCATGCCGAAGTTCAAGGTCATGCAGAAGTTGGTGGATGCATTGAACCTGGTCTCCAGAGAAATTCTGACGGGACTTTCTGTCATCCGCGCTTTCGGCCGTGAGCAGACAGAGGAACAGCGCTTTGATGTGGCTAACCAGAACCTGAAGAAAACCCAGCTGTTTACCAACCGTGTCATGACTTTCATGATGCCGGGCATGATGATGATTATGAACTGCCTGGTTATCCTGATCATGTGGGTATCAGCACATAGAATTGATACGGGAGATTTGCAGGTAGGTGCCATGACAGCGTTCATCACTTATTCTATGCAGATCGTCATGGCCTTCTTGATGCTGACCATGATGTCCATCATGCTGCCGAGAGCCGGCGTCGCTGCTGATCGTATCGACGAAGTGATTAGAACCCATTCTTCTATCGAAGATGCGGCGGAGCCAAAGCAGATTACGGAGTCAAAAGGTCTTTTAGAATTTGATAACGTATGTTTTAAATATCCCAATGCGAAGGAAGACGTGCTTCACAATATCAGCTTCAAGGCGGAACCGGGGAAGGTGACAGCCATCATCGGAAGTACAGGAGCTGGCAAGAGCACTTTGGTCAACCTGATACCTAGATTCTTTGACGTCACTTCGGGTCAGATTACTTTGGACGGGGAAGATATCAGAGGCGTCGCTATGAAAGATCTGCGCCAGACCATCGGTTTTGTTCCGCAAAAGGGGGTTTTGTTCTCCGGAACTATCGCAAGTAACCTGCGTTTCGGCAACAAAGATGCCACAGATGAGCAGGTTAGAACTGCGGCGGAGATCGCCCAGGCGGATGACTTCATTGAAGAAAAAGATGAGAAATACGACAGCTATATTTCTCAAGGCGGAAGCAATGTGTCCGGCGGGCAGAAACAGAGGCTTGCCATAGCCAGGGCGATTGCAAAGGATCCAAAGGTCTTTGTATTTGATGACAGTTTCTCTGCACTGGATATGAAGACAGATGCAAAGCTGAGAAAGGCGCTGGAGTCAAAGGTGTCAGGCGCTACGGAAATTATCGTTGCGCAGCGAATCAGCACCATACTCCATGCAGATCAGATCTTAGTGCTGGATGATGGAGAAATCGTCGGCAAGGGCACTCACGAGGAACTCCTGACAGAATGTGACGTATACAGGCAGATTGCAAAATCGCAGCTCTCTGCCAAAGAACTTGGGATTGAAGAAGAGGTGAGCTAGGATGAATGAAGAGAGAGAACACGAATTTAAGATGCCAAAGAAGCGTCCGCGAGGACCGATGGGAGGTCCCGGCAGGGGCATGATGCCCGGTGAAAAGGCAAAGGACTTTAAAGGCTCTTTTAAAAAGCTTCTGGCTTACATTGGCAAATATAAGTTTGCAATTTTGGTTGTCGTCATCTTCGCGGCAGCCTCCACGGTATTCAACGTTATGGGACCGAAGGTCATGGGCCATGCGACCACAGAACTGGCCGAAGGTCTGATGAGAAAGATCGGCGGGACCGGAGGTATCAACTTTGATAAGATCGCTCAGATTCTGCTGCTCACCCTGGGGTTGTATGTGACCAGTGCAGTATTCACCTTTGTCCAGGGCTGGATTATGACTGGCGTAACACAGAAAATTTGTTACCGCATGCGTAGGGAGATTTCAGAGAAGATCAACCGCATGCCTATGAAATATTTTGAGAGCAGAACCTATGGTGAAGTGCTTTCCAGAATTACCAACGACGTTGATACCCTGGGTCAGGGGCTCAATCAAAGTGTAACACAGATCATCACTTCGACGGCTACCATCATCGGTGTCATCGTCATGATGCTGACGATATCGCCGCTGATGACCTTGATTGCGCTAGTCATTCTGCCGGTTTCTGCAGTTTTGATGTCCATTGTCGTGAAATTCTCCCAGAAACACTTCCGCTCTCAGCAAAAATACCTGGGTGTCATCAACGGCCAGGTAGAGGAGACCTACGCGGGACACCTGGTCATCAAAGCTTTTAATAAAGAAGAGGAAACCATCGAAACTTTCAATGAAACCAACAAGACGCTGTACAACTCCGCATGGAAATCTCAGTTCTTGTCGGGAATGATGCAGCCAATCATGATGTTTGTCGGAAACCTGGGATATGCCGGTGTGGCTATCTCTGGCGGCATTCTCGCTATCAAAGGAACGATCGGTATCGGTGATATTCAGGCGTTCATACAGTATGTCAAGAACTTTACACAGCCGATTCAGCAGATCGCACAGGTCATCAACCAAGTGCAGTCCATGACGGCGGCGTCAGAGCGAGTATTCGAATTCCTGGCAGAAGAGGAAGAGGATCAGACTGTTGAAAATGCTGTGAAGCTGGAGAACCCGCAGGGAGCAGTCAAATTCGATCATGTCCGCTTTGGTTATGATCCGGAGCAGGTCATCATCAAAGACTTCAGCGCAGATGTAAAGCCGGGACAGAAAATCGCTATCGTAGGACCGACTGGCGCAGGCAAGACTACCATTGTAAAGCTTCTGATGCGTTTCTATGATGTACAGAAGGGTTCCATCACCCTGGACGGCCACGATATCAGGGACTTCAACCGGCAGGAATTGCGAGACTACTTTGGCATGGTACTGCAGGATACCTGGCTGTTCAAGGGGAGCATCATGGAGAACATCCGCTACGGCAGACTGGATGCGACAGACGAAGAGGTCATGAAGGCGGCAGATGCTGCTTATGCGGATCACTTTATCAGGACGCTGCCGGGCGGCTACGATATGGAACTGAACGAAGATGCGTCCAATGTATCCCAGGGTCAGAAACAATTGCTGACCATCGCCAGAGCAATCCTGGCGGATAACAGGGTACTGATTCTCGATGAAGCGACGTCGTCGGTTGATACTCGTACAGAGGAGAGAATTCAAAAGGCTATGGATAATTTGATGGAAGGCAGAACCAGCTTTATCATCGCCCATAGATTATCGACGATTCGAAATGCGGATTTGATTCTGGTCATGAAGGACGGAGATATCATCGAGCAGGGTAATCACGAGGAACTTCTGGCGCAGAATGGCTTCTACGCAGATCTGTACAATTCACAGTTTGAAGAGGCCGAAGAAGCGGTGTAAGATTTAGTTTGTATAATAGATAAGATAGGAGCGGCTTCCCATGGAGGAGCCGCTCCTATTTCCGCTACAGAGATGATATATGTTACAATAATATTACGCTTTTTGGACATATCCAGCGCTTTTCGCGTAACCGGATGCTGCTCCAGGGGAAAGTGAGAGGGGGTATACCTCCATTGGGTTACTTTTCATGTCAATTATGAAGCTTTGGACACGGTCCTAAATATATAAAAATAACCTAATGCAGTATATTCGCTGATTTTGTAAGCAACTATAGCTGTTTTCCGTGAAAAAAGCGGCTGACACTATCACAGAGTTATGTGAAATCTTTTGAAAAGTATCAAAAAACCTAACCTTATTGTACAAGATGCATTCCACATACCCCCATGCCCTATATTTCGGCTATGAGTTCTCCTCATAGGAATTGATGGACATTGTTAAAACCCATCATACGAGAATCTCAGTTGATTTCCACCTTTACTGGCGAATCGGGCGTCCACTGACGGTTATAATAAGGCACGATCCAAGCTTCTTCTTCGGGATAATCTTCGAAGTAAATGTTGCCCAGGGAATCCCACAGGTTGATGTCGTATTTCTTCCCGTTGCTGTCACAGATATGACTGATCCAGTCCTCTGCTGGCACTGCGGTGTTGTCAAACTTGATCTTCCAACGGTTTTCTTTCTGCTTGGTCGAGAGGATTTTTATTCCGTATGGCAGTTTCTCCGACTTGCCAGTTCGTAGATTTACGTGATATCTGTAGTGTCCTTTATCGAGCCAATGGGCGCCGGTGACGACGATGGTCAACTTCTCTGCCTTATGGAAATAGGTGCTGTCGCAGTAATAGGAATTCATCTCCATGGACTCTGTACTGCCTGTAGCCCTAGTCCCATTGGAGGCAGGTTTGAACTCTTTGTTGTCATCCGCCAAAATGTAGAGATCTAAATCTGCCAGCCAGGCGGTATTGGACTGGTCGGTTTTGATGTCGATGCGCATATGGGTCGGATAGATTTCTATCTCCGTAAAGGTAATTTTTTGACCGTCGAGCACAACCGTTTCGTTGACAGGAATCCTTTTGCCGGCGGCGATAAAGTCCGGATCAAAACTGAGTGGTAAGGAAAATGTTGCAATATAGGTATTTGGATTTTCAGTAATCTCTGGAAAATCCGGATCTTCTTCTATGACTTTCTCGCCGGAATATTCGTCGTAAATCTGAAAGACCATCTCCATAGAGTCTGGAACATCTTCATTCACAAAATCGACAGTCATACTCTGCAGCTCTCCATTTTCAGCGTCCCAGTCATTGAGCGAATAGGAGCAGGGGAGGAAGCCGCCATCAGCCTTTGTGATCTTTGGATCTATGGCCAGATGACTGTAGTTTTCTGCATCGACCCGAAAGAAGATATTGACCTGCTTCTGGTCGACAATCAGATAATCCACTGAAACAGTGATACCGTTTTTGCTCTCTTTCAAATTGATCGGCTGCACATACTCGTTGTCTACCGCATCGGTGAGGGAGTTGGAGAAGGTTACAGCTTTGACCAGGTCTTTCAGAAGAGGAATCCTGGAGCAGGCATCTGCGATTGGAGCGCTGAGGTTGACTGCCAGCACGAAGGTCAGACATAGGACGGCAAAACTGGTCAGCGGCTTTACTACCCAGTTCCTCTTTTTTCGCTTTGCTGCAGCTCTCTGCACAGTATCATCCAAGGCTGGGACTGGCTGTTCTAATTCTCGCAGCAGCTTTACATATTCTTCTCTGCGATTCATTCTGCTACCTCCTCTTCTAATTCCAATCTGAGCAGCGACAATGCGCGGCGCTGACGACTGGCTGTCGTTCCCTGGGGGATCTTCAAAATCGATGCAGTCTCCACCAAGGTATAGCCTGAAAAATATCTTAAAATAATGACTTCCTTCAGTTCCTTCGGCAGTTTCGCGATGGCTTCTTTCAGCGGCAAACCATCAAAATCTTCTTCTGCAGTTTCGGGAAACTCCTCGAAACTGCCGCGTTGTTTTTGCCGTTTCAATTCTTTATAACATTCGTTGATCAAAATTCTGATCATCCAGGTGTCAAAGTATTCTGGCTGCCGCAGTTTCCTCAGTGAACAAAGTGCTTTGTATACAGACTCATCTACGGCGTCGACTGCCAGAGTTTCGTTACCGAGATACAAAAGAGCCGTTCGATATAGTTTGTACTTGATTTCTTCTATGTGAAGAGCAAATTCTTCCTTTGTCATATGCGCCTCCTTTTTGTCTACTTATCTATTAGATACCGGTGACGGCGGTTTTTATTTTTGATTTCCAAAATATTTTAACATAATTTCCATTCACTTTAGGCGCATTTTGATATATAATATTCATAAGGGGAAAGGTCAGAGAAAAAATAGAAAGGGTGTTTTTATGAAGAAGCTAGTTACAATAAGCAGAGAGTATGGCAGTGGCGGAAGAATCGTCGGACGCCTCATTGCCGAGAAGCTGGGTGTTCCATTTTATGATAAAGAAATAATCGATATGGCCGTAGAGAAGAGCGGGCTGTCTAGAGAAATCGTAGAGACGGCGGAGCTGCGAGCAAAGAGCAGTTTCTCCTACAGTCTGTCTTCGGCTATGAATTTTGGTGAAGGCATGATGAGCGAACCGGTTTCGGTCAACGAGAAATTGTTTATTACCCAGTTTGATGTCATCAACCAGATTGGAGATACGGGAGAAGGGGTTATCGTCGGCAGATGTGCGGATTATATCCTCAAGGATATGCCGGGTGTCACCAATATTTTCATTTATGCAGAACTGGAGGACCGTATCAAACGCTGTATAGACACTTATGGCATTCCGGAGGAAAAGGCAAAAGAAACCGTATTGACCTATGATAAGGCGAGGGCAAATTATTACAACTATCACACTTGTCAAAAATGGGGTCATTTTTCAAATTATAACCTGGCGATTAATAGCAGCTACATATCAGAAGAACAGGCTGCAAATTTAATTGTAGAGTATATCAATACCAGGTCATATAAATAATATGTATCAAGAACCATTATACGACAAACGTCAGACCAGCTAAAGCTGGGACGTTTCAGCATAAGGTCTCCCCGGCAATTTCTTTCAGAAATTGGGGCGAGAACCATTAAGGAGGAAGTGGAAATGGGAAAATGTAAAGATAACAAATTACAGCCGAACAAGGCGGACAAAGGCAGAAACCAGGGGCCTTCAACTGCAGCAAAAGCGGCATTGGCCATTTTGGGTGTTGGCTTTGTTGCCGGAACGACCCTTGTCATCGGCATGGATAGAATTATGAAGAAAATCTTTGTCAACGAAGACTGGCCAGACGAAGAATGGTCAACTGACGATTGGGCAGAAGAAGATTTAGACTATTAAGAGTTAACAATGACAACGGCAGGTATTCCTGCCGTTTTGTTGTTTTTGCCTGATTGAGAGAAGCGGCGCCTCGTGCGATTGGACTCAATTGAACAAATTCCCCGAAATAAATTACCGATTTCACATTTTTGATTCGAATAGGTATTTTTTGTGCTAGATTAATACAAGAATGCCGTCGTTATCATCCTGAATTGAGAAAGTGGGGAAGAAGTAATGGATAAATTAAGAAAAAATATGAGTGCCAAAGTGAAGCGCCCTTGGCGCATGCAGAAGGGAAAGGCGGCGCAGAAATTGCTGGTTATGACCCTTTCCTTGTGTATGATTGTCACCTTGATTCCTGCGGTGGGGTTTGCTGCAGAGAATGTAACCTCTGGCAACATTCAGACTCCTGCAGGTTATACTACTGATGGCAATGGCCTCATGGCGTATAAAAATAGTTCAAACTCCATTGACGTAAAAGGTTTTTACAAGGACGATTGGATCCAGACGACATATAGCAGCCGCGGTTATGAAGTCAAAAGCATACCAGAGGGCAATGTCACCGCAGAGGCGTCCTTTATCAACGACGGGCGTTATGTAAAACTTTCCTATACTGTAACAGCGAAAGACTCTGCGATTACAGATGGGAAACTGGCTGTACATGCAGATGTACAGATTGGCAATAATGATGGAGCTGCTGTGGAGGCCATACAGGATGCCGATGAAAAGGTCATCGGCCTGAAAATGGTGGATGATAATGCGAATGAAAGCAATTCGACATATAATGCCCAGTTCAATCTTTACTTTGCCAATGCAGGGGGCGTTACCCCGGTGGATACCTATTGGTTTGGCAACTATTCTGACAGAAGCGGGAACTGTTTTGACCAGCTAACTGAAGGGACTAAGAGCAGCAGCGGCACCTACAGCAAAACCGGCGGCATTTTTACTAAACTCTCTGGAACAGACAGCGGCATGGCCTTTTCCTGGCAGAATATCAATCTAAACGCAGGAGAGAGCAAAACCTATTCTGTTATTTTGGGCGTAGGGGAAAAGTCAGACCCACCTGCGTGGGAGACAGACGATGGTGATGTTTCTCCGATCAGTCTGACCCTTGCGGCCGATCAACAAGACCTCAGCGTCAATGTGGCGGCAAAGATCACCCATGTTGACGGAGTGACAGCAAGCCTTTATTATGACGTCAGCGGCGGCGAGGCCGTCAAACTGGGGGATTTTATCCCTGGAAAAGAAAAGGATTCTATCAGCGAAGTGCTGGATCTTTCCAATCTTGCGGCTGGCAGTTACGACCTTCATTTCTGGGTTGTCAATTCCAGCGGGGCAGCGTCCTCTGCAGTGACAAAGACGATCACTATTAATGAGAAGGGGGAAATCTCCGGCGGACTAGATAGCGATGTTCCTCCTGCGGGAGAGACACCACAAGAAAAATTGGATAAATTATTTGGTCAAGGCAACGTGACCTTTGACGATGTGAATCATACAATTGTCGTCAATAAAGACATGGAGCTGGACGATACCGTTACGATAGACGAGACTTTGACAGGTGAGAAGGAGGTTGTCATTGATCTGAATACAAAGAACATCACTATGAAACCTGGCAGCGGTGCAGGAAAAGACACGATTGCTGTGAACGGCGGAATGAAAGTAACCATTACTGGCGGCGGCAGCATTAACGGCGGAAATGGCACAGGCAATGGCGATGGAGGCAATGCGGTCAGTGGCAGCGGCAGCGTTGTTGTTGCAGATGGAGCAATTCTCGTCGGAGGAAATGGTGCAGGTAATAGCGCTGGCGGAAGCGGCGCGAACATGAGTGGAAACGGCAATATCAGCATCACCAATGGCGGAAAAATAGTCGGCGGCAGCGGAACAGCTGCCGGCAGCAACGGTGGGACTGGCGCAAAAGTAGAAAGCGGAACTATCAATGTAGAAACCGGTGGCATTGTCATCGGGGGCAACGGTGGCAACGGAGACAAGACCTCTGCAGGCGGTAACGGTGGCGCTGGTATTTCTACAGACAGCGGCAGTACGACGGTCAATGGCACTGTTACCGGGGGCAACGGCGGAAATGGCACAGGTGATAAAAATGGCGGTAACGGTGGCGTCGGTGCAAATCAAAGCGGGACAATCGACGGCAATGGAACCATTATCGGTGGTAACGGAGGTAATATTGTAGACGGGGGAAGCGGAGAGCCAGGAAAAGGTGGCGCTGCAATCAGCGGCGGAGGCACTTTTGACAGCGGAACTAAATTATCTGGATTTGGCGGTATCAATGCCAAGGTTGAGAGTCAGCAAGGTGCACCCGAGGTAACGGTTCCAGAAGAAAACCTGATTGACGGCGCAGTAACCGAAAGCGAAAGAATGGATAGCACCATTACTAAAATAGACGTAACTCTGTCGATTGAAGAAAAATCGAATTCAGCTGATAAGAACCTGGTTGATTCGAAGCTTGCTGCGAGCCAAAAAATCGGTGTCTATTTGAATATCCAATTGAAAAAAACAATAACTAAAAATACGGATAGTCCGACAACGGAAACGGTGACTGATGCAGCAAAACCGATCGCCATAACGCTGACGATTCCGCAAAGCATGCGAAATGGAAGCGATTACAAAGTTATCAGAGTACATGACAATGCCGCTGAAATCATTGCGTCGCAGCACGATTCATCGGCACATACGTTGACCTTTAATACAGATAAGTTTTCTACCTATGCAATTGCCTATGAACCAAAGGACACGCCGACTGATGTGCCGCCGTACAGACCGGGAGAGAAAAATCCCGTAACCAGTGATGGGGAGAAGACGACGCTGCATCAGGACAGCACCATCAAAGACGGCGTAGAATCCGTTTTCATCAGTGACGGCGACGCAGATAGGCTGATTGCTGCCATAGAAAAGAGTAAGAGTGCTAATGTGGTGATTGACGCACAACCGAAGAGCACTGCGTCAAAGGCCGATACTGCGGAGATTTCTCTGCCAGCCAAAGTGGCAGACGCTATGATGGAGGCGGGCACAAGCGGGCTTACCTATCAGACCAGGGACTTTATCATTACTTTTGATAAGAAAGCCATTAGGGCCATCAAAGGACAAGCAAAGGGTGAGACGATTCTTCTGACTGCAAAAAAGGATTTTGCAGGAACGTCGGGTGTAAAAGTTTCGAAAAAAAATGGCGAAGCTTTTATCGTAGAAATCAAAATGACCAGCGGCGAAGCAGCTATCAACTATTTTGATGGAGGACAGGTGGAAGTCAGCGTAAGGATGCAGACAGAAGCTACTGCAGAGTACGTATATGACAGCGGCAAGATTGCAGCAATTGAGAGTAAAATAAAAGATGGCTGGCTGAGCTACAATACCGACCGTTTTGATAACCTCCCATACTGGGGAGCCAAAGCCAAGGCAGGCGTGCAGAAGATAAAGATAGTCAGTCTGAGAAGCAAGGCGAAAAAGGGTTCCATCACCTCGACTTGGAAGAAGTCCCGCTCTGTATACAAAGTGGACGGCTACCAGGTATGGCGTTCAATCAAGAAGAACAGCGGATATAAACTGATGAAAACCACCAAGTCGCGGTCTTACAAGAACACGAAAGCACTGAAAAAGGGCGTCCGCTATTATTACAAAGTCAGAGGCTGCAGGTGTATAGATGGAAAGAAAATCTATACCAAATGGTCAGCAAAGATAGATAGAACAGCAAAATAAAAGATAGAAATAGAGGCCGGCAGATGAAACTGCCGGCCTTTTAAAATGCAATTTTTATTTTTGAAGATCAGGCTGAGTGATCTTGTTCTGCCTCCTCATCAGGGATATAACACAGGATATCACCGACGTCACAGTGCAGAAACATGCAGAGATCATTGATCGTCATAGTGCTGAGAGGTTCATCGTGACGCAGCCGATTAATGGTAGAACTGCTAACCCCATGCTTGTTGATGAGCGCATAAGTGCTGACGCTTTTTTTCTTCAGAGTCTCCCAAAATGGTTTATATGTAATCATGCGACCTCCTGTCTCTTACTCCCTATATAAAAAGTATATTTGGATTTCAACTCCTTGACTATGGTCGATAAAACGACTATAATGTAGAAGAGAGATGACTGAAAATTATGATAGGAGGTAGGATTATGGATCCTGCAGCTAGCTTTCTGTCGCCAAATAATATTCAGCTTCTTAGTAGCTAATGCACAACAAATGTTGTGTGGAAATTTTTATTTATAAAGAAAGGAAACGAGGGGATGAAAACAAAAATGAAAAAAGCAGCGGTCATGCTGATGTCGCTGATCATGGTCATGTGCTACATGCCTATGATGGCGTTTGCAGATAGTACGACAGAGTGTGCTGGTGATGAAACTTGCAATCACGTCGCTGCAATTACAGCGGGAGATGTAACCACTCATTATGATACGCTGCAGGAAGCGGTAAATGCTGGTGGTGAAGTTGTGTTGCTGAAAAATGTAACAGAGGATATTGCTATTGCACCGGAGCAAACTGTAAGCATTAATTTAAATGGGAATAGCATTACAGGTAGTTCAAATCACACGATTACTAATCAGGGAATTTTGACTGTGAAAGGCACTGGCAACATAATTAATAACATTGGGGGAAAAGCAACAATCTTTAATGATAATACTGGAGTTGCGACCCTTACTGGAGGAACGTTCACTGGAAATACATGGTACGTTATAAAAAATATTGGAACAATGACCATTGATGGTGCAACAATCCAGCAAAATCACGCAGGATCAAGTGGAATTGACAACGGATTTGCAGGTAGTGGGGAAACTCACTATGGTGAGGCTCCGTGTAAGTTAACAATTAAAAATGGTACATTAAGTGGCGGAATGAACACCGTAAAAAATGATGACTATGGTACTCTTGTTATTGAGAATGGTACATTCTCAAATACGAGCGGACCGACCATTCTGAACTGGAATACGGCTTCAATTAAAGGAGGAACCTTTACAATATCTAACGAAGACGCTTCTGGAGTAATTGCAAACGGCTATCTTGATGAGGTCGCAGATAATGGTCAATTTACAATCAGTGGAGGAACCTTTACAGCCTATAATGGTACTGGCAGTTTATTTGCTTACGGTGTTGGCACCCAAAAAGGAGGCAAACTTGCGATTTCCGGAGGAGACTTTATTGGCAGCATAGCAGTTAATGATTCATATCCATGTGATCCTACAATTACAGGTGGAACATTCTCTTCAGATCCAGCAGCTTATGTTGCCTCAGGATATACAGCTCCGTTGTCTGATGGAAAATATGTAGTAAGTGAAATATACGTCCCAACGCCGACTCCGACTCCAACACCGGATGACAACGTAACCAGCAACCCTGGGGACAAGACAACGACTGCCGATGTTGAAACCTCAACAGGTACAGACGGCAAAGCGACTGCCACGGTGGACAAGACAACAGCTGACAAGATTGTTGACAAAGCCGTTGAGAACAAGTCTGAAGAAGTCATCATCGATGCGACGACAAAGGGAGATGCCAAGGCAGCAGAAGTAAAGCTTCCAGCTGAGACGGTCAAGGCCCTGGTAGAGAAGACCGATGCAGACGTGGTCATCAAGACAGACGCTGCGGAAGTGGTACTGGATCAGAAGGCGGCAGAAGCAGTGGCAGAAAAAGCCACCACGGGCACTGTATCCATCGTCGTTGAGAAAGTAAAAGAAGACGACAGCCAGGTACAGGTTGAGCTGAAGATCGTCACTGAGAATGGAAACGTCACCGACTTCAAGGGCGGCAATGCGAAAGTCACAGTAGCGCTTCCGGCAGCCCTGAAGGACAAGGAGGTCGTATGCGTCTACATCGACGAAAAGGGCAACTATGTCAAGATGGAAGGCAAGAAGAACGCCGACGGCACCTACACCTTCACAACGGGACATTTCTCAACCTATGCAGTCATGACAGCAGAAGAGGCTGACAAGGTCATCGCAGAGCAGGAGAAGGCAAAAAATGACAAGCTCAAGGCAGGCGTGAAGGCTACGACACTCAAGGCATCTTCAACTGCGAAGAAGGGCTCCATCACCATCAAGTGGAAGAAGAGCTACGGCTACAAGGTGGACTATTTCCAGGTGTTCAGATCCACAAAGAAGAACAGCGGATATGGAACCAAGGCTTTCTACACCACAAAGACAGGAACCCAGAAGAGCTACAAGAACACCAAGGCTCTGAAGAAGGGAACCAGATATTACTACAAGGTTCGTGGTGTCAGGACCATCGATGGAGACAAGGTATTCACCAAGTGGTCAACCAAAGCAATCAGAACTGCAAAATAACATATAACAATGCTGACAGAACCCGCGGAAATCAATTCCGCGGGTTTTTATCAGAAACAAGTGAGTAACATTTAACCCCTATTTGCTCAAAAAATGCGAAAAACACCTAAAAAATTGTGAGCTGCAAAGGGAGTATCCTAACCGCAAAGGCTGTATCCGTTGAAACTTGGTTGCCTCTCTTGCTCGGGATGCCGTTACGGCTCCTCAACAGTCAAGAAATTTAGGTGTTATTGGCCTTTTTTGATGAAATGACGGGTAAAATTGTATTGCGACAGTATCCTGGACATGGTCGAAGCCTTTTATGCTGGTGTTTTTGTTGTGTATTTTGAAACTTTGACGTATACTATACTTAGAATGACGGGAGGAGAGTTAGCCGATGAAAAAAGCCGTGCCAATTGGATACGAGGACATCAAGGAAATTATTGATAAGAATCTATATTATATCGACAAGACCATGATGATCAGAGACCTGCTCGATTCCGGGGCAAAGGTCAGCCTGTTCACCAGACCGCGGCGCTTCGGGAAAACTCTGAATCTGAGCATGGTCCGCAGGTTCTTCGAGAAGGAGATAGACAGTGGATGGGAGCAGATTGACAACAGTTATCTTTTTGACGGGCTGGAGATTAGCAGCTGTGGGGGGAGGTATCTGCGCCATCAGCAGCAGTACCCGGTCATCAGCCTGTCCTTGAAATCGGCAAAACAGCCGACCTTTGATATGGCCTATCAAAGCATAATCGACGAGATGGTTAAAGAATTTGACCGGCATCGATACATCCTCGACAGAGACGTTTTACAGGCAGAAGACAGCAGACTATTTGAACGTTTCCTCCGTAAGGAAGCCGAGCCCATAGAGTATGCCAAAGGGCTGGAGTTTCTATCAAAATGCCTCGCGGTCTATCACGGGAAGAATGCCATCATCCTCATCGATGAGTATGACGTGCCATTGGAAAATGCGTATTTCGAAGAATTTTATGAAGAGATGATCCAGTTCATTTGTTCAGTTTTTGAATCGGCGCTGAAGTCGAATCCGGCACTGGAGTTTGCCGTGATTACCGGGTGTCTGCGGATCAGCAAAGAGAGCATTTTTACAGGGCTGAACAATCTGAAGATCTATTCCGTGTTAAACGAACAATACGGAAACGCTTTTGGTTTTACACAGGAAGAGGTGGACACGTTGCTGCGTGACTACGATCTGGGTCAAAAGAGGAAAGAGGTCAGGAGATGGTACAATGGATACCTCTTTGGAGATTCTGAAATATATAACCCGTGGAGCATCCTCAACTATGTGGACGATAAAGGGAAGATGCTACAAGCATACTGGTCAAATACGTCATCAAACAGCATCGTCCGAGAACTGGTGGAAGAAGCAGACACAGAAACCAGACGGGAATTAGAGATGCTCATTGAAGGCAGGATTATTGAGAAACCGGTACATGAAGATATCACTTACGGTGATATCCATGAGTCGCGGGATAACCTGTGGAACTTTTTGTCTTTTACCGGTTATTTGAAACAGTGCGGTCAAAGGCTTGATGGACGAAAGCGATACCTTTTTTTAGCGATTCCCAATGAGGAAATCGCAGCGATTTATGAAGACTCCATTTTGGAATGGTCAAAAAAGAAACTTGCAATGACCAATATGGATGCTTTGACTAGATCCATCGAAACTGGGGACTGTGATGCCTTTGGTGCATTTGTGTCTGAGCAGCTTCTTGACACGATCAGCTTCTTTGACTATGGGGAAAATTATTACCATGGCTTCCTCGCAGGGCTCTTAAAAGGCATCAAAGGCTTTACCGTCCTGTCAAACCGTGAGAGCGGAGAGGGACGTGCGGATATCATCCTGCGGGAGAATAAATTCTGCGGAAAAGCGGTGATTTTGGAACTGAAAGTGGCGAAAGCCTTTGATCAAATGGAAGGTCTATGCAGGGAGGCACTGCAGCAAATTGAAGAAAAGGACTACGAGGCGGAGCTGCGGAAAGACGGATACGGCCCGATCCTAAAATACGGCGTGTGTTTTTACAAGAAAGGCTGCATGGTCAGAAAATAGAGTGAGAATGAGAGATGGCAGAGATGCCATCTTTTTCTATTGCAACAAGCCTCTCGCTTTCCGTTATGGTTTGCATGCTGGCAAAATACCCCCACACCCGCCTCTGTTTAAAAAGATATCGTCGGTATAGAGGAGGTCCATAGTCAGATAATTGACCATAGTCAAAAATGTGCGGGGGGGGGGTATAATATATATGTAAGCATCTGTGTGCAAGGCAGCTAAATTTTGCGTGTGGGTGCGTGTCCGAAATGGGACAGAATAAACCTATTCTGTGAGGAATTTTCCTAGCGGAATAAATCTTATTTAAATAAGAAAGGAAACGAGGGGATGAAAACAAAAATGAAAAAAACCGCAGTTGTGTTGATGTCATTGATTATGGTCATGTGTTACATGCCGATGATGGCATTTGCGGATGATGTCACTGTTACTACAGCAGATGAACTGCAAGACGCGGTAGCAGCAGCGACTGAATCACCGACTACAATTACACTTGGTGAGGATATTACTCTGGATGAACAAATCAGTATTCCAGCAAACAAAGACATCACTTTAAACTTGGCAGGTAAAACATTAACTACGAATGTTGCACCAGGCAGAGAGGATGTTAAGAAGGATAGCAAGGGTAGAGATGTTGCGTATAAAGCAGCTATCACTGTAAATGGTAAGTTAACTGTTGCAGGTTCTGGCAAGATTAAATCCATATCTGAATGGACTGAGGATATTAGAAATACCTTAAATGTTGATCAGATTAGATACTGTGCCGGGCTGTTTTTAGTTGAGACAGGAGGAACCCTCAATGTCAAAGACGGAACTTATGAGACTGCAACTTACCAAATTATTACAACAAAAGGCAGTACTTTAGTTGAAAATGGTTCGTTCATATGTACAGAAACAGATACTGGAAAATTGGATTCTAAAGTAATGGTTTCCGTAGACGGTGCTGATGCAAACTTTACAATGAAGAATGGCTCAATTACAGCATATACTTCAACTACCGCTGACTCGGGACTTTACGGAATTTATGCTAGTAAGGGCGGAAAAGTTGTACTTGGTGACAAAGACAGTGCAGCTGGTCCAAATATTAAAACTTATATGGCGACATTAGGTGCAAATAATTATACTGCGACAGCAGAATTTATCGTTTATGGCGGTACATATGAAAGTACATTTATGCCGAGCAATCCACCGACGTACAACAATTTTGCTTCGCCAATTTATGCAGCTTGTGATGGCACTTTAAACATCTATGGAGGAACGTTTAAGGGCAAATTTGCACTTTCTATGCCTTATAAAAACACTAAATTAGATTGCAACATCTACAATGGAACATTTGTAGCGGCTGATTCAGAAGAGGTGTTTTATATTGGAACAACAGATGGAGCATATGGTAATGGTGAGAAAAAAGTTGTTGTTAGAGGAGGAACTTTTACAAAGGGAGCAGCGAAAGCTGATGTTTCAAGTTATTTCCCTGACAGCAATTACAGCCAGGATGATACAGGCAAGGTAAGTTATAACCCACCATATGTCCCAACACCGACTCCGACTCCAACACCGGATGACAACGTAACCAGCAACCCTGGGGACAAGACAACGACTGCCGATGTTGAAACC